>NZ_CM128247.1:1368333-2736666 GCF_052828525.1 Vannielia sp. SX4
CGGCTCGGCAAGGTGGCGGACTGGGCGGCGAACCATATCGTCAACGGAACGGCCACCAGCGCCCAGATTTCGCGCCGGATCAACTCCGAGGCGGAGGCGACCGTGGAAGAGACCGAGAAGCGCTACAAGTGCTTGCTGATCGACGCGGAGTGATGGCTGCGCTCACCTGCTGACGGGCAGGTGGTGATTTGGGGTTCAAGCCCTCGCGAAACCCCGCCACAGTTGGCGGGAGATTCAGCGAGGGAGCCCCACCATGCCCAACCCCTTTTTCCAGCCCGTTTCGGGCTTCGACCTGCCACGCTTTGCTGGCATTCCGACCTTCATGCGGCTGCCGCACGTGCCGCTGGATGATCCGCGCCTCGCGGAGGTCGAGATCGGGCTGATCGGGGTGCCGTGGGACTCCGGCACAACCAACCGTCCCGGCCCGCGCCATGGGCCGCGTTCGTTGCGGGATGCCTCCACCATGATCCGGGCGGAGAACGGGGCCACGGGCGTGCGGCCCTACGAGCTGGTGAACTGCGCCGATCTGGGTGATGTCGCGCCCAATCCGGCGGATATAGCCGATACGATGGACCGGATAACCTCGTTCTATTCCAAGGTGTTGGACGCCGGGGTGATCCCGCTAACGGCGGGGGGCGACCATCTGACCTCGCTGCCCGTGCTCCGCGCCGTGGCGGCGAATGACCCGGTCGGGATGATCCATTTTGACAGCCACACCGACCTCTACCACTCCTACTTCGGCGGCACGATGTACACCCATGGCACCCCGTTCCGGCGGGCGGTGGAAGAGGGGCTGCTGGAGCCCGAGCGGGTGGTGCAGATCGGCATTCGCGGCACGGCCTATGACAGCGAGGACAAGGATTTTGCCAAGTCGGTCGGTATCCGCCTGATCCCGATCGAGGAATTTCACGCGCGGGGCGTGGATGACGTGATGGCCGAGGCGCGCGAGATCGTGGGCGAGGGGCCGACATATGTGAGCTATGACATCGACTTCATCGACCCGGCCTTCGCACCCGGCACCGGCACGCCGGAGGTGGGCGGGCCGAACAGCTATCAGGCGCTTCAGGTGGTGCGGGCCCTGCGCGGGCTCAACGTGGTGGCCGCAGATATGGTGGAGGTCTCTCCGCCCTTCGACGTGGGCGGCGCAACGGCTTACCTCGGGATGTCGGTGATGTTCGAATTGCTCTGCGTAATGGCGGAATCCGCGTCTGGCGGGGCCGATGATTAAATTCCGGTGAAAAGCGAGCGATTTCAGGCGTTAACCGTAAATCTGCAACATGCACAAGTGATGCACAACTGATGCACATCCTATGCATACGCGATACTGGCGATCGTGGTTAAGTTAACGCACCGTACAGCGCAACGGACCGCCTGACGCCCGCATCCGAACTGGACCGAAGGAGACCGCCCATGCCGATAATTCGTGACCTTGAGGCCCTCACGCCTGCCGTGCTCGAGGTGATGGCCCAGACCAAGGAGCCGCGGCTCAGGGAGATCATGGAAAGCCTCGTACAGCATCTGCACGGCTTTGTGCGGGAGACAGGGCTGACGGAGGAGGAGTTCCGGGCGGCCACCGCGATCCTTAACACGATGGGCCAGCAGACAACCGACAGCCACAACGAGTTCGTGCTGATGGCGGGGTCGCTTGGCGTGTCGTCTCTCGTCTGCCTCCAGAACAATGGCGACGGCGGGACGACGGAGACGACGCAATCCCTGCTCGGCCCGTTCTGGCGGCTGAACCACCCGGAGACGGCGCAGGGCGCCTCGATCGTTCGCTCCAGCACGCCGGGGCCGGCGATGTTCGTGGAGTTCGCCTTCACCGATGCCGAGGGCGCGCCGGTGGAGGGGCTGGAAGTGGATGTCTGGCATGCCTCGCCGGTCGGGCTTTACGAGAACCAGGACGCCGATCAGGCGCCCTACAACCTGCGCGGCAAGTTCCGTACCGGGACCGATGGCATGGTGCACTTCCGCTCGGTCCGGCCCATCGGCTACCCGATCCCGACCGACACGACCGTGGGCCGGCTGCTGGAGGCGCAGGGCCGCCACCCGATGCGCCCCGCCCATGTGCATGTGCTGGCCTTCAAGGAGGGCTTCAAGACCCTGATCTCGCAGATCTACGTGGATGACACCGAGTGGCTGACCTCGGATGTGCAGTTCGGCGTGACCGAGGCGCTGATCGGCAAGCTGGAGCGGCACGAGGGGCCACACCCCGAGGCAGACGGTCCGGACGAGTGGTTCTCGCTCAGTCACCGCTTTGCCTTGCAAGAGGGCGAGGCCCGGCTGCCGGTGCCACCGATCAAGTAGCGCGATTTCACCCTTGCCCCCCGCAGCCTTGGCCGATAAACCCGCCGGCGGAGACGTGGCCGAGTGGTCGAAGGCGCTCCCCTGCTAAGGGAGTAGGCGGGAAACCGTCTCGAGGGTTCGAATCCCTTCGTCTCCGCCATAAACTATTTAAATCATTGAATAATTTCCCGATCAGGGAAATCTATTGCCGATCTAGTGACAGTTTCTTCGCGGTAGATTTGGAGTGCCCAAAAGGGTCCTGGCGTTGGTAGGGCCACATCAACGTGAAGACGCGGGGGCCATGATGGACGAAAAAACGCTCAACCAAGAACTCGAAGCCGGAAACTATCGGCTCCCGCTTAAGCCCCCGCACCGCGAAGCAATGCTTGACCTTGTTCTTGCTTGGGGAACACTCGACGGCGTGCTGGCGATGCTTTTGGCGCATGTAATGGGTGTATCGTACCATGAAGCGGCGGACACTATCGGCAAGCAAAGCGGTTCAGGCAAACTTGCTGAAATGATACGCCTAATCAATCAGCAAGATTCAGCGGAAGAGGCATCAAAGTTCCTCAAGAAGCACAAAAAGCTGTATGAGCGGCATTCAAAACCAAGAAACAAAATAGCGCATGGGCATTGCGCGGGGTATTTGGTGGCCGACGATAACTATGTGTTGTTTGCAATCTTCGAGCGTGTCGGCTCCGACAACGTGGCCGTCGATGCTGTTCCAATCGAAGAGATGGAGCGAGCAACTAAATGGGGCACGGCTTTTGGCGCATTTATCGTTCGAATGATCGAACGACTTGACGGCGAGGCAAAACAATAAGAAAGACCCCGGCGCATTGCTGCAACCGGGGTCAGGTGTCTTCCGTTTGGCTCTTTGGAAGGTCTAAAAAACGGGCTTCGGGGATACCCACAATCAAGCGGTCGGCGTCGGGATCAGCGCCCGCAGAAACAGCCGCTTGGCGCAGGGTTTCCCCTTCCGCCACCCGAACCACCCAACACGCCGGGAAGCCGCGCAGCGGGTCGCTTTCTGCGGCCCCTGCAAGCCACCCAATATGCGCAGCACGTTCATCTAGGCGCGGTTGCCCCTCTGGCGCTGCAAAGGCGGCTGCGGGCGCGTCATGGGCCACCAGCAAGGGCAGACAGCCCGAAGCGATAGCCGCCGACAGGTCGGGCGCGGGATCGTCAAGCGCAACTGTGGCAAGTTCCCCAAACGACCCGCGAAAGATCGTATCGCCCAACGGACTGCGGCCATTCTTCGAAGACGCGGCCAACCATGCAGACAGGTCTTTCAATTGAGTTTCGGCAAGTGTGGGCATGGTCATTCACCGACTTCCGCAACCAAAGGGGCGTTAACGTCAACGCGGCTGTATGCGGCGCGGTGCGGCCCGCCAGAGCCGGCATTCGCTGCAGATGAATGATCTAACGAAGGGGCCAGGTTAGGACCGAGAACGAAGTTGTCGTTTGGTGATGGATCTGAGGCCCAACTTTCTTTCGAACTCAAGGAAAGCCCGCAGTTCGGTTGCACCATAGAAACCTACTTCGCAAGCAATAGGATCAAACCGGGAAAAGCAACGGTAATACCCAACGCGGCGGTAAGAACCATGTAGAACGGCAGCTGGTTTCGCATGACTTCGTTGACGGAGCACTTCGCAATCGCAGCGGTCAGGAACAAGAGCAGGCCAACGGGCGGGGTGACGTTTCCGTAGACCAGCGCAATGCAGATGATGACCCCGAAGTGCACCGGATCGAACCCGTAGCTCAGTCCCAGCGGCGCAAAGACGGGCACAAGTATGATGACGGCGGCGGTAACATCGACGACGCAGCCGATAACGAGAACGCAGCCGATCACCAGCAACACCGCGATGGTCGGGCTGTCCGTGACGGCCTGCACCCAGGCCACGATGGCCTGTGGCACCTGCTCCAGCGCGAGCACCCAGCCGAAAATGCCGGCGGACGCGATGATAAGGCCGATGATCCCGGTGGTCACGGCGGCCTCCCGCATGACGCCTACCAGCTCCCTCAGACGGACCTCCCGGTAGACCAGCACCCCCACCGCGGCCGAGTAGACAACGGCGACGGCGCCGGCTTCGGTCGGCGTAAAGACACCGCCGAGAATGCCACCGATGATGATAACGGGTGCGAGCAGGGCGGCGCCGGCGTCCCGCCCGGCGATCAGCCGTGCACGCATCGGTACGCGGTCTCCCCCGCCCCATCCGTGGCGGCGCGCCATGATCGCGTTCACGATGAACAGGCCAAGCGTGATGAGAAGTCCGGGAATGATGCCGGCAAGAAACATCGCCCCGACAGAGACCCCCGCCAGGGAGCCGTAGATCACCATGATGATCGAGGGTGGGATGATCGGGCCGATCGCTGCGCTCGAGGCTTCCAGCGCGGCCGCATATCCGGCCGGGTATCCCGCGCGCTTCATGGCGGGGATGAGAATCGAGCCGGTTGCAGAAGCGCTGGCCGCGCTGGAGCCGGTGAGGGATGAGAAGATCGTGCTGGCCAGCACGTCGACCTGCGCCAGGCCGCCACGCCAATGCCCGACCATGGTCTGAGCAAAGTGGATCATCCGGCGCGCCATGCCGCCCCGCTCCATGATTGCACCTGCGAGAATGAAGAAGGGGATCGCAAGCAGGGAGGTGCTGTCGAGCATCACGAACACGCGCTGCGGTACCACGGCCACGGGCAGGTTCATGTCGGAGCTGAGCAGAGCGATGGCGCCGGAGATTCCCATCGCGGCGGCGACCGGGATGCGTAGAATGAGCAGCACTGCGAATGAGATCAACAAAGGCGTGAGCATGTCAGGTTTCCTCCACGCCCGGCTCGTCTGTCTCCTTGCCAAGGATCAAGCGCAGCGCGTGCTCTCCCGCGAAGAGGGACGTCAGCACGCCGAAGATCGGCAGGATCGTTTCGACGTAGGCGATGGGCAATTGCATGGCAGGTGAGAGGGAGGTCCAGTTCAATTGCATCAACTGCCAGCCGCCGATGCCCAGAAGGGCCGCGAAGACGATCAGCCCGAGGTCGCCCAGTATCCGGAGCGGCCTTCTGAACCGCGCACCGATCAGTTCTTCCAGCAGAGTGATCGACATGTGGGCGCCCTGCCGCGTCGCGATTGCCGCTGCAAGTGCGACCATCCAGATGAAGCCATAGCGGCAGAGTTCGTCGATCCATCCCAACGAATTGGAAAAAGCGTAGCGCAGCACGACCTGGAGGAATGTCAGGGCGACGAACAACCCGAAAATGCCCGCGACGATCCAGCCGATCATGCGTTCCAGTACCTGCATCCTCTCCCCCTTGAGACAAATGGCCAGCGATGCATGGCGGCACCGCTGACCTGACTTGTGCACTTATCGTGTCGGCTCAGGCGAGCAGCATGTCCACAAGGGCTTGACCCTCTTCGCCCAGGTTCTCCACCAGCGGGTCCCATGTGGGGATCACGATCTTCCGAATCTCGCTCACATCGGGCGTGTTCACCGGAAGACCACCCTCCTCGAGGGCCTTCAAGGCCGCTGCGTTGTCTTCCCGCGCCTGGGCACGTTGCCCTTGGAAAGCAGCGACTGCAGCCGCTTGGACCGCTTCCTGCTGTTCGGCGCTCATGTTGCCGAAGGCGCGATCTCCGATGACGAGATGCAGCGGGTTATAAAGATGCCGGGTCAGCGAGTAGAACTTCGAGACTTCGTTGAATTTCTGCTGTGTAACCGCTGCGGGCGTGCCCTCGGCCCCGTCGACGACCCCGGTCTGCATCGAAGTATACACGTCGGAATAAGGGATGGGTGTGGGCGCAGCGCCGAGCGCCGCCATCGGCAGCAGGTGCAGCTGGGCCTCCGGCACCCGGAGCTTGAGGCCATTGAAGTCTTCCGCCGTTTCGATGGGACGCACTGTATTGAAGACAGAGCGCCAACCCAGCTCACCCCACGCGAGGATCCGCATGCCGGCTTGCGCGGCAAGGGCCTCAGAAAGTTTGGCGGAAAAGGCGCCGTCGAGCAGGGAGTCCGCGTGCGCTTCGTCCCGATAGGAGAAGTAGAGCGCTGCCGTTACCATGATGGGCGCTATGTTGGCGGTGTAGTCGGGCCCGGAGGACGTCATGTCGACCGATCCGAGCTTGATACCCTCGTAGAGGTCGCGCAGGTTGCCGAGCTGGCCGGCGGGGAAGACCTTCACCTCGACAGCGCCATCGGTTGTCTCGGCAACGCGCTCCGCAAAGTCGATGTACCCCTTGTGGGTCGCACTGTCGGTGGATTCGATGTGGGCGGCGCGCAGCGTGGTCGACGCCTGGGCCCTGGCGAGGGTCGGTGCGCCCAACAGGGCCGCCCCTGCGAGGCCAGATTTCAGAATGGTTCGGCGGGTCGGTCCGGTCTTTCCGGATAACAGCATTTCGGTTCCTCCCATGTTGTTGGCTCTGGCTTAGAGCGATGCCCGAGACTTGACAGCCAATTTTGCGCGTGTCAACAGATTGGTTGGACCATTGGACCGCTAGACCATGCGGACCCAAGCATTGCCTAAGGAGGAGCCGGCCATGAGCCACGACATGTCTTCACGGATCGCTGGCTTCAATGTCTCGGTTTTCCGCGTGCCGCTCCCAGCCCCCTGGGTCTCCGCCGCGCACGCCATCACCCACCACGAGCACATCCTAGTTACCTTGACGCTGGAGAACGGCCTGTCGGGGACGGGCTGGAGCTCGACCATGGGCAATGCCGGGATCGCCATCGCCGCCCTCGCACAGAGCTATCTCGGCCCGATGCTCATCGGGCAAGATGTGCACGACCATGAGGCCCTGTGGCAGGCCATTTGGAAGCGAAGCCATCAGCCGGGGCCGGGTGGCATCGCGGCGCTCGCGGTTGCCGGCTTCGACCTTGCCCTGTGGGATCTGCGTGGAAAGTTGGCCGGACTTCCGGTGCGCAGGCTGATCGGGAGCGCCGCCGACAGCCTCGAAGTCTATGCCAGTGCGGTGAACCTGCACCTGAGCGAGGCCGCGCTCGTCGAGCAGACCCGGGCGTTTCTCGATGCCGGCAACCGGCTTTTCAAAATCAAGGTGGGCCGCCCGGACCTGGAGGATGACCTTTCGCGCATCGCCGCCGTCCGGAAGGTGATTGGAAGCCGACCCCTGATGCTCGATGCCAACCAGCGCTTCAAGCCCGGCGACGCCCTGCGCCGGGTGACGGCTTACGCGCGCTTCGATCCGGTCTGGATGGAAGAGCCATTGGCGCCCAGCGACGTGGATGGCCACGCGCGTCTTGCCGCGGTGTCCCCCACCCCCATCGCACTGGGCGAGGAGGTCTCCACCCGGTCCAGCTTCTGGCGCTATGTTTCTTCAGGCGCGGTCCACTACCTCCAACCGAACGTGTTGAAGGTTGGCGGTATCTCGGAATGGCTGAAGATCGCCCACCTGGGCAATTGCGCCAACCTGACCATCGCCCCGCACGGCGCGCTCGAAGCCTCGATAATTGTTGCTGGGGCCATACCCGGGTGCTACCCCGTCGAGAACATCGAAGGAGGGAGTTTCTTGGAACAGGGCATCGCACAGGTGGCCGCAAAACCGGAACGTGGCCGTGTCATTCTTTCCGAGGCCCCCGGCCTTGGTGTCGAGTTCGACCGGGCAGCACTGGCCGATCACGCAGCGTCTCCCGGCGATCATGTTCCGCTGCCCGACCCGGCAGCCTACTATGCCGGAAAGTGATGCAGGCCGCCCGCCCGTGAACCGGACGATCAAGCCAGTCCGGGTGTACCGGCAGGTTGCCGACAGCCTTGAGGCGCGCATCGCAGATGGAGAATTCGAGCCCGGCCAGCGACTTACCACAGAGCGCGATCTCTCGCGCGAGTACGGCGTATCACGAACGTGCATCCGCGAGGCGCTGCTTGCGCTGGAAATTGCCGGGCTGGTGACGATCAAGGTCGGCTCGGGGGTGTTCGTGCTGCCCCCTCAGGCACCCGACCAGATAGCGGCCGTGCCCGCGGCGATGCCCGACCAGAACAGCCCGAGCGACATCCTGCAATCGCGCCTTGCGCTCGAACCGCACATCTGCCGCCTAGCGGCATCTGCAGCGAGCGCGGAAGATCTCGACACGATCGACGGCTATGTTCAGAAGATGCGCGAAGAACACCGGATGGCCACAGAAACCGAAAACGGCGACCGCGAGTTTCACTTTGCCATTGCGCGCGCCGCTCAAAACCCAATGCTGTTAGAATTCCTGCAACGGGTCTGGGACGAAATGACGGGGCCAATGTGGCAGGCCCTCCAAAGACACATCCGCACTCCATTGATGAGACTGAAATGGATCGAAGACCATGAAGTCATCATTGCCGCCCTGCGAAGTGGTAGCCCGGACGCGGCCCAGTCCGCGATGCATGCGCATATCGAGCACGTGATGGAAGCCCTGGAAAAAGCCAAGTTCCGGTAGGGGCTTTTGCGTGCGCCGATGAGAGGTCCAGACCGACCAAATAGAAACGGTCTCGGCAAGTTCTGTAGTCCCGGTTGTTTGTGTAACAAGATGACGGCGAACCGATGCATATCTGACGTCTTGATCGTGCGGATGGCCTCGCATGTCAGGCGGCGATCCGCTGTCCGAACAGCATCGTCTTCCAGCCCGACGCCCGGTGCGCAGACAATTCTGCCTTTGGATGGATTGGCCCGATTGTCCGCATCTGAGAACGCGTACTGATTATCGCTCCAAACCGCGCACAGGCAGCTTGCTCGAGGCCTTCATCTCCTTGAGTGACAGGTTCGAGCGAATGCTGGTTACTCCAGGTAGACGCCGCAATGTGCTGTCAACAAAGGCGCTGTAGTCGTCCAAATCACGTGCGACCACGATCAATAGGAAGTCGTCCTCGCCCGTGGTGTTGTGGCAAGCGAGTATATTGGGTGTGACCTCGATAATACGCTGGAATTCGGCGGTGGCGGACTGATCGTGTTCTGAGCAGCTCAGCTGAACGAAAGCCATGACACCCAGCCCCAGCTTGCGGCGATTGAGCTGGGCCTGATAGCCCTCAATGATGCCCGTCTCCTCCAGTTTTTTGAGCCGTCGCCAGCAGGGGGTTTCGCTCATGTTCAGCTGCGAAGCCAGTTTGGCGTTGGTCATGCGCCCGTCGCTTTGAAGAAGTCCGAGAATTTGCGCACTGACTGCGTCGATGTCCGCCAATGGAAGAGCTCCCTCAAATTTTCCTCATGGCGAGGGTTTTCTGCCCTGATTATGCGAATCAAGGGGCAGAACAGCAAGGCAATTTCATCTAGGGCTGATAGCTTCCACCCAAACAGTCGATCCAACCGAAAGGCCCTGCCATGAAAGCTGTCCTGTTCGAGAAGTTCCAAGAGGCTCCCAAAGTTGTCAACGTGTCGGACCCTGTGCCCGAAGCGCATGGGGTCGTCCTGAAGGTCGAAGCCACCGGAGTGTGCCGCAGCGACTGGCACGGCTGGATGGGTCACGATAGCGACATCGACCTTCCGCATATCCCCGGCCACGAACTGGCCGGCGTGATCGAGGCGGTCGGCAAGGACGTGAAGAACTGGAAGGTGGGCGATCGGGTCACTGTGCCGTTCATCTGCGGCTGTGGATCATGCAGCGAATGTCATGCCGGTCACCAGCAGGTCTGTCTGCATCAGGAGCAGCCGGGCTTTACCCATTGGGGCAGCTTTGCCGAATACGTGCCGATCCATCAGGCTGATCTGAATGTGGTCGCATTGCCCGAGACGATGGATTTCGCCACTGCGGCGAGCCTTGGCTGCCGGTTCGCCACATCGTTCCGCGCCGTGATCGACCAAGGCAAGGTCAGCTCGGGCCAGTGGGTCGCCGTGCATGGCTGCGGCGGCGTCGGCCTTTCGGCAGTGATGATCGCCAGCGCGGCGGGGGCAAACGTGATCGGCGTCGATCTCGACCCGGCAAAACTGGCTCTGGCCAAGGAGCTTGGCGCGGTTGCGGCCATTGATGGCAAGGGGGACGTGGTCGAGGCGATCAAGGAGATCACCAAGGGCGGCGCACATGTTTCGCTCGATGCGCTTGGGCATCCGGCGACGATGACCAACTCGATCCTGTGCCTTCGCCCACGGGGCAAACACATTCAGGTGGGTCTGATGCTGGGCGATCACGCGGCCCCTGCGATTCCGATGCCCAAGATCGTGGGGCAGGAAATCGAGTTGCTTGGCTCCCACGGGATGCAGGCGCACCGCTATGGCGCGATGCTCGATATGGTCGAGAGCGGCAAGCTGAACCCGGCCCGGCTGGTCGGCGACAAGATCGGCATCGACGCCGCCCCCGAGGCGCTTATGAACATGGACAAGTTCCAGTCGGTCGGCGCAACCGTGATCACGAGCTTCTGAACCTTGGACAACGTTGCATCCACTTGCAGTGTCCATCACCCGGGCAGAGGGGCGCAAAAAATGCCAGTCCGGGACTGATCACCGCCCCTGCTCTTTAGCCGGAGCACGGGCAAAGAGACTTCAACGCCAAAAGCAGATCGGAAGGCCTATCATGAGCACACCGGAAGAAAAAAAGCGCGTCGTCAGGGGGTTTCTTGAGACCGTTTTCAACGAGCATAAGGTCGACGAGGCCATGGACGCCTATGTCGGGAAAACCTACACCCAGCACAATCCCGGCGTCGCCGATGGGGTGGAGGCATTCAGAGAGAACTTCAAGGAGACCTTCGCCAAGAACCCTGAGTCGTACTTCGACATCAAGCGCATGTTTTGCGAGGGCGACCACGTGACCGTTCACGCCCATTGGACACAAAACAAGGATGATCGCGGGTCTGCGGTCATGGATATCTTCCGGCTGGAGAATGGTCGTATCGTGGAGCACTGGGATGTCATTCAGCCTATCCCCGAGCACATCGCGCACGACAACACGATGTTCTGAGCCATGAAAAAGATTGCATTCATCGGCGGCGGCAACATGGCGTCGGCCATCATCGGAGGCATGATCGCCAGCGGTTGGGAGCCGACGCGGATCACGGTTATCGACCCGAACGCCGACCAGAGAGACCGTCTGCAAAGTGACCACAACGTTCACACGACGGACGATGTAGCCGACGCCACTGCCGCTGACATCGTCGTGCTGGCCGTCAAACCTCAGGTCATTCCTGCCGTTGCCGAGCAGATGCGCGCAGACCTATCTGGCAAGCTCATCCTTAGCATTGCGGCCGGGGTCACAACTGCAACGCTTGAAGGTCTCTTCGGGCCGGTGGCCGTCGCACGCACCATGCCCAACACGCCAGCCCTGCTCGGTCTGGGGGCGACAGGGCTTTACTTGAACGACCATGCGACCGAAGCGCAACGAAAAGCTGCCGCGGAGATCATCGAGGCCTTCGGCATTTGCGTCACCGTAGAGCGCGAAGACCTTCTGGACGCTGTCACGGCAGTATCGGGCAGCGGCCCTGCGTACTATTTTCTGATGATCGAAGAAATGATCCGGGCCGGAACCGCCTTGGGCCTGCCCCCGGAGGATGCCAAGGCGCTTACCCTGCAGACGGCACTTGGCGCGGCCAACATGGCCACCAAGGGAGACGCGCCAGAAGACCTCCGGGCCCGTGTCACATCGCCCAACGGGACGACCCATGCGGCCATTGTTTCGATGCAGGAGAACGGCTTTGGGGCCGTGATCGCAAAAGCAATGACGGCCTGCCGCGACCGGGCCGTCGAATTAGGGAAGGCATAACAATGATCATTCGATGGTGGCGGGCCGTTGCGGGCTCTCAAGAGGTGCTTCAACAATACGCGGACCATCTGGAGCGAAGCACATTCCAGGAGATGGCTGGATTGCCCGGTCATCTCGGCGCGTCTCTTGCCGTCAAGGTGAATGGAACCGATTGCGAGCTGGTCGTGACCAGCCTTTGGTCAGATCTTGCGTCGGCGGGGCATTTCGAACAGGGGGCATTCGACGATGCGGTGGTCAAGCCGAGCACCCAGAAGCTTCTGAAATCCTTTGACCTGAAGGTTGAGTACTTCGAGACGCTGGTCACGACAGGTATCTTGGAAAAGGGCTGACGCAGGATGTTTGAACAGGTTGAGGATTATCCCGTCGACCCCATCATGATCGGGGCCGACTATTTCGCGGCTGATCCCCGCGAAGATAAACTCAACCTGACGGTGGGTATCTATCAGGACGAGTTTGGCCAAACACCTGTCCTGAATGCCGTGAAACTGGCCGAACAAAAGCTGGTCGAGACCCAGACCAGCAAGTCCTACCTCGCCCTGACAGGGAATGCCGACTATTGCCGCGTGCTCGGGCAGGAGATCATGGGCGATGCTTTCGACGACGGCTGGGTGTCCGCTCAGACATCCGGTGGGGCCGTGGCCCTCCGGGTCATGGCGGACCTTTTGGCTCAGATGCCAAAGCCACCCACCGTCTGGCTGCAGACACCGACCTATGGCAACTACGTCCCGATCCTGAGGGCGGCCCATGCGCGGTTTGCCCAAGTGCCGTATTACGACCGGCTCAAGGCCCAGATTACCTTTGACCAAATGCTGGACGGGTTGAAAGCCGCCAAAGCCGGCGATGTCTTTCTCATGCAGGGCGTGTGCCACAACCCGACCGGCGCCGATATGAGCCCGGAACACTTCGACGCGCTGTTGGAGATTCTGGAGGCGCGCGGGATCATCCCTTGGATCGACCTTGCCTATCTGGGCTTCGCCCAAAGCTGGGACGCTGATTGCACTATGGCCCGCAAGATTGCTGCCCGGTTCCCTGAGTGCATTGTCTGCATCACCCTGTCCAAATCCTTCGGCATCTACCGCGACCGGGCTGGGGCACTGTTTGTGAAAACGCGAGCGCGCGACCGGGGCCGGATGCACCGTGCCGTGTCCGCAATCGTCCGCTCCGGCGCGTCCCATGCGCCGGATCATGGCCCATCCGTGGTGCGCACGATCTTGCAGGACGCGAGCCTCAAACGGCTCTGGTTGGCCGACCTCGATCAAATGCGCGCACGCGTCGCCAAGGTGCGCCAACAGATTGTCGATACCGAGCGTCACCTGCTCGGCACTGGGCAGCTCGCCTACATCGCAGAACAATCGGGCATGTTCTCGCTATTGCCATTGACGGATGCACAAGAGGAAGCGCTGACCCGCGATCATGGCATCCACGTCGTGAAGGGCGGCCGGGTGAACGTCGCGCGCCTCGGTGAAACGGACCTCCCATGGCTCGTTCGAAGCGTCAAAGACGTAACGGAGGATACATCCCAAACCTAGCGCAGGGCGGGCGCTCTGGGCAAAATGCGTACCTCGCACCACGACTGAAATCGATCTTGCCCCGAACCATATGCGCGCGGCCATGGGCGCCGAATACTTTGCTAATGAAGCCGGCTTGTCCGATCGTTTGCAGCGCAAGGCAGGCTGTCGCCCGAAGACCGCGCGAACGTGCGAGCGGCCGGCAGTGCACCGCGCTCTGGAAGTCCCGCATGGGGCGGCCAAGCCGGTTATGGCTACAACATCGACGCCGAATAGCAGGACCGTCTGGACCTGTCGCTTGATGTGATCGCGGCAATTCCGTCGAACCCGGTTCTTGAGGGGTGTGACGGCTTCGAGGGGCTCCGCGCGTGGCCCATGGGAAGGGCTTCTGCGCCGTTCTTCGCCAAACACTGAGCCACTGCGGCCTTGATCCCTGTACCTGCGCCGGTGTTTAGAGCGGTCTTGTCTGCAGAGCGCCTCATGCTCTTACGCCGCTTGGCACGATCCCCTCTGCGACCCAGGCGTCAAGCTTGGCCAGCACCGCGTCGCAGAAGGCCGTGTCGTTGATATGGCAGTGCAGCTCGGTCATCTGTACCCGCCCGTTTGCGGCACTCTTGCTGGCGGCGATGAAGGCTGCGAGGCCTTCGGGGTCATGGGCGGGTTCGCCGGGTTTGTCCCATTCCTCAATGCCGTGCAGGGGTAGGAAGTATTCGGTTGGGCCGGTTGCGCCCGCGAGGCGTTCGACAATCGCGTCGGCCAGCACGGCGCGCTCCCCCGCGTTAAAGGCGACGTTCTTGATCAAGCGGTTGTGCTGGTGGAAGGGGCGGTCGGTGAACCGCGCGGGGATCTCCTGCCAGCCCGCCAGATCGAGGATGTCCGATGCCCCGGGGGCGACCATCTGCGGTGTGCCCGAGCGGCCTGCGCCTGTCAGCCGGTCCGCCCCTGCCGAAACGAGCGAAGCGTGCAGAACGTTCACCAGTTCTTGCAGGGAGAAGTCCATGACACAGGCGAAGGCCCCGTCTGCAGCCAGTCGCTCGAATGCCATGCCGCCCATGCCGGTCGTGTGGAACACCGCCACGTCATACCCGCGCTTGCTCAGCTCGGGATGCAGGCGTTTCATGTATTTCAGGCAGGATGAGCCGAGCGAGGTCATGCCGATCACGGGCCGGTCGAAGGCGGGCGGCTCGACCGCCTCGGCCGCGCCAAGAACTGCGCCTGCGGCTTGGCTGAGCGAGGATTTGCACAGCGGATTGAGACCATAGAGCCCGCCGGCCCAGAGGATGAACTGCACATCCGCCGCCATACGCTCTGCACAGATGAGGGGGGACCCAGCGACCGTTGAGACAATGTATTTCGGCACGCCAATGGGCAGAGCCTGGGCGCAGTCCAGCGCCAGATCGGTGCCCATCGTGCCGCCAAGGCAGATCATCCCGTCGATGCGGCCCTCCTTGTAGAGCCTTAGCGTGGTCGCGGCGGCCCCGGCGCTCATCTTCTCGAAGGCCTCACCCTCTTCGCCGAGAGCGATGAGGCTGTCTATGGTCTCACCGGCGGAGGCGGCCACCTCATGTTTGGTGATATCGATGGGTTGCGCAGTATCGCCCAAAACGCTGACATCCATGGTCAGCACATTCCCGCCTTGCCCTTTGATCTTGCCAATCAGGTAACCAAGCTCAGCGTCCTTGGTGTCGAACGTGCCGATAACCAGAATGGTTTTGCTCATGTGTCAGCCTCCCTGATGTGCCGCGCTTTGGGCGAGCCATGCGCCGCAAAGGTCACGCGCGTCCTTGATGAACCGGGTGTTGCGCGTGGACGACCCGGGCTCTCCCATGCGGGGTACGATCCAGCCGACATAGGTGACGGCGCGCAGGGCGAGGAACAGATCGAGATGGCTCATGTCGAGAGGGCGGATGCTGAGGTAGCCGTCGAGTAGCGCTTGTTTCAGTGCGGGGTAGTTCGGCTCGGCCCGGTTCTTCAGCAGCGCCGTGGCCACGTCGAAGAGCCGGTAGCCATAGCCGCCATCGTCGAAGTCGATGAGGTAGAGATCGGTGCCGTCGATCATCACATTCTCGCGCACAAGATCAGCGTGGATCAGCCCGGTGTCGAGCTCGAGCGCGGCCAGCGCACGCGCGGCCTGGCTGCGAAAGTCGCGCAGCATCGCTGCGGTCGGGGCATCGAGCGTGGGGTTTTCCCAGAACCGGCCCCAAAGCGGTGCGTCCCCCAGCAGACCCTCGGCATCCCAGTGGCAGCGAGTGAAGCCCTCCGGCGCGGTCCAACTGTCGCAGGCGAGATGCAGCCGCGCCATTTCCGCGCCGAGGTCAGTGAAGGTCCGCAGGGGGGAACCCAAGGTCAAAGGTTCGCGGCTGCGGCCCAGCGGGGAGCCGCCCAGCCATGTGATCAGATCGGCATAGTGGCCGTCGATGCTCTCCAGCAGTTTTCCCTTGCGGCTGGGGCGGGGGGCAGGGACGCCAAGGCCCGCGCGGGCCATTTCGGCCAGCCAGTCCAGTTCCGAGGTCAATTCCGAAAGGTCGCGATAGCCCGGACGTTTGAAGCGCAGGGCATAGGTCGCACCCTCATGCATCACCTTGTAGACACGGTTCTCGCGTCCGGCGACGAAATCGCAGCTTGCGCCCGTCATGCCCCAAAGGGCCAGCGCCTTTTCGACGGGGTCGGTCATGCGGCAACGGGGTGGTCGGCCAAAACGCCGTCGAGCGTGTCGATCAACAGATCCAGATGGTCTTCGCAGAAGGGCATGGGCGGGCGGATCTTGAGCGTGTTCTTGTGGCGCCCCAGCTTGGACAGGATCACGCCGCGATGTCGCATGGCATTGATGATGCGGTCGGCATAGGCGCTGGCCGGCTCCTTGGTGGCGCGGTCCAGCACGAATTCCGCTCCAAAGACCATTCCGGATTGGCGCACGTCGCCGATAACCTCGTATTTCTCGGCCAGGGCATGCAGGCGCTCTGCGGCGAGCTTGCCGATCTTCAAGGCATTGGCTTGCAGGTCCCGGGCCTCCAATTCCTCCAGCACCGCCATGGCGGCCGCGCAGGAAACGGGATTGCCGCCGAAGGTATTGAAATAGCGGAACGAACCCCGGAACCGGGCCATGATCTCGGTCGTGGTCACGAGGCCCGCGACCGGGTGGCCATTGCCCATGGGTTTGCCCATACAGACGATATCCGGGGGCACGCCCTGCCGCTGATGGGCCCAGAAATGGGAGCCGCAGCGGCCAAAACCCGACTGCACCTCGTCGCAGATCAAGAGCCCCCCGGCGCGGCGCGCCGCCTCGGCGGCAGGTTTCAGCCAGCCTTCGGCTTGGGTCGGAAAGCCCTCGTTCAGGAAGAGAGGGCAGACGATCAGGGCCGCAAATCCGATGCCCGATGCTTCCAGATCGTCAATCGCCTCCTGCACCTTGGCGGCAAAGCGCTGCCCGTCCGGGTCGGGGATGCGGTAGCTGTCGGGCGCCTCCACATGGCGCAAGTAGCCGCCGAGCCCAAAGCCCACCTCTGGCACATTCGACTTGGACAGATGCGAGACCAGCGTGGTGTTGCCGTGGTATGTGGCGTCAGTTGCCACGATCCCACGCTTGCCGGTCATCGCCTCGGCCATGCGGAGCGCGATGTCATTGGCCTCGGATCCGGTGCAGGTCAGGATCGCAGTGTCCAGTGGATCGTCGAACGTTGCGGTCAGCCGTTCAGCATAGTTCAGGATGCCCTCGTGCAGATAGCGGGTATGCACGTTCAGGGTGCGCGCCTGCTCGCAAATCGCATCCACCACGCGCGGGTTGCAATGTCCCACATGCGGCACGTTGTTGTAACAGTCGAGGTACTTGTTGCCCTCGGCGTCCCACATCCAGACGCCTTCGCCCCGCACGATATGGACTGGATCGTCGTAAAAGGTGGAAACGTTGGGCCCGAGCAGGGCGCGACGGCGGTCAATGAGATCATGCATCCTGAGCCTCGCGTGAATTTTGTGTGTCGGCTTTTGCGGCCTTGCGGTCCCTCCAGACCGTTCTTGCCTGCACGACCAGTGCGACCACGATCATCAAGAAGAGAATGAACGCGATGGGCCGGTCAATGAAATCCCAAGGATCCCGAACACGGGCCATGGCGGTACGCAGCTTGTCTTCCATCAGTTTTCCCAGAACGATGCCTAAGATGATGGGCGACGTCGGGTAGTCGAGCCTTTTCAGCATGAAGCCGAAAACTCCGAAGCCGCTGGCAATCGCGACATCGGTCAGCGAATTGCGCAAGCTGTAGACCCCGATCAGGCTGAAGGTCAGGACCATCATGCCGAGGAAGCGGTTCGGGATCGTCATGGCCTTCATCAACTTGCCCGTCGCGAAGAATAGGAACACGACGACGATGATATTGAGCAGCAAAAGGCAGAGATAAAGCGCCAGTACGAAGTCCATCTGCCCGGAGAAAAGCTGAGGGCCGGGGATCACGTTGTGAACATAGAACACCGCGAGCATCATCGCGGTCAGTTCCTCGCCCGGGATACCAAGCGCCAGGAGCGGGATCATCGCAGCGGCGGGGACGGAGTTGTTTGCGGCCTCGGAGGCAACGATCCCCTCCGGGTTGCCCTTGCCGAAGAGCTCTGGGGTTTTAGAGGTTCGCTGAGCGTAGGAGTAGGACATGAATTGTGACATGAACTCGCCCACGCCAGGGATCATCCCGCAGAACACCCCGAAGGATGAACCGACAGTGGCGATCCGGCGGTAGACCCAGAGGTCCTTCATCTGGGCAATGAAGCCGACTTTCTCCACCTCGGGCAGTTTGATCTTGCTGTCTTTGTCCATGAACAGGATCAACGCCTGGCTGATGGCAAAGAGCCCTAGCACTACGACGATCAGGTCGACACCGGATTGCAGCCAGCCCATCCCGAAGGTGTAGCGCTGGGTGTAGGCGGCGCTCTCGATGCCGATGGTCTGCAGGAAAATCCCGACGCAAGCGAGCATGGCTGCGGCCAGGACCTGACCGCGATGGGTGACGATAACCAGCAGGATGCCCAAGAGAGCGGCAAGAAAGATCTCTCGTGCGCCAAACATCGGTGCGATCTTGGCCAGAACCGGCGCAAGCAGCATCAGCGCGAAGATCGAGAACAGCGCACCAAAGAAGGACGCAGAATAGGCAAGGCTGAGGGCGCGCCGTGCCTCACCGCGTTTCGTCATCGGATAGCCGTCGTAGGTGGTCAGCGCGTTCACTGGCGTGCCGGGCGTGTTGACCAGAATGGCAGGGATTGCGCCGCCGAACATGGAGGAGCCATAGATGCCCAAGAGCAGCGTCAGCCCCACGATGGGTTCCAGCGAAAAGGTGGCGGGGAGGACGATGGCGATGGCGACAGCGGCCCCAACACCAGGCATGCCCCCGACGATCACACCGCCGATCGCGCCGATGAGCAGCGCAAGCAGCACATCCCACCGCGCAATGATTTCAATGCTGGAGGAAAGCAATTCCATTGGAGCCTCAGAAATAGCGCAGAAGAATGTAACGAAGACTGTCGGGGGCGAGTTCATAGATCGCTCCGCCGGGAATCTTGACGTTCATGGCCGATTTGAAAAACAGCACCACGCAAAGGCCAAAGAGCGCGGCCCAAAGCAGCGTTTTTCCGCGATACCCGACCCGAAGCGCCAGCAAGGTGCAGAAAGTCACCGTCGCCAGCAGGTAGCCGATCACCGGGATCGCCGCGACATAGAGCATGTACCAGCCAATGAATTCCAGCGAACGGATCCAGGTCAGCCCTTCAAGCCAGCGGCCCGGTGTCCGGTCCAGCTTGCCGCGCAGAACCGCGTGAAGAACCGCAAAGACGACGACGCCGCCAAGCGACAGGGCGGGCCAGAACCTCGGCTGCGCGGCAAGGTCCTTGCCGTCCAACCATGTGGTCTGCCAAGGCAGCGCGGCTAGCAGTGCAAGAGCGGTAAAGAGCAGGAGGAAGCTGAACAATAATTCACCGCGCTTCCGGCCCTCCGGGAAAACATGGGGTTCGTCTTGTGCGTAGGTGCTCATCTTCCCTCCCAGAATGATTCAGGCGCGCCGAGCGTGGCGCGCCTGAATGCGGGTTATCTACTCTTCGAGGATCGCGTTGATCGCACTCGATACGGCAATGTCTGATGCGATCCGAGCTGTGGAGGCGTCGGCATCTTGCCAGTAGATGATCGCGCCGGTCTGCGCGGCCAGCTCCATCGCCCGGTCCGAAGCCATCGTCTTTTTCGCGACAGCGACGATCTTCTCGCGCACATCGGCAGGGGTGTCTTTGTGAACGAACAGTCCGTTCCACAACGAAATATTCAGGCTCGGCGCGATCGAGGTCAGGGTCGGCGCATCGGGCACCACGGGGATCGGCGTTTCGGTGATGGTGGCAAGGATGTTCAGATCGTCCAGGCATGGCAGCACCTGTTGGATCGTGGTGTTGATTACGTCAAAGTCGCCCGAAGCCAGCGAGTTGCAATCCAAAGCCCCGGATGAGGCTTCGCCGCCCCATTCGAACCCCAACTCTTTCGCGGCGGCGAACGTCGCCTGCGTCGGCAGCAGGAATGATCCGAAATGGCCAAGGATCTGCGGGTTGTCGGAGGAGTGGGCAGCCAGCTCTTCGAGGGTCGAGTAGGGCTTTTCTTTGCTGGCGGCGATCAAGAACGGATAGGTCAGGAAAATCCCAAGCGGTTCGAATGGATCAGGGTTCAGCCCCGGAACACCTACATGCGGGCCGACGACCGGCACATCGACCACGAACGACCCGATCGTGTAGCCATCAGCCGGGGCATTGGCGACCGACGCTGCACCGGGGAAGGGTCCGCCATCAGACGGGCGGTTCACAACCGCAGCCGCAACGCCGTATTCGGCTTCGAAGTCTTCGGCGATCATGCGGGTCAGCACGTCTTCGAGATCGCCCGGGGGGAAGGGCACAACAAAGCTGACAGGTTTCTCGGGATACTCTGCGAAAGCGGGTACCGCGACTGCCGCAAGCAGTGCGCCGGCGAGGATGGTTTTTGCTTTGGTCATTGACGATTTCCCTGTCGGTGATATATTGACAACGCTGGTGATGCTAACGCAATGGACTGTTTCTTGTCAATTATTCAGTACCCACCACAGGTGCGCCGCCACTGTCTAAAGGAGAGCTGATGTCATCCACCGTTGTGAAAGCTTTGATGTTACTAGAGCATTTTTCCGAGGATGAGCCGGAGCTGGGTTTGTCCGAATTGGCGCGCAGGTCAGGCGTCGACAAGGCGGCCGTTCACCGGATGCTGGGGGCGATGGCGGAAAGCGGGCTGGTCGAGCAACAGGCTGATTCCCGACTATATCGGCTCGGGGCCGGTGTCTTGCGGCTGGCGCGCGTGCGAGAGACCGCCTTTCCAATCAGTTCCATCGTACAGCCTATTCTGGATACCTTGTCAGCCGAGACTGGTGAGACGGCTCATGCCTCGCTCATCTCCGGTCGTGCGCTTGCCAACATTGCCACCTGCGAAAGCAAAAAGGGCAGTCGCGTCTCGCTGATCGCGGGCGAGGTCTTGCCCTATCACAGCACCGCGTCGGGCTTGGCCGTCCTAGCGTTTGGCGGCGATGCGCTGCTCAAGCGCGTGCTGTCTTCCTCGCTCAGGGCCAAAACGCGGTTCACGGTGACCGAGGCCTCGCAGTTGCGCGCGCGGGTGGAAGCTGTGCAGCAACTAGGATTCTCCGAATCCGACCAGACCAACGAGGAAGATGTGCACGGCATCGCGGCACCCGTCTTCGACAGAACCGGCATAGCCTGCGGGGCTGTGTCGGTGTCTACGCCATCTCACAGAATGACCGACGAGCAGCGACAGCTGACCATGGGCGCGGTCCTGCGTGCCGCCTCTACCATCACTGACGGGCTGGGCGGCCAGCGGCCCCGGAAGTACTCCGACCTGGTCACGGCTTTGATGGGCGACGCCTAAGTCTCTGAAAATCGAACATTCTCGTTTGCAGCTTTCCCAAGGGCCGGCGCGCCAACCCTTGGGTTTCGATGCTGCGTGCCAATTCAGGATTGACAAGCACCTGGCACTCTGGAACGATATATGGACCGCCGGTGATATAAATGAACCAATGCTAAGCAAAGCCCAACTGCAAGATCTGTCCGGGGCGCCCGTCCCGCCCGCTCTCCACCTGATCGATGGAGAGGCGCGCGCTGCCAGCGATGGCACCGCCATGGATGTGATATCGCCCTTGGACGGCGCTGTGCTGACGACAATGGCACGCGGTACGCCAAACGATGCAAAAGCTGCGATATCTGCAGCCCGCCGCGCCTTCGATGACGGTCGCTGGGCTGGTCTGGCACCCGCCGCGCGCAAGAAGGTCTTGCTGAAATGGGCCGACCTGATCGAGGCAAATGCGGTCGAACTGGCGGTTCTTGGCGTGCGCAACAACGGCACGGAAATCTCCATGGCGCTGAAGGCCGAGCCGATGTCCGCCGCCGGAACGATCCGCTACTTCGCCGAGGCCATTGATAAGGTTTACGGTGAGATCGCGCCAACAGCGCCGGGCACGCTGGGTTTGATCCACAAGGAGCCGGTGGGCGTGGTCGGGGCCATCGTGCCCTGGAACTTCCCGCTGATGATCGGGGCATGGAAGCTGGGTCCTGCCTTGGCCGCCGGGTGCAGCGTGGTGCTCAAGCCTGCCGAAACCGCGTCTCTCACCCTTCTCCGGATTGCCGAACTGGCGTTGGAGGCAGGGCTGCCGCCGGGCGTGCTGAACGTCGTCACCGGAGAGGGCGCCGTGGTCGGCGCAGCCATTGCCGAAAGCATGGATGTGGATGTTCTGGTGTTCACCGGGTCCGGCGGAACTGGGCGGCGCTTGCTTGAGGCGTCCGCGCGGTCGAACTTCAAACGGGTTTATCTCGAGCTTGGTGGCAAGTCGCCTAACGTGGTCTTTTCTGACGCACCCGATCTCGACGAGGCGGCCAAGGTTTCGGCCCATGGAACCTTCCGCAATTCCGGGCAGGTTTGCGTTGCGGGCTCGCGCCTGCTGGTCGAACGCAGCATCCACGACGCCTTTGTCGAAAAGCTGAAAGTGCATGCCGAGGCGATGAAGGTCGGTGATCCGCTGGATCCCGAAACCTCGGCAGGCGCGATCAACTCCGAACGCCAGTTGGCACAGAACCTGCGGTTCGTCGCTGAGGCGCGGGCCGCCGGTCGGCAGATCGTGACGGGCGGTGAGCGCATCCTTCAAGAGACTGGCGGCTTCTTCATGGCGCCGACGATCGTTGCGGGGGTGCAGCCGGGGGATGCCGTTGCTCAGCACGAGGTGTTCGGTCCTGTTTTGGCGGTCATACCCTTCGACACGGAGGAAGAGGCCGTTCGCATCGCCAACGATACGGAGTTTGGCCTGGCCGCGGCGGTCTGGACCGCCGATCTGTCGCGCGCTCACAGGATGGTGCGGGCGATCAGGGCGGGCGTCGTCCATGTAAACACCTATGGCGGCGCGGACGTCACAGTGCCACTGGGCGGTGTCAAGCAATCCGGCAACGGGCATGACAAGTCTCTGCACGCCTTCGACAAGTTCTTTGACCTCAAGACGGCGTGGATCAAGCTATGACCAAGGCCCTTGTTCTCGACTTTGGCGGGGTGATCTCGAAGACCCTGTTCGAAACACACGCCCTGTCCGAGGCCGCCCTCGGCCTTGCGCCCGGAACCTTGGACTGGCGCGGGCCGTTTGCACCAGAGGCTGACGCCCCTTGGCGGGCAATGCAGGCCGGCGAGATGACCGAGCGCGACTATTGGACCTTGCGCATGTCCGAGACCGGGGCGCTGATCGGCGAGACGTGGACGGAATTTCCGCAATTCATCGCCCGGGTGCGCGGGGCCGATCCGGCCGCAGTGATCCGTCCCGAGGCGCTGGACGCCATCGCGCAGGCCAAGGCCGAAGGTCACCGTCTTGCGATCCTGTCGAATGAGCTCGACCTCTTCTATGGCGAGGATTTCCGCAAGAAGCTGCCGTTCCTGGCCGATTTCAACTTGATCGTGGATGCGACCTATACGGGCATCCTGAAGCCCGACACGCGGGCCCTTGACTTTGTCACGGATGGCCTTGGGATGCCCGCTTCGGACTGCGTCTTTGTCGATGACCAGAAAAAGAACCTGAAGGGTGCCGAAGCGGTTGGCATGCCCTTCGTCCACTTCGATGTAACCCGTCCAGGCGAGAGCTATGCAACCGCGCTGGGGATGCTGCAAGCCGACAAGGTGCTGCCATGAAAGACATAAATTTTCTCAAGGAAAACAACGCCCGCCATCTGTGGCACCCGATGGCGCATCCCGCTGACAGCCTCGCCAACCCGCCTGATATCATCACAGAAGGCGAAGGGGTCGAGATCGTCGACGTGGATGGCCACCGTACAGTGGATGCCGTTGGCGGCCTCTGGAACGTGAACCTTGGTTATTCTTGCGTGCCCGTGAAAGCGGCGATTGCCGGGCAGCTGGACAAATTGCCCTACTACTCGATTTTCCGCGGAACATCGAACGACGCGGTGATCGAGCTCAGCTGGATGCTCAGAGATTTCTTTGCGCCCGATGGGCTTAGCCGCGCGTTCTTTACTTCTGGCGGATCGGATTCCGTTGAGGTCGCGCTGCGGCTGGCGCGCCAGTACCACAAGGTGCGCGGAGAGGCGGGCCGGGTGAAGTTCCTGAGTCTCAAGAAGGGCTATCACGGGACCCATACCCTCGGGGCTTCGGTCAATGGCAACGCGAATTTCCGCACGCAATACGAACCGCTGATGGCGGGCTGCTACCATATCCCCGCGCCTTACACCTATCGCAACCCCTTCAACGAAACCGATCCGGAGCGCCTTGCCCAGTTGTGCCTTGCCGCGTTGGAGGATGAGATCAAGTTTCAGGGGGCTGACACCATCGCAGCCTTCATAATGGAGCCGATCCTTGGGGCCGGGGGGGTGATCCCACCCCATGAAAGTTTCATGCCCGGCGTGCGCGAGATCTGCAACCGCCACGGAATTCTCCTGATCGCCGACGAGGTCATCACCGCCTTTGGTCGCGCCGGCAGCTGGAGCGGGTCGCGCCACTGGGGCGTGCAGCCGGATATGATGTGCACCGCCAAGGCCATCACCAACGGGTACTTCCCCTTCGGTGCAGTCATGATCTCTGACGCTGTCGCGGAAGTGTTCGAAGCCGACACCCGCGGCAAGGGGGCCATCGGGTCCGGCTATACCTATTCCGGGCACCCCGTAGGTGCTGCAGCCGCCATCGCCTGCCTGAAGGAAACCGAGCGCCTGTCGGTCAAGGACAACGCAGCCGCGCGCGGCAAGCAGCTTCATGAAGGGCTGTTGGCTCTGCAGGAAACACATGCCTTGATCGGCGACGTGCGCGGTGGACATGGGCTCATGTGCGCGCTCGAGCTTGTTTCGGACCCCGCCACGAAAACCCCGATCGACAAGAAAACCATCGGGTCAATCCACCGCACCACCTATGAGAATGGCGCGATGGTGCGGGTGTCTGGCAACAACATCATCCTGTCGCCGCCGCTCGTTCTGACCGAAGTGGACGTCACCACGATCCTGAACGCGCTCGCCGCCGGATTTGCATCCCACGGCTGAGATACCGAATATCGAGAGACGCCCCACCTGTGCCAGGGTCTTGGCATCCCAAGGGGATTTTCCCGAAATGAAGAGGCCATTCACCGAAGTCGGCGAGGGCTCCACGCCTTCACCGCCTAGGTGGAGCCCAGTTCGTGTGCGATCATTGGAGATGACAGCGCGGTGATCGCCGAGGCGCAAGAGGTGATCGACAGAGTGCCCGCCGCGATCGACACGCCGATTATCCATTTGGTACTGTCCCATTAGCACGCCGTTCGGGTACTTTGCGGATCGGCCTTTGGAGCCGGGTAGATCGTCATGTCTGACAAGGCCCGAGCGTGGTTGTCCTGCGGCGCCAGCTTCAAGACCGAGTAATGCACCGAATGGACGGGGCGGTGCGAGTTTATCCTCGTGCAGCTTTGAACGCTCGCTCCGCGTGACCTGAAACAGCGCTGCATAGTTTGAACGTGTTGAAGGTCGGCTCCACTTAGACTGAGCACTTTCTCGCGGCATCGCGGCATCGCGGCAAAGCTCTGCTCTCCGCCTTTTTGACAAAGTCGGGGATCGGCTCATAGCTGCTGCTTGCCCGCGCTTCTGGTGCTAAAATGCGTCTATGCCCTAGCAGACATTGGCTCAGCTCGCAGAAAGGTCAGGTGCTCCCCTCGCACGATCAAGAAGAGCAAACTCAGATCGCATGGGCCCGTGGCTGTTTTCTCTCTCCTCGCCACTACCAGTTTTTCTCGGTCCCAAACGCGCATATCCGCTCCAGTTCGTCATAGGCCGCGGCGGCTGCGCCTAGCACCGGCGCAGGCTTTGTCAGCCCCGATCCGTCCGGAAACGGCAGCACCCGCCCCCCGGCCTCGGTGATCAACGTGTACCCTGCCATGCAGTCCCACGCGCTCATCCGCGGCTCGGCATAGCCCACGAGGCGCCCTGCGGCGGCCCAGGCCAGCATCAGCGCACCCGAGCCGTAGCGCACCCAGGACGAGCCCGCGTCCATCAGCCCGGTCAACATCTGCCCGACCCGCGCACTCTCGACCCGGTCGTTCGCTCCGATCCCCAATAGGCCCGACCGCAGGTCGCCTTGGCTGGCCCGGATCGGAGCGCCGTTCAGCAGAGCACCGTGCCCGCGAGCCGCCACGAAGAGTTCGCCCAGAACGGGGGCATAAATCACGCCTAGCGCCGGGCCGTCCGCGTCGCACCCGCCGATCGATACGCACCACCCGGGCAGACCGGCGAGATACGGCAAGGTCCCGTCAATCGGGTCGATTACCCAGGTGAAACCCGAGCTGCCCTCGGTCAGCCCGTGCTCCTCGCCCAGCATGGCATCCTCGGCGAAAGCAGCGCCGAGCGCATCGCGGATCAGCGTCTCGACCTCGCGGTCGGCCTCCGACACTAGGTCGGACGGGTGGCGCTTGGTCTCGATCACCAGTTGGTCGCGGGCGTGGAAATACTTCAGCGCCAGCGCACCGGCCACCTGTGCCACCTCCGTGGCGCGTGCCAGCCTGTGGGCGAGTATGTCGGTCTCGGTCATCTTTCCTCCGGGATCAGCGCCACGCCGCGCGGGCGCACCTCCAATGCGACGGGTGTGCCCACGGGCAGCGGCACGTCGCTTTCATCGTCGACCACGAATATCCGCCCCAGCGGCCCGTCGATCTCGTATTCCACGTGGTCGCCGAGATAGGCCGAGGTGGCGACCTTGCCCGCCATGCCTTCGCCCTCGGTCTTCACCCGCAGCGCGTTGGAGCGCAGCGAGAGCCGGGCCGGGCCGGCAGGCAAGCCTCGCGCCGGCAGCGCCACCGTTACCCCGCCAACATCGACCTGCGCCTCGCCGCCGGCAACCGACAGCACCCGCCCTTCCACCACGTTCGCCTCGCCGATGAAGTCGGCGATAAATTCAGAGACGGGCGCCTCGTAAAGCTCCCTCGGCGTGCCCATCTGGGCGATCCTGCCATCCTTCATCACCACAATCCGGTCGGACACGGCCAGCGCCTCCTCCTGATCATGGGTTACATAGACGGCAGTGAATCCTAGCCGCTGCTGCAATTCGCGAATGTCGGTCCGCACCTTGCGGCGCAATCGGGCATCGAGGTTCGAGAGCGGCTCGTCTAGCAGCAGCACCTGCGGCTCCAGCACCAGCGCCCGCGCCACAGCCACCCGCTGCTGCTGCCCACCTGAAAGCTCCGCCGGCAGCCGCTCCGCAAGGCCCTCGAGCCCTACCAGCTCCAGCGCCTGTTCGGCGCGAGCCTTCGCCTCGGCCGGCTTCATCCCGCCCGACTCCAAACCGTAGGACACGTTCTGCCCGACCCGCATGTGCGGAAAGAGCGCGTAGCTCTGGAACACCATCGACACGTCACGCCGGTTGGCGGGCAGGCGCGTTACGTCATTCCCTCCGATCAGGATCTGCCCCTCGGTCGGGCTTTCGAGACCGGCGAGCATCCTGAGCGTGGTGGTCTTGCCGCAGCCGGAGGGGCCGAGCAGCGTGACCAGCTCGCCCGGCGCGATGTCGAGCGTCAGGTCGGGGATCGCGGTGAAGGCGCCGAAGGTCTTTCGGACGCTGCGAAACGCCACCGCGCCTCGGGTCTGGGTCATGTTGCGGGCTCCGTCGGTTGGGGCTGGGGCTTGTCCTCGGCACGGCGGATGCGGCGCTCGCCGACCAGCAGCTGGAAGCCGCCGATGACGGTAATCATCACCAGGATCAGAACCGAGGAATAGGCGATGGCGATGCCGTATTCGCCGTTCTCCACCAGCCCGACAATGTAGGCCGTGGCCATGTTGTACTTTGCGCTGACGAGGAAGATCACCGCCGAGATCGACGTAATCGCGCGCACGAAGCTGTAGACCAGAGCCGCGAGGATCGCGGGCCGCATCAGCGGAAGGATCACTTTGCGCATCGTCCGCCCCGAGCCTGCGCCCAGAGAGAGCGATGCCTCGTCGAGCGAGCCGTCGAGTTGCGCCATCGCTGCGATGCCGCCCCGCACGCCCACTGGCATGTTGCGGAAGACGAAGCAGGCGATGAGGATCGCCGCCGTGCCGGTCATCTGCAAGGGCGGCAGATTGAAGGCCATGATGTAGCTGATCCCGATCACCGTGCCCGGAATGGCGAAGCTCATCATCAGCGCGAACTCGAAGGTCGAGCGGCCCGGGAACCGCTGGCGCACGATCAGCCAGGCGGTGAGCAGCCCCACGGCGGCGGTGAGCGGCGCGGCGATCAGGGCGATTTCCATGGTGGTCCAGAAGCTGTTCCAGGCCACGCCGATCCAGGTGATGCCGCCGTCCCACCCCACCCCGAAGGCCCGGATGTAGTGCTCGAAGGTGAGCGTGTGGTCGAGGCCCCAGGTCTTCACGAAGCCGCCGAAGAGGATCATCGCGTAGACCACGATGGTGAAGGCGGCCCAGGCTATGGCGATAGTGATGACCGGCCAGGCCACTCGGCGCGGCAGCCGGATGTGCCGGCCCCCGTCGCCCTTGCCGGTCACGGTGGCGAAGTTGCGCCCCGAGAGCCAGAGCCGCTGCGCGAGGAAGGCCGAGAGGGTGAACCCGAGCAGGACCGTGGCCAGCACGGCGGCGCGCGAGGGGTCGTTCTGCGCGCCGACCACGGCGAAGAAGATCTCAGTCGAGAGCACGCCCCCCGAGCCGCCCAGCACCAGCGGATTGCCGAAATCGGCCATCGACTCGATGAAGCCGATCAGGAAGGCATTGGCGAGGCCGGGCGCCATCAGCGGCAGCGAGACCTTGCGGAAGGTGCGCCAGCGGTCGGAGCGCAGGGTCTGGCTGGCCTCCTCCATCGACGGGCTGATGCCGTCGACGACGCCGATGAGGACGAGGAAGGAAATGGGCGTGAAGCTGAGCATCTGCGCGATCCAGATGCCGGTGAGCCCGTAGAGCCAGCGCCCCAGCTCCCACCCCGTTGCCGCCTCGATCGCCTGCGTCAGCGTGCCCGAACGTCCGAGCAGCATGGTCAGCGCGAGTCCCACCACGAAGGGCGGGGTGATGATCGGCAGTACGGTCAGCAGGCGCAGGGATTTCTTGTAGCGAAACCCGGTGCGGGTTGCGACGAGGGCGAAGACGAGCCCGAGAAAGGTGGAGCCGGTCGCGGTGCAGAGGGCAAGGAAGAACGTCCGCCAAGCCACCCCGCAATTGCCGCCCCAGAGGCAGGCGAGCGACCAGATCTTGGGGTCGGCGATGTTGCGGCTGACGCCCTCGGTGGTGAAGGAGCCGTCGAAGGACTGGAACGCTCCGGTGAACATCGACAGCAGCGGGTAGAAGACGAAGACGCCGACCAGCCCGATCAGCAGGATTATCGCGCCGAGCACGAAGGCGTCGCCCTTGAGAGCGCCACGCTCGGCCGCGCCGAAGGCGACCAAGAGCGCGAAGACGATCCCGAGGCAGACCGCGCCCGCCCCGAAGGCCGGCTGTCCCGCGACCTCACCGAACCCCGCCTCAAGCAGCCCCCAGTTCCATCCGCGCAGCCCGATCGAAAGGCCCTCGGCCAGCATCCAGCCGACCCCGGCGATCCCCAGGGCCATCAGCGCCAGGCCCCGTTGGTTGGGCTGTCGGGTGAGGCGGAGAGCCACGGCAGCGCCGAGCACCAGCAGCAGCGGCCAGAGCTGCCAGCGGCCGGTGGCCGCCTGCACCAGGCCGGGCCAGAGTGCCTCGGACCCGAACACGTCTGCTAGCCACTCGAAGCTGAAGAAACCGGAGCGGACGCGATACCAGGGCAAGGCCACAAGCGCGAAAACTGCGGCCGCGAGGATCACGTCGAGCCTGCGGTTGTCTCTTTCGGTCATGGGGCGATACGTCCGTCAGGTTGCCCGGTCGGGAGCGACTCAAGGGCCGCTCCCGCAGTCGGATGTGCGCGCACGGTCAGCTCACTGGAGCGGCAGCGAGCCGATCTCCTGGTCCCAGCGCGACAGTAAGGCCTGCCGCCGCTCGGCGCTGCCATACTCGGCAAAGTCGTAGTCGATCAGCTTGATGGTCGACAGATCAGGAGCTTCCTTCGGCGGGGTGGCGCTGGCGTTCGACGGGATCTGGAACGAGCCTGCCTCCGGCATAATGTTCTGCACGTCGGCGGTGAGAACCCAGTCGTAGAAGACCTTCGCGGACTCCGGGTTCTGCGCCCCCTCGATCATCGACATCGAGCCGATCTCGTAGCCGGTGCCCTCGCAGGGCGCCACCACGGCGATGGGGAAGCCCTCGACCGCCTGTGCCACGGCGTCATGCTGGAACACGATCCCGAGGCCGGTCTCGCCGCGCGCTGCCGCCTTCACCGGGGCGCTGCCCGACTTGGTGTATTGCGAGACGTTCGCGTGCATCTTCTTCAGGAAGTCGAAAGCCTCGTCCTCCCCCATCAGCTGCACCAGCGTGGCCAGCGTGGTATAGGCGGTGCCCGAGGAGTTGGGGTCGGCGATCTGAATCTCGCCCTTCAGGGCCGGGTCGAGCAGGTCGGCCCAGCACTGCGGCGGGGTGATACCCTTCTGTTCGAAGATCTCGGTGTTGTAGCCCCAGCCCAGCGCGCCGGAGTAGACGCCCACAGTGTGGTAGTTCGACACCTCGGCCTGGCCCTTGGCCCAGTCCTGCAACTCGTCGAGCATCGGTGACTTGTACTCGGCCGAGAGGCCATCGTTGGCCGCTTGCAGGTGCGGGTCGCCCGTGCCGCCCCACCACAGGTCGGTCTGCGGGTTGCGGCCCTCGGCGCGCACCTTGGCATAGGCCTCGCCCGACGACAGGCGCACCATATTCACGTCGATGTCGGAATGGCTCGCCTCGAACTCGCTGACCAGCTTTTCGCAGATCACCACGTCGGCCGAGCAGATCAGGTTCAACTCGTCCGCCATCGCGGCAGCGGGAACGAGGGCGACACCGCCCAGAAGGGCGTATTTCAATGCTTTCATGACTTCCTCCCTTGGCCCCGAACGATGGGGCTTGGCGTTTTGCACACCTGTGCATGACTTTGCGAGCCGAATCCCCAGTTGTCAACAAAACGTTATGAAATTAGGCTAGGAAGTCAGAACTTCACAATGCGCAGGATTGCAAAGCCGGTGAAATCCAAGAAGCAGGTGAGCGCCAAGGACGTGGCCGCGCTGGCGGGCGTTTCGCGGGCGGCGGTGTCGCGGGCCTTCACCCCCGGCGCCTCGGTCTCACCCAGGACCAAGGCGAAGGTCGAGGCCGCCGCCGAGACACTGGGCTACCATGTGAACCATCTCGCGCGGGGGCTTCTCACCTCGAACTCCGGCATCGTCGCGCTCATCGCCGCGGAGATCAACACACCCTACCGCTCCGACCTTCTGGCCGCGCTCTCGGCCCGGCTTCAGGCCGCGGGCAAGGTGGGCATGCTCATCAACACTGACCGGTCAGATGAAAGTGTCGCCTTCGCGGTCCGCAAAGCCATCGCCTACCGCACCGATGCCGCTATCGTGCTATCGGGGATGCCCGACGTCTCACTCACCGAGACCTGCCTCCGCAACGGGATGCGGCTGGTGCTCATCAACCGCGACGAGGAGCGTCCTGGCGCGTTGCGTATAAGGCTGGATGACGGGGAGGCCGGGGCGCAGGCTTTCGCGTGCCTTATCGCCGCTGGCTGCCGCCGCCTCGCCTTCGCCAGTTCGTCTGCCGGCACGCCGAGCCTGGTAGACCGGGGTAAGGGCTTCCGCGAGGCCGCAGCACGGGCGGGGATGACGATTCAGGAGGTCGACAGCGGCGTCACCTCCTACCGCACCGGGCTCGATCTTGGCACCGAGTTGCTTGCCCGACCCGAACGGCCCGACGGGATCTTCTGCGTCACCGACCTCATAGCCTGCGGGGTGGCCGACGCCGCCCGTAGCCGCTTCAAGCTGCGCATTCCAGAAGACCTGTCACTGATCGGCTTCGACGATATTGAGCAGGCCGGATGGGAAAGCTACGGGCTGACCACCTTTCGGCAACCTGTCAGCGAGATCGCCGACGCGGCCGTGGCCTATCTCGCTGAGAACGCAACGGACCTGCCGCACACCGTAACCTTGACATCCCGCATGGTCTGGCGCGGAAGCGTGCGCAGTTAACGGGTACAAAGTAGCTTACTCAACAGACCACCCTCAGAATCACGGAAGATGGGCGCTTCAAGCCCGGACCACCTGACGTGTCGCGACCGGCCCAGTTGGACCGTCTTCAAAAGATCAAGTAATCCAACGTGGCCTCTGGCGGACTGCTATCGTCGACTTTGTGGTCATCGACGCCATCGACATTTTTGGCAATGCATCTTTCCAGCGCATCTACGTTGTTTGCCTCCACGATGCAGAGTTGGAGCGCACAACCAGTTGCTAGCGACCTGTGACTGGGATCTGCCAAAAAGAGGTTAGGACCGTTGGGATCATATGGTGCGTCCGGGGCAATTCCGTATTTCTCGTACTCAACTTCAGCAATGGGAACATACGCCCAACTCTGACTTGCATACAGCGCACCCAGAGAGGCGCAGGACGCTGCCCATGATTGGATCCGCGGCTCAAACAAGGCATATCGGGTCTGGTGACCTGCTCCCCTAGGAGTCCGCATTTATAAGTTAGCTCTGCTCCGGTACTGGTCCTCTTCTGACCGTTGGTGATGTTCCCGCAGGGTAAGTCCGTTGAGGCTCGAGTGCAGGCGGTGGTGGTTGTAGATAAAGTCGTCGCGCCATGCCGAAATCAGATGGCGGGCATGGCGCATAGACAGGTACAGGTGCTCGTTCAGGCACACGTCCCGCAGGTGGCCGTTGAAGCTCTCCACGAAGCCGTTCTGCATCAGCTTTCCCGGCGCGATGTAATGCCGTTCCACACGGCGACCCTTCTGCCACTTGAGCATGGCCTTCGACGTCAGTTCGGTCCCGTAGCACGTTGGGAGGAAGCGCTGTCGGGAGGTTATGGCCACGCGCCAGAGCCGCTCGACCTTTTTGTGGTTGACCCGCCAGCCGTCTACGTGAAGCAGCTCAGTAATCTTGCGATAGCCATTTCGACCGTACTGCTTCGCCAGCCGGATGATCGCTGGCTGTAGCGCATCATCATCTCTCGGGGCCGTTCGGTGCTCTAGGGAGCTCCGCGCCACACCAATCACCCGGCACGTCCGTCCTTGTGACGTCGCGAGCGTCTTGCGTGTGTAAATGAAGGCCTGACGAGGCTCCGCTGAAGTCAGGCCCTGGGCTTTAGGTGATTAAGGCTTTCCTTGAGGGCGAGCTTGTCCAATTCCAACTCCCCGACGATCTTCTTCAGCCGAGCATTCTCTTTCTCCAGGCTCTTCATCTCCGACAACTGCGCGCGTCCCATCCCGCCGAAACGCTTCCGCCAGTTGTAATACGTCGCATCGCTGATCCCGACACTGCGGCACGCAGAAGCCACGTCATCGCCCGCATTGAGCTTCAACTCGATCTCACGCAGCAGCTTCAAGATGTCTTCGTCCGAATGTCGTTCCCTCGCCGTTCCAAATCTCCCCTCTCGCAGACAGTACAGTGGCACGGTTTTAGGGGGCCAAGACAAGGTGCTGCTCATCCTGCACGAAGTCCAGAACAGCGGTCAGAGTCTCAGTTGTAGTAGTTGCCGTATTCCTCACGCCTTTATCCTTGTCGAAAGCCGAAAGAAAATCGCTTGCGGTCCCAACGTTCAATGATCGTGCAAGCCGCGTACCATCGACCAGCGGGTTCTGCAGCGTGTAATTTGCCGGCTCGACACGGGCACTTGTCTGGGATGATTTCGAGCAGAGGCCTTGAACGGTTTCGCGATAGCCTGTCCGGAATGTGGCGAGATGCTGCCAGGCGCTGAGCCGAGAAGATCAGCGGAAAATACTGCGTTCACATGAAGCAAAATCCGGAGCGCATCAGCCGGAGGCGTCAACTCGCGTCTTGGAGTGTTGTCACCCGGCTGGCGGAGAGTTCCCCGGCTTCGGACAGGATCGGCAGGGCCACCGCGGCGATATGGGCGTTGATGCGCTTCAGATCGCGCAGGATGTCGAGGTGCAGCGAAGTCGAGGCGAGGGTTTCGGGCTGGCCGTTCTGCAGCCGCTCTATGTGTTTCTTCTGCGAACTCTCCTCGATCTGGCGCACATGCACTTTTTCCGCTGTCAGGCGACGCGCAAGGTTCACGTCGCGGCTGAGAAAGACCGACTGCGCCAGTTCCAGATTCAGCAGGGTCTTGCGGTAGAGTTCGCTGATCTCCTCCTCGCCGGCAGGCGAGAACCTGACCTGCCTGTCGGCCTTCTTGCGGGCCATCTCGCACAGGTCGCGGTCGATGATGTCGCCGACATGCTCGAGGTTGATCGCATAGGAGAGGATCTCGCGCATCCGCGCGGCATCGGTGTCGTTCAGATCGGTGCGGCCGAGCCGTGCGAAGTACTGCTTGACCTCCGAGAGGGCGGCATCGACCCGGTCCTCCAGCTGGCCGATCGCGCGGGCGGCACCGGGGTCGTCGACAAGCAGCGAGCGCAGGTTGATCTCCATCATCTCGGTGACGGTATCGCCCATGCGGAGCACCTCGCGCGCGGCCCCCCCCAGCGCAAGCACGGGCGTTTCGAGCGCCGCGTCGTCGAGGTAGGAGGGCTCGCCGCGTGCGCCTTCGGGGTCGGGCCAGACCCGGTGGGTCAACCGATCGAGCGGGCCGAGCAGCGGCAGGAAGACCAGCAGGAGGATGGTGTTGAAGGCCACGTGCGCAACGATGGCAAGGTTCGCCCCGGCCGGCACATTCCCGGCAAGAACGGGTCCGGCGAGACCGGCCGTCACAAGCGCCAGCACGGCCCCCGCGGCGCGCACCGCAAGGTTGCCGCGGGTCAGGCGCCGCGCCTCCGGGCCGTCGCCGCCCGTGGCGAGGCAGGGCGGCAGCGCCCCGCCCAGATTGGCGCCGGCGACCAGTACCAGCACCAGCGGCGGGCTGACATCGCCGCTCTCGGCCAGCAATGCCACGAACAGAACGACAGCAAGGCTGGAGGAGGAGGCGAAGGCCAACGCGGCGGCCAGAGCCAGCCCGAAGACCGGCCCCTGCGCCAGGGCCGACAGGATCGCGGTGGTCACCTCCGCCTCGCGCAGCGGCGCCGTGGCCGCGCCGAGCAACCCGAGGGCAAGGATCATGAGGCCGAGGCCGATCAGTGCCTTGCCGATGCCGCGCCTTCGCGACAGGCGGCTGCGGGCATGGGTGATGACGCCGCACAGCACCAGTGCGGGCGCCAGCCAGTGCAGATCATGCACCAGGATCGCGGCGGTCAGCGCGGTTCCGAGGTTGGCTCCGAGCAGCACGGCCTGCGCCATGCGCGGCACGATGAGGTCGCGCGACACGAAAGAGCCCGCGATGACCGCCGTCGCGGTGGAGGATTGCACCGCGATGGTGGTCAGCATTCCCGAGAGCGCCGCACTCACCCGGTGTCCGGTGCCCTTGGCGATAGCGTTGCGCAGGGAGGCGCCAAAGCCGGCCAGGATGCCCGACTTGACCATTCGCAGCGCCCAGAGAAGCAAGGCCCCGGCGCCGAGAAGGTCGATGAGCTGGAGGGTCGATGTCATGCGCATCCTCCCTCTGCCGTGGCAGCCGGCCCCTCGTCTGGGGCAGCTTTTCCTTGAGCCCGGCCAGACAAGCCACTAGGCTTTCGAATGAAAATTTGTGCAACTGATTGCAAGGGCTGTGCATGAGCGGAGCTGTCCCCCCCAGAGGCGACCGGGCGTCCTATGTGAGCGCCAACGAGGTAGCGGAACGTGCGGGGGTCTCGCGGTCGGCCGTGTCCCGTACCTTCTCGGGGGCCGGAAGCGTTGCCCCCGCGACCCGGCGCAAGGTGCTGAAGGCCGCTGAAGAACTGGGATATCACGCCAATCTTCTGGCCCGGGGCCTTGTGGGCGAGCCCTCCAAGATCGTCTGCCTGATCGCGGCCGATGTCGGCCAGCCCTATCATGCCGCGATGATCGACAAGGTCACCCGCCAGCTGCAGGATCACAGCAAGGTGTCGATGATCATCAACACAGGCGGTGACGAGGACAGTGTCAGCCAGGCTTTGCGGCAAAGTCTGCAATACCGTGCAGAGGCCTCGGTGGTGCTCAGCGGCTCTCCCTCGGCGAAACTGGTGCAGAGCTGCCTCGCCAACGGGCAGCGGGTGGTCCTGGTGAACCGGACCGACGACGCGGAAGGTGTCGAGCGGATCTGGATCGACAACCGCAATGCGTGCCGCGAGGCGCTGGCCTTGCTGCGCCGCGCGGGCTGTTCGCGGCTGGCCTGCGTGTCCTCGCAGGCGCGGACCCCGTCGATGATGATGCGCGAGACCGCCTTCACCGAGGCCGCCGACGAGGTTGGCGTCAAGGTCGATGTCACGCGGATCGGACCCACCAACTACGACACCGGCCTGGAGGCGGCGCGCGTGCTGCTCGGCCGGTCGGAGCCGCCGGACGGGGTGTTCTGCGTCACCGATCTGCTGGCCTTCGGGTTCATGGACGGTGCCCGCAACATCTTCGGAGCCGATATTCCGGGCGATCTCTGCGTGATCGGCTTCGACGACGTGCCGCAGGCACGCTGGTCGGCCTACGAGCTCACCACCTTCCGGCAACCGATGGACGAGATGGCAAGGCGTATCGCCGATATCCTGACGTCCGAGTCCAGCGGCAGCACCTCCGCCTTCGAAGCTCTGCCGGTCTGGCGCAAGACTGTGCGGATGGGTTAGCACGGTGCGGGCACCGCGCTCGGCTGGTCCAGGGCGGCGCGGGTGTTGTCCGCGCCTGTGAGGAGGTGGCCCAGGGTCTCGAAGAAGACGGCAAGAATTCCCGCCTCGGAGCCGGCAGCGGCGTCGTTGTCTCCACAGGCCCGGGCCAGCTCGGCATAGAGCGCGCGACGCTCCGAGCCGATCCCCGAGGCACTGCCGCCCCCGGCCTCCCGCAGGCGATACCAGTCGACGAAGACCTCGGCGAAGGCGATGTCGGGCAGGTCGCGCGCCTGCGGGGAAAGCCGGGCGATCACCTCGGGCAACCGCGCCTCGCGCACAATCGGGTGCATTCGGGCGGGCCAATCCTCCTTCAGGCGGCGCTGTAGCACGATCTGCCGAAAATGCCGCGACAGGAAATCGGGGTAATCCGCGGCGCCAATGGCCGAGGCGTCGCGACCGGTGCGGGCGACTTCGGCGGCATAGCGGCCGAACCAGGCGTCGTAGCCGGGCACGCGGGTCACGGCCCGGTCGCTGACGCGGGCGCTCTCCGCGTCGAGATTGAGGCATTTCCAGCCGGCGGGAAAGGCCACGGTGGACGGCACCGAGATGTTCACGAGCTGTCCGACCGGGGCAGGGGCCGTGGCGCTCACATGCCAGTGCCCGCTGAAGTGCAGCCCGATCCCGGTTTCGGCGATGGCGGTGGCGACCTCGCTCCGCGGCATCTGCCGCGCACCTGCCCGCGAGGAGGGGAGCCGCGCCAGCCGCTCGGTGCAGCCGTGGAACACGTCGGTCACCGGGTAGTGGGAAAAGGCGATCAGCCGTTTGCCCCGGGCATTTGCCCGGGCGGCGACGTCGCGCATCCAGCCCTGCAGATAGGGCTTGTGCTGCAGGGTCGCGTTCCAGCCTTCCTTGCTGCAATCGACATAGCCTCCGGCGCCGTCGGGAAGATAGACATTCGCGTCGATCGACAGCAGCCACAGCCCCTCGACCGGCTCGACGAGATAGGACAGGTCGCAGACATAGGCGCTGTCTCCCCGTGCCGAGGTGATGCGCGCCTCGCGGGTGCCCAGGTCCGGCGACGTGCCGAACGGGGTTTCCCAGTGCAGGTCTGCCGGCTGCGGGCGGTAGCCCAGCGACGCCGCGTAGACGATGGCCTCGTCGTAGCTGACCATCCGCATCCCGCGCCAGGGCAGAGCCCCGGGCCGGCGCGGAATGCTCATCCCTGCAACCTCCTCGACCTTGCCATCGGGCCCGACAAAGCCTTTCGCGAGGGGTTTGCCCGTCATCGACCACTGGTCGTGGTTGCCCGGCGTGGCGAAGAAGCGGATGCCGTGCTGGCGCGTGTAGCCGTCGAGCAGCTCCGACACCGCCTTCCAGCTGCCAGGCTGCCCGTCATCGGTCAGGTCTCCGACGATGAGGCAGAGCGTGATGCCCTCGGCCGCCACCGCATCGAGTGCAGTCCGAAAGGCCGGCCTGCTTTCGTTGAAAGCGCGTGTGGATGCCATGGAATCCGCGAAGGACCGCACAAGCGGCGTCCCCTCGGTCGGCCCGGCATCGATATTGTGCAGATGCGGATCGGCGAGAACGGCGATGCGGGTCATGTCGCTGGACCGGCCTCCTTTGGCCGCGGGTCGCTGTGCGAAATCCGGTCGATCCAGTCCGAGGCGGCGCTCGCGGCATCCACCAACACCTGTTTCGGCGCCTCGAACCACTCGTCCGGCCGCAGCTCCCGGCGCAGGCGGACATGGTGCAGGGCGGCGTCCAATGTCGGGTATTGATCGGGCATCTGCTTGTGGAGCAGCAGCGACACCAGCGCGACCGACCGGCTGCGCCCGCCCCGGCAATTAACCAGCACGTTGCCGCGCTCGCGCAGCGGGTAGGAGGCCCGCTCCGGCAGGATCTGCGACAGTGCGCCAAGGAGCTGGTAGTAGCCGGCCAGCATCATCGTCTGGGCATTGCCAGCCCCGTCGACGAGACCGAGCTTGTAGTAGCGGTAGGGACCGAACCCGTAGGTCAGGTGCGCGTCGTCCATCTCGGGGTCGGGGGTCGCGACGAGGTTCACATCGAGATTGACGGCGCAGTTCAGCACCGTGGTGATCCCGTGCTCGCGCAGGAGGTCCGGGTTCGACATCGCCTCGCGTCCGCCGATGTAGATGGCCACGCCGTAGGGCTCCAGACGGTCCTCGATCAGGCTGATGTCGGGGCGGTCGTAGCGGGGGGCGTTCTTCAGCGGGCTTACATCGTTCATGCGATCATCCTTGCGCGGTCGGTCTGGTTCGAGGGCGGTGCCAGGGGGATGCCGGTGGCCGCACTGGTCTCGGCCGCGAGCGCGGGCACCACGGCCAGAACTGCACCGCCCTGGCTTAGTCCATCCTCCGGCATGGCGCTGATCCGGCCGCCTGCCTCCTCGACCAACAGCAGACCGGCCAGGCAGTCCCAGGCGTTCATGTGCAACTCGGCGTAGCCGTCGGAGCGGCCGTCGGCCACATAGGCGAGCCCGAGTGCGCCGGAGGCGGAGCGGCGCACGTTGGCGCCGTGGTCCAGCAGCCGGTTGAGGGTCGAAAGATAGTCCTGCTGGGCCCGGCGGTTGTTCCAGCCGAGTTCGAGGCAGGCGGCGGAAAAACTGCGGGTGTCGGCAACGTGGATCGCCTCGCCGTTGCAGGTGGCGCCCATGCCGCGCCGCGCGAACCACAGCTCGTCGGTCGCGGGCGCGTAGATGGCGCCGATCTCGGTGATGCCGTTGCGGACATAGGCGACCGAGATGCAGAAGTGCGGAATGCCACGGGCAAAGTTGGCGGTTCCGTCGATCGGGTCCACCACCCAGACCGACCGCCCGGTGACCGTGCCGCCTGTCTCTTCGCCCAGGAAGTCGTCGCCGGGCAGGGCGTCGGCGAGCCGCGATTTCAGGTGTGCCTCGACGGCGGCATCGGTCTCGGTCAGAAAGTCCTGCGATCCCTTCATGGTGATCTCGTCGGTGCCGCGTCGGCGGAACCCGTCCAGCGCGATCAGGCCGGCGCTCCGGACTAGGGACAGGCAGATGTCGGCGCGTTCGGCGATCTGCCGGTCCTCGGGTTTGGTGTCTTGGCTCATGCAGGGAAGGCTCCGTTCAATGGCCGGCGCGCAGGTCTCGGCTCGGGGATCTGGATGGGGTGCTGGGTTATGGGGCAGGGGCAGGGGCGGCCGCGGCGGCACGACGCCGCGCGTCGATGGCATCGGCGACCCGGTCGAGGGTGGGGTAATGCCCGCCGCGGCCGGCGGCCACATATCCCGGGCAGTGGTGCGCGGGCGCGGTGTCGGGCAGCTTGCCGAGCGTCAGCGGGCGATAGCTGCCCCCGGCGCGCTCCAGAATCAGGATCGCGGCGGTCACGTCCCAGGCGCTCACGCCGAAGCCGGCGGCGGCATCGACCCAGCCGGCCGCGACGTGGCACAGGCTGAGGGCCGCACTGCCGGGGCGGCGCAGGGTCGAGAAGGCAGAGACGAGCTCGCCAAGACCGGCAAGCGCGGCCTCGCGCCCCTCCGCCCGAAAATCGCGCTGGACGGGGTAGCCGGTGATCAGCAGGGCATGGGCCTCGTCGCGGGCGTCGGGGCAGCGGAGCGGTGCGCCGTTCAGCCAGGCGCCGTCGCGATCGGCCGAAAAAAGGGTGTCTGCGACCGGATCATAGACGGCCCCGGCGACGATCTCGCCGTGTACCACGGCGCCGATCGAGACACACCAGAACGCAAGCCCGGCCGCGAAGTTGGAGGTACCGTCGATCGGATCGACGAACCATTTGACCGGTCCCTCGCCAACCTCGCCGCCTTCCTCGCCGACGATCGCCGAGCTGGGCACGCGGGCAAGAAGCTCCTCGCGGATGACCGCTTCGGTGTGCCGGTCATGGACGGTCACCGGATCATGCAAGTCAACCTTGTAGTCCACGGTCATCCCGGAGCGGAAGGCCGAGGTCAGCGGCGTCCCGGCGGCGCGCGCGACGGTTTCTGCCACCTCGCGCAGTCGGGCGGGCGATGGAATGGCGGGGTCGGTGTGGGTCATGCGGTCGTTTTCCTTGGTTGTAAGTCGCTCCGGACCGCGTGGGCCCGGAGCCAGGCCGCCGGGGAGGTCAGCGGCTGTAGTGGATGCGCCAGAAGTCCTGCCAGTCCTGGCGTGAGTCCCAGTCCTCGATCCCGGTGGTGGAATTGTAGGCAAGCAGGTTGTCCCAGAGTGCGACGATGCCCGAGGGCTCGTCGTCGGGCATCGCGATGGTGGTGTTGGTCGGCACCTTGCCGTCGACCATCTGCGGCGCGATGCCTTCTTCGGTCAGCACGTAGTGCACGAACAGCCTGGCGGCGTTGGGGCTGTCGGTGCCAGCCGCGATCAGCGCGAGCTTCGAGTAGGTCCAGCCGACCCAGGGGGTCAGCGTGTCGCAGATCGCCATCGCATGGCCCTTGTCCGCCACGTCGCGGAACTTGGCGGAGGACATGAGGCCGAAGAACGGCTCGGTCTGGCCGGGGGCGCCCACAGCGGCGGAGGTGTTGTCGTCCCCCTCGGTCACCAGCGGCGCGTTTTCCGCCATCGCCGCGACCCAGGCCTTGGTGGCGCTGTCGAACTCGGTTTCCAGCGGCTTGCCGTAGTGCGCCTCGTAGGCCTTTCGCACGGCGTCGTCGTGGTGGCTCTCCATCTGGCTGAACCAGTCGGTGTAGCTGGACTTCGAAAGCGGGTCGATCATGGCGAACCGCTTGGACCATTCCGGGTCGGTCAGGGCCCAGATGTTGTCGACCGGGCAGCTGTCATGCACCTCGGTGTTGTAGGCGAAGACATTTGCGTTGGTCGTTACCGTCAGCGGGTCATGGTAGGTGGTGGGGATCACGTCTGCCATGTCCGGCGGCAGCCAGCTCACGACAAAGCCCTCGGGCAGCAGCTGTGACAGCGCCGCCGGTGCATCGGTGATCATTAGCACGTCGCCCTGGACGTTGTCGGCCTGGTACTCGCGGATCACCATCTCGAGCTGGGCGGTGGCGCTGACCTTCTGGCCGATCGCCTCCAGCCCGTACTTGGCGGCGAAGTTCTCCGCCATCGACACGATCTTGCCGGTGCTGTCATAGACGGTCAGCGGCGGTTCGGCCCGGGCCGCCTCGGTCAACGCCTCGAGGTCGAAGGTTTCGGCAAGCGCCACGCAGGGCAGGCAGGCCGAGGCGGTCAGTGTCAGCGCCATGGTCACGGCCCGTGGGGTCATAATCGTATGCATTTCCTGGTCTCCTCCAATGGGGGCGGCCGGGCGGGTCATCCGCCCGGCCGAGTGGTTCAGCGGTCGTAGTGCACGCGCCAGAAATCCTGCCAATCCTGCCGGGTTTCGTAGTCATCGGCGGCGGAGGCCATTTCGTAGGTCAGCAACCGGTCCCAGACGGCGCCGATGCCCGAGGGCTCGTCGGCGGGCAGATCGACCTGGGTGTTCGCCGAGCGTTTGCCATCGTCAGCTTGGGGCGCGATGCCCTCGGCCGTCATCACGTAGTGGATGAACAGCTTGGCCGCGTTCGGGCTGTCGCTGCCCGCCGCGATCAGGCCGACGCCCGCGTTGGTGAACCCGATCCACGGCTTGATGTCGGCGCACAGACCGAGCTTGAAGTCGGAGTCGGCGTTGTCGCGGTATTTCGCGGAGCTCATCAGGCCCATGAAGCCCTCCGACTGGCCGGGCGCGCCCACGGCTTCGGCCGCGTTGCTGTCGGACCCGCCCAGCAGCGGAGCATTGGCGGCCAGCATCGCGACCCATTGCTCGGTCGCGCTCCGGGAGGAGCGGTCGATCTCCTGGCCGAAGAACTCCTTGTAGGCCTCCGCGAGGGCGTCGTCTCCGTAGGTCTGCATCTGGTTGAACCAGTCAGTGTAGACCGACTTGTTCAACGGGTCCTGCATCGCCACCTTGCCGCGCCATTCCGACTGGGTCATCTCCCACAGGTTGGAGACCGGGCAACTGTCGTAGAGCTCGGTGTTGTAGGTCCAGACGTTGGCCATGGTCACCACCACCAACGGGTCGCGATAGCCCGGCACGATCACGTCGGCCAGGTCGGGCGGCACCCAGCTGACGGCAAAGCCGTTGGGCAGCAGCTCCGCGATGGCCGCGGGCGCATCGGAGATGATCGAAACGTCACCCTGCACGTTGCCCGCCTGGGCCTCGCGGGCCATCATCTCGAGCTGGGCGTGGGCTTTGACCTTCTGGCCCACGGCCTCGACCCCGTACTTGGCCGAGAAGTTCTCGGCCATCGTGGTGATCTTGCCGGTGCTGTCGAACACGGCCAAGGGCGGTTCGGCCCGTGCCGCCTCGATCAGCGCGTCGAGGTTGAAATCCTCCGCCTGTGCGCCGGCCGCGCTGGCGATGCACAGCGCAAGGGCCGTGGTGGATCTCCCGATCAGTGTATTCATCTCTCTCTTTCCTCCCTTTGAGATGTGAGCCCGGCCCGCTCCTCCTGAGGGCCGGAAGGTGACTACCTGCTGTAGTGAATGCGCCAGAAGTCCTGCCACTCCTGTCGCTTGTCGAAGTCGTCTGCGGCGGTGGACGTGTCGTAGACCATCAGCTGGTCCATGACGGCGGCCACGCCGGAGGCTTCCTCGGGGTGGGGCGACACGGCGCTGTTGGTCGAGGTCTTGCCGTCGACCGCCATCGCCTCGATGCCTTCCGCGGTCATCATGTAATGCACGAAGAGTTTGGCCGCGTTCGGGCTCTTGGTCTTGGTCGCCATCATCGCGAGGCCCGGATAGAGCCACCCGGAGAAAGGCTGCATGTCGGCGCAGATGCCCACCGCGGTTTCGCCGCTCGCGTTGGAGCGGTACTTAGCGGTCGAGGTGATGCCGAAGAACGGTTCGGCCTGACCTACGGCGCCGATGGCCTCGGTAACCGAGGTGCTGTCGCCCAGAAGCGGCGCATTGGCGGCATACATGCGCACCCACTGCTTCGTGGCGCTTTCCTCCGAAACGTCGATTTCGGTTCCGAAATGCGCCCGGTAGGCTTCTGCCATCGCGGCATCGTGGTGGGTTTCAAGCTGGTTGAACCAATCGGCGTAGTTGGGCTTTACCAGCGGGTCCAGCATGGCGACCTTGCCCGCCCACTTCGGCTCGGTCAGCTCCCAGACATTCGAGACGGGGCAGGTTTCGTGGACCTCGGTCGAGTAGGACCAGACCGCGGGGTCCCATGCCATCACCAGCGGGTCCTGCTGGCCTTCGGGGATGTTTGCGGCCAGATCCGGCGGCACCCAGCTTGTCAGGATCCCTTCGGGGATGAGCTGAGCTATGATCGAGCCGCCATCGGCCGCGAGGCTGAGATCGCCTACGATGTTGTCCGACTGGAATTCGCGGATCAGAAGGTCGATCTGGTCGGCCTCGTTGACCTTCTTGCCGGTGGCCTCGACCCCGTAGCGCGCAGTGAAGGCCTCCGCCGTGCCCACGATCTTGCCGGTCACAGCATAGACGGTGATCGACGGCTCGGCCCTTGCCGCCTCGATCAGGGCATCAAGGTCGAAGGCCGCCTCCTGCGCCTGCGCCGCGCCGCCAAGGCCGATGCCGAGGCACAGGGCGGCAAGCCCCATCGCGGTGGTTGTCCGGTGTCTGCCGTTCATGTCGTTTTCCTCCCTAAGAACGATGTGTCAGGCCGCGGCCTTCGCGAGGACCTCGTCGGCCTCGAAGATGCGGTCGCCGTTGAGATCGAAGACGTTCAGAGCGGGGGCAGGGACGCGAAACCACATCCGGTCGCCCTCGCGCACGCTGGGCGCGATGTGGGTATTCATGAAGACCGTCTCTTCGCCGGACTCCAGCTCGATGATCCAGCTCCCGCCGGTGGGCAGAATTGCCGCCACCTTCGCCGGGGCGCCAAAGTCTCCCTCGGCCAGATTGTCCTTTGCGGGCACCAGCGAGATCGCCTCGGGACGGATGCCGACCGAGCCGATCCCGGAGATTTCGGGATGGCGCATCGACATGAACCGCTTTGCGCCCGTCACCAGCTCGCCTGTCTGATCGAACTCGAGAATGTTGATCGGCGGCGAGCCGACGAACTCGGCGACAAAACGGTTGGCGGGGCGCTCGTAGATGTCGTCGGGCTTGCCCAGCTGTTGCAGGGTGCCCTCGTTCATCACAGCGATTGTGTCGGCCAGGGTCATCGCCTCCCACTGGTCATGGGTCACGAAGACGATGGTGGTCGAAAACTGGGAATGGATGCGCTTCAACTCGGCGCGCATCTCCAGCCGCAGCCGGGCATCGAGGTTGGAGAGCGGCTCGTCGAGCAGCAGCACTTCGGGGTTGACCGCCAGCATCCGCGCCAGCGCGACTCGCTGCTGCTGCCCGCCCGACAGCTGCGACGGGTAGCGCTTGCCATACTTGCCGATCCCCAGCGCCTCCATCACCTCGGCGGTGCGCTTCTGGCGCTCGGCCTTGGCGACCTTGCGGAGCTTGAGGCCGAACTCGACGTTCTGCTCGATGGTCAGGTGCGGCCAGAGTGCGTAACTCTGGAACACCAGCCCCATGCCCCTCTTCTCAGGCGCGATGAAGGTTGCTGTCTCGGGGCAATCGACGATGCGTGCGCCCACCGCCAGCTCGCCGCTCGACAGGTTCTCGAGCCCGGCGATCATCCGCAGCGTGGTGGTCTTGCCGCAGCCCGAAGGGCCCAGCAGGCAGAGGAACTCCCCGTCCGCCACTTCGAGATCCAGGTGATGGATCGCCTCGTAGGCGCCGTAGCACTTTTTGACGTTCTTCAACGTAATTCCCGGCATGGCTTATCCTCCCAGGCCTTCGGCAAGGTTTGTCTTTGTGAGTTTCTGTGCGGCGAGGGTGCCGAAGTAGGCCAGCCCAGCCACGATCAGGACCACCGCGTTGGCGGCCTGCGTGTAGTTGTAGTCGACCAGCCGCAGCGAATAGGTGGTCAGCACGTCGGTCGAGGGCACGGCCAGCACCACGAAGAGGCTGAGGCCCTTGATTCCCGAGATGAACGGCAGCAGCACGCCGGTGACCAGCGATCCCTTCTGGATCGGCACCACGATGCGGGTCATCCGGTGAAACCAGCCGGAGCCGGCGACCTGTGCGGCCTCTTCGGGCTCCTTGCCGAGCTGCATCATTGCCGAGATCCCGGCGCGCGAGGCATAGGGCATCTGGTCGGCGATCAGCGCCAGGATCAGGATTGCCATCGTCCCGTAGAGCGCCGGGATCGGGCCGCGCTGCACCGCGAAGAGCGAGAGGTAGGCGGCAGCAAAGGCAATGCCTGGCACCAGATAGGGAAAGAAGGTGACCTGCCGCAGGAACACGCCCAGCGGCCTGAGCGGCGTGCGCACCACCGCGTAGCCCACCAGCAGCCCCAGCATCCCCGAGACGACCGAGGCGGAGCCGACGATCCACAGCGTGTTCCAGGCAGCGTTCCACAGCTCCGGGGTCAGCAGGATGCCCTGTTGCAGCGCGACGGTGTCGAGATTGGTGCCGAGCCAGTAGTCGAGCGTGAAGTTGTCCCAGGTAAAGCGCGCCGGAACATGCATGACGGTCGAGAGGAACAGGGTCAGAACCGGCAGCCCGACGCTGATGCAGAAGATGAAGGCGGCAAAACCCGTGGCGGGCAGACGCATCCGGCGCAGCCGCGACAGCCTGTTCATCGAGCCTTTGGAGCCCACTGTGACGAACTTGCGGGCCTCGCGCACCAGGTAGGCGTCGATCAGAAGGGTCAGGATGCCGAGGATCATGATCGAGGCGGCCAGCACGCCTGCCACGCCGGTCTGGCGCGAGCCGAGATTGCGGTAGAGCGAGGTTGCGAGCACATCGAACTTGACCGGCAGGCCGAGCACGTAGGCCACGCCGAACTCCCCGAGGCACTTGGCGAAAATGAGCACCACGGCCGAGATCAGCGCGGGCTTCATCAGTGGCAGCACGATCGACCAGGCAATGCGGCCCCGGCTGGCGCCCAGCATCCGCGCGCTGTCCTCGAGCTGGCTGTCGAAGCGGCGCAGAGCGCTGCCAAACAGCAGGATGATGAAGGGCGTGTAGTGCAGCGCGAGGATGATCGTGATCGGCACCTGCCCGTAGGCCAGCCAGTCGGGCGGGGTGAGGCCCATCGCCTCGAGCCAGCCCTGCTGGCCACCGACGGTGCGGTTCTTGAAAAGGGTGGTCCAGGCCAGGGCAAAGGTCCAGGCCGGGAGCATGTAGGGCACGATCAGGGCGGTGGCGAACCAGCGCCGGGCAAACATGTCGGTGCGGCTGATGAGCCAGGCGAGGATGCCGCCGATCACCAGCGAGATCCCGATCGCGCCGAAGGCAACGCTGAGGGTGTTCCTGAGTGGCTCCCAGAACATGTCCTGGGCGATGGGCGACAGGAAGGTGCGGTGGAGGTAGTAGACGGTCCAGCTCCCGACCTCGCCATCGGTGCGGCGGGTGTCGCCGAACTGGGTCTGCACTGCGTCCAGCAGGATCGAGATGATCGGAACGACGATCAGGTACGTGAAGAGCGCCGCCATCAGCAGCCCGATCACTGTGGTCGGCTCGCGCATGGCGATCCGGGTCCGGTACTTCAGCCTGGCGACAGCGCCGGAGCGGAGAGGGGCATCGGAAGGCTCGGACGCACCACTCATGCCGCGATCCTTCGGGTTGCAAGACTGTACAACATGTCAATGTGGATCATCTGGCTCCTCCCGTCTCCATCCATATATCCTCCAGTTTTTCCGAGCTCCGGTGCATGCACCCACTTGCAATGCACTCTGAAAACCCCGCCCTCGTAAGTGCGTAACTTGCAAGAGAGTGCTGTTTAGCGAACGATGTCAAACGAATTGTTTGAGTTTGATGATAGTAAGTGCAACAGAGAAATCTAGATTTATACAATATAAACAGCAGCTTATTAAAAAGATATCTTAGTTTGTTTGGAAAATATGAACATATGTGCAAACAGGCCTTGGGTGGACCTCAGTCGCCAATGTTCGTACGTGGAATGTCGATTCTCGCGACTCGTAGTCGAGCCCCATATCCGAGCGGATCGGTGATCTGCTCCTGCGACCGGCCGTGTTTAAGCCGCACAACCACCGCGTCGCGAAACTCGTCCAGGGGTGCACCGATCCTAATTGCCTAAAACTTAACATGGGCACTACGATATCCGCGCGGTTCAGCGACACGACTCCTAGTCCGGTATCGAAGGGATCGCTCAGTATCCGCCGGGTCATGTCGAGGCTGCGCGGCCCGGAGGTGACGAGCCGGCCACCCTTCAGTCCGAAGATCCGGCGGGCATAGCGGGCCGTCGCGGCGAGGTCGTGCATCACGCTCACGGCTGCGCTGCCCCGGCCCGCGCTGCGAAATCGCCCGCAGCCGCGCCATCAGGTTACAAACATGGCGCGGGTCGAGCGCGGCAAGGGGTTGTCGAGCACCAGCCACGAGGATTGCTGCGCCCAGACTATGGCGACAAAGGCCCGTTGGCGCTGGCGGCGCGAAAGCGTGTCGATCTGTCGGTCCGCCAGCGCCTCGAGCTCGAACTGCGCCAGCGCGCGGGTCACCACGTGCCGGTCACCCGCTGAAGGCCGTCCCCGGGGCCATGTCCAGCGTCCGAACTGCACGAGGTCCGCCACCGTCAGCCGCGCCGTCTCTTGGTCGTTCTGCATCATCAGCGCCAGCAGCCGTGCTCGCTCCAGCGGCGTGAGAGTGGCCACGTCGCGCCCCTCCACCGGCAGCAGTCTGGCGATGGCATGGAGCAGCGTCGACTGCGATACCCCGGCTCTTCGCTGTCCAGCTTGCGCATGGTGCTAGCCAAGCCCAGCCTGGCGGAGGAGGCGTTTTCTTCGCGCATCTGGCGGTCGGTAGCTTCGGCGCTCTCGGTTGAGACGGGTATGCGCTGACCCTAACGGGCCCGGTCATGGCCAACCCGTGGCGGGCCCATCCGGCGGGCCCGGCGTCGTCCGGCGAGGGAAGGGGGCTTGGGGTGCTCGGCCCGCGCGGACCTACACAGAAGACTCAGTCGAGGTAGCGGTTTCGCTCGGGCCGCGGGTCGCGCCAGCGCAGGCGTTCGGGCGGGCGCGTCGCGCCGACCCAGCTTCGGAGGATGGCGTTGCGCTGCTGTGAGATGGCCTGTGCCTGCGCGATTGCGTTCGGGTTCCAGCCCCGGCGTAGCTCGACGCCAAGTTCCATCACCAAGTCGGGCCGCGCGTGCGACAGGTCCGAGAGCTCGTCGGGGTCGTCTTCGAGGTCGAAGAGCTGCGGCGCGTGGCCGTCGTACCAGCAGAGCTTGTATCGCCCGGCGCGCAGCATCCTGTGGCGCTGGGAGCCGATACGAATGTTCATGAGTCCGCCGTAGTAGCTCGAGGTCGCGCTGTTTTCCCAGCCCTCACGAAGTGACAGATCGCGCCCGGCGTGGCCGGGCAGGGCGGGCGCCCCGGCGCGGGCAAGGAGGGTTGCCGAAAAATCGAGCAGGCTGGTGACGCGGTCGTCCTCCGTGCCCGCCTCGATGCCTGGCCCGGCCATGATCAGCGGCACCTTCGCGCTGTCGTCATGGAAGGTGCTCTTCCACCAGAGCCCGCGCTCACCAAGGGCTTCGCCGTGATCGGACAGGTAGATGACGATGGTGTCGTCCCGGCCTTCCACGCGGCGCAGCACGCGTCCGGCCAGCCGGTCGATCATCCGGACCAGCCCGTAGTAGGCTGTTCGGCTCCGCATTGCTGCATCCTGCGGCACCGCATCGACCCCACCCGCCTCGGCCCATTCGGCGAGCGCCGGGTGGCGGGCTGGGGGCGCAGACAGGCGGGGCGGGCCGACATGGGGCGCGACGGCATGATAATCGTCCGGCGCGGCGATATAGGGCGGGTGGGGGCAGAACAGGCTGACCAGCGCGAAGAAGGGCGTGCCGCGACCGTCGCGCCGGGCGAGCATCTCCTCCAGTTCGCGCTCGGCGGTCTCGGTCACTGCGTGGTCGTAAGCCTGGTAGGAGGTCTCGCCGATCCCCGAGCCGGGCAGCTCCGGCCCGCGGTTGCCTCGGGCGTCGGTGAGCGGGCCGATGGCGGGCGCGCCGGCGCCGGGCCAGCCCGGGCCGATATCTCCTATGGGCCGGTCGGCGAAACCGTGGTGCTGGTCGGGCCCGTAAAAATGCATCCGCCCGATGAGCCGGGTGTCGTAGCCCGCCGCGCCCAGGGCGTGCGCGATAGTGGGGATGTCCGAGGGCAGGAAGTCATCATTGCTGAGCACGCCGGAGACGTGCGGCTCCAGTCCTGTCAAAAAGGCCATCCGCGACGGCACGCAGAGCGGGGCGGGGCAGTAGGCGTTGGTAAAGCGCGTGCCCCGCGCGGCCAGGGCATCAAGGGCCGGAGTCTGTGCCGCGGGGTCGCCCGCGCAGCCAAGCGCCCGGGCGGCGTGTTGGTCTGTCATCACCAGCACGATGTTGGGCTTGTCGCTGTATCCTACGGTTGGTCTGGACAATTCGAGTTACACCTCCTATTGGTTGGTCCAATATTGCAAGTTTTCACGCGAACGCAATGAGGGAGGAATGAATATGTTGCGGATTTCGAGGGGAATCGCGGTGATTGCCGGGCTCTGTGCCACGACTTTGGTCATGCCGGTTGGACCAATTGGGGCAAGCAAAGCGGCGGCGCAGGAATTTCCGGCCAAGCCGATCGAGGTGATCGTGCCGTTCAAGCCCGGCGGCAGAACCGACGTGGTGGCCCGGCTTATCGGCGAGAAGATTCAGGAAGAAGGGCTGCTGAGCCAGCCGATGGCGGTGGTCAATGCCGATGGCGGGGCCGGGGCCAACGCGGTGAACCGGATGCGCCGGGGCGACGAGGATGGCCATACCATCGTGCATTGGCACCACCAGGCCCTGATCGCGATGGCGATGGAGCTGGGCGACTTCGGCCTCGAGGACTTCAAGTCGATCGGCTACACCGGCGGCGGCAGCCCGGTCTGGGTGGTGCGCGAGGACAGCGAGTTCGACACGCTGGATGAACTGATCGCCCACCTCAAGGAAAACCCGCGCGGGCTGGTCGAGGCCGTTGGTATTGGCACCATCCCGCATTTCGTGGGCGCCATGCTGGCCAACGAGGCCGGCTTCGAGACGCGATATGTCACCGCTAACTCCGGTGCCGACCGGCTGCGGTTGGTGCTGGGCGGCAATGCGGACATCGCGCTCTTCGCGGCCTCAGAATACCTCGCGCAGGGCGAAGGGCTGAAGGCGCTTGTCTACTTCGGCCGCGAGCGGCTGCCCGACCTGCCAGACGTGCCTACCGCGATGGAGCTGGGCTACGACGTGAGCTGGGCCAACCCCAACTGGTGGCTCGCTCCCGCCTCGACGCCCGACGAGCACGTCGCGGCGCTTTCGGCGGCGCTGGAGGCGGCGATCAACGATTCGGAGATCGTCGAGTACTTCCAGAACAACACCCTCCAGCCCTACTGGACGCCCGGCGATGAGGCAATGTCGGACGCCCAGAAGCAGCTTGAAGCGCTTCAGGCCGTGGCTGCCACGATCAACTGATCCTCTCGCCGGCGGGCCCCTCCGCCCGCCGGCAACCACTTTCTCGCGAGGAGACCGACCGCCATGCGCGAGGCGACACGCCAAAACATCGCAGACATCATTCTCGCCGCGCTGGTCGTTGCAGGGGCGGTGCTTCTCTTCATCGGCGCGGCCGAATTGCCGCCGCCGCGCTTCGAGCCGCTGGGCTCTGCCGCGCTGCCGCGAATCCTGGGCGCGCTTCTTATCTTCTTCGCCGTGGTCCTGACGCTGCGCGCCATGCTCCGAATCCGTGCGGGCACCCTGCGAGATGAAGCCGCCTCGCGCGCCAATCCGCGCCGCGGTGCGCTGGTCTTCGCGGCGCTGGTGCTCTACGTCGCCGCGCTGGATCTCGGCCGCGTGCCCTTCGTGCCCGCCACAACGGCCTTCGTCACGGTCACCGGGATGGTGATCGGCGCGCGAAGCTGGGTGAACCTGGCCGTCTTCGCCGCTCTGGGGCTGGTGCTCTCGCTGGCGATCTCGACCGTGCTCGAACGTTTTCTCTACATCTCGATCGGCTGACGGATGCTCGACGCCTTCTTCCTCCTCTTCGAATGGCAGAACCTTCTGTTCCTCTGCGTGGGCACCGCGCTGGGCATCGTCGTGGGGGCGATCCCGGGGCTGACCGCCTCGATGCTGATCGCGCTGACGCTGCCGCTAACCTTCCACATGGACCCAGTGAGCGCCGTAACCCTGTTGATCGGCGAATACGTCGGCGGCATCTCGGGCGGGCTGATCACCGCCATCCTTTTGCGCATGCCGGGCACGCCGGCCTCCATCGTCACCACCTTCGACGGCTACCCCATGGCGCAGAACGGCTTTGCCGAGCGGGCGCTTGCGCTCGGCATCATGGCCTCGGTCGTGGGCGGCATCATCTCCTGGGGCTTCCTTGCGGGCATGTCACCGGCTCTGGCGCGCTTTGCCCTGCAGTTCGGGCCCTGGGAGTATTTCACGCTGGTGCTGATGGCGTTGGTAATGCTGGCGGTGCTCAGCCAGGGCTCGATGATCAAGGGCCTCATGGCGGCGGCGCTGGGCATGGCCTTCGCCCTGCCGGGGATCGACAGTTCCATCGGCCAAGCGCGGCTGACTTTCGGCTCCAGTTCGCTTCTGGCGGGCTTCGGCCTGCTGCCGGTTCTTATCGGCGCCTTCGCGATCAGCCAGATCCTGCGCGACGCGGCCACGCCGCAGCAGGGCGGAAGCATGGACATGCCCAATCGGAAGCTGCCGATCTACCGGCGCGACTTCGGCTACTGGCCCAAGCTGTTACGCGGCTCGGTCATCGGCACCTGGATCGGCCTCCTGCCGGGCATCGGCGCCAACATCGCCGCGCTGGTCAGCTACTCCACCGAGAAGCAGCTCTCGAAGGAGCCCGAGAAGTTCGGCACCGGGCACGAGCCCGGGGTCGTGGCCGCCGAGAGCGCCAACAACGCCTCGATCGGCGGCGCGCTCATTCCGCTCATCACCATGGGCATTCCCGGCTCTGTGACCGAGGCGATCCTGATCGGCGCGCTGACCATCCACAACCTGCAGCCGGGGCCGCTGCTGTTCCAGAACGCGCCGGAAATCGCCTATGGCATCATCGCCGCCTACCTCGTGGCGAACGTGCTGATGCTGATGCTGATGTGGGGCGCGGTGCGTTACATCGCCCGCATCGTGCAACTGCCGCGCTCGGGGCTGATGGCGGTGATCCTCGTCTTCTGCGTCACCGGATCCTATGCGGTGAACTCCAGTTTCACCGATGTCTGGGTGATGATCGGATTCGGTGTGATCGGGCTGGGGCTAGAATACTGCCGTGTGCCGCTCGGCCCCTTTGTCATCGGCTTCGTGCTGTCGCCCATCGCCGAAGAGCAGCTCCGGGCCTCGCTGATGATGTCGGATGGCAACGTGCTGGAGATTTTCGCCCGGCCCTACGCGCTGGTCTTCCTTGCTCTCGCCGTGGTGACCGTGGTTTGGCCCACCATCGCCGCGCGTCTGGGGGCACGGGCGCGGGCCAAGCAAGCGGAGGATGCGTCATGAACTTTCTCAACCTGCCCGGTGGCAGCCGCCGGTATCTGGAGATCGCCCGCCGCCTCGCCGGAGAGATCGAGGGCGGCAAATACGCCGCGGGAGAGCGCCTGCCGCCCGAGCGCGAGCTGGCGCAGGTGCTGGATGTGAGCCGCACCACCGTGCGGGAGGCGCTGCTGGCATTGGAGATCATGCAGATGATCGAGATCCGCGTCGGCTCGGGCGTTTTCGTGCGCGACGAGGCCAGCCGCGGCCCCGCGCCCGCCTACGAGCCCGATGCCGCCCCGCCCTCCGACGTGCTCGCCGCGCGCCGGTTGATCGAGGGCGAAACCGCCGCTCTCGCCGCCACCCATGCCACGCCCGAGCAGATCGCGCTGATGGCCCGAACCAACGATGAACTGGCCGCCAATATCGACAACGTCGCCGCCTTCGATGCCGCCGACGCTCGCTTTCATGACCTGATCGCACAGGCGGCGGGCAATGACGTGATGGCCGGGTTCGTCGGCCACCTCTGGCGGATGCGCGAAAGCGAGATGTGGGCCTTCTGGTACGACCAGACCCGCCACCCCGACAACCGCCGCCGCTCGGCCGAGGATCACCGCTTGATCCTGCGCGCCATCGAACGCGGCGCCTCCGACGCCGCCCGCACTGCGATGCAGAGCCACCTCGACGTGCTGGCCGATCGTTTCTACGCACTCAAACTCTGAAGGCCCCCCAATGACCGCACCGAAGCCCGACATCGTCTTCATCATCACCGATCAGCAGCGATACGATACCATCGCCGCACTGGGGGCGTCTCACATGGACACGCCAAATATCGACCGGCTGGTGGACAATGGCGTCAGCTTTGAGCAGTGCCATGTCACGGCGCCCTCCTGCGTGCCCTGCCGCGCCTCGCTCTTCACCGGGTATTACCCGCACACCAACGGCGTGCTGGCCAACGGGCAACCCTGGAGCAAAACATGGGTGAGCGATCTGGCGAAGGCTGGCTACCACTGCGTGAACATCGGGAAGATGCATACAATTCCCTATGACGCGAAGGCCGGATTTCACGAGCGCTATGTGGTGGAGAACAAGGACCGCTACATGGAGGGCCGCTGGTTCTTCGACGAGTGGGACAAAGCGCTGGCGTCCCACGGCCTCAAGAAGCAGCAGCGCGAGACCTACCGCGAGCGCCCCGACTACAAGGACCGGTTGGGCGCCTTCACTTGGGATCTGCCGCCCGCGCTGCAGTCCGACAACTTCATCGGCGAGACAACCAAATGGTGGCTGGAAACCAAGCCGGTCGAGAAGCCGCTCTTCCTGACGGTCGGCTTTCCCGGCCCGCACCCGCCCTACGACCCAACGCCAGAGATGGCCGAGAAATACATGGCCCGTGACGTGCCGGTGCCTGATGTATCCGACGAGGAACTGGCCGCACTTGCGGGCCCCTGGGTTGCCAAGCGCGAGCACGACGTGGAGGTCGATCACGACAGCGTCGCCTGGAAGCTGAAGCCCACGCCCGAGGAGCTGAAGCGGATGCGGGCCTATTACTATGCCAACATGGAGATGATAGACACGCAGGTGGGCAACATCCTCGCTGCGCTGGAGGCGCGCGGGAACATGGAGAACACCATCGTCATTTTCACCTCGGATCACGGCGACAACCTTGGCGACCACGGGCTCAGCCAGAAGTGGGCCCCCTATGACGAGGTGACCCGCGTGCCGATGATCGTCTCGGCACCGGGCCGTTTTGCCGGGGGCCGCAGGGTGGAGGAGATGGTGCAGCTCTTCGATCTCGCACCGACCATTCTGGAATGGGCTGGCGTCGAGCCCGATCCGAGCTTCGAGGCGATCTCGCTCAATCCGGCGCTGGAGGGCGCGCCCTTCGCCGGGCGGGATCACGTGTTCTGCGAGCAGGCAGGCGACGTGAACATGACCGGTGCGAGCTACCTGACGATGGTGCGCTCGAAGACCCACAAGCTGGTGCATTTCCGCGGCTCGGGCGAGGGCCAGCTTTTCGATCTTGTGGCCGATCCGGGCGAGCGCGTGAACCTCTGGGACGACCCGGACCATGCCGCCGAGAAACAGGCGCTGCTGGCAGAGCTTCTCGAGTTCCACATCGAGAGCACGGTGAAGACCCGGAACGCGCGCCACCTCATCGTTTCGCCGCCGGGCGAGGAAGCGTGGCAGTAAAAGGCTGCTGCGTTCCGGCCCGGCCTGCGGGCGAGGCTTCGGCCCCCGCCGGGCATGCCGGCGCGCCATGCGAGCTCAGCTTCGAGACCGCCGAGATCCCCGGCGGGCGGCCGATCCTCGGCACCGCCCACCCGCGCATCGCGCTGGATGGCGAGGGGCTGCGCAAGGCGCGCCCGCTTAGGCCCTTCCGCATCGGCGTCACAACCGTCACCAACGCCGAGTTTGCCGCCTTCGTCGAGGCGACCGGCTATGTCACCGAGGCCGAGCGCATCGGCTGGTCCTTCGTCTTCTGGTCCGAGGTGCCCGAGGCGCTGGGCGCCACGCGCGGGGTGGTGGGCACCGAGTGGTGGCGGCAGGTCGAGGGGGCCGACTGGCGGCGGATCAACGGACCCGGCACAGAGAGCGAATGGCGCCCAGATCACCCTGCGGTGCAGGTGAGCTGGGCCGACGCCTGTGCCTTCGCTGCCTGGGCCGGGGGCCGCCTTCCGACAGAGGCCGAATGGGAGCACGCCGCGCGCGGCGGGGCAGGGGATGTGACCTACCCCTGGGGCGACGAAGACCCGGATGATACCGGCCACTTTCCCTGCAACATCTGGCAGGGCAGATTCCCCGACACCAATACCGCCGCCGACGGCTACAGCGCCACCGCGCCGGCGCGAAGCTTCGCGCCAAACGGCTACGGGCTGTTCAACACGATGGGCAACGTCTGGGAATGGACGGCAGACCTCTACCGTATCTCCTCGCTGAAAAAGGCCGCCCGCGCCCGCGCATACCAGATGAAGGGTAACCGTGTCGCCAAGGGCGGCTCATACCTCTGCCACCGCTCCTACTGCTGGCGCTACCGCATTGCCGCCCGCTCCGGCAATTCGCCTGACAGCACCACGCCGCACATGGGGTTTCGCGTTGTTTTCGAGAATTCCGAAACCTATTAATGTGCGCCGCGACTGGTTGTCAGGACCGGCGGGCAGTGACTGTGGGGACAAACCGCTGGATCTTCCTTGGCACGGAAACTGCAGAAACGTGCCTGGCGCGAAAGCGATGTAGTTCGGGCAAAGCGGACGTTCACGTTACGGTTGACCCAAGTCGCCCACTACAAATTCTGCCCAGCTTTGCATCATGTCCCGCCTTTGTTCCAGTAGGTCGGTGCAGTGATAAGCAGATTCGGTTGCGTTGAAGATGCTATGGGCGAGCGAGCGTTTGGCGAGATCCCTCGAGTAACCGTTTTCCGAGGCCCAGTCGCGAAAACTAGACCGGAAACCAAAGCCCATCTCACCGAGTGTTCCGGACCGCTGATGTCAGTCTGCGCTGGCCACTCGCACCACATGCGCCTTCCCAACTTCCGGCGTCACAGACCGTGGCGACGCCGCGCCGATCGAAGCCGAAGAGTAGCAGGTTACTCAGCGGAAACCTCTGTCTGCGTTGCAAAATGCTCGGAATGAGCGGAAGTCCGCAACTCCGGTGTGGTTACTTTATCACACTACTTGAGGGCGATAATTGTGATGCTGACGCCCCTGTTTTCGGGGGGCGGAGACAGGTAGTGTCTGGTCTGCTGGATAGGGTGTGCAATCTGGGAGGGTATCTTGCCGGTCTCGTTCGGTTGGTTGAAGTCTGCCTGCGTGGCAGCTGGTGTGGTTTTGGGGTCGGTTTCGGGCGCGCTTGCCACGACTTTCACGATGACCGTGCCGGGTGCCGGCATTCCCTTGCCTTCGGTTTACCCCGAGGCGGGCGGTGTCGCCATTGTCATGGTCGGCGTGAACGGCAACATCTACTACCAGTTCTCCGACCCGGATGGCGCCTTTGTGGGGTTCCAGAACAACGGCCAGCCAGCGGCCTTCCGGGGCAACCCGTTCACGATCAACAACCCGATTCCGCTCGATTGCGGCATTCGCTCCTGCACCAACTACTTCGGTGGGTCGATTGCGCAGGTCTACATCCGCTTTTCGGCCTATGACGGCGATACCCAGCCCGGCGGCTTTGACCAGAACGACATCAGCCTCATCCTGAACGGCACCAACGTGGGCAGCTGGTCTGGGCTGACGACCGAGATCACCAACAACGCGGGCACCACGAGCTTTGGCTTTGCTACCGGCTTCGGCAACAACACCTTCAACACCGGCTGGTTCAGCTCCACCAACCAGACCCTGCTGAACAACATCCTGACCAGCGGCCAGACCAGCACGCAGGTGTTCGACCGCGACCCCAACGACAACTATTGGGACTTCACCCGCGGCAACAGCCTTGGCGACGAGGGGCTACGGACCATCGCGCCGGGCTACGAGTTCGAGAAGACGGCGGACAAGACCGAGTTCACCGCCGTGGGCGAGGTGATCACCTATACCTACGAGGTGACCAACATCGGGTCGGTGAACATCAACAACCTCACGGTGACCGACGACAAGATCCCGAATGTCACCTGTGACACCACCACGATCAACCAGACCACCGGCGGCGGCAACGAAGAGGTGGCCACTTGCACCGGCACCTATGTAGTCACGCAGCAGGACTATGACGCGCAGGAAGTGGTGAACATCGCGCGGGCGCAGGGTGACCCTGAGTACGGCTCGCTCGGTGCGGTGACCGATACGTGGACGGCCACGGGCCCTGCGACGCTTGCTCCCTCGCTCGATATCGAGAAGTCGGCCAGCGTTGGCAGCTTTTCCACGGTGGGGGAGGTCATTACTTACACCTACGTGGTGACCAACGATGGCGATGCCACGGTCAGCAACATCGCGGTGACCGATGACCGGATCCCCGGCACGATCTGCACCATCGCCAGCCTTGTGCCGCAGGCGCCGAACAATACGCAGAGCTGCACCGCGCAATATACGGTGACACAGGCAGATATCGACGCCTTCATCAACAGCGGCACCCAGCTGATCAACGAAGCCGAGGCCGAGGGTCGAGACCCGAATGGGGCCATCGTCACCAGCCCGGTCGACAGCGTTTCGCTCAACGGTCCTGCGGCGACGCCGACGCTGACCATCGCCAAATCGGCGCTGCAGGCGAATTTCGATGCGGTCGATGACCTGATCCAGTTCGAGATTGCGATCACCAACACCGGCAACGTCACGTGGCCCGCTCCGCCGACGATCACCGACGATCTGGTCAGCGATGCGGTGACCTGCCCGGCCGGCCCGGTGGCGCCGGGGGCGTCGATCACCTGCACGGCAGATTACCGGATCCAGCAGGAAGACCTCGATGCCGAGGAGGTGGAGAACATCGCCGAGGCCAGCATCACCGTGGGCGGCGTGACCGAAACCGGGCAGGCCGATGTGACCGTGCCTGCCGTGGTGACCACCGGCCTCGAGATTTTGAAGCGGCAGCCTACGGGCGATGCGACCACTTTCGACGCGGTCGACGAGGGGCTGAACTACGAATACGTGCTGACCAACACGGGCAACGTCACCCTGCTGACGCCCACCATCACCGACGACAAGGTGAGCGCGAGCTGTGCCGACGCCAGCATCCCGCCCGGCGGGTCAATCACCTGCACCTCGGATGCGCCATACCTCGTGACGCAGGAAGACCTCGACGCAGGCGAGGTGACCAACACCGCCTCCGCCGAAGCCGCGACCCAGCAGGGCGCGCCGGTGGAGAGCGACGAGACGAGCCTGACGATCAACGCCGATCAGCAGCCTGAGATCACCCTCGCCAAGACCGCCGAGGCGGTGGACCCGGCGGATTACGCTCCGGGCCTGTCGGTGACCTATACCTACGAGATCACCAACTCGGGCAACGTGACCTTCACCGACCCGATCGAAGTGACCGATGACAAGTTTCCCGGCCCGATCGACTGCGGCAGCGCCCCGCTCGCGCCCGGCGCGTCGCGGACCTGTCAGGCGACCTATACCGTCACGCCGGCCGACTTTACCGCTGGCTCGGTGACCAACACCGCGACGGCGAGCGATGGCACGACGACCTCCAACTCCGACACGGCGACCGTGCCGCAGGACGGCACGCCCGGCATCACGTTGGTGAAGACACCGCAGCCCGGCTCCACCTTCGACGAGACGACCGACAGCATCACTTACGACTTCGAGGTGACGAACACGGGTGAGACGCTTTTCGTGCTCGCGCTGCAGAATTTCTCGATCGACGATCCCAAGATCCCCGCGATCACCTGCCCGGCCGTGCCTGTGCAGCTTGCGCCGGGTGAGGCGATCACCTGTACCGGCACCTACAGCCCGATCACACAGGCCGAGGTGGATGCGGGCGAGGTGGTGAACACCGCGACCGCCAGCATCGACACCCCCGCAGGCCGCCTGACCTCGCCCAGCTCCACCGCCACGGTCGAGGCCGACATCACCCCCGAGATGAGCCTCACCAAGACCGGCCCTGCCAGCTTTGGCGCGGTGGGCAGCACGGTGACTTACACCTTCGAGATCACCAACGAGACGGCGCAGACGATCTCTTCGGCGAGCGTGACCGACCCCAAGATTCCGGGCCTCGTGTGCAGCTTTACCGATATTCCGCCCAATGGCGTGGTCTCCTGCCAGGGCGACTACGTGGTGACGCAGGCCGATCTCGACAGCGGCCAGATCGACAACACCGCCAGCGCCACCGGCCTTGCCCCCACGGGTGAGAGCCTGAGCGCTACGGCGAGCGAGACGGTCACCGCCGATCCGGCGGCGCAGGTGCGAGCCCTGTCGCTGGACAAGACGGCCAACCTCGACCCCTTCGCGGCTGTGGGCGATGTGGTGACCTACAGCTTTGCCGTGACCAACACCGGCACCGTGACCCTCAGCGACATTGTCGTGGACGACCCGCTGCTGGGCTACAGCTGCACCATCGCCACCCTCGCCGTGACCGCGACCGACGACACCACCTGCTCGACCACCTACACGATCACGCAGGCCGACATCGACCGGGGCTCGGTGGAGAACACCGCCACCGCGACAATTCCGGGCGAAGCGCCGGTGCCCAGCACCTCCACCATCACCGGCCCCGCACGCAACGCGGCCTTCACCATCGAAAAAACCGCCAGCGATGACACCGAGGTGGCCGAGGGCACGGTGGTGACCTACAGCCACGTGGTCACCAACACCGGTAACGTCACGCTTGAAGATGTGACGCTGACCGACACTCACACCAGCGCCTCGGGCACCACCACGCTGACCTTTGCGCCTTCCAACGTCATCGCCCTGCTGGAGCCGGGTGACAGCGTGACGCTGACCACGAGCTACACCGTCACGCAGGACGATATCGACGCCGGCAATGACCTGACCAACACGGTCAACGGCTCGGCGACCGCACCGGCTGGTGTGACCGACCCCGTTGCCAGTGATGACGAGGTGGTGGACCTCGAAGATGCCGCCCCGGCCTTCAGCGTGGTGAAGACCGAGGATGACGGCGACGGAAGCTACGACAACCTGCCATCCACCGAGCTCTTCACCTTCGAAGTGTTCAACGATGGCAATGTGACTCTCTCGGGGCTGACCATCGAAGACAGCCTCGTTGCCGGCGAGCCGGGCTGCGTGCTGCCCGACATCGCGCCGGGCACCAGCGTGACCCAGTGTCTGAACGGCGACCCGTTGGAGGTGACCTACACGATCACTCAGGGCGACATTGACCGTGGTTCGCTGATCAACACCGTGACGGTGACCGATGGCACGCTGACCGCGACTGACAGCGTGACCCTCTCCGGCCCCTCGCAGGCCCCCGCGATCTCGATGGTGAAGACGCCGACCTCGGGCGCGAACTTTATCGATGTGGGCGACCTGATCACCTATGACTACGTGATCACCAATGAGGGCAACGTGACCCTCACCGGCCCGTTCAGCGTGGCCGATGACAAGACGACTGTGAGCTGCCCGGTCACCCCTGCCTCGGGTGTGACCGTGAGCGCGCCCGGCAACACGCTGACCTGTACCGCCACCTATGCGGTGACGCAGGCCGATCTGGATGCGGGGCAGGTGACCAACCTCGCCACCGCCAATGTGACCCAGTCGGTCACGCCCGGTGGCAGTGTTTCGGTGACGTCGGCGCAGGAAAGCGCGACCGTGCTTGCCGATCAGGGCCCCGAGCTTTCGATCGACAAGCGGATCACGCCGAGCACGCCCAGCACCTTCCGCGATGTGGGCGACGAGGTGAGCTACGACTTCATCGTCACCAACAGTGGTAACGTCACCATCCCCGGCCCGATCACCGTGGATGACGACCAGATCGGAACGGGCCTCGCCTGTGCCGCCGGGCCGCTCGCGCCCGGTGCCAGCGTGACCTGCACCCACACTTGGACGGCGGATCAGCCTGCCATCGACGCGGGCCAGATCACCAACACCGCCAGCCCGGTAGCCACCTTCGGCGGCGTGCCGGTGCCTGCGGGCAGCGACAGCGTGACTGCGCTGGCCGTGCAGCAGCCCGAACTGCTGATGGAGAAGACCTTCGTTTCGATCACGAACAACACCTTCACCGTCAACGAGGTGATCACCTACGAATACCGGGTCGAGAACACCGGAAACACGACCATCACCACCGAGCCGGTGGTGTCGGACAACGTGATCACCAATCCCGCCGATATCAGCCTCACGACCCCGGCGACCTTCCCGGCGGGCGGCCTGCTGCCCGGCGAAGTGTTGGTTTACACCGGCACCTACACGGTGACTGTCAATGATGTGGAGCTTGGCTCGGTTACCAACACCGCGACTGCCAGCAGCGATGGCACCACCTCCAACCCCTCTTCGGTGACGACCCCGGAGGATGTGGACCCGGCGCTGACCATCGAAAAGACCGCGCTTCAGACGACCTTCTCGGCGCTGAACGACCCGATCGAGTATACCTATACCGTCACCAACTCTTCGGAGGGCAACGGCCTGATCCGTCCGGCCATTCCCGAGCCGATCACGGTGGAGGATGACAAGTTTGCCGCCACCATCAGCTGCGCGGCCACCGATCTTGGCGTGCTGGACCCGGACGAGACCACCACCTGCACAGCGACCTACTTCATTACTCAGGAAGACCTGGACGCGGGCGAAGTGACCAACTCCGCCGTGGCAGAGGCCACTTATGGCCCGCCGGGCAACCAGACTCAGGTGCTCTCGCCCGCCGACAGCGTGACCGTCACCGGCGAGCAGCTGCCCGCCCTGACCACCGACAAGGCCGTGATTGCAGGCCCGAACCCGGCGGCTGCGGGCGATGTGCTGACCTATCAGATCACCACCGAGAACACCGGCAACCAGACGCTCTCGGGTGTCGAGATCACCGATGCCCGGATTCCAGCGCTGACCTGCACGGTCGATGCCGCGCCTGCCCCGGCGCCGGTGACGCTGGAGGTGGGACAATCGCTCGTCTGCGAAGGCATCTATACGGTGACGCAGGAGGATATCGACGCGCAGGAGCTGGAAAACACCGCCGATGTCACCGCCACCAACCCGGAAGGCACCCCGGTGACGGACAGCGCCACCACCACGCACCCGCTGGAGGCCTTTGACCCCGAGGTGACGGTGATCAAGGACCTGCGCGACACAGAGCCGGATGCCGCCTTCTCTGCCGTGGGGCAGGGGGTTGTTTACCTCATCACGGTGCAGAACGCCGGCAACATCACGCTCGACACCATCGACGTGACCGACAGCCTCGTGCCCGGCACCTGCACCGTCGGCCCGCTGGCGCCCGGCGAGGAGGATGCGACCTGCGAGTTCACCTACACGGTGGTGCAGGCCGACATCGACCGCGGTTTCATCGACAACACCGCCAGCGCCGAGGCGCAGCCCGCCACGCCGGACAGCGACCCGGTGACCGGGGAAGACACGCTCACCGGCGACGGCCCCGAGCAGGAGCCTGAGTTTGCGCTGAACAAGGTGGCCGATCTCGCCAGTTTCAGCGCCGTGGGCGAGGTGATCACCTACACCTACACCGTTGCGAACACCGGCAACGTGACGCTGACCGATGCGCCGGCCGTCACCGACGACCGGATCGCGACGGTCACCTGTGAGCCCATGCCCGTGGGCGGCCTGCTTCCGGGCGAGTTCATCGAGTGCACCGGCACCGATACGGTCACGCAGGATGACCTCGACGCAGGTGATATCACCAACGTGGCCTCAGTCTCTTCGCCAGAGGCGCCGTTTGACCCGGCAAACCCCGGCAATGCGGGCGCGACCGAGACGGTGCCTGCGGTGCAGAGCCCTGCCGTTACCATCGAGAAGGTGGCCGATGACGCGACCGAGGTGGTCGTGGGGCAGGTGGTGACCTACAGCTACACGGTCACCAACACCGGCAACGTTCGCCTGACGGACGTGACCCTGACCGATGCCCACACCAGCGCCAGCGGCACCGCCGCGCTCGCCATCGAAAGCGGGGGTGTGATCGCCACGCTGGAGCCTGGTGTGCCGGTGACCCTGACATCGACCTACGAGGTGACGCAGGCCGATATCGACGCGGGCAACGACCTGACCAACACCGTCAGCCTCACCGCCGTCAGCCCCGATGGCAGCACGCCCACGGCCAGCGATGACGAGGTGGTCACCGTTGCGCCAGACGTGCCGGAGTTGGAAGTGATCAAGCAGGTGCAGGGCACGCCCGGCACCACGCTCGGCAGCACCGTGACCTTCGAGATCACGGTAGAGAATACAGGCAACGTGACCCTGACCGGCCTGACGCTGGACGACACGCTGCGGCGGCAGGATGCGACCGATATCACCCCCGCGCCGACGCCGGTGCTTGCAGCGGGCGACGGTGCAGAGCTGTCTCCCGGCGAGGTCTGGACCTACGAGGTGAGCCATGTGCTGACCCAAGCGGATATCGACGCGGGCGGGCTGGTGAACTCGGCCACCGCCACCGGCACCGCGCCGGATGGCGACCCGGTGAGCGATGTGTCCGACAACGGCGCCGGCAACGGCAGCAGCCCCACGCCCTTTGCCATCCCCGAAACGCCTGCGGTGGAAACGTTGAAAGTGGTGGCGATCCCGGCCGAGGAAGTGGGCGAGGTGGTGACCTTTACCATCACCGTGGAGAACACCGGGAACGTGACCCTCACCGATGTTGCGGTGACGGATGATGGCCTTACTCGGCTCGACAGCACCCCGCTGACGCTGGCCTCCGGTCCGACCTTTGCAGGTGCCACGCTGGGCTCCGGCCCGGGCACACTTCAGGTGGGCGAGGTGGCGAGCTACACCGCGACCTACGTGCTGACGCAGGACGACATCGACGCGGGCGGCGTGCAGAACGTGGCCACCGGCTCGGCGACCTCGCCGGGCGGGGCAGGGGTGGACGACCCGACAGACACGCCTGCGGTGAATGAGATCACCCCGGCCCCTGCCATCGACATGAGCAAGGCGCTCGCCGCGGGCGGGCCGACCTTTGATGCTGTGGGCGATGTGTTGGACTACGAGTTCACCGTCGAGAACACCGGCAACATCACGCTGACCGATCAGATCGTGATCGACGACCCGCTCATCACCGATGCGGGTGGCACAATCTCCTGCCCGCTGCCGCCCTATGCACCGGGTGCGGTGGTTGTCTGTACCGGAAGCTATACCGTCACGCAGGATGACATTGACGCGGGCGAGGTGCTCAACAGTGCCACCGCCAGTGCGGGCGATGCCGATCCGGTGACCGATGACGAGACGGTTCCGGCCCAGCAGTTGCCTGCTGTGACGGTCGACAAGGTGGCCGAGGAGCTGCCCTCGGAGGAGTTCGTTACCGGGCGCGAGGTGAGCTACACCTACACGGTGGAGAACACCGGCAACGTGACGCTGACCGAACCGGTCGCCATCTCTGACAACCTGATCCCCGATGTGACCTGTCCGGCGCTGCCCGCAGGCGGGCTTGCCCCCGGCGCGACACTGGAGTGCACCGGCACCTACACGATCACCTCGGAAGATGTGGAACTGGCCAGCACCACCAACCTTGCCACCGCGAGCAGCGGCGGCACGGACTCGCCACAGGTTTCGGAGACCATTCCGCTCGACGGCACACCGGCGCTGACCATCGTGAAAGACCTCGGCTCCGTCACCGATGCGGGCGGCGCCCCGCGCGCGGGCGACCAGTTTGCCGAGGTGGGTGACCTGATCACCTACAACTTCACCGTGACCAACACCGGCACCGTGGCCTTTGCCAGACAGGTGGATGTGTATGACGACCACTTCCCCGATCCGATTGCCTGTTTCATCCCCGACCCGGCCACCAACCCCGACCTGATCGCGAACGAAGTGGCCGAGTGTTCGGCGGTCTATACCGTCACGCAGGAGGATCTCGACGCGGGCGAGGTGTTGAACTCGGCCTACGCGCAAACCGAATACGGCTCGATCCCGACCATCGTGACCAGCCCGCCCGAAACCGAGCTGACCGAGGCGGCGACCGATCCGCAGATCGAGATCCTGAAGGAGGTCGACAGCGCCACCTATACCCAGCCGGGCGACGTGCTGACCTATACCTTCACGGTCACCAACACCGGCAACCAGACCCTCACTAGCATCGAGGTGACCGACCCGCTGCTGGCCGATCTGGACTGCAGCTTTGCAACCCTCGCGCCCGGCGCGGCAGAGAGCTGCACCGGCACGCTGACCATCACCCAAGAGGAGATGGACGCGGGGCAGGTGGAGAACGTGGCCTCGGTCGAGGCGATCACACCGCAGGGCGGCGGGGTGGAGGACAGCAGCGATCCGGTTGTTTCCACCGCGCCCGCGGTGCCGAGCGAGCTGGTGCTGGTGAAGTCCGCCACGCCCGACCCCTTTGGCGGAGTCGGCAGCTCTATCACCTACGGCTTCGCGCTCACCAACAACGGACCCTTCACGTTGGAAGACGTGACGGTGACCGACCCGCTGGTGCCGGGCTTCAGCTGCACCGTGGCCAGCATCGCGGTGGGCGAGACCAACAGCTCGAGCTGCACCATGCCCTACACCGTCACGCAGGATGACGTGGACGCAGGCGAGATCACCAATAGCGCCTCGGCCACGGGCACCACGACCACGGGCCAGACTTCGGAAGCCGATGATGAGATCACCACGCCGGGCCCCGATGCGGCCCCGTCGATTGACGTGATCAAAACGGCCATCGTGCCCGCCACCACGGTGGGCTCGGTCGTGACCTACGAACTGGCGGTGGAGAACACCGGCAACGTGACGCTCGATGTCTCGGGCATCAGTGACGAGATGGAGCGGATTGCGACCGGGCGACCGACCTTCCTGACCACGCCATTCGTTTATGCCTCGGGCGATGCCGACACCGACGATCTGCTCGATGTGGGCGAGATCTGGGTCTATACGGCGACCTATGAGATCACCCAGACCGATGTGAACGCGGGCGGGGTCTCCAACACCGCGACGGTCACGGCGACCGACCCGAACGGCACACCAGTCACCGGTGTTTCGGATGACGGGGTGGACGGCAACGGGGACGCAAACCCGACGCTGGTGGAGATCATCGCCGAGCCGGTGCTCGACGTGGTCAAATCCATCTCGCAGACGGGGGCCGTGGCAGGCGACGAGGTGATCTTCCTCATTGAAGCCTTCAACCGGGGCAATGTGAGCATCCTCAATGCCCTGCCGAGCGACGTGCTGACGCGGCGTGACGGCACCGACATCAGCGCTGGGGTTTCGGCGCCGGTGCGGGTGGGGCCGAATGCCACCGCCCAGACCATTGAGCCCGGTGAAAGCTGGCAGTGGGAGGTCAGCTATTCGCTGACGCAAGAAGATGTGGACGCTGGCGGCATCTCGAACCTCGCGACGGTCGATGCCGAGGGGCCGCAGGGCGACCCTGTGAGCGATGTCTCGCGCGACGATGATCCGGGCGATGGCAACCCGGCCGTGGACCCGACAGAGCTGGTGATTCAGGCCGCGCCGGGCATCGAGACGGTGAAGACGGTCATCGCCGGTGCGCCAACGGCGGCGGGCGACAGCGTGACCTTCGAGATCGTGGCGACAAACATCGGCAACGTGACCCTCTCGGGCGTGACGCTGGAAGACACGCTGACCAACCTCGACGGCACCGTGCTCACCCCCGACAGCATCAGCCCCGCGCTGGATGCGGGCGGCAATATCGGGCCGGATGAAAGCACGAGCTGGCAGGTGGTCTACACGCTGACGCAGGAGGATGTGGACGCAGGCGGCATCGAGAACACGGCCACCGCGACGGGCACCAACCCCGGCGGCCTGACGATATCGGATGTATCGGACGATGGCGATGATGGTGACGGGAATGCGTTGAACGATCCGACGCAGGTGATCGTGGCGCCCGACAATACGCTGAACGTTGAAAAGACGGCCTCCACGCCTGAGCGGGTGGCGGGCAGCTTGTTCCGCGTGAGCTTCACCATCACGGTCGAAAACGCGGGCAACGTGACGCAGGAGAACGTGCAGGTTTCGGATGATCTTGCTGCATGGGTCGTGCCTGCCGAACTTTCGAGCGTGACGGTGCCTGTCGTGTCCGGCTTCGAGACAGCCAGCCCCAACACCGGGTTCGATGGCGCGGGCGACACAGCCACGCTGGCCCCCGGCGCGGTGCTGCTGCCCGGTCAGACCGGGACGGTGACCTTTACCGTGGAGTTCGACATCGCGGATGGCAGCCCGGCTCAGGACAACGTGGCCGAGGTCACGACCGATCGTGTGACGGTGCCGGTGACGGCGGCGGCGGGCATCCCGGGGCTGGAAGAGGAGCCGGACCTGCTGGCCGAGAAATCGGTGCTTTCTGCCGGGCCGTTCCGCGCGGGCTCGATCGTGCGCTACGAGGTGACCTTCACCAACAACAACACTACCGGTGAGAGCGGGCTGACGCTGGTGGACCAGCTGCCCGGCGGCATGCGCTACGTGACAGACAGCGCCACCTTCAACGGGGCGGAGACGCCTGCGCCGGTGGTCAGTGGCCGCACCCTGCGCTGGGACGATATCGACCTCGCTCCCGGTGAAACGGTGACGCTGCGCCTTTCGGCGCTGCTGCTCGAAGGGGCAGGGGAGTTCACCAACCTCGCCTTCGCCTTGGATGACCGCGGCGTACAGGTTTCCAACACTGCCGAGGCCACGATTGATGTGGCGCCCGAGCCGGTGTTCGATTGCGGCGATGTGATCGGCAAGGTCTTTGATGACCGCAACGGCAACGGCTATCAGGACCCGCCTCCGGGCCGGTCTGCGGCGGTGAGCAATCAGGAGTTTTACACCAAGGGCAAGTTCCAGATCGCGCCCGAGGTTGTCGAACAGCAGCAGAAGGGTGAGCCGGGCATTCCGGGTGTGCGCCTTGTCACGGTGCGCGGCGATATCATCACCACCGACGAGTTTGGCCGCTACCACGTGCCCTGTGCGCTGCTGCCAGCCAAGATCGGCTCCAACTTCACCCTCAAGCTCGATGAGCGCTCGCTGCCGACCGGCTACCGGGTGACCACCGAGAACCCGCGGGTGATGCGCCTGACGGCGGGCATCATGACCGAGCTGAACTTCGGGGCGAAGCTGGGCAAGCTGGTTGAGGTCGACCTGACGGCCAAAGCCTTCGAGCGCGGCACCAACCGGCCATCGGCGGCACTGGCGCAGGGCGTGGACGGGCTGGTGAAGCAGATCGGCAAGACCCCCACGGTCCTGCGGGTCACCTACTACCGGGCGGGCGAAAGCCCCGATCTGGCCCGCGCCCGCCTGAGAGCGGTGGAGGCGCTGATCCGCAAGCGCTGGCGCGGCAGTTACAAGCTCCAGATCGAAACGACGATTGCGAGGGTTCAGTGATGTTTGGAACAGTGAGCAACTTCGGTCTTCGCAGCCTTCTCCTTGGCGCCACCGCGCTCGTGGCCCTGCCGCTGCACGCGCAGGACGGCTCGGGCTTTGCGATCTCCATCGACGGGGCCACGGTGGCGGGCGATCCGGTGATCCAGCGGACGGTGCCCCGGCCCGATGCCCAACTGGCAGAGGCGGACCTGCGCATTCAGTATGACGGGCTCACCGTCACGCCTCGGCTCGACCTCGAGATCGTGGGCGATGCGCTGGGCCCGGTGGTGCAGTTGCAGATGGCGCTGAACTACCCGGCCTTTGTGCAGCGCGCCGAGATTCTCGTTTACGACGCCACAACGCGCGGCGCGCCACGGCTGGCGAGCCGTCAGGCCGTGGCGGTGAACGGCGCAGCCAGCGTGACAGTGCCGGGCGATGAGGCCTATGCGGTTCTGCGGGTCTATGACGCCAAGGGCCGCTTCAACGAGACCGCGCCGCTGGCCCTGCACACGGCAGACAGCCGGGCGCGGGAGGATGGCGTGGAAGAGGGCACCGACGCCACCGCGCGGCAAGGCTTTCGGGTTTATGGCGGGGCAGTGACCGTCTCGGGCAGCAGCGTGGCGCCGGGCGCGCGGGTGCTGACGCTGGGCGAGACCATCCGCCCCGATGCCTCGGGCACCTTCGTGGTGCAGCGCATCCTGCCGCCGGGCCGCTACCCGGTGCAGGTGGCGGTGCAGGGCGGCGGGCAGAACGTGGATATCGTGCGCGATATCACCGTGCCGCGATCCGAGCAGTTCTACGTGGCCACCGGCGATGTGACATGGGGCTTCAACGAGGTCTCCGGCGAAGAGCGCGAGACCTACACCATCGGGCGCTTTGCGGGCTATCTCAACAGGCGCTACGCCAGCGGCACTGAATTGACGCTGCAACTCGACACCGGCGAGGGCGATATCGGCGATATCTTCCGCGATCTCGACGAGCGCGACCCTCGATCGGTGCTGCTGCGGGTGGACCCGGATGACCTCTATCCGACCTATGGCGATGACAGTACGCTGGTGGATGACACGCCGACTTCGGGCAAGTTTTACCTCCGGGTTGAGCGCGACAACAGCTACCTGACCTGGGGCGACTTTCAGGCCGATGTGAACGGTGGCTACCTGCGCAATGAGCGCACGCTTTACGGCTTTTATGGCCACTATGAGACCCCGGCGGCGACCAGCCACGGGGAACCGCGCGCGACCGTCGACGTGTACGCGGCCCAGCCGGAGCGGATTGCCCAGCGGGACGTGCTGCGCGGCACCGGCGGCTCGGTTTACTTCCTGCGGCGGCAGGATATCGGGATCGGCACCGAGACGGTAACCATCCAGATCCGCGATGCCTCCACCGGGCGCGTGCTGGAGACGCGCAGGCTGATCGCCGGGCAGGACTACCAGATCAACTACATTCAGGGCGTTGTGACGCTGGCCGCGCCGCTCTCGTCTTACGGCAGCGGCAACGGGCTGGTCATCACCGAGCCGGGTGGCTCCAACGATGTGAACCTCGTGGTGAATTACGAGTATTCGCCCACCTCCACCGATGTGGACACCTTTGCCTATGGCGGGCGCGTCGAAGGCTGGGTGAGCGACAAGGTTCGCGTGGGCGTGACAGTGATGAGCGAAGACACCGACGATGGCGACCAGCGCGCGGCCGGGGTGGACCTGCTCTGGCGGCACAGCGAGAACACCTTCGTTTCGCTCGACTACGCAATGAGCGAGGGGCCGGGCTTCAGCTCGAACCTCTCTACCGATGGCGGGCTGGTCTTTGACACCTCCGACAGCGCGGGCGGTGAAGGCGAGGCCTTCCGGCTCGACACACGGGTGGACCTGCAGGATCTCGGGCTCAGCGCCGAGGGGTTCTTTGCGGCCTACTTCGAGCGTCGGACGGCGGGCTTTTCGACCCTCGATTACGATACCACGAGCGATGAAGAGCTGTGGGGCGTGAGCCTCGACATGAAGGCCAGCGATCGGCTCGATCTGGCGTTCTACTACGACAGCTACGAGAACGACGCAGGCGAGCATGACAAGGAGGGCGGGGTTGAGCTGGAATATGCGCTTAGCCAGCGCGTGACCCTTGGCGTGGGCCTTGAGCATCTCGACCGGCGTGACAGCAGCGACGATGGCAACCGCACAGATGCGGCGGTGCGCCTGACCTATGCCACCGGTCCGGAGACCGAGGTTTATGGCTACGTTCAGAAGACCCTTTCGCGCTCTGGCGACCTCTCCCGCAATGACCGCTACGGCGTGGGCGGCACCTTCGAGCTGGGCCGGAACTGGACGCTGGAAGGCGAGATCTCTGACGGCGACCTCGGGCGCGGCGGGCGGCTGCTCTTCCGCCACGAGAAGGGCGAGTACGAGACCACCTACTTCGGCTACGAGCTGGACCCGGACCGCGAGCTGACCGGGGTGGACCTTGATGGCACCGACAACGGGCAATTCGTCTTTGGTGGCACCCGGGAGCTGGGCGACGGGCTGACCGCCTTTGGCGAGAACACCTACGACATGTTCGGCAAGCACCGGGCGCTGACCTCGAGCTATGGCGCGCAGTACAAGCACACCGATTACCTGACCTACTCGGGCACCTTCGAATATGGCCAGATCCGCGACACGGTGAACGGCGACTTCGAGCGCCATGCCCTGAGCCTTGGTGTGGCCTTTCAGAACGAGCGCACCACCGCCTCGGCGCGGCTGGAGTATCGCAAGGAAGACGGCTCTATCTCGGGCTCGCTACGCGACAGCGAGACACTGCTCTTCGTGGCCGACGCGCGGCATGAGATCGACGACGCGCGGCGGCTCGTGTTCAGCCTCGATGCCTCGACCACAGAGGGCGAGGGGGTGATCGTGGAGAGCGGCGACCTCGTGGACCTGCAGCTTGGCTATGCCTTCCGACCGGTCGACAACGAGAAGCTGAACGTCCTCTTCCGCTACCGCTACCTGCTCGACACCTACGGCGAGCAGCTCGACAACGATGATGAGCCGGGCGCGCTACAGCGGACGCATGTGCTCTCTGCCGAGGCCTCCTATGACCTCAACACCGAGTGGACCCTCGGGGTGAAGGTGGGTGCGCGCTTCAGCGAGACGGCGGCCGATGCCGACAGCGACTGGGAGCAGAACAACGCGACCCTCGCGGTGGCGAACCTACGCTATCACTTCGTCCATAACTGGGACGCGCTGCTGGAGGTCCGGGCCATGCACTTCGAGCAGACCGGGACCACGGAGTTCGGCGGGCTCGGGGCTGTTTACCGGCAGATCGGGCCAAACGTGAAGCTCGGGGTGGGCTACAACTTTGGCTCCGTTTCCAGCGACCTGACGGACATCGAATACGATGAGCGTGGGGCCTTCCTGAACCTCGTGGCGAGTTTCTAGGGGCGGACTGGGCAGGTCGATTGCGGCGGCGAGGATGGAAGACTCGCCATTGCTGACGTGGCGATGAGACCAACTTCATCGCGTTACTGACGCGTCTGCGATGTGGCCTTCGGTTCAGCCCGATTTAAGGGCCTCTTCGCGCAGCACCGCTTCTGAGTTTTTTCCAGCCGTCAGATCTGGATCGCATCGACGCGGCTTGCCTTAGGCAGACACCCCGATCCGGGCGTCGGTGACGAGAGCTTTCCAGGCGTCCAGAAAGCGCTTCTCCAACTGTTGCACAGGCCCCGGTGCGGGCTGGGCAGGGGCTGTTTCGCTAGATGCGACCGATGTGATCAATTCGGCCCATGCGGCGGCGGTGCAATCCTGTGCGGTGTGAACGCCGAGGGGCGCGTGATCGGTCAGGCCGTCAACCGCCTGCACCAAGAGGGCGCGATTTGCGGCGCGGGCTTCGATGGCGACGAGACCGTATGCCTCCCAGCGGGAGGGCATTGCGACGGCATCGACGGAGGCGAAGGCTTCGCGCGGGTCGGTCGCCAGCCCTTTGAAGACGATCCGCGCGTCATCGCCAGCAAGGGCGCGCAACCGGGCCGCCTCCGGGCCTTCACCGTAGATGTGCAGGGAGAGGTCGGCGCGGCTGACCGAACGAAACGCGGTGATCAGAGTGTCAAACCCCTTCTGCCGGTCGAGCCGCCCGATGGCGCCGAATGTGCGGATGGGGCCGGTGCGTGCGGGCAGATCGCGGAAGGCGGAGAGATCGACGCAGGAGGGGATGACGGAGAGGCGGGCAGGGGTGACGGCGCCGCTGCGGGTGAGCCATGCGCCTTGCGCCTTGCTCACAGCGACCACCCGGTCGAACAGGCGGTAGGCGGTGCGGAGGAGGAGGGCAAAGCGGCCCTTGCGGCGGACGCATTGGGCCATAAAACCCTCGGTGTAGCTGTGCTCGACATGGATGAGCCGGGTGCGGGGGTTCAGCAGCCGGAGCAGCGCCAGCATCGGCAGGGTGCGCCAGCTCACCGCAAGGTGGGAGACGATCATATCCGCCTCGAGGTGGCCCAGGCGCAGGCTGCCACGGGGCACGTGGCGCAGCCTGTGATCGGCCTGTTCCGCCAATTCGGGCGAGGTGACCAGGTAGTCGAGCACGCGCATGACGCCGCCGGCGGTAGCGTCATCGACGAGGTGGAGAATCCGGGGGCGGCTCATCGGGCGAGCTCGGCGCTGAGCGTGGCGGGCTTTTTGCCGGAGCCGATCAGGCGAAATACGAGGGCAGCCGCGAGGGTGGTGAGGGTCTTGCCCGGCTCTTCGAGCAGCGGCAGCCGGGAGTTGGAGAGCGCGGCGCGGATCAGCCTGTGGGCGCGCGCGCCGTCCCGGTCGGAGATGGCCCGGCGGGCGAGATAGCGAAGCTGATAGGCGCGGGCGGCGCGGGTGTTCACCTCGAAGAAAGCCGGGTTGAGGGGTGCGAGCTTGTCTACCATCCGCTCCCAGGCGGCCAGCTGGCGCTCGGTATTGGCCGAGAGGCCGCCGGAGTTGACGCGATAGCGGGTTAGCAGACCCTCGATACCCTCGAAACGCCAGGAGGTGGAGAGGGCGATTCGGAGCCAGCATTCGATATCTTCCGACTGGCGGAAGGTTTCGTCGAAGTACCATGTGCGGGAGGGCTCCTGCCGGGGGCTGTAGCCGATCTCGTTGAAGACGGCGCGGCGGATGATCGGGGCGGAGCCGTTGCCGATGGGGTTGCGCTTGAAGATCGTGCTGGCGTCGACGCCTTCGAGGCGCGGGCGCTGGGTGGTGCGGAGCGGGCGGGAGGTCTCGTCGATCAGGGCCGAGCCGGAATAGCTGATGCCGACCTCCGGATTGGCGGCGAGGTGGGCGGCGTGGCGGGCCAGCTTTTCGGGGTGCCAGAGGTCGTCGGCGTCGCAGAAGCCGATGATCTCGCCGCGCGCGGCGGAGATGCCGGAGTTGCGGGCCCCGGCGAGGCCGCGGTTGGCTTGGCGGACAATGCGCACACGGGCATCGCAGGTAAAGCGGCGGGCGATCATCGGGGTGCGGTCGGTGGAGCCGTCATCGACGACGATGATCTCGAAGTCGGGATGGGTCTGGGCGAGCAGCGCGGTCAGGGTCTCGGCGAGGGTGGCCTCGACGTTGAAAGCGGGGACGATGATGGAGGCGAGGGTCATGAGAGGGCCTTTCTGATGGGCGATCAGGAGAAGAGGGCGCGGCGCAGGGGGCGCGGCAGGACGGGGGCGAGGGCGGCCCCGGCGAGGGTGAGCGCGCCGCGGCGGACGGGCGAGAAGAAGCCCGCGGGGCTGTGGCGGAGGCCGACAAGGGCGTGGCGCAGAGACTCGCGCGGGTCGCCCCCGAGCCGTAGGGCGCGGCGAGCGAGGTAGCGGGCGTGGACGGCGTGGCTCTCTTCATCCGGTTCAAAGCCGTAACGCGCGGCGGTTTCGAGCGCGGTGGCGCGGCCTGCGGCCATGGCAGCGAGGTTGGTGGAGAGGCCACCGGTGGTGGTGCGGTAGTAGGTGTGCAGCGCGGGCAGGCCGATGACCCGGGCGCCGTCACCCACCAGCCGGATCAGCCATTCGAGGTCTTCGTTGTGGACCATGGCGCTGTCGAAGCCGCCTGTGGCCGCGAAGGTCTCGCGCCGGACCGAGAGGTTGGACATGGTACAGACCGGGTTTTCGCCCAGCAGCATCGGGATGGTGAGCGGCCCCTCGGGCACGGTGGAGCGCACGCGGCTGTCGCCCGGCATATGGCGGAAGAACTCGATCTTGCCGTAGACAGCCTCAAGGGTCTCGTCGTCGAAAGCCGCCACGACCTGTGCCAGCTTCTGGGGGTGCCAGAGATCATCGGCGTCGCAGAAGGCGACGAGCGGCGCGGTGGCGTGGCGCAGCACACCGGCATTGCGGGCCACGCTGGGGCCCTTGCCGAGGTTCACCACCAGCCGGATGCGCGAGTCCTGCCAGGCGGCGGAGCGCACCAGGGTCATGGTGCCATCGGTCGAGCCGTCGTCGATGCAGATCGCCTCCCAGTCGGTGAAGCTCTGGCGCAGCAGGCTTTCGAGCGTGGCGAGGATGGTCGCCTCGGCGTTGTAGCAGGGGATGACGATGGAGATGGCGGGCATGGGTCAGACCTTTGCGAGAGTGGGGCGGGCGAAGGCCGCGTGGAGGGCGGGAAGCGAGGCCAGCACCATCACGACGGTGGCGGTGAGCGCGTAGCCGGTGGCGACGGGCAGCAGGCCGAAGGGCGCGAGGGCGGCGGTGTTGAGCATGAGCGCGGCGGTCATCAGCGCGGTCACGCGAAACTCGGCGCCAGCGCGGCCCTGAGCCCGCATCCAGCCGGCGGCGGCGGCCCAGAGGGTGGTGGGGATAGCGACGAGGCAGAGGATCGAGACGATCTGCGGCAACTCCTCCCAGCCCGCGCCCAAGAGCAGCGGCACGTAGACTGGCGCCAGCAGCGCCTGCGCCAGCACGGCGGGGGTGATGAGGCCGAGGCCGAGCACCATCGCCTGCCGCAGGGCCTGCGCCCTGTCGGTGCTGGTGCAGAGGTGCGGGAAGAGCACGGTGGAGAAGGCGGTGGAGAAGGAAGTGGCGAGGCTGAGGCCCGCGTTGAAGGCCATGAAGTAGAGGCCCAGTGCCTCGGCGCCCATGAGCGTGCCGACGATCAGCTTGTCGGCCTGCATCCGCAGCGCCTTGACCAGTTCCACCCCGAGCACCGCCGCGCCGAAACGAGCGAAAGGCGCAAGCGGAGCCCGGGGGGCGGACGGGGTGGGGGACCACGGGTGGAGGCGGCGCATGGCGACGAGCCAGAAAGGCGCGGTGAGCAGGCGCGGAAGGATCAGCGCGAGCGCCGAGGGCCAGGCCAGCGCCAGTGCCGCCGACATGAAGTTGGCCGCCACGATCTGGCCGCCGGAGATGGCTGCCGTCTGGCGCAGCTTGCCGGCGCGCATGGCCAGCGCCGTCTGCACCAACCCGCCCGGCATGAAGAGGTATTCGCCCGCCAGCAGGAGGATCAGAAGCAGGAGGGTGAGGCTGCCGCCCGCAGCGTAGAGCGCGAAGCCCACCGCCGATTGCAGAACGAAAAGGCCGAGGCACCAGGCCCAGAAGATGCGGTGGGCGGTGGCGCAGGTGGCCTCCAGCTCGTCATCGCGTGCGGCGATGATGCGCTGGCCGACGCCGTTCTCGGTTAGGGACTTAAGGATATCCGCCGCCGCGAGAGCCGCCGCCGCCACACCGATCTGCTCGAGATCGAGCGTTCGGGCGACGGCGACGACCACCAACAGCCGCGAGACCTTGGCAGCGACCTCGGACGCCCCGTAGGCGAGGAGGTTCTGCACGATACGAGATGTTCCGTGAGTGGTAAGCATCTGTCTGGTCCCTTGGCGGTTGGTAACCAAGGTTTAAGCCAGCGGTTTGCCGCCGTCTTGCGCGCCCAAGGAGAGGCGAAGGGCGCAACAGATGTGCATCATATCCCAACGGATAGGGTGTCCGCACCCGACGCTCCCTCGACCGGGGCGGGGGAAGGACGTAACAATCACTCAACCGCAGGCGACAAGGCGAAAGCAGTGATGGTGCAGGTATTCAAGTCTTCCACGGCGCTGGTTGCCGCGCTGGCAATGAGCGGGTGCGCCGCACTCGACACGCCCGACAACCTCGAGCCGGTCGCGCAGGGCGATGCCTATCAGGCTCAGTATCGTCAGCCCGATGTGAGCCGGGATGACGCACAGTTCTTGCGGTCGGCCACGATCAACGCCCAGAAATGCCGCGCTCCGCGGGGCGGTGCGGGCGGCAAGGCGAGTGGCGCGACGGCGGCTTCTGCGCTGCGGGGCGAGCGGCTCACCCGGAATGATTTGGTGGATATCCGTGTCGGTGACGATGAAACCTTCAACGGCGATTACGTGGTCTCGCGCGACGGCACGCTGAAACTGCCCTTCCTCGCGCCGATCCCGGCGCAGGGGCGGCTGACCTCGCAGGTCGAGGCCGACATTGCCCGCCAGCTCCTCGCCGGAGACTTCTTTGCCGAGACGCCGCGCATCTCGGTGCGGGTGGCCGATTTTGCCTCCGTCACCGTTGGGGTCTCGGGCGCCGTCTTCGAGCCCCGCGCGGTGGAGATCGGCGGCGTGCCTGGTGACCAGGTCGACAGCCGCCGCCAGCAGGCGCTCGGGGCCTCGACCGAGGGGCGCAACCTTTCTGCCGCGCTGCGTGCGGCCGGGGGCGTGAGACCCGATGCCGACATTTCCGCCGTCGAGGTGCGCCGGGGCGGCACACTCTACACGCTGGATATGCGTGGCGTGTTCGAGGGGCAGAACGCGGTGGACATCATGCTGCTGACCGGCGACGAGGTGAATGTGCCGAGCCGTGGCTGCTTTCAGGAGGACCTGATGCGCCCCAGCCCGATCAGCCCGCCGGGGATTTCGCTCTTCCTGTCGAATCTGACCCAGCCCGCCACCGGCAACGCGCCCTCGGCGATCGGGCGGGAGACCCGCGAGGTGCCCTATGGCACGCGCTACCTGCAGGCGGTGGTGAACACCAATTGCGTGGGCGGGGCGCGGGCGACCAGCGCCAACCGCTCCTCGGTGCTGTTCTCGCGCAACCCGATCACCAAGGTCTCCGTGGTGATCGAGCGGGACATCGAGAACCTGCTGCGCCGCGCCGACCGGGATGACTACGACCCCTTCCTGCTGCCGGGCGACTCCATCGCCTGCTATGACAGCACGGTGACCAACGTGGGCGAGATAGGGCGGGTGCTGGGGCTGCTCCGGCCCTGAGCCGGCCTACTGCGCCGCCGGGCGGGGGGCCTTGCGGCGCTCGGCCACCAAGGCGGCGCGGGTTTGCGCCCAGACCTGCGGCAGGGCGGCGATGCCCTCCTGCATGGCTGCGACCTCTCCGACCTTTGCGGCATCCTCGATACCTACAAGAGCAGCCCGCAGAGCAACGGCGCCGAGGGTGGCCGAACTGCCGGCGATCTTGTGAGTGCGCGCGGCGGTGTCTGTGAGATCCGCCTCGGCTGAGGTGCCAAGGAAGGCGATCAGCGCCTCGACCTCGGTGCCGAAGCGGTCGAGCAGGGTGCCAAGGGCCTCCACGCCAAGGGTTTCGCGCAATTCATCAAGGTAGCTGCCCGCGACGGCGGGGTTTTCGGGCATGCGGCCTGGCGTGTCGGCGCCCGCGTGATCGGCCAGCACACGGTCGAGCGCGGCGCGGGAGAGCGGTTTGGTCACGATGTCGTCCATCCCGTCTGAGAGAAACGCCTCCTGCTCCTCAGCGACCGCATTGGCGGTGAGGGCGATGATGGGCACCCGGGCGCAGGGGCCGTGGCCAGCGCGGATGGCACGGGTGGCCTCGCGGCCATCCATCACCGGCATGGAGATATCCATCAGAATCAGGTCAAAAGGCTCGGACCCGGCCCGCTCTACCGCCTCGCGGCCGTTCGCGGCGTGGGTCACGGTATGGCCTGCAGCCTCCAGCATCTCGCGGGCGACCATGCTGTTGATCTCGTTGTCCTCGACCAGCAGCACCTTGCTGGCCGCCGCCGTACTGCGCGGCTTGCGGGCCGCGACCTCGGGGTCTGGCGCGGCCACGGGTTCGACCGGCAGGCGGATGAGGAAGCTGCTTCCGACGCCTTCCTCGCTCTCCACCTCGATCTCACCGCCCAGAGCGGTGATGAAGCGCTTGGCGATGCCAAGGCCGAGGCCGGTGCCGCCGACCTCGCGGTCATAGGCGGTGTTGCCGGTCAGGAAATCGTCGAAGATATGCGCCTGAAGGTCCGGGCTCATGCCGATGCCGGTGTCGCTGACGGTGATTTGCACCTCGGGGCCGGCTGCGCCGTCAAGACGCTCTGCCTCCACCCTCACTCGCCCGCCGCGGGTGAACTTCACTGCATTGCCGATCACGTTCATCAACACGTGCTGTAGCCTGTCACGGTCGGCTCTGATCCAGTCCAGCTGCGGGCCGGACCAGCCCCACTCGAGCGTGGTGTCCTGCGCCAGAGCCGCGCCGCTCTGGTTGTCGACGATGTCCTGCAAAAGGGTGGAGAGGTTCATCGCCACGGGCCGCAGCTGGAGTTTGCCCGCGTCGTACTTGGTGATGTCGAGCACGTCGGAGATGTGGCTCATCAGCAGCTTGCCCGAGGTATCCATGTTCTTGATGTAGCGGGCCTGCCGGGCGTTGAGCGAGGTGTCCTGCAGGAGTTCGAGGTTGCCCAGAAGGCCGTTCAGCGGCGTGCGGATCTCGTGGCTCATGGTGGCGAGGAAGTCGGTTTTGGCCTTCTCGCCCGCCAGCGCCCTGTCGCGGGTCTCGACCAGCTCCTTTTCGGATTGGACCCTGTGCGAGATGTCGCGCAGGAAGGAGATGAAGATGGTGCCCTCGGCGGTCTTGGCGGATTGAATGGCGAACTCGACCGGGAAGACCTCGCCCGATTTGCGCTGTGCTTCCAGCTTGATCCGGCCCTTGCCGACCACCCGTTGCTCGCCGCCATCGCGCATGCGCTGCATGCCGGCGTCATGGGCCGCGCGATATTGCTCGGGCACGATCAGGTCACCAAGGTTCGCCCCCACGGCCTCTTCCGCGCTGTAGCCGAAAATCTGCTCGGCGGCGGCGTTGAAATCGAGCACGGCGCCGGATTTATCGACCACGATCACCCCGTCGAGCGCGGTGGAGGTCACCACGTTCATCCGGCTTGCGCTCTCCAGCACCTCGCGGCGGCGGCGCACGTTCTGCCGGTTGAGGTGGTTGAGGTAGGCGGCGAAGCCGAGGAGGGCGAGCACCAGAACGGAGACGCCCACGGCCAGTTGGGTGAGGGTGACGGCGACGTTGTTGCGGCGCTGGTCAGACTCGACGGCAAAGTAATTGAGGCCGGAGTTGGCCAGGGCGCGCACATTGGGGCGGACCTCTGCGGTGCGGGCCAGAAGCTCGGGCGCGGCGGCGGCCAGCTCGGCATCGGGCGCGTCGATCAGTGGCACGGTGCGGTCGAGGAAGGTTTTCACGATCCGCAGGTTGCGGGAGAACTCCGGCTCATCGCGCAGCCCGGCATAGAGCGAGCTTTGCTCCAGCGTGGTGATCCGGCTGTAGAAGATGTCGTACTCCCGCCGCAACTGCCTGAGCTCATCACCCGGAGGCGTCGGCAGGGCTGCGAGTTGGATCTGGAACTCCAGAAACTCCACCTCGGATTGCGAGAGGGTCCATTGCACGTTGTCGGAGCTGGCAGAGTTGAGCAGCTTCAGGTCCCGCGCCACGTGAACGGAGAGATAGACAAGGGCCGCAACGCAAAAACCCGCCGCGATGGCGGTGGCAAGAAGGCGCGGGCGGCGCCAGCGGCTGAACAGGCCTTCCATGATCTCTCCTCTCGGGCGGGCGCGGGCCAGTGGTGGCCCGGCGCCCCTTCAGGCTTAGTCGACGACCACGATGCGGTCGAGTTGCCAGATGCTGCGGGAGTAAATCACCTCGGTCCGGTAATCGGCGCTGGAGTCATAGGGATAGACGATCCAGAGCGGCCCCTTGTCCCGCACCGACATCTCGGCGCCGTTCATCCGGTAAGCCACGATGGGGCCTCCCTCCACGGCATCCTCGAACGGGATCTCGACGGCATAATCGTTGATGGCGGTGGCCCGGAGGGTGCCGCCTTCGATACCCGCCGCCTCGGCCAGCACCTTGAGCGAGACGCCCTCGAAGGTGTTGGTGCCTTCGGTCCAGATGGTGGTGGTCTCGATGGTCTCGTTGCTGAGCGCCTCGAGCATGGCGAGGTCGAACTGGGCGGTGTCGCCGGCGTTGGTGGTGCCGATCTCGCCGGAGAGGGTGAGGATGACCTCGCCCTCGGGCGCGGCCAGATCCTGTGCGGCGAGCGGCAGGGCGGTGAGCGCGGCAATCGCCAGCGACTGGATGAGTTTGCGCAGCATGTCGGTTGCTCCTTGGTTTCCTGTGGCACTCTATCTCATGGATGGGCCCGGAGGCCCAAATGGTCAGGCGGATAGGGACCTATCCTTTGGGATAGGTCCGGTTCAAGCGACCTGCCGCAAGGGCGCGCTGCGCTCGGCGAGAAAGCCGCGCAACTCGCCTGCCAGCTCGGGACGGTCGAGCGCGAAGGCGGCGGTGGCTTGGACGAACCCCTGGATCGAGCCGCAATCGAAACGCTCGCCCTCGAAGGCGTAGCCATAGACGCCCGCCCGCGGCAGGTCGGCGTTGATGGCATCGGTGAGCTGCAGCTCGCCGCCGGCGCCGGGGCCGAGAGTCTCGAGCTTTTCGAAGATCGAGGGCTCAAGGATGTAGCGGCCGATGACGGCGCTGGTGGAGGGGGCCACATCGGCGCGGGGCTTCTCGACCATGCCGCGGGCCACGGAGACCCGGCCATTCTGGCCTGCCACATCGAGCACGCCATAGGCGGAGACCTTGCTGCGCGGCACGTCCATGGTGGCGACCATGTGGCCGCGGGTGCGGGCGTGGGCCTCGACCATCTGGGCCAGCGCGCCGCGGCGGGCGCGGATCACGTCATCGGGGAGCAGCACGGCGAAGGGCTCGTCGCCCACCAGCGTGCGGGCAAGCCGGACGGCGTGGCCGAGGCCGCGCGGGTTGGGCTGGCGCAGGAAGCTGAGCGCCCCTTCGGGCATCCGGGTGCGCTCCAGCGCGGCGAGGGCATCGGCCTTGCCGGCGGCCTCGAGGCGCTGCTCCAGGGCGGCGGCGGTGTCGAAGTAATCCTCCAGAGCGCCCTTGCCGGCGGCGGTAACGAAGATGAACTCCTCGATCCCGGCTTCGCGGGCCTCGTCCACCGCGTATTGGATCAGCGGGCGGTCGACCAGCGGGAGCATCTCCTTGGGGATCGACTTGGTGGCGGGGAGAAAGCGGGTTCCCATTCCGGCGACGGGGAAGACGGCTTTGCGAACGTGGGTCATGGCAGGGGTCCTTTCGGTGAGCAGATGAGAGTGGGGTGGTGTAGGGTCAGTAGGCGCCCCGGCCGCCGAGCACGGCGCCGAAGGTGCGGGCGATGAGGGAGAGGTCGAGCAGCAGAGTGCGCGAGGCGGCGTAGGAGAGATCCATCTCGACCATCTTGTCGAAGCCGATGGAGGCACGGCCCGAGACCTGCCACACCCCGGTGAGGCCGGGCTTGACGGCGAGGCGACCCAGCGCACGGGCGGGGTAGGCGGCGACCTCGGAGGGCAGGGCAGGGCGCGGGCCGACGATGGCCATCTCGCCCTTCAGCACGTTGAGGATTTGCGGCAGCTCGTCGATCGAGAAACGGCGGATAAAGCGGCCAACGCGGGTGATGCGCGGGTCGGCCTTGGATTTGAAGCAGACGCCCTCACGGTCGGAGGTGGCGAGCAGCGCGGCGCGGCGCGCCTCGGCATCGACGCCCATCGAGCGGAACTTCAGCATGGTGAAGGTGCGGCCATTCCGGCCCACGCGGGTTTGGCGGAAGAGCACCGGGCCACGGCTATCGGCCTTGATGGCAACGGCAGTGGCGGCCAGCACCGGGGCGAGCAGCACCAGTGCGGTGAGCGAGAGGGTCACGTCGAGAAACCGGCGTTGCGCGGCGGCGAAGCTCTCCGGCCCCCAAGCCTTGAAGGCGGCGTGGGTGAGGAAGCTGAGGTTGCCCGCAAGGTAGCGCTTGGCAAGGCGGCGCGGCTCCTGCGCCAGCCTCCAGATCCATTCGGCCCGGGCCTTGCGCACCCAATGGGGGGCGCGCGTGACGTTGCCTGCGAGAAAGTCGAAGAGGGCGCCGACCGCGAGGGTCAGGTCGGCGTTCAGCCGCCAGGCATGGCGGTGCAGCCAGAGCTCCTGCATCGGCACGCCGAGGGCGACGAGCACGATGTCTGCGCCGCTCTCGTTGATGTCATCCACCACGGTGTCGGCATCGGCGGCGCCGTCGAAACCATCGCGGGTGCCGGCGATCCGCAGGGCGGGGATGCGGGCTTGGAGTGCGGCGGCGGCGGCGCGGGCGGTGCCGGGTTTGCCGCCGAAGAGGTAAACGGATTTGCCCTGCGTGGCGGCTTGTTCCAGCAGCGCCGGCACGAGGTCGGTGCCGTTGAGGTTGGCGGTCAGGCGCTGGCCGGTCATCTTGCCCGCCAGTTCCACCCCGATCCCGTCGGGCAGCAGAACGTCGGCACCGGCCACGGCCTCGCGGTAGGCCCGGTTGCGGCGGCGGATGTTGCAGCAATGCGCGTTCATGAAGAAGGCGCGGCGGCGGCCCGGGGCGAGCAGTGCGACGATGGTCTGTGCGGGCGTGGCATCGACCAGGTCGAGGCCGAGCGCGGGCAGGTTGGCGGTGGGCAGGGCCGGGGTGACGGCGGTGCAGGGCAGGTCGAACGTGGCGGCTTTCATCGGGCAAATCCTTGTGCTTCAGGAACTTGCCCTCTGATGCCTGCTAACCTTGCCCTGGCTCAACGGAGCGGGAGGAGAGGTGCGCGGCGCGTTGGTTAACCGGTTATTACCAGCGGCGCGGAAACCTATCCGAAGGAGATAGTGGCTGGCCGAATTCTCCGTGCCTTTCGGTCCGCCAGCGGGTTAGATATGTGACAAAGCGTTCTACCAGTGCGGAAACCCGGGAGCCTCCGATGCGCGTTCTGATTGCCGATGACCACGACCTGCTGCGCGACACCCTAGTGATGTTTCTGCAGAGCCAGGGCGACATCGAAACCGAAACCGCGCCCGACTTGCCCGCGGCCCACAAGCTGATCGAGGCGGCTGAGGCGCCCTTCGACCTTGTGCTGCTCGACCTGAACATGCCGGGGATGAACGGGCTGGACGGGCTGAAGGCAACGATGGCGCTGGGCGCGGGCCAGCGGGTGGCGCTGCTCTCGGGCGAGGCCACCAAGGAGATCGCCGAGAAGGCGTTGGAGGCAGGCGCAGCGGGCTTTGTGCCAAAGACCCTGCCGGCGAAGTCGATGATCAACGCGGTGAAGTTCATGGCGATGGGCGAGCAATACGCCCCCATCGACTTCATGACCGCCGCCGACGAGACCCCGACCCACCCGATGGCCGAAAAGCTGACGCCGCGCGAGTTGCAGGTGCTGAAGGGGCTGACCGAGGGCAAATCCAACAAGGAAATCGCCCGCGACCTCGACATCACCGAGCCGACGATCAAGCTGCACATGAAGACGCTCTACCGGAAGGTCGGCGCCTCGAACCGCACCCAGGCGGCGCTCATGGCCCGGGAGGCGGGGTTGTTTTGAGGGGGCGGTTCAGTTCCCGAAGGTTAGCTTCGAGACCACGGTGACCGATGCTGCGCGTGCAGGAATGACGGCCTTGAATGTGAAGCCAACTGCCGGGAAGGCATCAGGCCGCGCGATGTCCCATGACGAATTTCACGGGAGCGACGATCATCCAGGCCCCGACCCCGAGCATCGTGCCCCCTGCAAGATTCCCGCCCCAAAATGACAGGTTTTCAGATCCGAAACGGCTTGCGATCTGGTTCTTGATTGTGACTGCGCATAGAGCAATCAAGCTGAAACAGATGAACCCGTTCAAGTACATGAAGACGCCGAGAACCAGAATTTGGGTGCTCACGTTTCCTAGCTCGACTGCCACGAATTGCGGTAGGAACGACGTTAGCAGGACGATCATTTTCGGATTGCCGAGATTGGTCAGGAGGCCCTGAAGATATGCCGCGAAGAGAGGCTCCTCGGACCGCAAGCTCCGGATCTCACGTGTTCCAATGTCAACGGCACGCGAAGCGAATGAAGCGCGCAGCATCTTGAGTCCGATGTAGACGAGATAGAGCGCACCAGCCGCGCGGACAGCCATCCAGACAGCGGGGGAGAGGGTGTTCACAAAGTCCATTCCGAACGCGATGGCAGGAACGAAGAAAATGCCAGCGGAGATAACGCCGAGAATGGCTGCAAAAGCGTGCCGCATTCCCTGAGAGGTCGCGCGAGATACGACGACTATGCTGTCTGGTCCGGGTGTCAGGAACATGAGCGCATGTATCCCGACCATGACGGCGACAAGATTCCAGTCCATCGAGAATACCTGGTTTAAATTCAGTACGGTTGGACCAACGGTAGGCTCGCCGCGAAATTCTGTAAACTTGGCATCTAAGAAAGGTGGCGTTCGGTGGGCCAGGACGAACCGCAGCAAAGCCGCCATTCCGAAGGTACGGCGGACCTTGAGGCCTTACTCCGCCTAAACCTACCCCATCGGATAGCGCAAACGCCCTGATGCCCCTCGCACCTCCCCGCCCGCGCGGAGGCGGGGCAGGGCCACTCCTTCTATGGTCTGCCCTGAAGGAGATGCTCGATGACCCTGCAAGACACGTTTCACACCGCCAAACCCGCCCGCAAGCGCCGCCTGACCGGCAAGCGCATCCTGTTGGGCGGTCGTATCGGCGACCTCGGGCGATTTCCGCGTTACCTTGCCTTTGCGCTCATGGGCGGGGCAGCGATCTGGGCGCCGATCACGGGCTACCTGCGGACCGCGCCGCTCACCTTCAAGTCCACGGCCTCGCTGATCCTGCCTGGCTCGGGCGCCTCGGCTTCGATGAACCTCAACGGGATCGGGCAGGCGTCTTCCTATGCAAATTCCGCCTTCGCCAGCAACGCGGTGAGCCCGACCGAGACCTACAAGCGCCTGATCGGGGCCGACCGGATCGTGGATGCCGCCGCGGGCGCGATGGGGATGACCCGCCGCGAGTTCGGCGCGCCGCGGATCAACCTCGTGGACCAGACCAGCCTGATCCATGTCGAGATGGCCGGCGGCAGCCCGGAGACGGCGCAGGCGCGGGGCGATGCGCTGATCGCGGCCCTCTTCGCCGAGATCGACGCGCTCCGGGCCGACGAGATGGCCACGCGGGAAGACAGCGGGCTGGCCGCGATCTCGGAATACCGCAGTTCGGTGGCGGCGACCCGGGAGGACATCGCCGCGCTGCAGGGCGAGACCGGGCTGATCTCGGCCGACCAGTATGACGCGATGGTGGAGGAGACCCGCCAGTTGCAGAGCCGGGTGCGCGACGTGGAGGCCACGCTCAGCGAGAAGACCCAGAGCGTCGCCGCGCTGGAGGCCACGCTGGGTGTGCCCGCGCGGGCGGCCGCCGCAACGCTGAAGCTCTATGCCGACGCCGAATTTGCCGCGCTCACCGACGAGGCCGCCACCCACGCCGCGGCGCTGGCAGAGGCACGCTCGGCCTATGGCGAGGGGCACCCGAAGGTGCAGGTGGCGCGTGCGGCGCAGGCCTCTGCACAGACCGCCACGCTGGCGCGTGCCGCTGCGGTGACCGGGCTCGACCCCGCCGCGCTTTCTGCGCTCGACCTCGCCCCCGATGGCGCCCGGGCCGAGTTGCTGGCGCAGCTGGTGCGGATGGAGGCGGAGCGTGCTGGCGTGGCCCGTCAGCACAGCACGCTCTCGGACCGGCTCGAGGGCGAACTAGCCGAGCAGAAGCAGCTGGCCGCCCCCGCCGCCCGGTTGCAGGACCTGCAGCGCGACTTCACCGTGGCCGAGGCCGTCTTTGCCAGCGCCATCGCCAAGACGCAGTCGACCAAGTCCGATGTCTATGCCTCCTACCCGCTGGTGCAGGTGCTGGAGAACCCGTCGCTGCCCGAGAAGCCCTCGTCGCCCAACCGCAAGTTGGCGCTGGCCGCGGGCGTGGCCGCGACGCTGATGATGCTCTTTGGCCTGCTGCTGGGCTGGATGCGCGGTGCCCTGATCGGCCGCCTACTGGCCCGCCCGGAGCAAACCTCATGACAGGCCTCACCGGCCCCGAGCGGATGGTCTACAAGACGCTGGTCTGGACCTGGCCGTTCTATGCTTTCGGCGCGCTCTATGTTGTCGGGCCGGTGCTGGCTTGGCTGCTGGGCGGGCTGGCGGCTCTCTCTCTCTACCTCGGCCCCGCAATGCGCGAAGACCTGCGCCCGACCGGCCCGGTACCCGCCCTTGTCTGGGCCTGGTTCATCGGCATGGCGGTGATGCTCGTCGCCCTCTGGGCCGGGCACCTCGACTGGGGGCTGGGGCTGAAGCAGACAATCAAAAGCTCGATCGGCTGGGCCAAGGGCTGGGCGCTGCTGGCGCTATTTCCGCTGGCGGGCGCGGTGCTGCAGATCCGCCGGGAGGTGCTGATCCGGGGGCAATGCGTGGTGGGCCTGTGGACGCTGGCGCTGGCGCCGGTGCTGCTGGCCGCCCCCTACATCGGCCTGCCCGAGCGCATATTCACCTCGCCGCTCAAGGCCATCGGCGGGCCGGGGCCGGAGTACTTCAGCGTGTTCTTCTTCACTTGGGACCCGGCGAGTTGGACCCCGCGCTGGCAGTTCTATGCCCCCTGGTCGCCCTTCGCGGCGCTGCTCGGGGTCATCATGGTGCTCTTTGCGCTGGAAGAGAAAGACCGGCGCTGGATGGCGGCGGGTGTGGCGGCGGGGGTGTTAATGATCCTCGCCTCCAAGTCCCGCATGGGTCTGGTGGGGCTGGTGGCCTGCACCGTTGCCCCGCGCATGCTGCCGCTGATCCTTCGCGGCTGGGCCTGGCAGGTGACGGCGGCGCTGACCGCCTCGTTGGCGGTGGTGGGTACCACGCTGGCGACGATGGCCGGCGATGCCGTCTCGGCCTTCAAAGGTGCGCGGGCTGACAGCACGCGGGTGCGCGCGACCCTCCAGCGGATTGCCCGCGAGCGGTGGGAGAACGAGGCGCCCTGGTTCGGCCACGGCACGGTGCATCCCGGCTCGCACGCGGTGGAATACATGCCGATCGGCAGCCACCACACGTGGTTCGGGCTGCTCTTCGTGAAGGGGCTGGTTGGGTTCTTCGCGCTGCTGGTGCCGCTCGCCTGGCACGTGGGGTTCGCGCTCATCGACGCCGCGCGCCACCCGCGCGGGAGGCTGCCGCTTGGTATCCTAATGACGATGGTGCTGCTCTCGTTCGGCGAGAACATCGAGATCGAAGCCTACATGCTCTGGCCCGGCCTCGTGCTGCTCGGCGTGCACCTGCGCGAAGTTGCCAAGGCTCGCGGGGCTTGAGTCTGAACCGCGTTCATTTCTGCAGCACGCGCGGCGCCCCGGACCAACGATGGGGTAAGTCTAAGGCCGGCCGATGGGCTGGAGGTCGCTGAAGGCCTTGCCGGTGGCTTGCTCGTATTCTGCCTCGTCCCAGAAGCCGATCAGGATGCCGGTTTCGGCGGCTTTCTTCTGGCGCGCCAGCACTTCGGGGGTGGCGGTGATGCGGGTGTGGTGGCGGGTGGCCCAATCGAGCAGGGCGGCCTCCATCCGGGTGCGGACGGCGGCGTGCTCTGCGGCCTCAGAGGCGCCGAGATCGGTGAGTTCCTGTGGGTCGGTCTCGAGGTCGAAGAGCACGGGGCGGAAGGCCTCGCAGCGGATGTACTTCCACCGGCCATCGAAGATCATGGTCGTGTGAGCGTGTTCCTGTGGCTGGTCGAGGGTGCGGGCCATGTCGGACCAGTGATAATCATGCTCCGAGATCGCGTAGCGGCGGGAGAAGCCCTCGGTGCGGTGGAGCAAGGGGGTGAGGTCGCGGCCCTCGATCACGTGCGGCTTGGGCTTGCAACCGAGCGCGTTCATGAAGGTGGGCGCGAGATCGATCATCTCGATCAGTTCATCAGAGACCACGCCGCGCGACGCCTCGGCCTCGGGGCGGGGGTCGGCGATGATGAGCGGCACCTTCACCGCCATCTCGTGGTAGAAATCCTTGTCGCCCATCCAGTGGTCGCCCATGTAATCGCCGTGGTCGGAGGTGACGGCGATGATGGTGTTCTCGCTCAGACCCGTCTCATCCATCCATGCAAAGAGCCGACCGAGGTTGTCGTCGAGTTGCTTGATGAGGCCCATGTAGGCGGGGATCACCGTTTCGCGGACGTGATCGCGCGAGAAGCTCTTGCAGACCCGCGCCGCGTGATAGGCGGCGACCAGCGGGTGGTCGGTTGCCTTCTCGGCCTCCGAGCGCACCGGCGGTACAATGTGACTCTCGTCATACATGTCGTGGTAGGGCGCGGGCACGATGTAGGGCCAGTGGGGCTTGATGTAGCTCAGGTGGCACATCCACGGGCGCCCATCGGCCTCTGCCTCCTGCATGAAGGCAATCGCGCGGTCGGTCATATAGGCGGTTTCGGAATGCTCCTCGGGCACATTGGCGGCGAGGCGGGAGTTCTTGAGCAGCCAGGCCGAAAGCAGCTCGCCATCTTCGTCGAGGCCGGAGTTGGCGAAGTCTTCCCACGGGTTATCGGAGGAGTAGCCGTGGGCGACGAGGTAGTCGTCATAGGCGGACCAGTTCTGGCGCGGGCTGTCGGGGTGCAGCCCGTCATCGCGCTCGAAGGGCTCGAAGCCGCATTCTCCCCGGCGCACGCCGATCTCGCTCTTTGGGTCGATACCGAGCCAGGCCATGCCCTCGGCGTCGGCGGTCATATGGGTCTTGCCCACCAGAACCGCCCGCGCCCCAGCCTCGCGCAGGTGGTCGCCCAGCGTCGGCTCTCCGATGCGGAGCGGCATTCCATTCCATGTGGAGCCGTGCGAGCGCACGTAGCGCCCGGTGTAGGCCGACATCCGCGAGGGGCCGCAGACCGGGGATTGCACATAGGCATTTGTGAAGCGCACGCCGCGCGCCGCCAGCGCGTCGATATGAGGGGTGTGCAGGTGCGGGTGGCCGTAGCAGCTGAGGTAATCGAACCGGAGCTGGTCGGCCATGATCCAGAGGACGTTGGGGCGTTTGGTCATTGATGCGTCTCTCTCTCCAGCAGCTGGTCTGCCGGGGTATGCAGGAAATCTTCGAGCTTGGTCAGCAGGGTGATGAAGGCGCGGATCTCGTCTTCGGTCATGCTCTCGCGCAGGGCGGCACGGCGGCGGGCCATGACGGGGGCGGCGACCTCATAGGCGGCGCGGCCCTTGCCGGTGACCTCGACCACGGTTTGCCGCTTGTCGGCCTCATCGCGGGTCATGGTGACGAAACCCTTGTCGCGCATATCGGGGAGGGCGCGGCTGAGCAGCGAATGATCGGCGCGCTGAATCGCGGCAAGATCGCGGATCGTCATCGGCCCGGCCTCGCACAGATCCCAGAGCGTGCGCCACTCGACGATCGAGATCCCGCCACCGCGTTGCAAGAACTGCTGCCCCTGCTTGCGCGAGGCGGCATAGACGGCGGGCAGGCGCGAGAAGACGTTAAGCTCTTCATGCGCACGCCGCTCCCTGATTGCCTCAGGGGACAATTTCCCTCTGTCAGCCATGGTCTCCTCCATCGCCCAGATAGAAGCCGAAAAAATAATACGTGACAAGTCATATAATTTTTGTCACCGTGAGCCCATGCCCCGATCTGCGGGGCGCCCGCCTTTGGAGGAAGGCGAAGAACATGGGAGGACAGACATGATTCGGACGACGATTCTCGGCGGCATGCTGGCGCTGGCGCCGCTGGCCGCATCCGCACAGGCCACGCTCACGGCAGAAACCACCACCCCCGGCTCGACGCCGCATTACATCGACTCGACGCTCGCCGCCGTGCTCGACAGCGCAGGTGTGGCGACGATGCAGATCACCGAAGGGGCCACGCTCACCAACTCGGTGCAGGCCGTGGCCGAAGGGCGGCTCGACATGGCGCCCGCGCCGCTGATCCTGCCCTTCCTGCTCTCGCGCGGGATCGGCCCCTACAGCGGGGTCGGTCCGGAGAAGGGGGCAGAACTGGCCTCGAACATCCGGGTGATCTTCTTCAATGCAGGCTCGGCGCAGTTGCTGGGCTACTACAACAGCAACCCGATCGAAGACATCCGCGACATGTCGGGCAAGCGTATCTGGAACGGCCCGCCCCGTGGTGCGGCGCTTACCTCCGGGCGGGCGATGATTCAGCTGCTTTCGGGCGCAAAGGACGGCGAAGACTACGAAGGTGTGCAGACGCCGTGGCCCGATACCGTCTCGACCATCACCGGCGGTTCGGTGGATGCATGGACCATCCCCGAAGGCCTGCCATCGGGCCGCGAGATCTCGCTGGCAGCCGCCGGCGGCATCACCATCCACGATGTGCCCTCCGACCTGCTCGCCAGCGAGTTGGGCCAGCAGATCATGGCTGCGCCGGGCCATGCGCCCTATTCGGTGCCGATCGAAGATTTCCGCAAGGCCTATGAGGGCAACGACATCACCATTGTGGTGGATGACGACAGCTTCGACAGCTTCGCCACCGCCTTCGGCCAGATCGTGCCCGCCACGCTGGACGAGCAACTCGTCTACGACATCACCAAAGCCTACCTCGAAGGCAAGGACCGGTTCATCAACGGCTCGCCGCGCGGACCCTTCGCGATGATGAGCTTTGGCGATATCGACGGTGTCAGCCAGGGTGCCTGCGGGGCCGTGCAGATCAAAATGCACCCCGGCGCGATCCGCGCGTTCGAGGATGCCGGGCACAGCATCGCCGATTGCCTGCGCCCCTGACCCCTTGCGCGTGACCCGCGCAGGACGTGGCCGCAGCGCGCGGCCACGTCAGACCCCCTGAACCCCGAGGGCTCCGAGAGATGACCGAGACGAACGACACATGGCCTCTGGGCCAAAGGATCGCGCTTACCCTCGCGTTCATCCTCGTGGTGGTGGGGATGATCAACACCATGCCCGAGATCGCCGGGCTTCAGGACTTCGCGCGGGAGGTGACGGGGCGGCCGTTCTTCCGGGTGTCGGGCTTTCCGCCCGAGTATTTCTATCCGCCGGTGTTCTTTGTGATGATGCTGATCGTCGCGCTCAACTCCAGCGTTTTCCGGGCGATGAAACGCGATGGCGCGCCGCGCCCGTGGCTGGGGCTGATGCTGGATGCCGGGCTGATCATCGCCGCCTTTCTCGGGGCGCTGGGCTTTCTGGTGGAGATCGACTCGGTCTGCCTGATCGACCAGATCACCGGCGAGCGCGCGCGGCTCATTCAGGAGGCGGCCGAACGGTCCGCCGGGGTGATTCCGGGCATGTCCTTCGAGGCTGAGGTGCCGGCGTGCCAGTCGCGCTTCGGGATCTGGATCATCCCGCTGCTCTTCACCATCATCACCCTGTTCTTCCTCTATAACGTGCGGGTCTGGGGGATGCCGCTGGTGATCGTGGCGAGCGTGGTGGTGGCCTACACGGTGGGCACCGCGCTGATCTGGATCTTCGATCTGTCGGACAACAACTTCCTCCTCACCAAACTGGGGGCCGATGGCGGCGATGTGCGCGCGGCGGCGATCCAGAAGGCGACGAATGTGTTCATCACGCCCGATGGCTTCATGGGGCGGTTCATGGATATCGTCGTGAACCAGGTCTTCCCGTATGTGATCCTCGGCGCGCTCTTCGGCAGCAGCGCGGGCGGCACATCGCTGATCAAGCTTGCGGTGCGGCTCACCCGGCGGCTGCGCGGCGGGCCGGCGCATGCGGCGATTGTCTCATCGGCGATGTTCGGCACCATCACCGGCGGGCCCGTGACCAACGTGCTCTCCACCGGGCGGCTGACGATCCCGATGATGCGGCGCAACGGTTTCTCGCCACAATTTGCGGGCGGGGTCGAGGCGGCGGCCTCCTCGGGCGGGCAGATCATGCCGCCGGTGATGGGGGTTGCGGCCTTCGTGCTCGTGGCGCTGACGGCAGTGCCCTACACCAAGGTCATCACCGCGGCCTTCTTGCCCGCCATGGCCTTCTTCTTCTCGATCTTCCTCGCCGTGATGTTCCAGGCCCGGCGCGAGAAGGTGGAGGCGATGCGCGACATCCCCGAGGATCTCGTAATGGAGCGGCACGACTGGACCAACCTGATCATCATATTCCTGCCGATCCTGACGATCCTTTTCCTGCTGCTCGGCAACAAGGACAGCTTCAGCGAGGGTATTCTCGCCAGCATCCTGCCGCGACCGGTGTTGCAAACCATCGTGAATGCGACGGGTGATGCGGTATCTGCCGGATGGTGGGCGGTGGCGGTGCTGATCCCTCTGCTCTTTCTTGACCGCGAGACCCGGCGCAAACCGAGCCGCGTGCTGACCGCGCTGGGGGAGGGGGGCATCTTGCTTTCGGGGCTGTTCCTGCTGCTCTTCGCGGTGTCGATCATCTCGGCCTTCCTCAATGAGAGCGGCCTGACCGGCGAGCTGACCCGTGCAGTGACCTCCTGGCTGGAACGGGCGCAGGTGATCCGACTCTTCGGGCTGGAGATCGAGATTGTCGGCGGGGTCTACTTGATGCTGGCGCTGTTCTGCGCCATGCTCTGCGCGATCCTGCTTGGTATGGGCATGCCCACCGTACCGGCCTATGTGAACGTGGCGCTGCTGCTCGGCCCGCTGCTGGCCAACCTCGGCGTCAGCTTTTTCACCGCGCATATGTTCGTCTTCTACTTTGCGGTGGCCTCGGCGATCACGCCGCCGGTGGCGATCGCCGCCTTTGCGGCGGCCTCGATCACCAAGACCGAGCCGATGCGCACGGGCATCGCGGCAGTGCGGGTCGGGATCGTGATGTTCACCATCCCCTTCGTCTTCGCGTGGTATCCCGAGTTGCTGTTGATCGAGGAGGCGGTGACGATCACCGATCCGAACGGCCAGAAGGCGCTCATCGAGGGCTACACCGGCGTGGTCGACTGGGGTGCGATGAGCCTGCTGGGCCTCCGGCTGGTGCTGGCACTCTACCTCATCGCCTCCGCACTGGCCCGTTATGACCGGGGCGCTCTGGCGCGCTGGGAAGTCGCGCTGCGCCTTCTGGTGGCGGTGCTGGTGATGTGGAAGACGCTGCCCGTGATGCTGACGGGTGTGGCGCTGGCGGTGCTGCTGCTGGGCTTCCATGCCGTACAAGCGCGCCGGGGCGAGGCGCGGGCGCTGACCTGAGAGGCACCGTGCGCGGCACCCGGCTCGCCGGGCGGCGCTGCGCTGGCGACAAGTTGCACTGATCGGGCAAAAAGCGCTCCGCATCCCCGTGCGTTCGCCTCCATCTCTGCTAAGGGAGGAGCATGAACCTTGTCCTGATCATCACGATCATCGCCGCGCTCTTCGTGGTCATCGGCGCGGCCGAGCCGCTGGCGGCGCGGTTGCGGCTACCGTTCAGCGTGATCCTCGCTGTGCTGGGCGTGATGATCGGCGCGGGGGCAATCTTTTTTCTGCGCACGGAGCTGACCGATGCGCTGAACCCGGTGGCCGAGGCGATCCTCGCGCTGCCGATCCGGTCGAACATCTTCATTTATGTCTTCCTGCCCACGCTGCTGTTTCAGGCCACACTGGGGATGAACCTGCGGCGCATGGTGGACGATTGGGTGCCGATCCTCGTGCTGGCCGTGGTGGCGGTGGTCGTCGCCACGCTGAGCGTGGGGTTCGCCTTGTCATGGGCCAGTTCGCTGCCATTGGCGGCCTGCCTGCTCATTGGCGCCATCGTCTCCACCACAGACCCGTCTGCCGTGGTCTCGATCTTCCGCTCGATTTCGGCGCCGCGGCGGCTGGCGCGGATCATTGAGGGTGAGAGCCTGCTGAACGACGCCGCTGCCATCGCGCTCTTCGGCCTGTTCATGGGCTTCGTGATGCTGGGCATCCCCGACCCGGAACTGGGCGATGCGTTGGCGCAATTTCCCAAGTTGATCCTCGGCGGAGCCTTCGTGGGCTGGCTGATGGCGCGCATCGCCGTCTGGGTCATGGCGCTCTTCAGCCGACATGAACTGGCGCAGATCACCCTCTCGGTCGCGCTGCCTTACCTTGCCTATATCGTGGCCGAGCAGAGCATTGGCGCCTCGGGGGTGATCGCCACGGTGGTCGCTGGGATGACGCTGAACCTCACCGCGCCGGGGCGGTTGCCGCCGCAGGCTTGGGCCAATATGCGGGAGCTTTGGGGCGTGCTGGCGCATTGGTCAGGGGCTCTGATCTTTATTCTCGCCGCCCTGTTGATCCCGCGCCTCTTGGAGGAAGTGCGGCTTGAAGATGTGCTGCTGGTCGGCGTGGTCATCGTCGCGGCAGTGGCGGCGCGCGCGGCGATCCTCTTCGGGCTGTTGCCGCTGCTCACCCGGCTTCGGGTCTCGCCCGCGGTGGACCGGCCTTACCGGGTGGCGATCCTCTGGGGTGGGCTGCGCGGCGCGGTGACGCTGGGGCTGGCGCTGGCGGTGACCGAGAGCTTTCGGGTGCCTGATGGCATCCAGCGGTTGGTGGGCATTCTGGCCACCGGTTTCACTCTCTTCACCCTCATCGTGCAGGGCTCCTCGCTCCGCTGGGTGATCACGCGGCTGGGGCTCGACCGGCTCACCCCGCTCGATGAGGCACTCTCGCGGCAGGTGGTCGCCGTGGCCTTGCAGACCGTGCGGGAAGACGTGGCCAAGACCACCGAGAACTACGAGCTGAACCGCGACATCGTGCGCGGCGAGGCCAAGCGCTTTGGCGAGCGGCTGGATGCGGCGGTGAAGGCGGCGGAAGACAGCGTGGATATTCTGGACCGCGACCGCGTGGCGCTGGGGCTGATCGCGCTGGCTGGTCACGAGCGCGACACCATCCTGCACCGCGTGCGCGAGCGGACGATCTCGGCGCGGATGGCTGAACAGGTGCTGTCCAATGCAGACCGTCTGATCGAAGGCGCACGCACGCAGGGCCGCAGCGGATATCAGCGCGCGGCGCGGCGGGCGGTTGCCTACGGGCCGGCTTTCCGCGCGGCAGTGTTCCTGCATGGCCGCCTGTCAATGCCGTGGCCGCTGTCGCAACTGACGGCGGACCGATTTGAGTTGCTCCTCTCGCAACGGCTCGTGCTGCGCGATCTGGGCGGGTTCATCGACCGGCGGGTACGCCGCATTCATGGCCGCCGGGTGGCCGAACTGCTAAACGAGCTTCTTGCGCGGCGGATCGAAGGGGTGGAGACCGCGCTGGAGGGGCTGCAACTGCAGTATCCGGGTTATGCCGAGGAGATGGAGCAGCGCTTCATCCGCCGCACGGCGCTGCGGCTGGAAGAGCGCGAATATGCGGTGATGCGAGAGGACGGGCTGATCGGGGCCGAGGTGTATACCGCGCTGGTCCAGCAACTCGCCGGACGCCGCGCCGCCGCAGAGCGCCGCCCCTCGCTCGATATCGCCGCCCGCCGCTCCACTCTGGTGCGCCAGTTTCCGCTCTTCGCGGACCTCGACGATGCGGCGCTCAAGCGCCTCGGGCGGGCGCTACGAACGCGCTACGTGAACGCGGGCGAGGTGATCGTGCGCAAGGATAGCGCGGCGCGCAGCGTGTTCTTCATCGCCTCGGGCGCGGTGGAGGTCGAGACGGCGGGCCAGAGCTCTCGCCTCGGGCGTGGTGAGATGTTCGGCCATATGGCCCTGCTGGCCGAGCGGCGGTTGCGCACAGAGGTGCGGGCCATCGCGCCGACCACGCTGCTGGTGCTGAGCGAAGACCGGTTCGCGGGGCTGATGAACCGCAGTTCCGCGATCCGCGAGGCCGTGCGGGAGAGCAGCGAGCAGCAGAGCGCGTAATCTGTGCTGCGCCTTGGGCTTCGTCTCAAGAGCAGCTAGCCACAGGCGGGGCATCTCCCCGCCTGAAACCGCACAGCCGGTTACAGAAGGCGGGTCGCCCAAATGAAAACACCCGCCACTGGGAGGCGGGTGGTTCCGATCTGGCCTGGTGGTTGGCTTAGTTCGCCGAGGCCAGTTCCTTGGGCAGGCGGAAGGTCCAGAGGAGGCCGCCTTGGTTGAGGTAGTTCACCTTCTTGGCAACCTCACCGCCCCAGAGCGGCACGGCGCCGCCCCAGCCGGAGATGACAGAGACATACTGCTCGCCATCGGTCTCCCATGTGATCGGCTGGCCGACGATGCCGGAGCCGGTCTGGAACGACCAGAGCTCTTCGCCGGTCTCGTCGTCGAAGGCGATAAAGCGACCCTCGGGAGTGCCGGTGAACACGAGGCCACCTGCGGTGGTCATCACGCCGCCCCAGAGAGGCGCGTCGTTCTTGAACTCCCACTTGATCTCGCCGGTGTCGGGGTCGATCGCCTTGAGGGAGCCGATGTGGTCCTCGTAGTTCGGCTTGATGGTGAAGCCGGAGCCGAGGTAGGCCGCGCCCTTCTTGTAGGTGATCGGCTCGTTCCAGATATCCATGCCCCACTCGTTGGAGGGCACATAGAAGTTGCCGGTCTTCTGAGAGAAGGCCATCGGCATCCAGTTCTTGCCGCCGAGGAAGGACGGGGAGGAGAAGACGACCTCGCCCTTGGCTCCATCCGCCGCCTCCGCAGGGTTGCCCGGGCGGTTCTCTTCGTTGAAGATCGGGCGGCCGCTCTCGTCGATGCCCTCGGCCCATGTGATATCCTTCACGAAGGGCGTGGCCGAAACGAAGGCACCGTCTTCGCGGTTCAGCACGTAGAAGAAGCCGTTGCGATCCGCGGTGGCGTAGCGCTTGTTGCCCTCGCGGTCGGTGTAGGCCACCACCTCGTTCACGCCGTCATAATCCCAGCCCTCGCGCGGCGTGGTCTGGAAGTGCCACTTGATCTCGCCGTTCGACGGGTCAATGGCGATGCGGCTGGCGGCATAGAGGTTGTCGCCAGAGCCGTCGTTGTTCTGGCCCGCGTCGCGCAGCCAGGAGTTCCACGGAGCCGGGTTGCCCGCGCCGAAGATCAGCGTGTCGGTCTCGATATCGTAGGAGCCGCCGAGCCAGGTCGCGCCGCCGCCGGTCTTCCACATGTCACCGGGCCAGCTCGCATTCAGTTCGCCGGTCATGGTGCTCTCTTCGCCGTTCAGCGTGCCCATGTGGCCTTCAATCGTGGGGCGGGTCCAGATGAGGTCGCCGTTCTCGGCGTCATAGGCGTAGACGGTGCCGACGATGCCGAACTCGCCGCCTGAGTTGCCGACGATCACCTTGCCATCGACGATCAGCGGGGCGGCGGTGTAGCTGTAGCCGGCCTTGTAGTCTTCAATTTTCTTGTTCCAAACGACATCGCCAGTTTTCAGGTTCAGCGCCACGAGGCGGGCGTCGAGGGTGCCGAAATAGATGTTCTCGCCATAGATCGCGCCGCCGCGGTTGATCACGTCGCAGCAGGGCAGGATGCCCTCGGGCAGGCGGGCGTCGTACTGCCAGACTTCGGCGCCGGTCTTGAGGTCGATCGCGTAGAGCCGCGAGTAGGAGCCGGTGATATACATCATCCCGTCATGCACCAGCGGCTGGGTCTCTTGCCCACGCTGCTTTTCTCCGCCGAGCGAAAAGGCCCAGGCGGGTTGCAGGTTTTTCACGTTTTCCTTGTTCAGCGTCTCCAGCGGGGAGTAGCGCTGAAGGTGCCGCCCCATGCCGTTGGTGAGCACGTCGCCGGTGCTGGCCTGGTCATTGGCGAGGTCTTCTTCGGTCACCTGCGCGGTGGCGCTTCCTGCGCCAGCCAGCAGGCCGACGACGGCTGCCGTCATCAAAAACTTGTTCATGGATGTCCTCCCTGTCGCGATCTTCACGAGCCACCAGCCCGCCTCCTGCGGGTGGGTGCTGCGGCGAGTATTCTCCAACCGGGGGGGCACCGGATATTGCACAATGGTCGTATTAGGGGTGAGATTTGTATAATTATTACAGCACGTTAAACCGCATCGCGCAGGCTGCGCGGCAGGGTCTTGGCTGGTGCTGTGACGCGGCTCAGAAGAGCGGCGCGTATTTCCATTCGTCGGCGTCGGGCGTGACGGTGCGCGGGTCGTAATCGCCCTGCTGCAACTGCCGCGCCACCTTAAGGCCGGCTTCGGCGGCCTCATCCACCAGCGCACGGCCACGGGCCTCGTCACGGGCAACGCCGTGACCCCGGATCAGGTCGAGCCCGTAGTTGAACTGGCCCACCGGGTCGCCGGCCTCTGCGGCCTTCCTGTCCCACTCGGCGGCGGCATCGGGGTTCTCGGGTGCGCCGAGGCCGTTGTTGTCGAGCTGGCTCATCCACGTCATCGCGCCTGTGTACCCGGCGGCGGCGCAATTCTCGAAGAGCTTGCGGGCAGAGGTATGATCCCCTGACTTGGTAAGGGCATAGCCCATCGAGCAGAGCACCATGCCGGTCTCGCCCTCATCGGCGCGGTCGAGAAACCGCTGCCAGGTCATCTCATCGGGGTTCAGCGTGCCGTGCTCCTCATCGGCCAGAGCGGGGCTGGCGGCGAGCAGGGCGGCGGCGAGCAAGAGCTGTTTCATGGCGTCATGATACCTTGCGTACAGGGCACGCGTCACTAGCGCTATGGTCGTAGAGCCGCGCCCCAGGGGTAGCGGCCCACCTTGATCGACTTGATCGGCTCGCGGGAGGCGACGTCGATCACCGTCACGTCGCCGGAAACGCCGTTGGTGGTGAAGAGCTGAGACTTGTCGGGTGAAAAAGCCATATGCCAGACCCGGCGGCCGACGAGGATGTATTCTTCGACTTCGTAGCTCTCCATGTTCACCACGGCCACGTGGTTTGCCGGGCCGAGGGCCACGAAGGCGTGGGTATCGCCCTCGGCAAACTCGAAGCCCACGGGTTGCACCTTGTCGGGGTGGACGCCCTTGATCTCGAAGTCGATCTTGGCCTTCTCCGCCTTGCTCTCCACGTCGAAGATGCTGACCGTGCCGCCGATCTCGGCGCTCACCCAAAGTTCGGCGCCGTCCTCGGTGAACTCGGCATGGCGAGGGCGGCTATCAACCAGCGTGTTGGCCACGATCTCGCGGGTCTCTGTATCGATCCAATGGGCCATGTTCGTGGTCTCGGAGGTGGTGATCGCAAGCGCCCCGTCTGGCGAGACGGCCATGCCCTCGGGCTCGATGCCCACGTTGATCTGGGCCACGACCTTGCGGCTCTCGACGTCGACGACCGTGGTGATCGCGTCATCCTCGTTGGCGATGTAGAGGTGCTTGTTGTCGGGGTGCAGCACGAACTGCTCGGGGTCTTCACCCGAAGGCAGATCATGCAGGATCTCGCCGGTTTCCGGGTCCATCACCTGCACCGAGTCGCTGTCGGAGGCGCAGATGTAGACCACCGAGTAATCGTGGCTGAAGGTGATCCCACGGGGGCGCTCGCCGGTGGGGATGGTGCGGGTGACCTCGAGAGTTTCGATGTCGATGACGCTGATGGTGTCATCCTTCTCGTTCGTGACCCATATCTCGGCGGCATTGGCCGCGAAGGGGAGCAGCGAGAGCGCGAGAGCGTGGCGCAACATGGGTTAACCTCCGAAAGCGGTGCAGGCGGACTCGGGGGCGTCGATCCCCAGCGTGTCCAACTCGTTGACTTGATGCAGAAAGCCCTCCAGCGGCGCGGTGGCCACGAGGGCGCGGGCATGGGCGAGGGCAATGGGCTGGCGCAGCTGGCCGTTCCACGGGCGGAACGACATCGGCCGCCCTTTGAAGCCTGCCAGCTCGAAGCTGTCGCCCAGCACATATGCGCGAATCGCCGCCGGATCGGTCGTGCTGGTGCGGGTAACAGCCTCGCCCAGAGTGCGGATCGCGGCCCAGGCTGCGTAATCCTCGGGCGCCATCGGGCGGCCCGCCGCCTCGGTGAAGCGCGATTGCAGCTGCGCCGCGCCCCATTGCTCGATCACCGGCGCCCACGCGACCGGCACGAGCCCTTCGGAGCCGCTGACGGGGCGGGGGAGCCATGTGTTGAATTCGACGTAGCGGCCAAAATCGTGGGTCTCATCGGCCACCAGCAGGGCGTCATAGTCGCCCAGCTCCTGAGTGAAGAGCGGCACCTCGGCTGAGGCGTTGCGGCGCATGTCGGCGTCGAAGGCCCATTGCTTCTCGGCGCCGATCTCCAGCCCGAATTTGGTGGCGGAGGCCCGCAGCGCGGCGGCAAAGGCGGCATCCTCGGGGCGGGGGCCTTCGATCATGGCAATGTCGGCCCAGCGGCGCATGGCGAAGAACTGCATCAGCGCGTCACTGCGCATGGAGAGCGAGGCGGCGGTGTGCAGCAGGTTGGCACGGCAACCCTCGCTGCGCAGGGCATCATCTTCCGCCGTGGCGTTGAACAGGAGCGCGGCTTGCGCCTCTGGCAGGTCGGCAATGGCGGTGAGTGCGTCAGCCGATGCGTCGATGACGAGGTAGGGCGAGGCGGCCAGCGCGGCGCGGGCGGCATCCAGCGGGCTTTCACCCTCGGGCACCGAGACGGTCTCCAACGCATATGTCTGCCCGAGGAAGCTGCCGGTGGTGGCGTTGTCGGCCAGCCCCAGTTCGGCCCCGGCGCGGCCAAGGTCTTCGGGCCGGGCCTCGAGGTTGGAGAGCGTCGGGGGCTCGGGTGTTTCGACCCGCAGATAGGTGACCTTGACCGAGAGCGTATCCGCCTCGGTCGCGGTTGCAACCGTGGCCCAGAGCCCGGCGACGAGTGCCAGAAATGCGCGCATGATGTCCTCCCGGCTTAAACGCTAGCGAGGTTGTGCAGCGCCCGATGTAGGACATTGGTCGCAAAATCCGGGCGTCTTGAACCAAAGTCCAATACCGCGGCGCGGCAGGCTGGGTCACAACCTCTGGCAGCGAACAGGGAGGAACACATGTCCGTCAGATCGAGCCTCGCCACGGCCCTTGCCGTCATCTTCACCGCCGGCACCGCGCTGGCCCACGGCGACGTGGCCCCGCAGCCGATGAACACCGATGCCCTGCCCGACGTGGGCGAGGAGTGGCTGATCGAAAATCCCTATCGCGCGGACAAGGTGGGCGAAGAGGCCTGGGCCAAGGCGGTCGAGATCGGCGCCTCGGGCTACAACCAGAACTGCGCCCGCTGCCACGGGCTCGAGGTGGTTTCGGGCGGGCTTGCGCCCGACCTGCGGTTCCTTGAGGCGGAGGAATACGGCGACGAGTGGTATGCCGAGCGCTACCGCGTGGGTTACACCCAGAACGGCACCACCAAGATGCCCGCCTTCGACGAGGTGCTGGGCCAGAAGGCCGGATGGGCGATCCGGACTTACATCGAGACCCGGCCCGACGACGAGGCGATGGCCGAGGTTGGCGATGAATTGAAGGGCATCCGCGACCAGCTCGCAGGTTGGGCAGAGGGCGGCGAAGGCGCCGACGGGGCCGCCGTTCAGGCGCGCCTTGCCGAGATCGCCGCCGGGATCGAAACCCTCTCCGGCGCACCCGTGGCCGACAGCGTGGCCTATCGCGCGGCCAACATTCTCGCCGCCGATCCAGAGGCCTATGCCCAGGCGGCCGAGGTGCTGACCATCGGCCTTTCGGCCGCGCACTGACCGTGATGCGACGGCCCGTCGCCCTCATCGCACTCCTAGCCGGGTTGGCGCTTGGCCTTGCCGCCACGCCAGCCCGCGCTCAGGACCCCTGCGCCGATTACGTTCCGCAGCCCAAGCCTCAGAATGCGGGCCGCGACATCGTGGGGCAGGATCTCGACACCATCATCGACCGCGGCTTCATGACCTTTGCGGTCTATGAGGACTATCCGCCCTACAGCTGGAAAGAGGCGGGCAAGCCGCGCGGGGTCGACATTGAGATCGCCCAGCTCATCGCCGCCGAGATCGGCGTGGAAGCACGGTTCAACTTTGTCGCCGCGGGTGAGAACCTTGAGGCCGATCTTCGCAACAACATCTGGAAGGGCGCGATCATCGGCGGGCGGATCGCCAACGTAATGATGCGGGTGCCCTATGACAGCGGGTTCAAGTGCCGTGTCGAGCAGGTGGTGTTCACCGGCCAATACGCGGGCGAGAGCGTGGCGATTGCCTATTCCGAGGAGTTCTACCCCGATAGCGCGCCTGTGCCGGCCTACTTCCGCTTCGATCTGGTGGGGGTGGAGAACGATTCGATCTCAGATTTCTACCTCACCAGCTTTGGCGGCGGGCAGATGGCGCCGAACGTGCGCCGCTACCCAACAACCGGCGCGGCCATGGCGGCGATGGCGGCGGGCGAGGTGCCTGCCGTGATGGGGCCACTGGCGGAATTAGAATATGCCCGCGCCGAGGGCGTGGCGATTCACCAGCCGCCGCTGGCAGGTTTTGCGGTGAGCCGCTGGACGCTCGGGGTCGGTGTGCATTTTGCCTACCGCCCGCTCTCCTACACCGTGGATGACGCAATCTTTGCCGGGCTGGAAGACGGCCGGATTGCCGCGATCTACGCCCAATACGGGCTGACCCATTCCCCGCCTGAACGCTAGGCGCTGAGTTCCCCAACCGGCCTCTCCCTGCCGGACGACTGCCCCCGCCTCTCCTCCCCGGCGGGGGCTTTTTTTGTCATAGCGTCGTGAGGTTGCCTTCGGCGTCCACAAGGGTCACGCGGCGCAGGCCGGGCAGGCGGCGGATCATGCTGCGAATGTCATCGGCAGGGGCGAGGCAGAAGGCAGTCGAGGCCCCGTCGGCCAGCGCGGCAGAGTTTGCCTCGACCGAGACCGTGGACCAGATCGGCTGGCCACCTTTGGGGTGCAGGATATGGCCCGCAGCCCCAAGCTGCATCGCGCCGGGGCTGGAGGTGGCAATGGCGCCGTCGGTCAGGGTGCGGGTGCCGAGATGGCCATGGGCCGGGTCCGAAAGCCCGATCGTCCAGCTTCCGCCGTGGCCTGCATATTCGCCGATGTTCACCAGCACCTCGCCAAAGCCGCGTTTGCGCAGGGCCTTTGCCACGAGATCCGTGGCATAGCCTTGGGCGATGCCGTTGAAGGTGAGCGCTTGGCCGGGTGCGAGGTGCACCCGCGCGCCATTGCGCTGCACGCGGGTCCAGCCGATAGCGGCCCGGTCTGTTTCCCGCCCCTCGAAAAGTGACCACCAGAGAGGTTGGACGGTAGGGTCGAAAAGGCCGTGGGTCGCCGTGTGGAGCTGATCTGTCAGCTCCATCAGCGCCGTGAAGCGCGGCAATACGCTCAGGCGGCCCTCTCGGTTGAGCTGGGAGAGTTCGGAGGCGGGATCATGGAGGCTGAAGCTGGCCTCGACCGCCCCGAGCACCTGCTCGATCTCGGCAAAGGCGGCGCGCGCGGCGCCAGCCTGCCCATGCAGCACGATCTCCGCCTCGGCGCCCAAGGCGCGCCCGCGCCAACGCTGCGGCGCGGCCTGCGCGGCCAGGGGCAGGGCGACAAAGCAGGCGGTGATAGAGAGGAACCTGCGCCGCTTCATTCTGCCGGTACCTCGCTGATGGGGCGTGCCCGGCGCCCGCCGCGGGATTTCAGCACAAGCGGCACGCATTGGGTCGGGTCGTCATGGATGGTCACGCAGTCGAGGCACTGGAAGCACTCGGAATACTGCACCACGCCCGACTTCTCGATGGCCCCGTATTTGCAGCGTACCTTGCAGAGCTGGCAGGGGCTGCCGCATTCGACCCGTCGCGGAATCCAATCCTGCACCCGCAGAGCGCCCGCCAGCGCAAAGAAGGCACCGAGCGGGCAGAGGTAACGGCAGAAGCCCTTGAAGAGCACCATCGAGAGTAGAAGCAGGAAAACGGCATAGGCCACGTAGGGCCAAGCGCGGATGAAGTAGGTGGTGATCGCGGTCTTGAACGGCTCGACCTCGGCGGCGGTGTCAATCGCCTGCGGGGCGAAGAAGACCAGCGCCACCAGCCCGGCGAGCACCCCGTATTTGAGGTTCTTCAACGCGCGGTCGAGGCGGGCGGAGGGCTCGATCTGCGGCAGGCGCAGTAGCTTGCCGAGGTGGTGGGCAAACTCCTGAAGCGCTCCGAAAGGGCAGAGCCAACCGCAAAACAATCCTCGGCCCCATGCGAAGAGGCCCAGCAGCGCCACCGCCCAGACCAGCAGAGAGAAGGGGTCGTAGAGGAGAAAGGCAAGGCTGCCGCCCTCCCACCCGGCGCGGATTACGCCCAGAACGGTCACGATGGAGAGCTGCCCTTGGCCCCACCAGCCAATGAAGCCAGTGACGAAGGCAAGGATGGCCAGCCGCAATGGCGTGAACCAGCGCAGCCCGGCCATGCGGTTCATCCCGAAGGCCAGCGCCGCGATGAGCGCGGTGAGAAAGCCCGCCAGCACCACGAGGTCGCCCGCTCGGGCGTTCAGGGCTTCGCGCCATGGCGGCAGGGGCTGCGGCACCTCGGGTTTGATGAAGAAGCGTGCGTCGGTGACATGGGGCACGTCGAGGGTGACAGAGCCAACTTCGGGCCGGAACACGCCATGCTCGCGCGTGGCTTTCACTTGCAGCTCCCACTCGCGGCTCGGGTCAAACCCTAGCCGTCGGTCGGTGCGCAGGATCATCATCGCGCCATCGTGCAGCGCATCGGGCAGGTCGGGGTTGAGGCCGACGAACAGGTCGCTGTCGCGCAGGGCCACCGGCAGCCCGCCTTGGCTGGCGGAGAGCCAGTCGGGCGAGGTATTGCGCACGAAGTCTTCAGAGACCAGTCCGTGGCGCGCGGTCTCGATCAGCAGGATCGGCTCGTCGTTGCCGGAAATTTCGGTGAAGCGGGCGAGATCGGCCAGCGCGCTCTCATCCAGCACCGCGCGGGCAATGGCGGGTGGGCCGATGTCGACCACCCAGAGGTCGAGATAGGGCGCATCGGGTGCGGTCTGCGCCTCGGGATCGTCATTGGCCCAGAGCGTGCCTTCGAAGGCGGCATCAATCTCGCGGTTGAGCACCGTGCGCCGGGTGGCAAGACCCTGTGCGACCAGATCCTCCCATGTGAGCGCCTCGTCATGCGCTGGGTCGGGGTAGGCGGGCGGGCCCGCAGAGATGCCCTGCATCATCTCGCGGGCCACTTGGTTGACGGCGGCGAGGATGCTCTCATGGGCGATCCGCACGCTGGCGGTGGCCTTGGTCACCCCGTCGAGATAGACCAGCGCGCTTCCCTCATCCGCCGCGCCATAAGGCGTGCCGACGACGAGGAAGTCGGAGATGGCATGGCCGCGATATTGCTCGAAGAACTTGCGAAAGGGCGCTTCGCCAAGTCCGGAAACGAAGATTGGCTCATTGTGCGAGAGCAGGCGCACGTCGAGGTAGCGGCCATCGAGATCGAGGGTGACAAGCACGTTGATGACCGCGCCGGAGAAGCCGGGGAGGGGAGCCATCGGCCCGGTCTCGAACACATAGCCAGCCTGCGCGCCGCCGGAGTTCAGCAGGCTCCAAACGCCCTTTTCGTTCAGCGGCTCGCCGAGCGACATGGGCGGCACGATCAGTGGCGCAATCTCCTCGCGGCCAAGCGGCTCGGCCTGGGCGGAGACAAGCGAGACCAGCAGCGCAAACGCCGCCGCCACGAACACGCGAAAGCCGGAAAGTCCTCCCATGCCGAAAATCTAGGCGGCAGGCCGGGCAACAGGATATGCGACCTTGGTCTGACGGAGCCTGGGGCGCGGCCTTAACGCCAGAGCCCGCGCAAAGGCAACGGCCTGCGCGGCGAATTGATCGAAACGGGGGGAAATGGTGGAGCCTAGGGGAGTCGAACCCCTGACCTCTTGCATGCCATGCAAGCGCTCTCCCAACTGAGCTAAGGCCCCGGTGAGGCGGACGTTTAGGGAATCGCGGCGGGGGGTTCAAGCGAAATTTTCGCTGCCCGCCGCCTTTTCCTGTCCGGCCTCAGTTGTCTTCGTCGTCAGAGGCAACGTCGGCGATGTCGTCGAGCGAAACATCGTCGTCATCGTCGTCTTCCAGCACGTCGTCGCCGAGATCGACATCGCTGTCATCATCATCGTCGTCGAGCACATCGATATCCGCGTCTTCTTCTTCGGCCTCGACCGACTTGGGATCGGGCTTGTCGCCTTTCAGCGCCGAACGGGCCTTGTTGCCGGTGTCCAGCTCAACGATCTCGCCGGTATAGGGGCTTACGATCGGGTCTTTGCCGAGGTCGTAAAACCGCTTGCCGGTGGTCGGGCAGACGCGCTTGACGCCCCATTCTTCCTTAGGCATCGAAATCCTCACATGCTTTAGGGTTCGAGCGGGGCCAATGCCATGCCCGGACAGGGCTGTAAAGGGGGTATCGGCCTTTCTTGCAGGGGCGCGGCGGGATAGGCTGGGGCGAGGATAACGAGGGCAGGGCAATGGGGGTCATCACACTACCGGGAGAGCCTGAGGTCGAGGTCACGCTGCGCCGCTCGGCGAGGGCGCGGCGGCTGTCGCTCCGGGTGTCGGGGGTGGATGGCCGGGTTACGCTGACCATGCCCCGTTTCGCGCCCGAGCGGGAGGCCCGCAGCTTTGCCGCCGAGAAGGCCGGCTGGATCCGCGACCGGCTGGCGGAGCAGGCGCCATACACCTTGGCGGAGGTCGGCGCGATTGTTCCGGTGGAGGGCGTCGCGCGGCGGATCGAGAGGGCGCAGGTGCGGCGGATTACCCTTGCAGATCAGGCGCTTCAGCTGCCTCAGGGCGCGACGCGCGTGCCCGCCCGGCTGGGCGCCTTCCTGCGAGAGATGGCCCGCGAGCGGCTCTCCGAGGCCTCTGCCCGCCATGCCGCCACCCTCGGGCGGCCCTTTGGTAAGATCACCCTGCGTGACACCCGCTCGCGCTGGGGGTCGTGCAGCCACGAGGGCAACCTGATGTACTCATGGCGGCTCATCCTCGCGCCGCCGGAGGTGCTGGATTACGTGGCCGCCCACGAGGTCGCCCACCTCGCGCATATGGATCACTCCGCCCGTTTCTGGGCCGCCTGCGGGCGCCTTTGCCCCGGGTACGAGGCGCCGCGCCGGTGGTTGCGGCGGGAGGGGGCGGCGCTTCATCGCTACGGGTTCAAGGGGTGATCACTTCGCCGTTGACGGGCGGCAGATTCGTGATCACGCTTGGCTCATGCTGATCCAACCGCCCCCTGCCGATGCCGCCCCGCCCAGCCGCGAGGCTCCCACGCCCTCCGGTGCGGCCACCGCCGCCCATGACCGCGTGTATCGCGCCCTGCGCACCCGCATCATGCACGGCGAGCTCTTGCCCGGCCATGCGCTGACACTGCGCGGCGTGGGCAAGGAATACGGCGTGTCGATGACACCTGCGCGTGAGGCCGTGCGGCGGCTGGCGGCAGAAGGGGCGCTAACACTGTCGGCCTCTGGCCGGGTCTCGACCCCGGTGCTCTCAAACGAGCGGATCGAGGAACTCGCGGCCATTCGCGCGCTCTTGGAGCCGGAACTGGCCAGCCGCGCGCTGCCGCGGGCGCATATCGCGCTGATCGAGCGGTTGGAGGCGGTGAATGCGACGATCGCCGAGGTCACCGCGCGGGGCGATGCGGCGGGCTACATCCGGGCGAATCTAGAGTTTCACCGCACGCTCTACTTGCGCGCGCAGGCCCCGGCGATGCTGGCGCTGGCGGAGACCGTGTGGCTGCAACTGGGCCCGACCATGCGGCTGCTCTACGACCGGCTGCGGCGAAACGAAGTGCCACGGCACCACAGGCTGATCGTCGCCGCGCTGAAAGCGGGCGACGAGCCTGGGTTGCGGCTTGCGGTGCGGTCGGATGTGACCGGCGGCCTGCGGATGCTGGCGAGCTGAGGCGCCTCAGAGGCTCCGCAGCATCCCCTGCATCTCGAGCGCCGAGATCCCCAGCGTAGCAGCGAGCCGGGCCAGAAAGCCCTTTTCTGACTGTGTGATGGTGCCGTCCGACACGGTGACCATCAGCGCGCCGCGCATCAAGGTCTCTTTCTGGTGGGCGTTCAGCCCGGCCCCGAAGGCGCGGAACTCTTCGTCCGATACCTTGGTGCCTGCCATCCCGATCAGCCGCTCGATCTGGTCAGCTGGGTAGGCGGCCCCGGTGAGTTTTTGGCTGGCGAAGGCGATGAGCTTCACCTCTTCAGGGTCCACCACGCCATCGGCTTTGGCGGCGTGGCACATCACGTCGAGTACGCGCTGGGCAAAGCCGGTTGCGCCGGTCATCGCATTGCGGCGACGGCGGCGGCGCATTCCAGCGAAAAGCTTAATGAGGCCGAACAGCGCAAAGGTTGCCCCGATCCCGGCGGTGCCGGCAAAGCCTGTGACCAGCTGCGGGATCTGCATCTTGGGCTCGACGGGCAGGCTCGGCGGTACGTCACCGGCGCGCAGCATCGCTTGCATGCGCTCGGGTGAAATCGGGATGTACTGCTGCCCGGTGCAATTGTCGTAAGAGAGCGCGTAGCTTTCCATCGACCGCCAGAGGCCGATCCCGAAGAAATGGGATTTGGTGGACAGGTGACAGAGCGCCATCTGGCCGCCTGCGCCGTTGCCGGTGCGGGTGAGGGCGACAAAATGGAGTTGCTCGCTCTCCATGATGGCGCCGCCACCCCGGCGGGCCTCGGCCTCGTGACTCATGGCTGTCAGCGCCAACAGGGCGGCAGCCGCGATGGTTCCGAACTTGCGCATCGGCATGTCCTCTCGCTTTTTACTCAACAATCGGGGCTCTCCGGCCCGTTCCTTGCGAAAAGCGTTAACAGTCGAATACGGCGAGGCTTGGGCATAAGTCGCGCACGAAAAAGGCCGCGGACACCCTGCCCACGGCCCTCAACTTACGCCTTACTTCTTAATCAGGCGTGAATGGCCCCGTCGCCACAGGCCAGCGCGCTCTCGCGCACGGCTTCGGAGAAGGTCGGGTGGGCGTGGCAGGTGCGGGCGACATCCTCGGCAGAGGCGCCGAACTCCATCGCCACGCAGATCTCGTGGATCAGCTCACCCGCCGCCGGGCCGATGATGTGGCAGCCGAGGATCCGGTCGGTCTCCTTGTCGGCCAGCATCTTCACGAAGCCCTCGGCCTGATGGACCGACTTGGCCCGTGCGTTGCCCATGAAGGGGAACTTGCCGACCTTGTAGGCCTTGCCCTTCTCCTTCAGGGTTTCCTCGGTTTCTCCGACACTTGCGACCTCGGGGGCGGTGTAGATCACGCCCGGAATGAGGCCGTAGTTGATGTGCGGCTTCTGGCCGGCGAGCATCTCGGCCAGCGCAGTGCCCTCGTCTTCGGCCTTGTGGGCGAGCATCGGGCCGGGGATGGCATCGCCGATGGCGTAAACGCCCTTCACCGCGGTCTGGAAGTGCTCGTCGACCTCGACCTGTCCGCGCTTGGTGAGCTTCACGCCAAGGCTCTCCAGCCCGAGGCCTTCAACATAGGGTTTGCGGCCTGTGGCGACCAAAACGGTGTCGGCCTTCAGCTCGTGGGCAGAGTCATCCTTGCGGAGCTTGTAATGGACCGTTGCCTTGCCGCCCTTGGCTTCCACCTTGTTCACGGCGGCGCCCATGACGAACTCAAGGCCCTGTTTCTTCAGGATTTTCTGGAAGTTCTTGGCAACCTCGGCATCGGCGCCGGGGATGATCGCATCGAGGAACTCGACCACGGTGACCTTGGTCCCAAGACGGGCATAGACAGAGCCAAGCTCCAGCCCGATCACGCCGCCACCGACGACGACCATCTCGCCGGGCACCTTGCCGAGCTCCAGCGCGCCGGTGGAGGTGACGACGACCTTCTCGTCGATCTCGACTTCGGCACCCGGAATGCTCGCCGGTTCGGAGCCGGTGGCGATGATGATGTGCTTGGCCTCGTGGGTCTCGTCACCCACCTTCACCTTGCCCGCCTCGGGGATCGAGCCCCAGCCCTTCAGCCAGTCTATCTTGTTCTTCTTGAACAGAAATTCGATGCCGCCGGTGTTCTGGTCAACGGTCTTTTGCTTGTAGGCCTTCATCTGCGGCCAATCGACGGAGGGGCTTTTGCCCTTGAGGCCCATCTCGGCGAAATTGTGCTCTGCCTCGTGCAGCAGGTGCGAGGCGTGGAGCAGCGCCTTGGAGGGGATGCAGCCGACGTTGAGGCAGGTGCCGCCCAGCGTCTCGCGGCCCTCGACCACGGCGGTTTTCAGGCCGAGTTGGGCGCAGCGGATGGCGCAGACGTAGCCGCCGGGGCCAGCGCCGATGATGATCACGTCATAAGAGGACATGGGCTCTCCTTTACCAAGATTCGGGGCATGCAGAACTGATGCACAATCCATGCACATCCCATGCACATGTCATCTGACATATGCGGTTTTCGGGTGAATTCGTTAACGCGCCGCCCGCTCATGACAGGCCGCCCTCGGGCAGCGGTGTGCCCTGATGGAAGCGGGCCTGCCAGCCTTCGGGCGTTTCGGCCCAGAGGGTGGAGCGGCTGGCCCATTGGACCTCGTCCGGGTAGCGGGTTTCGGAGGTGTAGGTCACGAGGGTGACGCCGGGCGCGATGGCCTGGCTCTCCAGCCCGTGCAAGCGGTGCTCGGAGGGGCGACCCTCGGAGGTATCGGTCAGCAGCTCTTCGCGGGTGTACTTCCGGCCGGAGCGTGACAGTTCGAAGAACTCGGGCGCCAGCAGCCGCTCGATGGCGGCGCGGTCATAGGCGGAGGCAGCGGCCCAGATGGCGTTTTCGAGCGCGGCGAAATCGGTCATTCCGGCACCCCGCTGAAGGCGCCCTTGCGGTAGAGGTGCCACGCGAACCATGCCAGCGCGAGGGCGAGCACCAGCTCCAGCGCGGCGACGGTCCAGACCAGCGGGGTGATGAGCCATTGCGGCTCGATGCCATCGGCCACGCTCGGGGTCCGGCGGATGAGCAGGAAGGAAAAGCCGCAGAGCGCCCAGATCAGCAGCACCGAAACCGGCCTGCGGGCGGGCAGGGTGCGGGAGAGGGCGAGCAGCAGCAGGGCGGGGATGAAGGCGATGACCGCGAAGATCAGCAGCCACGGCTGAAACCCGGCCCCGCCGAAGGTGCCGAGCGCCAGCACACCGAAGATCGAGAGTGCCCCCAGCGTGAACCCGGCAGACCGCAGCCCGCTCGCCGTTTCGGGCGAGAAGGCGATGGTTTCGGCGCGGGTGAGCAGGGTCATGCGAGTGCTCCGGGTGGCAGGTTGTCACCCACCCTACGCCTAGGCGCAGGGTGGGTGAAACCTACCAATCAAAGGTCCATCAACAGCCGGCGCGGGTCTTCGAGCGCTTCCTTGACCCGCACGAGGAAGGTCACGGCGCCTTTGCCGTCGACGATGCGGTGGTCGTAGCTGAGGGCCAGATACATCATCGGGCGGATCTTGATCTCGCCGCCGACGACCATCGGGCGGTCCTGAATTTTGTGCATGCCGAGGATGCCGGACTGCGGGGGGTTCAGGATGGGCGAGGACATCAGCGAGCCGTAAACGCCGCCGTTGGAGATGGTGAAGGTGCCGCCCTGCATCTCGGCCATAGAGAGCTTGCCGTCACGGGCGCGGGCGCCCTTTTCGGCGATGGCCTTCTCGATATCGGCAAAGCTCATGGCGTCGGCGTCACGGATCACCGGCACAACAAGGCCCTGCGGCGTGCCTGCGGCGATGCCCATGTGGACGAAGTTCTTGTAGACGATGTCGGTGCCGTCGATCTCGGCGTTGACCTCGGGCACCTCTTTCAGGGCGTGCACGCAGGCCTTGGTGAAGAAGGACATGAAGCCGAGCTTCACGCCGTGCTTCTTGAGGAAGAGATCCTTGTACTCGTTCCGCAGCGCCATCACCTCGGTCATGTCCACCTCGTTGTAGGTGGTCAGGATCGCGGCGGTGTTTTGCGCGTCTTTCAAGCGGCGGGCGATGGTCTGGCGCAGGCGCGTCATCTTCACCCGTTCCTCGCGAGCCTCGTCCTCGGCGGCCACGGGGCCGCGCGGCGGCGCGGAGGGGGCAGAGGTGGAGGACGAGGAGGCCGAGACACCGGCCTGAACGGCCTTCATCACGTCTTCCTTCATGATCCGGCCATCCTTGCCGGTGCCCTTCACGTCGGACTCCGAGAGGCCCTTCTCGGCCATCATCTTGTTGGCGGACGGCGCGTTTTCGATGTCGGCGCCCTTGGCCGCGGTGGCGGCTGCGGGGGCCTTGGGTGCGGCGGTTGCCTCGCCACCCTCGGCGGGCTTGGAGACGGAGGCACCAGAGGAGCCGCCCATCACCGCGAGCTTGCCGCCCGCTTCGACGGTGGCGCCCTCTTCGGCGAGGATCTCTGTGATGGTGCCGGCGGCGGGGGCGGGCACCTCGACGGAGACCTTGTCGGTCTCCAGTTCACAGAGCATCTCGTCGGCCTCGACGGTGTCGCCGACCTTCTTGAACCATGTGGCCACGGTGGCCTCGGTCACGCTTTCACCCAGGGTGGGGACCATCACGTCGACGCTTTCGCCGCCGCCCGTGCTTTCGGCGGGGGCTTCATCGGCTTTCGGCTCTTCGGCCTTGCTCTCTTCTTTCGCCGGGGCCGCAGCCTCGCCGCCTTCGGAGATGGTGGCCAGCAGGGCGTCGACGCCCACGGTCTCGCCCTCGGCGGCGACGATCTCGCCCATCACGCCAGCGGCGGGGGAGGGGACCTCGACGGTGACCTTGTCGGTCTCGAGCTCGCAGAGCATTTCATCGGCGGCGACCGCATCGCCCGGCTTTTTGAACCAGGTTGCGACGGTGGCCTCGGTGACGCTTTCGCCCAGGGTGGGCACGCGGACTTCGGTGCTCATTGATCAGTTTCCTTCGATTCCGAGCGCCTCGTTCACGAGCGCTTCCTGTTGTGCCTTGTGCTGCGAGGCGAGACCGGTGGCAGGGGAGGCCGAGGTTGCCCGGCCTGCGTAGATGGGGCGGCCGAACTTGGCGTCGATCCGGCCCAGCACCCATTCGATGTTGGGTTCGATGTAGCTCCAGGCGCCCTGGTTCTTGGGCTCTTCCTGACACCAGACCATCTCTGCCCCTTTGAACCGCTCCAGCTCCTTCACGAGGGAGATGGCGGGGAAGGGGTAGAACTGCTCGACGCGCAGCAGGTAGACATCGTCGATGCCGGCTGCGTCGCGGGCCTCCAGCAGGTCGTAGTAGACCTTGCCCGAGCACATGACCACGCGCTTGATCTTGTCGTCGGGGGCCAGCTGGGTGTCGGAGTTGCCGTGCTCGGCATCGTCCCACAGAACCCGGTGGAAGCTCGACCCGGTGGTGAACTCTTCCATCCGGCTCACGGCCATCTTGTGGCGCAGCAACGACTTGGGCGTCATCATGATGAGCGGCTTGCGGAAGCTGCGGTGGATCTGACGGCGCAGGATGTGGAAGTAGTTGGCCGGGGTCGTGCAGTTGGCGACGATCCAGTTGTCTTGCCCGCACATCTGCAGGAAGCGCTCGAGGCGGGCGGAGGAGTGCTCCGGCCCCTGGCCCTCGTAGCCATGCGGCAGCAGGCAGACGAGGCCCGACATCCGCAGCCACTTGCTTTCGCCCGAAGAGACGAACTGGTCGAACATGATCTGAGCGCCGTTGGCGAAGTCACCGAACTGGGCTTCCCACAGGGTGAGCGCGTTGGGTTCGGCGAGGCTGTAGCCATATTCGAAGCCCAGCACCGCATACTCAGAGAGCATCGAGTCGATGACCTCGTATTGCGCCTGCCCGGAGCGGATGTGGTTGAGCGGATAGTAGCGCTCCTCCGTCTCCTGATTGACGAAGCCGGAGTGGCGCTGCGAGAAGGTGCCGCGGGTGCTGTCTTGCCCGGCAAGGCGCACCGGGTAGCCCTCGGTGAGCAGCGAGCCGAAGGCCAGTGCCTCGCCCGTGGCCCAGTCGATGCCCTCGCCCTTTTCGATCATGTCGGCCTTGGCGCCCAGCATCCGCTGCACCGTCTTGTGCAGGGCGTAGCCCTCGGGGGCCGTGGTCAGCGCCTTGCCGACTTCGCGGAAGGTCTCTTCGGCGATCGCCGTCTCGCCGCGCTGGTACTCTTCACCGCGACGGTCAAGGTGCGACCAGCGGCCATCGAGCCAGTCGGCCTTGTTGGGCTTGTAGTTCTTTCCGGCTTCGAACTCGTCATTCAGGTAGCTCTGGAAGGCCGCCTTCATGTCTTCGATCTCGCCTTCGGGGATCAGCCCGTCCTTCACCAGCCGCTCGGTGTAGAGGCTCAGGGTCGTCTTGTGGCCCTTGATCCGCTTGTACATGATCGGGTTGGTGAACATCGGCTCATCGCCCTCGTTATGGCCGAAGCGGCGATAACAGAAGATGTCGAGCACCACGTCCTTGTGGAACTTCTGGCGGAACTCGGTGGCCACCTTGGCGGCATGCACCACGGCTTCGGGGTCGTCCCCGTTGACGTGGAAGATCGGCGCTTCGACCATCAGGGCGATGTCGGTGGGGTAGGGCGAGGAGCGCGAGAAGTGCGGCGCGGTGGTGAAGCCGATCTGGTTGTTCACCACGATATGGATGGTGCCGCCGGTGCGGTGGCCGCGCAGGCCCGAGAGGCCAAAGCACTCGGCCACGACGCCCTGACCGGCAAAGGCCGCATCGCCGTGCAGCAGGATCGGCAGAACCTGCGTGCGCTCCTTGTCGCCCAGCTGGTCCTGCTTGGCGCGGGCCTTGCCCAGCACCACGGGGTTGACCGCTTCGAGGTGCGAGGGGTTGGCGGTGAGGCTGAGGTGGACGGTGTTGCCATCGAACTCACGGTCGGAGGAGGCGCCGAGGTGATATTTCACGTCGCCGGAGCCATCCACGTCCTCGGGTTTGAAGCTGCCGCCCTGGAACTCGTTGAAGATCGCGCGGTAGGGCTTGGCCATCACATTGGCCAGCACCGAGAGGCGGCCCCGGTGGGGCATGCCGACGACGATCTCCTTCACGCCGAGATTGCCCCCGCGCTTGATGATCTGCTCCATCGCGGGCACGAGGCTTTCGCCGCCATCAAGGCCAAAGCGCTTGGTGCCCATGTATTTGACATGGAGGAACTTCTCGAAGCCCTCGGCCTCGACCAGCTTGTTCAGGATCGCCTTGCGGCCTTCACGGGTGAAGGCGATTTCCTTGCCCAGCCCCTCGATGCGCTCCTTCAGCCAGGAGGCCTCCTCAGGGTTGGAGATGTGCATGTACTGCAGCGCGAAGGTGCCGCAGTACGTGCGGCGGACGATGTCGATGATCTGGCGCAGCGAGGCGAACTTAAGGCCCAGCACCTGATCGATGAAGATCGGGCGGTCCATGTCGGCATCGGTAAAGCCGTAGCTCTTGGGATCCAGCTCGGGGTGGGGCGTCTGATCCTGCATGCCCAGCGGGTCGAGGTCGGCCACGAGGTGGCCGCGGATCCGGTAGGCGCGGATCAGCATGAGCGCGCGGATGCTGTCGAGCACGGCGGTCTTGATCGCCTCTTCGCTGACAGGCGCGGCGCTGGCTCCGGCGGCGTCCTTGATCTTCTTCGCGGCGCCCTTGCCTTCGGGCGTGGCCTCGGCGGGCCACTCGCCGGTGAGCGCGGCGGTCAGGTCATCGCCCGGCATCGGCGGCCAGTCATTGCGGGCCCAGCTCGGCCCCTTGGCCTCGGCCTTCACATCGGTTTCGCCATCGCCCAACTGCCGGAAGAACTCGGCCCAGGCGCCATCGACCGAGTTCGGGTCGTCGGCGTATTTGGCGTAGAGCTGTTCGAGATAGGCCGCGTTGTGCCCCTGCATGAAGCTGGAGGCGTGGAAGAGGTCGTTGGGGCTTTGTTCGGTCATGATGCCACCTGATGTGTTGAAGGCCACGGGCGGAATCCCCCGCCCGCGGCCAGTGTCGCGCGATATGTGCCGGGCTTAGCCAATCGCCTTCAGCACGGCTTCGCCCAGCGTTGCGGGGCTGTCGGCCACCACGATGCCTGCGGAGCGCATAGCTTCGATCTTGCTCTCGGCGTCGCCCTTGCCGCCGGCCACGATGGCGCCGGCATGGCCCATGCGGCGGCCCGGAGGGGCAGTGCGGCCGGCGATGAAGCCAGCGACCGGCTTCCAGCGGCCCTTCTTCTTTTGCTCGGCGAGAAACTCGGCGGCCTCTTCTTCGGCGGAGCCGCCGATTTCACCGATCATGATGATCGACTGGGTCTCGTCGTCGTCGAGGAACATGTCGAGCACGTCGATGTGCTCGGTGCCCTTGATCGGGTCGCCGCCGATGCCGACAGCGGTGGACTGGCCGAGGCCCGCATCCGCCGTCTGCTTCACGGCCTCATAGGTCAGGGTGCCGGAGCGGGACACAACACCAACGCTGCCGCGCTTGTGGATGTGGCCGGGCATGATGCCGATCTTGCAGGCGTCGGGGGTGATGACACCGGGGCAGTTGGGGCCGATGAGGCGCGAGGAGGAGCCTTCGAGCGCGCGCTTCACGCTCATCATGTCGAGCACAGGGATGCCCTCGGTGATGCAGACGATCAGCTCCATCTCGGCGTCGATCGCCTCGAGGATCGAGTCGGCGGCGAAGGGCGGAGGCACGTAGATGACCGAGGCGTTGGCGCCGGTCACATGCTTGGCCTCATGCACCGAGTTGAAGACCGGCAGATCGAGGTGGGTCTGACCACCCTTGCCGGGGGTCACGCCGCCGACCATCTTGGTGCCGTAGGCGATTGCCTGCTCGGAGTGAAACGTGCCCTGCGAGCCGGTAAGGCCCTGGCAGATCACCTTGGTGTTTTCGTCGACAAGAATGGCCATCGGTGTTTTCCTTGCTTCTTTGTCACTGCGCCGCGCGGGGCGCTCGGGTGTTGCGTGTGCTGCTCATTGCGGGATCACCGCATAGGCATTCAGACGGAAGACGCCGGGCCCCATCGAACCCTGCATCATGGCCTCGGGCGGCTCCATCGCGCCGAGGAGGGTATATTCGCGCCGGTCGTTGAGGTGGCCCTTGGGCATCATCGCAAAATGGCCGACCGGCGGCATTTGCTCCATGACCTTGCCGCCCGACATGGTGATGCCCTCGCCCTTGGGGGCGAGGTCGAGGAAGGCAGCCTCCACCGGGTCGACCGGCTCCTGCCCGGCAATGCCGCCGACCTGCTGCACCATGCACTCGCGCATCTCGCGATCCGCGCCATAGCGGTAGCTGCCGATCACCAGAAAATCGCCCTCGCCGGTGGCGAACGTCACCCAGGAGCCGTCCTCGGTTGCGGCAAAGACCTGCTCGCCGCCCGGGCCGGGCACCTTGGCCACTTCCCGGAGCGCCGCCTCGCCCTGCATCGCCGGGCGGCAGTATGCGTCGAACAGGTCGAAGGCACGGGGCACGTCGATCTGCGCGGCAGCCGGGGTGGCGGTGAGGAGGAGGAGGGCGAGGGTGCGCATGGCTCAGTTCCTCACCGGGAAGGTGAAGCGCACGTCATTGTCGGTGGTGCCGACGCAGACAGGGTCCTGCCCGCCGGAGGTGAGGCCGATGCTCATGCCATCGCCGCGGTCCCATCCGGCGCAGCCCTCGATCTCGGTGGGCGTGGCCGGGATGCCGGCAACCTCGAGAAAGTTCTCGAGGAGCAGCGTGGCATCGGCGGAGGGCTGGTTGGTATGGGCGACCGAACAGATTGCCCCGTCCATGTAGAGCGAGATGTAGATCTGCGAGGTGGGGTGGCTGATCTCGGCCATCCCCATCTCGGGATCGGAGAACACCTCCCAGCCGCGCGGCGCGAAATAGGCGGTGGTGACATCCTTGTCGCCATTGCCCATCACGCAGGCCGCCCATGCCCCCATCTGCGCCTCCACCCCTGCGGGGTTGGAGAGCTGCATCGTCATCTTCTGAAGCGCGATGACATCCTGCGCCGCCGCCGGAGTGGCAGCGAGGCAGGCGAGGAGGGGAAGGGCGGCGCGCATCAGGCTCAGCCCTTCACCGCTTTCACGATCTTCTCGGCGCCGTCCGAAAGGTCGTCGGCGGCGATCACGTTCAGGCCGGAGGTGTTGATGATCTCCTTGCCCTTTTCCACGTTGGTGCCCTCGAGGCGGACCACCAGCGGCACTTGCAGGCCGACTTCCTTGACCGCGGCCACCACGCCCTCGGCGATCACATCGCAGCGCATGATACCGCCGAAGATGTTGACGAGGATGCCTTTGACGTTCGGGTCAGAGGTGATGATCTTGAACGCCTCGGTGACCTTCTCCTTGGTCGCGCCGCCGCCGACATCGAGGAAGTTGGCAGGCTCGGCGCCGTAGAGCTTGATGATGTCCATCGTGGCCATCGCGAGGCCCGCACCGTTGACCATGCAGCCGATCTCGCCGTCGAGGGCGATGTAGTTGAGGTCGAACTTGGAGGCGGCGAGTTCCTTGGGGTCTTCCTCGGTCTCGTCGCGCAGCTCGGCGATGTCGGGATGGCGGTAGATCGCGTTGCCGTCGAAACCGAGCTTGGCGTCGAGCACCTTCAGCTCGCCGTTGGGCATCAGGATCAGCGGGTTGATCTCAAGCATCTCCATGTCCTTCTCCATGAAGGCCTTGTAGAGAATGCCCATCAGCTTGACGCATTGCTTGACGGCGGCGCCCTCCAGCCCGAGGGCGAAGGCGACGCGGCGGCCGTGGTAGGGCTGGTAGCCGGTGGCCGGATCGACGGTGAAGCTGAGGATCTTCTCAGGGGTCGAGGCGGCGACCTCCTCGATGTCCATCCCGCCCTCGGTAGAGCAGACGAAGCTCACGCGGCTGGTGGCACGGTCGACCAGCAGGGCGAGGTAGAACTCGGAGGTGATGTCGGAGCCATCTTCGATGTAGATGCGGTTCACCTGTTTGCCGGCGGGACCGGTCTGGTGGGTGACGAGGGTCTTGCCCAGCATCTTCTTGGCTTCTTCGGCGGCCTCTTCGACCGACTTGGCGAGGCGGACGCCGCCCTTTTCGCCGGCGGCTGCTTCCTTGAAGGAGCCCTTGCCGCGGCCACCTGCGTGGATCTGTGCCTTAACCACCCAGAGCGGGCCGTCGAGTTCGCCGGCGGCGGTCTTGGCCTCATCGGCCTTCAGCACGGCCCGGCCATCGGAGACCGGGGCGCCGTAGGAGCGAAGAAGGGCCTTCGCCTGATACTCATGGATGTTCATGAAGCTGTTCCTCAAGCTGCGGTTCGATCCCGTCCTTGGCACAGCAGACGCGCCGCGCAAACAAAAATCACCTTCAAATGCGGGGGTTGGGTATGATTAATGCGATTTGTGATCACAGCCAAGAATTGTGTGATCACAAGTTAACGGGGTGCTAACGCTATCAGGAGAATCACCGCCCGGACCGCGTGGCAGGGCTGGCAAGACTCGGGCCTCCGCGCTAATCATGGCGCCATGAACGAGACCACCGATCAGGGCGAAGAGCCCGCCGAAGCGCCGCAGCCGGACCCAAAACCTGAGGCCAAACCCGAGCCGACTTGGGCCGTTGTGGCCACCGTGCGTGAGCCCACCGAGCTGGTGCTGGCCTTTGTCGCCCACCACCTCGAGTTGGGCGCCCGGAAGATTTTTATCTATCTCGACGACCCCGACGACCCCGTGCGCCCGATGCTCAAGCAGACGGGCCGGGTCAAGGCGATCAGATGCAATGATGCCTATTGGAACCGGGTGAACGGAGAGCGCGGACGGCCGGAGAACCAGAATGCCCGGCAGGCGATCAATGCCACCCAGGCCTACCGCCAAGCCAAGGTCGATTACCTGCTGCACCTCGATGCCGACGAGTTCCTGCACATGGCGCGCCCCTTCGGTGAAGAGGTCGCGCGGCTGGAGGACGATGACGTGTGGCTGCGCATTCCGGCGGTCGAGCGGTGCTGGCTTGCGGGCGACCGCTCCGAGCACATCTTCTCTGGCGTTTTCCGCCACCCGATCAAACAGGCCCCGCGGATCGCCCGCCGGATCTATGGTGACAAGGTCGCGCCCTTCCTCGCCAACGGTCTTGCGGGCTCGTCGCACGGCAAGCCGCTGGTGCGGACCGGGCACAAGGTGCAGTTGCAGGTGCATGCCGCCAAGCTGCCGGGCAAGAACAACGGATGGGCGCCGCACAAAAAGGCCACCGGCCTGCACGTGCTGCATTTTGACGGGCTGACACCACTGCATTGGGCGGCCAAGACATTGCGTTATGCCGAGCAGGGAGACGAGGCCATCGGCAGCCTGCTGCATGATGAACGCGCGCGGCAGGTGCGCCACGTGCGCGACAACATCACCAACATGCCCGACCTGCTGCGCTTCTTCCGGATGATCACCGGGCTCACCCCCGATCAGGCGCGGGCGCTCACCGAGCACGGGCGCCTCAGCGCGATGAAGATCGACCCGGAAGCGGCGATGCGCCGGGCTTTCCCGGATTTCGAAGCCGATTTTTCGTTCAGGGCTTTCGACCTGAAGCTGGGGGCTGAAAACGCCAAGCGGCTGATGCAGAAGATCGCGGCCAACAAGGCGGCCTGACGGTCAGTCGCGGTTGAACCATTGTTGCAGCCGCTTGCGGATGCCCCAGCTGAGTGCCCGGCCAAAGCCCGGTAGACCTCGTCTGAGCAAGGCTTTCACCTTTGCACCGTCTCCGCCCAACGTCCTGTCGGCCGCAAGCAGCGCATCGATCTGCTGATACACTGCCGGGCCGACGATCGTTTTCACCTGGCGCATCTGCCTTGCCCGGTCACCGGCCTCGACATGACGGTGCAGCCGGGGAAGGTGTAGCAGGCGGGGCGCGGCGAATTGCTCGGTGTAGGCCTCGAGCAACTCGAGGGTCATGAAGTTGTACTCATCCGGCAAGACCCACAGACGCAGGTCGGACTCGTAAACACAGGCCCGAAAGACGGGTTGGTCGCGGTCGAGCCCGCTCTTCTCCAACGTGGTCACCACGCTCTCGGCCAATGCGCGCACACGGGGATCCTTGCGAAAGACCAGCACACCGGTGTTCAGCTGCGGAAAGGCGGCGGGCAGCGGTGTGCCGAGATGTGTCGTCGCCACATTCGAGTTGCGGCGGGGCTCATGAGCAGCGGCAAGATCGAAGCGGTCGAGAATGGTGAAGGCGTCATCCATCGGAGCGATGCAGAGAACATCGGCGTCCAGCAGGATCGTCCGGTCAAAACGGCTGCGCTGCATCGCCTCGAACTTCGGACGGAACCACGAGTTCCGCAGCGGGATGACCTGCGCGAAGATGTCTGCGGTGACCGGCTGGTCGCAGAACAGATCTATCGGGTGGTTGGGGTGATGGCGCCGCAGGCTCTCGGCGGCGCGAATGGCCAGCGGCACGTAGGCCGCACCGCTGACCGCAAAAACGAAGCCCTCTGTCGGGGGCTTCATTATGTTTGGCTCGTCCGCCAGATCAGGTGAGCGAGTTGTCGATGCCCTTGCAGGCCTCCACGAGGCCTTTCACGGCGTCGACCGACTTGTCGAACATCTGCTGCTCGTCCTTGGTGAGCTTGATGTCGACCACCTTCTCGATGCCGCCGGCGCCGATCACGGTGGGCACGCCCACGTACATGTCTTTCACGCCGATCTCGCCGTCGCAGTAGGCGGCACAGGGCAGAACGCGCTTTTGGTCTTTCAGGTAGGCCTCGGCCATCTCGATGGCGGAGGTGGCGGGCGCGTAATAGGCCGAGCCGGTCTTCAGCAGGCCGACGATCTCGGCGCCGCCGTCACGGGTGCGCTGGATGATCGCGTCGAGCTTTTCCTGCGTGGTCCAGCCCATCTCCACGAGGTCGGGCAGCGGGATGCCGGCGACGGTGGAGTAGCGGGTAGAGGGGACCATCGTGTCGCCGTGGCCGCCGAGCACGAAGGCGGTGACATCTTTCATCGACACGCCGAACTCGAGGCTCAGGAAGTGGCGGAAGCGGGCCGAGTCCAGCACGCCGGCCATGCCGCAGACCTTGTTGGTCGGCAGGCCCGAGAACTTTTGCAGCGCCCAGACCATCGCGTCTAGCGGGTTGGTGATGCAGATGACGAAGGCGTCGGGGGCGTGCTGCGCGATGCCCTCACCCACGGACTTCATCACTTTGAGGTTGATGCCGAGCAGGTCGTCACGGCTCATGCCGGGCTTGCGCGGCACACCGGCGGTAACGATGCACACGTCGGCGCCGGCGATGGCGGCGTAGTCGGTGGTGCCGGAAAGCGCGGCATCGAACCCCTCGGAGGGGCCGGATTCAGCGATGTCGAGGGCCTTGCCCTGCGGTACACCGTCGGCGATGTCAAAGAGGACAACGTCCCCGAGTTCTTTCATTGCGGCAAGGTGGGCGAGCGTGCCGCCGATCTGTCCCGAGCCGATAAGTGCGATCTTCGGTCTGGCCATTATGGGTGTCCCTCATTGGTGACATGAAATCTCGCCACGCCTAGCCAATGGCTTGAGGGCGTGCAAGGCTGCATTGCAGCGAAGATGCCGCACCTGCACAGGCATCGGGGGAGGAAAGGGCAGAAGATGCAAGGAGTTGGCGCCCGTGTGGCCTGATCCGTGGGTGATGGCCGTGGCGGTGCCTGCGGTGATTTTCGCAGGCGTCTCAAAGGGCGGTTTCGGCTCGGGCGCGGCCTTTGCGGCAGCGCCGATTCTCGCCCTCGCGATCGATCCGCGCCTTGCCGTGGGGCTGATGCTGCCGCTCCTGATGCTGATCGATGTCTTCACGTTGGGCAGCTTCTGGAAGCAGTGGCACACCCCCTCCGCGCTGGCGCTCTGCCTCGGGTCACTGCCGGGCATCGCGCTGGCGATCTGGCTCTTTCAGGTGGCCGATGCCGATACATTCCGGCTGCTCATCGGCGCCATCGCGATAGCCTTCGTGCTCTACCAGTTCGCCCGCGGGCGCGGCTGGCTGCGCATCCCCGACAGGCCTTACGATCCTGTCACCGGTGGGGTCGCGGGGGCGGTTGCCGGGTTTACCAGTTTTCTCAGCCACGCGGGCGGGCCGCCGGTGGCGGTGTTTCTGCTGGCGCAGGGCATGGGCAAGACGACGTATCAGGCGACGAGCGTCATCGTCTTCTGGGCAATCAATCTGCTGAAGTTTATCCCCTATGCCGCGCTGGGCATCTTTACCCGCGAGACTCTGGTGCTCGACCTCTGGCTCGCGCCCGCGGCGATCTTGGGGGCGTGGCTTGGAGTGAAGGCGCATCACATGGTGCCCGAAAGGCTGTTTTTTGGGCTTACCTACGTGCTGCTGCTGGCCACCGGCTCCAAGCTCATTTGGGATGCGCTGACCTGAGACAGCGCACCCGCGCGCTCAGGCGTCTTTTTCGCCGGTCGGGATCAGGGCCTCTTCGACCAGCTCGAAGGCCTTGCCGGAGGCGACGAGGCAGGTGATGCCGTTGGGCATGGTTACCGTGACTGTCCATGTGCCGCTCTCGAGGTTGGCGAAAGTCTCCACCACCTGATTGTTCGCACCCAGCCCAATGGCCTGACGGCTCTCGCCATAGCCATCGGCGAGGCGTGCCACGACCTTTTCACGGTTGGCGCAATTGCGGTTCTGGGCCTCGGCCCCGGTGGCTGCAAGGCAGGCAAAGCCGGCAGCGAAGAAGAGAAGTTCTTTCATGGTCCAAACCCTTTTTGACAGCGTGGCCCCATGTCGGGCGTGCCCGGCTTTGCCGGAGGCATGGGTGGCGCATTCTGCGCCGGTCATTCAAGGTCGGACTGATTATTGCCGCTGAAACCTGGCAGCCCTGCCAGCAACGACCCTCCAGCCGCCCGACTCACAAGACAGATGCTGCGCCGGGATTGGTGAGCATCCCGTTAACGCTCCTGAACGCTGCAGTAACGCTCATCGGGCAAGACCGAAAATTGCGCCAAAATGCCGGTTTGCAGAAATGATCTTGCGCGGCGGCGCAGCATTTGTTCTTTCTGCACCTGCAACCGACCGGAGAGAATCAATGCCCGCCACGCGCCCCTATCGCTCGCTGCTCTATATTCCCGGCTCCAAGCCGCGTGCCTTGGAGAAGGCAGCCACGCTGCCCTGCGACGCGATCATCTTCGACCTCGAAGATGCGGTGACGGCGGAGGCCAAGGAGGAGGCCCGCGCGCTGCTGGCAGAAACGCTGACCGGCGCCGACTATGGCCCGCGCGCCCGGATCGTGCGTGTGAACGGCGCCGACACGAAATGGGGTGCCGCCGACCTAGAAGCCATGTGCAAGGTCGCGCCCGATGCGCTCCTTCTGCCGAAGGTAGGCCATGCCGATGAAATCGCCGCCGTGAAGGCGCAGCTTGATGCGGCGGGCGCCACGGCCACGAAGATCTGGGCGATGATGGAAACCCCGGCAGGCATCTTCAACGCGCTCTCCATCGCGCAGGCCCCGGGCATGGGCGGCTTCGTGATGGGCACCAACGATCTGGCCAAGGAGCTGAACTGCCGCAGCCGCGCCGACCGCCTGCCGATGATGTTCGCCCTCCAGCAATGCCTCATGGCCGCCCGCGCTGCCGGAATCGTGGCGATCGACGGGGTCTATAATGCCTTCAAGGACGATGATGGGCTGAAGGCCGAGTGCGAGCAGGGCCGCGACCTTGGCTTTGACGGCAAGACCCTCATTCATCCTGCGCAGCTTGAGATCACCAACGCCGCCTTCGCCCCCTCCGACAGCGAGATCGACCTTGCCCGCCGCCAGATCGCGGCCTTCGAGGAGGTCGAGGCCAGCGGGCAGGGGGTGGCCGTGGTCGACGGGCGGATCGTGGAGAACCTCCACATCGAGACCGCCCGCGCTACGCTGGCCAAGGCAGAGGCCATTGCGGCGATGGCCGAATGAAGGCAAAGTGAACTCGACGGTTCACTTTGAGAGGACACCCCGATGGCACTCCCGCTCACCCTTTTGATCGCCGGCCTTGCGCTGTGGTGGCTCGCCCACCTCTTCAAGCGGATCGCGCCCGAGCGGCGTGCCGCGATGGGCAATGGCGGGCGCGGGGCGGTGGCGTTGGCGGTGCTGGCCGCCGTTATCCTGATGATCTTCGGCATCCGTATGGCCGATGCCTCGCCCGACATCTGGTATCCGCCTTACTGGCTGCGGCACCTCAACAACCTGCTGGTGCTGATTGCGCTCTACTTTACCTCGCCCGGCCCGTCGAAAGGCGCGCTCTTCTACAAGATGCGCCACCCGATGCTCACCGGCTTCGCGCTCTGGGCCTTCGCGCATCTGCTGGTCAACGGCGACCTCGCCACGATGACTCTGTTTGGCGGCTTGCTGGTCTGGGCACTGGTCGAAATGGTCGTGATCAACCGCGCCGAGCCGGAGTGGACCCCGCCGCCGAAAGGCTCCATCGCCAAGGATGCGATGTTCCTCGCCATCTCGGTGCTTCTCCTCGGCCTCATCGGCTGGATCCACGGCCTGCTGGGCTACCCTGTGTTTGGATAACCTCATGAAACTCTACCGCTTTCTCACCGAAGACGACACATCGGCCTTTTGCCACAAGGTCACCGATGCGCTGAACAAAGGCTGGTCGCTCCACGGCGACCCGCAATACTCCTTCGACGCCTCCAACGGCGTGATGCGCTGCGGGCAGGCCGTGGTGAAGGAGGTCGAGGGCACCTACACGCCGGACACCAAGCTGGGGGCGCACTGATGAGCAAGACCAACGCGGGCCGGTTTTTTGAAGACTACACGCTGGGCGAGGTGATCCGCCACGCCGTGCCGCGCACCGTGGCCGAGGGCGAGCGGGCGCTTTACCACGCGCTCTACCCTGCCCGCCACGCGCTGCATTCGTCTGACGTGTTCGCAGGCGACTGCGGGCTGGAAGGCTCGCCGCTGGACGACCTCATCACCTTTCACGTGGTCTTCGGCAAGACCGTGCCGGACATCTCGCTGAACGCGGTCGCCAACCTCGGCTATGCCGAGGGCCGATGGCTGAAGCCGGTGTATCCGGGTGATACGCTCAGCAGCGAGTCCGAGGTGATCGGGCTGAAGCAAAACTCCAACGGCAAGTCCGGTGTGGTCTATGTGCGCACCACCGGGCGCGACCAGACCGGGGAGCCGGTGCTGGAATACGTGCGTTGGGTGATGGTGCGGAAGGGGGACTTGGACGCCGCGGCGCCGGAAACCACGATCCCCGATCTGGCTGACGTGGTGGCGCCGGAGAGTCTGGTGATCCCCGAGGGCCTGACCTTCGCCGATTACGATTTCACCGCCTCGGGCGAGCCGCACCGCTGGGGTGACTATGCCAAGGGCGAGGTGATCGACCATGTCGACGGTTCGACCATCGAAGAGGCCGAGCACATGCTTGCGACGCGCCTGTGGCAGAACACCGCCAAGGTGCATTTCGATGCCACCTTCCGTGAGGATGGCAAGCGGCTGATCTATGGCGGTCATGTGATATCGCTGGCGCGGGCGCTCTCGTTCAACGGGCTGGCCAATGCGCAGATGCTGGTGGCGATCAACGGCGGCGCGCATGCCAACCCCTGCTTTGCCGGAGACACCGTGCGCGCCTGGACAGAGGTGCTGGACACCGCGCCGCTGACCGAGGATATCGGCGCGCTGCGGCTGCGGCTGGTGGCGGTGAAAGGGGGCGAAAGCCTTGCCGGTGACCTGAAGGGCGAGGATGGCAAATACCTGCCCCACGTGCTGCTCGACCTCGACTATTGGGCGCTCATTCCGCGGTGAGTCCGGTGTGTCTGCGCCCGGCAACGGAGCGACCCGCACGGGCCGCATTTTGTGATCACGACTTTAAAAACTGTGATCACAACGCTCGAAAAACTGGCTGTTAGCGCCTGAACTGCGGCGCTTTATCATCGGTTTAACCCGTGACTCGGCCCGTGAAAAATGCAAATGGAGAGGCGCAGCACCCCCGTGCGGGCCTCCCGCGCGGCACGCCACCCCATCCGCGCCGCGCCCCGGCTCCACCGCCCGGCGACCGCGCCCAACAGGAGAGCGTTCATGGCAGATATGAACCGGGACCGCCCGCTTTCGCCCTTCATGATCGGCCCGTATTACCGGCCCCAGATCACCTCGATCTCCTCGATCATGGTCCGCATCACCGGCATCGCCTCCTTCGGCACTGCCTTTCTCGTGGTGTGGTGGCTGCTGGCGGCGGCCTTCTCGGAGCCGGCCTTCAACTGGATCAACTGGCTGATGACCAGCTTCATCGGCGATATCATCATGTTCCTCGCCAGCTGGGCCATCTGGTACCACATGCTGGGCCGCCTTCGGCACGTGATCTGGGATTTCGGCTACTGCCTCGATGTGCCGACCTCCGAAAAGATGGGTTGGGGCATGTTCATCGGCGCCACGGTTCTGGCGCTCTTCACGGCCATCGTGGTGTAAGGGAGAGACCGGATGAAATATGTAACCGACCGCAAGCGCGCCACCGGCCTTGGCTCCAGCTCCGAGGGCACCCACCACCACTGGAAGATGATGGTCAGCTCGCTCAGCCTCGTCGTGCTGGTGCCGCTCTTCGTCTTTGTCTTCGGCTCCGCGCTGGGCCGCAGCTACGCCGATGTGCAGAGCTTCATCGCCAACCCCTTCGTAGCGCTCTCGCTCGGCATCGCCCTGACCGTGGGCCTGCTGCACATCAAGATGGAGATCGACGAGGCGGTGGAAGACTACGTGCACGGCCTCACCGGCAAGCTCACGCTGATCGCCGTCGGCGCCGCCACATGGGTGCTGATCGCCGCCGGGCTGCTCGCCCTGTTGAAGCTGGCGCTCTGAGGGGCGCCGCCCGCTAGACCTGACGGAAGGCCACTCCGCACCGCCGGCCTTCGCCACGACCAAAGAGACGCGAAAGCGCCCCAGCCAACCGCAAGGGACGGAAGAAGAGAATGGCAGCTTACGAATACGAGACGCACACCTATGACGTTGTGGTTGTCGGCGCCGGGGGCTCCGGTCTGCGGGCCACGCTCGGGATGGCCGAGCAGGGGCTCAAGACCGCCTGCGTGACCAAGGTGTTCCCGACCCGCTCGCACACGGTGGCGGCGCAGGGCGGCATTGCGGCCAGCCTGGGCAACATGCAGGTCGACGGCGCCGACATGAACGATCACTGGCAGTGGCACCTCTATGACACCGTGAAGGGCTCCGACTGGCTGGGTGACACCGACGCGATGGAATACCTCGCCCGCGAGGCGCCCAAGGCGGTGTATGAGCTGGAACATTACGGCGTGCCGTTCTCGCGCACCGAGGAAGGCAAGATCTACCAGCGGCCTTTCGGCGGCCACACCACCATGTTTGGCGAAGGCCCGCCCGTGCAGCGCACCTGCGCCGCCGCCGACCGGACCGGCCACGCCATTTTGCACACGCTCTACGGCCAGTCGCTGAAGAACAACGCCGAGTTCTACATCGAGTATTTCGCCATCGACCTGATCATGGGCGAAGACGGCGCCTGCCAGGGCGTGGTCTGCTGGAAGCTCGATGACGGCACGATCCACGTCTTCCGCGCCAAGATGGTGGTGCTGGCAACCGGCGGCTATGGTCGCGCCTACTTTTCCGCCACCTCCGCTCACACCTGCACAGGTGACGGCGGCGGCATGGCGGCCCGCGCGGGCCTGCCGCTGCAGGACATGGAATTCGTCCAGTTCCACCCCACGGGCATCTACGGCTCGGGCTGCCTCATCACCGAAGGCGCACGGGGCGAGGGTGGCTACCTGACCAACTCCGAGGGCGAGCGCTTCATGGAGCGCTATGCGCCGACCTACAAGGACCTCGCCTCGCGAGACGTGGTCTCGCGCTGCATGACCATGGAAATCCGCGAAGGGCGCGGTGTGGGCAAGGACAAGGATCACATCTTCCTCCACCTCAACCACCTGCCGCCCGAAACGCTGGCCGAGCGCCTGCCGGGCATCTCCGAGAGCGCGCGCATCTTCGCCGGGGTGGACCTGACGAAAGAGCCGATCCCGGTGCTGCCGACGGTGCATTACAACATGGGCGGCATCCCGACGAACTATTGGGGCGAGGTGCTGAAACCCACCGCCGATGACCCGGACGCCATCGCGCCGGGCCTGATGGCCGTGGGCGAGGCGGGCTGCGCCTCGGTGCACGGGGCCAACCGCCTCGGCTCCAACAGCCTGATCGACCTCGTGGTCTTTGGCCGCGCCGCCGCGATCCGCGCGGCGGAAGTGGTGGACCCGAAATCGGGCAACCCCGACCTCAACAAGGCTTCGGTGGACGCCGCGCTGGACCGCTTCGACAAGCTGCGCAACGCCAGCGGTACGGTCGCCACAGCGGAGCTGCGTGATGAGATGCAGCGCACCATGCAGGCCGACGCAGCCGTGTTCCGCACCGACAAGACGCTTGCCGAAGGCGTGGAGAAGATGAAGGCCGTGGCCGCCAAGATGGACGACATCAAGGTGACCGACCGAAGCCTCGTCTGGAACTCCGACCTGATGGAAACGCTGGAGCTGACCAACCTCATGCCCAACGCGCTGGCCACCATCGTCGGCGCCGAGGCCCGCAAGGAGAGCCGCGGTGCGCACGCCCACGAGGATTACCCGGACCGGGACGACAACGAATGGCGCAAGCACAGCCTCGCCATGGTCGAAGACACCGAGGTCACCCTCAGCTACCGCCCCGTCCACCTCGACCCGCTGACCACCGAGGCGGAAGGTGGCATCGACCTGAAGAAGATCGCGCCCAAGGCGCGGGTGTATTGAGGCCCTAGCTGGTCGCCGCGATATCGGCGGCCAGATCATCCCACAGCTCGGCGAGGCGCTGCTTGTTGTCGTGCGCCACGGCGACGAGCCGGGAGGAGAGGGCAGTGCGCGCGGCGGGGTCGGCGGCAAGTGCTTCGATCCGGGCGAGGAAAGCGGGCGCGTCATCGGACAAGACGTGATCTGGGCAGCCAAACTCACCCAGTAGTTCCTGATACTTGTGCGACCAACTCACGGCGAAGGAGGGTACGGCAGCGGAAAGACCGTTGACCAGCCCATGAAAGCGCCCGGTCACGACCAGCTCTGCGCTTCCGACCAGGGCCTTTATGTCCCGCGCATCGTCCAGGCAGACGATCTCCAGTCCGGCGATCTCTGCGAGCTGCTCGGAAATTTTCCGATCCGCCTGTGGTTCGTGCAGGACGATTATTGGCGGAAGTCGGTTGGCTTTGAGAATCTTGGCTGCCTCCGCGTAGAGCGATAGCAGCCCAGCCTCGTCGATCCCTGCACCGATGGATTTTCGGTTGAGAACGAGCGCAGAGAAAGGTTGCTCGGGCATTGCGACTGGCCGGTCGGAGACATCGAGCGAAAACGTGATATCGGGGAAGCGGGGCAGGGCGCGCCCCACGCCGAGGGCTTCGAGATGGGCAAGCGACTCTGCATCCCGGGCCGAGATGCGCCGTGCGTCGGTGACGATCCGCAGCATCTCGTTGCTCAGCTTCGTATCCTCAAAGGGGCCAAATGCCTGGGGCAGCATGTAGAGCGGCAGCCCGGCGCGCAGATAGGCGCCGGCGCGGTTGCGGGCCTTCTGCACGCCCCAGTGATCACCGTAGGCGTAGCCGGAAATGTCGATCACATGGGTGACGCCGGGGAGTTGACCGTTGACTTTTGCCCCGCCGTGGAAGGCTCTGAACAGGCGCGCGGCAATCTGGTGGGTCCGCCGCGCGGTAATCGGCTCGATCCCCATGGAGCGTCGGTGCGCGTCCGGGCCTTGCGCGCGGGAGCAGAAGCGCGCACCGGGCAGGCGGGAACCGAGTTGGGAGACGACCGTGTGCGCCATCAATTCGGCCCCCTTGTTGGGTAGCCAAACCCCGGCGATCTCGATCAGCGGTTCAGTCGACGACACTCAGCACCTCCGAAACCTCTCTCTTGGCGGAATAGGCGACCATGCTGTCTGCCTTGGGGTGGCCGATGCCCACCAGCATCACCGGCACCTGATGCGGCGCGAGGCCGAGAATCTCGCGTAAGGCCTGATGGTTCTCGGGGATGTCGGGCCAGTTGATCGGAACCGAGCCGAGGCCTTGGGCGGTGAAGCCCAGCATCAGTTGCATTGCTGCCAGCGCGGCGTCGATATGGATCAGGTGGCGGTCGCGCGGCTCGGCATACATCGAGAGGTCCCCGACCACGGCAATCAGGGCGGGCAATTGGTCTCCGAAGCCAGCGGTGCCGAGAGGCAGCGCGGCGATCCGGTCGATCATCGGGCGCGTGGTGGCGCAATAGAAGCGATAGGGCTGGCGATTGCAAGCGCTGGGGGCTTGTAGCGCGGCGGCGGTGGCGGCCTCAATTTGCGCCATCTCGACGGGACGATCCTCGAACCAGCGCTGAGAGCGGCGCCCGCGGCAGAGGGCGAGAAAGGCGGGGTAATCCGCCTGTGCCGCGCCTGCCTGGCTGGCATAGGTGGTGAGTTCATCTACCGTATATGGAGCGAACGGCGCGGGGGTTGACCCCAGCGCTGGCAGGTCAAGGAACGCTTTGCGCGCCGCCGCGATGGTTTCATCCGAGCCGCTGGTGACGGCGAAGTAGCGGGTAAGCACATCATGTGCCCAGCGAAGCTCCGCCTGCTCAGCGGAGTGGCTGGTGACAAGGCGGGCATAGAGCGCGACCGTCTCGCCGATGAAGGCGGTGCCGAAGATATCGCGCCGCTCGGGCATGCAGAGGCCCTTTTCCAACCGGTGAATATTGCGGCGCAAAAGCGGGGAGGTGGCGGAAAACGCCGTCTTGTGAGCAGCGAACGCGGCAAGGCCTTCGAGCGTCGCGCGCTGCTCCGCCCGCAGCGCGGCGGAGAGCTTCTTCTGCAATCGTCGCCGTACTTTTGGCCCGCGATCTCGGAAGAGACCCATAACAAACCCTCGCATTCAACGTCTGAGGCACCGCCTCGGGAGCATGCCGATTTGCGGACCGAACTTCAAACCCTTGCCCGATGAACGGCGGAACGCCCCACCTCGGCCCGACACCGGTGCTATTTGCCCAGATTCGGAAAAAATGCCAGAGATTTCAATTGCACCCATGGGGGGAGCGCTTTATTTCCAAGGCCAGCATGACCCAGTTTCCAACCATAGCGGGTTGAGCCATTGCCCCGCCTGATGTGCTTTGCCACCCACCACAAATCCGGCACGGTCTGGATGCGGCGGACGATTCAGGCCATGGGGCGGGCCTTTGGGCTGGATTGGCACGGGATCTGGCGTGACGAGGCGATGTGGAAGGTGCCGGGCGAGGGCCGCGTCTTCCTCGTCAACTGGGCGGGCTATTTTCCATCCGATCTGTGGAAGCGCGATGATGTGGCCTTTGTCCATGTGATCCGCGATCCGCGCGATATCCTGCTTTCGGGCTGCGTCTATCACCATTTTGCGGCGGAGCAGGGCGAGCGCTGGTTGCATGTGCCGCGCACCGATCTTGGCGGCAAGACCTACCAGCAGCATCTGAATGCGCTGGAGGGGGACGAGGCCAAGCTGCTCTTCGAGATGGGCGGCAAGCACCGGGAGACGGTGGAGGAGATGCGCGCCTGGCCGTGGGGCGATGACCGGGCGTTCGAGCTGAAGTACGAAGATTTGATGGTTGATACCGACTGTGCGCTCTTCGGCGCGGCGCTGGCCCATCTGGGCCTTGAGGGCGAAGAGCTGGAGGCGGCCAAGCGGATGTTCTGGGAGCAGTCGCTCTTCGGCGGCATGGCCAAGATTGATGACCGCCCGCGCCACCTGATGGGCCATGTGGCGAGCGAAGGGGCGCTCAAGCGGTGGGAAACCGAGTTGCCGCTGGAGGTGGCGGAGGTTTACGCTGAGCGCCATGGCGCGGACCTCGTGGCGCTGGGCTACGAGCCGGACGAGACCAGTTGGCTGGCGCGGCTGAAGCCAGCCGAGCCTCGCGCGGGCCGGGCCGGGGCAACATCAAGGGGGAAGGGCTGAACCATGAGCAAGAGGATCACTGCATCGCTCAAATCGGGCGCGAAGGCCGGGGCCGTTACTGCCACGCTGCTCGCTCTGCTGGCAGGCTGCGCCGAGCGTGGCGCGATCAGCGGCGAAATCCCGTTTCCCGAGGGCTACGCGCTGATGCCGGGCGACCGTGAGCGCTGGGCCGCCATGACCGACGATCAGCGCCGCCGCGCGCTGGCTTTCATCTCCACCGGATCGACGATCCAGAGCTCGCTGGCGCCCGAATGATATATCGCCTCACCCCTCTCCTGCTGCTGCTCGCCGCCTGCGATGTGAACCCCGCAGATGTGGTCGCCCGTCAGGCGGCCAAGAGCGTTGTGCGCCCGATCGTGCAGGAAAAGCTGCCCGGCGTGCCGCCCGATCTGGTGACCGAATGCCTGATCGACAACATGTCGGCGGGCGAAATCTCAACCATCGCGCAGGAGGCCGCCACCGGCATCTCGCCCCGCTCGACCGAAATCGTTGTGGCCACCGCCCAACGCCCCAAAGCCATCGAATGCATCACGCGGGAAGGTCTCCCGCTGATATTGAACGGATAGGAGCCTGACCCATGGTTCAACTGACCCTGCCCAAGAATTCCCGCATCGTGACCGGCAAGACCTGGCCGAAGCCCGAAGGGGCGACGAATGTGCGGAAATTCCAGATCTACCGCTACGATCCTGACAGCGGCAAGAACCCCTCGGTCGATACCTATTTCATCGATATGGACGCCTGCGGCCCGATGGTTCTGGACGCGCTGATCAAGATCAAGAACGAGATCGACCCCACGCTCACCTTCCGCCGGTCCTGCCGCGAGGGGATTTGCGGCTCCTGCGCGATGAACATCGACGGCATCAACACGCTGGCCTGCATCTACGGGATGGACGAGATCAAGGGCGATGTGAAGATCTACCCGCTGCCGCACATGCCGGTGGTGAAAGACCTGATCCCCGACCTGACGCATTTCTATGCCCAGCACGCCAGCATCATGCCGTGGCTCGAGACCAAGACCCAGCGGCCCGAGAAGGAGTGGAAGCAGTCCATCGAAGACCGCAAGAAGCTCGATGGCCTCTATGAATGCGTGATGTGCGCCTCCTGCTCCACCGCCTGCCCGAGCTACTGGTGGAACTCCGACCGCTACCTCGGCCCCGCGGCGCTGCTCCACGCCTACCGCTGGATCATCGACAGCCGCGACGAGGCCACCGGCGAGCGGCTGGACGACCTTGAAGACCCCTTCAAGCTCTACCGCTGCCATACCATCATGAACTGCGCCAAGACCTGCCCCAAGGGCCTGAACCCGGCCAAGGCGATTGCGCATATCAAAAGCATGATGGTCGAACGGGTCGTCTGACCGCGTGATTTTCTGGCTCGTTGCCAGCGCGGCCGTGATCTGGCTCGCCGGAGCGGCGGGCTGGCTCTGGGTCTGCGCTGGCTTGCGCGGGGATGGCCTGCGCGGGCGGGCAGGGCGCATTGCGGTTCAACTCTCCGGTCTTGCCCTGCTGGCCGGAACGCTCGGCGGCAGCCCTTTCATCGCGCTGGCCGGTGCCGCCTTTCCGCCCACGGCGCTGCTGCTGCTCACCCGTGTCCTGTCTGCGCCCGCGCTTGCCACGGCGCTCTTGCCTTGGGTGCTGGGCGCCATGCTGGGGGCGGGCTTGGTGGCTTGGGTGGCTTTGCGTCGTCGGGGCGCGCAGCCTGTGTGGTCGCTCGGCATTGCCTTCGCGGCTGGCACTCTTGCCATGATCGTTTCGGGCGAGGTCATCAGCCGCAACGCGATGTGCAATGAGGCCGCCGCACACGGTGCAGCGACCGTATCGCGCAACAGCTTTGCGTGGAGCCTGCGCCACCCGCGACGGGCGTTCAATTTCGAGGTGCATGGCATGATCCGCCCGGAGGGAGGCACCCGGATATGGAGCTACACCCGCATGGCCTGGGAGCCGCTGCCTGAAACCATCTCCCGCAACATCGACCCGCCGTCTCGCAGCCTTTCCTGCGCTTGAGCGCGCGGCGACCGGGCTGGGCTACCTGCGCTTGTCCTTCTTTGGCGTGTAAAACACCAACCGCCCGTCCGGCCCCTTTTCGCTGCGGGCATAGTTCTCGCTGCGACCGTTGGTGATGGCTGCCTTCAACATCCGCCAGAAACCACCGACGCTCCGGGTTGCGCCCTCGACGATCTCCTCATTCAGCGCCGCATTGTGAGCCATCGAGCTTTCGACCAGCTCTTTCAGCCGTGGCGCGGGGTCGGGCGGCGGCGGCGGGACGATCCGCATGGCCTCGTCATCGCCATCGCACAGCCGGATCGGGGCGAGGGTGATCCACGGGTCGTTTTGCAGCCCGGCGGCCTCCACGAACTCGGGCGTCATCAGCAGATGCATCGGCAGGCGGTCCGTCCAGACAAGGCCGGCGGTGCCGAAAGCCCGCGCATCGGCAAACTGCTCGACACTGTGGCCGTTGGTCATCTGCCCGTCTTTCAGGCCGTAGGGGCCGCGCCAGAAGCGGAAGGGCCTGCCGTTCACATCGGTCTTGTCTTCGCAGATGTAGCCGCTCGCGAACATCGCCAGCGGCTCGGCCGGGGTCAAGAATTGCGCCAGAAAGTAGGGTGCCTCGCGCTTGCCATCTTCGCTCCGCATGGTCACCGGCAGAAACGCGACCCCGCCCTCGGCCCCAAGCCGCTCGATCGCCTCGTGGACCCGGGCGCTCACCAGCAGCCCATCGGGCGGGGCTTGCCAGAGAGATGGAAAGGGTTCGACCCAATCGCGCATGATGAAATCGGGCATGATGTGCCCGGCTTGCAGCCTCGGGACAGGCTGGGCCATCTCTTTGGCACTGCGGCCCTGCATGAAGGCAATTCTGGCGTCAGTGCGCCGCTTGCGCTCTGCCCGCCGCGCCGCGCCCTCGGGGCCTTTGAGCTGTGCGGGCATGTCACCCGGCTCGAATTTGCCGGGCGGTTTGGCCTTGCTGTAGGTGTATAGAACCCTGCCCGGGATCAAGGTGCCCGGTATCCGCTCTGTCATGGCTCCCCTCCGGGTCATGCCGCCTGCCGGAGGGCAGGAGAGCAGATCAATGTGGCAGACAGTGGGCGCTGCGCCGCCTTACTGGCGCATCGCCTCCTCACGAGAGAATGGCTGACGGCCGCGGAACTCGGCAGGCACCAGCGCATCCACCGCATCGCCCGCCGCCTTCCAGCGCCAGCCGCGCCAGTCGTGGGTGAAGATGAAGTCTTCACGCTCGATCTCGGTGGTGGTGGCCTTCAGCTTCTTCAGCACGCCGGGATGGGTGGGCGAGGCCACCGCGATGGTAAAGGCCACCTGACAGTTGAAGGCGTTTTCGGTGAGCCGTTTGCAGGCGCCGCGAAAATCGCTGTAGGTCACGCAGATCTCCACCTCGGGGAACTTCCGCAGGTTCGAGCGGAAGCCGGAGGGGCAATCATTCGTGGGATACTGTTTGTTCAACGCGTTGAGAAAACCGCGTTTGAGATCATTTCCGACCGGCTCGGGGCTGATCAGCCGCGCGGTCGCGTAGGCCTGTATTATCTCCGCCTCTGGTGCGACGGGCGGTGCCTCAGCAGGCCCGTGCAAAAAAATTGCGGTGAGGACGGAACCAAGTGCGGGCAGAAGCATTGTACCTCCGTTGACTGCCATTCGGGTGTTGGGTCTTACGTGCTCAAGCCCACCCTAAACTGCGGTCTTCTTCCCTGTCATCCCCCTGTTACCTTTAAATTCCGTTACTGCCCGCCGATTGCGCGGCATCTGGCGGCTCTGCCCTTTCGCTGGGCGCGGCACATCGCTTAGACTGGGCGAGAGCAGTCACAATTCCCTGAGAAGCAGATGAGCACACCCGCACCCGGCGGCCCCGCCGCGCCCGATTACGCCGATGACGCACGGGCGGTGGCGCCTGTCATCTGCTATCCGAACGAGACGTTGCCGCAGCCCGATCTGGCGCTGTATTCGCGCGCCCGCGCGGCAGCCCGCAAGACGGGCGAGGAGATTGTGCCGCCGCGCGAAGGCCGGTGCATCCCGGTGCGGGCGGGGCAGTTTTTGCGCATTTCCTGCCCGGAAGGCCCGCAGGTGGGCGACTTGAACCTGTGGAACCTCGCCGACCTTTCCGAGCGGTTCTACTCCGGCAAAACCCGCGCTTTGCACGGCACGCACCTGACCGTTGGCAGCCGCATGTGGTCGAGCTTTCCGCACCTGCGCCCGATGGCGACCGTCACCGCCGACAGCCTTGCCTGGTACGGCGTGGATGCCTTTGGCGGGCGGGTGCATGACGTGATCGGCACACGCTGCGACCCCTACACCCACCACCAGCTGTCCGGGCAGGATTATCATCATTGCTGCCACTCCAACCTCACCCGCGCCCTCGCGGGATGGACGGGACAGGGGCCGGAGGCGGCCGAGCCGTTGGTGCATGACGTGCTCAACGTTTTCATGTGTACCGGCTTCACCGCTGACACCGGCCAGTATTTCATGAAGGCCACGCCCGCGCGGCAGGGTGATTACATCGAGCTTTTTGCCGAGATCGACCTGCTGGCCGGCCTCTCCGCCTGCCCGGGCGGTGACTGCGGGGCCGAGCACAGCTCGGATGCGGCGCAGTGCCACCCGCTGCTCTGCGAGGTTTTCGCGCCGCCGAATGCTGCGTTGGAAGGGTGGGAGAGCCCGCCGGTCAATGGCTATTCCGGCGGGCACGGGCTGTAAGGCGGGGCCAGCCCCGCCGAACCGTTAGCAGTAGCGCTCAACGCCGATGGTCTGGGCATCGGAGTAGCGGTCGCCGTGGGCAAAGCCGGCGGGCAGGATGTGCTCGATCTCGGCGTAATCCTCTGCGGTCAGTTCCATATCGGCGGCATCCACCCATTCCTGCAAATGCGCCCCGGTCCGCGTGCCGGGGATCGGGATCAGGTGGTCGCCCTTGCCCAGCACCCAGGCCATCGCCAGCTTCGAGGTCGGCACGCCCCGGTCCTTGGCATAGGCGCGGAAGCGCTCCAGCGCTTGCTGGTTGTAGGCGTGGTTGGGCGCCTGCCAGCGCGGGTTGGCCTTGCGGAAATCGGCATCGGCCATCTTGGCCGGGTCGGGCGGCGTGTCACTCAACTCGCCGCGGGCCAGCGGGCTGAAGGGCACGAAGGCGATGCCCAGCTCGGCGCAGGTCTGGATCACGCCCAACTCGGGCTGGCGCGACCAGATCGAATACTCGTTCTGCACCGCCGTCACCGGCTTCACAGCATGGGCGCGGCGGATGGTTGAGGGCGCGACTTCGGAAAGCCCGTAGCCCCCGATCAGCCCCTCTTCCATGAACTTGGCCATCGTCTCTGCCAGCTCTTCCACGGGCCGCGCCTGCTCGCGCCGGTGAGCATAGAACAGGCCGACGGAGTCCACACCCAGCCGCTTCAGGCTTTGCTCCAGCTCGCTGCGCAGGTGGCCTTCATCGTTGCGATAATGGCGCTCGGGCTTGGGCACGATCGAGGCCTTGGTGGCGATGACCGGCTTGGCATCGGTGCCTTTCAGCCATTCGCCGATCGCATTCTCCGACCGGCCCATGCCGTAAATATTGGCGGTGTCCAGAAAATCGATGCCCGCATTCCACGCGGTATCGAGGCAGGCCACCGAAGTCTCCAGATCGGTATCGCCGAAAAAACCGGCAAATGACATGCAGCCCAATCCGATGGCAGATACCTCGGGGCCACCCGCGCCCAATTTACGTTTCTTCATGTGTGTGAGTCCTCTTATTCGGAAAATGCCGCTTCGAGCGCGATTTCGACCATGTCGCCAAAACTCTTTTCGCGCAGATCGCTCGGAAGCGCCTCATGGGTTTTCAGATGATCCGAAACGGTGAGCACGGCGAGTGCCCGGCAGCCATAGCGGGCGGCGAGGGTATAAAGCTCGGCCGCCTCCATTTCGACGGCCATAATACCGTGCCGTTCCATTTGCTCGTTCAGGTCTGGCCGCTCGTCATAGAAAACGTCGGAAGAATAGATGCCGCCGACGTGGGCTTTGACCGCCCGGTGCGCCGCCGCACTGGCCGCCGCCGAGAGCAGGGACCAGTCGGCGCAGGGCGCAAAGTTCAATTCGCGGAAGATACCGCGCGACGGGGTCGAGAGCGTGCTCGCGGTCATTGCCAGCACCACATCGCGCACCGCCACGGCCTCTTGCATCGCGCCGCAAGAGCCAATGCGGATGAGCGTTTTGGCGCCGTAATCGCGGATCAGCTCGTTTACGTAGATCGACAGCGAGGGCATGCCCATGCCGCTGCCCTGGATCGTCACCGAATGGCCGCGCCATGTGCCGGTGAAACCCAGCATACCACGTACCTCGTTGACGAGCTTGGGATTTTCAAGAAAGGTCTCCGCCGCCCATCGGGCGCGGTAGGGGTCGCCGGGGAGCAGGACCGTTTCTGCGATCTCTCCCTTTTCGGCGCCGATATGCACGGTCATGCGCTGTCCCTCTGTCTGTTGCCGGGCGGCTCTTTCGGCCGCCCCGCATCAGAAGATGGCTCAGATCGCGAAATCCTCAAGCGACTTTCCGGCAGTGAGGCCGGACTTGATCCATGCCGGCTGACGTCCGCGGCCAGTCCATGTCTGGCTTGCGTCTTCGGGATTGACGTATTTCGGCGCGCCCTTCGGGCCGCTGGCCTTCTTGCCACCACGACGCCCGCGTTTGGGCGTGCCACCGGTCAATTCATCGAGGGTGAAACCATGGGCCTTGGCCGCTTTCTCGGCAGCCTCCATTGCGGCTTTCTTGTCTTCGACCGCGAGTTTCTCCAATGCCTTTTCGATGTCGACCTTGAGCTTTTCGAGCTCTTTGCGGCTCATGCCCTTGAGACTGATGGCCATCTGAATTCCTTCTTTTCGGTTCCATTTGTGAGTGGGTGCACGACAACATATGCGTTCAGCAAATAAAAACGCCGCTGCGCACGAGCGGAACATATTTGAGTTCGTTGCAGATGAAAAGATATTGAATCCCCGGGCGGGAATGCCCGGGGATTTGGCGCGTTAGACCGAAATTTAGTGGCTCAGGCCGCCGCTTCGCGCGGTTCGGCAAGGGCCACGATATCCATCATGATCCGGTTCAGTTCAAAGTCCTTCGGCGTGTAGACCGCAGAAACTCCCATGTCTTTCAAAGACTTGGCATCTTCGTCCGGAATGATCCCACCGACGATGAGCGGAATGTGCGAAAGCCCTTCGTCGCGCATTCTTTCCAGCGTTTCGGTAATGAGCGGTAAATGGCTACCCGAGAGAATGGAAAGGCCGATCACATGGGCCTCCTGCTCCTTTGCGGCGGTCACGATCTCTTCCGGCGTCAGGCGGATTCCCTCATAGGCGATATCCATGCCGCAATCGCGGGCGCGGCAGGCGATCTGCTCGGCGCCGTTGGAGTGGCCGTCGAGCCCCGGCTTGCCGACGAGAAATTTCAGCCGGCGGCCAAGGCGGTCGGAGACCAGATCGACCGCTTCGCGGATCTCGTCGAGCCCCTCGGTGCGGTTGGAGGGCGCGCGGGCCACGCCGGTGGGGCCGCGATACTCGCCAAAGACGGCCCGCATAGCGCCCGCCCATTCGCCCGTGGTTGCGCCTGCCTTGGCGGCGGCAATCGAGGGCTCCATCACGTTGGCGCCGCTCCGCGCCGCCTCGCGCAGCGCCTCAAGCGCCGCGGCCACGGCCTCGGCATCGCGCTCTGCGCGCCAGGCCTGAAGCCGGGCGATCTGGTCGGCCTCAACGGCCGGATCGACCGTCATGATGCCACCATCCTCGCCCATCAGCGGCGAAGGCTCGCCCTCGGCCCAGCGGTTCACGCCGACCACGACCGTCTCGCCGGTCTCGACCCGGCCCAGCCGCTCGGCGTTGCTCTCCACCAGCCGCGACTTCATGTAGTCGATCGCCGCAATTGCGCCGCCCATGCCGTCGAGCTGGGCCAGCTCTGCGCGGGCGCCATCTTTCAGCGCCTCCACCTTGGCATCCACAGCCGGGTTGCCATCGAAGAGGTCGCCGTATTCCAGCAGGTCGGTCTCATAGGCCATGATCTGCTGCATCCGGAGCGACCATTGCTGATCCCACGGGCGCGGCAGGCCAAGTGCCTCGTTCCACGCCGGAAGCTGCACAGCACGGGCGCGGGCCTTCTTGGAAAGCGTCACGGCCAGCATCTCGATAAGAATACGGTAGACGTTGTTTTCCGGCTGCTGCTCGGTCAGGCCGAGGCTGTTCACCTGCACGCCGTAACGGAAGCGCCGCATCTTGGGGTCTTCTACCCCGTAGCGCTCGCGGCAGATCTCATCCCAGAGATCCACGAAGGCGCGCATCTTGCACATCTCGGTCACAAACCGGATGCCCGCGTTCACGAAAAAGCTGATCCGCCCGACCAGCACCGGAAAATCCTCTTCCGGCACCTTCCCCTTCAGCGCATCGAGCACCGCAATCGCCGTGGCCAGCGCAAAGGCCAGCTCCTGCTCCGGCGTCGCCCCTGCCTCTTGCAGGTGGTAGGAACACACGTTCATCGGGTTCCACTTGGGCACGTTGGTGTAGCAGTAGGCCGCCACGTCGGTGATGAGCTTGAGGCTCGGGCCCGGCGGGCACACGTAGGTGCCACGGCTCAGGTATTCCTTGATGATGTCGTTCTGCACCGTGCCCTGAAGCGCCGAAACATCCGCCCCTTGCTCCTCGGCCACGGCGATATAGAGCGCCAGCAACCACGGCGCGGTGGCGTTGATCGTCATCGAGGTATTCATCTGCTCCAGCGGGATATCGGCAAAGAGCGCCCGCATGTCGCCCAAGTGCGCCACCGGCACACCGACCTTGCCGACCTCGCCCCGCGCGCGCGGATCGTCACTGTCGTATCCGGTCTGCGTGGGCAGGTCGAAGGCCACCGAAAGGCCGGTTTGCCCCTTGGCGAGGTTGGCGCGGTAGAGCGCGTTGGAGGCCTCGGCTGTCGAGTGTCCGGCATAGGTCCGGAACAGCCACGGGCGGTCCTTCTGCGGCGAGTCTTTCTGCGGGTGCGACATGGTTCGGCTCCGATGAATCGGGTGAGCAAGATTATTCCGTTCTGGAGCTTATGCGCGAAAGATTATGCCAATGTCAATTCGCTGCATCGCGGCGAGGCCGGGGATTGCGCTTGTGCCGCGCAATGCTACAGGTTTCTGCGCCCCGTGATATGAATATGGGAGGGAAAGGGAGTGCCTGAGCTTATGTATGGCCTGAATTCGGGGCTGATCGCCCTCGTGCTTTTGTTGTCGATGATCGCCGCCATGTTCGGTGGGCGGGCCATGGCCGGGCGCCGCGCGCGGCGCACCTCGGAGGAGGGCAAGTCGCAAACACTCGCGGTGCAGGGCTCGCTTTTGGCGATCCTCGGCCTGCTGCTGGGCTTCACATTCTCTCTCGCTCTGGGCCGCTTTGACAGCCGTAGCCAGGCGGTGGTGGATGAGGCCAATGCCATTGGCACCGCGTGGTTGCGCACCGACCTGATGCCCGACGGCCCGCGCGAGGAGGCTCGCGCGCTGCTGGTCAAATACGCCGAGTTCCGCGCCAAGGCGGGGGAGGTGCCCGCGCATCAGGATGCCCGCCGCGCCGGGATGGTGGCGACCGCGCAAAAGACCTTCGACCAGCTTTGGGCGCTCTCCGCCGCGACCGCCCGCGAGCAGGGCGGCCCGGCCATGGTGGCCTTCACCAATTCGCTCAACGACATGATCGACCAGCTCTCGGCCCGCGATGCCGCGATCAACCGCCATGTGCCCGAGCCGGTGCTACTGCTGCTCTACGGCACCTTCATCCTGCTGGGTTGGGTGCTGGGGCTCTCGGCGGCGCAAACCGGGGTGCAGCCGGTGCCGGCGGTCTACGCGATGCTGCTGCTGATTGTCGGCCTCGTCTTCGTGATCATCGACCTCGATCGCCCGAGGCGCGGGATCATCGAGGTGAATCAGGAGCCGATCCGGGCGCTGGCCAACCAGTTGGCAGAGGCGGGCTGAGCCGATGGGCAGCCAGATCACGCTCCCGCTCTGGCTGTTCCTCCTGATCCTCACCTTCGCGGCGGTCACCTTTGCCTCGCACTTCCTGTTCCCCTCCGTCCGCTGGTTCTTCCGGCGGCGGCTGGAGAAGGCGGTGGCGCGGCTGAACAGGCGCCTCACCCGGCCCATCGAGCCGTTCAAGCTGGCGCGGCGGCGCGACACCATCCAGCGTGTGCTCTACGCGCCCGAGGTGCTGGCCGCCGTCACCGAACACGCCAAAACCGAGGGCGTGCCGGAGGAGGTCGCCTTCGAGCAGGCCCGCCGCTACGCCGGCGAGATCGTGCCCGGCTTCTCGGCCTTCGCCTATTTCGGCTTCGCCATCCGTGCCGCCAAGTGGCTTGCCACCTCGCTCTTCCGCGTGCGCCTCGCCCGGCTCGACGAAGCGAAGCTGGCGGCGATCCCCGAAGAGGCGACGGTGGTCTTTGTGATGAACCACCGCAGCAACATGGATTACGTGCTCGTCACCTACCTCGTCGCGCAGCGCACCACGCTCTCTTACGCGGTGGGCGAGTGGGCGCGGGTCTGGCCGCTGCGCACGCTGATCCGGGCGATGGGGGCCTACTTCATCCGACGCAAGTCGCGCGGTGAACTCTACCGCACGGTGCTGGCCACCTATGTCACCGTCGCCACCCGCGCCCGGGTCACGCAGGCGATGTTCCCTGAAGGGCGGCTCTCGCTCACCGGGGCGGCGGGAGAACCCAAGCTGGGGCTGCTCGCCTATATCACCGAGGCGGCGGAGGACGGGACCGAGGTGGTCTTCGTGCCGACCGCGCTCAACTACGACCGGGTGCTGGAAGACCGGGTTTTGATTGGCGCACAGGGCGGCGGCGGCTTTCCGGCACGGATCCGCGTGGTGTTTCGCTGGCTGGCGCGGCGGTTGATCCTACGGGTCCGGGGGATGACCCATCATCTCGGCTACGCGGCGGTGAGCTTTGGCGACCCGCTCTCGCTGGCGAGCTTTCCCGGCGACACCGAGGCGCTGGGGCAGGAGCTGATGGCGCGAATCGAGGCGGTGATGCCGGTTCTGCCGGTGCCTCTGCTCGCCGCCATGCTGCTGGAGGCCGAGGGGCCGCTCGACCGGGCCACGCTGGAGCGCCGGTGGAACGCGCGGCTCAGGGCGCTCGAAGGGGCAGGGGTTGTGCTGCATGTGCCGCGCGGCAATCCGGCCTATGCGCTGGAGAACGCCCTGCGCATCCTGCGCGACCGCAACCTGCTGGCGGAGGGGCCGGAGGGCACTGCTGCCGCGCCCCATGAAACCGCACTTTTCCGGTTCTATGCGGCCTCCATCACGCCGCAACTGGCGCAATTGGGCGATGCCGCACCTGCAACCTCGCCCCACCCGCGCCTGCTGCCTGCCGATGATGCAGCTGCGAAGGTGCCTGCCTCGATTTCCGCCGAAACTGAATCGAGCGAGACATAAAATTACAAATTGGACCTCAGTCGTATTGCAATCTTGCGCGTGCATCCGTAGAACGCCCTGAGACCGTGGCGCGATTCTGCGCCGCAGAACGACTTGAGGAGAGACGCCGATGGCCCTGGATACGACCGACGCCCCGCAGGCCCCCTACGAGGCCGAAGAGAAAGACCTCTACGAACTCGGCGAAATGCCCCCGCTCGGCTACGTGCCGCCGAAAATGTACGCTTGGGCGATCCGCCGCGAGCGTCACGGCGAGCCGGAGGTGTCGTTCAAGCAGGAGGTTCTGCCGACATGGGAGATCGACAGCCACGAGGTGCTGGTTCTCGTCATGGCCGCAGGGGTCAACTACAACGGCGTCTGGGCCGGTCTAGGCAAGCCGATCAGCCCGTTCGACGTGCACGGTCAGGACTTTCACATCGCCGGCTCCGATGCCTCGGGCATCGTCTGGAAGGTCGGCGACAAGGTGAAGCGCTGGAAGGTCGGCGACGAGGTGGTGATCCACTGCAATCAGGACGACGGCGACGACGAGGAGTGCAACGGCGGCGACCCGATGTTCTCGCCCACCCAGCGGATCTGGGGCTACGAGACCGGGGATGGCTCCTTTGCCCAGTTCACCCGCGTGCAGGCGCAGCAACTCATGCCGCGCCCCAAGCACCTGACCTGGGAAGAGAGCGCCTGCTATACCCTCACGCTGGCCACCGCCTACCGGATGCTTTTCGGCCACGAACCGCATGATCTGAAGCCGGGCCAGAACGTGCTGGTCTGGGGCGCCTCTGGTGGCCTCGGTTCCTACGCGATCCAGCTTGCCAACACCGCTGGCGCCAACGCGATTGGCGTGATCTCCGATGAGAGCAAGCGTCAGTTCGTGCTGGATCAGGGCGCCAAGGGCGTGATCAACCGCAAAGACTTCAACTGCTGGGGCCAGCTCCCCACGGTGAACAGCCCCGAGTACAACGAGTGGCTCAAGGAGGCCCGCAAGTTCGGCAAGGCGATCTGGGAGATCACCGGCAAGGGCGTGAACGTGGACATGGTCTTCGAGCACCCGGGCGAGGCGACCTTCCCTGTCTCCACGCTGGTGGTGAAGAAGGGCGGCATGGTGGTGATCTGCGCAGGGACCTCCGGCTTCAACACCACCTTCGACGTCCGCTACATGTGGATGCACCAGAAGCGCCTGCAGGGCTCGCACTTTGCTCACCTCAAGCAGGCCTCGGCGGCCAACGCGCTGATGTGCGAGCGCCGGCTCGATCCCTGCATGTCCGAGGTCTTCCCGTGGGACGAGATCCCGGCGGCCCACACCAAGATGCTCCGCAACGAGCACAAGCCCGGCAACATGGCGGTGCTGGTGCAGGCTCCCAAGACCGGCCTGCGCACGCTTGAAGACGTGCTCGAAGCCGGGCGCGGAATGGCCTGAGCCAAGCCCTGAAATCCCGCCGCGCGGCGCCTGGCCGTGCGGCGGAAATGCACCCATAGGTTGCAGGAATCCACCGCGCCGCCACGCAGAAATGCGGGCGGCGTTGGCTTTTCTGCACTGCAAAACTCGTGAACAAGTCAACAATACCTGTCCAAAAAGACAGGTCTCCCCATTTCGGGGGACTGCACTTTCGCGAATTTCGCGCCTGATCGGCACATGCTAGGGTTGTGTTAATACATCGTTAACCTTTAGGATTGAGGCTGCCAATGAAACACGAGTGGGTTCTCGACGTTCTGATCGACCTGCACAACTACGCAAGTCGCAACAGTCTGACCGCGCTGGAGGGAAAGCTGTTGGAGACGATCGACGTAGCGCGCCATGAGGCGTGCGGGTGCACCCCTTCGTACAGGGGAGACGCTTCGGCGGACGGCGATGGCAGCTGCATTGGAGCAATTCATCGAAGGCTTGCAGCAGGCGAGCACGCTTGACGACTTACAGTCGAAAGTGTTCGAGCTGCGCGATCTCTATGAGGTCGAGCATGTGGTCTATCACTCGGTCAATGCGAGTGGCGGGCAATATGCGGCGCTGACCTACGGCGATGCATGGGTCGACCGCTATATCACGGAAGGCTACGAGCGGATCGATCCGGTGGTCATGGGCTGCTTTCAGCGCTTCCACCCGGTCGACTGGCGCCGCCTCGACTGGTCCGGCAAGGTCACCCGCGATTTCATGGACGAGGCCAAGGATGCCGGCGTCGGCAACCAGGGCTACACCGTGCCAATTCGCGGCCCCTCGGGCCAGTTTGCCATGTTCACCGTCTCCCACGGCGTGACCGACGAGAAATGGACCCGCTTCACCGAGGTACACACCCGCGATCTCATTCTCTCCGCCCATTACCTCAACCAGAAGGCACTGGAGATCGAGAGCGGTGGAACCACCAAGGCCCCGGGCCGGGCGCTCTCGCCCCGGGAGCGGGATGCGCTCACCATGCTGGCGCTGGGCTACAGCCGGGCGCAGGCGGCCGAAAGCCTCGAAATTTCGGAGCATACGCTGCGGGTCTATATCGAGGGTGCGCGCTACAAGCTGGGCGCGATGAACACCACCCATGCGGTTGCGCTGGCACTGGCGCAGGGGCGACTCGTTTTCTGATCAACTGCTGCATGCGGGCCAAAGGTTAATGCAATCTTAGCGTGCAGGGCATTATTTCTTAACAACCTTAACGATAACTTCATACCCTTCCCTCCATTCAAGCAACGAGAATGGAGGGAGTACCCATGTTGCGCTTCATTTATGGCGAAGACCTTTCGGAGTTTCCGAAACTGCGTGACACGATGTTCCGCGACCGCGCGCGGCAGTTTTCCGAGCGGCTCGGCTGGGAGGTCACGGTGGATGCGGCGGGAGAGGAGCGCGACCAGTACGACGCGATGAACCCGCTCTACGTGATCTGGCAAAAGGCCTGCGGCAGCCACGGCGGCTCGATGCGCTTTTTGCCCACCACCGCACCCTGCATGGTCAACGATCACTTCACCCACCTGACGGACGGCGTGACCATCAGCCACCCGCTGATCTCGGAATGCACCCGCTTCTGCCTCGCGCCCGATGCCGAGCCGCGCGTGGCCGCGGCGCTGATGCTTGGCGGGGCCGAACTGGGGCAGGGCTTTCACCTGACCGATGCGGTGGGCGTGTTCGATGCCCGGATGGTGCGCATCTATGGCCGCCTCGGCTGGGCGCCCACGGTGCTGGGCACCTCCGGGGAGGGGCGCGATGCCATCTCGGTCGGCCTTTGGGAGATGTCCGAGGCGACCCGCCAGCGCATGGCCCGCAAGGCCGGGCTGAGCCCCACACTCTCCCGCCACTGGTTCGACCGGGCCTTTGGCACGGCCACGTCTCTGCCGCAGGCGGTTTCGGCCTGACGGCCCCGGCCAGAAGCCGGTGCTGAGCCTCTCAGCCCCCTGCTTTCGGCCTAGCGGCCAAGGGGCGGACAGCCTAATGTCCGCCCCATGAGCCTCCCCGCACTGACCTTCTCCGATGACCAGGCCCAGGCCTGGGACACGCTCTCCGAGGTGCTGCAAAAGCACGGCGTCGATCTGGACAATGAGACGACGACGCCGATGACCGAGGGCAAGGGCTCCGTCACCGCCGTCATGGGCAAGGCCGGCTCGGGCAAGACCCTGCTGCTGGCCCGCCTGGCCGATGCGCTGGCCGAGGCCGGGGTCGAGGTGATCTCGGGCGATTGGGAGGGCAAGCCGCGCAAGGACCGCCGCACGCTGGCCATCCTCGCCCCCACCAACAAGGCCGCCTCTGTGCTGCGCAATCGCGGCGTTGCGGCGACCACGATCCACCGCATCCTCTACACCCCGGTCTACGACCCCGAGTACGAGCGCATCGCCGAATGGCTGGCCGGGCAGGGCGACCGCCCAGAGCCGCCCGAAGGCATCACCGAGGCCGCGCTCGACCGGGCGTTCTCGGTTTTTGAGGCCACCAAATCCGTGCCCGCTGCGCTGGCCTCCGCCGGGCTGCGCGGCAGCGATTTCATTACCGGCTGGAAGCGCCGCGAAGAGCCGCTGGATATCGGCTTCATCGACGAGTCCTCCATGCTCTCCGACGACCAGTTCGAGGACCTGCGCGAGATCTTTCAGGCCCTCGTCCTCTTCGGCGACCCGGCCCAGCTCGCGCCGGTCAAACAGTCCGGCAACATGGTCTTCGACAAGCTGCCCGCCCCGCGCAAGCTGGAGCTGCACCGCATCCACCGGCAGGCCGATGACAACCCGATCCTCGACCTCGCTCACGCGCTGGCCGACCCGGAGCTCAACTTCCAGAGCTTCGAGCGGATGGTCGAGGAAAAGGCCCGCGCCGATGATCGGGTGGTGGTGTCAGAGCGGGTCGAGGCCGCACTGATGTCGCGCTCGCCCGTTCTGGTCTGGCGCAACAACACCCGCATCCGCCTCATCCATGCCTTCCGCGCCGCCTACCACGCCCCGCCCGACGCCCTGCTGCCCGGCGAACCGTTGATCTGCGACGGCATCGAACTGCCGATGAAGCACCGCAAGAAGCGGCTCGACCTTGAGGCGCGGGGGCTGATCAAGGGCGCGCAGGTGGTCTACCTCGGGCCGGGCAAGAAGCCGGGTTTCTCCAAACTCCACGTCATCGGCGCCGAGCAGCCGCAGGTTTCGGCGGCGTCCATCGTTAAAATCGAGCTGCCCGACGAGGAAGAGCCCTTCATCCCCTACGCCGCCCGCATGGGGGCGACCTTCCTGCACGGCGCGGCGGTGACGATCCACAAGGCGCAGGGTAGCCAATGGCCCACCGTGCAGGTCTTCGCGCCCGATCTCTTCGTCGCCGCCCGGATGGGCCGCGAGGAGGCCGGCCAGCCGCTCTGGAAACGCCTCGCCTACGTGGCCATCACCCGCGCCGAGGAGCGGCTGCTCTGGTGCACCCGCAATCGGCTGGCCCGCCCCACCGAGCCGCTGACCACCGCCGATCTCGAAGCCCCCGTCGCCCCGCTCACGCTGGAGGCCGAACAGCCCGATTAGGCGCCACTCCGCTCCTCATTGGTCCTGCAAATATCCCCGCCGGAGGCCCGAAATCTCTTCTGGCGGTTCAGTAGCCCGCGCCCCGATCTACCAGTCCTACCAGTTCTTCTCCGGCTTCGGCCCGCAGAATATTCGCAGCCACCGCCTGGCTCGCACTCCACGGCCTGGTTTCCGATGCGGTATGGGCGGTGACCGTCACCTTGGGATGTGCCCAGAAGGCATGGCCTTCCGGCAGGGGCTCCTGCCGGAACACGTCGAGCGTGGCATGGGCAAGCTGCCCAGAGTCCAGCGCTGCGAGCAAGGCCGCGTCGTCGATCAGCGGCCCCCGCCCGGGGTTGATTACAAAGCCTCCCTCCGCCATCGCCGCGAAGGCGCGCGCATCCATCACGTTCTCCGTCGCAGGCGTGTCGGGCAGCAGCAGCACCACGATCTCGGCCCCCTCCACCGCCGCCAGCAGCCCATCGTCGCCCGAAAAACTCTCGACCCCGGCAACCTCTTTCGTACTCCGCGACCAGCCTCTGACCCTGAAATTCAAGGCCACCAGCGCCTCGGCGCAGGCCCTGCCCAGAGCGCCCAGCCCGAGCACCGTCACCACCCGGTCGCGCGCCAGCGGCGGGATGACGAACTTCCACTCGTGCGCGGGGTTCACGATGTGCCGGTCGAGCCCGAGATGGTGCCGCAGCACCTGGCCCGTGACCCATTCCACCATGCCCTCTGTCAGCGAGGTGTCGACCATCCGCGCCAGCGGCATTTGCAGCGTCTCGTTGCCGACGACACTCTCCACCCCGGCCCAAAGGCTCAGCGCCGCCTTGGCTTTGACGAAGGGCGCAAAATCCTCAACCGGCCCGTTTGGCGCAAAAACGATGTAGTCCACGTCCTCCGCCGCCACCTCGCCGGGCTGAAACACCCGCGCGTTAATCCCGGCCTCGGCCAGGGCGCGGGGCAGGGGGGCTTCATATTTCTTCCAGAAGTTCGGGCGGGAGGAGAAGAGGATGTTCAGGGTCATGTGGCGGACCCTATCCGCCCCGCCCGCCGACGCCAACACATGCGATGAGGCGGCGTAGCCGGCGCAGAGCTACCGCCGTCCGCGCGGGCGGTGAATATGAGCGCTCTGCACCAGACCGAAGGCCCCGAGCAGCACGATCATCGCCGAGCCGCCGTAGCTGACCAGCGGCAGTGGCACGCCCACCACCGGCGCGAGCCCCATCACCATGCTCATGTTCACCGCGAAGAACAAAAAGAAGGTGCCTGCGATCCCGAGGATCAGCAGCGAGCTAAAGCGGTCGCGGTTCTTCAGGGCCGAGACGATGCAGAAGGCGAGGATCAGCACGTAGAGCACGAGCAGAGAGACGCCCCCGACAAAACCGAACTCCTCGGCCAGCGTGGTGAAGATGAAGTCGGTGTGCTTTTCGGGCAAAAAGTTCAGGCGCGACTGTGTGCCCTCCATCAGCCCGCGCCCCGTCCATCCGCCCGAACCGAGGGCGATCTTGGATTGGGTGATGTGATAGCCCGCGCCCAGCGGGTCGGACTCCGGGTCGAGGAAGGTGTCGATCCGGCGATACTGATAGTCTTTCAACAGCTGCCATGTGGTCCCGCGTGAGGCTACCACCGCCGTCACCAACCCGGCCCCGCTGGCGATCACCGCGCCGAAGTAGAGCCAGTGGACGCCTGCGCAAAACATCACCATCGCCCCGCCAACGACCAGCAGAAGCGCGGTGCCGAGGTCGGGCTGTTTCAGCACCAGCGCGGTCGGCACGAGAATGATGATCACCGGCAGGATTACCCAGAGCGGGCGCGAGGTTTTGCTCACGTCGAGCCAGTCGTAATAGGCGGCCAGCAGCATCACGAGGGTGATCTTGGCCACCTCAGAGGGCTGCAGCCGCATGAAACCGAGGTCGATCCAGCGCTGCGCGCCCATGCCGACATCGCCGAAGAGCTCCACGAAAACGAGTAGCAGCAGCGAGCCGAGATAGGCCAGCAGCGCCATGTTGCGCCAGAAGTAGATCGGCACCATCGCCACGATGAACATCATCACCAGCCCGAGGGCAAAGCGCTTCATCTGCGGCTCGGCCCAGGGGCTGAGCGAGCCGCCCGCCACCGAGAACAGCATCAGAAAGCCTACCGAGCAGACGGCGAGCAGCAGGACCACCAGCGCCCAGTTGACGTAGAGCACCTTGCTCAAGCCGGTCGGCACCGTCTCGCGGTTGTACTCGAGATAGCTCATGCCGCGCTCATGCCCTGTCGCTCGCGTCCTGCCGCAAATCTTCGCGCAGCTTCAGATCCTTGCGGATCTGCTCCACCTCCCAGCGCGACGAGCTGGGGTAGGCCTCCATCGGGGGCAGGCCGCCGTAGAGCGCCTGAAGCATCACGTCCCGCGCGATGGGCGCGGCCACGGCAGAGCCGCCGCCGCCGTGTTCGACGACGACTGAAACGGCATACTTGGGGTTGTCATAGGGGGCGAAGGCCACAAACAGCGCGTGGTCCCGCTGTTCCCACGGCACATCCTGGTTGCGGACCACGACCGAACGGACCTGGCTGGTGCCGGTCTTGCCGGCCATGGTCATCCCCTCGGCTACGATCCGGCTGCCCCGCGCGGTGCCACGGCTGGAATTCACCACATTGTACATGCCCTTGCGCACCTGTTGCAGCGCGGTGGGAGAGATATCGAGGGGCTCCAGCCCCTTCACCGGCGTCTCGCGGCCATCGACCGATTTCACCAGCCGCGGCTCGATCTGGGTGCCGCTGGCCAGCCGCGCCGCCATGACGACGAGTTGCAGCGGCGAGGCGAGCACAAAGCCCTGCCCGATCGAGGCGTTCAGGCTGTCGCCCACCACCCATTCCTGCTCATAGCGCTCGGCCTTCCACGCCTTGGTCGGCGCGATTCCCTCGGCCACGGCGCTCATCGGGATGTCATGCCGCACGCCGATCCCGAGCTTCTTGGCCATGGCCGAGATGTTCTCGATCCCCGCCTTCAGCGCCAACTCGTAGTAGTACACGTCGCAGCTTTGCTGGAGCGAGCCGTCGAGGTCCACCCAGCCGTGGCCCGAGCGCTTCCAGCAGTGAAAGCGGCGGCCCGAAACTTCCTTGTGGCCCGGGCAGTAAAAGGTCTCGCCCGCCGTGACCACGCCCGCTTCCATCGCCGCCAGCGCGGTGACCATCTTGAAGGTCGAGCCCGGCGGGTAGAGGCCCTGCGCCGCCTTGTTGGCCAGCGGGCGGTGGTCATTCTCGGTCAGGTCGCGGTAGTCGGCCACCGAGATGCCTCGGACAAAGAGGTTGGGGTCGAACGACGGCGCGGAGCCGATGGCCAGCAGGTCGCCGTTGGTGACATCCATCACCATCGCCGCGGCGCTCTCGGTGCCAAGCCGGGCCTGCACATAGTTCTGGAGCTGGCTGTCCACCGTCAGCTGCAAATCGGTGCCGGAGATGCCCTGCTGGCGGTCCAACTCGCGCATCACCCGCCCGCTCGCGTTCACCTCGATGCGCCGGTTGCCCGCCTTGCCCCGCAGCGGCTCCTCCCACTTGGATTCAACGCCGACCTTGCCGATCTGGAACTGCGGCAGCCGCAGCAGCGGGTCCGGGTCTTCGATCTTGCTGAGGTCGTAGTCGCTGACCCGGCCCACGTAGCCGATGACATGGGCGAAATCCTCCAGCATTGGATAGTGGCGCGAGAGGCCGACCTCGGGGGAGATGCCGGGCAGGGCAGGGGTGTTCACCGCCACTTCCGAGAGCTGCTCCCAGCTCAGCCGGTCGGCGATGGTGTATTCGAGGAAGGGCGAGGCCCGGCGCATCTCTTCGAGCGCCTTCTCGGCCTCTTCATCGGTCAGCGGAATGATCTTGCGCAGCCGGGCCAGCGTGTTCTCCAGATTGCCCGCATCCTCGGGCACGATAACCACGCGGTAGATCTGCTCGTTCACCGCGATCGGTCGCCCGTTGCGGTCGAAGATCAGCCCGCGCTCCGGCGGGATCAGCGAAAACTTGATCCGGTTTTCCTCGGCCAGCAGGCGGAACTCATCGGCCTGATCCACCTGCATGTAGCGCATCCGCCCGGCGAGCAGGGCCGCAAAGCCGCCCATCAGCCCGCCCATCACGAGGCCGCGCCGCGTGATCTTGCGAACGCTCTCCTCGGTATCCTTCGGCGCGCGCCTCACAGCCGGTGCCCCAGCGCATCGACCTCACCGGGCGCGGCCTTGCGCAGCCCGAAGAGCATGTGAGAGGCCGCAACGACCAGCGGATAGGTGACGATGGTGATGCCGATCTGAAGCACCGCCACGCCCAGCGGCGGGCGCGGCACCATGAAGAGGGCCAGCAGCGCCATGTTGGCCACCATCAGCCCGACCATGACCACCGCTGCCATGCCCCACTCCAGCGGAAAGGGCAGCTCGCGAGACAGCGCCTGACGGGCGCGCAGAAACTCGCAGCCCAGCAGCACCAGCAGGGTCCACAGGCCCGGCGGGCGGTGGAAGATCAGATCCGCGAGCAGGAAGACCGCCACGATCAGCGCAGGCGGCACGAAGGCCGGGCGCCGCAGCACCCATGCGAAGGTCAGCGCCAGCATCAGGTCAGGCCCCGGCAGGCCGCCCGCCGTGGTGTCGAGCGGCAGCAGCCGGAAGAAGGCGAAGAGCGCGCAAAGCGCGGCGAAGGCGGCGCGATAGCCCCAGATCCGCGTGGTGACCGGATCAACCATCCGTGCCTCCCTCGGCCTGGCTCAGCTCTTCGGGGTGGGGGATCGGGTCGGGCACCGGGGTCAGGATCAGCCCGCCGGGATCGGCGATCACCTCGGCCTCGTGGCTGCGCAGCACCCGCAAAAAGTCGAGCCGCTCGTAATCGGCGCTGAGCCGCACCCGCAGCCGCCCGTCGCGGCCCTCCACCAGCTGGCCCACCACGAGCCCCGCCGGAAACACCCCGCCATCGCCCGAGCTGACCACCCGGTCGCCGGGGCGCACGGTGTCGCGGTCCTCGATGAACTCAAGCGGCGGCGCGGCGCGGTTGTCGCCCACCAGCATCGCGTGCTGGCCCGAGGGCTGCACGGTCACCGGGATGCGGCTGGCGGCATCTGTCAACAGGATCACCCGGCTGGTCTGCTCGCCCACACCGGCGATCCGCCCCACGAGGCCAAGGCCATCCATCACCGCCCAGCCATCGCGAATGCCATCGCGGCGGCCCACGTTCAGCAGCACCGACTGGCGGAAAGGGGAGCCGCTATCGGCAATGACAACGCCGGACACCGAGGTAAGGCGCGGGTCAAGCCGCAGGTTGTTCAGCGCCAGCAGCTTGGCATTCTGCTGCTCAAGCTGAACGGCGGCCTCCTTCCAGGCCTTCATCTGCTGAAGCTCGCGACGAAGTTCCTGATTTTGCTCGTAAAGCCGGTTATAGCTCTGGAAGCTGTCGGCCATGTTGCCGACCTTCGTGGCGGGCACGCTCGCCCACTCGAAACTTGGCACCACCGCGTCGATCAGGTTGGAGCGAAACCGCTCCACTCGCGGGCTGTCGATCCGCCACAGCAGGAACAGCCCGAGGCAAAGCACCACGAGCACCGCGATCAGGATGCGCCTGACCGGGCTGACATAGTCGATGTTCGTGTCTCTCTTCGCCAAGCGGGCAGCCTTTCCGCATGGGCGGCGCCCCCCGGCCGCCTCAGCTGTCGTAGTCTATCACATGCCTGAGCTGTTTTTCATATTCCAGCGCCTTGCCGGTGCCCAGGGCCACACAATTCAGTGACTCGTCGGCCACCGAGATGGCAAGGCCGGTCTGCTCACGCAGGGCGAGGTCCAGCTCGCCCAGCAGCGCGCCGCCGCCGGTTAGCATCACGCCCCGGTCGACGATGTCGGCGGCAAGATCGGGCGGGGTGGCCTCGAGCGCGGTCATCACCGCCTCGCAGATCTGCTGCACCGGCTCGCTCAGCGCCTCGGAGACCTGCGCCTGGTTGATCTCGGTTTCCTTCGGCACGCCGTTCAGCAGGTCACGCCCCCGGATCTGCATGCTCGCGCCGCGTCCGTCGTCGGGCATCCGCGCCGTGCCGATCGAGGTCTTCACCCGCTCGGCGGTGCTGTCCCCGATCAGGATGTTGTGCTGGCGGCGCAGGTAGCTGACGATCGCCTCGTCCATCCGGTCGCCGCCCACGCGCACCGAGCGCGCATAAACGATATCGCCCAGCGAGAGCACGGCCACCTCGGTCGTGCCGCCGCCGATATCCACCACCATGTTGCCGGTCGGGTCGGTGATCGGCATGCCTGCACCGATGGCGGCTGCGATGGGCTCGGCAATGAGGCCGGCACGGCGTGCGCCTGCCGAGAGAACCGACTGGCGAATGGCACGCTTTTCCACCGGGGTCGCGCCATGGGGCACACAGACGATGATCTTCGGCTTGGTGAAGGTGGTGCGCTTGTGAACCTTGCGGATGAAGTGCTTGATCATCTCTTCGGCGGTGTCGAAGTCGGCGATGACGCCCTCGCGCATCGGCCGGATCGCCTCGATGCTGCCGGGCGTGCGGCCCAGCATCAGCTTGGCATCCTCGCCCACGGCCAGCACCTCCTTGCGCCCGCCCTTGGTGTGATAGGCCACCACGGAGGGCTCGTTCAGGATCACCCCGCGGCCCTTCACATAGACGAGCGTGTTGGCGGTGCCGAGGTCGATCGCCATGTCCGACGAAAAGAGACCGCTCAGAAAAGCCATTTCTACCTTACCCCTGCCCTCTGCCAAAGCACCTTCGGGGCACGACTCAGCCGCCCCCTCGGAACTTTCGGCTTATAGGGGCAGGGCGGGAGGCGGGACAAGGGGGGCAGGGGCCGCTCACGGCAAGTTGCCGCCGGCATCGGCCCTTGCCTCGCGGCGCGAGGCCTCTTCGCAGCGGCGCGGGATGGCGCTACTCTGCGGGCATGGCGGAGGCAAAACCAAAAGAGCAGGATCTCTACGCGCCGGTCAAATCGCTCCTCGAGGCTCAGGGCTACGAGGTCAAGGGCGAGGTGGGCGCGGCGGATCTCGTGGCGTGCCGGGATGGCGCGGAGCCGGTGGTGGTGGAGCTGAAGCTGGCGTTTTCACTGGCGCTCATCCATCAAGGAGTCGCCCGGCAGGTGCTCACCGATGCCGTCTACCTCGCCGTGCCGCGCGGGCAGGGCCGCCGCTGGTTGGCAGCAATGAAACAGCACAAGCTGCTCTGCCGCCGCCTTGGCCTCGGCCTGATCTACGTGCGCCTCACAGACGGCCACACCCAGATCGCCCTCGACCCAGCCCCCTACCAGCCGCGCAAGTCCGCCCCGCGCAAGAGCCGCCTCCTGCGCGAATTCGCCCGCCGCGAGGGCGACCCCAACGTGGGCGGCGCGGCCCGTACCTCCGCCATCGTCACCGCCTACCGGCAAGATTGCATCCGGCTCGCGACCCACCTCGCCGAACACGGCCCCTGCAAGGGCGCGGTGGTGGCCAAGGCGACCGGCGTGGAAAAGGCCACACGGATGATGGCCGATGACCATTACGGCTGGTTCGAACGGGTGGAAAAGGGAGTTTACGGGCTCACCCCCAACGGCGCGAAGGCGTTGGAGCCGTGATCCGCGCCGCACTTATTTCGCTGGCCCTCGCCATGCCGCTGCGGGCGGAACCGGTGCTCTCCATCGACATTACCGAGGCTGAAGGCGAACACTTCGGCGCCGCCATGGCCGTGGCACTGGAGGCCGGGGCTCAGGCGACCTCGCTCTCGCTTTACTGGGACGATCTCGAGCCCGACGGACCGGGCTATGCGCCCGCCTTCGACTGGCCGGCCATCGCCAACACTGTTTACCCGAAGCAGGGGCTCTCGCTCACACTGACCTTCTCGGTGATCGACACGCTGACCGACCGTCGCCGGGCCGATCTGAAGGAGCTTACATGGGACGATCCGAGGGTAACATCGGCCTTCACCGCGCACCTTGCCGAGGTGCTGGGCCGACTGGGTGATACAGACCTGCGCGCCATCGCCATCGGCAACGAAGTCGATGGGCTTTTGCAGACGCCGGCAGAGATCACCGCCTTTGCCCGCTTTCTCGCAGCCGCCCGCTCCGAACTGGCGCGGCTGCGGCCCGGCGTGCCGGTGGGCACCAAGCTCACGTTTGCCGGCCTCAGCCGCCAAGCCGAGCGCTGGCAGCCGGTGCTTGCCGAAAGCACGGCGCTCATGGTCACCTACTACCCCCTCGATGCGGGCTTTGCGGCGCGCGGCCCCGATGTGGTCGCCAGCGATCTCGCAAAACTGGAGATCGTGGCGCAGGATCTGCCGATCTATCTGCTGGAGACCGGCTACCCCAGCGCGGGCTGCAGGGCGAGCGAGGCAGATCAGGCGGCATTTTTGCGCAACCTTCTTGCCGCAAGCACCGCCACTCCGCGGATCGCGCTGGTCTCGCTGACATGGCTTTCCGACATGGCACCCGAAGAGGCCGTGTCACTGGCCAGATACTACGGCCTCACGGATCCCTGCTTCACCGCCTACCTCGGCTCCATCGGGCTGCGCCGCGCCGATGGCCGCGCCAAGCCCGCGCTCGAGTTCCTGCTGGAGCGATAGAAATGGAGGCGCCCCGGCTCCACGCCGCGCGCCCCCCGAATTCTCGCACGAAAATTCGTTGCCCCGGGCTCAACCCGCGTCCTTGTAGCTGACCTCGCGGGTGTCTTTCCCGCCAAGCTTTTCCTTGCGGACCCGCAGGCGGTTAAGCGCCGTAACGTAGGCCTTGGCGGAGGCCACCACGGTGTCGGTATCCGCCGCCTCGCCGGTGGCCAGAACGCCGTCTTCCTCCATCCGCACGGTCACCGTGGCCTGTGCGTCGGTGCCTTCGGTCACGGCATGCACTTGGTAGAGCTGCAGCCGGGCGTTATGCGGGTAGATCGCTTTCACCGCGTTGAAGGCCGCATCCACCGGGCCGTCACCCTGCGCGGTCGCCTGCTGGTCTTCGCCCGCCACCGTCAGGGTGATATCGGCCGATTGCGGCGCCTGCGTGCCGCAGACCACGCGGAGGAACTTCACCTTCAGGTATTCATCCGCCGGGTCGGTGCTGGCATCGCGCATCAACGCCACCAGATCGTCGTCGAAGACCTCTTTCTTCCGGTCGGCCAGCTCCTTGAAGCGCACGAACACGTCCTTCAACTGGTTGTCGCCCATCTCGTAGCCCAGCTCGGCCAGCTTGGAGCGCAGCGCGGCCCGGCCCGAGTGCTTGCCCATCACCAGGTTGGTGGCGCTCAGGCCCACATCCTCGGGGCGCATGATCTCGAAGTTCTCGGGGTTCTTCAGCATCCCGTCCTGGTGGATGCCGCTCTCATGGGCAAAGGCGTTCTTGCCGACGATCGCCTTGTTGGGCTGCACCGCAAAGCCGCTCACCGTGGCGACGCGGCGGGAGATGTGCATGATCTTGGTGGTGTCGACGCCGGTGGTGAAAGGCATGATGTCATGCCGCGTCTTCACCGCCATCACCACCTCTTCCAGCGCAGTGTTGCCCGCGCGCTCGCCCAGCCCGTTGATGGTGCACTCGATCTGCCGCGCGCCCGCCTCGACGGCAGCGAGGGAGTTGGCCGTCGCCATGCCCAGATCGTTGTGGCAATGGGTGGCAAAGACCACATCCGCCGCGCCGGGGATCTCGGCAATGAGGCGACGGATCAGCTCGGCGCTCTCGCGCGGGGCGGTATAGCCCACTGTGTCGGGGATGTTGATGGTGCTGGCGCCCGCCTTGATGGCGATCTCGATCACCCGGCAGAGATAGTCGAACTCGGTGCGCGTGGCGTCCATCGGGCTCCACTGCACGTTGTCGCAAAGGTTGCGTGCATGTGTCACCGTCTCGTGGATGCGCTCGGCCATCTCGTCCTGCGTCAGGTTCGGGATCTGCCGGTGCAGCGGCGAGGTGCCGATGAAGGTGTGGATGCGCGGGGATTTGGCGTGTTTCACGGCCTCCCAGCAGCGGTCGATATCCTTGAAGTTGGCGCGGGCGAGGCCGCAGATCGTGGCGTTCTGCGCGGCGCGGGCAATCTCGCTCACGGCGGCAAAATCGCCCTCGGAGGCAATCGGGAACCCCGCCTCGATGATATCCACGCCCATCTCGTCGAGCAGGCTGGCGATCTCCAGCTTCTCGGCATGGCTCATGGTAGCGCCGGGCGATTGCTCGCCGTCCCGCAGGGTGGTGTCAAAGATCAATACGCGGTTTGCGTCGGTCATCGGAAAATCTCTCTGGCTTGCTGTGCTTTTGCTCTTGGGTGCTCTGGCGCGTCTATACCTCTGAGCGGTCGCGCCGGAAAGGCACGCTCAGAGGCAGGTAAGCAGAAGAAGCAGGCCGACGAGCGGCAGGGCAACAACAGCAGCGAGGGGGAGCCGGGTGGCTTCCTCCTGGCGGGCGATGGCGATGGCCCGGGGCTGGTTGTGGCGCTCTTGCGTCATGGGGGCGAGCATACGCGGGGAATCGGAAAAGGAAAGTGAAGATTTTCCGGCTCGGCCGGGATCAGCTCGCGGGCGGTGAAATCAGGGCTTTCAGGCCGGTGGGGTAAAGCTCCGGCCCGCCGGTTTCCAGCGCATCGAAGTCAAACCAGCGGACGGTGAAGGGCAGGCCATTGTCCTCCCGCACCTCTGCCGACTCGGCCTCCAGAAGCGGGCAGGGCGGCAGGGTGATGGGCGCGGCAAAGACCACCTCATGCCCCGGCTCGCCCTCGTGGCTGTAGATGTTCTCCAGCACCACCGGCGGGCCGCTGACCGCGACCTCCAGCCCGAACTCCTCGGCCCACTCGCGCCGCAGCGCGTCTTCCCAGCGCTCGCCGAACTCCACCCCGCCACCGGGCGGGCGCACGCCCTTCAGCCGCCCGGCATCGTCGCGCACCTCAGCCGCCAGCAGTTGGCGCCCGCGCCAAGCGAGGCCGATGGCCAGAACACGAATGCGGGGGAGGGGGCGCCAGCGTGTCATGGGCGGGCCTTAGCACGCGGTGCCATCTGGGGCGAGGGCGGCTCGAAGGGCGGCGGAGCTACCCCGCGATCACGTTCCTCTCCGGCCCGTAAGGAAAGCCGGTGATGTTTTCCGCCCCGTCCTCGGTGATCACCAGAATATCGTGCTCGCGATACCCGCCCGCACCCGGCATCCCCTCTGGCACCGTCAGCATCGGCTCCATCGAGATCACCATGCCCGGCTCCAGCACCGTGTCGATATCCTCCCGGAGCTCCAGCCCTGCCTCGCGCCCGTAGTAGTGGCTGAGCACGCCGAAGGAATGGCCGTAACCGAAGCTGCGGTACTTCAGCAGGTCGCGCTCGGCGAAGAAGGCATTGAGCGCCGCCGTCACCGTTCCGCAGCGCGCGCCCGGCTTCAGCAGCCCGATCCCCAGTTCATGGGCCTCCACATTGGCCTTCCAGTAGCTCAGCGAGGCGTCATCCACCTCGCCCAAGAACAGTGTGCGCTCCAGCGCCGTGTAATAGCCAGAGATCATCGGAAAGGTGTTGAGGCTTAGGATGTCGCCCCGTTCCAGCCGCCGCGCCGTCACCGGGTTATGTGCCCCGTCCGTGTTCAGCCCCGACTGGAACCAGACCCATGTGTCGCGATACTCCGCATCCGGAAAGGCCCGCGCGATCTCGGCCTCCATCGCATCGCGGCCCGCCATCGCCACGTCGATCTCGCGCACGCCTTCGGCAATCGCCGCGCGGATCGCCTCGCCGCCGAGGTCTGCCACCCTTGCGCCCTCGCGGATCAGCGCGATCTCCGCCGCGCTCTTGATCATCCGCAGCCGCATCACCGGCACCGAGATATCCACCGAGACTGGCGCCAGATAGCTCTCCATCGCCTCGCGCTGCTGCACCGTCATGTGGTCGCCCTCGAAGCCCAGCACGCGGCCCGTGCCCGCCACATAGGCCACCGCCCGCCAGAAGTTGTCGCGCGCCCAGTCGGTATAGGTCAGCGCCTCGCCGTGGCAGCGCCGCCAGGGCTGCCCCGCGTCGATGCCCGCGCTGATCACGGTGGAGCTGCCTGCCGTCACCACCAGCCCGTAGGGCCGCCCGAAGCTGCAGTAGAGAAACCCCGAGTAGTAGGCGATGCCCGCCATCGAGGTGAAGAGCGCCACCTCGATGCCCTGCTCCGCCATCACCGCGCGCAGCTTGGCGAGCCGCGCGTCATACTCGGCGGCGGAGAAGGGCAGGGGCGCCTTTGCGCCGTTCTCGAAGCGGTAGAATGCGGGACGATCCGTCATCTCGGGGCCTTTCCGGGCCCGTCGCGGGCCCATCCGTAAAGGAATGGTCCCGGCGTTCAGGACAGGAGGGCCGCGTGGCGGGGTGACGCCATCACCCCGGGCCTGTGCCGACTATGCCACGCCATCAGGCCCACGCAAGCCCGCAGCGGCACCTGCATCCCGCGCCGTAACGCCACTTCCCCCCGCCGGATCAATCCCCTAGCGTCCCCCCATGGCCCGCTATCTCGCCTCCCGGCTGCTCTCCCTCGCCCTCTCGCTCGTCGCGGCCAGCGTGGTGATCTTCTTCATGCTCGAGGTCATCCCCGGCGATCCGGCGGCCTTCATGCTGGGCCTCAACGCCCAGCCCGAAACCGTGGCCGCGCTCCGCACCGAGCTTGGCCTCGATGGCACCACCCCAGAGCGCTACCTGCGCTGGATCACAGGGCTGGTGCAGGGCGACATGGGGGTGTCCTACACCTACCGTGTGCCGGTCGAGGGGCTCATTGCCGACCGTCTGGCCGTGTCGGCGCCGCTTGCCGCCTATGCGCTGGTACTCTCCACCCTACTGGCCATCCCGGTCGGGCTGGTGGCCGCCGCCTTCCGTGGCCGCGCGGCGGATTACGGCATCATGGGGCTGACGCAACTGGGCATCGCCGTGCCCAACTTCTGGTTCGGCATGCTTCTGGTTCTGGCCTTCGCCATCACCATCCCGCTCTTCCCCGCAGGCGGCTTTCCGGGGTGGGACACTGGCCTCTGGCCCGGCCTCAAGGCGCTGACCCTTCCGGCGGTGGCGCTGGCGCTGCCGCAGGCCTCCATCCTCGCCCGGGTCATGCGCTCGGCGCTGATCGAGGTGCTGGGGCAGGACTTCATCCGCACCGCCCGCGCCAAGGGCCTCACCCGCGCGCAGGCGCTCACCCGCCACGCGCTGCGCAACGCGCTGGTGCCGGTGCTGACCATTCTCGGCCTGCAATTCTCTTTCCTATTGGCGGGCGCGATCATCATCGAAAACGTCTTCTACCTCCCCGGCCTCGGGCGGCTGATCTTTCAGGCCATCACCCAGCGCGACCTGATCGTGGTGGAGAGCGCGGTGATGCTGCTGGTATTCGCAGTGATCTGCGTGACCTTCCTGACCGACATTGCCTACGGGCTGGCCGATCCGCGGCTGAGGAGGCGGCGGTAATGAAACACCTGCCAACGCGAGCCACGCAACCCGTGCAGCGCCTGCCCGCGGGGAGGCGCCCGCAACAGCGGTGCATGGCACTTTATGGTGCAGAGTTAGTCCTCCCTCAGAGGTCACTCCCAGCGTCACCGAAGCGCCGCCCCGTCCCGCCAAAGGCGGGCCATAGGGAGTCGGCGCACCTTTGGTGCGACGGGCGGGCAGGCGCTGCACGGCGCCTTCGGCTTGACTCCGTGCAGGCGCTCCCCATCACCGGGCTCACCCCATGAAGTTCCCCGCCCAACTCCTCATCGGTGCTGCCCTCACCGCCGTCTTCGCCGCCGCCGCGCTCCTCTCCCTTGTCTGGACGCCCCATTCCGTCCTCGACCTCGCGATTTCCAACAAGCTCGCCGCCCCCTCCGCCACCCACCTCCTCGGCACCGATCACCTCGGGCGCGACCTCACCTCCATGCTCATGGCGGGCGCACGGACCTCCATCGCCGTCGCCCTCGTCGCCGTCTCCATCGGCCTCTGCATCGGCGTCCCCCTCGGCCTCACTGCCGCCGCCAGCCGGGGCTCGCTGCTCGACGAGGTCATCATGCGCGCCAACGACCTCACCTTCGCCTTCCCCTCGCTCGTCATCGCCATCCTCATCACCGCCACCTTCGGCCCCTCGGCGCTCAACGCCATCCTCGCCATCGGCATCTTCAACATCCCCGTCTTCGCCCGCGTCGCCCGTGGCGCGGCGCTGGGTGTCTGGCAGCGCGAGTTCATCCTCGCCGCCCGCGTTGCGGGAAAATCGCGCGCCCGGATCAGCGCCGAGCATATCCTGCCCAACATCGCCAGCCTGCTCATCGTGCAGGCGACCATCCAGTTTTCTCTCGGCATCCTCGCCGAGGCGGGCCTCTCTTACGTCGGCCTCGGGGCGCAACCGCCCACGCCAAGCTGGGGCCGGATGCTGGCCGACGCGCAAACCTTCTTCTACGGCACCCCGCGCCTCGCGATGGCGCCGGCCTTCTGCATCACCGCCATGGTGCTCGGCCTCAACCTGATGGGCGACGGGCTGCGTGACATGCTCGACCCCCGCCTGCGCAGGGCCGTCCAATGATCGACCTTCGCAGCCTCTCGCTCGCCATCCACGGCAATCCGATCCTGCGCGAGGTGTCCCTCTCGCTGCCCGAGGGCCAGATCCTCGGCCTCGTCGGCGAGTCCGGTTCCGGCAAGAGCATGACCGCCCTCTCGATCATGGGCCTGCTCCCGCACGGGTCTGAAACCACCGGCGCGGCCTGCCTCGACAGAGAAGACCTGACAAGCGCCCCTGAACGCCGCCTCTGCGCGATCCGCGGCAACGAGATCGGCATGATCTTCCAAGAGCCGATGACCGCGCTCAACCCGATGCAGACCATCGGCGCCCAGGTGGCCGAAACCCTCCGCATCCACGGTGCCGCCTCCCGCTTTGAGGCCGCGCAGATTGCACGCGAAAAGCTCGACCGCGTCGGTCTCTCGGCCATCCCCGCCACCCGCTACCCTCACGAACTTTCCGGCGGCCAGCGCCAGCGGGTCTGCATCGCCATGGCCATCGCGCTCCGCCCCCGCCTGCTCATTGCCGACGAGCCGACCACCGCGCTCGATGTCACCACCCAGGCCCAGATCCTCGACCTCCTGCGCAGCCTCGTCCGCGAGGAGGGCATGGCGCTCCTGCTCATCACCCACGACCTTGCCGTGGTGGCCGACATGGCCGACGAGATCGCGGTGATGAAGGAGGGCAGGGTGGTCGAGCACGGCCCGACCGCGCAGATCCTGTGCAACCGCACCCACCCCTACACGCAGGCCCTCTTCGAGGCCTCCGGCCACCAGCCCGACCGCGCCGCCACCCGCATCGAGGAAACGCCCCTGCTGGCCGTCCGGGATGCCGTCCGCGACTACCCCACCCGCAAAGGCCCTTTCCGCGCGGTGAACAGAGTCAGCTTCACCCTCCGGCAGGGCGAATCCCTCGGCCTCGTCGGTGAAAGCGGCTGCGGCAAGTCCACCCTCACCCGCGCCATCCTCGGCCTCGACCCGCTGCAAGGCGGCACCATCGCGCTCGACGGCCAGCCGGTCACACCGCAGATGGGCTACGACCTCCGCCGCCGCCTGCAAGTGGTGTTCCAAGACCCCTACGGCAGCTTCAACCCGCGCCACCGTGTCTCCCGCCTCATCTCCGAACCCTTCCACCTCACCGGCACCCCGCCAGACCTGCGCGCCCGCATCTCCGAGGCGCTGCTGGCGGTCGGCCTGCACCCAGACGATGCCCACAAATACCCGCACGAATTCTCCGGCGGCCAACGCCAACGCATCGCCATCGCCCGCGCCCTGATCACCCATCCAGAGCTGATCGTGCTCGACGAGGCCGTCTCCGCGCTCGACGTCCAGGTCCGCGCCCGCATCCTCGACCTGCTGGCAAGGCTCCAAGCCGAGCGCGGCCTCAGCTACCTCTTCATCAGCCACGACCTCTCCGTGGTCCGCAACGTGACCGACCGGGTGCTGGTGATGAAGGCGGGCGAGATCGTGGAGCAGGGGCCCACCGAACAGGTCTTCACCCAACCTCAACACCCCTACACCCGCGCCCTCATCGCCGCCGCCCCGGTGCTCGCCGCGTAGGGCTGGAAATCTGTCCCCCGCGCCAGCCCCCCGAGCGCAGCGAGGCCACCGAAAGCCCTTCCCCCTCCGGCCGCCCCGGTTCGTGTAACTTGACCCAACAGGTCAGCGTGGCACGTGCACGGAATCAAGCCGAAAGGCGCCGTGCAGCGCCGACCCGCCCCCCGGGGCGGCGCTTCGGTGAGGCAAGCGCCTACCTCGCAGGTCGAGCTAACACGGTACCATAAAGTGCACCGCACTACCGTTGCAGGCGCCACCCCGCGGGTCGGCGCTGCACGGCTCCCGAACGCACTTCCAAACCCCGCCGCTGCCCCCTAACCTCTCCCCCGAGGGAGGCACCACCATGACAGACATCACCGCAGGCTGGTTCGACCCGTCCGAGTACCTCATCGGCGGCCACTGGCACGACGCCCCCGCCACGCTCCCCATCGAAGATCCATCCACCGGGCAGGAGATCGGTGCCATCGCCCGCTGCGGCGCCCGCGAGGTTTCCGATGCCGTCGCCGCCGCGCAAACCGCGCTTGATGGCGAATGGGGCAGCCTGACCGCCGCCGAGCGCGGCCGAATCCTCCTGCGCCTCTCCCGCCTGATCGAAGACCGCACCGAGGCTCTCGCAGTTCTCGAATCCCGCGATGTCGGCAAGCCGCTCACCCAGGCCCGCGCCGACGCCCGCGCGCTCGCCCGCTACATGGAATTCTACGGCGGCGCGGCCGACAAGATCACCGGCCAGACCATCCCCTATCTCGACGGCTACACCGTCTACACCCTGCGCGAGCCGCACGGGGTGACCGGCCATATCATCCCGTGGAACTACCCGATGCAGATCATCGGCCGCTCCGTCGGCGCGGCGCTGGCCATGGGCAACGCCTGCGTGCTGAAGCCGGCCGAAGAGGCCTGCCTCACCGCGCTCGCCTTCGCCCGCCTGGCCCAAGAGGCCGGCCTGCCCCCCGGCGCCCTCAACGTCATCCCCGGTCTCGGCGAGGAGGCCGGCGCTGCGCTTTCCGCCCACCCCGGCGTGCGCCACCTCAGCTTCACCGGCTCGGCCGGCGTCGGCACACTGATCCAGCAGGCCGCGGCCACCAACATCACGCCCGTCACCCTCGAACTGGGCGGCAAATCCCCCCAGCTCGTCTTCGCCGATGCCGACCTCGACGCCGCCCTGCCGTTCCTGCTCTCCGCCGGGCTGCAAAACGCCGGCCAGACCTGCTCTGCCTCCTCCCGCCTCCTCGTCGAGCGCCCGCTCTGGGAGGAGGCGATGGCCCGCATGGCCGAGGCCTACACCAAGCTCACCGCCGCCCCCGCGCTGGAAGACGCCAACCTCGGCCCGCTGATCTCCCACCGGCAGAAGCAGATCGTCCAGGGCTACCTCTCCCGCGACGCCGGGCTGCAACTGCTCGCCGAAGGCACCGTGAAACCCGGTGCGCCGAAAGGCGGCCACTACGTCGCCCCGCGCCTCTACGCCACCACCGACCCCACTCACATTCTCGCACAGGAGGAGGTCTTCGGCCCGGTTCAGGTGATGATCCCCTTCGACACCGAAGAGGAGGCCATCGCCATCGCCAACGGCACCGGCTACGGCCTCGTCGCCTCGGTCTGGTCCGCCAGCGGCGCCCGCCAGATGCGCCTCGCCAAGCGCCTCCGCGCGGGCCAGGTCTTCCTCAACAACTACGGGGCAGGGGGCGGGGTCGAGCTGCCCTTTGGCGGCGTTGGCCGCTCTGGCCACGGGCGCGAAAAGGGCTTCGAGGCCCTCTACGGATTTTCAACTCTCAAGACGGTGGCCGCAAAACATGACTGACATTTTCCAAGGCCGCTTTGCAGGCCGCAAGGCCATCGTCACCGGCGGCGCCTCCGGCATCGGGCTCGCCGCCGCGCTGCGGATGCAGGCAGAAGGGGCCACCGTCACCGTCTGGGACGTGAACGAAGCCGCCCTCGCCGCCGCCGAGGCGCAGGGCCTCACCCCGGCGCTGGTCGATGTGACCAACCCGGAAGGCACCGAAGCCGCCATGCAGGCCGCTGCCATGGCAATGAACGGCCTCGACATCCTCGTCTGCTCCGCCGGCATCACCGGCCCCAACGTGCCGACATGGGAGTACCCGCTGGACGACTGGCACGCCGTCACCAACCTCAACTTCCACGGCGTCTTCTACTGCAACCGCGTCGCCGCTCCGTTGATGAAGGCGGCAGGCTATGGCCGCATCGTCAACATCGCCTCCGTCGCGGGCAAGGAGGGCAACCCCAACGCCCCCGCCTATTCCGCCACCAAGGCCGCCGTCATCGGCCTCACCAAGTCGCTCGGCAAGGAACTGGCCGACACGGCGGTGACGGTCAACTGCATCGCTCCCGCCGCCGTCGAGTCCCCCATTTTCGACCAGATGACGCCCGAGTTCATCGCCTTCATGAAGTCCAAGATCCCGATGGGCCGCTTCGGCACGACCGATGAAATCTCCGCCATGATCTGCTGGCTCGCCTCGCCCGAGGCCAGCTTCACCACCGGCGCCTGCTTCGACCAGTCCGGCGGGCGGGCGACCTTCTGAGCCGCCACCGGCAGAAACCTTCCGTTCACGCGCAGCCCCTAGACTGACGGCATCCCAGCCCGCCAGCCGCCACGGGAGCGCACCCATGTCTGTCCGCCGAAGTGAAGATCTGCTGAACGCCCTGCTGCTCTCAGCCCTGATCAGCCTCGTCTTCTCGGGCCTCTTCTCCGCGCTCGACCTCGGCCTCACCCCCGGCTGGCCCGCCGCATGGGCGCGCGACTTCGCCTTCGGCTGGCCCATCGGCACCGCCCTCAGCCTCTTCCTCGGTCCCCCGATCCGTCGCCTCTCCGCCTGGCTCACGCGGGCACAGACCGGACCGCACTAACCAACCATCAAGATTAACGCGCGCCCCAAATCATTTTCTTGCTCCAAATATCTCCGGGGGTGTGGGGGCAGCGCCCCCACTCCAACGCCAGCCACCCGCGCCGCCGCCCCTTGCACCCCGCCGCCCCATGCCGTCTCATCGCCCGGAACACGAGGGAGGACAGACCATGAGACTTACCGGCAAACGTGCCATCGTCACCGGCGGCGGCTCGGGCTTCGGCGCGGGCATTGCAGCCAAGTTCGCAGCCGAGGGCGCCGAGGTGCTGGTGACCGACATCAACGCCGATGCCGCCGCAGACATCGCCACTCAGATCGGCGGGCGCGCCCTCGCGATGGATGTCGCCAGCCTCGCCGATTGGGAGGCCTGCGTGGCCGAGGCCGGCCCTGTCGATATCCTCGTCAACAACGCCGGCGTCACCCACCTTCCGGCTCCGATGGAAGAAGTCTCGGAGGAGGATTTCGACCGTGTTGCCGCGATCAACATGAAGTCCATCTACCTCTCCGCCCGCACCGTCATCGCCGGGATGAAAGCGCGCGGCAACGGCGCGGTGCTCAACATCGCCTCCACCGCCGGCCTCTCCCCGCGCCCCAAGCTAAACTGGTACAATGCCTCCAAGGGCTGGGTCATCACCGCCACCAAGGCGATGGCCGTCGAGCTTGCCCCTGCAGGCGTCCGCGTCAACGCACTCTGCCCCGTGGCCGGTGAAACCCCGCTTCTCGCCAGCTTCATGGGGGAAGACACCCCCGAGATGCGTGCCAAGTTCCTCGCCACCATCCCGCTCGGGCGTTTTTCCACCCCAGAAGACCTCGGCGCCGCAGCCGCCTTCCTCTGCTCCGACGAGGCCGGGATGATCACCGGCACCGCGCTGGAGGTCGACGGCGGGCGCTGCATCTGAGCCCGTCCACCCCGTGGTGGGCGCACGCACGCCGCTTGCCCGCCCCGCCCCCGCAGCGCTAGTCTCGCCGCCATGATCGGCCGCCTCATCGCTCGCCTGCTCGGCCTCGCCCCCCGCCCGGAGGCCCGCCGTGCCGCGCCGCTGCCGCCCGAGACACGCCGCGTCCACCTGTTCTCCGGCACCCTCGGCAGCGAGGCGGAGGCAATGGCCTATGTGATGCCGCCGATGGAAGGCCCGGTGGCCGATGCCCCCGCGCCCCTCACCGTGGACCTGCCCGAAGCCTTCCTCGACCCGGCCCATGTCCACATGGGCTACGGCAGCGGGGCCGAGCCGCTGCTGGAGCGTTTCTTTTCCGACGAGATGCTGCTCGATGTGCGCCACATCACCGCCGGGGCCGATACCGTGGTGGTGATCGACGAGGCGGCGATGGGCGGCTTCCCCTTCATGCTGCAGGATACCCCCCGGCTCACCTACCACGGCCCCTTCGAGCTGCCCGCGCCCGCCGCCCGGTGAGCGCCCTTGCGCCACGGCCTCCGATCAGGGACATATTCGCCAAGCAAATGAAGGGGCGGCGATGAAACCGGGACCACGCAATCTGATCACCGATGTCGCCGGGCTGCGGGTCGGCAATGCCACCAACGCGCAGGTGAAATCCGGCGTCACGGCCCTGATCGGCGATGCGCCCTTCACCGCCGCCGTCCACGTCATGGGCGGCGCACCCGGCACCCGCGAAACCGATCTGCTCGCCCCCGACAAACTGGTGCAAAAGGTCGATGCGCTGGTGCTCTCCGGCGGCTCCGCCTTTGGCCTCGATGCCGCCTCCGGCGTGGCCGACGGTCTGCGCGCGCAGGGCCGGGGCTACCAAGTGGGTGAGGCCCGGGTGCCCATCGTCCCCGGCGCGATCCTCTTCGATCTGCTGAACGGCGGCGACAAGGGCTGGAAGGAAAATCCCTACAAGCCGCTGGGCCGCATGGCGCTGGAGGCGGCGGGCACCAGTTTCAAGCTCGGCTCGGTCGGTTGCGGCACCGGGGCGACGACCGCCACGCTGAAAGGCGGGCTCGGCTCGGCGTCTCTCGTGCTGGAGAGCGGCATCACCGTGGGCGCCATCGTCGGCGTCAACGCCGTGGGCTCGGCGGTGGAGGGCAGCGGCCCGCAGTTCTGGGCTGGCGCATGGGAGATGGAGGATGAGTTCGGTGGCCTTGGCGGCCCGAAGATGACCGACGCAGGCTTCGAGCCGAGTCTCGAAAAGCTCGCAGGCGAGGCCACCACCATCGCCATCGTCGCCACCGACGCCGCGCTCGACCCCGCCCAGTGCCAGCGCATGGCGGTCGCCGCGCATGATGGCATGGCCCGCGCGCTGGTGCCCTCGCATACGCCCTTCGACGGCGACCTCGTGTTTGGTGCGGCGACTGGTGCCAAACCGCTGAAAGACCCGGACTGGGACGCGCTGCGCATCGGCCATGCCGCCGCCACCTGCCTCGCCCGCGCCATCGCCCGCGGCGTCTACCACGCCACGCCCGCCAAGGGAGACACCCTGCCGACGTGGCAGGACCGGTTCGCCTAAGCCGGGGCTCGTCCTGACCTGGCCGACCTTTTGCCTAACGCTCCAACCGCTGCCGGGCCACCGCCTCGTGGGCCTCGGCCTTCACCTGCTCGGCAAGGGCCTGCTCGACGAAATCCAGATGCGCTTCCACCGCCGCCCGCGCCGCGCCCGGATCGCGCGCCAGCACAGCGGCGGCAATCTCGCGGTGCTGTGCCAGCAGCCGCTCCCGCGTGGGCTGGTTCCGGAACATGATCTGCCGGTTGTAGAACACGCCCTCGCGCAGCAGCCCGAACATCGCCCGCATCATGTGCAGCAGCACCACGTTATGCGCGGCCTCCAAGATCGCCATGTGAAAGCCCGCGTCCAGCTCCGCCTCCTCCTCCGGGGTGGAGCGACGGCCATGCGCCTTTTCCATCGCGGCAAGCGCGGCGGCGATCACCGCGTGGTCGCCCTCGGTGCCGCGCACGGCGGCCCGCTCGGCGGCTTGCCCCTCAAGGTCGCGACGAAAGCCGATGTAATCGGCCACTGCCTCGCGATGCCCGGCAAAGAGCTTCACCAACGCGGGCGGAAAGACCGAGCGTAGCCCCTCGGCCACGAACACGCCCGCCCCTGCACGGGCCTCCAGCAGCCCCTTTTCCTGCAATGCGCCCAAGGCCTCGCGCAGCGAGGGGCGCGACACGCCCATGCGCTCGGCCAGCTCGCGCTCGGCCGGCAGCCGCTCGCCAGGGCGCAGCACGCCCCGCAGGATCAGCAGCTCGATCTGCTCCACCACCGCCTCACTCAGGCGGGCGGCATTGACAGGCTGGAACGGCATGAAAAAGCCCCCCGGAATTGGTCAAGTGATTTGACCACGTTCCGGGGGGAGGGGGCAAGGTGCCCCCGCCACAGGCAGGGCGGGGGCCTAGACGGAGCGGGGCAGGGACAGGCCCCGATCCGAAAACGGGTTACGTGTTCGGGATGATGATGATCTCGACACGACGGTTGGCGGCGCGGCCGCTCTCGGTCTGGTTGGTGGCCACCGGCTGGCTCTCGCCACGGCCGATTGCCTGCACCCGGCCGGAAGACACGCCCCCGTTGACCAGCACACCGCGCACAGCGAGCGCACGGCGCTCCGAGAGGTCTTGGTTGTAGGCGGCGGCACCGGTGCTGTCGGTATGGCCGACCACCTGCACGGTGGTGTTCGGGTAATCGTTCAGCGAGCGGGCGAGGGTGTAAAGGTCGTCCTGCAGCGTCGAGGTCAGCGCGGTGCTGTCGACGGCAAAGAGGATGTCCTGCGGCATGGTCACGATCAGCCGGTCACCGGTGTTGACCACCTTGATGCGGCCGTCGAGGTTCTGGTCCAGCTCGCGGGCCTGCTTGTCGAGGTTGGCGCCAATCGCACCACCCACGCCAGCGCCCACGGCGGCACCCAGCACGGCGCCGCGGCGGCGGCTTTCTTCGTCGTCGCCAAGTGCCACACCGGCCAGCGCACCCACGGCAGCGCCGGCAAGCGCGCCATTCTGGGTTTTCGGGCCAACGCCTTCGCACCCGGCGAGGAACGTGGCGGCAGCTGCGGAAATAATGAGGGAATTGCGGATCATCTCTGATTGAGTCCTTGTTCTACGTGTTGGTCCCCATGGACGTTGAGGGCTTAACGCTCTCTTGCCCGCTTCGTTCCTTTAAAATGTGACATAGCCAACTGGAATCTGCGTGATCGGGGAGTGATCAGCGGAAAAATGCCTGCATTCGGGGTGCAATGTTTCAGTAGCAGACAAGCCTGTCACAGGGCGTGAAGACCCTGTGTTTCAACGCGGTTTTTGGCCTCACGCGGCTCAGCCCGCCGCCCGCCCCTCGCTGCGCGCGGCCTCCCAAGCCAGCATCGCCCGCTTCACCGGCAGCCCCCAATGGTAGCCGCCCAGCCCGCCCGATTTGCGCATCGCCCGGTGACAGGGGATCAAAAAGCTCACCGGATTGCGCCCCACCGCCGTGCCCACCGCCCGCACCGCCTTGGGCGCGCCGATGGCCTTGGCGATCTCGGAATAGGTGGTCACATGGCCCGAGGGCACCTGCATCAGCGCCTCCCAGACCTTGATCTGGAACGGCGCGCCAATGAGAAACAGCGGCGTCTCTTCCACGCCCCCCTCCGCGCCGAAGGCACTCAGCACCCAAGGGCGCAGTGCCATCGGGTCTTCGACGAAGTCCGCCTCCGGCCAGCGGCTGCGCAGGTCGTCCATCGCCGCCTCCGGCCCCATCTCGGCGGCCAGCGCAATGCCGCACAGGCCCTTCTCGGTGCCCATCACCAGCGCCGGGCCAAACGGGCTTTCGAACCAGCCCCACCTTATCTCCAGCCCCGCGCCACCCTTGGCATAATCGCCCGGGCTCATCGCCTCCCACCTCAGAAACAGGTCATGCAACCGCCCCGAACCGGAGAGGCCCACCGAGTCCGCGGCCTCCAGCGTGGTGAACCGCTCGCGCAGCAGCGCCTTGGCGTGGCCCAGCGTCAGATATTGCTGATACCGCTTCGGGCTGACCCCGACCCACTGGCTGAACATCCTCTGAAAATGGGCGGTGCTCATCCGCATCTCGCCCGCCAGCGCGTCGAGCGTCAGGTTGCCCTCCGCCCCGTCGATTACATCGAGCGCGCGGCGCATCACCTGGTAATGGTAGCTGTCTTCCATCTGTCTCACGGTCGTTCTGACGGGGGCGTTCATCGGCGTGTCTCCTTCGAGGATAGAGATAGAAGCCGCCGACGCACAGAGCGACCCGGAAGATGCGCTTTGACGGCGCGGGCCGCGAACCCGCAGGGCGCACCGTTGCGCTTGCCCAATCCGCCCCCGCAGGGCAAAACAGCCCCCATGCCCGCGCCCAAGATGACATACCACCAGATCTCCGAATGCTTCGCCCGCTTCCGCGAGGCCGAGGCCGAGCCCAAGGGCGAGCTGGAGCATGTCAACGCCTACACCCTCGTCGTCGCCGTTGCCCTCTCGGCCCAGGCCACCGACGCAGGCGTAAACAAGGCCACCCGCGCCCTCTTCGCAGTCGCCGACACGCCGCAAAAGATGCTCGACCTCGGGCTCGAAGGGCTCACCGAGCATATCAAGACAATCGGCCTCTTCCGCCAGAAGGCGAAGAACGTGATGAAGCTGAGCCAGATCCTCGTCGACGACTACCACGGCGTCGTGCCGTCCTCCCGCGAGGCCCTCACCTCACTCCCCGGCGTGGGCCGCAAAACCGCAAACGTGGTGCTGAACATGTGGTTCAAACACCCCGCGCAGGCGGTCGACACCCATATCTTCCGCGTCGGCAACCGCTCCGGCATCGCGCCGGGCAAGGATGTCGACGCCGTCGAGCGCGCGATTGAAGACCGTATCCCCGCCGAATACCAGCAGCACGCCCACCACTGGCTCATCCTGCATGGCCGCTACACCTGCAAAGCCCGCAAGCCGATGTGCCCCAACTGCATCATCCGCGACATCTGCCTTTACGAGGAGAAGACCCTGTGACCACCCAGTATGACGTTGTCGGCATCGGCAATGCGATCGTCGATGTGATCTCCCATGGCGATGACAGCTTCCTCGACAACATGGGCATCGAGAAGGGCATCATGCAGCTCGTCGAGCGCAAGCGGGCCGAGGTGCTCTACGCGGCGATGACCGACCGGGTGCAAACGCCGGGCGGCTCCGTGGCCAACACGCTGGCTGGCCTCGGCACGCTGGGTCTGGCCACAGCCTTCGTCGGCCGGGTAAAGGACGACGCGCTGGGCCGGTTCTACGCCGAGAAGATGGAGCTCGAAGGCACTACCTTCCCCAACCCGCCGGTCGAGGACGCGAGCCAGCCGCCGACCTCCCGCTCGATGATCTTCGTCTCCCCCGATGGCGAGCGCTCGATGAACACCTACCTCGGCTGCGGCGCCGAGTTCGGCGAGGACGACGTGGATGTGTCGGTGATGGAGAACACCCGCTACCTCTTCCTCGAGGGCTACCTTTTCGACAAGGACAAGGGCAAACGCGCCTTCATGGCCGCCGCCAACGCCTGCCACCATGCGGGCGGCAAGGCGGGCATCACCCTCTCCGACCCGTTCTGCGTCGACCGCCACCGCGACAGCTTCCGCGAGCTGATCGAGAACGACATGGATTTCACCATCGGCAACGAGGCCGAATGGAAATCGCTCTACCAGACCGACAGCCTTGAAACCGCGCTTGATGAGGCCGCCGCGATCTGCCCCGTGGTGGTCTGCACCCGCTCCGGCGACGCAGTGATCCTGATCCGCGACGGCGAGCGGGTGGAGGTGCCGGTCGACCGCGTCACGCCGGTGGATGCGACCGGAGCAGGGGACCAGTTCGCGGCCGGCTTCCTCTACGGCCTCGCCACCAATCAGACGCTTGAGATGTCCGGCCGCATGGGCGTGACCGCGGCAGCCGAGGTCATCCGCCACATCGGCCCCCGCCCCAAACGCCCGCTGCGCGAGGTCTTCCACGAGGCCGGGCTGCTCTGATCGCCGGGCGTGCTCCGAAAGAGATTGAGGGCCTCCGGCGGGGATATTGTCCGGACCAATGAGGAGCAGGACGCTGCGCCCTTTGAGGCGCTCATCCTTCCGAAGCGACTCTGTGCCCTCAAACTTGCCCCGCCTCGGACCCGCCCGGTCAGCGATCAAAGGAAGCGGGTGCCACATGGCGCGGCACCCGCCCCTGACGGAGCTATGCTCTCATCGGTCCACGGTCATCGCCGTCCCCGGCTGTACCGTACCGTCACCCTGCCACCCCTTGGTTAACAAAGCCTTACATGCTCCTCACTGGTCCTGAGAAAATCCTCGGGGGGTTCAAGGGGGGCAGACAGCCCCCCTTGCTCTAAAAACTCGGGTCCAAGGGGGGCAGACAGCCCCCCTTGCCTCTTTGGCTGCCCCGACGCCCGGCTCAATCCCCGAGCTTCGCATGCACCTCTTCAAGGTCGATCTCGCCCACCGGCATCTTGTTCGACGGGTCTTCGAAATCGTATTTGAACAGGTGGAAATCGCGCTTGTAGATCTCGTAGACCAGATGCATCGACAGGTCGTCGAAGTAGTCCTCCACCGGATGCGCCCGCTTCGGCCCGTGGCCCTCGCTCTCGTTGAAGCGGGGGATATCATCCAGCTTCACCTCATGCGGCACGTCGATCGCGTCCAGCACCGATTGCATCCCCTCGTTGAACTTCTCGGTCCAGAAGATGTTATCGTAGCTGCCGCCGTTCACGATGAAGGTGCTGATGTGCCCGCTCATCGCGCTCCAGTGAATGTCGGGGTCCATCGGGCGGCGCCAGCGGATGGTATCGCGGGCAAAGAGCAGAAAGCGGCGGAAGCTCTTGATCTGGTCGAACTCGAAGCCGCTCTCCGGGTCGCCCACCTCGATCCCGTATTTCTGGATCAGCATCGGCACCAGCTTGCCCCGGTAGCGCTTTCCGTTGCGCTGGATGCCGCAAATCTTGTCGAAAAAGCTCGAGAGAATCCGCGTGTAGGGATTGCGCACGCAGGTGAAGGCATAGCTCTGATGCGCCGTCACATTGGCCTCGATCAGCGGCTGGCTCTCGTCCTGTGCCCATTTGTGCAGGCCAGCCGTGCTGTCATGAATGTCGCCGTCAAAGAACTTGCCGTGATCGGAGTAGAACATGATCTGCCCGATGGTCGAGCAGGCGCATTTCGGCACCACCCGATACACCACGCTTTCACTCTCGGTCATCCACGTGCCGGGAAAGCCCATAATTTACTGCCTCCGAAAACCCATATGGCCGCGAGTTGTCCTCCCGGCATCATTGGAGCGGAAAAATACAAGGAAACCCTGTCTTTTCAACGGTTGGTTACGATACTAACCGTAAACAACCACCCAACAAACGGGCAGAGTGTTTACGTAGTGGCCAGAATTGCCTTCATCCTCCTGTGTCACAAGGACCCGGACGCCATCATCGCCCAGGCCGAGAGCCTGACGGCGGTCGGTGATTATATCGCGATTCACTTCGATGCACGGGCCAAGGTCGAGCATTTCAGCCGTATCCGCGAGGCGCTGAAAGATAACCCAAATGTCGTCTTCGCCCGCAAGCGGATCAAATGCGGCTGGGGCGAGTGGAGCCTCGTGCAGGCCACGCTCAACGCCGTCGAGTCGGCGGTAGAGGCCTTTCCGCGTGCCACCCACTTCTACATGCTCTCCGGCGATTGCCAGGCGATCAAATCGGCCGAATACGCCCATGAGTTCCTCGACCGCGACGATTGCGACTACATCGAGAGCTTCGATTACTTCAATTCCGACTGGATCAAGACCGGGATGAAGGAAGAGCGGCTGATCTACCGCCACTTCCTCAACGAGCGAAAGAACAAATGGCTCTTCTACAAGAGCCTCGAGGTGCAGCGCGCCCTTGGCCTCACCCGCAACGTGCCGGGCGATCTGCAGATGATGATCGGCTCGCAATGGTGGTGCCTGCGCCGCCGCACGGTCGAATGGGTGCTCGATTTCACCCGGACCCGGCGCGACGTGATGCGTTTCTTCCGCACCACCTGGATCCCCGATGAGACCTTCTTCCAGACCATCGTGCGCCACCTCGTCCCCGAGAACGAGATCCGTTGCCGCACCCTGACCTTCCTGATGTTCACCGACTACGGCATGCCGGTGACCTTCTACAACGACCACTACGACCTGCTGCTCAGCCAGGATTTCCTCTTCGCCCGCAAGATCAGCCCCGAGGCCGCCGAGCTGAAAAAGCGCCTCGGCATGCTCTACGCCGCCGAGGGCCGACAGTTTCAGATCTCCAACGAGGGTCGGCGGCTTTTCCACTTCCTCACCGGGCGCGGCCGCATCGGCCGCCGCTTCGCGCCCCGCTTCTGGGAGACCGAGGCCAGCCTTGGCCGGGGCCGCGAGCTGATGATCGTCATCTGCAAAAAGTGGCACGTCGCCAAACGCCTTTGCGAGCGCATCCGGGCGACCACCAACATCCCGGTGATCGAATACCTCTTCAACGAGGAGGAGGCCGATCTGCCCGATCTCGGCGGCATCCAGACCACGCTCGAAAAGCGCACGCGCCATCGCCGGGCGCTCATGCGGATGCTGTTCGATTACCATGACACCGACCGTCTGGTGATTTGCCTCGACCCATCCAACATCGACCTGATGCAGGATTTTCACGCCGACAAGTCGGCCACCAAGCTGCTCGATCTCGAATGCGAGTTCACCGACGAGTATCTGCTCGGCCACGCCCGCCGGGTCGGCCTTGCCGGGGATCAGACCCCGCAAGACACGCTGGAGCGCCTGCTGCCAACCATCCGCTACGACATCACCTTCGAGAAGGAGCGCATCCGCGACGCGGGCTTCGAACATCTCGACCGCATCCGCGAGGGTGCGAGCGTCGATGAGAACGTGCCGCCGCTCGCCCGCTTTCTCGACATTCCGATCGACGCGGCGTGGGAGATCGCCTCCACGCCCCATCTGTTTACCGACTGAGGAGGCCCCAATGGGCTACAGCTACGACCCCGAGAACATCTTCGCCAAGATCCTGCGCGGCGAAATCCCCAACCAGACCGTGCTGGAAACCGAGCACACCCTCGCGTTTCGTGACATCCAGCCGCAGGCCCCGGTGCATGTGCTGGTCATCCCCAAGGGGCCCTACGTGAGCTACGACCACTTCGCGCAGGAGGCCTCCGAGGCCGAGATCGTCGACTTCACCCGCGCCGTCGGCAAGGTCTGCGAGATGGAAGGCGTCGAGGCCCACGGGCCGGGCTGCCGCTTCATCTCCAACGCAGGCAATCATGGCGTGCAGGAGGTGCCGCATCTCCACGTCCACGTTCTGGGTGGCCGCCCGCTGGGCCGGATGCTGAACCCCGCATGACACAGGGCGGGGTGGGCAATCTGCCCACCAACCGCCCTTGCCCTAACGCCCCAACACCTCGAGCGCCGCGCCAATCACATCCCGCGCCGCGCCCCATTGCTCCGGCCCCGAGCGCGCATAGGCATCCAGCCCCGGCGCAGCGTTGACCTCCAGCACGACCGGCCCCTCGGCCCCGACGATCACATCCACCCCGGCCCACCGCAGCCCCAGCGCCTCCGCCGCCCGCACCGCCAGCGCCTCGGCCTCCGCGCCCGGCCCGCCCGCGCGCAGCGCGGCCCCGGCCGAAAGATTGCCCGGCCCGTCTCCCTTGGCCACCCGCTCGTAGGCCAGCACCGCGCGGCCCTCCAGCACCATCACCCGAAACTCCCGGCCCGCCACGTGATCCTGCAGGATCACGTGGCGCCCGGCTTCCCTCAGTGGCGCAGTTGCCGACTCCAGCGCGGCCAGGTCGGTGACTCGCTGCACGCCCTCGCCGCCATGTCCGGCATTCGGCTTCACCCAGAGAGGCACGCCGCATTCCTCCCGCGCCCAGGCCAGCCCCGGCGCGGCATCGCGGCCCGCCAGCATCACCACGTGCTCCGGCACTGGCACGCCCGCATAACCCAGCACCTTCGCCGCATAATCCTTGTCGCCCGCTAGCCGCGCCGCCGCATCTCCATTCAGCCCCAGCGCCGCGCCATGCACCGCATGTGCCCGCCCGCCCGCGTCGATGAAAAACCCGAACCGCCCAAGCTGCGGCTCCGCGACCACCCGGCCCCCCAGCGCCTCCGCCACCTCCGCCATCAGCCGCAGAAACGGCCGCATCCCCTCATGCGGCGCCACCATCCACCGCGCATGCTCCACGCCGCTGCCCACTTGCACGGCCTCCCCATCCTGCTATTTTCGCCCGCAATTCTGACCCGCCCCAGCGCCCCCCGCAAGGAGACAGCCATGTCGATCGCCCCGCCCGAAACCGAAGTGGTCTCCGCCTGGCGTGTCTCCTGTGACGGCGGCGAGGGCGCTCTCGGCCACCCGCGCGTCTGGCTCTCCCTGAGCCACGAGACGGGCGAGGTCGAGTGCGGCTATTGCGACAAGAAGTTCATCCACGAGAGCTTCGCCGCAAAGGCTGGCTGACCGCGCCTTCCTTCAAACTCTGAAACCCCGTTCGCACATGGCACCCTGCACGGCATCAAGCCGAAGGCGCCGTGCAGCACCGACCCGCCCCCCGGGGCGGCGCTTCGGTGAAGTCAGCGCCGACTTCAATCGTCAAGCTACCACGGCACGATAAACTCCCACGTACCGCCGTTTCGAGCGCCACCCCGCGGGTCGGCGCTGCACGGCGCTCACCGCGTCATGATAATGCAGGTCGTGGACCCGGTCGCATAAACCCGCCCGTCCTCGGCTCCCACGATCTCGCCCCGCGCCACCCCGGTCGAGCGGCCCGCATGCTGCACCTCGCCAATCGCCAGCACCTCCAGCCCCACCGGGATCGGGCGGGTGATGTTCACCTTGTACTCCAAGGTGGTGTACCAGCTGCCCTGTGGCACCTTGGTCATCACAGCGCAGGCCATGCAGCTGTCCAGCAGGGTGCCATACCAGCCGCCGTGGGTGCCGCCCATCGGGTTGGCATGGGCAAACTTTGGCGCGCCCCGGAACACCACGCGCCCCTCCTCGACCTCGTCGAGCCAGTAATCCATCACCCCCGAGATCGGCGGCCCCGCGATCTCGCCGCTCAATATCCCCTGCATGAACGCCAGCCCCGACATCGAGAGCAACTCGTCAAAACTCGCCAGCTCCTCCGGCCCCGCTGCAATTTTCCGCGTCATGCGAACACCTCCCTGTAACGCTCCCTCAGCGCCGCCTTCTGCACCTTGCCCATCGTGTTGCGCGGCAGCGCCTCGACCAGATCGAAGTGCCTTGGATGCTTGAACCGCGCCAGCTTCTCTCCCAGCGCCTCCTGCACCGCGCCAAGGTCCACCTCCGCGCCCGGTTCCGCCACGATCACCGCCACCGGACTCTCGCCAAAATCGCCATGCGGCGCACCCACCACCGCGCTCTCCAGCACGCCGGGGCAGGTGTCGATCACAGCCTCCACCTCCTTGGGGTAGATGTTGTAACCGCCGGAAATGATGAGGTCTTTGCCGCGCCCGACGATGCTCACATAGCCCCGCGCGTCGATCACCCCCATATCCCCGGTGATGAACCAGCCATCGGGTCGCAACTCGGCCGCCGTCTTTTCCGGCATCTGCCAGTAGCCGCCAAACACGTTCTCCCCGCGCACCTCGATCATCCCCACCTCGCCATCGGGCAGGGCGCGGCCTTCGCCGTCACATACCTTCAGCTCCACCCCCGGCAGCGGCAGCCCCACGGTGCCCGCCACCCGCTCGCCCTCATATGGGTTCGAGGTGAGCATGTTCGTCTCGGTCATCCCGTAGCGCTCCAGGATTCGCTGGCCGGTGCGCGCCTCGAACTGCCTGTGCGTCTCCTCCAGCATCGGCGCGGAGCCAGAGATGAAGAGCCGCATATGCCCGGCCACCTCGCGGTCAAACCGCGCCTCATCGAGCAGCCGGGTATAAAACGTCGGCACCCCCATCATGCTCGTCGCCTTCGGTAGCGCCTCCAGCACCGTCTCCACCTCGAACTTCGGCAGCCAGATCATCCGGGCGCCCGCCAAAAGCGCCACGTTGGTCGCCACGAAGAGCCCGTGGGTATGGAAGATCGGCAGCGCGTGCAGCAGCACGTCCTCGCCGGTGAACTGCCAGTAATCCACCAGCACCCGCGCATTGCTCAAAAGGTTCCGGTGGCTGATCATCGCTCCCTTGGAGCGCCCGGTCGTGCCGCTGGTGTAGAGAAACGCCGCCAGATCGTCCGGTCCCCGCTCCACAGGTGCAAACTCCGGCCCGCAGCCCTCCGCAATCTCCGCAAAGCTCCCCGTGCCTCCCGGCCCGAGGCTCTCCACCCGCGCGATGCGCTCCAGCGCGGCCAGCGCCTCCCGGTCACCCGGATCGCACAGGAATAACCGCGCCCCCGAGTTCTCGACAAAGTATTCCAGCTCCGCCGCCGGATACCCGGTGTTCAGCGGCAGAAACACGAGGCCCGAAGCAATGCAGCCGCCGATCAGCGCCAGCATCTCCGGGCTCTTCTCCAGCCGCATCGCCACGCGGTCGCCCGGCTCCAGCCCAAGGCTCACCAGCGCGTTGGCATGGCGCCCGACGGCCTCGGCAAACTCGGCATACCCCAGCAAAACGGACCCGTCCGGCTGCAGCAAAAAGCCTCCCTCACGCCCCGCACAAGGGGCGATCAGCGCGTCATACAGCACGTTCATCCGGCGGTGACCTCGCCCAGCCCGCTCAGCGCCCGGATCTCGGCCACCACGGCCTCCAGCCCTTCGCCATGCCGCATCGCACAAAAGAAAAACGGCCGCCCCGCGCGCATCCGCGTCGCATCCCGCTCCATCACCTCCAGCGAGGCACCCACATGCGGCGCTAGGTCGGTCTTGTTGATCACCAGAATGTCCGACTTGGTGATCGCCGGCCCGCCCTTGCGCGGAATCTCCTCGCCCGCGGCCACGTCGATCACGTAGATCGTCAGGTCCGCCAGCTCCGGCGAGAAGGTGGCCGACAAGTTGTCGCCCCCGCTCTCGATCAGCACAACTTCCACGTCCGGATGGCGCTGGACCATCTCCGAGACGGCAGCAAGGTTGATCGAGGCATCTTCGCGGATCGCGGTATGCGGGCAGCCCCCGGTCTCCACCCCGATGATCCGGTCGGCGGGCAGGATCTGCGCCCGCACCAGCGCGTCCGCATCCTCGCGGGTGTAGATGTCATTGGTGATCACCCCGACCGAATGGTTCGGGCTCAAAGCCTTCGCCAGCGCCCCCGTCAGCGTGGTCTTGCCCGCGCCCACAGGCCCCCCGATCCCGATCCGCAAAGGCCCGTTCAACCGCGTCATGTCAAAGCTCCATATGTCAGAATGAGAAAGCCCGCGCCGAGCGCGAGGCAAAGCGGGCCATAGGCCCTCCGGTCCAGCGTGGCAAAGGGCTGCTCCGGCACGATCTGCCGCCACGCGGGCAAGTAGCTCGCCGCGCCCCGGCCCAGAAACACCAACGTCATCACCGCCAGCCCCGCCGTCTTAAGCCCGCTTGGCCCGAACCACGGCCATGCGGCGGCAAAGAGCAGCGCCACCACCACCAGCGCAGAGGGCACCGCCCCCGGCATCCGCTCGATCCCCCGCGCGCCCACAACCGCCCGCGCCAAGGCCCGCTCCTCGGCGAGCGGAAACCACCACCCCAGCGCCCAGAGCAGGTGCAGCGCGGCCAGCACGATCAGCACGGCGGAGAGAACAAGCGAAAGCCCAATCATCGACCCATCCATCCCACGCCCCCCCGGCACGCGCAAGATCGCGCCAGCGCCGCACCCACTGCATTTTCTTGCTGCAAATACTCCATCCCGCAGGTGCCGCCCGCGCCTCCGTTCGATGCTGGCAGGTCAGCCTGCCGCGCGCCCTCAGCTCCGGAACACCCGGGAATACAGCGCTTCATGCCGCATCGCCGCCACGTCCCCGGCAAAGCTCGCTGTCCCCAGCCCGTCCAGCCCGCCTGCAATCGCCTCCCGCGCCACCGCCGCGCAGCGCTCGGTCAGCCGCGCCAGCATCGCCTGCGCCTCGGTCTGGCCCAGCGGCACCGCGCGGGTCGCCACCGCCACGAGGTTGCCGATTACGGCCTGCAAATACATCGTGGCGGTCAGTTCCAGCGGCAGCCCATGCAGCCCCGCCGCGCGGCCCACGGCCACCGGGTAGGCCATCGCCTCCACCGCGCGCTCCGGCCAGAGCGCGGTGACCGTCCGGGCAAAGGCCGTCCCCTGTTCCACCGTTTCCGCCAGCCGTTCCGCCGAGGGGGCCAGCGCGCGGGCCAACGCATCGACCTCCGCCAGCGCCTCGCCCTCCGCGCCATGGGCCGCTGCCAGCAGGGCCGCATCGGCCCGGCCCGCGCCGTCTTCCAGCACGCCCTCCAGCCAGTCCTCCACCGTCTCCCGCGTCACCCGGCCCTCAACCAGCGCCGCCTCCAGCCCGTGCGACCATGCGAAGGCCCCGACCGGAAAACCGGGAGAGAACCATTGTGCCAACCGCAGCACCGCCTCGGTGGCGGTGGCCTCAGTGGTCATGCGTGTGCCCATAGCCATGATCGTGTCCATGCCCGTGCTCATGGCTGTGCCCGTGGTCCTGCCCATGAGAGTGCCCGTGCCCATGCCCCTCCGGCCCATGTTGCGCCCCGTGGTCATGGCCGTGGGTCCGCCCCTCGCCATAGGCGCCGCCCTCCGGCGTGAAAGGCTCCTCGATCTCCGCCAACTGCGCGCCCAGCCGGGCCAGCATATCGGCCATCACGTGATCACGCTGGATCAGCAGCCGCGTCTCCTCAACCTGGCAGGGGGTGTGCCGGTTGCCGATGTGCCACGCCAGCCGCACCAGGCCCACGCCCCGCACCTCCAGCAGCGGCTCCACCGCCGCCTCCACCGCCAGCAGCCCGCCGCCCGAGAGCACCAGCGCATCGCCAGCATCCAGCGAGGTCGTCCGGGCCAGATCCACCAGCACCCGCGCGCCGCTCTCCGTCACCAGCACCTTGCGCCGCAGGAACCGCGCGTCATAGCTCAGCCGCACCCGGTCTCCCGCACCCTCGGCCCCGCCGCGCCGCACCTCCTGTGCCGTCTCCATCTGCTCGCTCATTCCACCGCCTCTATCTTCACGTAATCATACCGGTCCACCCGGGCGTCCTCATGCCAAGCCAGCGCGTAGCTGAAGCCGAGCGCGGGGATGTAATTGCGCTCTTCCCGCGCCACCAATTCCCCGTCTTCGTAGATCCGCTGCTCCACCGGCAGCACCTCCAGCGCGCAATCGCCGATGGTGGCCTCGCCCGGCGCGCCAAAGCGGATGCCGAGCATCTCCGCCACCGGCTCGCCGCCATAGGTCGCCACGATCCGCAGCCCCCAGCCATGGCCCGGTGCAGGCTCCGGCGTGCCTTCGGGCCGGGTCGGAAAGGCAAAGGTCGCGCGGCTGCTTGGCACCAGCGCGCCGCCCTCCATCTCGATCGACTCCAGCAGGTAGACCCCGCGCGCGTAGGAGAACCGCGTCTGCTCGGCCCCGCCCACCGTGAGCACGCTCTCGACCGTCGCAGCACCAGTGCGGCGAAACACTTCGCTGTCGCCATTCGCCAGCTCCAGCCGCACGCCGCCTTCCATGTCTGCCGCCACCGGGCAGGCCGCACCCGCTGCATCCGCCAGCACGCCCACCGCGCAAAGCGCCGCCGCGCCCCGGCCGCTCATCGCACCGCCTCCACGCTGACGTAGGTATAAACCTCCTCGATCTCGCCATCGGCATAGACCGCGAGGTAGGAGTGCCCGAACTCCGGCAGGTAATGCAGCACCTCCCGGCTCACCTCCTCGCCCGCCGCGAGCTGGCGGGTGGTGATCGGGATCAGCTCGTAGGAACAGCTTCCATAGGTCCATGTGACCGGCTCGCCAAAGCTGTAGGTCCAGGTCTGCTCTTTGGTCTCCGAGCCGGTCACCGTCACCTGGGCGGCAACCTCCAGCCCCGGTGCCGGGGCGGGCAGGGGGGAGATGTCATAGCTGTAGCGGTCCGGCACCCCCTCGGGCACGCCGTTCACGAGGTTGGCGATCTCGGTCACATAGACCCCATGCGCCAGCCGCACCACGTTCAGGTAGCCGTCGCTGCCGTAGGTCGAAACCACCTCGCCCGGGGCCGCGCCGCGTTTGATGACCTCGATATTCCCCGTCGCCTCGGAAAACCGCACGCCCTTCTCCATATCGGCGCCCACCGGGCAATCGGCGGCAAGGGCAGGGCTGGCGGCCAGCGCGGCAAGCACCGCGGCGGCGCGCGTGTGGGGCAGGGTGAGGGGCAAGGTCTTGTCTCCCGGCAGGCTGTGCTGCGAGCCTAGCGGGATTTGCCCCCGATGGAAGACCGCGAAGCCTTAGAGGTAGAGCAGGTCGCGGAAAACATGGCGCGGAATCTCGTCGCGCGTCAGGCCCATGGCGGAGAGGTCCTTGTCGGAGAGCGCATTCAGCCGGTTGATCTGATGCATCCGCGAGCGGCTTTCCATGTAGGCGTTCAGCCCCATGCCGAGGGTGGCAAAGAAGGCGTCGATCCGGGCGCGAAGCGCGGGCGCAAAGCTGGTATCGGTGGTCTGGAGTGTCATCGCTGGAAACCTTGTCATTGGGTTGCAGGGTTTCCTCCCATGGGATCAGGCTAGCACAGGCGGGGCAGGGCGGAAGGCCCGGCTTTGCAGGGCAGCCATGTGCTGCGGGCAGGGGAGCGGGCCGCGCGGCGCGTAACCGTCCGTTTACCGACCCTGCGCCACCATCACCCCATGAGCCGCGTCGAATCGTTCCCGCCCGGTCTGCCCACCCAGCCCACCGCACTGGCCGATGCGCTGGGCGCGATCCGGGCGCAGATGGCCGCGCTGAAGACTTGTGAGGAGGCCCTGCGCGCCGCCCTGATCGCGGCCCGCCCCACCGGCCCGGTGGAGGGGGCGGCCTTCACGGTGACGGTGTGCCAAAGCACCCGCCGCAGCCTGGACCCCACGCGCCTACCCGCCTACATCCGCGATGATCCGGCCTTTTGGCGGGAGAGCCGCAGCACCATGGTTGTGACCCGCGCGGTTGCGGTCGCGTCAGCACAGCCCGAGGCCCAGCCGGATGAGGAAGATGAGTTTGAGGTGATCGAACGTTTCGGGTGATCGCGGCGGTGGGTTTCACCCACCAGCCGCGATCAATCATGAAATACTGCTGCAGTCACCCGGCGCTCAAAAGCCCGCTACGCCTCCTCCCGCGTCGCCAAGGCTCGCAGAACAGAATGCGCCGCATCCCGGACGCCCACCTGCGGTCCGCCTCGTGGCAGGGACCGATAATAGTCGACATGCGCCAGAACAAGCTCCGCTGCCGCCTTCTGTTGGGCATCGCCGAAGTCGTCCCCGATCCAGTCAAGTAAAAGCCGGGTACCCTCCGCGTTCATGGTGCGGGTGTAGCTGCGCCCGTCGAGCAGCCGCAGCGTGATGTAGATGTAGTCCTGTGCCGATCCGGCCCCCATGCCGGTCTCCCGCGCCACTCGCGCCCGCGCCGCCGAAATCCCGGCTTGGCCGCCCCGGATGGCCAGCGCGGCCTCGAAGCAGGCCCGAATCTGATGTGATGAAATCGCCATGCCGCCAATGTGCCACGGCGCATCGCAAAAAGGGTTAACGACATGGCAATTGTGGGTTGGAGTGCCCCGCCAACCGCTCAAAACATAAAATACCGCTGCGCCATCGGCAGCCGCTCTGCCGGCTCGCATGTCAGTAACTCGCCATCCGCCCGCACCTCGTAGGTCTCCGGATGCACCTCGATCTTCGGCCGCGCGTCGTTCAGCTTCAGCGCCGACTTCCCGATCCCCCGCGTCCCTTTCACCGCCAGCAGCTCCTTGCTCAGCCCGAGCTGCCCACGCAGCCCCCCGGCCACCGCCGCCTCGCTGACAAACAGCGCCGCCGAGCGCTCCACCGCCCGGCCCATGCTGCCGAACATCGGGCGCGTGTAAACCGGCTGCGGCGTCGGGATCGAGGCATTCGGGTCTCCCATCTGCGCCACCGCGATCGACCCGCCCAGCAGCACCATCTCCGGCTTCACCCCAAAGAAGGCCGGGCTCCAGAGCACCAGATCGGCCCGCTTGCCCACCTCGATGCTGCCGATTTCATGGCTCATCCCATGGGCAATCGCCGGGTTGATCGTGTATTTCGCCACATAGCGGCGGGCGCGGAAGTTGTCGTTGTCCCCCGTCTCCTCCGCCAGCCGCCCGCGCTGCTTTTTCATCTTGTCGGCGGTCTGCCATGTGCGGATCACCACCTCGCCCACGCGCCCCATCGCCTGACTGTCCGAAGCGATGATCGAAAACGCCCCCATGTCGTGCAGGATATCCTCCGCCGCAATCGTCTCCCGCCGGATGCGCGACTCGGCAAAGGCCACATCCTCGGGGATCGACTTGTCGAGGTGGTGGCACACCATGAGCATGTCCAGATGCTCCTCCAGCGTGTTCACCGTAAAGGGGCGCGTCGGGTTGGTGCTCGACGGCAGCACGTTCTCCTCGCCGCACACCTTGATGATATCCGGCGCATGGCCCCCGCCCGCGCCCTCGGTGTGAAAGGCGTGGATCGTCCGCCCCTTGATCGCCGCCACCGTGTTCTCCACGAAGCCGGACTCATTGAGCGTGTCGGTGTGGATCATCACCTGCACGTCCATGTCATCCGCGACCGACAAACAGCAATCAATCGCCCCCGGCGTCGTGCCCCAATCCTCATGCAGCTTCAGTGCACAGGCCCCGGCATTCACCATCTCCACCAGCGCGCCCGGCAGCGAGGCGTTGCCCTTGCCCGCAAGGCCAATGTTCATCGGCACACCATCGAGCGCCTGCAACATCCGCCCAATATGCCACGGCCCCGGCGTGCAGGTCGTCGCCAGCGTGCCATGCGCGGGGCCAGTGCCGCCGCCCAGCATGGTCGTCAGCCCCGAATGCAGCGCATCGTCGATCTGCTGCGGGCAAATGAAATGAATATGGCTGTCGAACCCGCCCGCGGTGAGGATCTTGCCCTCCCCCGCAATCGCCTCCGTCCCCGGCCCGACGATGATATCCACCCCCGGTTGGGTATCCGGGTTGCCCGCCTTGCCAATCGCCGCAATCCGCCCGTCCTTCAGCCCGATATCGGCCTTGTAGATGCCGGTCCAGTCCAGCACGAGCGCGTTGGTGATGACCGTATCGACCGCCCCCTCCGCCCGCGTCGCCTGGCTCTGCCCCATCCCGTCCCGGATCACCTTGCCGCCGCCAAATTTCACCTCCTCGCCATAGGTGGTGAAATCCTTTTCCACCTCGATGATCAGGTCGGTATCCGCCAGCCGCACCTTGTCACCAGTGGTGGGGCCGAACATCGCGGCATAGTCGGAACGGGGGATGCGGGTGGCCATGGCGGCTCCTTTCAGGCGGTCGTCATCAACAAAGCCCAGCCGCAACACGTCAATTGACGCGACTCGCGGACAGGCGCAAAATTGACCCCACGGAAACTACGGCGCCATTTGCGCCGCGCGAGGGTCGGGGCCGGCAATGAGGCCCCTTTTTCTGAAGGATGAAAGCAATGCGTTACCCGGTATTGAGCGGGGCGCTGGCGATGGTCTGCACGCAGGCCTTGTCCGAGCCCACATTGGAGCGTGGAACTTACCTGGTTGAAGGCCCGATGGGCTGTGGCAACTGCCACACGCCGCTGGGGGCCGAGGGTTTCGTGGCCGGAGCCGAACTCTCCGGCAGGCTGGTGGAGCAGAACGAGGCCTTCACCGCCATCGCCCCCAACATCACCCCCGCCGGTCCGTCCGGCGCGTGGAGCGATGCCGAGCTGGCAAAGGCGATCCGCGAGGGCATCCGCCCCGACGGCACGCTGATCGGCCCGCCGATGCCATTCACCTTCTACCGTGGCCTCAGCGATGACGATGTGGCCTCGGTCGTCATGTATCTGCGCAGCGCGCCCCCGGTCGAGAACGACCCCGGCGCCTCCACCTACCACATCCCGCTGCCCCCAGCCTACGGCCCGCCGGTCGAAGCGGTCGCCGCTCCCGCGCAGGGCGTGACGGCGGACTACGGCGCCTATCTCGCCGGGCCGGTCGCCCATTGCATGGAGTGCCACACGCCGATGGGCGCCACCGGCCCGATGGTCGACACCGACCTCGGCCGCGGCGGCTTCCAGTTCTACGGTCCGTGGGGCACCTCGGTCGCCTCCAACCTCACCTCTCACGAGGACGGGCTTGCGGGCTACACCGACGAAGAACTGGCCGCGATGATCACCCAAGGAAAACGCCCCGACGGCACGCCCATGCTGCCGCCGATGCCCTATGGCTTCCTCGCAAAGATGAGCAGCGACGATCTCGCGGCGATCATCCTCTACCTGCGCAGCCTGCCGCCGCTGCCCGACGCTGGCTGAGGAGGTTACCCGCGCCCTCATGCCGCCCAGACCCCGTGCTTTCGGTGCCAGTCGGCCAGCGAAAGCGCGGGGTATCCGTCATAGCACTCATCCTCCGGCCCCGCGTTGAGCGGCACCCAATGCGGCTTGTCGGCCAACATCAGGTGCACGCGGGCCGGGGCAGGGGGCAGGGGGGTGTCGATGGCGCTGGCCATGGGGTGGATCAGCTCGGGCCATGTCGGGTCATAGAGCCACAGCTCCGAGCCGCAGGCCGCGCAGAAGTTCCGCTCCCCGGTCGAAACCTCGCAAACCCCGCCACGCTCGATTGCCGCCCGATACACCGCCGTCTCGCCCTCCACCTCCATCGTCTCTGCGATCCCACCAAGGTTGATCGCATAGCCGCCCCCGCCGCCGGTCTTGCGGCAGATGGTGCAGTAGCAGAGCTGGTAGGGCACCGGCGTGTGGCTTTGCAGTGAGAACCGCACGGCGCCACAGCGGCAGGAGCCCTCAAGCGCCATTGGCATCAAACACCTCGTCCACCGGCACCTGCAGCGCCGTGACCATCCCGTTGGTCATCATCGCCGCCCCGATCACCCGCACCAGCTCGGCGTGCATCTCGGCGCTCATCCCCTTGGCCTTCGCCGCTGCGGTATGGCTGTGTACGCAGTACGAACAGCCGTTCGCGGTGCTCACCGCAACGTAGATCATCTCCTTCACCAGCGGGTCGAGCGCCCCCGGCCCCATCAGGACCGAGAGCTTGGCCCATGTCTCCTCCAGCGCGTCCTCGTCATGGGCGAGGGCACGCCAGAAGTTGTTCACGTAGTCGGTGCCCCGTGCCGCGCGGATCGCGTCGAAAACCGCTTTCGCACGGGGCGAAAGCTCCTCGTCGGACAAAAGGGGCACCGTCGCCATTCAGATCACCGCCATCACGCGGGCCGGACCGCCGGTTCCGCCGCCATGCTTCGGCGCGCCAACAAAGAGCGTCGCCCCGCTGGCCGGAACCTCATCCAGATTGGCCATGTTCTCGATCCCATAGCGCCCGGCAGGCAGCCACGAGTAATGGACCGCGAAATCCGCCGAATTGCCCGGATCGAGCGAGAGCGTGTCCACGCCAATCGACGCCACGCCCATCTCCAGCAGCATATCCGTCGCCGCCTTGGCAAAGCCCGGAAAGGCGAAGTTCCCCTCGCCGTCATTGCGGAACGACGGATCGCCCATCTTCGCACCCCAGCCCGAGTTCATCGCCACGCAGGCGCCCTCGGGGATCTCGCCATTGGCCGAAACCCAGGCTTCGATATCCTCCGGCTCCACCATCGCGTTCGGCTCCTCGGCGGCCTTGGCCTTGAGGTCGATCACGCAGAGCGGGCACATCAGGCTTTCGGGCGGCAGCATGTCCACCGTGTCGGTGCCCTCGGCAAAGTGGGCGGGTGCGTCGATATGGGTGCCGGAATGCTCGAAGAACGAGACCTTCCAGATCTTGTAGCCATCGGCGGCATAGTCCTTGTCGGAGGCAAACTCGATGCCCGGCAAGCCGTCAAAGGTCGGGAACTCGGGGGTGAGCGTATAGGTCAGGTCCACCACCTTGCCGCTCGACTGGGCGAGGGCCGGGCGCGAGGCCATCGCCCCGGCGGCCACGGCAGCCGCCCCCGCGGCGGCGCTCCGGGCAAAGAAGGACCGGCGGTTCATCGCCGTCTTGCGGACATTCTCGATCAGGCACGCGTTACACATCTTGGGCACTCCCTTTCTGGTTGGTCCTCCCGTTAACCCTTCACCTCAGCTTCGGCCCTCTCCGGGCCAGCCGCACCACGTTGGAGCGGGTCTTGCGGCGCAGCGGGCGCAGCGCGGCGGCCCCCACGTTGCGGCCCTGCATGGCGGCCACCGAGGCCTCCTGCGCGGCCTTGGCAAAGGCCCGCTGCTTCTCGCGCACCATCCGCCCGTTCTCGCCTGCGGCCACGTTCCACGTGCCGGCCATGCCCATCATCCGCATCCAGATAACGGCGCTGGCCTCCATCGTCATGATCGCCATCTGCATTTGCAGCCGCAGCAGGGCAGTGGGGTTGAACATCGGGGTCAATCGAGCGCTCCCATGACCTTCTGGTTGAAGCCGTAGATCTTCCGCGCGCCGCCAATCGCAATCAGCTGCACCTCGCGGGCCTGACCGGGCTCAAACCGCACGGCGGTGCCTGCGGCGATGTCGAGCCGCATGCCCCGCGCGGCGTCACGGTCAAAGTCGAGCGCTGCGTTGGTCTCGGCAAAATGGTAGTGGCTGCCCACCTGCACCGGGCGGTCGCCGGTGTTCGCCACCATCAGGGTGATCGCCTCGCGGCCCGCATTCAGCTCGATATCGCCCTCCGCGCAGATCACCTCACCGGGGATCATTTGCGGCTCCAGAGAAAGGCGGCAAAGCCCGCCGCCACGATCACCGCCAGCGCGGCCATCAGCGGCAGGGCCGAGTTGGCCTCATGCGGGTGCAGGTGCGCGCCAGAGTGGGCGAGGGCGGGGCCCGATGCAATAACGGCGGTGGCCAGCAGGGCGGCAATGTATTTCATGTGTCAGTCCTCTTCAGCGAATGGGGTTGTGTACGGTCACCAGCTTGGTGCCGTCGGGAAAGGTCGCCTCCACCTGCACCTCGTGGATCATCTCGGCGATCCCCTCCATGCATTGCTCCGCGCTCACCACCTGCGCACCCGCCTCCATCATGTCGGCGACCGATCGGCCATCGCGGGCGCCCTCCACCACCGCGTCAGTGATCAGCGCAATCGCCTCGGGGTGGTTCAGCTTCACGCCGCGGGCCAGCCGCTTGCGGGCCACCTCTGCGGCCATGGCGATGAGGAGCTTGTCCTTTTCGCGGGGGGTGAGTTGCATGGGTTCAGAGCCTCCAGGATCGTGGAAGGGTATTGCCCGAGAGCCGGTCCAGCGCGGGCATGAGGAGCTTGCGCAGGCCAAAACCATCGGGGCCGAGGAATCGGGCCACCATCACATCTTGCGCAATCAGCGAGGTGCCCGCCAGAGCGTCTTGCGGCAGAGCGGCGCGGAGCGCATCGCGCTGGTGTTCGGCATCGGGGGCGACATAGACAACCAGCGCCGAGGCACGGCAGCCCGCGCCGGTTGCGGGGCTTGCAAGCCGGGCGCTGATATCGCCCTCCAGCCGCGTGGCATCGGTAAAGAGCCGCGCGCCACCCCGAAACACCTCGACTCGGTCGCTGAACCAGCCTTCCGTCAGGCGCTCGCCCATCGCCGTGCGGCCAAAGACCAGCGGCTCGCACAGCAGCAGTTTGGCATCCTCCGCCAGGTCGACCCGCAGGCGGCGGCGCAGGGCGCAGGCCTGAAACAGGATCGTCTCTTGTGGCAGCCAGTGCAGGCAGGCGCCCGCGCCCGCGCTCAGCCGCACAGAAACCTCGCCAACCTCGCCCGGCTGGGCGCGATAGGCGCGCTCGGCGGCCTGCGTGGTGAGGCTCAGCGCCGCGCCCGGCTCGGCCCCGGCCTCCAGCCGAAACCTGTCGCCCCCGGTGATTCCGCCCGCCGAGTTGACCAGCATCGCTTGCAAGGCGCCCGCACGGCGGGGGAAGAGCAGCTTCATCGCGCCCGACATGCGCAACTCGCCGATCCGACCGCCGCCCCGACCATCGGGCCGCGCCGTCACCCGCGCCGCACCAACGGCCCTCGGCTGCTTCGCCCGCGCCGCGTCTATCTCGCCTTCAATGGTAATGGCTGCCCCCACGCATATCTCCTGCCGATGTTTTCACCACGCAGCGTTCCGGCTGACCACAAGTGAGCGGCGATCCTGCCGCCGGGTCAAGTTGCCTGCTGAATTTCTGGGCGGATGCTCGGATTTCTGCCGCGAAATTAATCAATGCGGGGCGGACACCTGTTTTCTGCAATCCCGAAATTGCGCCGGAACCGCGCCGCTCCAAAGCATGTCCCCGCCCGGAGCACGCTGAGACGCACCGCATCGGGTGCGCAAGCCGCCGCCGGTGAGGACATGGCAGCAGCCCCGCGCCAACATCAACAGGAACTTGCTTCGGGGTCTGCTCGCGTGTCGCCCTTGCCGGCCACACACCCCGAACGGAGGGATAAAATGACCGCTTTCAAGAAAACCGCTGCCTCTGTGCTCGCGCTCGGCCTTACCGCCGGTGCCGCCTCTGCCCAAGAGGTGAGCTGCCCGATCAAGGTCGGCGTGCTGCACTCGCTCTCGGGCACCATGGCCATTTCCGAAACCACGCTGAAAGAGACGATGGAAATGCTCGTCGCCAGCCAGAACGAGGCCGGCGGCCTGCTGGGCTGCGATCTCGAAGCCGTGGTCGTCGACCCCGCCTCCGACTGGCCGCTCTTCGCCGAAAAGGCCCGCGAGCTGCTGACCGTCCACGAGGTCGATGTGATCTTCGGCAACTGGACCTCCGTGTCGCGCAAATCCGTGCTGCCGGTGATCGAAGAGCTGAACGGCCTTCTGTTCTACCCGGTGCAGTATGAGGGCGAAGAGTCCTCCAAGAACGTGTTCTACACCGGCGCCGCCCCCAACCAGCAGGCCATCCCGGCCACCGACTACTACCTCGAAGAGCTGGGCGTCGAAAAATTCGCGCTGCTGGGCACCGACTACGTGTACCCCCGCACCACCAACAACATCCTCGAGTCCTACCTGAAGGACAAAGGCATCCCCGCCGAGGATATCTTCGTCAACTACACCCCCTTCGGCCATTCCGACTGGTCCAAGATCGTGTCCGACGTTGTGGCGCTGGGCGCGGACGGCAAGAAGGTGGGCGTGATCTCCACCATCAACGGCGACGCCAACATCGGCTTCTACAAGGAACTGGCCGCGCAGGGCATCTCCGCCGAGGACATCCCCGTTGTGGCCTTCTCCGTGGGTGAAGAAGAGCTCGCCGGTCTCGACACCTCCAACCTCGTCGGCCACCTCGCCGCGTGGAACTACTTCATGTCCGCCGACACCGAGGCCAACGCCGACTTCATCTCCAAGTGGCACGCCTTCATAGGCTCCGAAGACCGCGTGACCAATGACCCGATGGAAGCCCACTACATCGGCTTCAACATGTGGGTGAACGCGGCCACCGAGGCCGGCACTACCGATGTGGACGCCGTCCGCACCGCGATGTGGGGCCAGGAGTTCCCCAACCTGACCGGCGGCACCGCCGTGATGGGCGTGAACCACCACCTCTCCAAGCCGGTGCTCATCGGTGAAATCCGCGCAGACGGCCAGTTCGACATCATCTCCGAGACCGATCCGGTCCCCGGCGATGCCTGGACCGACTTCCTGCCCGAGTCGGCTGTTCTGACCTCGGATTGGAAAGATCTGGAGTGCGGCATGTACAACACCGAGACCTCCACCTGCGTGCAGATCGAAAGCAACTACTGAGCCATCAGGCTCTTCAGGCCGGCGCTGAAGTTCGGCGCCGCCCGACACGCCAGCGGAGGGGGCGGCACGCGCTGCCCTCTCCGGCCCAAGGGGACAACGCGCGGTGGGACATTCCAGCATGATCAAGGCCTTGCAGGCTCTGGCGCTCTTCTGCGCCCTCACTCTCTCCGCGCCCGCACTGGCGCAGGACAGCACCCCCGACACCCCAGCCGATGAGGCGACCCAAGCCGCTCCCGCCGAGATGGGCCCGATCCAGACGCTGCTTCAAGCGCACGCCGCCGACCTTGCCAAACCCTCCCGCCGCACCATCCAGCCGGTGATCGACGCGCTGGCAGGCTCCGGGCTGGAGGGCATGCAGCAGGTGCTGCAGGTCTGGGAAGCCCGCGAGATGTATCAGCGCGAGAGCGACGGTTGGTTCTTCAAAGGCGAGAAGGGCCCGGACCGCACGATCATCCTCACCGATTTCGACAGTGGCGAAGCGCTTGAGCCGGTGCCGTCTGGCGAGGTTGACAACCTCAAGCCCAACTCCGGCGTGCGCGGTCTGATCGCCTCCGCCCTTGTCCGCTTCCAGTTGCTCGACCCCAACGCCGCCCGGCGGCAAGATGCGCTCACCGCCATCTCCCGCAACCCCGACGCCTCGCACCTCGAGCCGCTCGCCGCCTCCATCGACGAAGAGCCAAGCCCGGCGCTGAAGGCGCAAAAGCAGCGGCTCCTGACCCTGCTCACCATCTCCTTCGGTGCCGACGAAGACGCCCGCATCGCCGCCATCGAGAGCGTCGCGGGCGACTTGAACGTCGACACCCGCGCCACGCTCAATCCGCTGGTCGCCACCACCCTCAAGGCCGCAGAGGGCGAACCCACGGGCAACATCGCCCGCACCTTGCGCCCCGGCTCCGAGGAACTGCCCCGCAACGCCGCCTACGATATGGCCGCCGCCGCAGCCGACTTGCCCGCCCGCATCGAGCCTTCCGACCGCCGCAACGCGCTGCAAGCCAACATCGCCGATGGGGCCGTGGGCGGCGTGCCGCTATCCGAGCTGAACACAATCGAAGCCCGCGAGCGCGCCTATGCCGCGCTGGTCGAGGCCGGCACCGTCGCCCCCGCACCCACGGAGGCCGAGATCGACGCCGCGCTCGCCCGCTTCACCTTTTACGAGGAATACGCCGAGCCATCCCCCTTCGTCACCGAGTCCGCCAACGCCGCCCTCCGCTCGATCGACACCAAGGTTGGCCTGAACACCACGCTCGATCTGGGGCTCGATGCGCTCTCCCTCGCCTCCATCTACTTTCTCGCCGCCATCGGGCTGGCCATCACCTTCGGGGTGATGGGGGTCATCAACATGGCCCACGGCGAGTTCATCATGATGGGTGCATACACCGGTTACGTGGTGCAGCAGATGATCCCCAACCACACGGTCTCGATCATCGTCGCCATCCCGCTGGCCTTCGCCGTCACCTTCGCCGCCGGGGTGGCGATGGAGCGGCTGGTGATCCGCTGGCTCTACAACCGCCCGCTCGAAACCCTGCTGGCCACCTTCGGCATCTCCATCGCCCTCCAGCAGCTTGCGAAGAACATCTTCGGCACCCAGGCCCGCCCGCTCACGGCCCCCGGGTGGCTCGACGGGCAGTGGCAGATCAACGAGATCGTCGGCATCTCGATGATCCGCGTGGCCATCTTCGTGCTCGCCATCGTCTTCCTGCTCTTCTTCCTCTTCCTGATGAAGAAGACCCGCCTCGGGCTGGAGACCCGCGCCGTCACGCAAAACCCGCGCATGGCCGCCTCGATGGGCATCAACCCCGGCCGCGTGAACATGCTTACCTTCGGCCTCGGCTCCGGCATCGCGGGGATCGCGGGCGTCGCAATCGGCCTCTACGCCAAGGTCACCTCCGAGCTTGGCGCCGATTACATTGTGCAGAGCTTCATGACCGTCGTGGTCGGCGGGGTCGGCAACATCTGGGGCACGTTGCTGGGCGCGGGCATGATCGGCTCGCTGCAAAAGGGCATCGAATGGCTGAACCCCTCCAACACGCTGGCGGCCCAGACCTACATGATCATCTTCATCATCATCTTCATCCAATTCCGGCCAAGGGGCATCATCGCCCTCAAGGGCCGCGCGGCGGGGGATTGAGCGATGTTTGGTTTGACCCTTCGTACAGGAAATGGCGCATCGACCCAGCGGAGCACCCGGCCGCCAACGGCGGCCAGCGCCCGCACCGCCCCCCCACGGGGCGGGCGCTTCGTCGATGTCATGCTCAACGGCGAAGGAGCGCGAGACGGTCGTGTCGCCGCTTGTGGAAACGCGCCCCGTGCGGTGCGGGCGCTGGCCTCGCTCTGCATTCTCACCCGGAGGGCTACCCAATGAAAAACCGCTCCTTCATCGCCCGCAACCCCTCCATCCTCGTCTTCCTCGCCTGTCTCGGCCTCTTCACCTTGGCCGTCACCATCGCCTCCGAAGGCTTCGGCCTCGGCCTCATCTCCACCAGCTTCGTCAAGACGCTCGGCAAGACCCTTTGCCTCTGCCTCGTCGCCGTCGCGATGGACCTGATCTGGGGCTACTGCGGCATCCTCTCGCTCGGCCACTTCGCCTTCTTCGGCCTCGGCGGCTACATGATCGGAATGTGGCTGATGTATGAGCGCACCCGCCTCATCGTCACCGAGAGCATGGCCGCCCAGCAGATCCCGCCCACCCCGCAAGAGGTGATTGATTCCATCGGCACTCAGATTTTCGGCGTCGTCGGCTCCTCCGAGTTCCCGCTCATCTGGTCCTTCGCCCACAGCCTCACGCTGCAACTCATCCTCGTCGTCGCCGTTCCGGGCCTCCTCGCCCTCGTCTTCGGCTGGCTCGCCTTCCGCTCCCGCGTCACCGGCGTCTACCTGTCGATCCTGACGCAAGCGATGACCCTCGCGCTGGCCCTCTACCTCTTCCAGAACGACTCCGGCCTGCGCGGCAACAACGGCCTCTCCGGCCTGCAAAACCTGCCGGGCGTCACCGCAAGCCAAGATGTCGTTTCCATCTGGTTCCTCTGGGCATCCGCCCTGGCCCTTGGCCTCGGCTACCTGCTCGCCGCCTTCGTCGTCTCCGGCAAGTTCGGCTCGGTCATCCGCGGCATTCGCGACAACGAGGCCCGCGTGCGTTTCCTCGGCTACTCGGTCGAAACCTACAAGCTCGCCATGTTCACCCTCACCGCCTGCATCGCGGGCATCGCAGGCGCGCTCTACTACCCGCAGGCCGGCATCATCAACCCGGCCGAAATCGCCCCCATCGCCTCCATCTACCTCGCCGTCTGGGTCGCCATCGGGGGCAGGGGGCGCCTCTACGGCGCGGTCATCGGCGCGGCCCTCGTCAGCCTCGTCTCCACCTACTTCACCGGCGGTCAGGCGCCCGACATCCCGCTCGGCTTCTACACCATCAGCTGGGTCGATTGGTGGACAGTCTTGCTCGGCCTCACCTTCGTCCTCGTGACCCTCTTCGCCCCCAAGGGCATCGGCGGCCTCTTCGACCTCGTCACCGCGCGGCTGCCCTCCAACCGCCACGGGGCAGATTACGGCCCCGACGCGGGCGCCAAGCGCGAGGAGGAGGGCCAATGAGCACCCTGCTTGAAGTCAACGGCATCTCGGTCACCTTCGATGGCTACAAGGCCATCCGAAACCTCAGCTTCAACATCGGCGAGGCCGAGCTGCGCGCCATCATCGGCCCCAACGGCGCGGGCAAGACGACCTTCATGGATATCGTCACCGGCAAGACCAAGCCCGACGAGGGCAAGGTGATTTGGGGCGAGATGAGCCGCAATCTCGTCGGCATGAACGAGGCCAAGATCGCCCAGGCGGGCATCGGCCGGAAATTCCAGAAGCCCACCGTTTTCGAGGATCAATCCGTCCGCGAAAACCTCACAATGGCGCTGCAAAACAAGCGCGGCTGGTCCTCCGTCCTGTTCTGGAAGCCCTCCAAGGCCGACCAGAACCGCGTTGTCGAACTCGCCGCCGAGATCGGCCTCTCGGGTGAGCTGGAGCGCACCTCCGGCGAGCTCTCCCACGGGCAAAAGCAATGGCTCGAAATCGGGATGCTGCTGGCGCAGGAGCCGCGCCTCCTGCTGGTCGACGAACCGGCGGCGGGTATGACCCTCGCCGAACGCGAGCACACCACCGACATCCTGAAGGAAGCGGCCAAAACCCGCGCCGTCGTGGTCGTCGAGCACGATATGGAGTTTGTCCGCCGGCTCGAATGCAAGGTGACCGTGCTGCATGAAGGCTCGGTGCTGGCCGAAGGCTCGCTCGACCACGTCACCTCCAACCCCGAAGTCATCGAGGTGTATCTTGGCCGCTGACTCTCCAAAACCCGCCATGCTCACGCTCGACGGCCTCACCCTGCATTACGGCCACTCCCAGATCCTGCACGGCATCTCGATGGAGGCCCGGCAGGGCGAAGTCACCTGCGTCATGGGCACCAACGGCGTCGGCAAGACCTCCCTGATGAAGGCGATCAGCGGCACCCACGCCCGCTCCGGCGGCAGCGTCACCTTCGACGGCACCGAGATTGGCAAGCTCCCGGCCCATGAGATGGCCCAACGCGGCCTCGCCTATGTGCCGCAGGGCCGCGATATTTTCCCGCTGCTCACCGTGAAGGAAAATCTCGAAACCGCCTACGCTTGCCTGCCCCGCTCGGAACACGAGATCCCGGGTGAGGTATTCGAGCTCTTCCCGATCCTCAAGGAGTTCATCGGCAGGCGCGGCGGCGACCTCTCCGGGGGCCAGCAGCAGCAACTCGCAATCGCCCGCGCGATGATGACCAAGCCGAAGCTGCTTCTGCTCGACGAGCCGACCGAGGGCATTCAGCCCAACATCATCCAGCAGATCGGCAAGGTCATCGAATACCTGCGCGACCGGGGCGATATGGCGATCATCCTCGTCGAGCAGTATTTCGAATTCGCCTACAACCTCGCCGACCGCTTCGTGGTGCTCCGCCGTGGCGAGGTGCGGGCCTCCGGCGCACGCGGCGAGATCGAGAAGTCGGCGCTCATGGCCGAGGTCAGCGTGTAGGGCGGGACGCGTCCCGCCACACTGCGCCCTTCACCCCGCCTCAGGCGGACTTCGCGTAGCCGCCGTTGTATTCTTCGCTCTTCCGGCGCACCTGCGCGTGCTCCACGATCCGCTCCCGTGCGATCCCCCGGAAATCCTCGATCGAGGAATGGCCCATGCGCTCCATGTAGTCGCTCAGGTCGTCCTTCAGCTCCTGAATGAGCTGCACGCCCACGCCGCCGCTGCCTTTCTCTTCCATCGCCGCCGTGCAAACCTGCAGGTTGCCCGCGCCATGAACGATAAAGTTGAACGCCTCGCGGAAGCCCCGGATCCCGCCGATCCCCGAGATCGACTGGTCGGGATAGGCGCGCGAAATGTCAGACACCCGCTGCAACGCCTGATGCAAGATCGCCAGCCCGCCCAGCCCGCCGGAGGTGACGAGCCCGTCGACCTCCACCTCGAACTTCAGCGTCTCCGGGTCCATCAGCGGCAGCGAGGGGAAGGTGTTGCACAGCGAGATCGAGGCTGCGCCCGCCTCATAGGCCGCCCCGGCGGCATCCACGAGGGTCGAGGTCGCGGGTGTCAGCTTGACCCAGACAGGCACATCCACCGCGCTCTTCACCGCCTTCAGGATGGCGCGGATGATATCCTCGTCATTGGCGATGTTCGCGCCCATGTCCTTGCGGTCCATATGCGGGCACGAAAGGTTCAGCTCCAGCGCGTCGCAGCCCACGTTCACCACGGCCCGCGCCAGCTTGCGCCAGGCTTCCATCTCTTCCTCGTTGCCGCAGCCGGCCATGATCGAGGCAATCACCATGCGGTCGGGGTAGGTGGTCTTGATCTCTTCGAGGTCGGGCAGCCATTGCTCCAGCGGCTGGTCCGAGATCAGCTCCCAGTTCCACGACGAGTGCGAAACGGTGTCGGGCCGCTTCATCCGCGACACATAGGGCTTCTGCTCGCTGGTCCGCTGATAGATCGTCTTGGGCCCGGCCACGTTTTCCACCGGATGCAGACCGATGGTCTTCGTCACCACGCCGCCCCAGCCGGCCTCGAAGGCCTTCAGGATTTTCCGTTTGCTTTCCGTCGGCGGGGCCGAGGCCAGCACGAAGGGGTTAACGAACTCAAGTCCAGTGAAAGTGGTTGCAAGTGTGTTTGCCACGGCGTCCTCGATCCTCTGTTTCCCCTCCAGCGTCCGCCCGTTGCCCCCATTCGGTCAATGAATTTCACGCGCTTCCAACCCCGTGGTCGCAAATTTCTGACCAAATGATCAAAAAATAGTCACAACCGGCGGTTGGCAGCGGGCCTTGACGAGGCTTGCCACTGCGCTTCCCCAAGCCGCGTCACTCCGCTAGGGCAGGGGGAGGCGCATCGCACGGAGGCTTCATGACACTCGCTCAAACGACCCTCGCCCTCATCGGCACCGGCATGTTGGGCCGCGAGATCGCCCGTGGCCTCATGGCCTCCGGCCACCCGCCTGCGCGGCTGATCCTCGCCAACACCACCGGCACCCCGCCCGAAGGCCTGCCCTGCCGCACCACCACGCCCGCCGAGGCCGCCGCAGAGGCCGATGCGCTGCTGCTCTGCGTCCCGCCCGCCGCCGCGCCCGCCCTCGGGATCAGCACCGCCAAGCCCGTGCTCTCCACCATGGCCGGCATCACCCTGGCTCGCCTCACCGAGTTGACAGGAAGCACCCGCACGATCCGCGCCATGTCCTCCCCCGCTGCAGGCGACCGCCTCGCCTTCTCCCCCTTCACCGCCGCCCCCGGCGCCACGGGGGCCGACAAATCCCTCGCCACCGCGATCTTCTCCGCCCTCGGCACCACCGCCGAACTGCCGGACGAAGCGCAGCTCGATGTCTTCACCGCCATCACCGGCCCCGTCCCCGGCTTCGTCGCCTTCTTCGCCGAAGCGGTGCAACGCTACGCCGAGGCAGAGGGCATCGCGCCTGAAACCGCCCTCGCCGCCACCCGCCAGCTCTTCCTCGCCGCAGGCCGGATGATGGCCACCGGCGCTACGCCCGCCGAGCACGTTCAGGAGATGGTCGATTACGCCGGCACCACCGCCGCCGGGCTCGAGGCCATGCGGGCCTCGCCGCTCGCAGGCCTCATCGCCGAGGGCCTCTCCGCCGCCACCGCCCGCGCCCGCACCATCGGCTGACGCGGGGCAGGGGCTTTCCAGCCCGCCCCACCCGGTGCTACCAGAGGCCCACCTCAGGAAAGACCGCCATGACCACCCGCACCTACGCCCGCCCCCCCGGCGGCATGCCGCCCCAGACCGAAAAGCTCTCCTCCTCCGCCGCCTTCACCACCGCCTATGCGGTGATCCCGGCGAGCGTGCAGCGCGATATCGTCACCTCCTTCCTGCCCGGCTGGCGCGAAACGCGCTTCTGGGTGCTGGCCCGCCCGCTCTCCGGCTTTGCCGAGACCTTCTCGCAATACGTGGCCGAGGTCGCGCCCGGCGGCGGCACCGACCGGGACGAGGGCGAGGAGGGGGTGCAATCGGCGCTCTTTCTCACCCATGGCGCGGCGCGGCTGGATATTGGCAGTGAAACCCATCTGCTGACCCCGGGCAGCTTTGCCTACCTGCCCCCCTCCGCGCGCTGGAGCCTTACCGCAGAGGGCGAGGAGGTTGCCGTCTTTCACTGGTTCCGCAAGCGCTACCAGCCCGCGCCGGGCGTGGAGCCGCCTGCCTTCTTCCACCGCAACGACGCCGAGATCGCGCCGGTGCCGATGCCCGCCGAGGGCGGCCTCTGGGGCACCACGCGGTTCATGGATCCGGCCGACATGGCCTTCGATTTCCACATCACCATCGTCACCCTCGACCCGGGCCTCTGCATCCCCTTCCTTGAAACCCACGTCATGGAGCACGGGCTCTACGTGCTGCAGGGCAAGGGCGCCTACCGGCTCAACACCGACTGGGTCGAGGTCGGTCCGGGCGATTTCATGTGGCTCCGCGCCTTCTGCCCGCAGGCCTGCTACGCGGGCGGCCCGGGGCAGTTCCGCTACCTTCTCTACAAGGACGTGAACCGCCACGCGCCGCTGCCGCACCACCCGTAGGGCAACGCGCGCAGCTCAGAACACGAGGCTCCGGTGCACCCCCGCCCCGGCAAAGGCGCCTTGCCCCACGGCCAGCGCAATCGAATGCGGCTGCCGCGCCGCATCCCCGCAGGAGAACACGCCCGCCACGCTGGTCGCGCCCATCGCGTCCACAACCACAATGCCGCCCATCGGCGTCTCTTCCACCGCGCAGCCCAGTGCCTCCGCAATCGGCGAGGCGGGCCAGACCCGGCTCGCGGCAAAGAGCCCGTCGAATTTCAGCGCCCGCCCGTCGGCCAGATGCGCCACCGGTCCGGCCTCCAGCCGCACCAGCGCCGCCTCTTCCACCCGCACGCCCCGCGCTTCCATCGCCGCCACCTGATGCGGCGCGGGCACGAAACCGAAGGGCAAGAACGTCACCTCGCCCCACTCGGTGATCAGCTCCGCCATGTGCACCACCAATTCCGAGCTGCCGATCACGCCAATGTCGCCCTGCTCCAGCTCGTAGCCGTGGCAGTAGGGGCAGTGAAACACCTGCCGCCCCCAAAGTGGCTCCAGCCCCTCGACCTCCGGCAAGTCATCTCGCACGCCGGTCGCCAGCACCAGCCGCCGCCCCTCCAGCACCCGGCCCCCCGCCAGCGCCACCCGGAATCCGTCGATCTCGCCTTCGGCCTCAACCGCCTCACCCTCGACCCACTCCAGCGTGCCGTATTTCTCCAGCTGCGCCCGCGAGATCTCCAGCAGGCTCGCAGGCGGCGTGCCGTCACGGGTGAAGAAACCCTGCGCATGGGCCGCACGTGCATTGCGGGGCTGGCCCGCATCCACCACCGCCACAGTGCGCCGCGCCCGCAGAAGCTGGAGCGCAGCAGATTGGCCGGCGGGGCCACCGCCGATCACGATCGCGTCGAATGTCATGGGGTTATCCTTTTGCTATCCCGGCCTTCCCGCCGGACCTGTGCGCCGCGAACCGGGCGCTGAATTCCTTGGCCAGATCGGCCAGCGTAACGGCGGCAAACCGCTCCAGCAGCAGCGCCTCGGCGGCGGCAAAGGCATCGTCCATCACCGCGTTCACCGCCTGCTCCACAAGGCAGCCCGGCGCCGCGTTCTTGTGGCCGATGGCAAACACCGTCGGCTCCCCGAGCGCCTCGTGCAACTGCCGCAGGGTGACGCCCTCCAAGGGCACCGCCAGCTCCCAGCCGCCCGCCGCGCCTCGCGTCGCCCGCACCAGCCCGGCTTCGCGCAGCAGCCCCATCGTGCGCCGCACCACAACCGGGTTGGTGCACATGCATTTGGCCAGCACCTCAGAGCTCATCGGCCCCTCATGATCGGCCATGTGCAGCAGCGCATGGAGCACCATCGAGAGCCTGCTGTCGCGTTTCATCCGCGCCTCCGTTTAATCGTAACTTTTAATATTACGATTCGCGCACGCCGCGCAATCCCCCATCACACCCCCGTCATCCGGGCCCGCACCGGCTTCCTCCCCCGGCGTTGCCCCGCTACGCCATCGCCAAGCCAACCGGAGCCGCCCCATGCCCGTCACCTTCACCCGCTTGCCCCAGATCGCCCCCGACCTGCTGCTCGCCCACATGAACGACCCGCGCATCGCCGCCCACCTGCCGCTGCTCACCCAGCCGTGGACCCTCGATGAGGTGGCCGATTTCGTCGCCGCGAAAGAGGCGACATGGGCGCGCGACGGTCTCGGCCACTGGGCCTTTCTCGACGACGAGAGCTACATAGGCTGGGGCGGCTTCCAGAAAGAAGGCGACGAGTGGGATTTCGGCCTTGTCCTCACCCCCGCCGCCTTCGGGCAGGGCCTGCGCATCGCGGCGCAGGCGCTCGATCACGCCCGCAAAGATCCGCGCATCCCCTTCGTCACCTTCCTGCTCGCCCCCTCCCGCAGCAACCTCTCGGCGCTCCGCCGCATGGGGGCCGCGCCCGTTGGCGAGGTCACCCACGCCGGCCAGAGCTTCCTCAAGTTCCGGCTGGACACCGCCTGACAGGGCAGGGGTTGCCCCCGGCGTGCGCCCGTCGCAGCCTCCGGCCAAACCTGCCCCCGAGTCGGAGCCCCCCATGACCACCATCGCCATCAACGGCTTCGGCCGGATCGGTCGCACCGTCCTCCGCCAGCTCCTCGCCTCCCGGCCCGGCATTACTCTCGCACTGATCAACGATATCGAGCCGATCGAGACCTGCGCCTACCTCTTCGCCTATGACAGCGTGTTCGGCCCCTGGCCGGGCGAGGTCACGACGGGTCCCGAGCAACTTATCGTCAGCGGCAAGCCGATCCGCTTCACCGCCACGCCCGACCTCTCCACGCTCGATCTCTCCGGCGTCGACGTGGTGCTCGAATGCACCGGCCTAGCCGGCAAGCGCTTCGTGGCCGAGCGCGGGCTGGCGGCGGGCGCGCGCTCGGTGTTGGTGTCTGGCCCTTCCGACGAGGCCGATGTCACCGTGGTCATGGGTGCGAACGATGCCGCGCTCTCCGGCCAGCGGATCGTATCCAACGCCTCCTGCACCACCAACGCCCTCGCACCGCTGCTCCGCGTGCTCGACGAGGCTTTCGGCGTCGAGGCCGGGCAGATGACCACCGTCCATTGCTACACCGGCGCCCAGCCCACGGTGGACGCGCCGCGCAAGGCCCCCGAGCGCTCCCGCGCCGCCGCCCTCTCGATGGTGCCCACCACCACCTCCGCCGCCCGGCTGATCGACCGGGTGCTGCCCGCCCTCGCAGGCCGGATCGAGGCGCGCGCCCTCCGCGTGCCCACTGCCTCCGTCTCTGCCATCGACCTTACCGTGAGCACCCGCGAGACAACCACTTCCGAGGCCGTCAACGCCGCTCTCGCCGCCGCCCGTGGCCCGATCATCGGCAGCACCGATCAGCCGCTGGTCTCCTCCGATCTGCGCGCCCGCCCCGAAAGCCTCATCGTCGCCCCTCGCGAAACCTCCGTCGCTGGCGAGCTGACCCGCGTCTTCGGCTGGTATGACAACGAGTGGGGCTTCTCCGCCCGGATGCTCGACATGGCCGAGCGAATGGGCGCCTGAGCGAGGGAGGGGGGCGTCTGCGGCAGCGCGCGTGCGGTTCGTTAAGGTTTGCGGCGCGGCCAGATCGCGTATGCATCAGTTGTGCATGGGATGTGCATCAGATGTGCATCAGCATTTTCGAAGGTTAACGCGGGTTTCGGGTCGGGGTGTGCGCTGAAGCGCAGTCAGGCGCCCTCGCCGGGGTCCACCCAAAGCGGCGGATCGAGCGGGTATTCCTCAAGGTTCGCCCCCTCTCCGATCCGGTCCAAAACGGCAAACTGCCCCCGCTCGCCAAGCGGCGCCAGCACCCCGTGCCACGTGTTCCGAAGCAGGTTCACCACCTGCCCCGGCAGGCTGACAAAAGCCTGATAATTAACGGGAATCCCGCCTTCATCCTCAGCGACGACCACGATCATCCGCGCGCCGGAAACGGGCATAAACGCTTGGCTCCCCTCCGGATGACGCTCCACCAGATCCACCCTCAACGGCCAATTCCTTGCCTCCGCATCGAAGAGTGAAAGCCCGGCCCGCCCGTCGCCAAAGTCCAGCCGCGCCCTGTCGTGAAACCGCCCGCAGAGGCCAGCATTGATTAACTTGTCCGGCGCCCCTTCGGGCTCGATCACGTCACCAAAGGCCCTAAACCCTTCTGCCGTAAGTGGTTTTGCCGTGATCCGCTCTGCCATTTCACTCCCTTTCGCCCACCCGATTTAACCGCGCGGGCCGGTCACATTGAAGGGTTATTTCCGCCCGCCCGCCTGCTACTCTGGCCCTGCGCAACCACGAAAGGAAAGCCCATGGCGGGATATCTCACCACCCACGTGCTCGACACCGCCCGAGGCGTCCCCGCAGAGGGCCTCGTGATCATGCTGTTCCGCATCGGCGAGGGCGGCGAACGCGAGGGCATTGCCCAGGCCGTCACCAATGAGGATGGCCGAACGGATGCGCCGATGCTCCCGAAAGAGGCCTTTGAAACGGGTACTTACGAGCTGGTCTTCCATGCCGGTCACTACCTGCGCGCGACCATGCAGGGCGAGGAGGGCACGCTGTTTCTCGATGAGGTGCTGATCCGTTTCACCATGTCGGAAGAAAGCCATTACCACGTGCCCCTGCTGCTCTCGCCCTACAGCTATTCGACATATCGCGGCAGTTGACCCTTGACCTTCCAGTGACTGGAAGCCCTATGTAAGGCACCGGGCGACCCCCGCCCCGGAGCCTCCGCTATGCGCGACACCCCTTATTCCACGGCCCGACTCAGCGTCTCGGGCATGACCTGCGGCAAGTGCAGCGCCCGCGTCGAAGCCGCCCTGCTGGCCGCCCCCGGCGTGCAATCCGCCACCGTGACCCGCCAGCCCGGCGAGGCCGTAACTGTTTACGATCCCTCGCAAACCACGCCTAAAGACCTCGCGGCTGCGGTAAGCGACGCAGGCTATCCCGCAACCTCTGAAGTGGCCCCTTTCCAAGCCGAAGAACCCGGCGATGAGGCCGCCCCGCTGTTCGATGAGCCGCGCGAAGAGGCCCCCGGAAGCATCACGCTCAGCATCGAAAACATGCACTGCGCCTCCTGCGTCGGCACCGTCGAAAAGGCCCTGAGCGCCGTGCCGGGCGTGACCTCCGCCTCCGTCAACCTTGCCACTCGCCGCGCGACGGTTCAGGGCGTGGCACAGGTGGAACTACTTGAAAAGGCAAGCAAAGCGGCCGGCTACCCGGCCACAGCCCATCTGCATCACCATGATGCCACACCCGCCGACACGGGCGACGAAACCCGCGCAATGGCCCGCCGCACCCTGATCGCAGCGCTGCTCACCGCGCCGGTCTTTCTGATCGAGATGGGCGGCCACCTCTACCCGCCACTGCACCACTGGGTCACCGCCAATCTCGGCGTAACCCCTTGGCGCATCGTGCAATTCCTGCTCACCACCGCCGTGATCGCCTTTCCCGGTCGCCTCTTCTTCACCTCCGGCATCCCCGCCCTGCTGCGCCGCGCGCCCGAGATGAACGCCCTCGTTGCCCTCGGCGCCGGGGCGGCATGGGCCTATTCGACCCTCGCCACCTTTGCCCCCGGCCTGCTGCCGGACGGCGCAAACCACGTCTATTTCGAGGCCGCCGCCGTCATCGTGACCCTCATCCTTCTGGGCCGCACACTGGAGGCCCGCGCCCGTGGCCAGGCCGGGGCCGCCTTGCGCGGCCTGATGGCGCTCACGCCGGAGACTGCCGCTGTCGAAACGCCGCAAGGCCTTCAGAACAAACCGGTTTCCGAGATCGCGCCGGGCGATATCCTGCACCTCGCGCCCGGTGGCCGTGTGGCCGTGGATGGCATCGTGACCGAGGGCGAAGGCTGGCTCGACGAGGCGATGGTCACCGGTGAATCCGCCCCTGTCGCGAAGGCCCCCGGCGACACGTTGACCGGCGGCACGCTCAACGGCACCACCGCCCTCAGCTACCGCGCCACCGCAGTTGGCGCCGACACGGTGCTCTCGCGCATCGCGGCGCAGGTGGAGCGGGCGCAAGCCACCAAGCTCCCGGTCCAGCGCACCATCGACAAGGTCACGTCCATCTTCGTGCCTGTCGTCCTCGTCATCGCCGTGCTCACCGCCGGGGTCTGGCTCGCCGCCACCGGCGACATCTCCCGCGCCCTCGTCGCCGCCGTTTCGGTGCTGATCATCGCCTGCCCCTGCGCCATGGGTCTGGCCACCCCGGTCTCGATCCTCGTGGCCACCGGGCGGGCGGCGCAGCTCGGTGTGATCTTCCGCCAAGGTGCGGCGCTGGAGCAGCTCGGAGCCGTTGAAACGCTGGCTTTCGACAAGACCGGCACGCTGACCGAGGGCCACCCCGCGCTGACCTCCGTGGTGCCCGAAGGGATCACCCGTGCAGAGGCCCTGCGTCTCGCCGCCTCCGCCGAGGCCCGCTCCGAGCACCCGCTCGCCAAGGCGTTGGTGCAGGCCGCCGAGGCCGAAGGACTCGCGCTCTCTCCAGCGACGAAGGCCACAGCCAAACCCGGCCACGGGCTCACCGCAACAGTGGAGGGCAAGGCCCTGATCCTGGGCGGAAAACGCAGCATGGATGCTGAAGGCCTGAGCGTTCCGCCTGCGCTGGCGCTAGCGTTGGATGAGGCCGAAACCCGCGCCGAAACCGCGTTTTTCCTCGCCGTCGATGGTACCGTGGTCGCCCTCTTCACCGTCGCTGACCCGGTGAAGCCCGATGCCGCCCCCGCCCTGAAGGCCCTCAAAACCCGCGGCGTCTCTCTCGCGCTGCTCTCGGGCGATGCCCTGCGTGTAGCGCAGGCTGTGGCGGGTGACCTTGGCATCGACGCACCGGAGGGAGGCCTGCTTCCGGCGGACAAGCTGGCCCGCATCGAAGCGCTAAAGGCTGCAGGCCCGGTAGGCTTCGTCGGCGACGGCATCAACGACGCGCCCGCGCTCGCCGCCGCCGATGTCGGCCTCGCCATCGGCACCGGCACCGAGGTTGCGGTGGAGGCCGCCGATGTGGTGCTGCTCTCCGGGCGCCTTGCGGGCCTCACCGCCGCGCATGAAATCTCCCGCCGTGCCATGGCCAACATCCGCCAAAACCTCGCTTGGGCCTTTGGCTACAACGTGCTGCTGATCCCGGTCGCCGCTGGTGTGCTCGTCCCCTTCGGCGGGCCGCAGCTGTCCCCCATGCTCGGGGCAGGCGCCATGGCGCTCTCGTCCCTCGCCGTTGTTGCCAATGCCTTGCGCCTGAGGAGGGCCGCCGCATGAACATTTCCGAAGCCGCCACCCGCGCCGGGCTGCCGCCCAAGACGATCCGCTATTACGAGGACATCGGCCTGATCACCCCTGATAGGGGCACCAATGGCTATCGCAGCTTCTCCGAGACCCATATTCACAAGCTTCACTTCCTCGCCCGCGCCCGAGGCCTAGGCTTTTCGGTCGAGGATTGCCGGACGCTGCTGGCCCTCTACGAGGATTCAGGCCGCGCTTCAGCGGATGTGAAAGCGGTGGCGCAGGAGCATCTCGCGCAGATCGAGGCCAAGATCGCAGAGCTGACCGCGATGCGTGACACGCTGACAGATCTGGTGCATGCCTGCGCGGGCGATCATCGGCCCGATTGCCCAATTCTCAAAGGGTTGGAGCAGTAAAGGCTCAGTCCGCCGCCGCTTCAGCAAGCCGGTACGGCACTGGAAGCGCCGCAACGGCGGCCCGATACCACGCCCGGATCGCCGCCCGCTCCTCCGGCTCCATGTAGCTCACGTTGGCCGGCGGCATCGCCTCGCTCACGCCCGATTGCAGGTAGATCTGCCGCGCCGCGCGCAGGATGTCGGGCCGGGTCTCGAGGAAAAGGTGCTTGGGCGCGTAGGGCACGCCGTCATAGACCGTCTCGCGGGCGTGGCACATTGAGCAGCGGCCCAGCACGATGCTTTCCACGGCCTCAAAGCCCTCCGCTACGGCCAGCATCTCCTGCCGGGGCGTGAGCGCAGCCTCTTCGGCCTCCTCGTAACTTTCCTGCTCAAAGCCCGCGGTTGAGAGCCACATGATCACCACGAAGAGCCCCGCCGTCACCGCCCATGTCCACCACGGCCAGGGCTTGCCCATGTGCTTGGTGTTGAAGAAATGGCGGATCGTGACCCCCATCAAAAAGACCAGCCCCGCTATGATCCAGCTGTACTCGGTGGCAAAGGCCAGCGGGTAGTGGTTGGAGAGCATCAGGAAGAGCACCGGCAGGGTGAGGTAGTTGTTGTGGGTCGAGCGCAGCTTGGCGATCTTGCCGTATTTCGCATCGGGCGTGCGGCCCGCCTTGAGATCGGCCACCACGATCCGCTGGTTCGGCATGATGATGAAGAAAACGTTGGCGGTCATGATCGTGGCGGTGAAGGCCCCGAGGTGCAGCATCATTGCTCGCCCGGTGAAGATCTGAGAGTACCCCCAGCCCATCGCCATCAGCAGGACAAAGAGCAGCACCATCAGCAGGGTAGGGCGCATGGCCATGCCGCTCTTGCAGAGAAAATCATAGACCAGCCAGCCGATGGTAAGCGAGCCCGCCGAAATCAGGATTGCCTGCCACGGCGCAAGGTCAGCCTTGGCCGCGTCGATCAGGTAAAACTCCGCGCCGACCCAGTAAACAATGGCCAGCAAAGCCGCGCCGGAGAGCCACGTGGTGTAGCTCTGCCACTTGAACCACACCAGATGGTCGGGCAACTCGCGCGGGGCCACTGTGAACTTCTTCATCTGGTAGAAGCCGCCGCCATGCACCTGCCACTCCTCGCCCGCCACGCCCTCGCGCCGGTCGGTCGAGGGGCGCAGCCCGAGGTCGAGCGCGATGAAGTAGAAGCTGTCGCCGATCCAGGCGATGGCCGCGATGACATGCAGCCAGCGGACGGCAAAGCCGAGCCAGTCCCAGATGGTGGCCAGATCACTCATGATGCGTTCCGATGTGTCCCTTGTCAGACCCACCGTAACCGACGGGCCGCCCTTGTCCATTGACAAGCGGCCCGCCGACCGGCCTGCCCCTGCCGGGGTGCCGAAAATTCAGGCGGTTTTCAGTAGGGCAGGCCTACGTAATTCTCGGCCAGAACCTTCTGGGCCGCCTCGCTGTCGCGCAGAAATTCCATTTCGGCCCGCTGGATGCGCAGGTCAAAGTCGGTCTGGTCGGGGAAGCGATGCAACTGCGTTGTCATCCACCACGAGAACCGCTCGGCCTTCCACACACGCGTGAGGGCGGTTTCGGAGTAGCGCTCAAGTCCATCGGCGTCGGCCTCCTCGTAGAACTGGACGAGCGCGTTGAAGAGGTAGTGGATATCCGAGGCCGCGGTGTTCAGCCCCTTCGCGCCGGTCGGCGGCACGATATGGGCCGCGTCTCCGCACAGGAACAGCCGCCCCCAACGCATCGGCTCGCAGACAAAGCTGCGCAGCGGGGCGATGCCCTTCTCGATCGAGGGGCCGGTCACCATCGCCTCGGCGTGATGGGCGGGCAGGCGGCGGCGCAGCTCATCCCAGAACCGGTCGTCCGACCACTCCTCGACCTTCTCGGTCATCGGACACTGCACAAAGTAGCGGCTGAGGTTCTCGTTCCGCATCGAGCACAGGGCAAAGCCGCGCTGCGAGGTGGCATAGATCAGCTCTTCATGGACCGGCGGGGTTTCCGACAGGATGCCGAGCCAACCAAACGGGTAGGTCTTTTCGTATTCCCGCCGCTTCTCAGCCGGGATCATCTGCCGCGAGATGCCATGAAACCCGTCGCATCCGGCCACGTAATCGCAGTCGATCCGCTGCGTTTGCCCATCCTTAACGAATGTGACGTAGGGTTTGTCACTGTCGAGGTCGTGGGGCATGACCTCGTCGCATTCCGTCAGAACCCGGCCCGGGTCGGCTTCGGCGGCATCGTAGAGATCGCGGGTCACCTCGGTCTGGCCGTACACGGTGACGGAATGTCCGGTGAGCGCCTTGAAGTCGATCGGGATCTCTTCGCCGTCAAAGGCAATGAGCGTGCCATCGTGGACATAGCATTCCTTGTCCATCCGCTCGCCCAGCCCGGCCTGCCGCATCAGGCCGACCATGCCGCGCTCGAGGATGCCCGCACGGATGCGCGAGAGCACGTAGTCGCGCGAGCGGCGCTCAAGTACCACGCTGGCAATGCCCTTGGTGCGAAGAAGTTGAGAGAGCAGCAGGCCGGAGGGCCCGCCGCCGATGATGGCGACTTGAGTGCGCATGGAATGTCCTCCCTGTTCGGGGCCATTCTGGCGCGAAGACCGCGCGGCCCGAATGGACGGCCCGCGCGAATACTTGTACATTTCGAACATGACGCAACAGGCCGGTATAACCAGCTACAACCTCTTCGGCGAAACGGCCGATCTTGCCGATGTGGTGCATTGCGAGACCATCGCGGCGCGGTCGATCTTGCACGATTGGCAACTCTCGCCGCATCGCCATGCACGTTTGCATCAGGTTCTGCTGCTGTCCTCCGGGGGCGGCGTCGCGCTGGTCGAGGGGCGGGAGCGGGCGCTCGGGCCGGAGGCGGTGGTAAACATGCCCGCCGGCGCGGTGCATGGCTTCCGGTTCGATCCGGGCACGGAGGGGTGGGTGCTGACCCTGCCATCGGAGCTGCTTGACCAGATCCTGCGGCCCGCCGAGGGGCTTTGGGCCGAATTAAAGCACCCGCGCGTTGCGCAGGGTGCCGGGGGGCTGGCCGGGGCGATGCAGGATATTTTCGCCGAATATCAGGGCCGTAGCTTTGCCCGCGCTCAGATGCTGCGGATGCTGGCCGGGCAGGTTCTGGCGCTGGTGGCACGTCATCTCTCGGGGCAGGCACGGGCGGGGCAGGGGGTGGCGCATCCTCTGTTTCGGCGGCTGGAGGCGTTGATCGAGGCCCGCTTTGCCGAGCGCCTTCCTGTGGCCGAGGTCGCCCGCGCTCTCGCGGTTAGCCCGCAGCACCTGAGCCGGATCACCCGCGACGCTACGGGCCAGCCGGTGAGCGCCCTCATCGCCGCCCGCAGCCACCGCGAGGCGCGGCGTTTGCTGACCTACACCAACCTGCCCGTGCAGCAGGTGGCCTTCCGCCTAGGCTACGCCGACCCTGCGCATTTTTCGCGGGCGTTCACCCGCGAAGCCGGGGTCAGCCCCCGGGCCTTCAGGGCGGCGATGGAAGCCCCGTAATCCGGGGCTTCCATGCGATTTCAGAGCTTTAGAGCCAGCGACGGTGAGAGCACGTCGATCCCGAGGGCGCGACCCACGGCGTAGTTCGTCAGCCGCCCGGCATGGGTGTTCAGCCCGGCCATCAGGTGCTCGTCCGCCTCGCAGGCAGCCTTCCAGCCGTTGTTGGCCAGCGCGATGACAAATGGCAGCGTCGCGTTGCCGAGTGCCAGCGTCGAGGTGCGCGGCACGGCACCGGGCATGTTGGCGACGCAGTAATGCACGATGCCGTCGACCTCGTAGATCGGGTCTTCATGGGTCGTGGCCTTCGAGGTCTCGAAACAGCCGCCCTGGTCGATCGCCACGTCGACCAGCACCGCGCCGGGCTTCATGCCCGACAGTTCCGCCCGGCTCACCAGCTTGGGTGCCGCCGCGCCTGGGATGAGCACGGCGCCCACCACCATATCGGCCCGCGCTACGAGTTCCGCGGTGGTCGCTGCGCTCGCGTAACGGGTTGAAAACTCTCCGCGAAAGGCATCGTCGAGGTAGCGCAGCCTGGGCAGGGAGCGGTCGAGCACGGTCACATGGGCGCCCATGCCGGAGGCAACCCGCGCCGCCTGCGTGCCGACCACGCCGCCCCCGACCACGACAACCTCGGCCGGGCCGACACCCGGCACGCCGCCCATCAGCACGCCGCGTCCGCCATTGGCCTTTTGCAGCGCCCATGCGCCCACCTGCGGCGCGAGCTTGCCGGCGACTTCGCTCATCGGGGCGAGCAGGGGCAGGCCACCGGCGCGGTCGGTCACGGTTTCATAGGCGATGGCGGTCACGCCGCTTTCGAGCAGATCCTTGGTTTGCTCCGGGTCGGGGGCGAGGTGGAGATAAGTGAAGAGGATCTGGCCTTCGCGCAGCATCTTCCGCTCCGCCGCCTGCGGCTCCTTCACCTTCACCACCATCTCGGCCTCGGCAAAGACCTGCTCCGCACTCTCCGCGATCCGGGCGCCTGCGGCCTCGTAATCCGCATCCGCAAACCCGGCTCCCGCACCTGCGCCGGCTTGCATCAGCACCTCGTGGCCGTGGGCCACGGCCTCCTGAGCGGCAGCAGGGGTCAGCCCCACGCGGTATTCCTGTGCCTTGATCTCGCTCGGGCATCCGATCTTCATGTTGGTCCTCCCTTTCCTGCGCGAAGTGTCGCACGCGCCGCCCGCAATCGCTTTGACATTTGAGCCGCCCGACGCCAGCCTGACGCCCGTTCTCAAGCGCCGCACAAGGCTTTGACGGGAGATTTTTGCGTGGAGACGGAAATCGACGAAACCGACCGCCGGATACTCGCCGCCCTGCAGCGCCGCGGGCGGATGACCTCGGCGGAACTGGCGGAAGCGGTCAACCTATCGCCCTCGGCCTGCCATCGGCGGGTGCAGCGGCTGGAGAAGGCCAAGGTGATCCGCGATTACGTGGCGCTGCTTGACGCCCGAAAGCTGGGGCTCGCCACCACCGTCTTCGTCGAGATCCGGCTGGCGGGCCAGACTGACGATATTCTCGACGCCTTCGAAAAGGCCGTGGCCCGGGTGCCTGCCGTGCTTGAGTGCCATCTGCTCGGCGGCGCGGCGGATTACCTGCTCAAGGTCGTGGCGGAAGATACCGAGGATTTTGCCCGCATCCACCGCCAATACCTCGCCCGCCTGCCCGGCGTGCAGGGCATGCAATCGAGCTTCGCGTTGCGCACGGTCTTCAAGACCACGGCGCTGCCAACCTGAAGACGCAGCAAGCACCGCCGTTTCGCCAATTCGCCCCGCAGATTTCGCCAACCTGCCCCATTGCCGCCACAGGTTTGTATCACAACCGGCAACAATGAGGGCTAGTGCAAGGGGCGATCGATGGGTGGCCTGAACCGTATATTCGCTGTTCTGGCGTGGCCAATCCTGTTGGCGGGCGTGGGTGCGTTCGGCCTCGGCGGCTGGATTTTGCTGGAAGAAATCAAGACCAGCAGCGCTTTGCGGGCGGTGGCCGAGGCGCCCCAGCCGCAGGCCGTGACCATCGAGGCCTTCGATCCCGCAACTGATATTCATGCCTCTGCCGAGGTGCATGTGATGGGCCAGCTCGACCTGTCCATGCAATACGATCTGCTCGCGCCGGGTGGCCCGGAGGGCGATTACCTCGGCGTGATGATCCCGGTCTATCCCTACGCAGCCGAAAACACACTCGGCCCCGCGCTGGGCGTGCTGCTCTACGATCAGGGGCCAGGCGGGCAGACCATCGGCGAAGTCGAAGTGAACAGCCTTGTCGCACAGATCGACGGGGAAGGCGCGGTTGGGCCTTATATCTCGGTGGGAGGACAGGCAGCCAACCCGGGCCTCTATCGTGCGCTGGTGCTCGATGCCTTTATCGAGAATGAGCGCTCCATCGCGGACGATTTCCTGACCATCGCGCCGTTCCGGGCCGGGCGGGCGGCAGACCTTGCTGCCGCACCGGATGTCGAGCAGCCGATGATCCTTGGCATGGGCGGCACAATTGCCGTGCTTCTGGCCATGATCGGCTTTGCCCGCGGGCGTGCCGCCAAGCGCCGTGCTCCTGACCAGCCCGAGGCGCAGGCCAAGGAGGTCGCAGTCGAGGACGATCCTTTTGTTGACCCCTTCGCGGTGGATGCCGCCACCGGGCAGGTGTTCATCCCGTCCTACAGCCCTGAAATGGCCGATGGCTCAACCGGCACGGCCCTGATGCGCGAGGTGCTCGCGCTGGGGCGCCGCGCCGATGAGACCGGCACCTATACCGCCCGCCGTGACGGGATCGACGATTTCGCCGCGCTCGATAGTGGCGGGTTGAAGCGCCCCTTGGCCGGGCGCGGTGTGCCGGAAAAGCTGGCGGGTCCGAAGCCGGTGAAGAAGGAAAGTGCGCTGGCTGGGAAGCAGGACCCGACACAGGCCGCCGACATCATGGCTGCCGTTCAGGCCGAGATCGCCTCGCCGCTCAAAGCCAAGGCCCATGGAGGAGACGCAGGCGATATCTTTGCCGCGGTGCAAGCTGCCGTGCAGACGCAGCCGGCCAAGACAAAGCCCATGGGCTTCTCCAATGCCGCTGTGGAGGCTGCGCAGAACCCGTTCGGCAAGTGAGCAGAACCTCAGAAGTCGGCTGAGACGCCGGGCAACCGCAGGTTGGTAATCAGGTCGCGCAGTTCCTGACGGGCGGCGACGTTGGAGATGTTCAGCCGCTCCACGCCCACATCCCCGAGGTCCAGCAGTGTCAGCCCGCGCGGGAACAGCTCGCGGAAGATGACCCGCTCAGAGAAGCCCGCCGCCGCGCGGAAGCCAATGCGCTTGGAAAGCTTGTCGAGCGCGTCGCCAATCTTCTTCTTGTTGTGCATGGCTTGCGGGCCAAGACGGTTGCGCACCACCAGCCAATCAATCGGCGGCAACCCGGCTTGCGCGCGCACCTGACGGGCGGACCAGACCATCTCGGAATAGACGGAAGGGCCGAGGATCTTGCCAGAGGCCGGGTCGATGCGGGCCAGCAGGTCGAAGTCGACGAAGCTGTCATTGAGCGGTGTCACGAGAGTGTCGGCCAGCGAATGGGCGACCTGGCTGAGCCGCGTGTGCGAGCCGGGGCAGTCGATCAGGATGTAATCCATATCGCCTTCCAGCCCGGCCACGGCGGCCGACAGGCGGCGATCATAGATGTTTTCACCTGCTTCGAGGCTCGCCTGATCTACCTGCGGCAACTCGCGAAAGACCGGCCCGGCGAGGGTGATGCCCTGCGCCTCGGCAAAGGTGCGGCGGTTGTCGAGGTAGCGGGCAAAGCTGCGCTGGCGCAGATCGAGGTCGAGTGCGCCCACCTTCCAGCCCATGCGGGCCAGTGCGGTTGAAATGTGCATCGAGGTCGTGGATTTGCCCGACCCGCCCTTTTCATTGCCGACGACGATGATATGCGCCATGGCCCTTGCCCTTCTGACTGCGCCAGCCCGCAGCCTCTGCCCCAATCTTGTTTGGCGCGCACCATATATGCCGCCTGCAACCGCGAAAAGCGGGTCGGTGCGTTTTTCGACATTTGTGGCCCGCGGGCAGGGCTGCGCCTATCTTTGCCCATCACGCGATGGTGTTGGCTTTTGCTCTTCCGCCTCTGTATAGTTCGCGCCAGAAGGCCGCCAGAAGAGCGGCCCCTATCGGGCGGCCCCGCACGGGGCGACATTACAAGAGGCGGGAACAGAGGCACATGGGTTCCGAAACAGCTGCTTTGGCGCAGGAGATAGATTTCTCCCTGCTTGCGCTTTTCATGCGCGCTACGCTTACCGTGAAGATCGTGATGATCCTGCTGATCATCGCCTCTTTCTGGTCGTGGAAGATCATTATCGAAAAGATCATGATGTACCGGCTGCGCCGCTCCGAGGCGGGCAGCTTTGACCGGGCGTTCTGGTCGGGCGAGCCGCTCGATGAGCTTTTCGACCAAATCGGCACCGAGCCCAAGGGCGCGAGCCAAAAGATCTTTGCCTCCGGCATGATCGAGTGGCGCCGGTCGCACCGCGAAGATGGCGCGCTGATCGCCGGGGCACAGGCCCGGATAGACCGTTCGATGGACGTGGCCATTGCTAAGGAAACCGACAAGCTCAACCAGGGCCTGCCGTTTCTGGCGACCGTCGGCTCCACTGCGCCCTTCGTTGGCCTGTTCGGCACGGTCTGGGGCATCAAGAACGCATTCGAAGAGATCGCCGTGAGCCGGTCCACCGACCTTGCCGTCGTCGCGCCGGGCATTGCAGAGGCGCTGGTCGCCACCGGTCTCGGCCTTCTCGCGGCTATCCCGGCGGTGATTTTCTACAACAAGCTGTCGTCTGACAGTGACCGCATCGCCGGCAACTACGAGAGCTTTGCCGACGAATTCGCCACAATCCTCTCGCGCCAGTTGGACAGCTGACATGGGGGCGGGTGTCATCAACACCGGCGGCGGCAACCGCAAGCGCCGCTCGCGCGGGCGGGGCCGGGCCGCGGCGATGAGCGAAATCAACGTCACGCCCTTTGTCGACGTGATGCTGGTGCTGCTCATTATCTTCATGGTTGCCGCCCCGCTCCTGACCGTGGGTGTGCCGATCCAGCTGCCCGAGACGGCGGCGCAGGCGCTGCCCTCCGAGCAGGAGGAGCCGCTGACCATTACGCTGACCGCCGAGGGCGAAACCCTGATCCAGACCACGCCGGTAGATGAGGCAGCCCTGGTGACGCGCCTGCGGGCCATTGCCGCCGAGCGGGCGGATGACAAGGTATTCCTGCGCGCTGATGGCGCCATTCCCTACGAGCGGGTGATGCGGATCATGGGCGCGTTGAACGCCGGCGGCTTCGGCAACATCGGCCTGGTGACCGACACTGGCGGCCCCACGCTCGACGGGTCGGACGGGTAGGGGGCGCTCATGCCCGAGAAACTCGACAAAAGCACCATCATCTCCGGCGGGGCCCACCTTGGGCTGATCGGCTGGGCGCTGATTGGCGGGGTGATCCATTGGGAGTCGCCCGCCGAAACGGTGACCAATGTGTCGATGATTTCGGGCGACGAGTATGCCGCGCTGGTCTCCAACGCGACCGATCCGGCGGCGGCCGGTCCTGAAGTGCCCGAAGCCCCCGAAACACCCGAGCCGCCCGAGACCGAGCCGGAAACCCCCGAGCCGCCTGCACCTGAGACCGAGCCGCAGCCTTCCGAAGCGCCGCCGCCCCGGGCCGCGGAGGTCGCGCCTGACGAAGCACCAGACACTTCTGCGCTGGAGCCGCTGCCCGAGGCCGAGGTGACAGAGACAGCCCCTCCTGCGCCCGAGGCCCCGGTTGCCGCGCCTGACGAGCCCCCCGGCGCCAGCCTCGTGCTCGACAGCTCCCGCCGCCCGAAGGAGCGCCCGGCGCAGCGCGTGGCGCCAACGCCTGCCGTGGCCCCCGAGCCGGACGCTGCGGTGGATACGGAGATGACCGAGGCCGCCGAGCCGACGCCCGCCGAGGAAGAGCCAGCGCAGGAAGCGCAGGAGGATACCGCACCCGAGGCCGCCAACACCGAGATTGTGACCGAGGCCGAAGAACCTGCGGGCGGTGAGGTCGTGGCGCTCGCGCCCACCGGCTCGCCCCGCCCCAAGAGCCGCCCGGCCCGCCGCGCGCCCGAGGCCGAGCCGGCCCGCGCGGAAACCTCCCAGGATACATCCGATGCGATTGCCGATGCGGTGGCCGATGCCGTAAGCGAGGGGCAAAGCGCCTCGGAGCCTGCCAATGCCACGCCAACCCGGAGCGGCCCGCCGATGACGGCTGGCGAAAAGGACGCGCTGCGGGTCGCTGTGCAGCAATGCTGGAACGTGGGCAGCCTCTCAACCGACGCGTTGCGCGTTACGGTGACGGTGCTGGTTGCGATGAACGAAAACGGCACGCCCGACAATGGCTCCATCCGGATGGTGGGTAGCGAAGGCGGGTCCGACGATGCGGTGCGTCAGGCCTTCGAGGCGGCTCGCCGTGCGATCATCCGGTGTGGTTCGCGGGGCTTCCCGCTGCCTGCCGAGAAATACGGTGAATGGGCGGAGATCGAGATGGTCTTCAATCCCGAGAAGATGAGGATCAAGTGACACGCCCGGCCATCAATCCGCCATGTCACGGAACTTTGCCCCTCTCGGGGGACTATGCCTATCAATCACCATGGCAGAAACCTGCCGATATTGAATAACACGAGGCTCCCGGGCTTCATGACAGACGAAATGCGAGGAATGAGAGCGGCATGAAGAAACTTACCCATATCCTTGCGGGCCTCGCGCTCGCCCTCGGCATCAGCCCCGCCATCGCGCAGGACGGCCCGCTCCGGATCGAGATCACCGAGGGCGTGATCGAGCCGCTGCCCTTTGCCATTCCGGTGTTTATCGCCGAGAACGCCGCCGCGCAGGAATATGCCGCGCAGCTCTCGCAGGTGGTCGCCGCAGACCTCGCGGGCACGGGCCTCTTCCGCCAGATCCCGCGCGATGCATTCATCTCGAACGTCTCCAACTTCGACGCGCCGGTGCAATATGCCGACTGGAAGGCGATCAACGCGCAGGCGCTCATCACCGGCGCCGTTTCGGTGGCCGAAGGCGGGCGGGTGAACGTTAAGTTCCGCCTGTTCGACGTGTTCTCCGAGGCGCCGCTGGGTGATGGCCTCCAGCTCGGTGGCACCACGACGAGCTGGCGCCGCATCGCGCACAAGGTGGCCGATCAGGTTTACAGCCGGATCACCGGCGAAGGCGGCTACTTTGATAGCCGGGTGGTCTTTGTTCACGAGGAAGGGCCAAAGAACGCCCGGCAGAAGCGGCTGGCGGTGATGGATTACGATGGCGCCAATGTGCAGTATCTGACCGGGAGCGCCTCGATCGTGCTGGCGCCGCGCTTTTCGCCCAACGGCGACCGGGTGATCTACACCAGCTACGAGACCGGCTTTCCGAAGATCTACATCATGGATGTAGGCACCGTGCAGCGCCGCATTCTCGATGACCAGCCGGGCACCATGACCTTCGCTCCGCGTTTCGCGCCCGACGGGCAGACGGTGGTGTTCTCGCTCGAGCGTGGGGGCAACACGGATATCTACAACCTCACGCCCGGCGGCACCGCACAGCCGCTGACCAACGCGCCCTCCATCGAGACTGCGCCCAGCTATTCGCCCGATGGGTCGCAGATCGTGTTCGAGAGCGACCGCTCCGGCACCCAGCAACTCTACAAGATGTCGGCTGGTGGCGGCGAGCCCACGCGGATCAGCTTTGGCGAGGGCCGTTACGGCACGCCGGTCTGGAGCCCGCGCGGCGACCTCATCGCCTTCACCAAGCAGCACCAAGGCCGATTCCACATTGGTGTCATGCGCACCGATGGCTCGGAGGAGCGGCTGCTCACCGCCAGCTTCCTCGATGAGGGCCCAACATGGAGCCCCAATGGCAGGGTCATCATGTTCACCCGGTCTGGCAGCGGGGCAGGGGGCGAGAGTGCGCTTTACTCCGTCGATATCTCCGGCCGTAACCTGAAACGGGTGCCCACCCCCGGCGCGGCCTCCGATCCGGCATGGTCGCCGCTTCTGCCCTGACCGGCGAGGGCCGTGCAGGGTAACACATATGTTTCCCAACCCCGGTGCGGGGTGGTATAGACAACGCCAAGGAAAGCGCCCGCAACAGGGCGCACCATGAGAGAGAGGCAGTCGAGATGAAAAAGATCCTCGTGAAGTCCGGGCTGATCGCCCTTGCAGTTGCGGTTTCGGCCTGTACCGACCCGGGCCGGTTCGGCGCAGGTGGCGCGGGCGGCGACGGGACCGTGGGCGCAGATGCCTATGACCCGAACAACGCCGCATCCAACCCCAACTCGCCCGAGTACTTTTCGCAGCGCGTGGGTGACCGCGTGCTCTTCGCAGTTGACCAATCGACCCTGTCGCCCGAAGCGCAGCAGACCCTGACGGCGCAGGCACAATGGCTGAACACCAATGGCTCCTACTCTGCCATCGTGGAAGGCCACGCCGACGAGCAGGGCACCCGTGAATACAACCTCGCTCTCGGCGCCCGCCGGGCCAATGCGGTGCAGGAGTACCTGATTTCGCAGGGCGTGGCCGGTTCGCGGCTCAGGACCGTGAGTTACGGCAAGGAGCGCCCGATCGAGGTGTGCTCGACCGAGGCATGCTATATGAAGAACCGCCGTTCGGTGACGGTGCTCTCCGCAGGCGCAGGGTTCTGATCCGATGATCCGGGGCGCTCTCTTCGCTTCGCTCCTTGCGCTGGCTGGCGGCTCCGCCACAGCGCAAGACGCTCAGACCCTTGCCGATATCCGGCAGGAGCTGGCGACTGTCTATGTCTCCATGCAGGAGCTGAAGCGTGAGCTCTCCACCACGCAGGGTGCCTCTGGCGGCGCCGTGGCGGGCTCGGTGCTGGACCGGGTGAACGCGATCGAGGCTCAGCTTCAGGCGCTCACCTCGCGCACCGAAGACATGCAGAACCGGATTGACCGCGTTGTGTCGGACGGCACCAACCGGGTCGGCGACCTTGAGTTTCGGGTCTGCGAGATCGAGCCGGGCTGCGACTTTGGCGAGATCGGTGACACCCTGCCGCTAGGCGGCACTGCGCCCAGCACGGGCGGCGCTGGCCAGGCCGCGGTGATCACGCCCGATACCGGCAACGGCGGCACGACGCCCGCCCCCTCTACCGGCCCTGCGATGGCCGTGGCCGAGCAGGCCGATTTCGACCGGGCGAAGGCGGCCCTCGACTCCGGTAGCTTTCAAAGCGCCGTTGACCTCTTTGCGTCCTTTACCCAATCCTACCCGGGTGGCCCGCTGACCGGCGCCGCGCACTTCTGGCGTGGCGAGGCACTCTACGAGCTTTCGAAGGTCCCCGAGGCGGCGCGCGCCTACCTCGAGAGCTACTCCTCGGATCCGCAGGGCCCGATGGCCGCTGACGCGCTTTTCAAGCTGGGCACCTCGCTGGCCGACCTTGGCCAGAATAACGAGGCCTGCACCACGCTGGGCGAAGTGCAGGCGCGCTTCCCGCAGAGTGACGTGGCCTTCGATGCCGGGGCCGCACGGCGCACCATCGGGTGCAGTTGAGCCCCGCCGAGAGTGTTTCTGCCGCTTACTCGCGCCTCTTTGAGGGGTCGCCACCCGAGCGGCTTGGCATTGCGCTATCCGGCGGTGGGGACAGCACCGCACTGCTGGTTCTGACCCGGGAGGCCTTGCCGGAAACCCGCCTCTTTGCCGCCACCGTCGACCACCGGCTCCGTGACGGCTCTGCCGCCGAGGCAGCACAGGCCGGGGCGCTGTGCCGGTCGATGGATGTGCCCCATGAGGTGTTCCCTTGGGAAGGTTGGGCCGGGGAGGGGAACCTTCAGGCCGAGGCCCGTTCCGCCCGTTCGGCGCTTCTGACTGACTGGGCAGATCGTCACGGGCTGGCGCATGTGACCCTCGGGCACACCCGGGACGATCAGGCCGAAACTGTGCTGCTGCGGCTGGCCCGAGGGTCCGGGGTAGACGGTCTTGCCGCTATGCCCGAGCGGCGGGTCTCGCAGGGCGTAGCGTGGCTGCGGCCCTTGCTCAAGATCGCGCGGCAAGAGTTGCGGGAGGTGCTGGAGGGCCGAGGCATCGCCTGGACAGATGACCCTTCGAATGAAGACGAGCGGTTTGACCGGGTGAAGGCGCGGCGCATGGCCGAGAGCCTCGCAGAACTGGGCCTTACACCCGCACGCCTCATCCGAACCGCCGAGCAGATGGCCATGGCCCGGGATGCTCTAAACGACAGCGCCGCCGACTACCTAAGCCGTGCGCGGGTCGAAAAGGGTGACCTTCTGATGCCCAACCCAAACCGCTTTCCAGCGCCGCGCGAAATTCTGCTGCGAGCCTTCGCCCATGCGCTCTGCTGGGTGTCTTCCAGCGTGTACCGCCCCCGCTTCGATGCGTTGACTGCCATGTTGGACGGGCTGGAGCAAGGCAAGGCTGGCACCCTCCACGGGTGCCGGATTTCGAGCGAAGGCACGCTTTGGCGGGTCGCCCGTGAATATGCCGCCGTGGCCGAAACCGCGACCCCGCCCGCGGCGCTGTGGGACAAGCGCTGGCAGTTCCACGGCCCGCCCCCGCCAGCGGGCGCCCATGTCGCTGCACTAGGCGAGATCGGCCTGGAAGAGTGCGAGGTATGGCGGGCAAGCGGGCTGCCGCGCTCATCCTTGCTGGCCACCCCTGCGCTCTGGCTCGGGGAGCGCTTGCTTTCGGCCCCACTGGCAGGCCGGCCCGAGGGTTGGACCGCGCGGCTTTGTCACGGGGCGGAACACCTTGTTTCCACCCTCCGCAGCGATTGAACCCGCGACAAAAACCCCTATGTTGTGCGATGAACCGCGCCCGCGCGGCATTCTAGCTTTCCGGGAGGTGTCTGCCTGATGGGCAATGCACGCAATATCGCGTTTTGGGTCGTTCTGTTCGTTCTGATCCTTGCGCTCTTCAACCTCTTCTCCGGCGACAACGCCACCATGTCGTCGCGCAACCTGAGCTACTCCGACTTCGTCGAGGCGGTAGAGAACGGGAGCGTCAGCGAGGCCACGATCGACGGTGAGGAGATGCGCGTCCGCACCACCGATGACACCACCTACACCACGATCATCCCGCCCGGCGTGGACCCGACCGAAGTACTGATTGCCAATGACGTCGAAGTGAGCGCCAAGGCCCAGCAGCAGAACGGCCTGCTGGCCTATATCGGCACGCTGCTGCCCTTCATCATCCTGATCGGCATCTGGATCTTTCTGATGAACAGGATGCAGGGCGGCGGACGCGGCGGGGCGATGGGCTTCGGCAAATCCAAGGCCAAGCTGCTGACCGAGAAGCACGGGCGCGTTACTTTTGACGATGTGGCCGGTATCGACGAGGCCAAGGAAGAGCTTGAAGAGATCGTCGAGTTCCTGCGCAACCCGCAGAAGTTTTCGCGCCTCGGAGGCAAGATCCCCAAAGGCGCTCTGCTTGTCGGCCCTCCGGGCACCGGTAAAACCCTTCTGGCCCGCGCGATTGCGGGCGAGGCGGGTGTACCCTTCTTCACCATCTCGGGTTCGGACTTCGTGGAAATGTTCGTGGGCGTCGGTGCAAGCCGCGTGCGTGACATGTTCGAGCAGGCCAAGAAGAACGCGCCCTGCATCGTCTTCATCGACGAGATTGATGCTGTCGGTCGCTCCCGTGGCGTCGGCTACGGCGGTGGCAACGACGAGCGCGAGCAGACCCTCAACCAGCTGCTGGTCGAGATGGATGGCTTTGAGGCCAACGAAGGCATCATCATCGTCGCCGCCACGAACCGGCCCGACGTGCTTGACCCGGCGCTGCTGCGCCCCGGCCGCTTCGACCGGCAGGTGCAGGTGCCGAACCCCGACATCAAGGGCCGGGAGAAGATTCTCGGCGTGCACGCCCGCAAGGTGCCGCTTGGCCCCGATGTGGACCTGCGCATCATCGCTCGTGGTACGCCCGGTTTCTCCGGCGCGGACCTCGCCAACCTCGTGAACGAGTCCGCGCTCATGGCCGCCCGCGTGGGCCGGCGCTTTGTGACGATGGAAGACTTCGAGAACGCCAAGGATAAGGTGATGATGGGGGCCGAGCGGCGCTCCATGGTCATGACCGAGGACGAGAAGAAGCTGACCGCCTACCACGAAGCCGGCCACGCGGTGGTGGGCCTGAACGTGCCGCAGCACGACCCGATCCACAAAGCCACGATCATCCCCCGCGGACGGGCTCTCGGCCTCGTGTTGAGCTTGCCGGAGCGTGACCAGCTTTCGGTGAGCTACACCAAATACAAGAGCCAGATCGCAATGGCGATGGGTGGGCGCGTGGCCGAAGAGCTGATCTTCGGGCCGGACAACGTGACCTCCGGCGCGGCCTCCGACATTCAGCAGGTGACGCGGATCGCACGAGCGATGGTGACCCGCTTCGGCTTTGACCCGGAACTTGGCTACGTGGATTACGCCAACGAGCAGCAGAGCTATCTCGGCGGCTACCAGGGCCAGACCAACCATTCCGGCATCACACAGAAGCTCATTGACGACAAGGTGCGCGACCTCGTCGATGAGGGCTACGAAACCGCCAAGCGGATCCTGACCGAGAAGTCGGAAGATCTGGAGCGGCTGGCGCAGGGCCTCTTGGAATATGAGACGCTGACCGGCAACGAGATCACCCGCGTGATCGCCGGGGAGCCGCTCAACCGCGGCGATGATGACGATACCGGTGCAGCGCCTGGTGGCGGGCAAAGCGACAAGCCCTCCTTGACGGCTATTCCCAAGACCAAGCCACGCAAAGGTGGCGGCGGCATGGAGCCCGAGCCCTCTGCCTGACTGGGACAAAGATTGATGGAAACGCCGCGCAGATGCGCGGCGTTTCTGCTTTGGGGCAGCGGTAAGCAGGCTGTCTTGATGGTGATCGCTGCCACATGGTATGCATTTGCATACAATGAGGCCCGCCGATGACTGACTGGAACAGCGATCTCTATTCCCGCTTCGCCGCTCCCCGGCTCCGCCCAGCGATGGATTTGCTTGCACAAACCGGGCATTTGCCGGACGGCCCAGTGGTGGACCTTGGGTGCGGTACCGGCGTGATGGGCGAGGCGCTCGCAGCGTGCCATCCCGAGCATCGGCTGATCGGCGTCGACAATTCGCCCGCGATGCTCGTCAAGGCGCGTTCCGTCCCGGCCTATGACAAATTACTTGAAGAAGACGCCGCCACTTGGGCGCCTGACGTTCCGCCAGCGCTGATCTTCTCCAATGCCGCGCTGCAATGGCTGCCGGACCATGCCTCCCTGTTCCCGCATCTGGTCCGCCTGCTCGCATGCGGTGGCCAGCTTGCCGTCCAAATGCCGCTTCAACACCACGCCCCGTCGCACTGGCTCATCCACGAAATCGCAGTCGACCTCTTCCCAAACCGCTTCGACGCGCCGCGCGAACCGGTCGCCGCGCCCGAGACTTACGCGCGCTTGCTTGCGCCGTTGGGTGATGCCGATGTGTGGGAAACCACCTACATCCAGCGCTTGCCCTCTGCAGTCGAAGCACACCCCGTGAGGCTCTTCACCCAATCCACCTTCATGCGGCCCTACACCGGCGACATGGATGCTGCCGAAGAGGCCCGTTTTCTCGCCGCCTACGACGCCGCCCTCGCCACCGCCTACCCACCCGAGGCAGACGGCACAGTCCTCTTCCCCTTCCGGCGGCTCTTCCTTACGGTCCGCCGCAACAGATGAAGGAACGCGCAATGGCCGGACTGAAGAAGATCGACGCAACTGCCACGGTGACCTGGCTGGGCTGGGTTGAGAGCAGGGAGGCCACCCTGCGCTCGGAGCCGCTCGAAACGGTGGATGCCACGCTGGAAGGCTTCCCCGGAGAAGACCACGGTGGAGCGACGCGGCCCTCTTGCTCGCGCGTCCTCGCGCTGTACCCGGAGCGCGGCACGCCCATTCGAAACACCCGCCAGCTGTCGATCCTCTCAGCCGAGGAATTGGCCGAAATCGCGCAGACCCTTGGCCTCGAGGCGCTTTCGCCGGACCTCCTCGGCGCATCGCTCGTTCTCTCCGGCCTGCCGGACTTTTCCCACATCCCGCCCGGCACCCGGCTTCAGGCGCCATCGGGCGCGACGATCACCGTCGACCTTGAGAACGGCCCGTGCAACTTTCCGGCCAAGGAAATCGAAGAGACCCACCCCGGACACGGCAAGGGCTTCAAGGCGGCGGCGATGGGAAAGCGTGGTGTCACCGCGTGGATCGAACGCGAGGGCCGGATTGCGGTGGGAGACACGCTCACTGTGTTCCTCCCCGACCAGCCCGCCTGGGCGGGCACCTGAGCTACCGGGGTTTCCAATCGGCAACCCCGGTTTCCCGCACCCGGCGTTTCCGCGCCCGAATATGTCGCAATAGGCCCGCTGCCGGGCTGGCGTGAGCGCTACCACGTGAGTAACACCGCGACCGGAGGAGGGAGGCCCCATGAGCGTGAAATCCGACATTGAGATTGCCCGCGAGGCGAAGAAACGCCCCATTCAGGAGATCGGCGCAAAGCTGGGCATTCCGGAGGAGCACCTGCTGCCCTACGGCCATGACAAGGCCAAGGTCGGTGAGACGTTTATCTCGGGCCTGAAGGACCGCGCAAACGGCAAGCTTATCCTCGTGACCGCGATCAACCCGACCCCGGCAGGTGAGGGCAAGACGACCACCACAGTTGGTCTTGGTGACGGGCTGAACGCCATCGGCAAGAAGGCGGCGATCTGCATCCGCGAAGCCTCGCTCGGCCCTTGCTTCGGCATGAAGGGTGGCGCGGCTGGCGGCGGCTACGCGCAGGTTGTCCCGATGGAGGAGATGAACCTCCATTTCACCGGCGATTTCCACGCGATCACCAGCGCACACAATCTGCTCTCGGCGATGATCGACAACCACATCTACTGGGGCAACGAGCTGGGCATCGACGAGCGCCGCGTCGTTTGGCGCCGGGTGATGGACATGAACGACCGCGCTCTGCGTGATGTAGTGGTGAGCCTGGGCGGAGTGGCCAACGGCTTCCCCCGACAGGGCGGGTTTGACATTACCGTGGCCTCCGAGGTCATGGCGATCCTTTGCCTTTCGACCGATCTTGCGGACCTCGAAGATCGGCTCGGCCGGATCATCGTGGCATATACCCGCGAGCGTGAGCCGATCACCTGCGAGCAGATTGGCGCGGCTGGGGCGATGACGGTGCTCTTGAAGGACGCGATGCAGCCCAACCTCGTTCAGACGCTGGAGCATAACCCGGCCTTCGTGCATGGCGGCCCCTTTGCCAACATCGCCCACGGGTGCAACTCGGTCATCGCCACCACGACCGCGCTCAAACTGGCCGACTACGTGGTGACCGAGGCGGGCTTCGGCGCCGACCTCGGGGCCGAGAAGTTCATGAACATCAAGTGCCGCAAGGCCGGGCTCGCGCCCGACTGCGTGGTGCTGGTGGCCACGGTGCGGGCGATGAAGATGAACGGCGGCGTTGCCAAAGCCGACCTCGGCGCGGAGAACGTGGCAGCAGTGCAAGCGGGCTGCCCCAACCTCGGGCGGCATATCCAGAACGTAAAGAGCTTCGGCGTGCCAGTGGTCGTGGCGATCAACCACTTTGTCTCCGACACCGATGCTGAGGTGCAGGCGGTGAAGGACTATGTCGCCGAAATGGGTTCGGAGGCGATCCTCTGCAAGCACTGGGCCGAGGGCTCGAAAGGCACCGAAGCGCTGGCGACCCGCGTGGCCGAGATTGCAGATAGCGGCGCCTCGCAATTCGCGCCGCTCTATGCCGACGAGTTGGGCCTTTTCGAGAAGATCGAAACCATCGCGACCCGCATCTACCACGCCGACGAAGTGCTGGCTGACAAGAAGATCCGCGACCAGCTCCGCGCGTGGGAGGCGGCAGGCTTCGGCCACCTGCCGGTTTGTATGGCCAAGACGCAATACAGCTTTTCGACCGATCCCAACCTGCGCGGCGCGCCCACCGGCCATTCGGTGCCTGTGCGCGAGGTGCGCCTCTCTGCCGGAGCCGGTTTCATCGTGGCGATCTGCGGGGAGATCATGACCATGCCGGGCCTGCCGCGGACCCCTGCCGCGCAAAGCATCGGCCTGAACGAGGCGGGCGACGTGGAAGGGCTGTTCTGATGCGCAAGCCGCCTGCCGAGATCGGCACCATGGAGGAGATGCGCGCGCAGATCGACCAGATCGATGCGGCGCTGATCACCCTGCTGGCGGAGCGGCAGGCGCATGTGGATTGCGTTCCGGCGCTGAAGCGGGCGGCAGGCATCTCTGCCGCCGCTCCCTCCCGCGCCGAGGCAGTGCTTAAGAACGTCACCGCCAAGGCAGAGGCTGCCGGGTTCGCTCCGGAACTTGCCCGCACCATGTGGCGCGAGATGATCGATTTTTACGTTGCCCGCGAGCAAGAGCAGCTTGGCACCGGCGGCGCCGACCGTTAGGCGCTGGCACAGGATACGCACCCAGATGGAGAGCCACATGAGCGCAAAGACGATCGACGGAAAAGCCTTCGCGGCCTCGGTTCGGGAAAAGGTGGCGGGCCATGTGGCGCGGCTCAAGGACGAGCATGGCATCACGCCCGGCCTCGCCGTGGTGCTGGTGGGCGAAGACCCGGCGAGCGAGGTCTACGTGGCGGCCAAGCACCGGCAGACAGTTGAGGTTGGCATGGCCAGCTTCGAGCACAAACTGCCCGCCGATGCTTCCGAAGAGACGCTCTTTGCCCTGATCGACAGACTCAATGCCGATCCGGCGGTGCATGGCATCCTCTGCCAGTTCCCGGTGCCCGAGCAGCTTGACGAGCGCCGCACGGTGGCGCGGATCGACCCGACCAAGGATGTCGACGGGCTTAGCGTGACCAACGCAGGGTTGCTGGCGACCGGCGGCGAGGCGCTTGTGAGTTGCACGCCGCTCGGCTGCCTGATGCTGTTGCGCGATCAGCTCGGTGACCTCACCGGCAAGGAGGCTGTGGTGATCGGGCGCTCCAATCTCTTTGGCAAGCCGATGGGCCAGCTCCTGTTGCAAGACAACTGCACGGTGACCATTGCCCACTCGCGCACCAAAGATCTCGCCGAAGTATGCCGCCGCGCCGATATTCTCATCGCCGCCGTGGGGCGGGCCGAGATGGTGCAGGGCGATTGGGTCAAGCCGGGTGCGACGGTGATCGACGTGGGTATCACGCGCATTCCGCACCCCGACAAGCCGGGCAAGACGAAACTCTTGGGCGATGTGGATTTCGCGGCGGCTTCGGAAAACGCAGCGGCGATCACGCCGGTGCCGGGCGGGGTCGGGCCGATGACCATCGCCTGCCTGCTGGCCAACACGCTCACCGCCTGCTGCCGGGCGCATGGATTGCCGGAGCCCGAAGGTCTAACCGCCTGAGCGCAGACGAATTTCGCGGGCGAGCGCTTGGCGTTCGTCCGCCAATGCGCCCTCGATTGCAAAGGCCTCCTCATTGACTGCGCCCGGGTCTTCCTGCCCGTCGCGCATGGCCTCCTCCAGCCATTGCAGGATGTCGTCCTTGCCGCGCCCGGCGACGATCATCGCGATGACCTGACGCTGGGCGATCAGCCTGCCTTCGGTGGTGCTATCCATCTCGCTTTCCTTTCTTTCCAGGTGTCACACCGGGATCATCGTACCCTGTAGGACCGCACAATGGCGGCGCGTTTCGTTATCGACGGCAAACACATCTGCCGCCACCACAACCAGCCGCCGCCCATTCTTGATGACGCGCCCCTCCGCGACCAGCCGCGTGCCGGCGGCGGGGGCGATGAGGTTGATCTTCATCTCGATGGTCAGAACCTCCTTGTCCTCCGGCATGACCGAGAGGGCGGAGTAGCCCGCCGCACTGTCACCCAGCGAAAAGGCAAGGCCCGCGTGGGCGTAGCCATGCTGTTGCAAAACGTGGTCTGCGATGGGGGCGCTGAGGGTCACCCGGCCTTCGGCAATGGCAGCCACTTCGGCCCCAAGCGTTGCCATCATGCTTTGTCGGGCGAAACTGTCGCGGATGCGGTCTTCGATACTTGCCATTTGCGGCCCTCCCCGGTTCAGGCTGCGGGCATTCGCGCCGGGAGGCAAGGCACTCCGCAGTCAGGGCAGGGGTACGGCGAGGGCGCGCGGCCCGGTGAGCACGGCGATGGCACGGGCTGCAAAGAGGCGGCGCAGTTCGGGCGTGTCACACCGCAGGCCGCCGGTATAGGTGCCGAAGGCGGGCAGAATGAGTCGTGTGCCATCGTAAACGAAGGCCGGGCGCGAAGTGCCGGAGCGGGGCAGGCGGTGCTTGGGGTGGTAGTGCCCCGAGATCTCGCCCGTCGTGCAGTCATCCTCCGCGATGTGACGAAACCGGAGGCCCGCCACGGCGTGTTGCGCCATGTGCTCGCCGCCAAGCTCCACCGGCCCGGGGTCGTGGTTGCCCTCGATCCAGATCCAGCGGCGACCGGCTTGCATGCCTGCGAGGCGCACCCTGAGGCTGTCGGGCAAGGCCAGTGCCGCGCCCAAGTCGTCGAAACTGTCGCCAAGGCAAACCACGGTGTCCGGTGCCAACAAGTCCAGCTCAGCCTCGAGCCTGTCCAGCGTTTCCACGGTCTCGTAGGGCGGCAGAAGCGAGCCGCCGCGCCGGGCCAACCGTTCGGACTTGCCAAGATGCAGGTCAGAGACGCAGAGCAGCCTCTCATCGGGAAGCCAAAGCGCTCCTGTAGGGCGCGCCTCGAGACGGCAGCCGGCGAAGGTGAAGGCGTGAGCGTTCATGGTCCGTTCCTAGGCCGAAATGTTGGATTACTGCAAGCCCCCGCTCGACAGACCGGCCTTGGCCATGAGCGCCTCGGCCTCAGCTTCCGCCAACCTCTCGCGGCCCTTGCCGGCCACCGGAACCTTGCCCACTTCGAGCAGGAGGGGTGCGGCCATGGGTGTGACCCGGTCAAGCACCACATGGTCGATGCGGCCCTCGACGCGGGCGAGCATCTCTTCGACACGTCCGAAATCTACAAGCCCCTTCATCGCCTCTTCGCGGGTGATCCGCATCAGAAGGTGATCGGGGTCATACTTCAGCAGCGTGTCGTAGAGGATGTCGGAGGAGAAGGTCGCCTGACGGCCAGTTTTGCGGTTTTGCGGCAGGTTGCGCTCGATCAGCCCGGCAATGGTGGCGGAGGCGCGAAACGTCCGTTTCATCACAGCGTTTTTCGCCAGCCACCCTTCCAGAACGTCACGCAGCACCTGCGGGGCCAGAAGCGGGGCCGGGTCTTCCACCTGTTCCAGACCCCAGATCAGTGTGGCGTAGTCGGTGGCGACGAACCCCAGCGGGTCCAGCCCCACCTCCTCCATCCGGCGGGTGACGAGCAGGCCGAGCGTCTGCTGGGCGTTGCGCCCGGCAAAGCCGTAGAGGCAGGTGTGCGCGCGGCTGTCGTACGGGAAGCTCTCGATCAGTAGCCTGTCGCCGCGCGGCAGTTGCGAGACTTCGCGCTGAAGCGCCAGCCAATGGCGGGTGTCGTCCGGCAGCGCCTGCCAATCGCCGTGGATCAACTCCAGAATGCGCTCGGTCAACCGGGTAGAGGCCGAGAACTTGGTGCCGCCGAAGACCGCGATCTTCGGTGTCTTGTTGGCCGAACGGCTGACCTGCACCGTCATCTCTTTCAACCCCTCGTACCGCACGATCTCGCCGCCGATCAGAAAGGTATCACCCTCTGTCAACGAGGCTGCAAAGCCCTCTTCGACTTCGCCGAGGGGCTGGCCGCCCCGGCCGCGCATTCGCACTTTCAGCAAGTCGGTGTCCTGAATGGTGCCGATGTTCATGCGGATGCGCTGCGCCGTGCGCGGGTCACGCAGGCCCCAGAGGCCGTCACGCTGCATCAGTTTCTGCCAGCGGTCATAGGCCTTAAGTGCGTAGCCGCCGGTGGCGCAAAAATCGAGGCAGTCGTCAAAGGCGGCCCGCGACAGGTCACAATAAGCGCCAACGGTTTTGACCTCACGGTATAGCTCGGCCTCATCGAACGTCCCGGCGCAGGCCCGGATCAGGATGTGCTGGCAAAGCACATCGCGCGGGCCGGGGCCGCGCGGCTCGCCATCGAGGTCGTGCTCGGCGGCGGCCTCCAGCGCGGCGCGGCACTCCAGCACCTCGAACCGATTGGCGGGCACCAACCGGGCCTTGGAGGGGGCATTGTAGCGGTGGTTCGCCCGCCCGATCCGCTGGACGAGGCGTTTGACGTTCTTCGGCCCGCCGATCTGGATGATTAGGTCCACATCGCCCCAGTCGATACCCAAATCGAGGGTGCCGGTGCAGACGATGGCGCGAAGGTCACCAGCCACCATCGCGGCTTCGACCTTCTGTCGCTGCTCGCGGGCGAGGCTGCCGTGGTGGATCGCAATCGGCAGGCCTTCCTCATTGGCGAGCCACAGGTTGTGGAAGAAAATCTCCGCTTGCGCGCGCGTATTGTGAAAGATCAACGTGGTCCGGTGCTTGCGCACCTCGGCCAGCACCTCGGGGATTGCATGGGCCGCGCCGCCCCCGGCCCAGGGCGGGGGGGCTGCGGTTTCGAGCATGGCGATGTCGGGAAGGGGGCCGGGATCGGCGAGGATCACTTTGCAGGGGTCTGGGTGGCAGGCCAATTGCCGGGCCAGCGCGGGCGGATCTTCGACCGTGGCCGAAAGGCCGACTCGGCGCATGCCGGGGGCGAGGGCCTGAAGGCGGGACAGCGCGAGCATGAGCTGGTCACCGCGCTTGCTCTCGGCCAGCGCATGGATTTCGTCCACCACCACGCGGCTGAGGCCCGCAAAGATACGCGGCGCATCCTCGTAGGAGATCAGAAGGGCCAGGGATTCCGGCGTGGTCAGCAGAATATGTGGCGGGTCGGCTCGCTGGCGCTTTCGAGCGGAGGCCGATGTATCGCCGGTGCGATCCTCGATCCGGATCGGAAGGCCCATCTCTTCGACGGGCCGCAAAAGGTTGCGCCGAATGTCAGCGGCAAGGGCCTTGAGCGGTGAGATGTAAAGCGTGTGAAGCCCCTCGTGGCTGCCATCCGCCAGTTCCACCAGCGAGGGCAGGAAGCCTGCAAGGGTCTTGCCGCCGCCCGTCGGGGCGATCAGCAGGCTGGCAGGCTCTTGTGCCCGGTCCAGCATCTCCAGCTGATGGGGGTGCGGCTCCCAGCCGTTGCGGGCGAACCAATCGGCGAAGCGTGGCGGAAGCGCGGCCATGCGGCTCTATTTGTCGTCCTTCTGGTTTGCCAGATCTGTCAGCCCTTCACGCAGCGCGTCGATCTCGGCGGCGATCTTGCCGCTGGGGTCGTCGGGGGCATCGGACCATGACGAGAACCGCTCAATCAGCGGCACGAAGGTGCGCACCTCTTCCTCGGTCCAGCTCTTCAAGAAGTGGCCGAGGGTGTAGAATTTGAAGGCCCGGACGGCCTGGACAATCCGGTCGCCATCATTGGTCACCTCTAGAATGGCGCGGCGGGCATCTTCCTGGCTCACGCCGCGGCGCACCAGCTTCTTGCGGATCAGTTCGGTGGTGAGGCGCGAGGCCCGGGACGGGTCAATGCCGAGGCGGGTGGCGACGGTGCCGACCGTGGTTTCGCCTTCGTCCTCGTCGCCAAATTCATTGGCGGGGCGCCAGACGGCGATGAGCGCATCAAGCTCGGCAAGTTCCACCTTGAGCCCGAGTTCGCGGACGGCGCGCAGACCAAGTTCTCGCTTCGTGAAACGGCGCCGCCAGCGTTGGAGCGTCGCGTCCAGTTCAAGAGCACTTCGGGCCAGATCTTCACTGACTCCGACGTGGTCCAGATCGCGAATAACTTGCTCGTCTCTATCGCCCAAAGTGGCTCCCCCTGTCCGTGTGGTTGACATATATATGCTATCGACACATATATGCAATGAACCCGATAACCAAGGCCTTTCAGGCTTTGGGTGGCAAGGACATACATGTGACTGTTTCAACCGAAAAGCCCTTTGTAGACAATGCACCCAGCGGGCGAGTGGGTTTGGTGCTGGTTGCCGTTGCGGCAACTCTGCTCTTTGCCTCCCTCGGGCAAACCATCGTGACCACGGCGATGCCGATCATGGTGGCGGAGCTCGGCGGGGTGGACCACATCACATGGGTCATCACCGCCTTTTTGCTGGCCTCCACCATCGGCGCGCCAGTGAGCGGCAAGCTCGGTGACCTCTTCGGGCGCAAGGTGGTCATCCAGGGCGGTATTTTGGTGTTCGTGCTAGGCTCGGCGATTTGCGGTTTTGCGCAATCGATGGAGATGCTCATCGCCGGGCGTGCGGTGCAGGGCCTCGGCGGCGGCGGCCTCATCGTGGTGTCGATGGCCGTAGTGGCAGATGTGTTGCCGCCCCGGGAACGGGGCAAGGCACAGGGCCTGCTCGGGGCCGTCTTCGGGGTGTCGACCGTCATCGGCCCGCTGATCGGCGGCTTTCTTGTTCAGGCTTTCAGCTGGCACTGGATTTTTTTCGTGAACTTCCCTGTCGGCCTGCTGGCCTTCGTGGTCCTCGGCTTCGCGCTTGAAACGCCGCCGCGCTCCAGCAAGGCGAAGCTCGACTTTCTCGGAGCCGGGTTGCTCGCCACCGTTCTTTCGGTGGCCGTGCTTGGCTCCAACCTCGGCGGGACGGTCCTCCCCTGGGGTAGCGCCGCCTTTCTGGGCCTCGTGGCCTTGGGGCTTGCCGCTGCCGCCGGGTTCGTTCTCGCCGAACGGCGTGCGGAAGAGCCCATTCTCCCTCTGGGGCTCTTCCGCAACAACACCTTCCTCGTCGTGAACACCGTGGGCTTCATGGTGGGCGTGGCCATGTTCGGCACCATCACCTTCATCCCGCTCTACCTGCAGGTGGTGCAGGGCGTGTCGCCCGCCGTGTCGGGGCTGTTCCTGACGCCGATGATGGCCGGGCTGATCGCCTCGTCGACCGGGGCAGGGCAGATCATGGCGCGCACCGGGCGTTACAAGATCATGCCAACGCTCTCGACCGCTTTGCTTGCTTTGGCCATGCTCTCGCTCTCGACCCTCTCCGAAGGCTCGCCGCTCTGGCTTGTGGCTGTGTCGATGATCTTCGTGGGCCTTGGCCTTGGCCCGGTGTTCTCCATAGGGGTCGCCGCCATCCAGAACGCGGTGCCCCGGCACATGCTCGGCGTCGGGACCGCCTCGGCCAACATGTTCCGCCTCATTGGCGGTTCGGTAGGGACGGCGGCCTTTGGCGCACTCTTCGGCACCGGTCTGGCGCAGAACTTGGCCGGCACTTTGCCCGAAGGCACGAGCCTGCGCTCGATGAGCGCGACGACCATTGCCACCCTGTCGCCCGAGGCGCAGGCGCATGTCCAGCACGGTTTCTCACTCGCGCTTCACCCGATCTTCTGGATCGGCGCGGCGGTGGCCCTGCTGGCCTGTGTGACATCGATGAGATTGCGGGAACTCCCGCTTGCAGACGCCCGCGGATGACGGGCTGGCGGCGGCGGCAAGAGGAGGCGCCGCCGCCGCCGACAGAGAACTTTAGTGAACGATCGTCTCTTCCTTGACGAACATGTTCGCCCAGGCCCGGTCGATCAACTCGGGCGTCATCTGGTAGGGGATGCCCTCGAACTCGCAGATGGCGATCATCTGGTCGATCAGGAAGATCGGCTGGTAGTTGGCGTAGATGTTGTCGATCTCCGGATATTTCACCTTCAGCAGGTGGATCAGCGCATCCTGATCGAGCGGCATACCGCGCTTCTTGGCGACCATCGCAAAGATCTTCAGGTAATCTTCCTGCACCGGCCCATCGATCTTGATCTTGAAGAAGATCCGGCGCAGGGCCGCCTTATCGAAGATCTCGTTGGGGTGGAAGTTGGTGGAGAAGATCACCAGCGTGTCGAAGGGCACCTCGAATTTCTCGCCCGACTGCAGGGCGAGGATATCCTTGCTCTCTTCCAGCGGAACGATCCAGCGGTTGACCAGCGCCTGCGGCGGCTCAGCCTGACGGCCAAGGTCGTCCACGATGAAGATGCCGCCGGATGACTTCAGCTGAAGCGGGGCCTGATAGGTGCGTGCGGTGGGGTTGTAGACGAGGTCGAGCATCGAGAGTGAAAGCTCACCGCCGGTGATCACGGTCGGGCGCTCGCAGCGCACATAGCGCGTATCGAAACGGCCGGATGTGCGGCGCAGGCTGTTGGGGTCGTCGGCCTCTTCTTCCACGGCGGTATGCACAATTGGGTCGAAAACTGTGATGACCTGACCGGCGTATTCGATGGCGCGGGGGATGAAGATCTTGTCCCCCATAGCATCGCGAATACCGTTCGAGATCGAGGATTTACCGTTTCCGGGCGGGCCATACATCAGGATCGAGCGACCGGCAGAGACCGCCGGGCCGAGGTGGTCGAGCAGGCTGTCGGGCAGGATCAGGTGGCCCATCGCGTCGGTCAGCTGCTGACGGGTGATCTGGATGTTGCGGATCGACTGGCGCTTCACCTGCTCCTGATACACTTCCAGAGGCACCGGCATGGCGCCGTAGTATTCTGACTGTGCGAGAGCATCGAGCGCTCGAGCCTTGCCCGCGTCAGTGAGCTGATAGCCCATCTCGCCCGAGCCGCCTGCCGTCATGGAACCCGTCGCCTCGATCAGTTTCTGGCTGCGAGCGAGGTCCACCAACTCCTGCGTCACAGGGATCGGCAGACAGATGGCGGGCGAAATCTCGGCCACGGTCTCGACGTTCTTGCGGAAAATGGTCTTCAGCACGATGTCGCGCATCATCACCAGGGGCAATTGCATGTCTTCCAACCGCTTCGGCGCGGGCGGCGCAATTACGTTGGCCACTTCCATGTTCATCCGGGTCACCTGCTCGTTTTTTGGCGCACGTCTCAAAATCTCCCCGAGTTTCGCCGCATAACCGCCCAAGGCGTGGACAATACCCGTGGTGAGCAGGACTGTGCCCCGCTATTGTGGCCAAAAAATGGACAAGAGCAGCGATGAAAAAGACAAACGCCGGTAGGTTGTTCGTGGTTTTGTTGGCGGTTCTCGCTGTTGAGGCCGGGCTGGCGATGTGGCGCGGCCAATTGTTGGTCGGCAAGCATGAAGGCGACATGCTGCACCTGCTCGAGATCGTCTTTCGTATGGCCGATGGCGAGTGGCCGCATCTCGATTTCATGACCCCGATCGGCTTCATGGCCTTCGCGCCCATCGCGCTTTTCGTGAAGCTGGGGGCAGGGGTCGGTTCCTCAATCCTTTATGCCCAGGCGCTGATGGGGCTTCTGCTCTTGCCTCTGGCATGGCGCGCAGGGCTGTCGCGGCTCACGGGATACTGGCCCTACCTTTTTGGCGCGCTGGTCATCGTACTGGTCACGGCGCTGGTGCACGGCGAGGCGGAGCGCTCGGTTTCGATCTCCATGCACTACAATCGCTGGGCCTGGGCCGCAGCCTTCATCGCCATTCTCATTGCGACCCTCCCTCCGGTCGACGGCTACAAGAACCAGACCGCGGATGGCATCGTGGTGGGCCTCGCGCTGGCCTTTCTGGCGCTGTGCAAAGTCACCTACATCGCCGCCTTCGTGATCCCGGTCGCCGTTGGGCTGTTGGCGCACAAGCAGCATCGCGCATTCATGTTCGCATTGGCCACCGGCCTTGCAATCGTGGCAGTCGTGACTGCCTTCGCCGGGCTCGACTTCTGGGCGGCCTACATGCGTGACCTGCTGCGGGTGTCGGCCTCCGAGGTGCGGGCAAACCCCGGAGCGCCATTCGCAGCGGTCATCGCCGCGCCGGCCTACCTTGGCGGCTCTATCGTGCTGCTCTTCAGCGTCATCCTGCTGCGTCAGGCCAAGAAGATGACAGAGGGCTTGGTGCTGCTGCTCCTAACACCCGGCTTCTTTTACGTGACCTTCCAGAACTTCGGGAACGACCCGCAGTGGCTCCTGTTACTGGGCATCCTGCTCTTCGCTGCACGCCCTGAAGGAGTAACGACCAATGGCGCAGGGTGGGATATGCGTACGGCTGTGGGCCTCTCAGGCGCCGCGGCTTTCGCCATGATTGTGCCCTCTGCGATCAACCTCGCTTACAGCCCGATCCGTCACCTCGGGCAGGATGCCGCGCAGCACGTGCCGCTGCTGCCGCGCGCCACCCTTCATGCCGATCTGCAAACCGGAACTGTCCGCGCCCTGCGCGCTGACAAGCGGGTGCCGATGGAAGTGCCGGGCAGCGGCTTGGATGTATGGGCAGAGAGGGCCGAACGCGGGCAGGCGGATGTGCTGAACGGCGAGGAGCTGCCGCGTTGCGAGGTGATGCTCGGCCTCTCCGCTCTGTTCGACAGCATGGCGACGAGCCTTGCAGAGAGCGGCCACGCGGGCGAGCGGATTTTCATCGCCGATCTCTTCTCCTCGATCTGGCTCTTTGGCGATTTCGAGCGACTGGAAGAGGGCGCACCGTGGTACTACGGCGGTCTGCCGGGCTACGATACGGCCGATTACATCCTCGTGCCGCAATGCTCCATCCACCCCAAGGTGCGCGGCCTCGTGCTGGAGCGGATCGCACAGCGCGGTGACACGCTGGTCGAGGTCAGCCGCACACCGCTCTATATCCTGCTGGAAAAGGGCTAGATGCCGTATTTGGCGGCCATCGCAAGGTAGGCCGCGAGCGTTCCGCCGAGCGCGAGACCCATCGGAAAGTCCTTGCGCGTCCAGCTTTCCCAATGGGGCACAATGTTGCGGACGGGGCCGATCGAGCGGGCAATGCGATGGGTCACGAAGGCCGCCAACATGATCGCAGCGAATAGCATCATTACGTTGAACAGGTCACCCAGCGCGATGAAAGGGGACATTGCGGCTGCAAACTTCGCGTCCCCGGCGCCTAGCATCCCCAGCATGTTCATCACGAAGCCGATGGCCAGAACCACGAAGAGGTGGAGCCAGCGCCATGCGTAGTCGACGAAAGGTAGCAGGATCAGCCCCGCGATGGCGTAGACGATCACGGTCAGCACAACGGCCTTGTTAGGGATCTTCATGCGAGCCATGTCCGACCACGCCACGTACAGGCAGATCGGCGCGGTCAGGATGAAGAACCACAGGCTGGCCGTTGCAGGGGCGAGCATGGATGCGGCCCCGGATCAGTTGGTGACGTTGTTTTCCAGCGCCCTGAGCGACCGCACGGCCTCTTCAAAGTGCTGCGGGTGCGCGTCGATCGCCTCTTGCAGCAGGCCCTTGCCGGTTTCCACATCGCCCTGCTTGACGGCGGCCAGTGCGGCGGTGTGCAGGAGCTGCGCTCGCTCGACTTGGGTCATCTGAACCAAGGGCAGCTGATAGTTGCGCTGAGCGCCACGGGCGAGCACGAGGTTGTTCTTGGCGGTGAAGAGCTCCGGGTCGTACTGGATCGCCTCGACGAAGAGCTTTTCGGCGCCGCCGTAGTCGCCACGGGAGAGCTTGGAGTAGCCCCAGTTGTTCAGCACGCCGGAGGGCTTCGTGGTGAGGGCAACAGCGGTCTCGTAGAAGCTGTCGGCCTTCTTCCACTCCTTGTTGCTGTCGGCAACCATGGCCTCAAGGCGGTAGCGCTTGTAGGTCTCGTGGGTGGGCGGGATGCCGTCGAGCGTGGTCTCGGCTTCCTTCCAGTCGCCGTTGCGGAGGAGGGCGTCGGCAAAGTCGACCTTGTCGTCGAGCGTGCTGTCCTCGTGCTTCACCACGGCGCGCCATGCGGCGACGGCCTCGGTATTTTTCTTTGCACGGACAAGACTTAGGGCGAGGCCGCGCTTGAGGTCGATCCGCTTGGGATTGTCCTTGCTGGCGCGCTTGAAGTAGTTGACCGCCTCGTTGGGGTCGGCGACGGTGAGCATGATGTCGGAGAGGCCGTTTTCGTCTACGGCGTTCACCGAGGCCATCGCGCGGGAGACCTCGCCGTCGGCGGATTTCTGACAGGCCGAGAGGGCCAGGGCACCGGTAAGTGCAAGGGAAATAAGGGATGTCTGGCGCATTTTTCTGCGTCCTTTTACTGCTCTTGCTGCCTCATGGCGTGCTGAGAAGAAGGTATTGCCCGCTGCCCCTGCGCACCAAGTCGAAATTGGTTTGTTGTTCTTGTTCAGAACCATAGCCGGGGATCTTCATGCGATCCATAGCGAGGTTCAGGTTTTTCTTGATCTCGGCGGAATTGCCACTGTCCAGCGCGAAGGCGATTTTGAAGACCCTTTCGGCCTCGCCGTACTCGCGTTTTTCCATGAGGATGACGCCTAAGTTGTTCCAGGCAGGGGGAAATTTCTCATCCTTCTCGATGGCCTTGCGCAGAAGATCCTCGGCCTGGCCCAAGCGGCCGAGCTTGAGATTTGCACTGCCCAGCGCGCTCAGGACATCAACCGTCAACCCTTGCTCGGCACCGGCCCGGTAATAGGCCGAGAGCGCCAACTCATACTCCCCCGCGGACATCAGCCTGTGCCCCACGATCAACCCGTCCGGGTCCTCGTAGGAACGGGTGCCACTGGCCTTAGTCCCTTGATTCAATTCAGAAAGCCGATCAGACCCGCAAGCGGCCAGCGCCAGCAGGAGAAGGGCCGCGAGGGCCTTGGGGAAGATCGATCTGTAAGACAGGAGACTGCTCGCCTGCGGGTTCTTGTTGCCGCGAAGATGCGCGCGCGCCCCCGCTCTGGCAACCACCAACCCCGCATCTTCCGGCCGTCAGGCGGCGAAAGGGGCAAAAAGGTGACAGGGGCGCCCGGTGGGGCAGGATTTGAAGGGAGGTATCATAGCACCCCAGCACAAGTGATGCACAACTGATGCACAACCCATGCATACGCGATGCATACGCACGCTGCGTTAAGGGGTTGGGACGTTGGGGTAGGGGAGGGTAAAGGGGCTATGCTGGCAGGTGCCGGATATCTCTTCCGGATTTGAGCACTGATAGGTCTCGGTGCGAAAGACGATGTGCCAATAAGGGTGAGAACCGGACTTTCGTTGCAAACGCGAATGCTCACGGTTATTTGGCCAAAAATGACCTTCACACTGTGCCGTTTTACACGCTTCGAGTGCTTGAAAATGCTGAGATGGCGGGTGCTCAAGGCCCCTCTATTTAGCGAGGCCGCATATGGTAAGTTATGAGGCAGGGCTTCGGAAGCCACTTCGGCTTTGCAAGCTAGCTCTTCGCCAGTTTCTTTGAAACGCACCAAAACGAGCGTTTACGACACGCTGAGGGAGGTAGGTAGTTGGATAAGCGCTATGTTGGCTAAATTGGTGGAGATTTCTCGCGCTCAGGCTCTATCTGCTGATCGCACAGGCTAACTTCTAACTTCGACTACTAGAAAGATAGAGAAATGAAAAGAAACTTAGATCACTATATTCAAAGTCCTGGAGATGCGGTCGCGATAGTTCCGCTGACGCGTATTGATATGCCAAAAAACCTTTCGGAAAGGTCGGACCTCTTTGAGTGCTACCCTGGATCAAAAATCTTGCAAGCCAGTGACTTCTACAAACTGTTGCTTTGCAAAAATCGGTCGGGAATTTTAGATACGCTGGGAACGCTTGAGGCTAATTTTCTTAACAGTTCCATTCTTGTTATGATCCCGATGAAGGGGGTCTCGTTAAACAATGATGAGGCGCTGGATACGCTAAATGACATAAATGCGCTGGTTAAAAATTTCGTTTCTAATCTTTGGCTTTATCGGGATAACAATGTCAATTCAGACGCTGGATATCTGCTGGTTGACATCGGTGGCCAACCTATAATCCATAAAAACGACATGAAGCTTCACTTTTACAATGCGGAGGGTAAGGACGAGAAAACCATTGCTTTCAACTATAAGGAGATATTTTCCGCAGCCTCGATGGCTTCGAAGTCGGCTCAGCATTACATGGCCGATGCGAAGATGGCGTATCAAAAGCCTACCAAGCGGGTCAAAGGTGAAAGCAGGATTGACTGCTTCATTACCTGGGTTATAGATGCCCGCAGGCAGGATGATGTTCTCACGCGAGTTGCAACTTATGTCACCGCCTTAGAGGCGTTATTATCGACTTCCAATGCGGAGCTATCTCACCAACTAAGCGAACGAGTGGCGCTACTGAACCCAGTTGCTGATGCGCTCTCCCCTAGAGACGCTTTTGCAAAAATGAAAAAAGCTTATGGCTTTCGTTCGAAAGCGCTACACGGCGATACAGTAAAAGAGAGCGACCATGATAGTCTGATAGCCACAAGTCGCTTCCTTGACCAAACCTGTCGAGAGTTCGAGCTGTCTCTTTTGACTAATAAAGACTTGCGTGGTCGGTTTCAAAACAATCAGAGTATTGACGCGTTCATCCAAGAAGCGCTTTTCGACTAGACGGGCGTGGGTGATTTGCACCTGTGGCGAATGGCCGGTAACCGGGCTGCGCTTGCATCATCGCGAAAACATAAGGAGAGTCCGCTTTCGGCCGAACTTGCGAATTCGCTGTGGTCGCCGCCGTGATGTCGCTGCTGGTTGAAACGCACTCTTGGTGGGCTTCTACCGTCCACACAGTGAGACTCGTCCGTCACGCACGAGAATAACCGAATGGGGGCCGTAGCCCCCATTCCTCAGAAGAACGTCGCGTTGCTCAGCGTGTCGTAGATCTGGTAGACCGACGGGCCGATGAGGATGATCATCAGCGGGGGCACGGTGAACATCATGGTGCCGAGCGTCAGCTTGGTGGGCAGGACGTTGGCCTTTTCTTCGGCGCGCATTACCCGCTTGTCGCGCATCTCCTCGGAGAAGACCCGGAGGGCGTCTGCAATCGAGGTGCCGAAGCTGGCGGATTGGATCATCACGGTCACGAAGGAGGCGATGTCGGGCACGCCGCAGCGCTCTGACATGTCCTTCAGGACGTTGGTCTTGTCTTTACCGGCTTTAACCTCGTGGGCGACGATCTCGTATTCCTCAGCCAGCGCGGGGTAGCCCTGCTTGATCTCCTTGGAGACCCGGATGATCGCCTGGTCCATCGACTGACCGGCCTCGACGCAGACCAGCATCATGTCGAGCGAGTCGGGGAAGCCGTTGGTGATTTCACCCTGGCGCTGTTGCAGGCGGCGGTTCACCCAGTAGCGGGGCAGGTAGTAGCCCGCGAAGCCCGGGATCAGCACCATCATCAGGAGCTGCTGGGTTTCGACCTCGCCATTGGCGGAGCTGATGATGGCGATAAGCAGGCCGATCAGCAGCATGCCGATGCCGAGCGAGAACTGGATGAAGTGGTAGATCCGCACCGCGTTCTTGGAGCGGTAGCCGGCCTGCATCATCTTCAGCCGCGCGGCGCTCATCTCTTCGGCCGACTGGGGCTCGAGGAAGGTGGCGAACTTGTCGAGCTTCTCGGCGTTCTTGTTCTTGGTCCGGAGCTTGGCGCCCTTCGGGTCGTCGGCCTTGGCAGCGCGTGCGCCGCCGCCGGTGCCCTTGAGCTTGTCCATCGGGTCTGCCGGCTTCTTGAGGAAGGAGGGCAGGGTGAGCAGCACCAGCACGAGGCCGAGGGCGCCGATGGCGTAGAGCGGGCCAAGGTCGCCGAAGGTTGCGATCAGCCAGTCGTTGGCGTTTTGAAGGAGTTCCATGCGGGCGGCCTCAGACTTTGATGTTCACCATGATCTTCATGAAGACCACGTTGACGACGAGGAAGGTGGCGACGACGATACAGGCGGGGATGAAGGCGGCGGTGTCCTTCACGTCATCGTAGTAGTCGGGTTTGATCACGTTGATCATGATGATCGCGAGGATCGGGAACATCGACAGGAACATGCCGGACCACTTGGCTTCGGCGGTGATCGCCTTGACCCGGCGGAACAGCTTGAAGCGGGCGCGGATCACCTTGCCGAGGCCTTCGAGGATCTCGGCGAGGTTGCCGCCCGACTGCTGCTGGATGGTGACGGCGACGGCGAGGAAGCGGAGGTCCTGCATGTCCATCCGTTCGGCGAGATCCTTGAGGGATTCCGACATGTCGCGGCCATAGGCGGCCTCGTCGGCGATGACGCCGAATTCGGAGCCGAGGGGATCGGGCACTTCCTTGGCGACGATGTTGACCGCCGAGGAGAAGGGGTGGCCGACGCGGAGCGAGCGGACCATCAGTTCGACGGCGTCGGGGAGTTGCTCTTCGACGAGGGTGAGGCGCTTCTTGGCCTTGTTGTTCACCCAGACATAGACGCCGCCGATGCCCATCGCCAGGGAGACGATGATGCGCACGCCGATGCCGGCGGTGGAGGCGACGGAGAGGGCGCCGAAGGCCACGACGGAGAGGCCGAGCATGATGCCGACCAACGCGCCGGGGGAGAAGGCGATGTTGGCTTTCTGGGCCTTGTCGGCGAGGATCGAGTAGAGCGGGATGCTCTTGGTCGTCATGTGCTGCTTCATCTCCTTGCGGAGCTGTTCGAGCACTTCTTCGCGGTTGCCGCCTTTTTCCATCATGTCGAGGCGGCGGTTGACCTTGCTGTTGAGCGAGATCGACTTGCCGAAGACGACAAGGTAGATACCTTCGACCATGACCAGTACGGCCACGAATATGAGGCCGTAGATAATTGGTTCTGCTGAAATCTGCATGGCTGCGCTCCCCCTTATTGCGCGGCGATGGGTTCGAAGATGGTGGCGGGCAGGTCGTAGCCCCAGGATTTGAAGCGGTCGGAGTAGGCCGAGCGGACGCCGGTGGCGTTGAAGCGGCCGATGATCTTGCCGTCAGAGGCCAGCCCGAGGCGCTCGTAGCGGAAGATCTCCTGCATCGAGATAACCTCGCCCTCCATGCCGGTGATCTCGGTGATGGAGACCATCCGGCGGGAGCCGTCCTGCAGGCGCGAGGCCTGCACGATGAGGTTCACAGCGGAGGCGATCTGCGAGCGCACGGCCTTCAGCGGCATTTCGATACCGGCCATGGCGATCATGTTCTCGAGACGCGACACGCCGTCACGCGCCGAGTTGGCGTGGATCGTGGTCATGGAGCCATCGTGGCCGGTGTTCATGGCCTGCAGCATGTCGATCACTTCCTCGCCGCGGGTCTCACCCACGATGATGCGGTCAGGGCGCATCCGCAGAGCGTTGCGCAGACAGTCGCGCTGGGTCACGGCGCCTTTGCCCTCGACGTTGGCGGGGCGGCTTTCCATCCGGCCCACGTGGGTCTGCTGGAGCTGAAGTTCCGCCGTGTCCTCGATGGTCAGGATGCGCTCGGAGTTGTCGATGAAGCTCGACAGGGCGTTGAGCGTTGTCGTCTTACCGGAGCCGGTACCGCCGGAGACGATCACGTTGAGGCGGCAGGCGACGGCGGCCTGAAGGTAGGCGGCCATCTCCTCGGTGAAAGCGCCGAACTTCACGAGGTCGTCGACCGCGAGCTTTTCTTTCTTGAATTTACGAATGGAGACGAGGCTGCCATCCACTGCGATCGGCGGGACCATCGCGTTGAAACGCGAGCCGTCCTGCAAACGGGCGTCGACGTAGGGGTTGCTTTCATCGACACGGCGACCCACGGCCGACACGATCTTGTCGATGATCCGCAGCAGGTGCTTTTCATCCTTGAAAGTGATGTCGGACAGCATGAGCTTGCCCGCGCGTTCGACGAAGATCTGCTTGGGGCCGTTGACGAGAATATCGTTCACGTCATCGTCTTTCAGCAGCGGCTCGAGCGGGCCGAGGCCCGTGACTTCATCGTAGAGATCCTGGTGCAGCGTGGCGCGCTCGTCCTTGTTGAGCACGACGCCCATTGCATCGAGCGTCTCCGCCGAAATGGCGACGATCTCGGATTTCAGGTCGCTCTCGGTCGCGGTTTCGAGTGCGGCGAGGTTGAGGTTGTCGAGCAGCGCCTTGTGCAGCTCCACCTTGATCTCGGAGAGGCGCTCCTTGCGCTTCTTTTCCTTGTCCTCGGGCGTGGCGACCGCGGCCACCTTCACGCCCTTCTGGGGCGTGATCGCGGCGCGCTGGAGCTTGGCCTTGGGGGCAGCAGCGGCGGGAGCCGCCTGCTCGGGAGCGGCGGCTGCGGCAGCGGCGGCGGCCGGGTTGGGCGCGGGTGCCTCTGGTGCGGCCTGTTTCTTGTAGCGCGAGAACATGGGGTGTTTCCTCTACAGGGGTCCGGTCAGACCGCTTCTTCTTCGACCTTCACGAGGTCGAGCAGTGATTTGGCGAGTTTCTGAACATCGCGGCGATACTGGTTTTTCGGGGCGAACTCGCCCAACGGCTGGCCGTGATCGGCGCTGTCGCTGACCTGCTTGGCGCCATTGGCCAGCATCAGCTCGATATCGATGTCGAGCCCTTCGGCCATGCGCTTGACGCGCTGCTTGCCTGAAAGGTCAGTGAACTTGGGCGCGCGGTTGAGCGCGAAGCGCATCTTCTCGAAGGGAAGATCCTCGGATTTCAGCGCCCGGATCATCCGCATGACGTTTTGCGCCGAGCGCATGTCGAGCTCGATGGGTGCGAAGTAGACCTGCGCGGCGTCCAGCACCGTTTCGGTCCAGGTGCAGACGGTGGTGGGCATGTCGATGACCACGAAATCGAAATTGTAGCGGGCCACCTGAAGGATCGCCGAGATATCCTCGGGGGTGACGATATCCAGCGGCAGCATCTCGGCCGGCGCGGTGAGCACCTGCACCTTGTCCTTGTAGCTCTGAAGCGCGGCGAGCAGGGCGGCACTGTCCATCGAGGCGGTGTCGCTCAGCAGCTCGTAGACGGCCTCCTTGCGGTCGAGGTCGAGGAAGGTGGCGGTGGAGCCGAACTGGAAGTCGAAGTCCAGCAGGCAGACGCGGGGGTTGGTGACCTTGTCGAAGGTGGCGAGCTCGTAGGCGAGGTTCACCGCGAATGTGGTGGCACCGGTGCCGCCGGCCATGCCGTGAACCGCGAGCACAACGCCGTTGCGGTCGCTGGCGGTGTAGACGGCAGGCACCGAGGCACCGCCGGCCTGTGCGGCAGCGGCCGGCTCGGGCTCGGGCTTGCGCAGGCGCTCGATAGCATCATGCAGGGCGCTCTCGGGAAGCGGGTAGGGCACGAAGTCGTCGGCGCCGTTGTGCAGCAGCTGGTGCAGCACGATCGGGCTGACATCTTCGGCGATCAGGATGACCTTGACCTTGCGGTCGCGGGCTTTCTTGATGAGGGCGGTGATCTCGGGCAGGTTGCCCTCGTCTTCACCGTCCAGCGCAATGGCGAAGAACTCGAGTTCCTGCGCCTCGTCCTGGTCGAGGAAGGTGTAGGCATCGGCAAAGCCGAGGTCGCCCCAGCTTTCACCCAGCTCGGTCTCCATGTCTTCGATCAGCAGATCGAAGTTCTGCACGTCACGCGACACGGTGCATGCCGTGATGGGCGCCGGTTCTGGCTGCAAAACTGCGGTCATCGTCATTGCCTCACGTCCTTTTTTAACAACAACACCCGGTGCGTGCTGGTGAAGGGGAGGAGCATGTTTTGCCTGGCATCCGCCCCCTCTGGCCCGGGTGCCTTGCGCGAGTCGGTATACGCGCACTGCTCCCAATGAAGAGTTGATGCCCGCGAAGTTGGGCAAGAATGCGGCTGAAAAACCGAAATTGTTGGGTATCTGGCGGGGGATTAACCTCTTGTAAGGGCGTTGTTTCCTGTGGGCGGGACAATGCTTCGATTTATCCACAGATTCTGTTGCCGGGATGGAAACGAAACCCCTCAAAAGAAGAACGCGCGCCGGGGGTGGCGCGCGTTCTGGGTGGCGATGGGGCCCCTGCCGTGTGAGAGGCAGGGCAGGGGGGCTCCCTTGGCCCGGTGTCAGCGTTCTTCGTCGCTGCCTTGTTCGTCGATGATGACCAACTCGTGCGGCTCGGTCGCCGAGGTGATCGTCTCGGTGTAGGAGAACAGCGCGTATTTGCCGTCCTGGAACGACGGGCGCTTGCCCATGAAGCCCGACACCTCGGTCACGGTGCGGCGGTTGCGGCGCTCGCGGTCCTGGGTGTGGATCAGCGGCTGGGTCTCGCCGAAGGAGGCGACCGCCTCTAGCCGGGAGCGGGAAATCCCGCGGGACACGAGGTAGTTGACCGCAGCGCGCGCCCGGCGCAGGCCGAGGGCTTTGTTGTAGCCCGCCGAGCCGACGAGGTCGGTGTGGCCGTAGACCCGGAAGCGCACGGTGGGGTAGCGGGCGATCCAGCTTGCCTGTTGGTCCAGCGCGGCGCGGGCCGAGGCGTCGAGCGCGGCGGAGTTGAAGGCGAAGTTGATCGTGGTCGGCGCCTCGGCGGCGAACTTGCGGCTGAGCTCGATGGCCGCGTTGCGCTGGCCGGTATGAACAAGGTGGTTGTTCATGGTCGAGTTGCCGAAGCCACCGATGTCGAGGTCGCTGCCCGCTGCCCTATCGGCCTGGGGCGTGCACCCGGCCACCGCGATCGCGGTGGAGAGGATGCCGAAGGTGAGTGCCTTTTTCATGGTCTTCACTCCATCACGTAGCCGTAGGAACCGGAGAAGTCCTGCCGGGCCACCTCGCCTGCGCCGCCTTTGGTGGAGCTGCGGGTGGAGGCGCCGTTGGCGGGCATGGCGTCATGGCCGCCGAGGAAGAACTCACGCTCGGTGGGGGGGCGCACACGGTCGGTGGGGAGCGCGAGGGCTTCACCGGTGGTGGGCGTCACGAGGTGGGCGGAGACGATGATCACGAGCTCCGACTGGTTGCGCTGGTAGTCCGACGAGCGGAAAAGCGTGCCCAGGATCGGGATGTCACCGAGCCATGGCACCTTGGAGATGCCGTCGGTGAAGTCGTCCTGCAACAGGCCGGCGATGGCAAAGCTCTCGCCGTCGCGCATCTCCACGGTGGTCGAGGTCGACCGGGTGCGGAAGCCGTTGACGGTGAAGCCCGCATCGGTGAAGCCGATGGTGGTATCCACGCCCGAAACCTCTGCCGTGAGGCGCAGGTTGATGTTCTTGCCGATCACGCGGGGCGTGAAGTTCAGCAGGATACCGAAGGGCTTGAAGTCCACCGTCACCGAGCCGTTGTCGTTGGCCACGGGCACCGGATACTCGCCACCGGCGAGGAATTCGGCGTTTTGGCCCGACAGGGCGGTGAGGTTGGGCTCGGCCAGCGTGCGGATGAAGCCGCGGGTCTCCAGCGCCTCCAGCAGGATGGCCAACTCGACGTTGGAGCCGCCGAAGCCGAAGGAGATGGCGCCGGTGCTCTCGCCCGAACGGGTGACGCTGGTCGAGGCGTCGCCGTCGAACAGGTTGCCGAGGTTGTTGCCGTCGATATAGGTGCCGGAGCCGCCGATGGTGCCGAAGTTGCCGCCACCGCCGGATACGCCGTTGATGCCCACGGACGCGGAGAGCGACTTGGACACGGAGCGGTTCATCTCAGCAAAGCGGACTTTCAGCATCACCTGCTGCGAGCCACCCACGGTCAGAAGGTTGCTGACCCGCTGCGGCGCGTAGCGCTGGGCGAGGTCGAGCGCCCGGTCCACCGCGGCGGCGGAGCTGACGATGCCCGACAGGATCAGGCCGTCGTTTGCGGGGCGCACCTCGATGTGCTCACCGGGGAGCACTTCACGCAGGCGCTCTTTCAGCTCGGAGATATCCGGCGTGACCTGCACTTCGACGTTGGTGATGAGCGAGCCATCGGGCGCGAGCAGCGTGAGCGTTGTCCGCCCCGGTGCCTTGCCGAGCACGTAGATGGTGCGCTCCGACAGCGTGGAGATATCCGCGATGCCGGGGTTTGCGATGGAAAGCTCCGCGAAAGCCTCGTCGCTCTCGACGACGACGGCCCGGTTCATCGGAACTTTCAGGCTGGACGAAGCGGACCCGGACATGACCCGAAGGGTCTGGGCGGCCGCGCCCTCGATATGGGGAATGAAAGCAGCAAGGCCAAGCAGGCCCGCCGCCATAAGCGTTCTAAGTTTCATGTGACCCTGCCTCTATAGTCACTACTAGGAAATGGGGCCTTGAGGCCCACTTGTGGTGGTCACATCCTGCGGGCAGTCATGTTTTTTTGCAAGAATCAAAGCGTTGCGGCGATTCGTTTATGTAGTTTCATAGCAACAGGACGCTATGTGTAGCGGCACGCGGCGCAAGTTGCCCCTAGGGATAGCGGCAGGCTTCTTGAGAAGTCGGGGTAACGACCTCGCGCCCGGCTTGGCTGCCGAAGTCAGCGGATTGCCCGGCGTGACTTCTGCCGAAAGTCGTGTCGCCGTGGTTAGGCCCGGCGTGGGTGACACCCAGAACGGCGTAGCGCTCTAAGCCGTGCGGCACGGGCAGCTCCTGCCCAAAGAGGGAAGGCCCGGCGCTCCAGAGAGGGCCGGGCCTGTTGGCAAGTGAGATCTGCGAGTCGGCTCAGTTGGTGCAGGGGATCGGCTGCTCGACCACCTCGGCGCCTTTGCGGACCTTGGTGGTGCAGACGCGCTGCACTTCGACTTCGCGGACTTCTTTTTCCTGAATGCCCAGAAGGCGCTTCTGGTCGACTTCGACCTCTTCGGCCACGGTCTCGTCTTCAGCGCCGACGAGGGCGAGGGAGAGGCGGCCGGTGCTTTGGGCCTGGGCCAGCGAGGCGACCTGATCGGGCGAGATCGCCACGGTCACGGTGCGGGCAATCGACGGGCTGGTGTGGCCCTCGTCATAGGTCTGGTCGACGGCGATCAGCTTGATGCTGGTCTCGATGAGCTTGGTCACTTCGCGCCCGCTGATGGAGCCGGTCCAATAGACATCGACGCGGTCACCGGGACGCAGGAAGCCGGACACGCCGGAGGTGCGGTCTACCTTGATGGCGAAGGCGCGCTTGCCCTTGTCGAGCCGCGAGGTGATGCCGGCATCTTCGCCGGGCTCGGTCACCTTGGCTTTCAGCACGGGCTCGAACTTGTTCATCGCGGTGATGACGGTGCGCGGGTCTTTCCCGACGGGGAAGAGTTCTTCCATCTCGAGGTAGTGGCCATCGGGGAGGCTGTCCTTTTGCCAGCGGATCGCGACCACGTCTTCCGGGGTCAGACGTTCGCCATAGGCCTTGTCTTTCTTGACCACGATCAGGTTGACCGTGGGTTTTGCCTTTTGCTGCGCGGCGATGAGCGCGTTGCGCTCGGCGGTGGTTTTGGCGAGGTAGCCCTGTGCCATGTAGACGGCGAAACCTGCCAGCGCGACCCCGATGATCAGGACCAGTCCGAAAACCATACGCATGGTATTTCCTTTCTCACTTGCCACGGGTCGGGGGAAAGGCGGAAGAGCCCCACATGCCGCCCGCGAGTCAAACTTGCTCGTGGCATCTTTATCGCCGTCAATTCGGGCAGAAGCGGGGCGTGGCTGCGGCGCCCGGATGAAATGTTGTTAAAAAAGAAACGCCGACCCAGGGCCGGCGCTTCATTGTTCAAGTCTGGTTTGCGTCCGCCGTTCTGGCAGGGGCCAGCTCAGTAGCTGGCGATCGTGATGCCGCTGACGTAGTTGCCGAGGCTGGTGGAATGATCCATCGCGCCCTGGCCCACCACAGTGGCCACGGCGATGCCGAGGCCCACGATGGCAGCAGTCAGCACGACCCAGTCGACGGTAACCGCACCGTCTTCGTCACGCACAAACTTGGAAAGCAGGTTTTCCATGTGTCTTCTCCGGTTCGGGCCGGCTCCCCATGCCGACGGTCTTGGTCTTCTACAATTTCACTGTTGCGACCAAATGCGGCGCGAAAGTGGTAAGCGGAAGGTAAGTTGGTGAAATGACGTAGTGTCGTTTCAGGCCAGGGAGCTGCCGTCTGGACAAAGAAAAACCGCGCCTCCGAGGAGACGCGGCTCTTTTGGCGAGACTGCCGCGACTTAGTAGGACGCGATGGTCTGACCGGCCAGGTTGCCGGAGATGGTGCCGGCCAGGGTCTGCACACCGCCCGAGACGGAGGCGAGAACGGCAATGCCGAGGCCCACGATGGCGGCGGTCAGCACAACCCAGTCAACGGTCACAGCACCGTCTTCGTCGTTGCGGAAGTTCTTCACGAGGTTGAACAGTTTCATAGTATATCCCTCCAAGGATTTCGCTCGTTTCCAGTATCAACCAGGGCGGATCATCTCGGGCCGGCCTCTGAAATGGCCCGATCCCCGTCTCGGTATGAAAGCTAATTAGCCCCCGGATTGGGGCATGAATTGGGCGGGGTTCGTACAATTTTGAAGCGCTGCAAAAAATTGGCGGGAAATTATGCAAGGCACTGATTTTGATGGATTAAAAGGTTAACCTTGCCTTCAGGTCATGCAGGTATTCTGGCCCGAGTGCGGCAAAATCACCGCTCAGCGGAGCGATTGTCGCAGGCTCACTGGCCAGAGGCCCCGGTTTTTGCGAGGGTCAGGCAAAACGATAACAACGTTTATTGAGCAGGAAAGGCGCGAAACATGCGTCAGATGATGATGGCCGGTCTGGCCGCGGCGGGTATTTGCCTTGCCGGTCAGGCTGTTGCGGAGAGTTCCGGGAGCTACCCGGACTTTACCTTCAAGCGCGTGAAGCCGGGCAAGGGGCTGCCGGGCAAGCGGATTACCGTTCAGATCGACCCGAAGGCGCAGGCTGCTTATATAGCGGCCCTGCCCAAGCCTGCGGCCAAGGCCGAAAAGGCCGAGCCTGCGGTGGCCACGGAAGGCGAAGGCGAGGTGATCACCGCCAGCGTGGACCCTGTGGCCCTGCCGGATGCGCCTACCTACGGCTGGTTCTGGACAGAAATTTCGCCCTCGCTCAGCGCCAAGGGCCCCGGCCGGCTCGATGCAGCGGTGCAGATGCTGACCAACGGGCCGGAGGGCAAGGTGGTGAAGGCGCCGCGGCTCTCGCACCTCAAGAAAATCGCCGACAAGCACGGGCCGGACATTCTGAAGGCGACGATCGGCACCGATGTGTCTCCGGCGCTGGTACTGGCGGTGATCGGGATCGAGAGCGCGGGCAAGATCGAGGCGGTCAGTTCGGCGGGCGCGCAGGGGCTGATGCAGTTGATGCCCGACACGGCGGCCCGCTTTGGCGTGGATGACGTGAACGACCCGCAGCAGAACATCAAGGGTGGCGTGGCCTACCTGAACTTCCTGATGAAGGAGTTCGACCGCGACCCGATGCTGGTGCTGGCCGGTTACAACGCGGGCGAGGGCGCGGTGAAGAAGAACAGCGGCGTGCCGCCCTATGCCGAGACGCGGGATTACGTGCCAAAGGTGCTCGCAGCCTGGACGGTGGCGCGCGGCCTGTGCCTGACCCCGCCGCAGCTTGTGAGCGATGGGTGCGTCTTCGCAGGGGGCTGACAGCGTGGCAGACACCAAACCGCTGGTGCTGGATGTCGACGGCACCTTTCTGAAGACCGATCTGCTGCTCGAGAACTTCTGGGCCGGGCTGGGGCGCGACCCGCTGGCGACGCTGGCAGTGAGCTTTCGGCACCTGCGCCAGCCGGAAAAGCTGAAGGCCGCGCTTACCGGGATCGCGCCGCTGCGCACCGATCTGATGCCGGTGAACCCCGACATCAAGGCGCTGGCTGAGAAGTCGGCGGCGCGCGGCAGGGAGGTGGTGCTGGCCTCGGCCTCGCACGACTCGCTGGTGAAACAGGTGGCCGCAGACCACGGCCTCTCGGACCGGGTGTTTGCCTCGACCGGTGAGATCAACCTGAAGGGCGCGGCCAAGGCGGGCGTGCTGGTGGAGGCCTACGGCGAGCAGGGCTTCGACTACGCGGGCAATGCGCCGGTGGATGCGAAGGTCTGGGACCACGCGGAAAACGTGATCATGGTGGGTGAGCAGCCCTCGGTCGCGGCGCGGCTGGCCGCCAAGGGCCGCAACGTGGTGACCTACGGCGGCGGCTGGAGATTTGGCGACCTGATCAAGGCGCTGCGCCCGCACCAATGGGTGAAGAACGTGCTGCTGTTGCTGCCGCTTGTCGCGGCGCATGAGTTCACATTGGCGGCGCTGCTTCCGGTGCTGGTGGGGATCATCGCCTTCTCCTTCGCCGCCTCCTCGATCTACATCGTCAACGACCTGCTCGATCTGGAGGCCGACCGGCTGCACAAGACCAAGTGCAAGCGCCCCTTTGCTGCCGGGACCGTGCCAATCGGGGTGGGGATGATCATCGCCATCGCTCTGGGTCTCTCGTCGCTGATCCTTGCGGCGGCGCTCAACTGGGCCTTCCTCGGGATCGTCGTGCTCTACATCGCCACCTCGCTGGCCTATTCGCTGAAGCTGAAGCGGATGCGCTGGGTGGATATCGTGGTGCTGGCCTCGCTCTATACCATCCGCGTGGTCGCGGGCGCCGCGGCGGGGGAGGTTGCGATCACCAGTGCGATGCTGGTCTTCGTCTTTCCGGTGTTCATCACACTGGGTTGCGTAAAGCGGATCACCGAACTGGCCAAGGCGGAGGATGACGAGCGCCTGCCGGGCCGGGGCTACGGGCGGCCTGACCGGCATGACCTGCTGAACGTGGCGGGCATCGGTGTGTTCGGGGCGCTGCTGATCTTTTTCATCTATACGCTGTCGCCAGAGGCCAAGGCGCTCTACCCCGACCGCTGGCTGCTTTGGGCGGCCATGCCGTTTCTGGCCCATTGGCTGATCCGGATGGTGCGGATCGGGTGGCAGGGCAAGATGGATTATGACCCCATCGTCTTTGCCGCCCGCGACCGCGTGGGGTTGGGGGTGATGCTCTTCACCCTGTCGCTGATGTTCTGGGCGGCGAAGCTCTGGCAGGAATGGTTTGGCGGGTAGGCGCAGTAGCGGTGCGCGATGAATGCGCACCCTACGTGGCTGGGATGAGTGGCTTGGAAGCCCCGAAGGGCGGCAGGCTCAGTTTGCACCGTCAGTGAACTGCACGAGATCCCAAAGCGTGCCGTAGAGATCACGGAATACGGCGACCGTGCCGTAGGGGGCCTCTTTCGGGTCGCGCTCGAAGCTCACGCCCTTGGCCTTGAGGTCGTTGTAATCGCGCCAGAAATCATCGGTCTGGAGAAACAGGAACACGCGCCCGCCGGCCTGGTTGCCGATGAAGGGCTCCTGCTCGGGCTTGCTCGCCCGGGCCAGCAGGACGGAGGTTTGCCCGCCGCGCGGACGCACCACGACCCAGCGCTTGTCTTGCTCGGGCTGGTAGCTGTCTTCCACCAGTTCGAAGCCGAGGGTCTCGCAGTAGAAGGCGATGGCTTCATCATAGTCGCGGACGACAAGGGCGATGTGGGCGATGCTCTGTTTCATGGCGGCAGGTTAGGCCGGGTGGCCAGCGGGCGCACGTGGAATTCCGCGGCTGCTTGGGTGCGCCGCCCTTGAAATCTGCCCTGTGGGGCTGCTCTATGGCGCACCGGTAGCCTCGGAGGACGCAGGTGACGACGGTTCTTATTCTGGAAGACGATCTCGAGTTCGCGAACCTGTTGAAGCTGGGGCTGGAATCGCGCGGGCACGAGGCGGAGATCGTGCGCTCTTCCCATCTGGCCATCGAACGGCTGGAGCAGGGCGGCATCGGGATGGTGCTGGCGGATATCTACATCAAGGAAGGCGGCGCGCCGGTGCCGGACGGGGGGCTGCGGCTGACCGGGATGATCACCAAGGCGCGGCTTTCGGTGCGCCCGCCGGACTGGGCGAAGGTGCCGGTGGTGGTGATCACCGGGGCGTTGCCGCGACCGGGGCAATCGGAGATCCTCTCGGTGGCCTCGTCGCTGGGCGCCGATGGGGTGCTGGCCAAGCCCTTCACGCCCGATGATCTGCACATGGAGATGCTGCGGTTGCTGCCCGAGATCGACTAGCCGCGCCTCAATCCCCGAGGGCGGCCCGCAGGGCGCGGGAGAGTTCGGCGGGCATGCAGGGTTTGCGCAGGATCGGCAGATCACTTTCGGCGTCCTCGCCCGAGATGAGCCCGGCATAGCCTGACATCAGGAGCACGGGGCGCTCGGGGTCGCGCGCGAGCAGACGCTTGGCGAGATCCATGCCGTTCATCTCGCCGGGCATGATCACATCACAAAGCGCGAGGTCGATCGGGGTGCCGCGTTCGACGATCTCAAGGGCTGCGGCAGCATTTGCCGCCGCTTCGACCCGGTAGCCCATGTCTTCGAGCATGATGACCATCGTGGTGCGCAGCTCCTCATCGTCCTCGGCCAGAAGGATGCTTTCGCCCTTCGCTGGCAGGATATCGGGCGGGGGCACTGGCTCTTCGCGTCGATCTTCGGTGGCATCGGCGCGGGGCAGGATCAGGCGGACGGCGGTGCCGTGGCCCTCTTCGGAATAGATCGTCAGGTCACCGCGGGACTGGCGGGCGAAGCCGTAGGCCATGGCGAGGCCGAGGCCGGTGCCCTCGCCCAGCGGCTTGGTGGTGAAGAAGGGCTCGGTGGCGCGGGCGCGGACCTCTGCCGTCATCCCTGGCCCGTCATCGGTAACCGAAAGCTCGACGTAGCGATGCGACTCGCCCGCGCCAGGGGTGGCGCCCGCCTGCCGGTCGCCAATGCGGCCTGCGGGCAGGGTGATCGAGCGGGCATGAACGCGCAGGTGGCTGCCCATGCCGGAGGAGAGGATGGCATCGCGGGCGTTCAGGATTATGTTCAGCAGGGCGTTTTCGAGCTGGCCGAGATCGCAGAGCAGCTTCAGATCGGGCTCCGCCTGCGAAAACTCGATGGTGATCGTGGCGGGCAGGGCGGCCTCGGCCAGGGGGCGCAGGCCGGTGAACACGGCCTCGACCCGCTCAGCGCGGGGTGTGCCGGGGTGGCGACTGGCGAAGGACAGCAGGCGATCGGTCAGTTCGCGGCCGCGCTCCACGGTGCGCAGAGCGCTTTGCAGCAGCACCTGCCCGCGCTCGCTTTCGACCTCGCGCGCGGCAAGGTCGACGGCGTAGAGGATGGTGGCGAGGTGGTTGTTGAAGTCATGCGCGATGCCGCCGGTGAGTTGGCCGAGGGCATCGAGGCGGGCCACGCGCTCGATCCGGCGGCGCTGCTGCTCCTGCTCGCTCACGTCTTCCATCGTCAGCACGCTGCGCAGCCCGAGGCCCGGCAGGTCGAGGCGGGCGGCGCTGACGCGCAGCAGCCGGTCAGGCCGGCTGGAGGGGGCGGAGAGGCGCAGGTGGCAGAGTTCCTCGTGCAACCGCCCGCCCGCATGCGCGGTGGAGAGCGGCGGCTCGGTGCGGCCTGCGGCGGAGGCTTCGGCCCATGTGATCTCGACATGCGCGGGCCAGTCGAAGGGCGTGGGCTGATCGGGGAGGTCCAGCATGTCTGCCGCGGCGGGGTTGGTCAGCGCGATGCGGCCTTCGGCGTCGAAGGCCACCAGCCCACCCGCCACGGCGGAGAAGACCGCGGTGAGCTGGCTCTCGCGGTCGCGGGTGGCGCGGCTCTCGGTGCGGATGGCAAAGAGAAGCCAACCGCCGATGCAGAGCAGCACGAGGATGGCGAGGGTGTATTGGATGAAGGTGTCGCGGTAGAGCCCCTCGACGCGGGCGTTGATCTGGCGGCTTGTGGTTTCGATGATGGCGGAGAAGGCGCGGGCGCTCGGCTCGTCATCCCAGCGCACGGCTGCGTCGATCTGCTCGGCGGGCCGCCCGGCGGCGTGGCCCGCGCGCACCTGCGGCACGCGGGAGCGGTAGGCCTCGACCATCTCGAGGATCGGCGCGGCCTCGAGCGCAACGCCGCCCGCCGTGGCGGAGGCCTCCAACTCGGCCAGCAGCACCAGCGCCTCGGCGGCGCGGGCCTCAGTGGCGTCACAATAGGCGGGTTCGGCCCCGCCCCGGATCACGCAGTTCTTGAAGTCGTGGATCAGCCCGGCAAAGCCGACGGTCGCCAGAAGCTCTTGTGCAGTGGTCTCGAAGCGCAGTTCGACCTGCTGAATCGAGGCGATGCGCGCTTGCAGGCTGGTGAGCGAAATGGCGAAGGTGACGATGGTGGCCAGCACGGCCAGCACCCCCGCCAGAAGCATCCCGCCTGCGCTGCGCCGTTTGGGCATATTCGCCGACCATTCCCCGATAGCGGCTGCAGGGCGGTGGCCGTGCAACCTGTGGGGGCAGCATCAGGTATTATGCCCGTGAGGTCCATGCCGCGCTTGGGGCGGCACCGGGCGGTGGGCTCAGACCGAGAGTTTCTTGAAGATCGGCTCGGGGACGCTGCGGATGATGGCCATGATGTAGCGCCAGAAGAAGGGCGTGTAGAGCACGTTGCGGCCCTTGCGGCCCTTCTTGAGCATGTGGGCGGCGACCTGCGCGGGGGAGGCGACGAGGAACATGCCCTCGACATCCCATGTCATCGCCGTATCCACGAAGCCGGGCTTCACGGTCATCACATGCACGCCGGAGCGGCCAAGGCGGTTGCGCAGGCCGGCGAGGTAGGTTGAGAAGCCCGATTTGGCGGCGCCGTAGACGTAGTTGCCGATGCGGCCCCGGTCGCCTGCCACGGAGCCAACGCCGATGACGAGGCCCTTGCCCTTTGCTTCGAGCTTGGGGGCCAGCATCTGGAGGAAGCGAGCGGGGCCGGTGAAACTGTCGGTCACCGTGCCGTCGATCAGGGACGGGTCGGCGTCGATCGCGTCTTGCGGGGGCATGGAGCCGACGAAGACGGCGCAGTTCATCGGGCCTTCGCCAGCGAGGCTTTCGGCGGCTTCGATGATCGGGGCGAAGGTTGCGGCATCGTGGGCATCGAAGCGGGCGGCCTTGGCGCTGGCGGCACCGCGCAGAGTGAGGTCGGTTGCCTGTGCCTCGAGATCGGCCATGTCGCGGCCTGCGAGCACGAGGTTGGCGCCCTCACCGGCCAGTTGGCGGGCCATGGCGCGGGCCATCGAGGAGGTGGCGCCGAGGAGGATCCATGTTTCGGTCATTTGGCGCTCCTGAGGGTCAGGCGTTTGGTCAGGTCGGTCTCGTAACGGTGCTCGGGGTCGACGGCGTTGACGGCCGCGGCCCATTCGGCAAGCTCGGGATACATGCCGGGGATGTCCTCGGCCCGTGCCACGGAATCCTTGGCGAAGTAGATGCGCCCGCCCGCTGCCTTGGCCTCGGCGATCAGCTCGGAAATCAGCCCGCGCGTGCCGGTGCGGTTGCGGAAATCGACGGCCAGCGTGTAGCCCTCCATCGGAAAGCTGAGATGCCCCGCACGGCCCGGACCCATCCGCTTGAGAACCGCCAACGGGGAGGCGAGGCCGGAGGTCGCGATGGCCTCCAGCATGGAACGCAGGGTGCCGCGCGCGGTGACGGGCACCACGCATTGGAACTGGTGGAAGCCCTTCTTGCCGTAGAGCTTGTTCCAGTCGTGGATGCGGTCGAGCGGGAAGAAGAAATCGTCAATCGGTTTGACCAGCGTGCGCCCGGCTGCGGGCACACGGCCATAGTAGAGCTTGTTGAAGAGCCGCACCACGGGGGCGGCGAGCGCCCAGCCGGGGGCGTTGAACGGCACCTTGCGGCCACGCTTGGCGGGGGGCACGAGGCCTGCGCCGGTTTCGCCCTCTTCGAGGATGCCGCGCCCGAGGGCCTCGCCGGTGGCGGTGGCGTCGATCCAGCCGACGGTGTAGGTGGCTTCGCTCTCGTCGAGCAGGTCGAGGAAGCTCTCAAGGTTCTCGGCCCGGCGCTCGGTGACCATCATCACATCGACCTTGGCGCGCAGCAGCTTGAGCTTGGCGGAGGCAATCGGGCCGGTCTGGCCGAGGCCCCCAACGGTGGCCTTGAAGAGCGGATCGTCGGGGGTGAGCACCTTGCCGCTCGCCAGCGTAATCTCGGTGACGTGCTGGCCAAAGCTGCCTGCACCGTGGTGGTTTTTGCCGTGCACGTCCATCGCGATGCAGCCGCCCACGGTGGCGAAGCCGGTGCCGGGCATGACGGCGGGCAGGAAGCCCTTGGGAGCGAGGATGCGGGCGAGGTCGGCGATGGTGGCCCCGGCCTCGACATGGATCACCCCGTCGGCCTCGTCGAAGAACAGGATCTTGTCGAGCCGGGTCATGGTGATGGCGCGGCCTTCGCTGACCAGCGCGGCATCGCCGTAAGACCGGCAGTTACCGATGGCAGGGGCCTCGGTGGCCAGCGGCGCGAGGGCGGCGCTGCGCTCGGGGCGGGCCAGCTCGCCAGTGGCCGATTGGACCCGGCCCCAGCCTGCCCAGCTATGTTTTTTCCAGCTCATGCGACTGCCTTGGATTTTGCCTTGAGAGAGGCCCGCTCGGCGAAGGGAAAGACCAGAAGCCCGAGGCCGATGGCGAACCAGAGTGTTGTGACGCGGATGACGGCGGTGGCGGGCACCGAGACCTCCAGCGGGATGCCGTGCAGCTTGAGCAGCGCGATCATCGCCGCCTCCGCCCCGCCCACGCCGCCGGGCGCGCCGGTGAGGCCGCCCGCCAGGGTGGAGAAGACGAAGATCGCCACGGCGTTGAAGAAACCGATATCGGCGCCCATCCAGCCCAGCAAGAGGTGGAAGGCATAGCCCTCGGCCACCCAGCCCGCGAGGCCCAGCGTGAGCGAGCCTGCGATCACCGGCGCGGTGGAGAATTGCTTGAGCGAGCGGGCCGCGGAGCGGATGCGGGCAAAGAGTCGGGGCAGCCACCCAGTGGTGCGGTAGGCCAGCGTGACCAGCGCGGTCAGCAGGGCCGGGCGGGTGGCGACGACGGCGGCGACCAGTGCAAGTACGGCGACGGTGAGCGCACCCTTGATGCCCATCGTGGAGAGCGAAAGCGCACCCGCGAGGATGAGGCCCATGGCGGCGAGGTCGGAGGCGCGGTCGACCAGCACGAGCGGGGCGGAGCGGGTGAAAGGCCAGCCAGCCTCACGGCTGATCCAGCGCATCCGGACCAGCTCGCCGACCCGGCCCGGCGTGGCCGTCATCGCGAAGCCGCCGAGAAAGTGGCGGATATTGGCGCGTAGGCCGAGCGGGATGCCGAGGCGGCAGGCGAAGAGGTGCCAGCGCAGGCCACGGAAGAGATAATTCACGAGGCTGAGGGCCAGCAGGGCGGCGAGTTGCAGCACCGAGAGCTGCATGACCTGCTCCCAGCTCTCCTCCCAGCCGCCCGCGAGGGCGAGGCCGAGGAAGCCGAGGGCAAAGAGGCCGAGCAGCACGAGCACAAAGTAAAGCTCCCGCCCCACGCGGGGCAGGCCGGGGCGCCGTTTGGTGCCGGGAGATGAGCTGCTCGTCGCCATTGTCATTGTTCGCTCGGGTAGCAACAGATTAGGGCAATAATGTGAAGTTGTTTCCGTTTTCTCAACGGTTAAACGGAAACGGGCCGCCCGGTGTGGGGCGGCCCGATCTGCGGTGCTAATGCTGCGCGATGTGCGCGCAGCCTATGCGGTCAGACGATGGTGGCCTGGGTCGCGGCGCGCAGCTCTTCTTCGGTCACGCCATCGGCCAGTTCGACGATCTTGAGACCGCCCTCGACCACGTCGAGCACGCCGAGGTTTGTGATGATCCGGTCGACCACCCCGGTGCCGGTGAGCGGCAGGGTGCATTCCTTCAGCACCTTGCTGTCGCCGTGCTTGTTGGTGTGGTCCATCACCACGATCACGCGGCCGACGCCGGCGACGAGATCCATCGCGCCGCCCATGCCCTTCACGAGCTTGCCGGGGATCATCCAGTTGGCCAGATCGCCGTTCTCGGCCACTTCCATCGCGCCAAGGATCGCCGCGGCAATCTTGCCGCCGCGGATCATGCCGAAGCTGGTGGCGCTGTCGAAATAGCTGGTGCGGCGCAGCTCGGTGATGGTCTGCTTGCCGGCGTTGATCAGGTCGGGGTCTTCCTCGCCCTCGAAGGGGAAGGGGCCCATGCCGAGCATGCCGTTTTCGGACTGGAGGGTGATGTCCTTGTCGCCCACGTAGTTGGCCACCAGCGTCGGGATGCCGATGCCGAGGTTCACATACCAGCCGTCTTCGAGCTCATCTGCCGCGCGGGCGGCCATTTGATTGCGATCCCAGGGCATTTATGCGTCCTCCTTCTTGCGCGTGGTGCGCTGCTCGATCCGCTTTTCGTGCTCGCCTTGGATGATGCGATGCACGTAGATGCCGGGCAGGTGGATGTGGTCGGGGTCGAGGCTGCCGGTGGGCACGATCTCTTCGACCTCCATCACGCAGACCTTGCCGCACATGGCCGCCGGCGGGTTGAAGTTGCGGGCGGTCTTGCGGAAGACGCAGTTGCCGGTCTCGTCGGCCTTCCAGGCCTTGACGATGGCGACATCGGCGAAGATGCCCTCTTCGAGGATGTAGTCCTTGCCGCCGAAGCTCTTCACTTCCTTGCCCTCGGCGATCACCGTGCCGACGCCGGTGGCGGTGTAGAAGCCGGGGATGCCGCAGCCGCCGGCGCGCATGCGCTCGGCAAGGGTGCCCTGCGGGTTGAACTCAAGCTCAAGCTCGCCGGAGAGATACTGCCGCATGAACTCGGCGTTCTCGCCCACGTAGGAACTGAGCATCTTCTTGATCTGCTTGGTATCGAGCAGCTTGCCGAGGCCAAAACCGTCGACGCCACAGTTGTTGGAGGCGATCGTCAGATCCTTGGTGCCGCTCTCCACGATGGCGTCGATCAGAAGCTCGGGGATGCCGCAGAGGCCGAAACCGCCCGCCGCGATGAACATGCCGTCGAACAGGAGGCCGTCGAGCGCCTCCGCCGCGGAGCCGTAGACTTTTTGCATGGGAACTCCTCTTTGCGCTGGCCCCGTTGTCACGCGGCGCGGGGGAGGAGTCAATGAAATGCTGCGGTGCGGCGGGGGCGGCGCGCCTGCTGCGCGGGGATCAGCCCTGCTGTTCGGCCTCGGAGGCCTCGCCCTGCTTGCGGGCCTCGCGGCGGTCGAACCACTCGAAGACCCAAGCGAGGGTCAGCCCGGCAAGGCCCCAGACGAAAACGGCGCCCAGTGTATAGCCCGCGATCTGCGGGCCGCTCATCTCGGCGCCCGCCTGCACGCTGTCCACATAGGCGCCCGCCGCACGGACCAGCCCGTAGGCCACCCCGCAGATGGGCATGACCACCATGGGGTTGATGCAATCGTAGATCTTGCGGAACATCCGGCGCCTCTTCTGCTGTGCAAAACGTGGTTAATCCGCGTTTCAGGCAGGAGAGGCGCGAGATTGCGGTAATCCCGTGGCAGGGATTACTTTTTGGCGGCTGTCTTCTTCGCCGGGGCTTTCTTGGCGGCGGGCTTCTTGGCCGTTGTTTTCTTGGCTGCCGCCTTCTTGGCCGGGCGCTTCTTGCCCTTGGAGGCGGCCTTCTCGGCGATCAGCTCAACGGCGGCTTCCATGGTAAACTGCTCCGGGTCGGAGCCTTTGGGCAGGGTGGCGTTGATCTTGTCCCACTTCACGTAGGGGCCGTATTTGCCTTCCATGATCGCCACAGGGCCGCCGGCCTCGGGGTGCTCGCCCAGCTCGCGCAGGGTCTTGGCAGCGCCGCGCCCGCCGCGTGAGGCGACTTTTTCGGCCAGGAGCTGGACGGCGCGGTTCATACCGACTTCCCAGACCTCATCGAGGCCTTCGAGGTTGGCATTGGTGCCGCCCCGGTCGGAGGTGCTCTCGGCGTGCTTCAGATACGGGCCGTAGCGCCCGATGTTGGCCCAGACGTTGACGCCATCCTCAGGGTGCGTGCCGATGAGGCGGGGCAGGGAGAGCAGCTTGACGGCGGTGGCCAGCTCAAGCTCTTCGGGCTTCCACTCCTTGGGGACCGACTGGCGCGGGGGCTTCTTGTTGTCTTCCGTCACCTCGCCACGCTGGACGTAGGGGCCGAAGCGGCCCTTCATGACCCAGATCTTGTCTCCACCGTCCTCGCCCAGCAGCTTGCCCTCGGGCGGGATCGCGCTTTTCTCGGCCTCGGGATCGGGCGGACCGAAGGGGCGGGTGTAGCGGCACTCGGGATAGTTCGAGCAGCCGATAAATGCGCCGCCGGAGCGCGCGGTGCGCATGGAAAGCCGGCCCTTGCCGCAGTTGGGGCAAAGGCGGGGGTCGCCACCCTCGGGCAGCGGCGGGAAGAGATGCGGCTCGAGCACCTCGTTGATCTTTTCGAGCACCTCGGTGATGCGCAGCTCGGAGGTCTCTTCGATCGCGGCCTTGAAATCACGCCAGAAACTGGCGAGCACCGAGGTCCACTGGGCATCGCCTGCCGAGATCTCGTCGAGCTCTTCCTCTAGCTTGGCGGTGAACTCGTAGCCCACATAGCGGCGGAAGTAGTTGGTGAGGAACACCGTAACCAAGCGGCCCTTGTCCTCGGGGATGAGGCGGCCCTTGTCCTTGGTCACATACTCCCGGTCGTGAATCGTGGTGACGATCGAGGCGTAGGTGGAGGGGCGGCCGATGCCGAGCTCTTCCATCCGCTTGACCAGCGTGGCCTCGGTGTAGCGGGGCGGGGGCTGGGTGAAGTGCTGCTCGGGCGTGACCGACTGCTTGGCGGTGGCATCCCCCTCGGCGACCTGCGGCAGGCGGCGGTCGTCATCATCGACCACCTCGTCGTCGCGGCCCTCTTCATAGACCTTCAGGAACCCGTCGAAGAGCACCACTTGACCGGTCGCCCGCAGCTCGACCTGGCCATCCTTGGAGCCGACCGTCACCGTGGTGCGCTCGAACTTCGCGCTCGCCATCTGGGAGGCGAGCGTGCGCTTCCAGATCAGGTCGTAGAGCTTGCGCTGGTCGGCTTCGAGATTGAGGCTGTCAGGGTCCGCGCTCATATCCGTGGGGCGGATACACTCGTGAGCTTCCTGCGCGTTCTTGGCCTTGTTCTTGTAGATGCGTGGCTCGCCCGGAACATACTCTTTGCCGAAACGCGCGCCGATGGCATCGCGGGCGGCGGCCACGGCCTCGGGGGCCATGTCGATGCCATCTGTCCGCATGTAGGTGATGTGCCCGGCCTCGTAGAGCCGTTGCGCCGTGCCCATGCAGGCCCGTGCGCCCATGCCGAACTTGCGGCTCGCCTCCTGCTGTAGCGTGGAGGTCATGAAGGGGGGCGAGGGGTTGCGGGTGTTGGGCTTGGCCTCGACCGACTGCACCGAGAGGTCGCGGCTGTTGATCGCCTGCACGGCCAGCTCGGCGGCGGTCTCGTTCTCGATGTCGTAGCGGTCGAGCTTTTTGCCGCCCAGAACGGTGAGCCGGGCCTCGAAGTTCTGGCCACGCGGGGTGGTGAGCATGGCTTTGACCGACCAGTACTCGCGGGCGCGGAAGGCCTCGATCTCCATTTCGCGTTCGACGATGAGGCGCAGGCAGACCGATTGTACCCGACCAGCGGAGCGGGCACCGGGCAGCTTGCGCCAGAGCACTGGGGAGAGGTTGAAGCCGACGAGATAATCAAGCGCGCGGCGGGCGAGGTAGGCCTCGACCAGCTCCATATCAATGTCGCGCGGCTCGGCCATGGCCTTGGTCACGGCATCCTTGGTGATCGCGTTGAAGGTGACACGGGAAACCGGCGTATCCTTCTTGATCGACTTGCGCTTGGTCAGCGCCTCCTTGAGGTGCCAGCTGATTGCCTCGCCTTCGCGATCGGGGTCGGTTGCGAGGATGAGAGCGTTGTCGTCCTTCAGGGCGTTGGCGATGGCGGCGACGTGCTTCTTGCTGTCAGACGCTACCTCCCATTTCATCTCGAACTCATGCTCGGGGTCGACCGAGCCGTCCTTCGGCGGCAGGTCGCGGACGTGGCCGTAGGAGGCCAGAACGGTATAGTCGGAGCCCAGATATTTGTTGATTGTCTTGGCCTTGGCGGGGGACTCGACAACGACAACTGGCATGGGGCGCCTTTCAGGGCTGGGGGGTGACTCGAATTGGCGCGCAACATGTGGGGGCTGTTGCCGCCTTGTCAATGGAGCCATTCACGCCTCGGTGCCGGGCCTCGCGCGGGCGCGCGTGGGGTGGCTTCCGGGGGAGGCGGATCACGCAGTCTTGACGATGAGGCCGCCGGGCTGGCGGGCGATCCGGCCATCGAGCTCAAGCGAGAGCAGGTTCTCGGAGAGGCGCTGGGCGGGCACCGAGAGGTCGCGGGCGAGCTGGTCTTCGGCCATCGGCGAGGGGCCGATGAGGCCGAGGATGCGGGCGTGGAGGCTGGTGGTCTCGGCCTTGGGGCGCTCGGGCGCGCGGGTCAGGTCGGCGGGCTGGGGTGGGTTGGTGTTTGCGGGCTGGGCGGTGCTGGGGCCAAGCGCCTCCAGCACGTCATCGGCGCCGCGCACGAGGGTCGCGCCATCGCGGATGAGCATGTTGCAGCCCGAGGCGCGGGCATCGAAGGGGTGGCCGGGCACGGCAAGCACCTCGCGGCCCTGATCGAGCGCCATGCGGGCGGTGATGAGGCTGCCGGAGCGGGCACCTGCCTCGACCACCACCACGGCGCGGGCGAGGCCGGAGATGATGCGGTTGCGCTTGGGAAAGTGCCGCGCCTGCGGTTGCAGGCCCGGCGGCTCCTCGGAGAGGATCAACCCGCCCTCGGCGATCCGGGCCATCAGCGCGGCGTTCTCCTGCGGGTAGGTCACATCGACCCCGCCGGCGACCACGGCGATGGTGCCGCTCTCGAGCGCGGCCTTGTGCGCCTCGGCATCGACCCCGCGGGCAAGGCCGGAGGCGATGACATGGCCGGCGCGGCCCAGCTCCCCGGCCAGCCGCCCGGCCATGCGGCGACCGAGGGATGAGGCGTTGCGGGCGCCGATCACGGCGAGAGTGGGCTTGTTGAGGAGAGTGAGGTCGCCCTGCGCCCAGAGCAGGGGCGGGGCATCGGGGAGGTCGCGCAGGGCGGTGGGGTAATGCGGCTCACCCGCAGCAATGAGCCGGGCGCCGTGGCGCTTGCCTGCGGCGAGTTCCTTTGCGGCGAGATCGCGGGGGAAGGCATGATACTGGTTCACCCCGGCGGCCGCGGCGACCTGCGGCAGGGCCTCGAGGGCGGCAGGGGCGGTACCATGCTCGGCCATGAGGCGATAGAATGTGGTGGGGCCCACCCGGCGAGAGCGCAAGAGACGAAGCCACGCCAGCTTATCTTCTTCCGAGGTGGGTGGTGCGAGGGGGGGTGGGGAAGAAAACAAATCCACGCCAACGTCGCTCCGTCTGCTTGCAGGTTCTGTTTTAGGCTTAAGTGGTTAACCGGCTATTAACGGGCCGGGAGATTTTGGGCAGAAATGCGAAATTTTTCTCTCGCCGACGGGTGAAGGCGGAATTCCCGCTGTAAATCAAATGCTTGGCGGGTGTGGCAGGGTGGAGGCCGTCTGCCACGCCGAAAATCCGGGGCGGAATGCGCCCCGGAGTCTTTGGAAACATGGTTAACCGCGCAGGGTCAGGCGCCCGCACCGCCAACGGTCAGGCCACCGATCCGCAGGGTGGGCAGACCCACGCCGACCGGCACCCACTGGCCGGCCTTGCCGCAGGTGCCGATGCCGGGATCGAGGGCCATGTCGTTGCCGATGGCGGTGATGTTCTTCAGCGAGGTCGCGCCATCGCCGATCAGGGTGGCCCCCTTCACCGGAGCACCAACCTTGCCGTTCTTCACCCGGTAGGCCTCGGTGCAGGAGAAGACGAACTTGCCGGAGGTGATATCGACCTGCCCGCCGCCGAAGCCGACGGCGTAGAGCCCGTCTTCCAGCCCGGCGAGAATCGAGTCGGGGCTTTCGGTGCCGCCGAGCATGTAGGTGTTGGTCATCCGGGGCATCGGCGGGTGGGCGTGGCTCTGGCGCCGCCCGTTGCCGGTGGCGGGCACGCCCATGAGACGGGCGTTCTGACGATCCTGCATGTAGCCGACGAGCACGCCATCCTCGATGAGGGGGGTCTTGGACGAGGGCGTGCCTTCGTCATCGACCGAGATCGAGCCGCGGCGGTCGGGGATTGTGCCGTCATCCACCACGGTCACGCCCTTGGCGGCGACCTGCTGGCCCATCAGCCCGGCGAAGGCGGAGGTGCCCTTGCGGTTGAAGTCGCCCTCCAGCCCGTGGCCCACGGCCTCATGCAGCAGGATGCCGGGCCAGCCGGGGCCGAGCACCACATCCATCACCCCGGCAGGGGCGGGCTCGGCGCCGAGGTTCACCAGCGCGATTCGCAGCGCCTCGCGGGCGGCGGGTTGCCACATGGCGGGGTCGATCAGCCCGCCCAGCTCCACCCGGCCACCGCCGCCGTGGCTGCCGCTCTCGCGGCGGCCGTTCTCCTCGACGATGAGCGACACGTAGATGCGGGTCATGGGCCGTGTATCGGAGACAGTGGTGCCATCGGGGCGGAGGATCACCACCTCCTGCAGGGCCGCCGACAGCGAGGCGGAGACTTGCACCACCCGGCTGTCGAGATCGCGGGTGAAGGCATCTATCTCGGCAAGGGTCTCGATCTTGACCGGAAATTCGACGCCCTCGATCGGGTCGGCATCGCCGTAGAGCCGCCGGTTGGTGGCCTGCGGGCCGGGGGCGAGCACGCCGCCGCCGTCACCCACGGCAAGCCGCGCGGTCTCGGCGGCGCGCAGCAGGGCCTTTTCGGAGAGCTCGGTGGAATGGGCATAACCGGAGGTCTCGCCCTTCACGGCGCGCAGGCCGAATCCCTCGGATGTATCGAAGCTGGCGGTCTTTACCCGGCCATCCTCGAACACGAGGCTCTCGGAGGCGCGGCGCTCCAGAAACAGCTCGCCATCTTCGGCGCCATCTGTGGCCGCACGGAGCGCCCGCAGGGCTGTGCCCTCGTCGAGGCTTGTTTCAAAGGGGCGGAAGCTGCTGGACATTTCATTTCCTCGGTCGATTTTTCCGGCCCGCGCGCCACATTGCCGCGCTGGAACCGCTTGAGAGATCGGATGTAATATGGTTTGAGACGCGCGAAGGAACAACGGGTGGACCGCGAACGCCACCCCGCAGACGCGCTTCAGGACAAGCGAAGGGACGTGCCGATGAAGATTTCCAAGCTCCTTGCCGCCGTGACGACCGGCCTCATGATGGCCTTTCACGGTGTTGCCGCCCACGCCCAGGACGGGATCGAGGGGCTCGAATCCATCGGCAAGCCGCATGAAAAGGGCATTGCATGGCAGCCCGCCGCTACCGAACTGGCGCGCGACATTCACTGGCTGGAAGGCATGGTGAACGTGATCATCATCGCCATCTCGCTCTTCGTGGTGGCTCTACTGGCGATCATCATCCTGCGCTTCAACCAGAAGTCGAACCCGAAGCCTGCGAACTTCACCCACAACACCCCACTCGAAATCGCATGGACTCTCGGGCCTATCGTGATCCTCGTGTTCATCGGCGCCTTCTCGCTGCCGGTGCTGTTCAAGCAGCAGGAAATCCCTGAGCCGGAACTGACCATCAAGGCCACTGGCTACCAGTGGTACTGGGGCTACGAGTATCCCGAAGAGGGCATTGCCTTCGACAGCCTGATGCTCGCCCGCGACGAGCTGGAAGAGTATGGCTACGCGCCCGACGAGTACCTGCTGGCGACCGACAACGCCGTGGTGATCCCGGTCGATACCGTTGTCGTCGTCCGTGTGACCGGTGCCGACGTGATCCACTCCTGGACCATTCCGGCCTTCGGCGTGAAGCAGGATGCCGTGCCGGGCCGGACCGCCGAGCTGTGGTTCAAGGCCGAGCGCGAGGGCGTTTATTTTGGCCAGTGTTCGGAGCTGTGCGGCAAGGACCACGCCTACATGCCGATCACCGTGAAGGTGGTGAGCCAGGAAGCCTATGCCCAGTGGCTCGAGATGGCCACCGAGGAATTCGCCGGGCGCGCGCCTTCGGTGAAGGTGGCTTCGGCCGACTGAACAGTCTTCCGGGCGGGCCGCTGAGGCGCCGCCCGGCCATGTGCTACTGCGCGGGCGATGCGAACAGGGCCCGCTAGGGAGGCAGACGATTTGAGCGACGTGAATGCATATGAGCGGACGGAAGAGCCGGGCTTCGGGGACTATGTTGCCCTGTTGAAGCCGCGGGTGATGTCGCTTGTGGTTTTCACCGCGATGGTGGGCCTGCTGGTTGCGCCGGTGCCGGTGCACCCGTTCATCGCCTTCACCTCCATCCTCTTCATCGCCATCGGGGCAGGGGCCTCGGGTGCGCTGAACATGTGGTGGGATGCCGACATCGACGCGGTGATGAGCCGGACGCAGAAGCGCCCGATCCCCGCGGGCAAGGTGCAGCCGGGCGAGGCGCTGGGCCTCGGCGTGGCGCTCTCTGGCCTTTCGGTGATGATGCTCGGCCTTGCGGCCAACCTCGCCGCCGCCGCGCTGCTGGCCTTCACCATTTTCTACTACGCGGTCATCTACACGATGATCCTCAAGCGCTGGACGCCGCAGAACATCGTGATCGGCGGCGCCGCCGGGGCCTTCCCGCCGATGGTGGGATGGGTCGCCGCAACCGGCTCCGTGAGCCTTGAAGCGGTCCTGATGTTCGGCCTGATCTTCTTCTGGACGCCGCCGCACTTCTGGGCGCTGTGCCTGTTCATGAAGTCGGACTATGCCGACGCCAAGGTGCCTATGCTGACCGTGACCCACGGCCATGACGCCGCGCGCCGTCAGATCTTCATCTACACCCTCGTGCTGGCCGCCTCGGCGCTGGCGCTGGGCTTCACCTCCATCGCCGGGCCGGCCTATATTGCCACTGCGTTGGTGATGAACGCGCTGTTTGCAAAGGGCGCATGGGCCATTCTGCGGCGGACCACCGAGGCCGCGCAGGCGGATGGCTACAAGGTCGAGAAGAGCTTCTTCAAGCTGTCGTTGATCTACCTGACGCTGCACTTTGGTGCCCTGCTGGCCGATGCCGCGCTGCGGGCGCTGGGCCTGATCGGGGGCGCAGCATGATCCGGGCGGAACATGAGCTGCACCAGCGCCGGCTGGGCCGGAACGTGGGCGTGGCCCTATCGCTCGTGGCGCTGATCACCATCGTGCTGGGCCTGACCTTCGTGAAGGTCACCCGCGGCGGTGGCGCGGCGGCGCTCGAAGGGTTCGACCACGCGGTGCGCCCCGGCATGACCACGCCCGAAACGCCCGCAGGGGAGGGCAACTGATGGCCGCTCCCGAAAAGCAGAACGCCCGCGTTGCGCTTTATGCGGTGAGCGTTGTCGTCTTCATGGGCGCAATGGCCTGGGTGGCGGTGCCGTTCTACAACTGGTTCTGCAAGGTCACCGGCTACGGCGGCACCACCTCGGTGGCCGAGGGCAGCAGCGACGTGGTGCTCGACCGCGAGATCACCGTGCGCTTCGATGCCAATCTCGACGCCAAGATGGCGTGGGAGTTCAAGCCGGTGCAGCAGAAGATGACGCTGAAGATTGGCGAGACCGGCCTTGCCTTTTACGAAGCCTACAACCCGACCGACCGGCCGATTGCCGGGCAGGCCAGCTACAACGTGGCCCCCTTTGTGGCGGGCGGGTACTTTGACAAGATCGACTGCTTCTGCTTCACCGAGCAGGTGCTGCAACCCGGCGAGCGGGTGCAGATGCCGGTGAGCTTTTATGTCGACCCGGAGATCGTGAACGACCGCGATGCCAAGTTCACAAACTCGATCACCCTGAGTTATACCTTCTACGAAATCGACCTGCCGGAAGAGCAGGCGGCTCTGCAAGGCTCCGCTGACGCGGCTGTGGCGCAGAACTAACGAGAGACACTGAAAAGACCGTCCGAGGACCCAAACATGGCCCACGAAAAGAACCACGACTTCCATATTCTCAATCCCTCGATCTGGCCCTTTGCAGGTGCCGTTGCGGCCTTCGTCATGCTGTTTGGCGCGGTGCAATGGATGTCTCCGCAGGTTGAGACCAACCAGCCCTGGATCTTCCTGCTGGGCTTCATCGGCGTGCTCTACGTCATGTTCGCCTGGTGGTCCGAGGTGGTGGACGAGAGCCAGGTCGGCGATCACACCCCGGTGGTGCGGATCGGCCTGCGTTACGGCTTCATCCTCTTCATCATGTCGGAGGTGATGTTCTTCGCCGCATGGTTCTGGAGCTTCTTCAAGCACGCCATGTATCCGATGAACCCCGAGGTCGATCAGGCCCCCGCCGTTGACGGCATCTGGCCGCCCGCCGGGATCGAGACCTTCGACCCGTGGCACCTGCCGCTGATCAACACGCTGATCCTGCTCTGCTCGGGCATGGCCGCCACATGGGCGCACCACGCGTTGGTGCATGAGAACAACCGCAAGGCCATGGCCGAAGGGCTGATCCTTGCCGTGGTGCTGGGCCTGATCTTCACCGTGCTGCAGGCCTATGAATACAGCCACGCGGCTTTCGGCTTCTCGGGCAACATCTACGGTGCCAACTTCTTCATGGCGACCGGCTTCCACGGCGCCCATGTGATCATCGGCACGATCTTCCTGTTCATCTGCTACCTGCGCCTGCGGGCCGGGCACTTCAGCCAGGAAAAGCACATCGGCTTCGAGGCTGCCGCCTGGTACTGGCACTTCGTGGATGTGGTCTGGCTCTTCCTCTTTGCCGCGGTCTACATCTGGGGCGGCTGAGGCTGATGCAGAGTCGGGACAGGTCCCGACCTACGAGATACCAACGCGGGCCGGAGACGGCCCGCGTTCGGCTTTGAAGGACACCCCATGCGCTACCTCTTCCCGGCCATCCTCGGCATCTGCGGCATCGCCATTTTGGTGAGCCTCGGCACGTGGCAGTTGCGGCGACTGGCGTGGAAAGAGGCGATGCTGGCGGAGATCGACGCGCGGATCACCGCCGCCCCGGTGGCCGTTCCGGCCACGCCCGACCCGAAGGCCGACCGCTACCTGCCGGTCGAGGCAGAGGGCGACTTGGGCGGGGAGGGGCTGATGGTGCTGGCCTCGATCAAGCAGGTGGGCGCGATCCACCGGTTCATCACCACGCTGACCACGCCGGCGGGCCGGGTGCTGCTGGTCGATCTCGGCTACCGCAGGATCGTCTCGGCCGACGCCTCGGTGCCTGAGGGGGCCGTGCGGCTCACCGGCAACCTGCACTGGCCCGAGGAAATTGACAGTTACACCCCCACGCCCGATGGCACCCTGTGGTTTGCCCGCGACGTACCCGCGATGGCCGAGGCGCTCGGTGCGGAGCCGGTGCTGATCGTCGCCCGCGAGGTCACGCCGGGCTCAAGCATCACCCCGCTGCCGGTGAGCAGCGCGGGTATCCCCAATGACCACCTAGAATACGCGCTCACGTGGTTCGGGCTGGCGCTGGTGTGGCTGGGGATGACACTCTTCCTCATGTGGCGTATCAAGCGCCGCACCGTCTGAAGGACTTCCCATGCGCTATATCTCCACCCGGGGGCAGGCCCCCGTTCTGAGCTTTGAAGAGGCCATGCTGACCGGCCTTGCCCGTGACGGCGGGCTCTACCTGCCCGAGACCGTGCCCACGATGAGCGAAGCTGAGATCGCGGCGCTGGCCGGGGTGAGCTACGAAGAGGCAGTGGCGCGGGTGATCGCGCCCTTCATCGGTGACGCGCTCGGCACGCCGGAGGAGGTGAAGGCACTGATCGGGCGGGCCTATGCGGGCTTCGGCCACCCGGCGCGAGCGCCGCTGAAGCAGCTGGCTGACAACCACTTTCTGCTGGAGCTGTTCCACGGGCCGACGCTGGCGTTCAAGGACTTCGCCATGCAGCTCATCGGCCAGATGTTCCAGACCGTGCTGAAGCGCAATGGCCGCAAGATCACGATCGTCGGCGCCACCAGCGGTGACACTGGCTCGGCGGCGATTGAGGCCTTTGCCGGGCTGGACAACGTGGATGTGTTCATCCTCTTCCCCCATGGCCGGGTGTCGGAGGTGCAGCGGCGGCAGATGACCACGCCGGAGGCTGCCAACGTGCATGCGCTCGCGGTGGATGGTGACTTTGACGATTGCCAAGGGATGCTGAAAGAGATGTTCGCGGATTTCGACTTCCGCGACGAGGTCGGGTTGGCGGGCGTCAACTCGATCAACTTTGCCCGGGTGCTGGCGCAGATCGTCTACTACTTCACCTCCGCCGTGGCGCTGGGTGCGCCGCATCGGAAGGTCAGCTTTGCCGTGCCCACGGGCAACTTTGGCGACATCTTCGCGGGCTTCCTCGCCAAGCAGATGGGCCTGCCGATCGAGCAGTTGATCGTGGCGACCAACCAGAACGACATTCTGCACCGCTGCCTGACCACGGGCGACTATGCCAAGGCCGGGGTGAAGCCCTCGATCAGCCCGTCGATGGACATTGAGGTCAGTTCAAATTTTGAACGCGCGCTTTGGTTTGCATATGGCAGGGACGGAGCCGCCGTGGCGGCGCTGATGGACGAGCTGAAGGCGGGCAAGTTCCGCGTGAGCGAGAACGCGATGGGCGCGTTGACCGAGCATTACACCTCTGGCCGGGTCAGCGAAGACGAGACCAAGGCGGAAATTGAACGCATGTTCAAGGAGACCGGCGAGGTGATCTGCCCGCATACCGCCGTTGGCACTCGCGTGGCGCGCGACCACCTTGGCGCGACCCCGGTGGTGACACTGGCCACGGCGCATCCGGCCAAGTTCCCCGCGGCGGTGGAGGAGGCCTGCGGCGTGCATGCTGCCCTTCCCAACCGCATGGCGGACCTATATGACAGGTCGGAACGGGTGACGCGGGTCGAGAACGACCTTGGCGCCATCGAAGCTCTCATCAGGGAAAGGCGGTCTGCGTGAGCGTGCAAATCGACAGGCTTGGCAATGGAATGCGTATCGTGACCGAGGCGATGCCCGGTCTTGCGAGTGCCTCCGTCGGCCTGTGGATCAACGCGGGTGGGCGCCATGAGCGGGTAGAGCAGAACGGGATTGCCCACTTTCTCGAGCACATGGCCTTCAAGGGCACGGCGCGGCGCTCGGCGCTGCAGATTGCCGAGGAAATCGAGGACGTTGGCGGCTACATCAACGCCTACACCGGCCGCGAGATGACGGCCTATTACGCCCGCGTTCTGGCCGCCGATGTGCCGCTCGCGCTGGATGTGATTGCCGATATCGTGCTGGAGCCCGCCTTCGACCTTGGCGAGATCGAGGTGGAGCGCGGGGTTATCCTGCAGGAGATCGGGCAGGCGCTGGACACGCCGGATGACATCATCTTCGACTGGCTTCAGGAGGCCGCCTATCCGGGGCAGGCGATGGGGCGCACGATCCTTGGCCCGCCCGAGCGGATTCAGGCCTTTGGACGGGGCGATCTGGCGGGCTTCGTGGCCGAGCATTACGGGCCGGAGCATCTGGTGCTGGCCGCCGCTGGCGCGGTGGACCACGACCAGATCGTGAAGCTTGCGGAAAAGGCCTTTGGCCACCTCACGCCGCGCCCGATGCGCAGCGAGGAGCCTGCGCGGTTTGTCGGCGGTGAAACACGCGAAATCCGCCCGCTGGAGCAGGTGCATTTCGCGATGGGGCTGGAGAGCCCGAACTATCGCGCCCCCGACATTTACACCGCGCAGATCTACGCCAGCGCGATGGGCGGCGGCATGTCGTCCCGCCTGTTTCAGGAGCTGCGGGAGAAGCGCGGCCTCTGCTACTCGATCTATGCCCAGGCCGGGGCCTATGGCGACACGGGCCTGATGACGATTTACGCGGGCACCAGCGGCGAGGATATTGCCGGGCTGTCCGAGGTGGTCATCGACGAGCTGCGCCGTGCCGGCGATGACCTGAGCCATGCCGAGCTGGAGCGCGCCCGCAACCAGCTGAAGGCCGGGCTGCTGATGGGGCTGGAAGGCCCCTCCAGCCGTGCCGAGCGCAATGCGCGGATGGTCACCATCTGGGACCGCGTGCCTGCCACCGCCGAGACGGTGGAGAAGATCGACGCGGTGACCCTCGACGACCTGCGCGGCTTTGCCTCGCGGCTTGCCTCCGATGCGCCCGCCGCGCTGGCGCTTTACGGCCCCGCCGAGCGTGCGCCCGGCCTGAGCGGGCTGAAGGAGCGGCTGGCGGCCTGATGCGGCTGGGGCGGCGAAAGGTTCGGATCGATACGCCGCGCCTGCTGCTGCGCCCGCCCGCCCATGGCGACTTTCGGGCATGGAGCGACCTGCGCCGGGACAGCCGCGAATTTCTGACACCCTGGGAGCCGACCTGGGCCAACGACCATCTTTCGCGCAAAAGCTTTACAAATCGTGTCTACTGGGCGCAGCGGGCGATTGGCGGCGGCTCTGCGGTGCCGCTCTTCCTGTTCAAGCGCGAGACCGAGGGGCTGCTGGGGGCGATCACGCTCGACAACATCCGCCGTGGCCCGGCGCAATCGGGCACCCTTGGATACTGGATTGGCGAGCCGTTCAAGCGGCAGGGGTTCATGAAGGAAGCCATTGAAGCGGTTGTGCATTATGGCTTCACCGGGCTGGACCTGAGCCGCATCGAGGCCGCTTGCCTGCCCGAAAATGCCGCCTCGCGCGGGGCATTGGAGAAATGCGGCTTCAAATACGAGGGCGTGGCCCAAAGCTACCTGCAGATCAACGGGCGGTGGCGAAATCATGTGCTTTACGCCAATTTGCGCCGCGATCGGCGGGGGCGCACCGAGGCCGGGGCGTAAACTTTTCGTGCAGGGCGGGACGGGGCCGGTTTTTGCGGTAGCGTGAGCGGCAGGAGGCGCCGCCCATGCTCAGACTGTTCACCGCCCTTGCCGGGCTCATCGCATTTGCCAGCACCGCAGCCGCGCAGGACAGGCGGCCATCGCATTGCATCGCTCTGGCCGAGGCGACGCCCGGCATGGCCTATGTGCAAAAGGCCTCGTGGGCCGCGCCGGTGGACGAGGATGCGGTGCGGATCACCTATGTCGACCACTCGGTGTACGTGATCCAGACCGAGGGCGGGCTGGCGGTGGCGACCGATTACAACGGCTACCTCGGGCCGGAGGATCTGGTCCCGGATGTGGCGACGATGAACCACGCCCACAGCTCGCATTGGACGCCAAACCCCGACCCGCGCATCCCGAACGTGCTGAAGGGCTGGGGCGATGGTGAGCGGCCGGCGGACCATCACCTCGACCTCGGGGAAATGCTGATCCGCAACGTGCCGACCGACATTCGTCAGGGCTTTGGCGGGGTCGAGGAGGATGGCAACTCGATCTTCATCTTCGAGGTCGCGGGGCTGTGCATTGGCCACCTCGGGCACCTGCATCACGAGCCGAACGCCGAGCAGTACGCGGCGCTGGGGCGGCTCGACGTGGTGATGGCGCCGGTGGATGGCGGCATGACGGTGGACATTGCCACCATGCAGAGCATCGTCAGCCGCTTGCGCTCGTCCATCGTGCTGCCGATGCACTGGTTTTCGGGCTACTCGCTGGAGCAGTTTCTGGAGGGCATGGCGGGCGAGTTCGTGATCGACTGGCGCGTTGACAGTTCGTTTACCGTATCGCTCCGCGATCTGCCGTCACGCCCCACGATCGTGGTGCTCCAGCCTGCGGTGCTCTCTGGCTTCGATTGAATTTTGCGCCGGGCCGTGCGTAATGGCCCTATGTTGAATGATGCGACCCCCGAGATTGTTAACTGTTTTCGCGAAATTCTGCCCGAGGGCGTGGTTCGCGATGTGGAGCAACGATACCTCGAAGAACCGAGAGACAGGTTAACGGGCCGGGCAGGGGCGGTGATCTGCCCCGGCAGGGTGGAGGAGGTCGCGGCCGTGCTGCGGCTGGCCAGCGAGCTGCGCGTGGGCGTGCTGCCCTACGGCGGCGGCACGGGGCTGGTCGGCGGGCAGGTGGCGCCGGACGGGCCGGTGCCGCTGGTGCTGAGCCTCGAGCGGATGAAAGCGGTGCGCGGCATCTGGCCCGAGGAGGGCGTGATGACCGTGGAGGCGGGCGCGATTCTGGCTGATGTTCAAGGGGTTGCGGAGGAGCATGGCCGGTTGTTCCCGCTCTCGCTCGCCAGCGAGGGCTCGGCCCGGATCGGCGGGCTGCTGGGCACCAATGCGGGCGGGGTGAATGTGCTGCGCTACGGCAATGCGCGGGAGCTGTGCCTTGGCGTGGAGGCGGTTCTGGCCGATGGGCGGGTGATGCGCGGGCTGAAGCGGCTGCGGAAGGACAACACCGGGTATGACCTGCGCAATCTGCTGATCGGCTCGGAAGGCACGCTGGGGGTGATGACCGCTGCCAGCCTGCGGCTGTTTCCGCGCCCCGAGAGCGTGGCCGTGGCGGTGCTGGAGGTGGAGAGCCCGGCGGCGGCGCTGGGACTGCTGGGCCGGGCGCAAACCCTTGCGGGGCCTGCACTTTCGGCCTTCGAGTTGATTGCGGGGCAGGGGCCGAGGTTTTTGGCCGAACACATGCCGCAGGTGCGCCTGCCTTGGGCCGAGGTGCCGGATTGGTGCGTGCTGGTCGAGCTGGGATGCAGTGCGGGGCAGGATGCAGGTGCGCTGATGGAAGCCCTGTTTTCAGAGGCTTACGAGGCGGGGCAGGTGCCTGACGGCGTGGTGGCCGCGAGCGAGGGGCAGCGGGCGGAATTGTGGGCGATGCGGGAGAGCCTGCCGGAGGGGAACCGGAAGGTGGGCTCGATCCTGTCGAACGATATATCGCTGCCCTTGAGCGCGGTGCCGGAGTTCATTGCCCGGGCGGGGGAAGCGATTGGAAAGGCAGGGGATTTCAGGATCAACTGCTTTGGCCACATGGGCGACGGGAACCTGCATTACAACATCTTCCCGGCAGCGGGGAAGCGGCGGGCAGAGTATCCGGCGGGCTGTGGAGACGAGCTGAAAGACGTGGTAAATCAGCTACTTGCGGAGCTTGAGGGCTCTTTCAGCGCGGAGCATGGGCTGGGGCGGGCCAAGGTGGGCGACTTGCAGCGCTGGGGTGACCCGGTGCGGATCGAGATGATGCGGAGCATCAAGAAGTCATTGGATCCATTGGGAATTTTGAACCCGGGCGCGATATTCAAATATGAATAGGTGACTGGGTCGCACCCTGTTAACTACGAATTTCCTCAATACACATTCGATGCACAACTGATGCACATCCCATGCATATTCAGAAATGAATAGCTCGCAGGGGTTAACCGCTCGTGCGCGGGGGCTTGCCAGCCCGCGGGGCTTGGGGTAGCTGCGGCGCCTTTCTGGCGGGAGCACGGGCGATGGACAGGCTGGCAATCGACTTTGGCACATCGAACTCGGCGGCGGCGGTCTTTGCCGGCGGCGCGGTCCGGCGGCTGCCGGTGGAGCAGGGCGCGGAGACGCTGCCGACGGCGGTGTTCTTCCCCGAAGGGGGCGGCGCGATGCGGATCGGCAGCGCGGCGGGGGCGGCGCTGATCGGCGGCGAGGAAGGGCGCTACATGCGGGCGCTGAAAAGCGTGCTCGGGGTGCCGCTCTTCCACGAGAAGCGGCTGATCGAGGGCAAGCGGCGGACGCTGGCCGATGTGGTCACGGCCTTTTTGGTACAGGTGCGGGAGCGGTCGGAAGAATTTACCCGAGCGCGGTTCACCCGGGCGCTTTCGGGACGGCCTGTGCGGTTTCACGAGGATGCAGAGAAAGACGCGCAGGCCGAGGCGGACCTGCGCGGCTGCTACCTGGCGGCGGGGTTCGAGGAGGTCGAGTTCATGCCCGAACCGGAGGCGGCGGCGCGGGCGTGTCAGGGCATGGGGCAGGCCGGCGGCGTGGGGCTGATCGTGGATATCGGCGGCGGCACCAGCGACTTTACGGTGTTCCGCTCCGGCGCGGAGGTGGAGATCGTGGCGAGCCACGGCATTCGGCTGGGCGGCACGGATTTTGACCGGGTGGTCTCGGTCGCCGAGGTGATGCCGCTGCTGGGCATGGGCAGCGAGCTGCGCCGGGAGTTCGGGCCGGGGCTGCTGCCGGTGCCGCGGGCGGTGTTCGTGGACTTGGCGACATGGGCGAAGATCCCGTTTCTCTACGCGCCGGACGTGCGGCGCGAAGTGGCGGGCATGGTCAAGCTGGCGGTGGAGCCGGAGCGGCTGGGGCGGCTGGCGCGGGTGCTGGAGGACGAGCTGGGCCATGAGCTCGCCTTCGCGGTGGAACGGGGGAAGATCGCGGCGAATGACGCGGGCGAGGGGCGGATCGGCATGGGGATGATCGCGCCGGGGCTTGCGGCGGAACTGAGCGCGGCGCGGATGGGCGAGGTGCTGGGCGAGGCGCGGGCGGCTCTGGGGGCGGCGGCGCGAGAGGTGTTGGCGCAGGCCGGGGTGGCGCAGGGCGATGTGCGCCGGGTGGTGCTTGTGGGCGGGTCGAGCCTGATGGGGTTTGTCGAGGCGGAGATGCGTGGGGTTTGTGGGGACGCGGAGGTGCTGCGGTCGGAGGCGTTTACGGCGGTGGTGGACGGGTTGGCGATTGCGGCGGGGTAGGTTGGGGAGCGGCTTGTAGCGGACCGGTCGTGGAAAGTGCTTAGCCCGGTGCGCGCCGCAAGGCGCCGGGCAGCGCCGTCCCGCCGCACGGGGCGGCGCTTTGGTGAGGTTGGGAGTTACCTCTGAGGGAAGATGACTGCTGGGCCATAAAGTGGCACGCACGGCCGTTGTGAGCGCCACCCCACGGGACGGCGCTGACCGGCTTGCGTGGGGGTGCTTCGGCATAGGCTTAGCGATGAACGCGCACGCCAAGGGGCAGAAGGTCCGCAGGGGTGTGAAGACTGGGCGCGGCTCGCTTGATTGGAGTGTCCTGCCCGGTGCGCGCTGTAAGGCGCCGGGCAGCGCCGCCCCGTCCGTCGCACCGAAGGTGCGCCGCCTTATAATCGGCACGCCTTTGGCGTGACGGAGCGGAGCTTTGGTGAGGTTGCGGGCGACCTCTCAGGGAAGATGACTGCTGCGCGATAAAGTGGTACTCACAGGCGTTGCTTGCGCCACCCCACGGAACGACGCTGACCGGCTTGCGTTTGGGAATTGGCGGGGAGCCGGGACAAGTCCCGCCCCGCGCGGTCAGTGGCCCTCGTAGGCGGTGAGGGCGTGGACCTCCATGCCGAGGCCTTCGAGGCGATTGCGGCCGCCGAGGTCGGGGAGGTCGACGATGAAGGCGCAGCCGGTGATGACGCCGCCGAGGCGTTCGACCAGCTTGATCCCGGCCTCCGCCGTGCCGCCGGTGGCGAGCAGGTCATCGACCAGCAGGATGCGCTCGCCCGCCGCGATGGCGTCGTCATGCACCTCCATCACCGCCTCGCCGTATTCCAGCGTATAGGCCTCGGAGATCACCGTGCCGGGGAGCTTGCCCTTCTTGCGGATCGGCACGAAGCCGGTGCCGAGCTGGTGGGCGATGGCGCCGCCGAGGATGAAGCCGCGTGCCTCGAGACCCACGACCTTGTCGATCGGCGCGCCGGCGTAGGGGTGGAGCATCTGGTCGATGCAGAGCCGCATTCCGCGCGGGTCGGCAAAGAGCGTGGTGACATCGCGGAACATGATCCCCTCATGGGGGAAATCGGCGATGGTGCGGATGTAGTCGGCGACGGATTTCATCGGTCTCAGGGCCGCTTACTCGGAAGCCGCGCCGCTCTCGTCCTGCTCGTTCAGCGAGTTCTGGAGGATCGCCTCGGTCACCTGAAAGAGCATCGCGTTGGGGTTCTTCTGGCATTCGGCGAGGGTGATCTCGACGATCTTGGTGCCGCCCACTTCCTGCATCTTGTCGAGGAAGGCTGTGGGCTTGTCGATGGAGGCGTGGGACCAGTAGCCGAGAATCCAGCCGGCGACCTGGGCCTGATCGGTCACGTTCTGGGTGACGAAGGCGGCGCGGGCGCGCTCGCAGGTCCAGCGTCCGGTGCCCATCATGTAGGCCTCGGAGAGCGCGGGCGCGGTGGTGGCCATGCAGAGGGCGGCGGCGAGGAAGGTGCGGTTCATGGTTGTCTCCCGTGTCGGTCGGCTCATTGGTAGCGGGCGGGGCCGCGGATGAGAAGGGGTCACCAGAGCTGCGGCTTGGAGACCATCAACCAGAAGATGGCGATGAGCGCGGCGAAGGCGGGCCAGCCGAGGGCGAACCAGATGCGGTAGGCGCGGAGGGCGGAGGCGGGCAGGGGCTGGCCTGCAGCGGCGGCGGTGCGGGCGGCGTTGCGGATGCCGATTTGCAGGTGCACCACGGGCGCCCAGCAGGTGAAGGCCAGCAGGTAGAGGGCGTAGGTGGCGAGCAGCCAGGGCTCGGTGAGGCTGTATCCGGCGGCGTGGATCAGGCCGAGGCCGGTGAGCGGCTGGGCGATGCCGGCGGGGGTGGTGAAGAGCCAGTCTGCGAGGACGACGTGGTTTGCCGTGTGAGCCACGGTTTGGGGGTTCCGCGTGCGCATGGCCATGACCATCTGGAAGGCGGTCCCGATCCCGGTGCCGAACAGCACCGTGGAGGAGAGGATGTGGAGCCATTTGAGGGTTTCGTAGAGGTCCATGCAGTGGTGCCTGTGGAGGGGTCGGAGCGGGGGGCCTGCCCCCCGCACCCCCCGGAGATATTTGAGCCAAGATGAAGGGCGGGGCGGGGGATTAACCTTGATGCGGGGTTAACGCTCGGTGTCGAGAGCGCGGGTGGTGAGCAGGAGGGCGAGGATGGGCAGGTTCTTCAGCAGGGCGCCGTAGGGATCGAGCCAGAGGTGGGGGGCGATTGCGGTGAGGCCTGCGGTGTAGCCGGTGATGAGCAGGGCCTGCGCCCAGAAGGTGAGGCGCGGGCGCCAGTTGCGGAAGAGGGCGATGGCGAGGGCGAGGTCGAGCAGGCCGAAGGCGCGGGCGGCATTGGTGAGAGTTTCGGGCGGCAGGCCGGTGGCGGCGAGGTCGGGCAGATAGCTGGCGGGCGGGGCGAAGAGGCCGAGCAGGCCGGAGATCAGCCAGAGCAGGCAGAGGGTGAGGCGCAGGGCCGGGCGGAGCAGGTAGAGGCGGGCGTGCCAGAGGTCTGCCGGGGTGGGCGGCCTGCGGGCGAGGAAGGCGGAGGCGCCGGGGAGGGGCGTGGAGGTGGGGGCGAGGACGCCATGTTCGAGCTGGGCCAACGCGGTGGTGGAGAAGGGGCCGGCGCGCATGGCGTCGCCCAGCCGCCCGAGGAGGCGCGCGAGGGGCATCGGGACAGGGAGCGCCGGGACGGGGCGGAGGCCGAGGTGGGCGCGGGTGGCGGCGGTGAGTTCCTTGAGGGTCAGCGTGTCGGCCCCGCCGGTGTGGATCGGCTGGGGGCCGTTATCCTCTTCGGTGGCAGCGAGGAGGCGTTGGGCGAGATCCTCGGCGTGGCAGGGGTTGAAACGGTGTTTGCCGCGCCCGAGCACGGGCATCAGGAAGGGGAAGGCGGCGAGCGCACGGAGGACGGCGGAGCCGCCGTAGGCGCCGTCGCCGAGCACGAGGCCTGCGCGGAGGATGGTGAGGCGGTGGCGCCCGTTCTCGGAAGCGAGCTTGGCGGTGAGCTCGCCGGTGCGGCGGGCCTCGGCGAAGGGGGTTTGCGCCTCGATCCCGGTGGCGGAGAGCAGGGTGAGGAAGCTGCCGTGGGGCAGGGCATCGTAGAGCGCGGCGGGGGCGTGCTCGTGGACGGCAGCGAAGGCGGCCGGGGAGCCGGTGAGCAGGCCCGCGCAGTTGATCACGCCGTGGGCGGTGCGGGCGAGATCTTTCCACGAGGAGGCGCTGTGCCATTTCTCGGCGGTCAGGTCGGCTTGAAAGGTGTCGAAGCCGAGGGCCTTCAGGGCCGAGGTGCGGCGGGCAATGCAGGTGACGCGGTGGCCCGCCGCGCGGGCGGCATAGGCGACGTGGCGGCCGATGAAGCCATCGGCGCCGAGGAGGAGGATGTGTTTGCTGTCGGTCACGCGCGGCGGAGGGTGGCGGTTGCGGCGGCCATGGCGAGGAGCGCGCCGCCGCCTGCGCGGGTGAGCCATGTCAGCACGGCGGGGCGGCGGATGGTGGCACGGAGCCGGTCGGCGGCGAGGGCATAGGCCAAAGCGTTGAGGGCCGCGAGGGTGACGAAGGTGGCGGTGAGGATGGCGAACTGCGGGAGCAGGGGCTGCGACGGCGTGACGAACTGCGGGACGAAGGCGATGAAGAAGGCGATCGACTTGGGGTTCAGCGCGGTCACGGTGGCGGCGTGGCGGAAGATGGTGGCGGGGCGGGCCTGCGCGGCCTCTGGCCGGTCGAGGCTGGCGGCGGGGGCGCGCAGGAGCTTGAGGCCGAGGTAGGCAAGGTAGATTGCGCCGGCCCACTTGAGGATCGTGAAGGCCGTGGCCGAGGCGGCGACGAGGGCGCCGAGGCCTGCGAGGGAGGCGCTCATGGCGATGAGGTCGCCTGCGGCGACCCCGGTCGCGCAGGCCAGCGCGGTGCGGCGGCCTTGTGACAGCGCGTAGGAGAGCACCAGAAGCACGGTGGGGCCGGGGATCAGCAGCAGGGCGGTGGAGGCGGCAGCGAAGGCAAGCCAGAGGTCGAGGGGCATGGGCGGGTCTCCTTTTGCGGGGAGGAAGCCACGGGGGGCGGGGCGGGTCAATGGTCGGGATGTGGCGTGATAGAGGGCCGTTAGGGGCAGGCGGGCAGATTGCCCACCCTACGGGTTGCGCCTATTGGGTGCGCAGGGTCAGGTAAAGGCAGGAGGGCGGGTCATGTTCGAGACGGTGACGGCGGTTCTGGATTGGTTCGGGCTTTGCGTCTTTGCGGTGACGGGGGCGCTGGTGGCCTCGCGCAAGGAGATGGACGTGGTGGGTTTTGTGCTGCTTGCGGTGGTGACCGGCGTGGGGGGCGGCACGCTGCGTGACCTCGTGTTGGGGCTGGCGCCGGTGTTCTGGGTGGTGCGGCCCGAGGTGCTGCTGGTCTGCGCGGGCGTTGGGGCGCTCGTGTTCTTCGTGGCCCACATCCCGGCCTCGCGCTACCGGGTGCTGCTGTGGTTCGACGCGGTGGGGCTGGCGCTCTTTGCCGTCACCGGGGCGGAACGGGCGCTGGATGCGGGGGCGGGCCCCTCGGTTGCCGTGGCGATGGGGGTGGCGACGGCCTCCTTCGGCGGCATCCTGCGCGATCTGCTGGGCGGCGAGGAGCCGGTGATCCTGCGGCGGGAAATTTATGTGACGGCGGCCTTTGCGGGGGCCTTGGTGCTGGCGATGGCTGACATGGCCGGGCTGGGCCGGGAGCTGGCGCTGGTGGCGGGCTTCGCCGTGGCGCTGGGCTTGCGGGCGGCGGGCCTCTGGTGGGGCCTGTCGCTGCCGCGCTATCGAGCGCGACCCGGGCGGGAGGTTTCGGAGATCGAAGGGGGCGACGGGTGCTGATCCAGCTGCTGCTCGGCTCGGCGATCATGGCGGCGACCACGGTTGTGGCGGCGCTGTCGCTCTGGGGGCTGGAGGCGTTTCTGGCCCGCATCCACGGCTGGGTGATCCGCCCGCCGCAGGGGCCGCGGCTGGTGGCGGCGGTCGTTGCGGTGATGCTCTGGACGCTGGTGGTGATGACCGCCGCGGTCTGGATCTGGGCGCTGGCGCTCTGGGCCTTGGGGGTCTTGGTGACGCTGGAGGCCTCGGTGTATTTCGCGCTGGTGGCCTTCACCACGCTCGGGTTCGGCGACATCCTCCTGCCGCTGGAGTGGCGGCTGCTGGGCGGGCTGGCAGCGGCGAACGGGCTGCTCGTGTTTGCGCTGCTCGCGGCGATGCTGGTGGAGACCCTGCGGCAGACACGGCTGCGGCAGCGGGGGGACCGGAAGTAGGCGCGGGGAGGGTGTGCTCGGGCAGGCTTCAGGCAGTCTCAGCCGAGCTGTGCTAAGGTGGCACGGCGAGGAACGGAGGTGCAGGAGCGTGCGGAGCGGGCCAGAAGACGGCGGCGGCAAGGCGGTGGTGTCGATCGACGAGGACCTGCGGACGGTGGGCTGGCGGGGCCGGGAGCCGGTGCGGCTCAGGCCAAAGAGCTTCAAACTGCTGACCGTGCTGGCCCGTAACGCGCCTGACGCTGTGACCAAGGATCTGCTGGCGGAGAAGGTCTGGGGCGGGAGCGCGGTGAGCGACGAGAGCATCGCGCGGTGTATCCATGACATCCGGCAGGCGCTGGGCGACAGCGCGCATGCAATGGTTCAGACCATCCCCGGCCACGGCTACCGCCTGAAGGCACAGGTTGAAGGTGCGGCCGCCGTGGCAGCGCCGGCGCGGCGGCGCGAGACCGTGGCGATGTTGCCCTTTACGGCGCCGACGATGGAGGTGCGCTGGCACCATTTCGCGGAAGGGCTTACCAGCGTGCTGCTTTCAGAGCTGACGCGGGCCGATCTGGTGGAGGTTCTCTCACCGACGCTGATTTACCGGGAGGGCCGCTCGGAGTCCGAGATGGTCGAGGCGTTCCGCGCGCAGGGTGCGGCCTATGTCATCGGCGGCATGGTGCAGGGATCGCCGGAGGAGAGTGACGCGCGGAGCCTGCGGGCCGGGGCCTGGATGATTTCGGCCGCCGATGGCCGGATGATGTGGACCCACCGTTGGGATGCGGTGGTGGAGGACTTCTTCGAGGTGCAGGACGAGATCGTGATGGCCACGATCAGTGAGTTGGCGAGCCTGTGGTCGGGCCGGATGGCCGACTTTGCCGAGGTGCGCTCGGGCCATCTCGCCACCTCCAGCCTCGACGCCTACGAGCTCTTCCAGCGGGGCGTTATCCTGACGCGGCAGTTCAGCGAGGCGGCCTATGAGGAGGCGATCGAGTGCCTGAGGCGGGCGGTGGCGATCGATCCGGGCTATGGCGATGCCTGGGCGACGCTCTCGACGATCTACGGGCTGTTCTCCACCGCAGCACAGGGCGAGGTGTTGGAGGAGTTGCTGGCGCTGCGGAAGGAGGCGGCGGAGAAGGCCTATGCCCTCCGGCCGCGGAGCGGGTGGGCACTGCTCGCGGGTGCATGGGCTCGGGCGCAGGCCGGTCACCTTGAGGAAACCCGATCGCTGATCCGCGAAGCGGCGGCGGAGGCTAGAAGCAATGCCGACCTGCTCGTGGCGTCTGCGTGGTTCGCGGCGCTCAATTCCGACATGCTGGAGGAGGCCGAGCGTTGGGCGTTGCGGGCGGTTGAGATGCACGCCCGGCGGCCGGATTGGTACTATTGCCCGCTCGGCTATGCGCGGTTCTTCCGGGGCGAGACGGAGGCCGCGCTTGAGGCCTTGCGCCGCGCGCCGCAGAACTATGCCGAGGCGCTGGCCTTTCGCGCGGCCTGCGAGGCCGAACTGGGCCTGGACGCGGCACTTGCCGACACGAGGGCCCGGCTGGTGACGACGTTTCCCGGCTTCTCTTCTTCCGGCTACCTCTCCTCCGAACCGCTCGGCACGGAGGAGAAGCGGGCCCGGCTGGCGGCAGGGTTTGCTCGGGCCGGGCTGCCCGCCTGAGCGGGCAGCGGGGCTGCCGGTCAGGCGATATCCTTGGCCATCCGGGCGCCGATCATGTCGACCACCTTTGCCGCCGCCGGCAACCAGTTGCCATCGAGGATGAGCTGGGCATTCAGCTCGCTGACCAGCTTGGCCAGCAGCGGCCAGTTCTGGGTCCAGGCCGCGCCGAGGGCCTTTGCGGCGGTGGTCACGTCGATTCCGCCGTTCTCGATGTCCTTGAAGCCGTTCTTCACCAGCGGCCCGCGAAACTGGATGCGGGTGATCTTGGCGGTGTACTCGCCCTTCTTGTTGCCGAGCTTGATGGCGTAGAACACCCGGTCGTCTTTGCCGATGTGCTCATGGCGGAAGTAGGAGGTTTCATCGCCCTTGGTGCGGTTGTCGTTTTTCACCGAGCGGATGAAGAACGAATGGCCGTCGATCTTGCTGCCGCTGGTGGGGAAGCCGCCCTTCACGGCGATGTCGATGGCTTTTGTCAGTTTGGTCATGTCACTTTCCTTCCAATCACTGTGGTCAAATGCGCGGCCCGGTCGGGAAGGGCCCGGGTGCGAAGCCCGGCGGTCTGCGCGGGCTTGTTGGAAGGATCGGTGAGGGCGCGAGTCGGGTCGTGAAAGCGCGGGTGAAAACTTCTGAAAGTTCTTGAAAGACGCTTGCGCCTCTTGGTCAGAGGCGCGGTAGTCGAAACTAGTCCCAGCCTAAAGGACGCGGGCGGCGATGGTTTTCAGCTTTTCGACGAGGGCGGGGTCGCGGGCTTCGGGGGCGGTCATGATGGCGTGTTCGAGGGCCGTGTCGCAGCCGTGCGGGCAGGGCGTGTGCTCCGGGCCGAGGCGGGCGGGGAGGGCGGCGATGGTGTCTTTGGCGCGGGCGGAGTTGCCGTGGAGGGTGGCGATGATTTCGGTGATGTCGACGGTGCCGTGGCCCTCGTGCCAGCTGTCGTAATCGGTGATCATTGCCAGCGAGGCGTAGCAAAGCTCGGCCTCGCGGGCGAGTTTGGCCTCGGGCATGTTGGTCATGCCGATCACGTCGCAGCCCCAGCCGCGATACATCTTCGACTCCGCGACGGAGGAAAACTGCGGCCCCTCCATCGCCAAGTAGTTGCCGCGCGGGTGGACCTTTGCCCCCGCGCTGCGGGCGGCCTCGGCAAGATCGGCGCCGAGGTGGGCACAGGTCGGGTGGGCCATGCTGACATGGGCGACGCAGCCGGAGGAGAAGAAGCTCTTTTCGCGGGCGAAGGTGCGGTCGATGAACTGGTCGACGAGCACGAAATCGCCCGGCGCCATCTCTTCGCGGAAGCTCCCACAGGCGGAGATGCTCACCACATCGGTCACGCCGAGCATCTTCAGCGCGGCGATGTTGGCGCGGTAAGGCACGGTGGAGGGGGTGTGCACATGGCCGCGCCCGTGGCGGGGCAGGAAGGCCAGCGGCACGCCGCCGAGGGTGCCGGTGAAGAGCGCGTCCGAGGGTTTGCCCCAGGGCGTATCGAGGTGCTGCCAGCGGGCGTCTTCCAGCCCCGCGATGTCATAAAGCCCCGAGCCGCCGATTATGCCGATCATCCGTTTCATGCCGTATCCCTTTGCGAATGCCCCGATGGAGCCCAATCCGGCGCAACCCTGCAAGCATTTTGGTTAACCCGGCCCTGCGACACCGTGCAGGGGTTTTGCCGCTAGCGCAAACATGCTAGCCGCAGCGCAGCGAACCGCCGAGCCAGCCGGAAGAGACAACATGAGTGACACGCCACGCGCGGGCAAGAGCCCGTATTTCGCCTTTGCCAAGGGGCTGATGGGAGACTTCCGGCAGGGCGACGAGCCGGTGGCCGCGCGGGTCAAGACCGAGGTGCTCTCGGGCCTCACTGTGGCGTTGGCGCTGGTGCCCGAGGCGGTGGCCTTTGCCTTTGTTGCCCATGTTCATCCGCTGGTGGGGCTTTATGCGGCCTTCATTGTGGGCCTGATCACCGCGGTTTTCGGCGGGCGGCCCGGGATGATCTCGGGCGCGACTGGCGCGCTGGCGGTGGTGATGGTGGCGCTGGTGGTGGAGCACGGGGTCGAATACCTCTTCGCCACGGTGATCCTGATGGGGATTCTGCAGATCGCGGCAGGGATCTTTCACCTCGGGCGGTTCATCCGGCTGGTGCCACATGCGGTGATGCTGGGCTTCGTGAACGGGCTGGCGATCGTTATTTTCCTGGCGCAGCTGGGGCAGTTCAAGGTGCCGGGCGGCGATGGCGAGTGGCTCTCGGGCGGGCCGCTGATGCTGATGCTGGGCCTTGTGGCGCTGACCATGCTGATCATCTGGGGCTTGCCGAAGGTGACCAACGTGATCCCGGCGCCGCTGGCGGGCATCGGGATCGTCGCGATCCTCGTGATTGTCTTCAACATCCCCGTCCCCCGTGTGGGCGACATGGCCTCGATCGCGGGCACGCTGCCGCCGTTCCATGTGCCGTTCGGCGAGGGCGAGGGGCTCTATGGCACGCCGCTGGCGCCGCTGAACCTCGAGACGCTGTACATCATCTTCCCCTATGCGCTGATCCTCGCGGCCATCGGCCTGATCGAGAGCCTGCTGACGCTGAACCTCGTCAACCAGATGACCGACCAGCGCGGCGGCGCCTCCAAGGAATGTGTGGCGCAGGGCATGGCCAACACGGTCACCGGCTTCTTTGGCGGCATGGGCGGCTGCGCGATGATCGGGCAGTCGATGATCAACGTGAAATCCGGCGGACGGACCCGGCTGGCGGCGATTGCGGCGGCGCTGTTTTTGCTGTCGTTCATCCTGTTCGCCTCGCCGCTGATCGAGCAGATCCCGCTGGCGGCGCTTGTAGGGGTGATGTTCATGGTGGTGATCGGCACCTTCGCGTGGAACACCTTCCGGATCATGCGGGTCAGCACCAAGTTCGCCAGCTTCGTCACCATCCTCGTGACGGTGGTGACGGTGCTGGAAGACCTCGCGGTGGCGGTGGTCGTGGGCGTGATCGTGTCGGCCCTGCATTACGCTTGGCAAAACGCCAAGCGGATCACCGCGAAGAGCTACACCACGCCGGAAGGGGCGAAGGTGTATCAGGTTGTCGGGCCGCTGTTCTTTGGCTCGGCGGACGGGTTCACCGAGCTGTTCACGCCGAAGGACGACCCGAAGGTGGTGATTGTCGACTTCGCCGAGAGCCGGGTGGCGGATCAGACGGCGCTTTCGGCGATCGAAGGGATGGCGAAGAAATATCTCGAAGAGGGCAAGGAACTGCACCTTCGGCACCTCAGCCGGGATTGTCGCAAACTGCTGAGCCAGACCGGGCTGATCGTGGAGAAGAGCGAGGACGACCCGGAATATCAGGTGGCCGCCAACTACCCGGTGCAGACCGGGCTCTTCGGCGACGCGCATTAGGCTGGCGGGCCGCGCGGGGCCGTGCGAGGCTCCGCGGATGGACCTGATTGCTGACGCCCGCGCGCTCGACGCCGCCGATGCGCTCGCCGAGAGGCGGGCGCGCTACCTGATCCCCGAGGGGGTCATCTACCTCGATGGAAATTCGCTCGGGCCTGCCAGCCATGCGGCGCTGGCCGCGCTGGACGTGGCGGCGCGGGAGGAATGGGCCGAGGGGCTGATCCGCTCGTGGAACGCGGCGGGCTGGTTCGAGATGCCGATGGCGCTGGGCGACAGGATCGGGCGGCTGATCGGGGCGCGTGCGGGCTCGGTGGCCTGCTGCGACACGATCTCGGTGAACCTCTACAAGGTGCTGCACGCCTGTTTGGCGCTGCGTCCCGGCCGGCGGGTGATTTTGGCGGAGGGTTCGAGCTTTCCGACCGATCTTTATATCGCCGAGGGGGTCTGCGCGGCGGCGGGCGCGCGGCTGGTGCTGGCCGAGGGGCCGGTGGAGGCGGCGCTTTCTGGCGAGGTGGCGGCGATGCTGGTGAACCACGTGGATTACCGGACGGGCGCGGTGCGGGATATGGCGCGGCTCAGTGCACTGGCGCAGGAGGCGGGTGCGCTGGCGGTTTGGGACCTGTCGCATTCCGCCGGGGCGCTGGAAGTGGCGCTGGACCGGGACGGCGCGGATTTTGCCGTGGGCTGCACCTACAAGTACCTGAATGGCGGACCGGGGGCGCCGGGGTTCGTCTATGCTGCGGAGCGTCACCACGGCGGCATCCGCCAGCCGGTAAGCGGCTGGTGGGGCCACGCCCGACCCTTCGCCTTCGAGCCGGGCTATGCGGCGGCGGAGGGGGTGAAGGCCTTTTTGGCCGGCACCCAGCCGGTGCTCTCCATGCGCACGCTGGCAGGGGCGCTGGCAGACTGGGAGGGCGTGGATATGGCGGCGGTGCGGGCGAAGAGCCGCGCGATGACCGATGCCTTCGTGGGCTGGGTCGAGGCGCTGTGCCCGGGGCTGGAGCTGGGCTCCCCGAGGGAGGCAGCGGCGCGGGGCAGCCAGGTCTCGTTCCGCCACCCGAATGGCTACGAGATCATGCAGGCGCTGATCGCGCGGGGTGTGATCGGAGATTTCCGCGCACCGGATGTGCTGCGCTTCGGCTTCGCGCCGCTCTACCTGAGCTTCGAGGAGGTGGCGCGGGCGGTGCTGGCGCTGCGGGATGTGCTGGAGAGCGGTGAGTGGCGCGAGCCTCGGTTTGCCGAGCGGGGCGCGGTGACGTGAGCGTCTGGGTGGGGGCCAGCCCCCCACACCCCCCGGGAATATTTGCAGCAAGAAAATGGGGGTGCTGGTAACGCGCTATTAACCTTAACGCGCCATGATCGGGGCACGGTACAGGCTGGGAAGCCGATGACCGTGCAAGGAAATGCCCCGCCGTCGCTGGTTCTAAACCGTCCCGGCGGCGGGGTTCGCCGCTGGCCGGGCAGAGAAGCGGGCATTTGGTTCAGATTCTAACGGCTCGCGTTGGTCGCGTGGCACCGGCCAGCCAGATAGTTCAGGATTGTGCGCTGCGATGAAGCTTGCTGCCTTTGGGATGCGGTGATGTTGCTTTGGTCGCGTTGGCCCAACCCGGTCAGAGAATGTCGCATGGCGCATCTGGTGTGCCACTGCCCTGGCCATTTTCTTGCTCCAAGTATCCCCGCCGGAGGCCTCGAATCTCTTTTGGCGCTTCGGGGAACCCATCGCCCGGTCAGTCGTCGGGGCGGGTGAGCTCGAAGACGTTCTCGACGACGGCGTAGTCGCGGTAGCCGAGCCGGGAGAGGGGCTGGAAGGTGGTCACGTCGAACCGGCCGTTCACGAGGCAGTCGTCGCGGATGTGCACGCCGGTCACCTCGCCGATGACCATGTGGTTGTCCTTCCCCTCCAGCTGGATGAACTTGATCGCGCGGCATTCGAGGTTGGCTGGCGCGGAGGCCACGCGGGGGCAGACTATGGTGTCGCATTCGGCCTTTTCGATCCCGGCTTTCTCGAATTCGTCGACCTGCGGCAGGTGGGCGGCGGAGGTGGCGTTCATCACGTCGCGGGCGGCGGCCTCCACGATGTTCACGCAGAACACCCCGGTTTCGCGGATGTTCATCAGCGAGTCCTTGGTGCCGGTGGAGCAGAACATCACCTGCGGCGGCACGTAGGCCACGGCGTTGAAGAAGGAGTAGGGGGCGAGGTTGTCATGCCCCTCGGCGCCACGCGAGCTGATCCAGCCGATGGGGCGGGGCGAGATGATGGCGTTGAAGGGGTTGTGCGGCAGGCCGTGGCCGTCTTCGGGGGTGTAGAACATGCGCTCTCCTTGGGGCGTTTGCGGGAAGGTAGCCCGCATGCTAGGGGGCTGCCAGTGCGGAAAGGCGGGCGGAACGGCGTGCGGAAGAGGCGGCAGGCGTGATCGGATACGGGCTGAGCGAGGAGCGGGCGGAGGACCGTTGGGAGGTGGAAGCCCTCTATGACAGCTGTTTCGCGCCCGGGCGCGAGGCGCTCTCTTCCTACCGGCTGCGCGACGATGTGGCCCCCGTGGCCGGGCTGTGCCTTGTGGCGCGCGACAGCCTCGGCATCGTGGCGGGGGCGATCCGCTACTGGCCTGTGCGCGTGGGCGGCGCCGAGGCGCTGCTGCTCGGGCCGGTCGCCGTGCATGCCACCCGGCAGGGCGAGGGGCTGGGGGCGTGGCTCATCACCGAGAGCCTTGAGCGGTCGCGGGCGCTGGGCTGGGCGCGCGTCATGCTTGTGGGCGATGCGCCCTACTATGCGCGCTTCGGGTTCGAGAAGCTGAGCGCCGTGGTGATGCCGCCGCCGACCAACCCCGAGCGGGTGCTGGGCGTGGGCGACTGGGGTGGCGTTGCGGGCGACGTGGAAAAGTGGGCCTAAGCGGCGGCGGAAACCTCAGCGCGGCGCGTAGAACCGGCACAGGCAGCCTGAAGGAGCGCGCATGACCCCCGACATCACCGAAGTTCTCGACCTCTACCATGCCCGCCGCGAAGCGGAGCGGGCGGCCCCAGCTGGGGAGCTGGCGCTGGATGACCGGCTGCTGGCCGTCGGCCCCGAGACCGGGCGTTTGATCAACATTCTGGCCAAGAGCATCGAGGCGCCGGTGATTCTGGAGATCGGCACCTCCTATGGCTACTCCGGCATCTGGTTGGCCGAGGCCGCGCGGGCGGCGGGTGGGCGGCTGATCACCATGGAGATCAGCGCCGAAAAATCGACTTATGCAAGGGAGATGTCGGCCAAGGCGGGGCTAGCGGAGTACGTGGATTTTCGCGTCGGCGATGCGGTGGAGATGATCGGGGCGATGGAGGAGCGCATCGACTTCGTGCTGCTGGATCTGTGGAAGGATCTCTACACCCCCTGCCTTGAGGCTTTCGTGCCCAAGCTGAACCCTGGAGCCATCTTGGTGGCCGATAATGTGCGGCCTGAGCGGGAATTGATGGCGCAGTATATCGACGCCGTGCGCGCGGTGCCGGGCATGGCCAGCGTGACCCTGCCGGTGGGCAGCGGTCTGGAGGTGAGCCGGTATCGCTGAGCCGGGGGCGGGCTAAAGCGCCAGCGTCCGCGGCTACTCCGGGTCGGTATTGTCGATCAGCCAGGCTTCGACGCGGGCGCGGACGGATTGCTCGCCCTCGGTGCGGGCGGTCTCGATCACTTTGCGCAACTCGCTCAGATCGATCCGGCGCAGAAGCGACTTGACCGCGCCGATCGAGGCCGGGCGCATGGAAAGTGAGCGCAGCCCGATGGCGGAGAAGCAGGCGGCCTCAAGCGGGCGGCCGGCATCCTCGCCGCAGAAGCTGACCGGGGTGCCGGTGGCATCGCAGCGCATCACGATCCATTCGAGGAAGCTGAGGAACGACACGTTCAGGCAATCATACCGGTGCCGCACGCGCTCGTTCTCGCGGTCGGCGGCGAAGAAGAACTGCTTGAGGTCGTTGCCGCCGATGGAGATGAAATCGGCCAGCTCGAAGAACTTTTGCGGCGCGTAGGCGAGGGATGGCGTTTCCAGCATCGCGCCCACCTCGACGCTCTCGGGCAGGGTGTGGCCGAGCCGATCCTCGCGTTCGAGCTCGCGCATCAGGTGGTCGCGCGCCTCGGTAAACTCCGACAGTTGCGCCACGAAGGGGAACATGACCGACATCGGCCGCCCGCAGGAGGCGCGAATCAGGGCCTGAAGCTGCATCCGCATGACGCCGGCCTTATCGAGACCCACGCGGATGGCGCGCCAGCCCATTGCCGGGTTGGGCTCATCCTGCGGCTTCATGTAGGGCAGCACCTTGTCGGAGCCGATATCGAGGGTGCGGAAGGCCACGCGTTTGCCCTGAGCGGCGTCGAGCACGCGGGAATAGAGCGCCGCCAGCTCGCCGCGGCGGGGCACCTGATTGCGGATCAGGAATTGCAGCTCGGTGCGGAAGAGGCCGACGCCCTCGGCGCCGGAGGAGGGCAGGGAGGGCAGATCGGCCATCAGCCCGGCGTTCATGTGCAGCGCGACCGTGGCGCCCGACTTGTCGGTCGCGGGCAGGTCGCGGATGGAGGCATAGCGCTCGACCGCCTTGGCGCGCATCGCGATCTTGTCACGGAAGGCGTTTTGCACGGTTTCCTCGGGGCGCAGGTGGACGATGCCCTGATCGCCATCGACGAGGATCGGATCGCCGTTGAGCGCCTCGGTGGTGATGCGGCTGGCGTGAATCACCAGGGGAATGGCTAGAGCGCGGGCGACGATGGCGGCGTGGGAGCCGACGGAGCCCTCCTCGAGCACGATGCCGCGCAGCTTGCGGCCATAGGCGAGCAGTTCGCCCGGCCCGATGTTGCGGGCCACCAGCACCGGGTTGCCGGGCATCTCGGAGCCGTCATCCTGCCCCTGCCCGGTGAGCAGGCGCAGGAGGCGGTTGGAGAGATCGTCGAGGTCGTGGAGGCGCTCGCGGAGGTAGGCGTCGGGCACCTGCTCCATCCGGGCGCGGGCTGCCGATTGCTCCTTTTCCACCGCTGCCTCGGCGGAGAGGCCGCGGCCGATGTCTTCTTCCATCCGCTTCAGCCAGCCCTTGGAGTTGGCGAACATGCGGTAGGCTTCGAGCACCTGCCGCTGGTCGCCCTCGCCAAGCGGCGCGGCGGAGAGCATCTCGTCGACCGAGTAGCGCAGCTTGTCGACCGCCTCGCGCAGGCGCTCGACCTCGGCCTCGGCATCGTCGGCGATGGGATTGGTGACCACCACGCGGGGCTCGTGCAGATAGACGCGGCCCTCTGCCGCCCCCTCCTGCCCGGTACCACCGCGGAACAGGACCGGGTGTGTGTGGCGGGCCGACATGCCATCCGCCGAGCTTTGGAACATGCCCAGTTCAGCCATCTCGGCCAGCACCATGGCCACCACTTCAAGGCCATAGACATCATCATCGGAATAGGCGCGGGCCTCGCGGCTTTGCACCACCAGCACGCCGAGCCGCTCGCCCAGCCGCTGGATCGGCACGCCGAGAAAGGCGGAATACCGCTCTTCGCCGGTTTCCGGCATGTAGCGGAAGCCGCGCTCGGCGGGCGCGTCGGCGGTGTTGATCGGCGTGGTGCGCAGGGCCACGCGGCCCACGAGGCCCTCGCCAAGGCGCATCCGGGTCTGGTGTACGGCCTCGGGCTTCAGGCCCTCGGTGGCGCAGAGTTCCAGCGTGTCGGCATCGCGGAACAGATAGATGGAGCACACATCGGTGGCCATTTCGCAGGCGATCAGCGAGGTGATCGCGTCGAGCCGTTCCTGCCCCTCTCCGGCCTCGGAGAGGGTTTCGCGCAGGCGCTTGAGCAGCTTGCGGCTGCCGGGTTGATGCGGTTCTGGCATTCTGCCCCATTCATCGCGGCCCCGTGCGCGGGCCGTTCCGAAGAGAGGGTATAGACCATCGCGCGGGGGTTGCGAAACGGCTTTTGACGCGGCGGTGCGGCGAAACACCGGCGGGCGCGAATGGCGGCGAAGTTGTGCCTTGGCTCACGGGGCGCGCCTGCGGAAGAGGCAGGCTTTGCGCGGAGGCCGCGCGGGGCGCCGATCAGGCGTCGTCGCGCGGCTCGGTGAGCTGGAACAGGATGAGGCCAGCGGGGCAGGCGGCAAAGGCCTCCTGCTGGCGCTCGGGCACCTCGGGGTGGCGCAGGCCGATGGCCAGCCCGGTGTGTGGCCAGTTGGCGGTGGGCCGGGGCGCGAGGGCATGGACGTAGAGGCCCATGGGCGTGAGATCTTCACCGCTGGTGCAGGTGAGGTGCGGAAAACCGGCAAGCTGCGGGTCGCGGGCCAAGGCGGCGACATCGGGCACCGGGCCGTCTTGCAGCACGATCTCGACGGCGATGAGCGCGTTCCAGCTGTCGGTGTCGCGGTGCATCAGGGTGGCGCGGGCCGCGCCGGGCAGCTCGAAGCCGGTCAGGCGGGTTTGATCCTTGGCGCCGCTCAGCACGCGGGCCTCGGACAGGCGGCGGCTTTCGGCAAGGCTGGCCCATGTGGCGCCAGCGGGCAGATCATCGCTGTGCAGCGCAAGGCCATCGGGGCCGAGGAGTGCGCGGGCGGCGGCGCGCTCATCCAGAGCCTGCGGCTCGGCGGACACCCAGCCGGCCTCTTTGATGCAGGCGGCAAAGCGGGCCGCCAGATCGCCAAATCCTTCCTTGCGGAGATCGGCGGGGTAGGCAGCACAGGCCTCGGCCATGAGGGTGAGGAGCGGGGCGAAGGCGGCCTCGCCGTTGGCCGCTTCCGGGGCGGGCGCGGGGGCTTCCGGTGCGGCCGCCTCAGGGGCGGCGGCTTCAGCAACCTCGGCCTCGGGCGCGGCCTGATCGGCGGCGCCGAGCCGGCGACCTACGGCGGAGGCAAGCCGACGCCACATCGGTTCAGGCCTTTTCCAGCTCGAACGCGTCGTGCAGGGCCTGCACGGCGAGCTCGGTGTACTTGCGGTCGACCAGCACGGAGATCTTGATCTCGGAGGTGGCGATGACCTTGATGTTGATGCCCTCGTCGGAGAGCGTCTTGAACATCTTGGCGGCCACGCCGGACTGCGAGCGCATGCCGATGCCGACCACGGAGATCTTGGCGACATCGGTATCGGCCACAATCTCGCGGAAGTTCAGCCCGCCCTTTTCCTTGATGTCGTTCAGCGCCTTCTCGGCGCGGGCGACCTGATTGATCGGGCAGGAGAAGGTCATATCCGTGCGACCCTCCTCGGAGATGTTCTGCACGATCATGTCCACGTTCACGCCCGCCTCGGAGAGCGGGCCGAAGATGGCGGCGGCGATGCCCGGGCGGTCGGCCACGGAAATCAGGGTCATCTTGGCTTCTTCGCGGCTTGCGGCCACGCCGTTCACGGCTTTGCTTTCCACGATATCCTCCTCGGCACAGATCAGCGTGCCCGCTTCATCGGATTGTTCTTCAAAACTCGACAGCACCCGCAGGCGCACGTTGTAGCGCATGGCCAGCTCGACGGAGCGGGTTTGCAGCACCTTGGCACCGAGCGAGGCCAGCTCGAGCATCTCCTCGAAGGCGATCTTTTCGAGCTTGCGGGCCTTGCCGGTGATGCGCGGGTCGGTGGTGTAGACGCCATCGACATCGGTGTAGATGTCGCAACGCTCGGCCTCGAAGGCGGCGGCGAAGGCGACGGCGGTGGTATCGGAGCCACCCCGGCCCAGAGTGGTGATGCGGCCATCGGGGCCAATGCCCTGAAAGCCTGCGACCACGGCGACCTTCATGCCCTCGCCGAACTTGGCCATGATGTTATCGGTCGGGATCTCTTCGATCCGGGCGGCGGCGTGGGCGTTGGTGGTCTTGAGCGGCACCTGCCAGCCCTGCCAGCTTCGGGCGGGCACATCCATTTCCTGCAAGGTCAGCGCCATCAGGCCCGCCGTCACCTGCTCGCCGGAGCTGACCACGGCGTCATACTCGCGGGCATCGTATAGCTGCGAGGTTTCCTCGACGAAGCCGACGAGCTTGTTGGTCTCGCCCGACATGGCGGAGACGATGACGATCACGTCGTAGCCTGCGGCAACTTCGCGGCCCACGCGCTTGGCGGCGCGGCGGATGCGGTCGAGGGTGGCGACGGAGGTGCCGCCGAATTTCATCACCAGAAGGGGCATGGTGCAGTCTCTTTCAGTTCCGGCGCGGGATAGGTGACGGAGGGGAAAAGCGCAAGAGCGCTGTGGGGGATGCGGCCCCTGCAGCGCATGATCCATATCAAGGCGGCGCGGGCGAAGCGGGGGCAGGTTGGGGGCGGAAAAAACAGGAGAGAGTGATGTCGCAGAACACCCCGCATGAACTGGCTGAGGAGTTTCCGGGCAAGGAGGCCGAACTTTCGGCGTTGAAACAGACGGATGCGCATTTTGCCCGGATGGTGGACCGCTACCACGCGCTGAACCGCGCGATCCACCGGGCGGAGACCAACGTGGAGCCGACCGATGACTTTCACATGCTGGAGATGCGCAAGGAGCGGATGCATCTGAAGGATCAGGTGGCCGCGGCGCTGAACGCCCCGGCCTGAGCGCGGCTCAGCCGGTGTCGATCTCGTAGGGCAGGAGGCCGCGGGCGTTGTGATTGACGTTCAGGCGGCGCTCCAGCGGCGGGACCGAGCGCTGGTGGCAGCCCTGCCGTTCGCAGATGCGGCAGGAGATGCCGATGGGCTCAAAGGCAGCGGGCTGGGTGGTATCCAGCCCGTCGGCATAGACGAGGTCCGGCGCATGGGCGACCTCGCAGCCAAGGGCGATGGCGTAGCGCCGGATCGGCGCGGTGAAGCTGCCGCCGGGCTTTGACACATCGCAGGCGAGGCTGATGTAGCGGATGCCATCGGGGGTTTCGGCCAGTTGGCGCAGGAAGCGGCCGGGCGTTTCGAAGGCGCGATGCACGTTCCAGAGCGGGCAGGCGCCGCCGAAGCGGGCGAATTGCAGCCGGGTGGCCGAGTGGCGCTTGGTGATGGTGCCTGCCTGATCGACCCGCACGAAGAAGAAGGGAATCCCCTTGGCGCCGGGCCGCTGGAGGGTGGAGAGCCGGTGCGCCACCTGCTCGATGGAGGCTCCGAAGCGGTCGGCCAAGCGCTCGAGGTCATGCCGGGTGTCGCGCGCGGCCTCGAGGAAGGCGCGGTAGGGCAAAAGGGCGGCTCCGGCGAAGTAATTGGCCAGCCCGATCTTGGCGATGGCGCGAGCCTCCTCGGTCTGGAACCGGGCAAGGTCCAGCGTGGCCTCCAGCAGATCGTTTTGCGTGATTAGTGCAAGTTGGTGGAAGATCTGGAAGCGCCGGGTCGCGGCGGAGGCGCGGGCGGGCAGGGTGAGCCTGCGGGCCTCCGGGTCAAACCGGCGAAGTGCGGTTTCATCGGTGAGCGAGAGCGTTACGCCGGCCTTTTCAAGTTGGCGCAGGGCGGTGTCGGGGTCGCTCGCATCGCCTGCGAAGCGTTCGGCGGCGCGGTCGATGGCGTCGAGGTAATTGTCGCAATAGTGAAAGAAGTCGCGGACCTCTTCCCAGGGGGATATCGGCGCGGGGCCGCCTGTGCCCATGGCCTCATCGAGCAGGGCGAGCCGCTCCTGCCCCTGCCTGTGGGCGCGGTGCAACTCAAGGAAGGCGCGGGCGAGGGCGGGGGCGTTAGAGGCGGTGAGGCGCAGGTCGGCCAGCGGGGGTGTGTCGGTGAAGACCGGGTCGGCGAAGGCCTCGCGCATGTCTGTCACCAGTCGCTCGGTGTCGCCTGATGAAAGTTCGGTCACGTCCTGCCCGAACTCCTGTGCCAGTGCCAGCACCACCCGGGCCGAGACCGGGCGGTTGTTGTTTTCCATCTGGTTGAGATAGGGCAGCGAGACCCCCAGCTTGCCGGCGAAGGCCTTCTGGGTGAGGTTCAGCCGCGTGCGGATTTCCCGCAGCTTGGCACCGGCGTAGAGCTTTTGCGTGGGCATGGTGGCTGCATTTTGCAGATTCGCATCGCCCGCGCCAGTGTTTGCAAATCAGGTGAGCGCGTCAGGCGTGCCTTGGAGCTGTCGCTCGCGCATCAGCACCACGAGAATGGAGACAAGGCTGGCGACGGCGGTGCCTACCATGACGATGAGCAGCGGCAGCGGCGTGGACCCCTCGGTGAGCAGCGCGGCGGCCAGCGCGGAGAGCGCGGCGCCCCCTGCGATCTGGATCGCGCCGCCGAGGCCCGAGGCGGAGCCGGCCAGATCGGGCCGGACCGAGACGAGACCGGCCGCGCTGTTGGGCATCACCAGCCCGTTGCCCAGCCCCACGAAGGTGAAAAAGGCGAAGAACAGGAAGGGATTGCTCAGGCCCGCAAGGTAGGCGGCGAGATGGATCGAGATGCCGACGACGGTCAACACACAGCCCCAGAGGATCATCCGGTTGATGCCGAAGCGGGTGGAGAACCGGCCCGAGAAGGCATTGCCGAAGAGGTAGCCCACGGCCGGAAAGCCGAAATAGAAGCCCATCGTCGAGGGCGGCAGGCCGAAGTATTCGGTCGCCAGAAAGGGTGCACCGCCGAGGTAGGCGAAGAAGGCGCCGGAAGCGAAGGCGGCGGCCAGCGCATAGCCCCAGAAACGGTAGGAGGTGAGCAGGGCCGGGTAGCCGCGGAACTGCTCGGAGAAGCGCGCCTTGCGGGTGTGCAGGGTCTCGCCCAGATCGGTCAGAACGAGGCCGAGAAGCACGACGCCGAAGCCGAACATCAGCCAGAAGTTGGCCTGCCAGCCGAACCATTCATCGAGCTTGCCGCCGATGGCCGGGGCGATCATTGGCACGAGGCTCATGCCCATTGTGACGTAGCCGATCATCGAGGCGGCTTGGTTCATCGGCACCACATCGCGCACGATGGCCCGGCTCAGGACCATGCCCGCCGCCACCACGGCCTGGCACATGCGGAAGAAGAGGAAGCTCTCGACCGTGGGCGCATAGATGCAGCCCAGCGTGGCCAGCAGGAAGAGCACGATGGCGCTTAGCAGGACCACGCGGCGCCCGAACCAGTCGGACAGCGGGCCGACGAAGATTTGCAGCACCGCGTTGATGGCCAGAAACAGCGAGACGGCGAGGCCGATGACCCGGTATTCGGTGTTGAAATGCGCGGCCATCGCGGGCAGCGATGGCAGGAACACGTTCATGGTGAGCGCCGTCATCGAGGCGACGAGCACCAGCGTCAGAACATGGGGCGGGGTGGATCGGTCGGCGAAGCGGACCTTGCTTCCGTAACTCATTGCGCGGAGTTAGGCGGGGCGGTGTCTTTTGTCTACAGAGTGCGCCGAAAAAATATGCTCGAAGCATAAAATATTCATGTTTGCAGTTAGCAGATTGCGAGTTGCCAATAGTTTGCAAATTTTCCGAATTTCACTTTGGTTCGCACTCGTGAGACCCTATAGCAAAGCAAATTCAGCGGGGAGATGGCCATGAAGGACATTCTGGAGCAACTCGAGGAGCGCCGGGCCGAAGCGCGGTCCGGGGGCGGGCAGCGACGGATCGAGGCGCAGCACGCGAAGGGCAAGCTGACGGCGCGGGAGCGGATCGAGCTGCTGCTGGATGAGGGCTCGTTCGAAGAGTTCGACATGTTCGTGGCCCACCGCTGCACCGATTTCGGCATGCAGGAGCAACGCCCGGCGGGCGATGGCGTAGTGACCGGCTGGGGCACGATCAACGGCCGGATGGTCTATGTGTTCTCTCAGGATTTCACCGTGTTCGGCGGCTCGCTCAGCGAGACCCACGCGCAGAAGATCTGCAAGATCATGGACATGGCGGTGCAGAACGGCGCGCCGGTGATCGGGCTGAACGACTCGGGCGGCGCGCGGATTCAGGAGGGCGTGGCCAGCCTTGCGGGCTATGCCGAAGTGTTCCAGCGCAACATCATGGCCTCGGGCGTGGTGCCGCAGATCAGCGTGATCATGGGGCCCTGCGCGGGTGGCGCGGTGTATTCCCCCGCGATGACCGACTTCATCTTCATGGTGAAGGAGAGCAGCTACATGTTCGTCACCGGCCCGGATGTGGTGAAAACCGTGACGAATGAGCAGGTTACGGCGGAAGAGCTGGGCGGGGCCTCGACCCATACGAAGAAGTCGAGCGTGGCCGATGGTGCCTTCGAGAACGACGTGGAGGCGATGACCGAGGTGCGGCGGCTGGTAGACTTTCTGCCGCTGAACAACCGCGAGAAGCCGCCGGTGCGGCCGTTCTTCGATGATGTTGCGCGGGTCGAGAAGAGCCTCGATACGCTGGTGCCGGAAAACGCCAACACCCCCTACGACATGAAGGAGTTGATCCTGAAGGTCGCGGACGAGGGCGATTTTTACGAGATTCAGGAAGACTACGCGAAGAACATCATCACCGGGTTCATCCGCCTTGAAGGGCAGTCGGTGGGGGTGGTGGCGAACCAGCCAATGGTGCTGGCCGGGTGCCTCGATATCGACTCGAGCCGCAAGGCGGCGCGCTTTGTTAGGTTCTGCGATGCCTTCGAAATTCCGATCCTGACGCTGGTGGATGTGCCGGGGTTCCTGCCGGGCACGAGCCAGGAATACGGCGGCGTTATCAAGCACGGGGCCAAGCTGCTCTTTGCCTATGGCGAGGCGACGGTGCCGAAGGTGACGGTGATCACCCGCAAGGCCTATGGTGGCGCCTATGACGTGATGGCCTCCAAGCATTTGCGGGGGGACTTCAACTACGCCTGGCCGACGGCCGAGATCGCGGTGATGGGGGCCAAGGGCGCGACCGAGATTCTGTATCGCAGCGAGCTGGGTGATCCGGAAAAGATCGCGGCGCGGACGAAGGATTACGAGGATCGCTTTGCGAACCCCTTCGTTGCTGCCGAGAAGGGATTTATCGACGAGGTGATTCAACCGCGCTCCACCCGCAAGCGGGTGGCCCGTGCATTTGCCTCGCTGCGGAACAAGAAACTCAGCAACCCTTGGAAGAAGCACGACAACATTCCGCTATGAGCGGAAAGTCGCTTGACGCCTGTCCTAGGGTAAGAGGGATAGCCAGAATGAAAATTTCGTGGCAGAAACAGCGGGCTGTCCGCCGCCACTCGGAGGATAAGCCAGCGAGATCTGGCCGTTTCGCTCGCCTCATGCAGGCGCACGGCCTCATGCCGAACGTCCGCGTTCGGCTGCTCCGCGCCGGGGAGGGGAGGCCCTGGCGCGGAGTTGCTTTTTCAGCCCTGATCTTTGCCGCCCAGCCGGCCCTTGCCGCCCCTGATTTGCCTGAGGGTTGGGCCGAATTTCACGATGCAATCGTCGAGGTACATGCCGGGGCCGCCGAGGGTGCCGAAGAGCGCTGGCTGGTGATGCGTTACCTTGCGCCGGAGATCGCCCGCGAGGGCGGATCGCTGGGCTACGAGGATGTGGCCATGGAGATGGACGCGCTGTGCAACGGTCAGGCGCTCGCCACGGCCAAGGCGCATGAATCACCCATCGACCAAATCATCATCGCGCTGATGGACCGGGTGGTCGAACGGGGCCAGCCGGACCCGGCGGCCACGCAGTTTATTGCCTCCTATGTTGTCACAGAGGCCGGGTGCGAGTGGCAATGATGCGTGAAAAAGCCAATAAAACAAGGCGCTTCGCCGGGGTCGCTCAGGGGTTTGATGCAATCCCGCCACAGCGGATTCATGTGCGCGGATGGGCCTGTTTTTCCATAAGTAATTGCATTAACCTCACGCTTGGCCAGACCTATTTGGCTGTGAACTCGAATGAGGGACCTGGGGAGTGTCACTGCTTTCTGCGCACCTCACAGATTATTAGGAGACAGAGATGTCGAAGAGCATCAAAACCCTTCTCGCCATCAGCCTCGTTGCCTTCGTGGCTGCCTGCGCTCAGCAGGACGAAGTTGTTGTGGAAGAAGTCGTGGTCGAAGAGCCGACCTACTCGAAGTACTGATTCTACACCGGGGCAGGCCTTCGGGCCTGCCTCGACCCTTCGCCCTCTCATCCGGGAGATGGGCGCATGATCAAGCATCGCGGTTTTCCAGGCCGACTTCCCGGAACCGATTTCCAATTCACCATCCGACGACCCGCCAAGGGTGGCGCGACGCCTTTGAAGGCTCGCGAACGATTCGCCGATCGCAGGCCTGCTGACCGGCGGGCTGATTCGGGGTTCATGGCGGCGCTCTGGGAGCAGTTCGGCGATGAGCCCTTTGAGCGCGGCAATCTCGATGCCGGGCGGCTGAGCTGGCTCTTTGGCCGCGAGGTGCTGCCCGCAGAAGACCCGTTTGACCCCGAAAGCTACGAGGCGCTGCTCGTCATCGACGAGGCCGCCGCGCGCCGGGCCTTCCCCGAAGCCTTCGAAGAGGAGGGGTGGGCATGATTCTGCCGAGGGTTGTAGGGGGGAATGGGCAGGAACTGGCTCAAAACTGCCGCTGGGTCAGCCCGCGCTTGTTTGAACAGGCTGCGGCTGCAAATGTCAGCCAAGGACCGGCGTTCTCCAGCAAGCTTGCGTCGGCCTTAATAAGTCAAAACCGTTACCCTTCCCCTTCTACGTGGTCTGGCCCCTTGTGGGTCAGACCACACCCTTTTTTGCGCCGGCGGGAGCCCGCCCGTGACGCAGCGGTGAGGATGTCAGATGACGAATTTGGCTTCACGGACTCCGAGAATTGCGATAAAACTCTGCCCACAAACGATAAAACCCGAGGCAGTACATCATGCAAAAACTTCTCTGGGCCGCCGCCCTTCCTTTCGTGTTCGCCCTTTCCGGGTGCCTTGAAAACGACGTGCAGCGTGCCGCTGTTGGCGCCGGTATCGGTGCCGTTGCGGCCAGCGCGACCGACAACGACCCGCTCATCGGCGCGGCCGTTGGTGCCGGCGTCGGCGCACTCTCGGACGATATCGCGGACGCTTTCTAAGCCCTGCGCACACAAGCAAAATTCCGCCGGGCCATGGAACCGGCCCGGCGGGCTTTCTGTTTCTCTCTCAGACACTGAAACGCTCTGCGCCGCACGAGGCCGCGGGGCACAGACCCTGAGAGGCAAAAACTCATGCGAAAGATCATTCTGGGCGCCACCCTTCCTGCCATCCTGCTCGTCGCGGGCTGCGACAACGACATCGAGCGTGCCGCCGTTGGTGCGGGCGTTGGTGCCGTTGCGGCGGAAGCCACGGGCAACAACCCGGTCGTGGGCGCCGCTGTGGGCGCAGGCGTCGGCGCAATTTCCGACGATCTCTGACACGGCAGGCCGGGGCCAGACCGCCCCGGCGCCATCGAGACATCACCCAAGCGTTCTTCGGGCCCGCCGCCCGGAGAGCGCTTTTTGCGTTTCGGGCCCCTGCGGGACCCAAGAAGAAGAGGGACGATAGACATGTTCGAGAAGATCCTGATCGCCAACCGGGGGGAGATTGCCTGCCGTGTGATCAAGACGGCCCGCAAGATGGGGATCAAGACGGTGGCGGTGTATTCGGACGCCGACAAGAATGCTCTGCACGTGGAAATGGCCGACGAGGCGGTGCATATCGGCCCGCCGCCCGCGAACCAGAGCTACATCGTGATCGACAAGATCATGGACGCCATCCGCCAGACCGGCGCGCAGGCGGTGCATCCGGGCTACGGCTTTTTGAGCGAGAACCCGAAGTTCGCCGAGGCGCTGGAGGCCGAGGGTGTGGCCTTCATCGGGCCGCCCAAGGGGGCGATCGAGGCGATGGGGGACAAGATCACCTCGAAGAAGATCGCCCAGGAAGCCGATGTGAGTACGGTGCCAGGCTACATGGGGCTGATCGAGGATGCCGACGAGGCGGTGAAGATCAGCACCGAGATCGGCTATCCGGTGATGATCAAGGCCAGCGCGGGCGGCGGCGGCAAGGGCATGCGGATCGCGTGGAACGATGAGGAAGCGCGCGAGGGCTTTCAGAGTTCGAAGAACGAGGCGGCGGCCAGCTTTGGCGATGACCGCATTTTCATCGAGAAGTTCGTGACCCAGCCGCGGCACATCGAAATTCAGGTGCTCTGCGATGCTCATGGCAATGGGATCTACCTTGGCGAGCGGGAGTGCTCGATCCAGCGGCGGAACCAGAAGGTGATCGAGGAGGCGCCTTCGCCGTTCCTCGATGAGGAGACCCGCCGCGCGATGGGCGAGCAGGCTGTCGCGCTGGCACAGGCGGTGGGCTACACCTCGGCGGGCACGGTGGAGTTCATCGTCGATGGTGACAAGAACTTCTATTTTCTGGAAATGAACACGCGGCTTCAGGTGGAGCATCCGGTGACTGAATTGATCACCGGGGTGGACCTTGTGGAGCAGATGATCCGCGTCGCCCATGGCGAGCCGCTGAGCATGACGCAGGATGACGTGCAGCTGAACGGCTGGGCGATGGAGAGCCGGCTTTATGCCGAAGACCCCTATCGCAACTTCCTGCCCTCCATCGGCCGGCTGGTGGCCTACAAGCCCCCGGCGGAGGTGGCGGAGGCCACGCGCGCCGTGCGCAACGATACCGGCGTCTACGAGGGCGGCGAGATCAGCATGTATTACGACCCGATGATCGCCAAGCTCTGCACATGGGCGCCCACGCGGGAGCAGGCCATCGAGGAGATGCGGGTTGCGCTAGACAGCTTCGAGCTGGAGGGGATCGGGCATAACATCCCTTTCCTTGCGGCGGTGATGGACCATCCGAAGTTCGTGGCCGGTGACATGACCACGGCCTTTATTGCCGAGGAATATCCCGAAGGGTTTGAAGGGGTTGACCTGAGCGGTGCCGACAAGCGGCGGATCGCGGCGGCGGCGGCGGCGATGTACCGGGTGGCCGAGATTCGACGGAGCCGGGTCAGCGGGCGCATGGATAACCACGAGCGCATGGTCGGCTCCGACTGGGTTGTGAGCGTGGGTGGCGAGACGCTGGTGACCGAGATCGCCGCCGACAGGGCAGGCTCCACCGTGGCCTTTTCGGACGGCACGGTGCACCGCGTTGCCTCCGACTGGACGCCGGGCGACAGCCTTGCCCGGGTGGAGATCGACGGCAAGCTGATGGTGCTGAAGGTCGGCAAGGTGACGAGTGGCTTCCGCATCCGGTTCCGGGGCGCGGATGTGGCGGTGAAGGTCTGGACCCCGCGCCAGGCCGAGCTGGCCGCGCTGATGCCCGAGCGGCTGCCGCCCGACACCTCGAAGATGCTGCTTTGCCCGATGCCGGGCCTGATCGTGAAGGTCGATGTGGCCGAGGGCGACGAGGTGCAGGAGGGGCAGGCGCTGTGCACCGTGGAGGCGATGAAGATGGAAAACATCCTGCGCGCTGAGAAGGCGGGCAAGGTCGCCAAGGTCAACGCCGGGCCGGGCGACAACCTTGCGGTGGATGATGTGATCATGGAGTTCGAATGACACCCGGTTTGCGCGCACTTCTGGCCCATGCGGCCGGCTTCGTCTCGGGCCTGTTCATGGCCTGGGCGATCATCAACCTGCTCGGGCGGATCGTGCCGCCGGACGGCACCACGGGCGGCGGCATGGCGATGCTGGTTGCGATGGCGGTGATTTCCGGTCTGGCGGGTCTCGTGGCCTGGACGATGATCGTGACCCGGATCATGGGCTTTGTGGCGGGCCGCGACTGGTGGATCCGGGGCGTGGGCGCGGTGCTTGGGGTGATGGTGATGGGGGCCGGGCTGATGCTGGCCGGTATCTTCGCCCCCGCAGAGGCGCTGATCCTGATGATCTTCATCCTCTTCGCGCTGGGCGGCTGGGCCACCCACGGGCGGGTCACGGGCGAAGGCTGATGGACTGGCTGGCGAACCTCGATGCGCGGATCTGGCAGGCGGTGATCGCCGGCCTCTTCCTTGGCGCGGGCTGGTTCGTCAACGGCGTGCTGAACCGCCGGGAGGCGGCGGCGCTGCGGCAGGAAAAGCTGCGCGACATGCACCGGGCGCTTTATGCCGAGATCGGCAACAACCTCGCCAATCTCTGGGACGAGGAGCGGATCGAGAGCTACGCCGAGGGGATGCTGGAGCGGATGCGGGAGGACGAGGAGTTTGTGCCGCTCATCCCGCGCGAGCACAACGATACGGTGTTCGACACGCTGCTGCCCGACATCCACGTGCTGCCGCGCCAGACCATCGACCCGATCGTGGCCTATTACAGCCAGCTCAAATCGCTCGCCGCGCTGGTGGATGACATGCGGGGCGCGGCGTTCAAGGGCATGTCACAGCAGCGCCGGGTGGCGATGTATTCGGATTATATCGAGATGAAGAAGCAGGCGCTCAGCTTTGGCAGCTATGCCAATGCGGTGATCGACGCCTTCGGGAAGGGCGGCCGTGAGGCCGCCGAGCGGGTGAAGCTGGAGTTCAATACCCCGGCTGAGGACCCGTCCGCCCGGTTACCGGGATCGGAGTGAAGGGAATGTCGCTGCGTTTGCTCATATCCGCTCCTCTGGTGCCTGAAGTGTTTCAGGCTTCTGCCTTACATATAGGGCCTTACGGCGCGTTTCTCAAGCGTTCGCGGCAGGTGCTTCCTGCTCATTTCCGCCGCAGCTCATCGCGCCGGAGCGGCCATTTGTCGATGCTGCGGGTGATTTCGCGCACATCCCACGGGAAGGGTTTGCGCAGCTTCACCTCGCCGTCCTTGCCGATCAGCACCAGCTGGAAGCCACGGGGCCGGAGCTTGGTGCGCACGGGCGAGAGCGCGGCGGGGTCGGTATCGGTGATGATGATGGCGTCACGCTCCATAAGCGGGCCGGGGCGGGCGGTGAGCAGCTCGAGCTGCTCGGTAAAGCGCGGATCGGCCGGGGTATCGGCGAAGACCACGATGGGGCGGCGTAGCCATAGCAGATCGTCCAGCGTGACCTCGGAGGCGGCGAGGATTTGCAGATTATCGGCATCGCCCGCCACTTCGGCGGCGACGGCCTCGGCGGCCTCTTCGGCGGCGCCTTCGGAAATGACAGTGGTGCCCGTTTCCTGCGCCCAGAGGGGCGAGGCGATGAGCGCCGCGAGGGCGAGGGGGGTGAGCCGCATGAATTCCTCCTGTTGCCAAGGATATAGGCGCGGCCGCGCCGAAAGCGAAGGGGCGGTGCGCCCCGGCCAAAATTGAACCGGACCTGAGAAGGAGGCTCCGATGAGCAAGACCGACGAGTGGAAGGCGATTGCCGAGAAGGAATTGCGGGGCAAGCCGCTGGACAGCCTTGATTGGGAGACGCTGGAGGGCATCCGGGTGAAGCCGCTCTACACCGGCGAGGATGTGGAGGGGCTGGGCCATATGGGGAGCATCCCGGGGCAGGCGCCGTTCACCCGCGGGCCGAAGGCGACGATGTATGCGGGCCGCCCCTGGACGATCCGGCAATATGCCGGGTTCTCGACCGCCGAGGAGTCGAACGCCTTTTATCGCAAGGCTCTGGCGGCCGGGCAGCAGGGCGTTTCGGTGGCTTTCGATCTGGCGACGCACCGGGGCTATGATTCTGACCACCCGCGCGTGGAGGGCGACGTGGGCAAGGCGGGCGTGGCGATCGACTCGGTGGAGGACATGAAGATCCTGTTTGACGGGATTCCGCTTGATGAGGTCTCGGTGTCGATGACGATGAACGGCGCGGTGATTCCGATCCTCGCCAATTTCATCGTGACGGGTGAGGAGCAGGGGCACGACCGGGCGCTGCTATCGGGGACGATTCAGAACGATATTCTGAAGGAGTTCATGGTGCGGAACACCTATGTGTATCCGCCTGAGCCCTCGATGCGGATCATCTCGGACATCATCGAATACACCTCCAACGAGATGCCGAAGTTCAACTCGATTTCGATCTCCGGCTACCACATGCAGGAGGCGGGCGCGAACCTTGTGCAGGAGCTGGCCTACACGCTGGCCGACGGGCGCGAATATGTGCGGGCTGCGATTGAAGCCGGGATGGACGTGGACAAGTTTGCCGGGCGGTTGAGCTTCTTCTTCGCCATCGGTATGAACTTTTTCATGGAGATCGCCAAGCTGCGGGCGGCGCGGACGCTGTGGCACCGCATCATGACGGAGTTCGGGGCGAAGTCGGAGCGCAGCAAGATGTTGCGGACCCATTGCCAGACGAGTGGTGTGTCGTTGCAGGAGCAAGACCCTTACAACAACGTCATCCGCACCGCCTACGAGGCGATGAGCGCGGTGCTGGGGGGGACGCAATCGCTCCACACCAATGCGCTCGACGAGGCGATTGCCCTGCCCACCGAGTTTTCGGCCCGGATCGCGCGGAATACCCAGCTGATCTTGCAGGAAGAAACGCAGGTGACCCGCGTGGTCGACCCGCTGGCGGGCTCTTACTACGTGGAGAGCCTGACGGATGAGCTGATCGAGAAGGCCTGGGCCTTGATCGAGGAGGTCGAGGAGATGGGCGGCATGACCAAGGCGGTGGCGAGCGGAATGCCCAAGCTGCGGATCGAGGAAAGCGCGGCCCGGCGGCAGGCGATGATCGACCGGGGTGAGGAGGTGATTGTTGGCGTCAACAAGTACCGGAAAGACAAGGAAGACCCGATCGACATTCTGGACGTGGACAATGTGAAGGTGCGCGAGAACCAGGTAGCACGGCTGGAACGGATGCGCGGGAGCCGCGATGCGGCGGCCTGCGATGCTGCTCTCGGCGAGCTGGAGCGGCGGGCGAAAGAGGGCGGCAATCTGCTGGAGGCGGCGGTGGAGGCCGCGCGGGCCCGGGCGAGCGTTGGAGAGATCAGCATGGCGATGGAGAAGGTGTTTGGCCGTCACAGGGCCGAGGTGAAGACTTTGGCGGGCGTTTACGGCGCGGCCTATGACGGCGACGAGGGCTTTGCGGCGATCCAGAAATCGGTGGAGGATTTCGCCGAGGAAGAGGGTCGCCGCCCGCGGATGCTGGTGGTGAAGATGGGCCAGGACGGCCACGACCGGGGCGCCAAGGTGATTGCCACCGCCTTTGCCGATATCGGCTTTGACGTGGATGTGGGGCCGCTGTTTCAGACGCCCGAGGAGGCCGCGCAGGACGCGGTGGACAACGACGTGCATGTGGTGGGCATCTCCAGCCAGGCGGCGGGCCACAAGACGCTGGCACCCAAGCTGGTGGCGGCGCTGAAGGCGGCGGGCGCGGAGGATATCATCGTGATCTGCGGCGGGGTCATTCCGCAGCAGGACTATGATTTTCTGTACAAGTCCGGGGTGAAGGCGATTTTCGGGCCGGGGACGAATATTCCGAGCGCGGCGCAGGATGTACTGAAGCTCATCCGTGAGGCGCGGGGCTGATGCCGGACGCGCTGACACTGACTTGGCTGGTCACGGCAGTTGCCGTGCCTGCATTGGGTTATGTTGGCGCGTTGGTTCTGCAAAGGCTCAAGGAGGTACGCGACTGGCGCATCGCGCGGCTCGACGAGAAAATTCGCGACGTTTACGCGCCGCTTTATGCCGATGCGGTTCTAGGAGAGGCGATCTGGACCGGATTTGCAGGCGTACGCTGGCCAGCGCATGGGATGGGCGGATACGACCCGGATGGCCCCAATACAACTGACGAAGAGCGTGAGAACTGGCGCGTGGCTGTGCGGGAGCTGTTCATGCCGGTGAACGAGCGGATGGAGGCCCGCATCCTGGCCCATGCACACCTGCTGGCCGAGCCGGAGATCAAACCGCTGATCTCGCGGTTTTTGCTACATGTATCGGGCTATCGGCTCATCATTGAGGCTTGGGAAGAGGGGGATTTCTCACGCCATACGTCACTGGTCGAATTCCCGGCCGGCATACGGGCTGTGCTGGAGACACGCCTTGCCGCCTTGATGGCTGAGCAGGACCGCCACGCGAGGCGCTGGCTCTTCTGAAGTTCCGTGGTCGCGGCGCCCGCCCGCCACGTGCCTCCACCCCCGGCCCGTTCGCGGACCTTGAGCGGCGTAGCACAGGCTCCGATGTTAAGGTGGAGTATTTTCAGCAAGAAAATCCAGCGGGTTGTGCTTTGGCGCGGCCCGTGCGTTTGTTGCGGGCATGATTGAATTTGACCATATCGCCGTGCTGTGCACGCGGCTTGAGGACGGGGTGGCCTATGTCGAGGAGGCGCTCGGTGTGCCTTTGGCGGCGGGGGGCAAGCACGAGGCATTCGGCACCCACAATGCGCTGCTGGCGCTGGGGGGCGAGGAATATCTGGAGGTGATCGCGGTGGACCCGGAGGGTGCCGATCCGGGGCGGCCGCGGTGGTTTGACCTTGACCGCTTTCAGGGGCAGCCGCGGATTGCGCGCTGGGTCTGCCGGGTGGATGACCTTGCGGCCAAGGTGGCTGAGCGCCCCGGTGTTGGGGTGCCGATGGCCCTGCAGCGGGGCGAGTTTCGCTGGGAAATGGCGGTGCCGGAGACGGGCATATTGCCGATGAACAACATGCATCCGGCGCTGATCGAGTGGCAGGGGCCGCACCCCGCGCCGCGGCTGCCTGATGAGGGCGTGCGGCTGGCGGAACTTCTGGTGGGCCATGAGGAGGCGCGGGGGCTGAAGGAGCTTGGGCTAGACGACCCGCGCCTGCGGTTCATCCGGGGGCCGACGCGGATGGCGGCGCGGTTCGACACGCCGGACGGGCCGAAGTGGCTGAGGTAAGGCGGGCTCAGGCCAACGATGCAGAGGCGATCTGCGGGCTGATCAACTGGGTGATCCGCGACACCATCGTGACCTTCAACAGCATCGGGAAGACGCCCGAAGAGATCTCGGGGGCGATCGAGGCCGGGCAGCCGTTTTGGGTCGCCGAAACGGAGGGCCGGGTGCTGGGCTATGTCAGCTACGGGCCGTTCCGGAACGGGGTGGGCTATGCCCATACCAAAGAGCATTCGATCGTGGTGCGCCCCGAGGCGGCGGGGCAGGGCGTGGGCCGGGCGCTGATGGCGGCGCTCTGTGCTCATGCGCGGGAGGCCGGAGTACATTCGCTCTTTGCCGGGGTCAGCGGCGAGAACGCGGCGGGCGTAGAATTTCATGCCGCGCTGGGCTTTGCCGAGGTGGCGCGGCTGTCCGAGGTGGGCCGCAAGTTCGACCGTTGGCATGACCTTGTGCTGATGCAGAAATTCTTGTGACCCCAGCGCCTTGCGCGGGTAAGGTGCCCCCATGTCGATCTGGTCACGCATAGGGGACGCGCTTTCGGCTCTCGCTGCCGGCGAGGGGCTTTCGGCGGTGTTCGACAAGCTGCGCACGGCGCCGGAGCGGACGGTGGGCTTTACCATCGCGGTCATCGCGTTGGGGGCCAAGATGGCCAAGGCGGACGGGCAGGTGACGCGCGACGAGGTCACGGCGTTTCGCGAGGTCTTTACCATTCCGCCCGCCGAGGAGGCGAATGCGGCGCGGGTGTTCAACCTCGCGCGGCAGGATGTGGCGGGCTTCGAGGACTATGCGGCGCGGATCGCGCGGATGTTCGACGAGGGCCACGGCGCGCTGACCGACCTGCTGGAAGGGCTGTTCCATATCGCGATGGCGGATGGGGAGTATCACCCGAAGGAAGATGACTTTCTGGCCCGGGTGGCGGCGATCTTTCGGGTCGATGATCGGGAGTTCCGCTCGCTGCGCGCCCGCTTTGTGCCCGATGCCGAGCCCGACCCCTACGCTGTGCTCGGCGTGGCGCCCGATGCGCCGCTGGAAGAGGTGCGGGCGGCGTGGAAGCGGCAGGTGCGCGAGAGCCACCCGGATGTGATGATGGCGCGCGGCGTGCCGGAAGAGGCGGTGCGGATGGCCGAGAAGCGGCTGATCGCGGTGAACCGGGCCTGGGAGGAGATCAACGCGTCGTGAGGCTGGCCACCTACAATGTGGAGTGGTTCAACGCCCTTTTCGACGAAGTGGGCGCGCCGCTGGCCGATAACGAGTGGTCTGCACGGTGGAACGTGACGCGGGCGGCGCAGCTGGAGGCGCTGGGCATCGTCTTCACGGCGCTGGATGCCGATGCGGTGCTGATCGTGGAGGCGCCGGACTGGAAGGCGCCGCGCCGCACCGAGACCGCGTTGGAAGGCTTTGCCGCGCTCTTCGGGTTGCGCGCGCGCAAGGCGCTGATCGGCTTTCCGAATGACACCCAGCAGGAGCTGGCGCTGCTTTATGACCCCGACAGGATAGAGGCGCGGCATGTGCCGGTGGGGGAGGCCACGGGCAAGAGGGGCAGCGAGGAGGCACCACGGTTTGACGGGGTGTTCCGGATCGACCTCGATATCGATGCGCGGGAAGACCTTGTGCGCTTTTCTAAGCCGCCGCTGGAGGCCGAGTTGCGGCTCGAGGGGTTTGACGAGGTGGTGCGGCTCATCGGCGTGCATATCAAGAGCAAGGCCCCGCACGGCGCGCGCTCGGCGGCGGATGCGACGCGCATTTCCATCGCCAACCGGCGAAAGCAGTTGGCACAGTCGATCTGGCTTCGCCGGAGGGTGGAGCAGCACTTGGCAGCGGGCGAGGCATTGGTGGTGGCCGGGGATTTCAACGATGGCCCCGGCTTGGATGAGTACGAGGCGCTGTTTGGCCGCTCGGGCATGGAGATCGTACTGGGGGCGGACCAGCCGGAGGCGATGCGGCTGGTGGACCCTCATGCGCGGCAGGCGCTGGCGGGCGGGCTGATGCAGGCGAAGGACACCACGGCGCGGTTTTACCTGCGCGAGGAGAAGCGCTACCTCAGCGCGCTGCTCGACTACCTCATGCTGTCGCCCGGGCTGGCGGCCCATGCGCAGGACTGGCGGATCTGGCATCCCTTTGACGACTCGCAGATTTATGCCCTGCCGGAGCTGCGGGAGGCGCTGCTGACGGCCTCCGATCACTTCCCTGTCAGCGTCGATCTCGACCCGAACCTTTGAAACGCGGCGCGCGAGCGCTTATGTTGAGGCCATGAAACACCTTGCTGCCATGGCCCTTGCGGCCTCTCTCACCTTGGGCCCGGCGCTTGCGCAGGAGGCCGACCCCGAAGCCCGTGGCGACATGGGCGAGGGCATGAACCTTGTGGAAGAGGGGATGATGCTCTTCTTCCGCGGACTGGCCGAAGAGATGGAGCCTGCGCTGAAGGATATGGCGCGGGAGATGGAGCCGGCGCTGCGCGATCTGGCCGAGACGCTGGGGCCGCAGATGGCGGCGCTGGCGGAGATGATCGGCGAGTTCGACGATTACCACCCGCCGGAGCGGCTGGAGAACGGCGACATCATCATCCGCAGGAAGACCCCGGAAGAAATGGAGCGGGCGCCCGAGCCTTTGGCGCCGGAGTTCGACCCGGAGGGCGAGATCGAACTTTGAGCCGTGCTGGTGGGCAGATTGCCCACCCTAAAGGCGTGTGGTGAGGGCCGGATCGTTGGCCTTGTAGACGATGCCCTTGTACTCGGGTCGGTCGTAGGCGGTTTCGTTGGTGACATGGCCGTCGTAGCCGCCGACCTTGGTGAGGCGCGCGCCATCCTCCCAGATCATCATCAGGCCGTGCTCCTCCTCCCAGACGCAATTGGCCGACATGACCACGTAGACGTGGTCGGGGTGGCGCGGGTCGATAACCAGATGGACGGTGCCGGGGGTGACGTGCTGCCAGATTTCCTCGGGCGTGGCGGGCACGCCCATCTCCTCATCGAGCCACTCCTCGCCGCCCACATCTTGATGGAAATCGCGGTAGTAGTTGTAGACGTGCAGGCTGTCGGCAAGACGGTCGGCCGGGGTGAGGCGGGCGAAGGCGGCGAGGGCCTGCGCGGCCTGCTCGCGGGAGGGCTCTTGATGGTGGTCGATGTAGATATCGCGGTCGACCACGACCCCGTCGAAGTAGGGAACCGTGAGCGGCTCCGAGACGATCTCAATCCCCGGCAAGGCGCACCTCGATCTCGCAGCCCAGCTCGCTGGCGAGCGATTTGAACCGTGCCTCGGCCACCTCGCCGTAGAGCACGGCGGCGGCGCGGGGCAGGATCAGCTTGAGCTCTTTTTTCTTCGGGCGATACTCCACCCGGCACATGGCCTCGGGGATGTTGCCGGAGAACATGGCGCCGAAGCGCATGGCCTTGCCGAGCACCACCGCCATCTGCCTGTCCTTGTCGGAGAGCAGCTCGACCATCGGTTCGAGATGCGATCCGGGGGCGGCGTTGCGGTAGCGGTGCAGCAGGGCGAGGCCGACGAAGACGCGGCCCTGATGGTCGATCCCGCCGAGGTTGGAGCGGGTGGCGTTATCGAAACATACCTCGCCGCGATAGTCGGGATGGGCGCGCCAAGACACATCGTGCAGCAGGCAAGCGGCCTTGATCAGGCGCTGCTTGTCGGGGCGGACGCTGCGGAACAGCGGCAGGACGAAATCGTAGAGCGTGCGCCCGAAGCCCGGCACGCGGGCGTTCTGCGCCTCGTCGAAGCGGGCGGCCTCGATCAGCGGGTCGCGGGCGCGGATCAGGTCGGACATCTGCTCGTAGAGCATGCCTTCGCGGATGCCGTAGGCCGAAATCCAGACCTCCTTGGTGCCGAATTTCTTCATCAGACGGCGGAGCACCTCGCCCGCCACCGGCACCAGCGCGATCCGGGCGGAGGAAAGCCCGGCCTGCGCGCGGACCTCCTCCAGATCGCGGCCGCGCAGCCAATCGAGCGTTTTACGCAGTTGGGCCGGGGTGGCGTGGTAGTCGTGCAGCACGTGCAGCGGGTAGCCACGGCGCAGGATGTCGAGCTTGGCGATGGCTCGCCAGGAGCCGCCGACGAGGTAGAGCCGCTTGTGGGGCGGCAGTTTGTCAGCCAGCCGGTCCAGCACTTTGTCGATCTCGGCGCGGCGAGCCTTGCGGCCTCCGGGAATGGTCTTGAGCCGGAGGGGACCGAGAGAGGTTGAGGCGCGCTCGCCCACGCCGCCATCTTCGAGCAGGGCCAGCTCCATCGAGGAGCCGCCGATATCGCAGCTGAGGCCGGTGGCGCCGGGCCAGCCGACGAGCACGCCTTGGGCGGAGAGCCGGGCTTCCTCTTCGCCGTCGACAACATAGACCTTGAGGCCCGTGGTCGCTTCGATGTCGGCGCAGAACTCCGGCCCGTCATCGGCGTTGCGCACGGCGGCGGTGGCGGTGGCGGTGAGCGGCGGGATGCCCATGCCCTCGGCCAGCGCGTGGAAGCGGCGGATCGCGGCCAGCGCCCGGACCCGGCCTTCGGGGTTGAGCCGCCCGGTCTCGCCCATGCCCGCGCCGAGGCCGCACATCACCTTTTCATTGAAGAAATACGCCGGGCTGCGCGCCGCGCCGTCGAAGATCACCATCCGGACGGAGTTGGAGCCGATGTCGATCACCCCCACGCGGGAGAGCGCCTGGGCATCGGGGTGGTCGAAGATCGGGCGTCCGAAAGGGCCCCAGCCCCGCTGCTGCTCGCCTGATCCGTCCATGTCATTTCTCCGGGCGGTTATCGTATGTCCGTGATAGAGGGCGGGCGCCGGAAAGGTCAATCTTTCGAGTGGGTCAGTTCCGGCACATCGCTGGCCCCCGCCGAGCCGCGGCCCGAGAGCGAGGGGTTCTCCATGAAGAAGCGGTGGCAGTTGAACGGCTCGGCCCCCTTGGAGAGCGGCGGGCGGTAGAAGCTGCCATCGGGGCGCATCACCCAGCTTTGCGCGGTGTCGGCCATGTTGGCGGCCATCACCTGCTCGGTGATCTGCGCCTTCACCGTGGGGTTGGTGCATTCGACCAGTGTTTCGACCCGGCGGACGAGGTTGCGGCCCATCCAGTCGGCCGAGGAAATGAACACGCGCGCCTTCTTGGAGGGCAGCCCGTGACCGTTGCCGAAGCAGACGATACGGCTGTGCTCAAGATAGCGCCCGACGATGGATTTGACCCGGATGTTCTCCGACAGGCCCTTGATGCCGGGGCGCACGCCGCAGATGCCGCGGATGACGAGGGAAATCTTCACCCCGGCCTGGCTGGCGGCATAGAGCGCGTCGATCACGTCGGCGTCGATCAGCGAGTTCATCTTGGCCCAGATCTCGGCGGGCTTGCCGGCGCGGGCATGTTCGACCTCGGCAGCGATCATCTCGATCAGGCGCTTTTTCAGCGAGATCGGCGAGATTGCGAGGTTTTCCAGCTCGCCGGGCTGGGCGTAGCCGGACAGGTAGTTGAAGACCTTGCCCGCGTCGCGGCCCAGCGCCTTGTCGCAGGTGAAGAGGCTGAGGTCGGTGTAGATCCGGGCGGTGATCGGGTGGTAGTTGCCGGTGCCGAAGTGGGTGTAAGTCACCAGTTCGTTGCCCTCGCGGCGGACCACCGTGCTGATTTTGGCGTGGGTCTTGTAGTGCATGAAGCCGTAGACCACATGCGCCCCGGCCCGCTCCAGCCGCCGGGACTGGCGGATGTTGGCGGCCTCGTCGAAGCGCGCCTTTAGCTCGACCAGCGCGGTGACCGATTTGCCATCTTCCGCCGCCTCGCAGAGCGCCTCGACGATGGGAGAGTTCTTGGAGGTGCGGTAGAGCGTTTGCTTGATGGCGACCACATCGGGGTCTCGGGCGGCCTGCTGGAGGAAGCGCACCACCATGTCGAAGGTCTCGTAGGGGTGGTGCAGCAGCATGTCCTTCTGCCGGATGGCGGCGAACATGTCACCCTCATGGTCCTGCACCCGCTCAGGCACACGCGGCGTGAAGGAGGGCCATAGCAGATCGGGGCGGGCGTCGATCACCAGTTCCTTGAGGTCGGCCACGCCGAGGATGCCGTCGGTCTCGATCACCTCGTCTTCGTCGACCTCCAGCTCGCGCATGATCAGCGCTTTCAGGGCCTTGGGCGCCCCGGCGGACATGTTTAGGCGGACAACCTCGCCGCGCCGCCGCCGCTTGAGGGCGGTTTCGAACTCGCGGACGAGGTCTTCGGCCTCTTCCTCCAGTTCGAGGTCGCTGTCGCGCAGCACGCGGAAGGTGCAGGAGCCCTTTTCACGGTAGCCCGGAAAGAGCGAGCCGATGTGGAGGCGCAGCAGCACTTCGAGCGGCAGGAAACGGTGGGTGCCTTCCTCGGCGGGCAGGGCGATGAAGCGGTCGACCTGATGCGGGATCGGCAGGATGGCATCGAGCTTGCGGCCCGAGTGCTCGCTCTCGAGCTGGAGAGCGAGGCAGAAGCCGGTGTTGGCGATAAAGGGGAAGGGGTGCGCCGGGTCGATGGCCAGCGGCGAGAGCACCGGGAAGACCTGGCTGAGGAAATATTCCGACAGAAAGCCATGGTCGGCCTTGGTGAGGTGCTTGGCGTCGAGCAGGAAGATATCGTTGCTCGCCAGTTCCTCGCGCAGCGCGGCCCAGCTCTCTTGCTGGCGGGCCATCAGGCGGCGGGCGTCGGCGTTGATGAGCACCAATTGCTCGGCGGGGCTGAGCCCGTCGGCGGCGGGGGTGGTGTTGCCCGCATTGGCCAGCTCGCGCAGGCCAGCGACGCGGACGGTGTAGAACTCGTCGAGGTTGGTGGCCGAGATCGAGACGAAGCGGATGCGCTCGAGCAGCGGCACCTTGGGATTTTCGGCCTCTTCCAGCACCCGCCAGTTGAAGCCGAGCCAGCTCAGCTCGCGATTGAAAAAACGGGTCGGCCCGGCGATGTCGACATCGTCGAGCGCGATCGGGTCGGGGTAGGCGGCGGAGAGGAAATCGGATTGAGTCATGGCAGGGGTCTAGGAGGCAAAGGTCACGGCAGTGTGACGCTTTTCCCCTTATGTGCCTGATTTTCCGGCCTCATCCAAGACCTCGCGGGCAAGTTTGCGGGTCAGCTTGCCGCCCTTGGCGAGTTGGTGCCGGTCGAGCGCGGCCACGGTGCGGCGGGCGGCGGCGGCGGAGCGCTCCATATGTACCAGCAGGTAACTCAGCAGCTTGGGCGTGGGCGCGAGCTGGCGGTCGTCGAAGAGCTTGACGAGGAGCGCGGTGAGCAGGGCGTCATCGGGCTCGGCGAGGCGGGCGCGCGGTGTGGCTGAGAGCCGGGTGGCGAGGTCGGGCAGGGCGGGCGCGGGCAGGGGCTCGCGCGCGGTGAGAAGGAGCCGGGCGTTCGCTGCGGTGGCGCGGTTGAGCAGGTGAAACAGCGGCTCCTCGCGCTCGCGGCTGCCCATCAGGCTGTGGATGTCTTCCAGCAGCAGAGTGGCACCGGGCGCGGGCGGGGCGAGGCTGGCGAGGCTGCTCGCCTCCAAGGCGGTAGCCCCGGTATCGGCGGCCCAGATGGCGGCGAGGTGGCTCTTGCCCGCGCCCTCTGGCCCGGTCAGCAGCAGCCGCCCGCCGGGCCAGCGTGCGCTGTCATCGATTTGCGCGACGGCCTCGGCGTTGGCGGGCGACACGAAGAAGGCATCGCGCCCGGTGGCTTCGATCACCGGGAGGTCTATTGGGATCTGGCGGGGCATGGGGTGCCTCTTTGGGCTACTCTTGCGGGGGCTCGTCGGCGTGGGAGACCGCCGCTGTGGCGGGAGGTGCCTCTTCGGTGCCGCGATAGAGGCGGCCCTCCTTGTACTGCCGGGTGGCCCAGCGGGCAATGACCCCGAGCGAGGCGGCCACGGGCACGGCGACGAGCATGCCGGTGAAGCCGAAGAGCGCGCCGAAGGCCGAGAGGGCGAAGATGAGCCAGACCGGGTGCAGCCCGACCGATTGGCCGACGAGGTTGGGGGTGAGCACGTTGCCTTCGAGGAACTGGCCGACAAAGAAGATCACCGCGACGGCGCCGATCCACCACCATTCGCCCCAGAACTGGAAGAAGGCGAGCCCGATCGCCAGTGCCCCGCCGACCAATGCGCCGACGTAGGGGATGAAGGTGAGCGCGCCCGCAACGGCCCCGACGACGAGGCCGAAGTTGAGGCCCACCGCCATGAGCGCCACGGCGTAGAAGATGCCCAGCACGAGGCAGACGGTGCCCTGCCCGCGGATGAAGGCGGCGAGGGTCTTGTCGATCTCATGGGCGAGGTGGCGGATGGTGGGGGCGTGGTCGCGCGGCAGCAGATCATCGACCTTGGCAACCATGCGGTCCCAGTCGAGCAGCAGGTAGAAGGCGACGATGGGCACCAGCACCAGCAGCACCAGCACGTTGACGAGGCCGGAGACCGAGCTGACGAGGGAACTGACCAACTCGCCGCCGCGGGACTGGATGGTTTCACCCAGCGTGGAGAGCGACTTGGAGACGGTGCTTTCACCGTCCATCAGGTCGGGGAAGCGGGCGGTGAGAAAGTTGCGCAGGTCAGAGAATATCTGTGGGGCGGCCTTGAAGAGCGCGACGGACTGCTCGACGAGGGTGGGCACGATCAGCAGGGCGCCGAGGATGAAGATCAGCAGGGCGACCAGCGAGATGACGATGACGGCGGCGATGCGATGCAGGCCCATCCGCTCCAACCGGTCGGCGACCGGGTCGAGGCAATAGGCGACGGCGCCGCCCAGCACAAAGGGCAGGATCACATCGCCCAGCAGGTAGAGCACGCCGAAGAAGACCACGGCGGCGAGGCCCCAGTATTTGGCCTGATCTCTAACCGGAAGTGCCATTTTGCCCCTTCATTCGCTCGCGCGCCCATATTGCCCGTGAGGCAGCGGGGTGCAAGGGCGAGAGGGGTGAGATGGCGGCGGGTGTGGGCCGTGGTGGTGGGGAAGGGCCATGTTCGCCGGGGCGTTCGTGGCCCGTAGGCAGGGGCTTCGGTGATGTCGGGCGTCAGCTGGCTGCGCGGAGGCGCGGCATGACTGGGTGGGCCTCGGGCGCGTCTTGCGCAGGCTCCAGCGCCGCGCCGAGACTGAAGCCCTTCATCAGCGCGTTCAGCTCGTCGGCGCTTCCGGCCAGAACGGCGTTGGCGGCGGTGGTCTCCTCGAACATGCCGGCATTCTGCTGGGTCACGCGCTCGAGGTCGGAGACGGCGGTGTTGACCTCGCTGAGGCCACGGGACTGGTCCGAGGTGGCATCGGCGATAGAGCGGAGCCGCTCGACGATGCCGGTGACCGACGATTGGATGCCTTCCAGCGCGGTGCCGGTGTTCTTGACCAGTGCCGCGCCGCCGGAAATCTCTTCGACCGAGTTGGAGATCAGGCTGTTGATTTCGCGCGCGGCCTCGGAGCTGCGCTGTGCGAGGGCGCGGACCTCGGAGGCCACCACGGCGAAGCCCCGGCCTGCCTCGCCCGCGCGGGCGGCCTCGACGCCTGCGTTCAGGGCGAGGAGGTTGGTCTGGAAGGCGATGTCGTCGATGACGCTGGTGATCTTGAAGATTTCGCGCGAGCTGCCCTCGATCCGGTTCATCGCGTCCACCGCCTCGGCCATGATGCCGGTGCCGTCGGAGGCTTCGCCCGAGGTGGCCTCGGCCTGCTTGCGGGCATCGCGGGATTCGGAGGCGACAATCTCGATGGTTCGGGTCAGCTCCTTCAGCGTGGCGGCGATCTGGGCCAGCGTTGCGGCCTGTTTCTCGGTGCGGGTCGACAGATCGGTGGCGGAAGACGACAGCTCGCGGGATTGCTCGTTGATCGAGGCGGCTTGCAGGATCACCGCGTTCATCGCGGTGCAGAGCCGCTCGCCCGCGCCGTTGAAGTGATGCGCGAGGTCGGAAAAATCCTCGCCCAGATCTTCCGTCACTCGCACGGAGAGGTCGCCCTCGGCCAGCATGGCGAGTTTCTGGCGGAATACGTCGAGCAGGCGGGCGAGCGTCTCGTGCCGCTCGGCGGCGGCGGCGGCCTCGCGTGCCTCGGCCTCGGCGGCCTCGGCAGAGCGTTTCTCGACCTCCTGCAAGGCGGTTTCGGCGTCTGCACGGGCCTTGGCAGCCGCCTTGGACTGGTCTTCGGCGCGGCCACGTGCCTCGGTCGCGCGCTTGGCCTCCTCGCGGGCCATCGCGCTGCTTTCTTCTGCCTTTGCCGTGGCGACAAGGCTCTCTTGCGCCTTGTCGGAGGCCTCGCGCGAGAGCGAGATGCGGTTGAGGATGCTCAGGGTCAGCACGGCGGTTTCGGCCACGACGATGATGGCGTGAAACACCGTGCGGCCGATGTTGAAGGCCAGATCGGAGGAGGGGTAGACCAGCGCGGGCAGGGCGAAGGTGAGCGTGAGGTGGTGCACGGCGATGGTGCCTGCGGCCACCAGCAGCGGCACGATATCGGCCAGCGCCACCAGCATGGCCAGCACGGCGAAGTAAGCCATGTGACTGTCGATCTGCATTGGATGACCGGCGAGCGCGGCGTTGAGCGCGATGGTGATGCCGGTGAGCGCCTGTGCCACGACGATGCGGGCTACGCGCGGCGAAAAGCGCGGTGCGGCGAGGCCGAGCAGGGCGAAGGCGCCGCCAGCGAGACCCATCACCATGATGTTGCCGCCCATCGCCCATTCCGCCGCGACGGCGAGCAGCCAGATCACCGGGGTGATGCGCGAGAGCAGCCTGACCGCGTTGGCGCGGGCCTCCTCGAGGGTGTGGTCCACGGTGGGGTCGATCGCGTGTTCGGCGGTGAGCAAGAGAGGCTTGGCTTCAGGCATCAGAGACTCCACAGAGGGCGGCAAGGGCGCCGCCGCCGAGCACGGCCCAGGCTCCATGGGTGCGGGCCTCATGCGCGGCGGCGGGGGAGGGGAAACGGGCGAGCACGGCGAAGGGCGCGCGGCGGGGGCCAATGGGGCGGCCACCAGCACGTGCCAGCAGCGCATCGGCATCGTCCCAAGGCGGAACGATCACCAGCGCGGGCCCGTCGCCCGGCGGCGTGGCAAGCACCATGGCCAGCGGCGTGACCGCGAGGCTGGTCAGAAAGGCCAGCGGAAGGGTGATTTTGCCGAGCAAAGCTGCCCCCGGACGGTTAGCGTTGGTTTCGTCTTACCCATCGCCGGTTTCCGGCTCCTTAACGCCGCCGGATTTTTGCCGCGGTGCAGGAAGCTGCTGTGAATAAGCCGTGATTGCCCGCGCGCCCAAGTTGCCTGACGCGAGGGTAAGGCGCATGCATGAAGGCGCACGCAAGCAAGGTTTGCCCCCCGATGACCCAGTATCTCAAGCTCTCTGCCCTCACCGCGCCGCGCCCCTCCCCTGCGCCGGAGCCAGCACCCGCGCAGGAGCGCCCCCGTGCCGAGCCTGCCCCCCGCCGCGCACCCGAGGCCGCCGGGGCCGGGCAGGCAGCAGAGGGCCAGCGCACCCCGAAGTCCGAAATCTTGTGAGCCCGCCCGCGATGGGCTAGAGCCTCGGGGCAACGCACATTGCCCCAGAGGACCCCAAATGCGCCTGAGCCGCTACTTCCTGCCTGTTCTCAAGGAAACCCCTGCCGACGCGCAGATCGCCTCGCACCGCTACATGCTGCGCGCGGGCATGATCCGTCAGCAGGCCGCCGGGATCTACTCGTGGCTGCCGCTAGGCTTCAAGGTGCTCAAGCGGATCGAGCAGATCGTGCATGAGGAGCAGCAGCGGGCCGGGCACATTCCGATGCTGATGCCCACCGTGCAGCCCGCCGATCTGTGGCGCGAGAGTGGCCGTTACGACGCCTATGGCCCCGAAATGCTGCGCATCCGCGACCGGCACGACCGGGACATGCTCTTTGGCCCAACCAACGAGGAGATGATCACCGACATCTTCCGCGCCCATGTGGCCAGCTACAAGAGCCTGCCGCTGACGCTCTACCACATCCAGTGGAAATTCCGCGACGAGATCCGCCCGCGTTTTGGTGTGATGCGGGGCCGCGAGTTCTACATGAAGGATGGCTACAACTTCGACCTCACCAAGGAGGACGCGCTCCATGCCTACAACCGCCACATGGTGAGCTACCTGCGCACCTACGAGCGGATGGGGCTGACGGCAATCCCGATGCGGGCGGATTCCGGGCCGATCGGCGGGGATGACACCCATGAGTTCCTCGTGCTGGCCCCGACCGGCGAGAGCGATGTGTTCTACGATGCGGGCGTGACCGAGCTGAAGCTGGGCGACCGCGAGATCGACTATGACGACCGCGCGCAGGTGAAGGGCGTCTGCGACGAGTTCACCTCGCTGTACGCCCGCACCGACGAGACCCATGACGAGGCGCTTTACGGCGCGATCCCCGAGGATCGGCGGCGCGCGGGCAAGGGCATCGAGGTGGGGCAGATCTTCTATTTCGGGACCAAGTATTCCGAGCCGATGGGCGCGAACGTGCAGGGGCCGGACGGGGCCAAGGTGCCGGTGCATATGGGCTCGCACGGGATCGGCGTGAGCCGCCTCGTGGGTGCGATCATCGAGGCATCGCACGACGACAACGGCATCATCTGGCCCGAAGGCGTGACGCCCTTCCACGTGGGCATCGTGAACATGCGGGCGGGCGACGAGGCCTGCGATGCGACGAGCGCGGCGCTCTATGGCACGCTGAAGACGCTGGGGCTGGACCCGTTGCTGGATGACACCGACGAGCGGGCGGGCGCGAAGTTTGCCACGATGGACCTGATCGGCGTGCCGTGGCGGATCACCGTGGGGCCGCGCGGGCTGAAGAATGGTGTGGTCGAGCTGACCTCGCGGCGCACCGGGGAGAGCGAGGAGCTTTCGCCCGAGGCCGCCGTGCAGAAGCTGGCGGCGCTTTACGAGGGGCACCTCTGAGGCGCGCGCCATGATCCCGCCCGCCGGGCTTGCTGAACATCTGGCCCTGCTGAAGGGCCGGGTGGAGCGCGAGGGCGGCATGGCGGCGCTGCGGGCTTGGCTCGACGGCTGGAACGCGCAGCGGCTCCACGGCGGGCCGCGCGGCGAGGACGCGGCGTTTTTCAACAACTTCACGCGGTTCCTGCGGGAGAGATACCCGGAAGCCGGGCTGAGCCCCTGGCCGGTGGCGCTTGTCGAGATCGCGGGCGGCGACCGGGAGGCGGTGGCACTGTTCTTCGAGCTGTTCGAGGCGTTCGAGGACGGCAAGGCGGCGCGGGCGCGGCTTGTGGAGAAGGGCAAGCATGGACCGGCGCAGAATCGTGCGGCTCGGTCCGAGCCGAAGCCGCGCCCTCTGCCGCCGGGCGCCGACCCTTTCGCGCCAGCGCCGGAGCACGCGCTGACGGAGCTGATCAAGGGCTTCGCCTCCGGCAAGCTAGACCGGCCGGGTGACGGCACGCTGGCGGCCCTGAAGGTCTGGCTGGAAGGCTGGGCGGGCGAGGACCGGCGGCGCAAGGCGGCGATTTCTGAGCTGGCGGGCTTCATGGCGGCACTGGGCGGGCAGCGGAGGCAGAAGGACTGGACCAAGATGATGCTACCGCTGACCGGTCCTGTGACGGACCGTTACGTGGCCCTTGCGTCGGTGTGCGAAAAACTGGACCGGCGGCGGCGCGAGGTGGCTGACAAGTTCAGCCCGGTGCTGGGGGCGCCGGTGATCCCCGATGGGCCGGAGCCGGGCTTTCCGGCCTTGCCGATGTTGCGGAACAGCACGCCTCTGGTGGAGTGCTTCGAGACTTGGGCGACCACGCCCGCCACACGGCCCTGCGATGGCGACTTGGGGCGGATCAGGGGCTGGCTGCTGCGCTGGGTCGAGGCCAACCAGCCGGAGGGCGAGGATGCGGCGGTGGCGCGCTATTTGCATCAGTGGCTGGGCTATCAGGCCAAGCTCGCCCATGTGCCGCATTGGGAGGCCCGGCTGGCGGTGCTGGCGCGCCCGCAGGAAGACCTCTGGTCGGTGCTGGCTCGCGCGGCCAAGGCGCTCGCGCATCGCTACCACCAAGTGAACACGAGCCAGAACCCGGAGTTCACCCACCCGGTGATCCCCGCGACCGACTCGCAGCGTGCGGGCTGCGTTGACCTGCGACAAGACGCCTTTGCCGATTGGGCCAAAGCTCCTGATCCGGGCGACCGTTAGCGCTTGACCCCCGCACCCCTCCGCAGCATTTTGCGCGCCAAACCGAGCAGGAGGCCCAGACGTGGCCAAGACAGCAGGCAGAACGGCCCCGTTCTCGAAATACGAGTGGATGATCGCATGGCGCTACCTGCGCTCGCAGCGGTCTGACGGCGGCGTTTCGATCCTGAGCTGGATCGCGCTGGGGGGCATCACGCTCTCGGTCTTTGCGCTGATCGTGGTGATGGCCGTGCGCTCGGGTTTCCGGACCGATTTTGTGGACACGATCATCGGCGCCAATGCCCATACCTCGGTGCGCTCGGCGGTTTACGTGGACGAGAACGGCGCGACATCGCGGCAGATCGTTGACTATGACGACTGGGCCGCGCGGCTGGCGGAAGTGCCGGGCGTGACCTCGGTGGCGCCGCTGGTGAAGGGGCAGGTGCTTGCCAACCTGCGGGCGGCCAATGCGGGGGTCGAGGTGTATGGCATCCGCGCCGAAGACCTCGCCAAGCTGCCCCGGATCGCGGAGCCCGAGCAGAAGGAGGGCGATATTGCCCGCTTCGAGGAGGGCATCGCCATCGGCTGGGGCGTGGCGCAGGAACTGGGCGCTGTGGTGGGCGACCGTATCCGCATCATCAACCCCAACGGGGTGCGCGGGCCGATGGGGGTGACGCCCCGGGTGAACGCCTATGAGGTGGTCTACGTCTTCCAGGCCGGGCGGTGGGACATCGACCGCACGCGGGTGTATCTGCCGTTCGCGGAGGCGCAGAGCTTCTTCAACTTCGACGGTGCCGCGAGCGAGATCGAGGTCATGGTCGAAGACCCGGAAAACATTGAACAATGGGATGTGCCGCTGCTGCAGGCCGCCGGGGACAAGGCGGTGATGTGGAGCTGGAAGGACGCCTGGGGCAACTTTCTGCGGGCGCTGGTGATCGAAGACATCATGATGATTATCATCATGTCGATCCTCGTGCTGATCGCGGCGCTCAACATCATCTCGGGCCTGATCATGCTGGTGAAGAACAAGGGCCGCGACATCGGCATCTTGCGCACCATGGGGCTGACGCGCGGGGCGATCCTGCGGGTGTTCTTCCTCTGCGGGGCGCTGATCGGCACGGTGGCAACCGCGCTGGGCACGCTGCTCGGGTGCCTCTTTGCGGTGAACGTGAACAACATCGTCAGCTTCATCAACTGGCTCAGCGGGGCCGAGGTTTGGGATGCCTCGATCCGGGGCATCTACCGGGTGCCGAGCGAGCTTCAGACCGGCGATGTGCTCTTTGCCGTGGCGCTGGCGCTGGCGCTCTCATGGGGAGCGACTATCATCCCGGCCCGCCGGGCGGCGCGGCTCGATCCGGTGGAGGCGCTGCGCTATGAGTGAAGTTCTGGGGCTGAGCGGGATCGAGAAGACCTACAACGCCGGAAAGCCGAACGAGATCAACGTGCTGCGCGGGGCCTCGCTGGAGGTGAGCGCAGGCGAGGTGGTGGCGCTGGTGGCGCCTTCCGGTTCGGGCAAATCCACCCTGCTACACATTGCCGGGCTGCTCGACACGCCCACCGCCGGGACCGTCCGGCTGCTGGGTGACGACATGGGATCGCTCGGGGACGGGCGGCGCACCGAGGCGCGGCGGGCGCAGGTTGGGTTTGTCTATCAATTCCATCACCTTCTGCCGGAGTTCACCGCGCTGGAGAACATCGTGCTGCCGCAGCTTGCCAATGCGGTGGAGCGTGGCGCCGCCGAAGCCCGGGCGCTGGAGCTGCTGGGCACGGTGGGGCTTGACGCCCGGGCCAGCCACCGCCCGGCGGAGCTTTCGGGCGGGGAGCAACAGCGGGTCGCCTTTTGCCGGGCGCTGGCCAACGGGCCGGCGCTGCTGTTGGCCGACGAGCCAACCGGCAACCTCGACCCCGGCACCTCTGACACCGTGTTCCAGGCCCTTGTCACGCTGGTCCGCGAGACCGGGCTGGCGGCGCTGATCGCGACCCACAACCTCGACCTCGCCGCACGGATGGACAGGACAGTGCGGCTGGAAAACGGGCTGCTGGTCTAACCAGCGTTTCCACCTGCGAAACCGGCTGTTTCCCGCAGGCGGGCACGTTAGGGCAACTTTCGCCGCAATCCTCTGTTAACCATTGGCCAATGGATTGGGCACTCATTCTCTCTATGCCGCTCATGCTCTTGCTGGGCTTCATTGGCGACGTTGCTAGCCGCGATGAAGACGATGACGAGGCTCTGGGCGAGGGCAACCTCCAGAATGCGGAGGAAGACGCCGCCGTGGCTGCGCGGGCGGCCTATGGCGAGGATATGCTGGCGCTGATGGCCGAAGACGCCGAGCAGGCGGAGCGTGCGGAGCCGGTGGCCGAAGAGGCGGACGAGGCGCCTGAGGATGCGGGTGAGCCTGACGTTGAGCAGGGGCCGGAAGCTGTTGAAACGGCGGTGAAACCTGCCGCCGTTCCCGTGGGCGAAAGCGCCGAATCGGAGGCCGCGGAAGTGGCGGAGGAAGAGGCCGAAGCGCAGGCGGCGGAAGAGGCGCTGGCGGAGGGAGAAGACGAGGGCTCGGAAGATCTCAGCGGGTTCGACGTGGAAGAGGATGTGCTGGTGTTCGAAGCGCCCGGCGCCTCGGAGGCGGAGCCGGAATTCGAGGCCTCGGACGAGGGGCTCACCGTGCGCATGGCGGGGCAGGAGGCCTTTCTGCCCGGCGTGACCGAGCTGCCCGAAGGCGCGGTTGTGGGCGTCGAGCCGGCTACCCCTTCAGCGTAAGCACGACCCCCAGAGCCATTAGAGCGATCCCGCCCGCGCGGACGAGGCTGAGCCCGTGTTGGGCTGCGCCGAAGAGGCCGAAATGGTCGATCACGGCGAAGGAGATCATCTGCCCTAGCAGCACGAAGATCACCGCGTTTCCGACCCCGAAATAGGGCGCGACCCATGTGATCGACAGCACGTAGAAGGCGACGAAGAAGCCTGCGAGAAAGCCCTCTCGCGGAGCCGTGGCAAAGCGGGCCAGCGGCGCGGGGCCGGTGACGAGGGCGGTCACGAGCGCGGCGCAGAAGGCCACGATGAAGAGCACCACCGCCGCGGAGGCGGGCGAGCCGAGATGCCGCCCGAGGGAGGCATTGAGCGCCGCGAGGATCGGAATGCCGATGCCCGCAAGGAGCATCACGGCGGCAGAGGTGGCGTAGCCCATCGGTCTCACTCCATGTTCATCGCGGCGAAGCTAGGCGGTGGGCGCGACGGGGGCAAGGTGAGGGCACTCTCGCAGAGTATGGCAAAAAGGATGAAAGAACCCTTTACGGCGCCGCACATTGGGGGCCGTCAGGAGCAAATCCCTTTGGTTTCAGCCCCTTCCCAGGGCAGGATCACCGCGCCGACGGGGCGGGAAAGCTCCAGCGGGGCCGGGTCCATCACCTGTTTGAGCAGGTCGCGGAGCCGGGCGGTGCGGCTGCCTTTAGGGTCGAGGGTGCGGCAGCAGACGAACTCTTCAACAAGGCTGGCCTGCTGCTCGTAGGGGTAATCCAGAAACTGTGGATTGCTAGACGGATCAAAGAGATAGGGGTCGCTGTTGCCCCTGTGCTCGGCAGCGGCCTTCAGCGGGTGATAGCCGGTGAGCTTGCGGTTTTGCCACTGCCAGACATGGGTGATCTCATGGGCGATGAACATGGCGGCGGGCAGGTTCAGCTCGTCGGGCCAGCCCTCGAGATACTCTTCCAAGTACCAGTCAGGGTTGAGATAAATCCGGTTGAACAGCACGAGGCCAGCGGTGCGGGACTTGAAACTGCGGGCCGTGCTGGGGGGCAGGATCAGCTCGCGGCAGGTGGTGCGGGGGCGGGTGAGATAGGTGCGCTCGATCGCGCCGACGCTGCTCCATGTGGTTAGGCGCACGCGGGAGAGGTCAGCGCCATCGCCATGAATTTCCTGCAAAAATCCCTTTTCCGCCTCGGTCAGCGGACGGCCGCAGGAACTGGCGAGAAGGACGAAACAGAGGGCAATCAGAAGGCGCATCGGGGCGAGTTTAAAAAATTTCCGGGGGGCGGCAAGCGGTGGTTAACCACGATTGAGAGAGGGGGCACATCTGATGCACAACCCATGCACATCCCATGCATACGCGCGCTGGCTTTACCGCTTGGTATGACCGCACCGCGCGCCCCGGGTTGACAGCCCGAGCCCGGATTTGACGGGGATCAAGGCGCCGCCCCTCCCGTGCCCGCAGACTGGGCGCAGTAAAAATAGGGAGGCATGACCATGAAGGCTGTTCTGACTGGCGCGGCGCTGCTCTTGGCGGCGGGGGCCGCCACGGCGCAGGATGTTCACGAGGGGCGGGTGCTCTATGAGCGGCACTGCGCCACCTGCCACGGGCTGGATGCCGACGGGCAGGGGCCGATGGCGCCCGCGCTGGTGCTGCAACCTGTGGACCTGACGGAACTGGCCCTGAACAACAGCGGGGTGTTTCCGGTGGCGCGGGTGGTGATGCGGATCGACGGGCGCGACCCGCTGGTGAGCCACGGCTCGCCGATGCCGGTCTATGCCGAACTGTTCGCGGGCGACGACACGGCGGTGAAGGCCGAGACCGGCCAGCCGATCATGACGACGCGGGCGATTGCGGATCTGCTTGAGTATCTGAGAACGCTGCAGAAATAGCGATTTGCGGCGGGTTTTTCTTTCATGACGGGCATTGTCATCAACTGGCGGTTGTTTTGCCCGGCGGCGGCCCCGATCTGTTGAACAGGCCCGGAGTTTTGGGCCGTGCCAAACAGATACGATTGAAAGGAATTGAGATGAAAAAGCATGTGATGATGGCCGCGATGATCCTGGCGCTCGGTGCGGGGGCCGCCGATGCGGCGAAGTGGAAAACCGACGTTTACAAGGCCGGCAACTACTGGGGCGCGGCGATCAAGAACACCGATTGCAAGGGCGGCGAGAAGTGCTGGGTGGCTTTCGCCTCGTACAAGACGAAGAAGGCCGCCCGGAAGCGCGCAAAGGAAGAGGCGGCCAAGGCGAATGCGAGCGGCATTATGGATGGCCGGACCGATGGCGGGCTTTGTGGGCAGCCGGGCGTGGAGTGCTGAGAGCAGCCTGAAACGATCGGCTGATTGCCTAGCTGGCGGCGGGGATTTCCCCGCCGTTTTGCGCTGTGGCGGAGGGGCGCCTACGTCTTTGTTTAAAGGAACTTCGGGCCGTAGGGCGGCGTTGAGGGGGCAGAAACCGAAAGGAGGTTTGCTATGAACTGGGATATCATTCAAGGCAACTGGAAAGAGTGGAAAGGTTCGGCCCGTGAGAAGTGGGGCGAGCTGACCGACAACGAACTGCAGGAAGCCAAGGGCGAGCGCGAACAGCTCGTGGGCCTCGTGCAGCAGAAGTACGGCTACGCCCGTGAAGAGGCCGAAAAGCAGGTCGACGACTGGCGTGCCGGGCTGAAGGCTGCGTAAGAGGTTTTGAGCTTTGAATATAGGCCCCCTGCGTGCGAGCGCGGGGGGCTTTTTTGTGGGTTGGTGGTGGGCTCAGGAGCGGTGGGGGGTGCTGCTGGTTTTGACTGACCCCGCCCGGTGCGCGCCGCAAGGCGCCGGGCAGCGCCGACCCGCCCCCCGGGCGGCGCTTTGGATAGGGCGCCACGCGGTGGAGAGGGAGAGCCAAGGCTGAGGGATAAAGTGGCACGAACGGGCGTTGGGATGCGCCACCACGCGGGTCGGCGCTGCCCGGCTGGTCGAGGTAATTCTGAGTTGCCAAAACCTTAACGGCTTCAATTCCTATCCCGTATCACTTTCGCATGTTCGATATAATCACCAATCTGCGCGGCGATGCGGTTATAGGCAGTTTGACTGTCGCACGGACCGGCATCCAATATCGGCACAATGTTCGCTAGATTTTGACCTCTGATGGAAAACTCAGAGAATGGATTAGCTCCTTGGACCGATGTCTGGCCAAGTCTGTTTTTCAGTTGGTGAATGCGAACGCCAAGGACGGCTTTTCCAATGTCCCATGCCCGCTTAATTTCATAGTTAATCCAGCGCCGTCCTGCGGTTTGGCTTCCGATAAGGACGGCAACGGTCGACTTTCCATCCATTTGATTGTCAATCCAGCGTTGGATGGCTGCGTCGCCACCTTGCTTGATCTGTTCCCAATCGTTGTCTGTGGCGGATCGGTTGCCGTCAAGAATACCAATGTTTCTTACTTGGCTTGCTCTCCAGTTGTCGTTTGAGTAATGGAAGCTGAAAAATACCCTCTTAGCCATGAAAATCCTCCTATTTCGTAAGTTACTGCCGCGATAATCGATAGAAGCAATATGCCGTGAAATGCAACAAGTGTCTTTGAGAAGGTTGCCTTTAGCCATCTTCCAACTTCGGGGGTAAGGTCTGCAACATTCATGCAGAAGTCAATTTCATTAATGGCTTTCAACCGTACCCTGTTATAATGCTTCCTGTATTTCCTCTCTTCCCACAGGAAGTATCCATCTAGTCCCCAAAAAACTAGGAGAGGAATAATTGTGAACAGTCCAAGGCCAGCGTTGTCTTCGCTAACTGCGAAGGAAAGTAGTGCGGCTACTAAAACAACCGTCCAGCCTTTCAAAAGAAAAGAGTTCGTCGAAAGGCGATTTATGACACCTTGAATAAATTCGAGGTGCTTGACGCGATGTTCCTCAGACATCCAACTCCTCCACGAACCTAGCGTTCTCCTGAATATACTGGAACCGCAATTCGGGCTTCTTGCCCATAAGGCGTTCCACTAGATCCCCAGTCTCCCCCGGATCGTCCTCGTCGATGGTCACGCGGATCAGCTGGCGTGATTTCGGGTCCATCGTGGTTTCTTTCAGGTCCTTGGCGTCCATCTCGCCGAGGCCCTTGAAGCGGGACACGTCGATCTTGCCTTTTCCGCCGATGCCCTTTTCGAGCCATTCGTCGCGTTCGGCCTCGTCGAGGCAGTAGACGCGCTTGGCGCCTTGGGTCAGGCGGAAGAGGGGCGGGCAGGCGAGGTAGAGGTGGCCGGCGTCGATCATCGGGCGCATCTGGGTGAAGAAGAAGGTCATCAGCAGCGAGGCGATGTGGGCGCCGTCCACATCGGCATCGGTCATGATGATGATCTTGTCGTAGCGCAGGTCGTCGATGTTGAAGCGGGTGCCGAGGCCGACCCCGAGGGCCTGGCTCAGGTCGTTGATCTCGGCGTTGGAGGTGAGCTTGGAGGAGGCGGCGCCGAGCACGTTCAGCACCTTGCCGCGCAGGGGCAGCAGGGCCTGATTGACGCGGTTGCGGGCCATCTTGGCCGAGCCGCCGGCCGAGTCGCCCTCGACGATGAAAAGTTCGGTGCCGTCGCGGCTGTTGGACGAGCAATCGACCAGCTTGCCGGGGAGGCGGAGTTTTTTGGTGGCCGTCTTGCGGGCGGTTTCCTTTTCCTGCCGCCGCCGCAGGCGTTCTTCGGCGCGGAGCACGAGGAAATCGAGGATCGCGCCGGCGGATTTGGTGTTGGAGGCGAGCCAGTTGTCGAAGTGGTCGCGGACGGAGTTTTCGACCATCCGCTGGGCCTCGGTGGTGGCGAGGCGGTCCTTGGTTTGGCCGACGAATTCGGGCTCGCGGATGAAGCAGCTCACCAGCGCCCCGGCCCCGGTGGTGAGGTCTTCGCGGGTGATGGTGGCGGCCTTCTTGTTGCTCACCAGCTCGCCGTAGGCCTTGATGCCCTTGAGGATGGCGGCCCAGAACCCGGCCTCGTGGGTGCCGCCCTCGGGCGTGGGCACGGTGTTGCAGTAGGACTGGATGAAGCCGTCGCGTGAGGGCGTCCAGTTGATCGCCCATTCGACCTTGCCGGGGGCATTGAACTTTTCAAACGAGACGGTGCCGGCAAAGGGGCTCTCGGCGTAGGTGGAGGCCTCGCCGAGGGTTTCGGAGAGGTAGTCGGCCAGCCCGCCGGGGAAGTGGAACTTGGCCTCCATCGGCATGTCGCCGTCGGGGATGGCGGACTTCCAGCGGATCTCGACGCCGGAGAAGAGGTAGGCCTTGGAGCGGGCCATCTTGAACAGGCGGTGCGGCTTGAGCTTGAGCGAGCCGAAGATCTCGGCGTCGGGGTGGAAGGTGACGGTGGTGCCGCGCCGGTTGGGGGCGGCACCGATCTTTTCCAGCTTGGTCTGGGGCACGCCGCGGGAGAACTCCATGGCGTAGAGCTCGCGGTTTTGCGCCACTTCCACGCGGAGGTGGTCGGAGAGGGCGTTGACCACGGAAGAGCCGACGCCGTGGAGGCCGCCGGAGGTTTCATAGTTGTCGCCCGAGAACTTGCCGCCCGCGTTGAGGGTGCAGAAAATGATCTCGAGCGCGGATTTGGACGGGTCTTTGGGGTGGGCGCCGATCGGGATGCCGCGGCCGTTGTCGCGCACCGAGACATGGCCGTTCTCGTGCATCTCGACTTCGATCCATGTGGCGTGGCCTGCGACGGCCTCGTCCATCGAGTTGTCGATGATCTCGGCGACCATGTGGTGCAGCGCCCGGTCGTCCTTGCCGCCGATATACATACCGGGGCGGAGGCGGACGTGCTCCATGTCTTCGAGCACCTGGATGGAAGCGGCGTCGTAGGTGGAGGTTTCTTTTCCGCTGAGGAGATCGTCGGCCATGTCGTGCTGCTCTTTATCGGGCTTTTGGTTGGCGGCGATTGTAGCGGATGGGGCGGGGCGGGGAAAGCGGATGTGGGCTGTTGGCGCGGCGGGCGGATTGCCCGGCCTAGGCGCGGGTGCAGGTGAGCAGCCAGCTGTTGGCGTAGTGGTTGCCTTGGGCCGTGAGCGTGACGTTGAATTTGCCTTCGCGGTCGATCTCATCGGCCGGGCGGGGCGGAAGGACGAGGAGGTCGACACTGGCGCGATCTTCGCGTTGCGCGATGGTGTCGAGCAGGTCGCGCCGGGTGACGGCGTAGGTGGCGGTGTAGCCTTCAAAATCGGCGGAGCGCATGGTGAGGGTCACGCTGTTGCGCTGCGGGGTCAGCTCGTAGGTCTTGCGCAGGTTGGCCTCGATGAAGGCAGTGTCGTCCTGCGAGAAGGTGGTGAAGGCCTCGACGGTGCAGGCGTAGGTTTCGGCAAGGGCCGGGGCGGCGGTGAGCATGAAGGCGGCGGTGAGGAGGCGCATGTCGGGTCCGTTCAGGGGGAGGCTTACGCGCGGGCTTTCTCGCGGAGCCAGCGGGCGAGGTCGATGTCGTCGAGCTTGCGTTGGGCGAGGGCGATGATCTTGTCGCCGGCTTCCTGCACGTTCCAGTCGAGAGTTATGCCGTTTGCTTCAAGGCAAAAGTTCATCGCATCGAAGGCGGTGCGCTTGTTGGCATCGTTGAAGCAATGGCCGCAGGCGATGGCCTGGGCGTAAGCGGCGGCGAGATCGAAGACATCTTCGATCATGCCGTAGATCAGCCGGTTGTCGACACGGGCGAGGGCGCCGTCGAGCGACTTGTCGACGGCGCGGCCCTGGAGTTCGCCGGGGTTCAGTGCGGCGTCGTGCAAGGCCTCCACCAGCTCTGCGGAGAGCAGGACAAAGTTCATTTATCTTTCAGGTAATCAAGCACCGGCTGGACCCGCTCACGGGAGCTTTCGAGATAGGTCTGAAGCTCATCCATCGTGGCCACGCGCGGCTCCTCTTCGGGAGTCGCGGCCTCGGGAACGAGGTAGCCGACGACGCGGGAGTTTTTCATGATGGCGACGGGTTTGCCGTTGGCGCGGTCGAGCACCTTCTGCGGCTCGCGCAGTTCGGTCATTGTGCAGCTTTGGCTGGCGAAGATGCGGTTCATCGGGGTGCGCTCCTGAATGTGCAGTCGAATGTACATTCTATTGCGCGAAATTTCAAGCGTTCAGAGCGGGTGGGGTCGGGTCACGCACCGCCCTACGGGTTGACGAGCCAATGCCAGACGGGGGCGAGGCGCTCGAAGGCTTCTGTCGCGATTTCGTCAACGGGGCGGGGATCTTCCGGGTCGAGATCGACCCAGGCGGAGAAGCCCTTGTGGCGGAGCAGCGTGGCCCGGGGGTGGTCTGCCGGGTAGGGGGCGGGCACGCGCTTCAACTCGGGTTCGCGGAGGCGGAAGGGGGCGATCAGACGCTCCAGCTTTTCGCCCGAGGGGCCGGCGACGGCGGCGCGCCAGCGGTCGAGTTGTGGTTTGGAGAAGCCGAACTGGCCTGCTCCGGCAACCAGCCTGTCGGGGTCGATACCGAGGAAGAAGGCGGGAGTGTCACGGTCGCCGCTTTCGGACCAGAGCATGTGGAGGTGCGCCTTGTAGGGTGTCTTGTCCTTGGAAAAGCGGGTGTCGCGGTTCTGGCGGAAGATCTTGGGGCGCATCTCGTGGCCCGTCAGCGCGGTGAGGCGGGCGGCGAGAGCCTCGGCGAGGGCCTTGCCGGGCTGGGCAACCGTCTGCTCGTATTCGGGCTTATGCGCCATGAACCAGTCGCGGCTGTTGTTGGCGGCCAGCCGGGTGAAGAAGGCGCGGGCATCGGGGAGGAGGGTGGTGAACATCGCGGGGCTCCTTTGGGCCTGATGGTTGGGGCGCGGAGCGGGGCCGTCAAGGCGGCCGGGTGCCTCTGCTGACAGGCCGCCGGTTTGAGGCGTGTCAAAGCGGGGCGGCGGCGGGCGGGGTAAAATGGGCGTGGGGAACAGAGAAGGAGTTTGCCGATGCCCGAGGATACCGCTGCAATACCATCCAGCCTTGCCAAAGATGCCGCGCCGCTGCCCAGCCCGCAGCCGGACAGCCTGCGTCAGGCGTTCGAGCGAGGGGACTACCCCTATGACACGCGGCTGAGCCGTCGGAGCTACGAGGCGCAGAAGGCGCAGCTTCAGGCGGAGCTTCTGAAGGTGCAGAAGTGGGTGGCGGAGACCGGCCAGAAGATCGTGGTGCTCTTCGAGGGGCGCGATGCGGCCGGGAAGGGCGGGACGATCAAGCGGTTCATGGAGCATCTGAACCCGCGGGAGGCGCGGGTTGTGGCGCTGAACAAGCCCTCGGAGAAGGAGAAGGGGGAGTGGTTCTTTCAGCGCTATATCGAGCATCTGCCGACGGCGGGGGAAATGGTTTTTTACGACCGCTCCTGGTACAACCGGGCGGGTGTGGAGCGGGTGATGGGGTTTTGCAGCCCCAATGAATACCTCGAGTTCATGCGCCAGACGCCTGAGTTGGAGCGGATGCTGGTGCGCTCGGGGATCCGCCTCTTCAAGTACTGGTTTTCGGTAACGCAGGAGGAGCAGCAGGCGCGTTTTGCCAGCCGCGAGACCGACCCGCTGAAGCGCTGGAAGCTGTCGCCCATCGACAAGGCGAGCCTTGATATGTGGGACGACTACACCGAGGCGAAGGAGGCGATGTTCTTTTACACCGATACGGCGGATGCGCCTTGGACCATCGTGAAGAGCGCCGACAAGAAGCGGGCGCGGATTGCCTGCATGCGGCATTTTCTGGCGAGCCTTGATTATCCGGGGCGCGACATGAAGGTGGTGAAGGGGCCGGACCCGAAGCTGGTGAGCGCGGGGGCGCATGTGGTGCATGGGGCCGATCACATCCTGGGTGCGGCGTTGCATCCGGATTTGCGGCGGGGCGGGTGAAGGCCGGAGGGGTTTGGCGCTGGCCATGCGGGAGTCGAGGCAAGTGCTGACTTCCGGTGGGTCACGTTTCGCTCAGGGCATCCGTGGCCGCTTGAGGCGGCTTTGGGGCCGCTGTAGGGTCGCCGCCATGAAACACTGGTTGACAGCTTTGGCACTGACGGTGCCCGGCGCGCTCGGGGCGCATCCGCATGTTTTTGTGGAGACCGGCTTTGAGGTGATCTTCAACGACGCCGGGCTGATCGAGGCCGTGCGCGTGAACTGGCGCTATGACGAGCTGACCTCACTCTACGTGACCGAGGAACGCGGGGTGGACAGCGACTATGATGGCGAGGCCACCGAGGCCGAGCTGGAGGCGCTGCAGGGGTTCGACATGAACTGGCCCGAGGGGTTCAAAGGCGACACCTATCTGACCGTCGACGGCGTGGCGGTGGCACTTGGCCCACCCGAGGAGATCGGCGCGGGGTTCGAGGGGGGCATGGTCTCTTCCAGCCATCTGCGGCGGCTCGCGGATCCGGTGGACCCGGCGAAGGTGGTGGTGCTCTCGCCCTACGATGAGACCTATTATAGCGCCTATGAGGTGACCTCGGAGACGGTGCTGACCGGCCGCGAAGGATGCCGCGCGGAGTTGTGGGTGCCTGACTACGATGCTGCCGCCGAGCAGTTGCAGGCGGCGCTGGACGAGCTTCAGGGCACAGCGCAGGCGCAAGGCATGGACGAGGCGGAGTTTCCGCCGGTGGGCGACATGTTTGCGCAGGAGGTCCGGGTCGCGTGCGACGCTGGATCGTAGGCGCGGCGCTTCTGCTGGCCGTGGTGCTGGCGGGTCTTTGGGCGAGCGGCGCGGTGGAGGTGCTGGGGCGCTGGGCGGCTGCGGCGCAAAAGGAATTTCAGGGCAGCATGGCCGGGGCGATCCGGGCGCTGAAGGCGGGCCAACCGGCTGCGATCTGGGGGCTGATCGGGCTGTGCTTTGCTTATGGCGTGGTGCATGCCGCCGGGCCGGGGCATGGCAAGGTGCTGATCGGCGGTTACGGGCTTGGGCGGCGGGTGCCGCTGGTGAAGCTCTCGGTGCTGGCGCTGCTGTCCTCGCTGGCGCAGGCCGCGGCGGCGGTGCTGCTGGTTTACGGCGCGATTGCGCTGCTAGGCTGGGGCGGAGACCGGGTCGAGGGGCTGACCGAGGAGGTGCTGGCCCCAGCGAGCTACGGGGCGATTGCGCTGATCGGGCTCTGGCTTTCGTGGCGCGGGCTGCGCGGGCTGATGCGGCGGGCGCAGGGTGATGGAGACGGGCATCACCATCATCACAACCATGATCACGACCACGGCCATGACCACGGCCACGTGCATGACCACGGCCATACGCATCATCACGCGCACCATGACCACCACGATTACAGTGGTTCGGGCGCAGTTTGCGAGACCTGCGGCCATGCCCATGGGCCGACGTTGGAGCAGGTGGAGCAGGCGGGGAGCCTGCGGGATATGCTGCTGCTCATCGCAGGCATCGCGATCCGGCCCTGCACGGGGGCGTTGTTTTTGCTGGTCATCACGTGGCGGCTCGGGCTGGCGGGCGCGGGCGTGGCCGGCGCCTTTGCGATGGGGCTGGGCACGGCGCTGGTGACGATTGCGGTGGCCATCATGGCCGTGACCCTGCGCGAAGGCACATGGTCGGCGCTGGAGGGGCGCGGCGGGGCGCTCAGGGTCGCCGGGCCGGTGCTGGAACTGGTGGCCGGGGCGGTGGTGGTTCTGGTCGCCGGGCAGTTGCTGCTGCGGGCGCTCTGAGCGGGCGCAGGGCGGGAGGTGTCCCGCCGGCGGGGGAGGCAATCAAGGCAGACCGGCGAGGGCCGACCCGCCGCGCGCAGCGAGGTTGCCAGATGCACACCGCGCACAGCGAGGCTGCCCGACGCCTCCCGAGCGAAGCGAGGCTATGAGGCGCCCGCCGAGCGCAGCGAGGCTACCGGATGCCCGCCGAGCGCAGCGAGGCTATCAAATGCCCCCCGAGCGCAGCGAGGCGACCAGATGCCGACCGAGCGCAGCGAGGCCTGTGAAACTCTGCTGACAGCATGGGTCTTGCCCCGGCGGCAGCAAAGCCCTAGCAGGGGCCATGCGCGATCAGATGACATATGCGGGGCACGCCAAGGCGATTCTGCTCCTCGGGCTGCCGCTCGTCGGCGGGCATTTGGCGCAGATGGCGATCCAGATCACCGACACGCTGATGATGGGCTGGTACTCGATCCCCGGCCTTGCAGCGATGGTGCTCGCCGGCACCTTCTGGATTGTGGCCTTCATCTTCTCCATCGGCTTCAGCCAGGCGGTGCTGCCTCTGGTGGCAGAGGCCAGCGAGCGGGGCGAGGAGGGGGTGCAGCGGCTGCGGCGCGTCACCCGGATGGGCTTCTGGCTTTCGGCCTTCGCTTGGGCCGGGTTTCAGCCTGCGTTCTGGTTCTCCGGCCCGATCCTCGTGGCGCTGGGGCAGGACCCGGAGCTGGCCGCGATGGCGGAGGGCTACCTGAGAATCGCGGGCGTGGCGCTGCTGCCGGCGCTGATCACCATGGTGCTGAAGAGCTACCTTTCGGCGCTGGAGCGGACCTCGGTGCTGCTCTGGATCGCCATCGTGGCGGCGGTGGTCAACGTGTTCCTCAACTGGGTGCTGATCTTCGGCAAGTTGGGCGCGCCGGAGTTGGGGCTGATCGGCGCGGCATGGGCCTCGCTCACCGGCCACGTGCTCTCGGCGCTGCTGCTGGCGCTCTACGCGGTGCGGATCTTCCCCGAGCATGGCATCTTTCATCGGCTCTGGCGGGGCGATGCAGGGGCGCTGGCACAAGTGTTTTCGCTCGGCTGGCCGATTGGCCTGACGCTGCTGGCCGAGGTCGGGCTCTTTGCCTTTTCGTCGCTGCTGATGGGCTGGATCGGCACCATTGCGCTGGCGGCTCATGGCATCGCGATCCAGATCGCCAGCGCGACCTTCATGGTGCATCTCGGCCTCTCCAACGCGGCCACCATCCGGGCGGGCAAGGCCTTTGGCCGGATGGATGAGCCGGCTCTGCGGCGGGGGGCGACGGTGTCGCTCACGCTGAGCATCGCATGGGCAGTGGTGACGCTGGCGGCCTATCTCGCCTTCCCGGCCTTCCTGATGGGTCTCTTCGTGGACCCTGCGGAACCGGCGCGGGATGCGATCCTTGCGACCGGGGTGGGGCTGCTGGCGATGGCCGCCCTGTTCCAGCTTTTCGACGGGGCGCAGGTGACGGCGATGGGCCTGCTGCGCGGGGTGCAGGACATGCGGGTGCCGATGTGGATTGCCGCCGTCTCCTACTGGGGTATCGGCGCGCCACTGGCCTGGGCGCTGGGCTTCCCGGCGGGCTGGGGCGGCATGGGCGTGTGGTTCGGCCTCGCGATGGGGCTGGCGGCGGCGGGCGTGCTGCTGCTCTGGCGGTTCTGGGGCCGCTCGGTGAAGATCGGCGCGCTGCGGCCGGAGGCCATGGCGACCGCCTGACGCGGGCGGTTTTGCCCACGGCGCAGGGCGCGGCTGCGGCCCCCTTCCGCCCCTCGGCCAGTGGTGCTAGGCAGGTGCCGCAACGGCAGAGTGGAGGCCCCGATGAGTGACAATGCACCCAAGGACCATTTGGGCAGCCTGTTGCGGCGCCTGCCGGGGCGGATCTTTGCCGTCATCGACGGGGCGCATTTTGACGACCTGCCGGGCCGGATCCGCGATGTGGGGCTGGAGGCGCTGCCGCTTTTCACCGATGAGATCGACCTGCCCGCGCTGGGCCGGGGGCCGCATCTGGTGGCCTGCCCGAACCTCTTTGCGGTGGAGCAGGTGACGGATGTCTGCGCAGGTGTGCCGGCGGTGGTCTGGTGGGACTGGCCGGATCAGGGCGAGAAGACGGCGGGCAACATCTTTGCCCATCTGCGGCGGTTGAACCTTGTGGAGATCCCCGCCAACCGGGCCGAGCCGATCGTGGGCCGCAGGCAGGTGGGCGCGGTGGACAGGGGCGCCGGCTGGGAGACGGTGCTCTTCCGCCACGGCGACCCCAACGTGATGTCACTGCTGTTGCCGGTGCTGGATGACAGCCAGCGCGGGCAGCTTTTTGGCGCGGCGCTGTCGGTGGCGATGCAGCCGCCGGGGGGCGAGGTGACGCATACGAAGAACCCCAGCCACAACGCGCCGCCGGAGTTTGGCCGTTTGCGCCTGTCGTCTGAGCAATATGACGAGCTGGCCGGGCAGCATGGCCGCGGGTTGCGCCGCCGTGCGGTGCTGGAGCTTGGGCCGGAGATGCCGGGGCGCAGCACCGAGGAGAAGGTGGCGCGGATCGAGGATGCCTACGACCGGGCGGAGAGCTTTGGCTGCATGACCCTCGACCAGATCTGGGAGTTCATCCATCTCGACAAGCGCTGGGGTGCGCGGTTTGAGCAGGCGAAGGGGCACGAGAAGGTGCTGGAGGCGCTGAAGATGGCCGATGCCAGTGCCGAAGAACGGCTCTGGCGGGCGGAGATGGAGCTGGGCTTCGCCAAGTAGGGCGGGCGTTGGCGGCTCATTGTATTTCTGAAGGGTGTCCAGAGGGGCAGCGGCCCGGCCGGGAGACGGGTCACGTCCCGGCCTACTGTTGCTTTGGCGGTCGCGCTGGGGCATAGACGCTGCAACGGTCCGGCGTTCGGGCCGATGGAGCTTTGATGCCAGAGATTGCATGAGGTCGCCGCCCCGCGTGGGTGGCAGCTGAGAGACAGGACGGGCCCCGGGAGGGCCTGAGCCTTCTTCCATGCATTCCAGAGACTTCAATGAACATTTCGAGAGACGAACAGCGGGCGCTGCATGTGCTGGCCCGTGGAGGCCTGATCCGCCATGAGCGCGGCGCGGGCGGCAAGGTGCTGGCGGTGACCTGCTTCACCCATGACGGTTTGGTGCTGGAGAGCTGCGATTTGCAGCTCTTTGCCCGGCTGCGCAAGCGTGGGCTGATCCAGAGCCGGGGCGGCGCGCCCTACAGGATTTCGCTGAAAGGGCGGAGGGCGGTGCGGGCGCAGCCCGACAATGCCGCGTGACGGGTCGGGCAGACCGGACCCGCAAAACGCAAACCGGGCGGCAGGCTGGTGCCTGTCGCCCGGCGATATCTCGGGGCCGTTGGGCGGCGCTCAGGAGAGCAGCTCGTCCTCGGTGATGACCTCGTCGGTCGGCAGAACCTCCACGCCGTTGGCGTCGAGTTCGGGCTCCGGCTCGGCCTCGGGGGCGGGCTGCACGCAGGCGGCGAGGGTAAGGGCCAGAAGGAGGGGCAGCGTCTTGCGGATCATGGGTGTCCCTTTCAAAGTGATTAACGATGCATGGCGGCAGATTGGCAGGAAAGCCGGGGGCAGGCAACAGGCCTGCCTCGGCGCGAGGCCGCTCAGCCCTGCTCGCGGGCGCGCATCAGCCGATCGGCCTTTTTGCGCACCAGAACCGAGCGCAGATCGTGCATGGCCAGCAGCAGCGCGTCGGTGACCTCTTCGAGCTGATCGTCCTCGGCCTTGGACTGCACCCATTGGGTGGTGATGTTGAGGTAGTCGACCGCGCGGTGGATGTCGTCGATGTCGCGGCGGGCCAGCAGGGCGGTGCGCTCGGTCATCCACTCGGTAATGGCGGCGATGTCCTCTTCGGTGAGCTTGTGGTCACCGTGGGGTTTCACCTCGCCGTTCTTGATGTTGATCACGGCGATCTGGTCCATCTCGATCCTGCGCTGGCGGTTCTCGGTATCGACCCGGAAGGCCATTGCCCCGTTTTCCCGCACCCGGAAGTAGTAGTCCGGCAAATCGCCTGCCATCGGCCTCTGTCCTCGTTCGTTTGCAGTTGGATAGCAGGCGGAAGGGGGCGGCGCTAGGTGGGGGCGCTGGGTGGGATCGGCGGAGGCACGATGTGGCTGCGGGCTGAGGGGGAGGATGAATTCGCTGCGGTTGCGCGAGTGGCGGCTTTGCGGGACAAAGCTGTCGTTGGTTTCTTCGACAAATACCGGGGAGTTAGGTAAACGTGTCGGCGACGATGCCGGCAAAGGAACTAGCGACCCATGCCAATGCCGTGGACATATCGGCACGCCTCCAAAGAATGGCGCGCTTTCCTTGATGACGTGAAAGAGCGCATGTCTCTCGAGTCAGACAACATGGCTTACACGGCGGTCGATGCGGTCTTTCAGGTGTTCCGGCGTCGTCTGACTGCTCAGGAGGGTTTGAACTTCGCAAGTATCTTGCCCAGCGTGCTTCGCGCGATTTTTCTTCAAAATTGGGATGTTACGGAGCCTCGCGCGGCGTTTGGCGACCGAGAGACGCTACTCTCGGAAGTCAAGCAGGTGCGGGTGAACCACAACCTAACGCCGGACAATGCGATTGAGGCGACGGCATGGGCGGTTCGGCGCTGCACCAACGGAAGAGACTTCGAGCGCGTTTTGGCCAAACTCCCAGCTGAAGCGCGCGCCTTCTGGCATGTCGACGTTGCCGATCCTGCCGAGCTGGAGCAACGGATCATTTAGCGGATTTGCACCATTCGGAAGGTTTGGGCTCATAGCCGCCCTTAGCCGCGCCGTTTTCGAACGCGGTCTCAGGGCCGGAAACTGACCTGCTCCCCCAAGCTCAGGTCATCCTTCAAATGAAAAGGCCCGGCGTTTTGGGCCGGGCCTTTTGGTCTGGTGGTGGGCAGATTGCCCAGCTTTCGTTCGCCTGCCCTACATCAGCCCGGCGCAGAAGGCTTGGATGCGGGTGCAGGCTTCTTTCAGGTTCTCGTCGGAGGTGGCGTAGCTGACGCGGAAGTTGGGCGAGAGGCCGAAGGCGGCGCCGAAGACGGCGGCGACGCCTTTTTCTTCGAGCAGGGCGGTACAGAAGTCTTCATCGTTGGAGATGAGCTTGCCGCCCTCGGAGGTCTTGCCGATGCAGCCTGCGACATCGGGGTAGACGTAGAAGGCGCCCTCGGGGGTGGCGCAGGTGATCCCTTTGGCCTCGTTCAGCATGGCGACCACGAGGTCACGCCGCCGCTTGAAGGTCTCGTTGTTGGGGGCGATGAAATCCTGGCTGCCGTTCAGCGCCTCGACGGCGGCCCATTGGGACACCGAGCAGGGGTTGGAGGTGCTCTGCGACTGGATCTTGCGCATTGCCGCGATCAGCTCCTTTGGCCCGGCGGCATAGCCGATGCGCCAGCCGGTCATGGCATAGGCCTTGGAGACGCCGTTCACGGTGAGGGTGCGCTCGTAGAGCTGCGGCTCGACCTGCGCGGGGGTGCAGAACTCGAACCCGTCGTAGACGAGGTGCTCATACATGTCGTCGGTCATCACCCAGACGTGGGGGTGGCGCAGCAGCACGTCAGTCAGCGCCTTCAGCTCGTCCCAGGTGTAGCCCGCGCCGGTGGGGTTGGAGGGGGAGTTGAAGATGAACCACTTGGTCTTGGGCGTGATTGCGGCTTCGAGCTGCTCGGGCGTCAGCTTGTAGTTGGTCTGGGCCTGAGCCTCGGCCACCACCGGGGTGCCGCCTGCGAGCAGGGTCATGTCGGGGTAGGAAACCCAGTAGGGGGCGGGAATCACCACCTCGTCGCCGGGGTTCAGCGTGGCCATCAGCGCGTTGTAGAGGATCTGCTTGCCGCCGGTGCCGACAGAGACCTGCGCGGGCTCGTAGGACAGCCCGTTGTCGCGCTTCAGCTTGGCGCAGATTGCCGCTTTCAGCTCGGGAATGCCGTCTACGGCTGTATATTTGGTCTTGCCCTCTGTTATAGCCTTGATGCCCGCCTGCTTGATGTTGTCGGGCGTATCGAAATCGGGCTCGCCTGCGCCGAGGCCGATCACATCCTTGCCCGCGGCCTTGAGCTCGGCGGCGAGGTTGGAGACGGCGATGGTGGGCGAGGGCTTCACGCGCGAGAGCGTGTCGGAGAGGAAGGCCATGATGGGCTCCGGTCTGAGTTCGGACGGGGCCGAGTAGTAGGCCCGCAAAGATGAGCGTTCAAGCGCCAATCCGGCGCGGAGAGGATTTGAGATGGAGAGCGAGAGCGGCAGCTGGTTCGATGCCGAGACGGCCACCTTTGGTGACAGGGTTGCGGGCGCGCGCGAGGCGTTGGGCTGGAGTCAGAAGCAACTGGCCGAGCGGCTGGGGGTGAAGACCAAGACGGTGAAGCATTGGGAAGCCGATGCCAGCGAGCCGCGGGCGAACAAGCTGCAGATGCTGGCCGGGATGCTGGGCGTGTCGATGCGCTGGCTGCTTTCGGGCGAGGGCCCGGGGATCGATGCGCCGCTGCCCGAGGGCGTGGTGCCTGCCGCCGCCCCGGCCGAACTGGCCGGGCTGCTGGCGGAGATCCGCGCGGTGCGGGGCGAGATGGTGCTGCAGGCCGAGCGGCTGGAGCGGCTGGAGACACGGCTGCAATCGGCGCTGGAGGCGACCGAATGAGCGCGGGCGGGGGCGAGACGCGCGAGGTGCGGCTGAAGCGGCTGAAGATCCGCGCATGGCGGCGGGGCATCAAGGAGATGGACCTGCTGCTGGGCGGCTTTGCCGACAACCGGATGGCGGAGCTGAGCGAGGCCGAGCTGGATGACTTCGAGGCGCTGATGGAGGAGGCCGATCAGGACCTGCTGCGCTGGGTCACCGGGCTGGAGCCCGCGCCCGAGGCGCATTTGCCGATGTTGCGCCGGGTGGCACCGGAGGCCCGGCTCTAGGCGGCGGCTGCGGCAGGGTTGCGCGAGGAACGGCGCGGAACTGTCGATGATCTGCGGAAAAATTGTCAGGACTTAACGAGTTCTAAGGGTTTCGAACGGTAAGGGGGTGCCAGACAAGAACTGGCGGAGGTGCCAATGAGCATCCATTCCCCCGTCGCCCCCAGCCTGAGGCAGGGTTTCATGGGCGGCTATCTCGAGACGCTGGCGCTGGTGGAGCGGCTTCACCGATTGCTGCTCGACGTGATCAAGGACGAGTTCGAGCGCGTCGGCGTGCTGGAGATCAACGCGGTGCAGGCGCTGCTGCTGTTCAACGTGGGCGACAACGAGGTCACTGCAGGCGAGTTGAAGACGCGCGGCTACTATCAGGGCTCGAACGTGAGCTACAACCTGAAGAAGCTGGTGGAACTGGGCTACATGCACCACCAGCGCTGCGAGATCGACCGCCGCTCGGTGCGGGTGCGGTTGACCGAACGGGGCCGCCACATTCGCACGCTGGTGGCGGAGCTGTTCGAGCGCCACGCCGAGGGGCTGCAAACCAGCGGCGCGATCGACATGGACGGGCTGGAGGTGATCACCGCCGCCCTGCGCCGGATGGAGCGCTACTGGGGCGATCAGATCAGGTATATTTATTAGGCGAGCGGCGGGCGGTCCCCGTGCAGAGCCGCTTGGGCAGAGGGCTGCTCCCACGGAGGGGGCGGCCTTTTGTGGTTCTTGGGGAGCGGTGCAAGTGGGTTTGGGGTGCACTGAGAGGTCGGTGGGCCTAGCTTGAGAGGTCGGCAGGCGGCGGAGCGCGGCCCGGTGCAAAGCGGAGCGAAGCAGCGGGTCGGAGGCGCATCCGAGCGGAGCGAGGTGCTTCGCCGAATGCGCGCCCGAGTTCCACGAGGCTAACGGTGTCGCTCCCGAGCGCAGCGAGGCCACCGCGCACTGCGCCGAGCGCAGCGAGGGGCGTATCGGTGCGGGTGTCTGGTGAGGGCTGGCTCAGGGGTTGGCGGCGAGGCGGGTGGGGCCGGGCAGGGCGGTCATAGGGGCGCCTTCGAGCTCCTTCAAGAGCTTGCGGGCCATCGCCTCGGCGTAGCTCTCGAAGTTTTCCGCGGTCATCACGAAGGCCGCGGGCCCGTGGATCACCTGCGCCTTGTAATAGGCGGAGAGCTCGGCGAGCGAGGGGTCGGCGTGGTCGGCCGGTTCGCCGCCGATGGTCAGACCATTCACCACGATGCCTGCGAGTGGCGCGGTGCCGCGCACGTCCTGCGGGCGGGGGCCGGTGTTGTTTTTGCCATCGCCGGAGAGATCGATGGTGCGCTTGGGGCAGGCGGGGGCGCGGGCGATGAGGCTGGCGCCGTAGAGCATCGCCGCGCCGATGGCGGTGGTATGGGGCGCGGGCTGGCGGGGCATCTCGCGGAGCCGCCCGGTGACACTTGCCAGTGCCTCGGGTGAGGTGATGGCAATCCAGTCGATCAGCAGCCGCTGGAAGCTCTCGTCGGACCATTCATAGACCGCGAGCAGCACCGGGCGCTCGGTGCCGGTGAGCAGGGCGGTTGTGACCTCGGGGTCGCTAAGCGCATCGGCCAGACCATCGAGCTGGAGGCGGTACTCGCGCTGATCCACGGAGCCGGAGACATCGAGACCGAGCGCGAGGGATTGGCGGCAGGCGTCCTGCGCGGCGGCCGTGGTGGCGCATATGGCCAGCGTCAGCGCGAGCAGCGGAGGGCGGAGCGGGGGGTTCACACCCCCGCACCCCCGTGGAGATACTTGGGCCAAGATGAAGGTCAGAAGGCGCTTGGGCGTCATCGGGCGGCGAGCCATCTGCGGGCGGCGTCCGTCAGGCGGAAGTGGCCCTGCATCGGGTGGTCGAAGAGCATGTGCTCGGTGCGGGTGCCTGCGCCGATGTTGTGGGTGACAAGCGGTGTGCCGTCCGGCGCGGTGCCTTTGGCGATGATGCCGATGTGAGGCAAGGCGGTGCCGGTGAGGCGGAAGCTGACGATGTCGCCTGGCGCGAAGGCCGCCGGGTCGGAGGAGAGCGGCAGCGCGGCGCCGGCGCGGGTGAAGAGGGTTTCGAGGTTGGGTACGCGGCGGTGGTCGATGTTGCGGTCGGTGGTGCGCAGGCCCCAGAGCGGGGGATAGGCGGCGAAATTGCGCTTCATGTCGGCATTGGTGGCGGCCTGAAGGTCAATGCCCCACGCGTCGCGCAGGGCGCGGATGACGACATCGGTGCAGACGCCTCGCTCCCGCGGCAGGTCGCCGCCGGGGAACTCGAGGCCAACGTAGGCGGGATCGTAAATCACGGTGACGCCGACTTGGGCCTCGGCGGCGGCGGCGAGATCGCGGCCCGGATTGGCGGTGGCGGGGCTGGTGAGCGCAAGCAGCAGGGCGAGCGCCCGGATCATGCGCGCAGCTCCTCCCCGGCGTGGGGCAGGTCGCGGCGTGGCGGGCGTTGCGCCTCGCGGTAGAGGAAGTCGCGCATCACTAGGGTGACGGTGACGAAGGCGACGAAGAGCAGCAGGTACCATGACCCCATCTTGGAAAAGCTGACCATCTGCGTCCAGTGCTGTCCGGGGTAGGCCCATGTGCCGGTGACGGTTCCGATGTTTTCGGCCACCCAGACCATGAGCGCCACGAGGAAGGCGGTGAGCGGAAGGGGCATCCAGAGCGGACGGGTGCCGACGTAGAACCAGACGCGGGTGCGGGCGTAGAGGATCAGCGTGGCGGCGAAGAGGGCGAGGCGGATGTCGGGCAGGAAGTGGTGGGCGAAGAAGTTGACGTAGATCGCGCAGGCCAGCAGGACGGTCATCCAGAACGGCGGGTAGGGGGCGAAGCGCATCTCGAAGATCCGCGCGACGCGGGCGATGTAGCTGCCGATGGAGGCATACATGAAGCCGGAGAACATCGGCACGCCCATGATCTTGAGCACGCCGGCTTCGGGGTAGGACCATGAACCCGCCTGCACCTTGAAGAACTCCATTGCCGTGCCGGTGAGGTGGAAGAGCGCGATGACCTTGGCCTCCTCCCATGTTTCGAGCCGTGCCCAGAGGAAAAGCACCTGCGTGGAGAGGGCGAAGAGCACCAGAAAATCGTAGCGGGCGAGCGCCCATGACGGTTGCCAGACGGCTTTGGTGGCGAGGATGGCGACCAGCAGCAGCCCACCGAAGAGCGCGGCCCAGCCCTGCTTGAGGGTGAACATGACCAAGTCTGCCAGCCAGCCGGGCAGGCGGCGTCGGGCCCAGTCGCCCATGCCGCGCTCGAGCCGGCGGGTGCCGCCGTCGAGGTGGCGCGGAGGTGCGGGCGGGCGTGACATCAGAAGGTGGATTTCAGCCCGAAGGTGATGCCGAGGGTTTCGGTCGAGTAGAGATCGACGCTGCTGTTGTTCTGCTCGAAGCTGACGCCGACCTCGGGGGCGAAGCCGTAATAGTCGGCCTCTGAAAAAAAGAAGGTCAGGCCCAATTTGGCGCGGTTGTCGCGACGGTCTGTGCTGAAGAGGGCGGCCTCGTAATCGCGGTACTCGTAGCTTGCGGAAAGCGTGGTTTCGGCGGTGAACACTGGTTTCGCCAACCGGTAGGCGGCGAAGAGCTTTTGCGAGGAGTGGGCGGTCAGCGCGCTGTCGGAGTCGACCTCTTTGGCGGAAGCGATGACGGTGAGTTGGCCGGTCTCGAAGCGGCGGGAGAGGCCCAGTTGCAGCTCGGAAGAGGTGAGCGAGTTCAGCGGGTTGTCGATCCGGTCTTGCCATTCGCCCAGCACGGCGACCCAGCCGGAGGTGCGGGGCGCGAGGCGGAAGCTCTGGCCGAGGCGGGCGCGGGCGAAGGTGAGCAACGGTTCGCCGCCATACCAGCTTTTGCCGATGGCGACTTCGGCGTCGAAGAGGCCGAAGGCGGGGCCCTTGGCGCCCTGCGGGCGCTTCTTGGGGGCGCGGGTCAGGCCGAAGGTGAGCTCGGCGGAGGTATAGGCGTAGTCGGCGGCGTCGGCCATCGGGGCCTGTTCCTTGGCCTCGCCGGAGAGCCAGTAGCGCTTGGCCTCGATGCCGCCGCCGAAGCGGAGGATGGTGCGGGGGCCAGAGCGGATGCGGTACTCGGTGGAAGCGCCGAGCGAGAGCTGTGTGCCGGAGAGCGCCTGCGCATCGCCTGAAAGCTGAAAGCCGAGGCCGCCGATCTCGATCCGGTCGGTGGCCGCACCGTTGTTGATGTTGGAGGAGGGCGTGAGCGACAGGCTCAGCTTGCTGCGCCAAGGGTTGCGGCCGCGAACATAGGTGAAGTCGCGCTGGGCGGCGGTGCGGGCGGCATCGCTCGGCGCATATTCGGCGGCACGGCGCAGCCAGAACTGGGCGCGGGTGCGCTTGTCATCGGAGGCCAGCGCCTGGGCCATCGCGACGGAGGCGTGATAGCGCTCTTTGTCGTCGCCAGCGGCTTCCCAAGCCTGCCGGGCATAGGCCTGCGCCTCGGCGTAGCGGCCAAGGGCGCGGGCGGCGCGGCTGGCTGTGGTGGCGGCGGCGACATCGTTTGGGTCTGCCACCAGCAGGGCGCGGGCGATATCCAGCCCGTAGGCGGGCTGGCCCGCGATCACGGCACGTGCCGCGATCTGCCGGGCCTCGGCGGGCTCGACGGTGACGGGTTGCGAGGCGGCAGGGCCTGCGATCAGCAGGAGCGCGAGACAGATGCGCCCGAGCGTGAGGCCGAGACCACGGGCGGGGCCCATGGCTTACGGGTCCGTGGCGATGAAGACGCCGGTTTCCTGCGCGTTGAAACCATCGACGGTATCATCGTCGAGACCGGTTTGGGTGAAGCCGCCGGAATCGCTCTGACCTTCCCGTGCCGGGCCGGTGATAACGATCAGGCCAACGATCTCCTCGGAGTTGGGCCCGGCGAAGGCGCCCTCCCACGTGCCGCTCTCGAAGACATCACCGGCATTGCTGCCGGTGCGGTCGAGCGAGGAGGCGGCGCCGTCGAAGATGAAGCCGTCTTCATCGGAGTAGGCGGTGGCGAGGCTGATGGCGGGCAGGGTGCCGAGGAATGCGCCATTGATGTCGTAGACGTTGCGCACGCCGATCGCGCCTTCGATCGCGCCGGTGGTCTCGAAGTCGAGGAAGTCGACCTCGATGGTGGCGTCGGCGGTGGTGAAGCTCACGTCATTCTCGCCGCCGCCGAAGGTCGAGACCCGCACGCCAGCGTAGCCGCCTTCGTACACGGCCTCGCCCTGACGGGCGATGTCGGGCGCGGACACGCCGCTGCGGGTGTATTGCGCGCCGCCCCAGCCGAAGCCGTTGTAGTCGCCGGTGCCGACCGCGCTGGCGGTGGTGTAGGCGCCTGCGCCGTAGACGGCGAAATACTTGCGCTGGTTGGTTTCGGCGCTGGCATCGCCGCTTTCATACTGCGCGAAGGGGGCGCCGGTGGCCTCCACCGCCGCGAGGCCCATGTAGGTGTAGCGCTCGGCGCCGGTGCCTTCGGGGCCGTCAAAGGGCAGGTCGTCGATGGTGAGCGTGTTGTCGCCATTCAGAGTGACGCCGGTGAGGTCGCCCGCGACGCGGCGGGTGGTGGTGCCGGTCGTGACCGCGCTATCATTGGCGGGGCTGCCGCTGTCGGTGCCGGTCTCGTTGCCGGGCCCGGCTGTGACGGGGTTTCCTTCGCCGCCTCCACCGCAAGCCGAAAGAAGGGCGAGGAGGGCAATGGCGGACAGGCTGGAGCGCATGGCGAACTCGTTCTTGTTTGTGACTGCTCTTCGTTTGGCCTTAATTTCCGTGTGGCGGGGGCAGGTGTCAACGATTTGTGAACGAAATCGGGCGGGAAAGGGGTGAGCGTTGCCGATCCACCCGTTCGGGCCGGATTTTACAAGATGAAGCGGGTGCTTTTCGCAGGGCCGCGATATGTGGTAGGGCAAATGCGCAGCAGAAAACGGGGGAATCGGTGAGGCAGTATCTGGACGCCCTTAGGGAAGTGCTGGAGCGGGGCGAGGTTTCGACCGACCGCACAGGCACGGGCACGGTCAGCGCCTTTGGGCTGCAGGCGCGGTATGACCTCAGCACGAGCTTTCCGCTGGTGACGACGAAGAAGCTGCATCTGCGGTCGATCATTCATGAGCTGCTGTGGTTTCTCTCGGGCGATACCAACATCAGGTATCTGAAAGAGAACGGCGTGAGCATCTGGGACGAGTGGGCCGATGAGAACGGCGATCTCGGGCCGGTCTATGGCCGCCAGTGGCGCGACTTTCCGCAGCTTGTGCCGACGGATGCGGTGGCGAACGGGCAGCGGCTCTATGAGCGGCGCTCGGTGGACCAGATCGCAACGCTGGTGGAGCGGATCAAGGCCACGCCCGACAGCCGCCGACTGATCGTCAGCGCGTGGAACCCGGGCGAGGTGGACGATATGGCGCTGCCGCCGTGCCACACGCTTTGGCAGGTGCGGGTGCTGGGCGGAAAGCTGCACTTGCAGCTCTACCAGCGGTCGGCGGACATGTTCCTCGGCGTGCCGTTCAACATTGCCAGCTACGCGCTGCTCGCGGTGATGCTGGCCCATGTGACGGGCTATGAGCCGGGTGAGTTCGTGCATTCGATTGGCGATGCGCACATTTACTCCAACCATATGGAGCAGGTGCAGGAGCAGCTTTCGCGCGAGCCGAGGGAGCTGCCGAGGTTGCGGCTGGCGCGGGATGTGGAGAGCCTGTTCGACTTCCGTTTCGAGGACTTCGTGATCGAGGGGTATGACCCTGCGCCCGCGATCAAGGCACCGGTGGCAGTGTAATGCTAAGCCTGATCGTTGCACGCGACCGGAATGGCGCGATCGGCAAGGATGGTGACATCCCGTGGCGGGCGCCGGAGGACCTGAAGTTCTTCAAGCGCGAAACGCTGGGCGGCGCGGTGATCATGGGGCGCAAGACATGGGAGAGCCTGCCGTTCAAACCTCTGCCGGATCGGTTGAACCTTGTAGTCTCTTCGCGCACCGATCTGGGCGTGCACAGCTTTCACCAGCCGGGCCATGCGCTGAACTATGCCCATGACGCCGGGCATCGGCGGGTCTATGGCATTGGCGGTGAAGGGATTTTCAAGGCCTTCATGGGGCTGGCCGACAGGTTGCTGATCACCGAGGTTGAGCTTGAGATCGAGGGAGCCGATGCCTTCATGCCCGCGTTCGACGAGGCCGACTGGCGGCTGGCGGGCGAGCAGGTGCTGCGCGAGGGGGAGCCGCGCTGCGTGCTGCGGGAGTGGCTGCGGCGGTAGGACCATGGTGGGGGCGGCGGGCAGATTGCCGACCCTACGGTGGGGCGCTAGGCTCGCGGCCATGAAACGGGTTTTTCTGGCAGTTCTGATGATGCTCGGCGCGGTGACGGCGCGGGCGGAGAGCGTGACGGTGTTTGCCGCCGCATCGCTGAAGGGTGCCTTGGACGAGGTCGTGGCGGGCTGGAGCGGGGAGGCGCGCGTCTCTTACGCGGGGTCTTCGGCGCTGGCGCGGCAGATCGCGGCGGGGGCCCCGGCGGATGTGTTCATCTCGGCCAACCCGGAGTGGGTCGACTGGCTGGAGGCCGAGGGCGTGGCGCTTGAGCGGGCGGACTTGCTGAGCAACGCGTTGGTGCTGGTGGCCGCGGCTGATGACCCGCGCGTGGGGTTGGAGGCGCTGGAGGGCGGCGACCGGGTGGCGATGGCGCTGGTGGAGGCGGTGCCTGCAGGAATTTACGGCAAGGCGGCGCTTGAGAGCTTGGCGCTCTGGGAGGCGGTCGCGCCGCGGGTGGTGCAGGCCGACAACGTGCGGGCGGCGCTGGCGCTGGTGGCGCTGGGCGAGGCGCCGCTTGGGATCGTTTACGCGACCGACGCATTGGCGGAGCCGGGGGTGCGGGTTGTGGCGGAATTTCCGGCAGGGAGCCATCCGCCGATCACCTACCCCGTGGCGGCACTGAGCGAGGCCGGGGCGCCTTTGCTAGAGTTTCTGCAAACCCCTGAGGCGGCTGAGATCTTTGCCCGCCACGGCTTCGAGGTGCCTGAGGAGTGAGCTGGCTCGGGCCGGAGGAATGGGCGGCGGTAGCGCTTTCGCTGAAGGTGGCCTTCTGGGCGACGCTCTTTGCCCTGCCGCCGGGCATCTTCGTGGCCGTGGCGCTGGCGCGCTGGCGGTTTCCGGGGCGGGAGATCGTGAATGGGCTGGTGCATTTGCCGCTGGTGCTGCCGCCGGTGGTGACGGGCTATCTGCTGTTGATGACCTTCGGCACGCGCGGCTGGCTGGGCGGGGCGCTGGCCGAGGTGGGCGTGGTCTTTGCCTTTCGCTGGACGGGCGCGGCGCTTGCCGCCGGGATCATGGGGTTCCCGCTGCTGGTCCGGGCGATCCGGCTCTCGGTGGAGGCGGTGGACCCGAAGCTGGAGCAGGCGGCGGCGACACTGGGGGCCTCACGGGCATGGGTGTTTTGCACCGTGACGCTGCCGCTGATCCTGCCCGGCGTGATCGCGGGCGGGGTGCTGGCCTTCGCCAAGGCGATGGGCGAGTTCGGCGCGACGATCACCTTTGTTTCCAACATTCCCGGTGAGACCCAGACCCTGCCGCTGGCGGTGCATAACTTCATGCAGGTGCCGGGCGCGGAGGCCTCGGCCTGGCGGCTGGTGGTGGTGGCGCTGGTGGTGGCGATGGGGGCCTTGCTGCTGAGCGAATGGCTTTCGCGCCGGGTGGCCGCACGGGTGGCGGGCCGATGACGCTGGATGTGGCACTGGTGATGAAGCTGGGGGGCTTCACCCTCGATGTGGCCTTTGCGGCGCCTGCCGGGATCACCGTGCTGTATGGCCGCTCGGGCGCGGGAAAATCGAGCATCATCAATGCGGTGGCGGGGCTGGCCAAGCCCGATGGGGGCCGGATCACGGTGGAGGGCGAGGTGCTGTTCGACAGCCGCGCCGGGGTGAACCTGCCCGCCCACAAGCGCCGAATGGGCTGCATCTTTCAGGATGCGCGGCTGTTCCCGCATCTGACGGTGGCGCAAAATCTGCGCTATGGGCGCTGGTTCTCGAAGCGCGGGCCGGAGGAGGCGCGGGTGGTGGAGATGCTGGGCATCGGGCCGCTGCTGGAGCGTCGCCCCGGGGCGCTCTCAGGGGGTGAGCGGCAGCGGGTGGCGATTGGTCGGGCGCTGATGGCGGGGCCGCGAATGCTGCTGGCCGACGAGCCGCTGGCGGCGCTGGACGAGGCGCGGAAGGCGGAGATTTTGCCCTATTTCGAGCGGCTTGGCGCCGAGATGGGGGTGCCGGTGCTGTACGTGTCGCACGCGCCGGCAGAGGTCGCTCGGCTGGCGACGACGGTGGTGGCGCTGGCGGAGGGCAAGGTGGTGCGGCAAGGCCCGGCGGCGGATGTGCTGGGCGACCCGCAAGTCACCCCGCTTGGCCCGCGGGCGGCAGGCTCGGTGCTGGAGGCGCGGGTGCTGGCGCATCACAAGGACGGGTTGAGCGAGTTGGAGGCGGGTGGGCTGCGGCTGCATCTGCCGGTGGTCAGCCACCCGGTCGGCGCGGTGCTGCGGGTGCATATCGAGGCCGCCGATGTGATGCTGGCGAGCGAGGCGCCGCGCGGTATCTCGGCGCTCAATGTCTGGCCCGCGCGGGTGACGGAAGTGCGCATGGGCACCGGCCCCGGCGCGATCGCCCGGCTGGAGGCGGGCGGGCAGGTGCTGCTGGCGCGGGTCACGCGGCGCTCGGCAGAGGCGATGGCACTTGGTCCGGGGCGCGATGTGTTTGCGGTTTTGAAGGCGGTTTCGGTCGCGCCGGAAAGCGTGGCTTAAGCACCGATCGGGGGTATTCGCGACAAACTGTTTCTGATCTGGAAATTGTTTTGACGCGGAGTTGCGATAACACTGGAGTGGAATTGGGTTTTCAGGCCCGCCTGGCTGCCGCGAATGGGCTTTGGAGGCTTTGGCCAAGGAGAAGGTATCATGCGCAAGAGTGTTTCGATGGCCGCAATCGGGCTGGTGCTGGGCGCGGGGGCCGCACTGGCAGAGGGCAAGGCGGATGCGCCGAAGATCTATGCCTATCCGGAGGAGAACTTTTGCCCCGAGGGGCTTCAGCCGGTGACGCTCGACGGGGTGATCAGTTGCGGCACACCGAACCAGACGGTGAGCTACGGGGCGATGAAGGCCACGCCGGGACGACGCGCCAAATAGCCGGGCCGTTCTGCGCGGGCAGTCGGAAAAGCAGAGAAAAAGAGAGAGGCCGACGGCAAGACCGGCGGCCTTTTGTTTTAGAGGGTCGGGGCTTGGCGGATGGCTCGGCCCCTGATGCGCCGGTCAGAGCAGCTTGAGGTCGCCCGCGCTTTCGCGGCCATCACGGCCGGGGATCATCTCGTAGCTGATCTTCTGGTTGTCGGCGAGGCCGGTGAGGCCCGCGCGCTCCACGGCGGAGATATGGACGAAAATGTCCTTTCCGCCATCGTCGGGTGCAATGAACCCGTAACCCTTAGTCGTATTGAACCATTTCACGGTGCCGGTGGGCATTCCGTTTCTCCCTCTTTGTTTTCGGCCCCTGATCTGCGGGGCACATGCAGTCCGGTCTTCAATCTTCCGGTCCGCATCTGAGGCAGTATCGGTCGTGAAGTCTCCGTGGGTATGAGGATTGTTTCGAGTTGTAAAAAACGCAAGACAAAGCCGGGCGAGGAATCGGATTCTCGGTGGTCTTGGCGAAAAAAGGGGCGGAAGCGATGAAAATTTACGGGTTAAAGACGTGTGATACCTGCCGAAAAGCGGTGAAAGCGAGCGGTGGGGTGCTGGTGGACGTGCGCGAAAATCCGCTTACGCAGGGGCAATTGGAGCAGTTTCTCGCGGCCTTCGGGGAGGCGCTGGTGAACCGGAAATCCACCACATGGCGCGGATTGTCGGAGGCAGAGCACGCGGCGCCGCCGCTGGATTTGCTGGCCGCCCATCCGACGCTGATGAAGCGTCCGGTGATCGAAAAGGACGGGCGGCTCTGGCTGGGCTGGGGCGCGGATGTGCAGGCCGAGGTGCTGCGCTAGGCGCTCAGGCCGGGGCGGCGGAGGGGCCGCGATAGGCCATGAGCGCGCGGTCTACCGAGATTGGCCCTGCGCCGCGCAGCACCAGAACGCCGAGGGCGAAGACCCAGAAGGCGCGTTGATCGAGCAAGAGGGCGTTTGACGGCGCGTCGAACCATGCGCCGATGTCATCGCCGGTGACGCCGTGGCCGTAGACATCGACCACGCTCTGCACGAAGACGAAGCCGATCATCGCCAGCGAGGCGAGGCGGGTGAAGAGGCCGATGACGATGGCGATCGGCAGGATCACCTCGGCCCATGTGCCGGCGAGGGTGACAGCCCAGTGGAAGATGCCGAGCTGGCTCACATCGTAGCTCACCGCCTCCATCGCCTTTGGAAAGATGGTTACATAGGCGCCCGCATCCGGGCGGAAGAGGCCGAGGATGCCCTCGCCGAACTTCGCGAGGCCGGAGTTGAGGTAATAGACCATCAGCACCCCGGCAAAGACGAGGCGGGCGAGGGTGGGGATGAGCCACGGCGCGGCGGCCTCCAGCTGGGTCGCGATGGCATCGTAAATGCTGAGGAGGCGGGTCATGGCTGGGGCTCCGTAAGCGCACCGCCGGTGATCAGGGCGGTGAGGGTTTCGGTGATGTCGAAGCCGTCGGGCGTGGCCTCTTCAAGCGTTTCGCCAGCGGCAAGACCGGCGAGGAAGGCGGGGGCCTGCGGTTGCAGGACGGTGAGCTGCGGGTCGTAGCCGGGGCGGGTGACGAGGACGGATTGGGCCTGCGGCGCGGGCTTGGACCCCTCGCCCCGGGTGAAGCGCCAGATCGCGTGGATCGGATAGGGTGATTGCACGAGGCGGACGCTGGGGGCGAGGGCGAAGCGGCTGTCAGTTGTAATGGTAGCCGGGTCGATAGGTGTGCTGTCGGCGGCGTGGTAGCTCTCGCGCAGGGCCTGCTCCAGCCGGGCCACATCGGGCAGGTAGGGCAGGTGGGCGACTGGGGGGAAGGATTCCAGGAAGGCGGGGAGGGTGGTGCCCCATGTGGCGATGCGCGGATCGCGGGGCGGGTGCTGGCGCACGTATTGCCCGGCGAGGGCGGTGAAGAACTCTTCGCCGACAATAGCTTGGCAGACCGGGAAGGCCTCGGCCAGCGCCTCGGAGAGGGAGACGACCACGTTGTTGCGGTAGACATCGAAACGCTTGCCTGCCGGGCGGCCCTTTGGGTCGATTAGCCCCTCGGGGGCCGGGGTGGCCGGATCGAGCAGCGCGGTATGGAAGGCAGATTGGCTCATGCTGCGACTGGTTCGAGAATGGCCGCGGCGCGGGCGGCCTCGGCCTCCAACTCGGCAAAGGGGGGGATGTTGGCATCCCATTCGATGAGCGTGGGGCGGGGGCCGGAGCGGCGGATGGTTTCGCGGTAGAGCTGCCAGACCGGATCGACGACCTCGGCATCGTGGCTGTCGATCAGGAGGCGGTCGCCGTGTTCGTCACTCTGCTCGTCATGGCCGCCGAGGTGGATCTCGTGGACGGCGGAGAGCGGGAAATGTTCGATATAGTCAAGCGGCTCGCGCTGCTGGTTGGTAGAAGCGACGTAGACGTTATTGACATCCAAGAGCAATCCGCACCCGGTGCGGCGGGCGATCTCGGCAAGAAAGTCGGTTTCCTCCATCTCGGATTCCGCGAAGGCGAGGTAGGTGGAGGGGTTTTCGAGCATCATGGCGCGGCCGATGGTGGCCTGGAGCTGATCAATGTGGTCGCAGACGCTGGTGAGGGTGGCCTCGGTATAGGGCAGCGGCAGCAGGTCGTTCAGGAAGGCGCCCTCGTGGGTGGACCATGCGAGGTGCTCGGAGAAGGAGGCGGGCTGGAGCCAGTCGCAGAGGTGCTTCAAGCGGGTGAGATGATCGCGGTCCAGCGGGGCCTCGCCGCCGATGGAAAGGCCGACACCGTGGACGGAAATGGGGAAGCGCTCTGAGAGGTGGCGAAGCTGGGCCAGCGGGCGGCCGCCATCGCCCATGTAATTTTCGGCGTGGATTTCGAGCCATGAGACGCAGCCGGGCGCGCTCACCAACTCGTTGAAATGCTGGGCTTTGTAGCCAACGCCCACCCCGGCGGGGAGGCGAAAATCGGAAATGCGGGACATGTCGCTCTCCGGTGCTGGAGGGGGTGCGCCCGGCCCCACAGGGAGCCGGGCGCGAAGGTTTTAGGAGGCGGGCAGGTCGCGGTCGAGCTCTTCGAGCGAGCCCATGCGCGCGGTGCCGTCGGCCATTTCGGGCAGCTCGATGTCGGCGCAGGTGCCGGCGGCCACGAGGGTCCAGGCGTTGCCCTGATAGTCAACGGTCGAGGTGCCCTTGCAGGTGGTGCCGGGGCCGGCGGCGCAGTCGTTTTCACCGGCCAGCGACACGCCGAAGCACTTTTCCTGGCTCTGGGCCGAGGCAGTGGTAGCGGCGGTCATGGCGGCGGCGACGGAAGCGGCCACGGCGAGGGTCTTGACGGTCTTGGACATGGGTATCCCCTTGGGTTGGTTGGTTTTTCAAGGTTTGTCTTGGCCCCCGGGTCATCCGTCCGGGGATGTCAAAAATCTATGTCCGAGGGTTGATCACGCGCCATTGACAGGCCTGTGAACACACGCGCCCGTTATGTTTGCAGCGGGTTTTTGCGGTGCAGAAAATTTGCTGAAAATTGGCAAGACACTGAAAAGCAGGGGTTTTGCCCGTGAGGTGGTTGCTCTGTTTTGTAACATTTGCCCCCACGAAGCCGTGAGTTGGCGACATATGGTTACAAAATGAAAGCGCCGCCCGGCGGGGTGCGGGGCGGCGCTCACGTGGGTGTCAGGGATGTTACCGCAGATCGGGCGGCGTGGCCTCGGCGGCGAGGGTTGCCACGATCTCGTCGAGCGATTGCACGGCGGTCTGTTTCTCGCCGAGGCGGCGGACGGAGACGGTGCGCTCCTCGACCTCGCGGCCCCCGCAGGCGAGGATGACCGGCACCTTGCCGACCGAGTGCTCGCGGACCTTGTAGTTGATCTTCTCGTTGCGGGTGTCGGCCTCGGCGCGGATGCCCTTGGCTTGCAGCGCAGCGACCACCTCGTTCACGTAGGTATCGGCCTCGGATGTAATGGAGGCGACCACCACCTGACGCGGTGCGAGCCAGAACGGCAGCTTGCCTTCCCAGTTCTCGATCAGGATGCCGACGAAGCGCTCGAAGCTGCCCAGCGTCGCGCGGTGCAGCATGAAGGGGCGGTGCTTTTCGCCGTCCTGCCCGATGTAGGTGGCGCCGAGGCGCTCGGGCAGGTTGGGATCGACCTGGAAGGTGCCGCACTGCCAGACCCGGCCGATGGCGTCGGTCAGATAGAAGTCGAGCTTGGGGCCGTAGAAGGCGCCGTCGCCCGGCTCAAGCGTGTAGTCGCGGCCCACGGCCTTGATGGCGTTTTCGAGGGCGTTCTCGACGTAATCCCAGCTCTCCTCGCTGCCCACGCGCTTTTCAGGGCGGGTGGCGAACTTGATCTCGAATTCGGGGAAGCCGAGCTCTTCGTAGATGTTGGCGAGGAAGTCGATGAATCGGGCGCATTCCTCTTGGATCTGCTCTTCGGTGCAGAAGATATGCGCGTCATCCTGGGTGAAGCCGCGCACGCGCATGATGCCGTGGAGCGCGCCGGAGGGCTCGAAGCGCGAGCAGGAGCCGAATTCGGCCAGCCGGAGCGGCAGGTCGCGGTAGGACTTAAGGCCTTGGTTGAACACCTGCACGTGGCAGGGACAGTTCATCGGCTTGAGCGCGTTGATCCGGGTCTGGCTGTGGTCCTTGGCCTTGGTGGCGTCGTCGTTCTCGCCGTCGCGGCTTTCGTCCACCTCCACGAGGAACATGTGGTGCTGGTACTTCTCCCAGTGGCCCGAGGCCTCCCAGAGCTTGCGGTCGACGACCTGCGGCGTGTTGATCTCGCGGTAGCCGCCCGCGCGCTGCTTGCGTCGCATGTAGTCTTGCAGGGCGGTGTAGATCGTCCAGCCGTTGGGGTGCCAGAAGACTTGGCCGGGGGCCTCCTCCTGCATGTGGAAGAGGTCCATCTCGCGCCCCAAACGGCGGTGATCGCGCTTTTCGGCCTCTTCAAGGAAGGTGAGGTGGGCCTTGAGGTCTTCGCGGTTTTTGAAGGCGACGCCGTAGATGCGCTGGAGCATCGGGCGGTTCGAGTCACCGCGCCAGTAGGCGCCCGCGACCTTCATCAGCTTGAAGGCGTCGGCGGGGAGCTGGCCGGTGTGCTGGAGGTGCGGGCCGCGGCAGAGATCCTGCCAGTCGCCGTGCCAATACATGCGGATCGGCTGGCCATCGTCGGGGATCATGCCGACCAGCTCGACCTTGTAGTTCTCGCCGGTGTTTTCGTAATGCGCGATGGCATCGGCGCGGGACCAGACCTCGGTGCGGACGGCATCGCGGGCGTTGATGATCTGCTTCATCTTCGCCTCGATGGCGCCGAGATCCTCCGGCGTGAAGGGCTCTTCACGGTCGAAGTCGTAGTACCAGCCGTTCTCGATGACCGGGCCGATGGTGACCTTGGTGTCGGGCCAGAGCTCCTGCACGGCGCGGGCCATGACGTGTGCAAAGTCGTGGCGGATCAGCTCCAGCGCGGGGGCGTCATCCTTCATGGTGTTGATGGCGATCTGCGCATCGGCCTCGATCGGCCAGGCGAGATCGTGGTGCTTGCCATCGACCATCGCGGAGATGGCGGATTTGGCGAGCGATTTGGAGATGGAGGCGGCGACTTCGGCGGGGGTGATCCCGGCCTCGTAGTCACGCGAATTGCCATCGGGGAAGGTGAGGGAAATCTGGGCCATATCGGCTCTCCTCGTCAGTTTGGCGCCCACGGAACGCCCGGTTGCGGGTTATGGTGTGTTCGCTCTTTGGCGGGCCGGGCGGGCGGTGTCAACCGTGGCGCGGGTGGCGGCGGCAGGATTGGGTATTTTCAGCAAGAAAGTGAACCGGGCGGGGGCTGGGGCGTATATGTTGCATGACTGTTGCAGACCGGGCGTTCGAGACGCTGACCGATGAGAGCCGCGCCGAGGCGGAGGATATTACCGAGACCGCGCGCGAGGCGGAGGCGGGGAACTTCTTGCGGCACGGGGCTGCGCTTTCTCTAAGCAAGCTGGCCGATGGGCTGATTGACCCCAAGCTGGTGCTGAGCTGGCTGATGGAGGCGCTGGGCGCTCCGGCGGCGCTGACGGGCCTGCTGGTGCCGGTGCGGGAGGCCGGGGCATTGGTGCCGCAGCTGTTTACCGCGGCCCGTATCCGGGGGATGGGGCGGCGCAAGTGGGCTTGGGCAGCGGGGGCTGCCGGGCAAGGCTTGGCAGCACTGGCGATCCTGGGGGTGGCGTTGTTGCTGGAGGGCTGGGCCGCTGGCGTGGTGATCGTTGCAGCACTGGCGGTGCTGGCGGTGGCGCGCTCGGTTTGTTCGGTGAGCTTCAAGGACGTGCTGGGCAAGACGGTGGACAAGCCGCGCCGGGGGACGGTGACGGGCTTTGCGGCCTCCGTGGCCTCGGGGGGGGTGCTGCTGTTTGCAGGCGTGCTGATGCTGGGCCTGTTTGAAAGATTTCAACTTGTGGCAGGCGCGATTGCGCTGTCTGGGGCAGCATGGCTGGGTGCGGCTTTCATTTTTTCGACTATTCGCGAGGAAGACCGGCCCGGTGATGCCGAAGGGGAGGCAACCGGCTTGGGGCAGCTCTCGTTGCTGCGGGAGGATGCTGATTTGAGGCGCTTCGTGCTGGCGCGGGTGCTGCTTTTGCCCACCGCGCTGGCGCCGCCCTACCTCGTGATGCTGGCCGGGCAGGCAGGGGATGACCGCTGGGGCGCGCTGGGGGCGATGCTGGCGGCCTCGGCACTGGCAGGGCTGGTCTCTGGCTGGGTGTGGGGGCGCTTGTCGGACCGGTCCTCACGGCTGGTGCTGGCGATCTCGGGCGCGGTGGCGGCTGGCTTTCTGGGCCTCGGCGTGGCACTCGGCTCGGGTGGCGCGATGGGCACCGCATGGGCCGCGCCACTGGTGCTCTTTGGCCTGATGGTCAGCTATCGCGGCGTTCGGGTGGGGCGCTCGACCTACCTTGTGAACCTCGCGCCCGAGGAACACCGTGCGAGCTACACCGCGGTGGCCAACACCACGGTTGGCGTGGCCTTGCTGGGTGGCGGGCTCTTTGGCCTGCTGGCCTCGGCGGCAGGGCCGGGCGTGGTGCTGGCGGTGTTCGCAGGTGTGGCGCTTGGCGGCGCGGCCCTGGCCTTTGCGATGAAAGAGGTGTGAGGGCCGTTCAGCCCTCAGTCCCATTCCTCCAAGGCACCGCCGTCGCGCAGGATGTCGATCAGCGGTTTCAACTCGGCCTCGAACTTGCGCCATGCGCCGACCGAGGAGGAGTAAATCGGCTGGCGGACCTGATAGGCCGAGAGGGTGCGGACGGTGCGGGCGTTTTCGTAGAACCGCAGGCAGGCTTCCTCCCACTCAAGGCCGCAATAGTCGATCAGGGCGCGGGCGCCGGCCTCCGGGTCGCCGATGAGGTCTTCGTAGCGGACTTCGAGGAAGGCCTCGGGGGCGGCCTCGCGCCAGAATTCCATGCCCTTGAGGAAGGCGAGGTAATTGTGGGCCAGCTCCTTGAGGTCGGTGGTGTAGCGGTGGGTGCCGTCGGCAAAGCGATTTTTGTAGATCGACAGGCAGTTGTCGCGCGGATCGCGGCGGACGACGATGAAGCGGCTGCCGGGGCAGAGCTGGGGGGCGAAGCCCAGATCGGCGTTGGCGAGCACGGCCTTGTCGGTCAACACGCTGGCCTCGGGGGCGAGGGTGCGGGCCCGTTGGGCAATTTCACCCGCGGTGGCGCGCAGCTCGGAGGCGGTCAGGCCGCGTTCTTCGACAACTGCGAGACGCTGGCGGTCGGAGAGTGCGCCGTTGAGCAAGCCGATTTCGCCGCCGGGGGTCACGGTGCTGTGGCTGGAGACGATCTGCTCGACCAGCGTGGTGCCGGAACGGGGCATGCCGGAGATGAAGATGAGCCGGGGGGCATCGGTGGCCTCGACCGGTGCGGTCTCGGGGCGCCATGTGAGGCGGGCGCGTTCGTTGAGACCCTGCACGAGGCGGTCGCGGGGCGGGAAACGCTCGGCCAGAGTGTCATTTCCGATGCGCAGCAGTTCAAAGGCATCGGCCGGGCGGCCCTGATCTTCAGCGGCTTTTGCGAGGGCAAAGGCGAGGTCGGCGCGGGTGCCGGGCACCTCGGTGCCTTCTTCATAGGCGGCGCGGATCTGCGGCAGGATCGGGTCGTCCTCCAGCAGCATGCGACCGGCGGAATAGTTGCGGGCAAGGCGCCCGTCGATGGTGCCGCTCTCGCAGGCCTGCGCGAAATACTTGGCAGAAAGGTCGAAGTCGCCGGAGTGATGGGCGATCCACGCTAGGCCTGAGAGGCCCGGGCCGAAGTTGGGGCGGGCGGCGAGGGCGCGCTCATAGAAGGCGCGGGCGCTGTCTGTCTGCTCTAGTTCGTTGAGGATGTTGCCCATCAGTGCGAGGTGCGGCGGGGGGGCGGAGGGGCGCTCTGCCCAGGAGGCGAAGGTGGCGCGGGCATCTTCGAACCGCCGGAGGGCGAAGAGGCAGCGGGAGAGGGCGAAGGCGGCCTCCGGGTCGTCCGGCAGCTCGGCGTGGGCTTTTTCGAGCAGCGGCAGGGCGGAGTTGGCGTGGTCTCTGTCGGTGTAGTTCATGCCGAGGAACTTGGCGACAAGGGGGCTGTCGGCCATGAGCTCGCGGGCGCGTTCCAGCAGAGGGGTGGCCTCTTCGAAGCGGCGGCGGGACTGAAGCAATTGGCCGAGTTGCAGATGCGCTTCGGCGTAGCTGTCATCGATGCGGATGGCCTCACGATAGGCGGTTTCGGCCTCGTCGAGCTGGGCCAGCGCCGCGCGGGAGGCTCCGAGCACGGCGAGGATAGGCGCGACGCCGGGATGGCGGCGGTGCAGGGCCTCGGCGGCTTCGGCAGCCTCGGCGGCCTGACCGGACTGGAACAGGCGCACCGCTTCTTGGAACGCGGCGGGATCGGCGCTGCCGAGGTTGGCCTCGCCCGAGCGGTTGCCGGTGCGGGCCTTCATCTCCAGTTCGCGGAAGACCTGCGGGGTCAGGGGCGCGGTTTCGGCGGATTTGAGCAGCTTGTCGACGCCGCGCGAGTCGCCCGCGGCGATCAGCGCGTCGAGCAGAAGGCGCCAGACTATCGGCTCGGTGGGCTTGAGCTCCTGTGCGCGGCGCAGGTGCTTGAGGGCCTTCTTGGGCGCGCGGCGCTGCATCTCGAGCCGGCCCAGGTGGAAGTGGACCTCGGGGAGGCGCTCGTTGAGGCGGAGGATCTTGGCAAAGAGCGCCTGCGCCACATCGAGCTGGCCCGAGGATTGCGCCCGCTGGGCCTGCTGGAACAGGGTTTTGATTTCGGGCGATACCTGGGCCATGCGCTTATCCGATCTCTGCGAGGCGGGCGAGCGCCTCTTTCAGCTTGGCTTCTTCTTCCTGCCGTTCGGCAAGGTTGGCCTGCGCCTCTTCGACCACCTCCGGCGGGGCGTTTTCGGCGAACTTGGGGTTCTTCAGGCGGCCTTGGAGCCCGCCGATCTCCTTGGCGAGCTTGCCGAGGGTCTTCTCCAGCCGGGCTTTCTCTTCGTCGATGTCGATGAGGTCGGCGACGGGGAGGCCGAAGGTGCCGCCGGAGACGGCGATGGTGATTGCGCCCTTGGGCATCTCGTCGGCCTTGGTGAGGCTTTCGACGCGGGCGAGGCGCTTGATCAGGGCCTCGCCTGCCGCGTAGGCGGCCTCGCCCTCGGGGGTGAGGGAGACCTGGATGAGCGGGACATGGAGGCCTGCGGGGACGTGCATTTGGGCACGGGCGGAGCGGATGGCTTCGATGAGGGAGATGACCCAGTTGACCTCGGTATCCGCCGCCGGGTCGATCAGCTCGGGGCCGTATTCGGGCCATTCTGCGTGCATCACGAAGCCGTCGTGGCCCTTTTCGGTCCAGAGTTCCTCGGTGATGAAGGGCATTATCGGGTGCAGCAGGATCAGAACCTGATCGAGCGCCCAGGACATGGTTTCGCGGGTCTCAGCAGCGGCGTCCGTGTCGAACAGCGGTTTGGAGAACTCGATGTACCAGTCGCAGAAGGTGCCCCAGGTGAAGCTGTAGAGCGCCTGCGCAGCGTCGTTGAAGCGGTAGTTTTGCATCGCCTCGTCAACGGCTTGGCGGGTCTTGGCCAGCTCGCCGATGATCCAGCGGTTGACCGTTGAGGTGGGCTTCGGGGTGGCCTTGGGCCGGGCCTCGAAGACGCCGTTCATCTCGGCGAAGCGGGCGGCGTTCCAGAGTTTGGTGCCGAAGTTGCGGTAGCCGGCGATGCGCTGGGTGTCGAGCTTCAGCACGCCGCCGAGGGCGGCCATGGCGGCGGAGGAGAACCGCAGGGCATCGGCGCCGTATTCGTCGATGATTTCCAGCGGGTCGATGACGTTGCCGACCGACTTGGACATCTTCTTGCCCTTGGCGTCGCGGACGAGGCCGTGGAGGTAGACCTCGGTAAAGGGGACTTCGCCGACAACGGCGAGCTGCATCATCATCATCCGGGCGACCCAGAAAAAGAGGATGTCTTGGCCCGTGACGAGGGTGGAGGTGGGGAAGTATTTGGCCAGCTCCGGGGTCTGCTCGGGCCAGCCGAGGGTGCCGATGGGCCAGAGGCCGGAGGAGAACCATGTGTCGAGCACGTCGGGGTCGCGCCAGACGGGGTAGGTCAGGTCCGTCGGGTCCTGGCTGACGTTGTACTGCGCGAGCGAGGCGGCGAGCACGTCGATCGCCTCGGCGCGGGAGGCGACCTCAGTGATGCGGGCGTGGTTGATCGGGGTGGGCGTGTCGGCCAGCTCGTTCTTGAACTTGTGGGTGACGGTCTCGAAGGCGGCGGCGCAGTGGTGGACGGTGCCTGCGTGGACCATGCCTTCGCCCAGCAGGCGGGCCAGCTCGACGTGGTCGAGCGCGCCATCGTTTTCGTCATCCTTGAAATCGGGGGCGGAGAGATCGAGGCCGTACCAGACCGGGATCTGGTGGCCCCACCAGAGTTGGCGGGAGATGCACCAGGGTTCGATGTTGTCGAGCCAGTGGTAGTAGGTTTTCTCGCCGGACTCGGGGAGGATTTTGACCTCGCCGGAACGGACGGCATCCAGCGCGGGGCCGACGATCTTTTCGGCGTCGACGAACCACTGGTCGGTGAGCATGGGCTCGATGACGACCTTGGAGCGGTCGCCGAAGGGTTGCATGATCGGCTTGTTCTCGACGTAGGGCATCATGCCGCCGTCGAAGCAGGTCTCGCCCTCGCCATCCGGCGGGGCGGGGATCATGACGGCGAGGCCCTCGTCGGTGATCTGGGCGACCACCTTCTTGCGGGCCTCAAAACGGTCGAGGCCGCGCAGGTCGTCCGGCACGAGGTTGAGGGTGTCGACCTCGGCTTCGGTGAAATCAGCGCCATTGGCGATTTGCTGGGCGCGGGCGGCGCAGGTGGCGTAATCCTCGCCGTCATCCCGCAGGTTTGCCTTGGTGTCCATCAGGCGGTAGAGCGGGATGTTGTTGCGGGTGGCGACGCCGTAGTCGTTGAAGTCGTGGGCGCCGGTGATCTTGACCGCGCCGGAGCCGAAGGTCGGGTCCGGGTATTCGTCGGTGATGATCGGGATCAGGCGGCGGTGCTCCTTGGGGCCGACCGGGATTTCGCAGAGTTTTCCGACGACTGGGGCGTAACGCTCATCTGATGGGTGAACCGCGACAGCGCCGTCGCCCAGCATGGTTTCAGGCCGGGTCGTGGCGATGGAGATGTAATCGCGGGTCTCGCGGAGGGTGACGTTTCCGTCCTCGTCCTTCTCGACGTATTCGTAGGTTTCGCCGCCCGCCAGCGGGTATTTGAAGTGCCACATGTGGCCCGGCGTCTCGATGTTTTCGACCTCGAGATCGGAGATGGCGGTCTCGAAATGCGGGTCCCAGTTGACGAGGCGTTTGCCGCGATAGATCAGGCCCTTTTCGTACATGTCGACGAAGACCTTGATCACCGCGTCGTGGAAGTTGGGGCCGCTTCCGGCATCGGGGTCGCCCGCCGCGCCGCCCATGGTGAAGGCCTCGCGGGACCAGTCGCAGGAGGCGCCGAGGCGTTTGAGCTGCCCGATGATGGTGCCGCGCGAGGCGACCTTTTGCTGCCAGACCCGCTCAAGAAACTTCTCGCGGCCCATCTCGACGCGGGTCGGCTCGCCCTTGGCGGCCATCTCTCGCTCGGTGACCATTTGCGTGGCGATGCCCGCGTGGTCGGTGCCGGGCTGCCAGAGCGTGTCGAACCCGCGCATGCGGTGCCAGCGGATGAGAATATCCTGCAACGTGTTGTTGAAGGCGTGGCCCATGTGGAGCGAGCCGGTCACGTTGGGCGGCGGGATCATGATGGAATAGGTCTCGGGGCGACGCGCGGCCACACCGGCGGCGAAAGCGCCTGCCTTCTCCCATGCCGCGTAGATGCGGCCTTCGGCTTCGCTTGCGTCGAACGTCTTTTCCATCGCCATTGTGGCTCTCCGGCTCGTCTTGCTGTTGGGGCGAGGGGATACCCGTTCGGGCGGGCGAGGGAAAGCCCGTGCTGGCTCTGGACAGTGGGGCGCAGAGGGCTAGTGTCTCACGGGCCAGCCAAGAGGGAGCACGCCGCATGAATGCGTTCGGAAAAAGCCAGTCGTTGAAACGGGTCGAGGATGTGCGGTTTCTGACCGGGCACGGGAACTATCTGGAAGACTCGGTGCCCGAAGGCGCGCTGCATGCTTACTTTCTGCGCAGCCCGGTGGGGCATGCGAAGCTGACCGCGCTGGGGCTGGACGATGCGCGTGCGATGCCCGGCGTGAAGTTGGTGGCCGGGGCGGCGGAGATGAAGGCCGACGGGGTGGACCTGCTGCTGGAAGGCGCGCGGGTGGACAACGTGGACGGCTCCAAGGGGGCCGATGCCAAGCGCCCGGTGCTGGTGGAAGAGCGGATGCGCTTTGTGGGCGATCCGATTGCGGTGGTGGTGGCCGAGACGCTGGAGCAGGCCAAGGATGCTGCGGAGGCGATCGAGCTGGATTTCGACGAGCTGCCCGCCCACATGGAGCTGGCCCCCGGCGGCGAGGCGCTGCACCCGGAAGCGCCGGACAACATGGCCTATCATTGGGCGCAGGGCGATGCCGAAGCGACCGAGGCGGCGCTGGAAGGCTCGAAGCACCGGGTGAAGCTCGAAGTTGTCGACAACCGGGTGATGATTGTTTCGATGGAGCCGCGCGGGGCCTGGGCGGAGTGGGGCGATGGCCGCATTCACCTGTGTTTCAGCGGGCAGGGGGTTTGGGCGCAGAAGGCCTCGCTGGCGCGCCACCTCGGGCTCGACGAGGAGAATGTGCGGGTGACCCACCCTGATGTGGGTGGCGGCTTTGGCCTGAAGGGGCAGGAGTTTCCCGAGCATTGCGTGGTCGCATGGGCGGCGCGGAAGCTGGACCACCCAGTGCGGTGGATGAGCGAGCGCGGCGAGGGGTTGCAGAGCGACCACGGCGGGCGCGATCTGGTGAGCGTGGCGGAGCTTGGGTTTGACGAGAACCACAAGATCACCGCCTACAAATGCGAGAACCGCTCGAACATGGGGGCCTATAACTCGGGCTTCGGGCAGTACATCCAGTCGTTCCTCTTTGCCCGGGTCTTTCCCGGCACCTACCAGATCCAGACCGCCTATCTGGACTGCAAGGGCTACTATACCAACACCGCGCAGATGGATGCCTATCGCGGCGCCGGGCGGCCCGAGGCGATCTTCGTGCTGGAGCGGATGATGGATGAGGCGGCGCGGCAGCTGGGCGTCAGCCCATGGGAGCTGCGGCGCAAGAACTTCATTCCCGGCGACCAGTTCCCCTACAAGACCTTCAGCGGCGAGCTTTACGATGTGGGTGACTTTCACGCGGTGCTGGCCGATGTGGAGAAGGCCGCCGACCTTGAGGGCTACAAGGCCCGCAAGGCGGAGAGCGAGGCCAAGGGGCTGCTGCGGGGCTACGGGCTGGCCTATTACATCGAGTCCATTCTGGGCGACCCGACAGAGGGGGCGACGGTGGAATTTGCCGAGGACGGCATGGTGGACCTGATGGTGGGCACCCAGTCGAACGGGCAGGGGCACGAGACGGTTTATGCCGCCTTCCTCGAAGAGCGCAGCGGCATTCCGGTGGAGAAGATCCGGGTGGTGCAGGGCGATAGCGACCGCATCGCCACCGGCGGCGGCACGGGCGGCTCGCGCTCGGTGACGAACCAGACCAATGCCACCATCGCCGCCGTCAACGTGATGGTCGAGGCCTTCGCGCCCTTTGTGGCTGAGGAGCTTGGCGTGGATGAGGTGGAGTTCGAGGATGGCAGCTTTGGCGCGCCGGGCTCCAACCGCCGGCCCACGATGATCGACGCTGCAGAGATGGCCCGCGAGAAGGGCCGCGATGACCTGCTGAGGCATGAGGGCCGGGCCAAGCTGGATGGTCGCAGCTACCCCAACGGCGGGCATTTCTGCGAGGTTGAAGTGGACCCGGAGACCGGCCATGTGCAGCTTGTGCGCTACCTCGTCGTCGATGACTTCGGCAACCTCGTGAACCCCACGCTGGCCATGGGGCAGGTGCATGGGGGCGTGGCGCAAGGCGTGGGGCAGATATTGATGGAGAACGCGGTGTACGACGAGGACGGCCAGCTGCTGACTGGTTCGTTCATGGATTACGCCATGCCGCGCGCCATTGACCTGCCGTTTTACGGGTTCGACGCGCACCCGGTGCCCTCGATCCAGAACCCGCTGGGCATGAAGGGCTGCGGCGAGGCCGGGACGGTGGGCGCGATGGCCGCCGTGACCAACGCGGTGATCGATGCGCTCTGGGACAAGGGCGTGCGGAATGCGCAGGTGCCCTTCACCCCGCAGCGGGTCTGGGCGCTGTTGAAAGAGGCGGAAGGTGACGCTTCGTGAGCTGATTGGCTCCTTCTGGCCGGGACGGCGTGAACGAAACACGCCGCGCCCGACCACGCGGGAGCCAGTGTGCCATGTGGTGGTGCTGGATGGCACCATGTCGAGCCTGCGGAACAAGCATGAGACCAACGCGGGCCTGACCTTCAAGCTGCTCAGGCGGGCGGCGCGGGGCGGGCGGCTCTCGGTGCATTACGAGCCGGGCATCCAGTGGCGAGACTGGAAGAGCACGGGCGATGTGGTGGCGGGCCGGGGAATCAACCGGCAGATCCAGCGGGCCTATGGCTTTCTGGCCAGTCGCTACCGGCCCGGCGACCGGATTTACCTGATCGGCTATTCACGCGGGGCCTATGCGGTGCGCAGCCTTGCGGGCTGTATCGACACGGTGGGCCTGCTGAAGCGTGACAATGCCACCGTGCGGGGCATCCGGCAGGTCTGGCGGCACTATCGAGCGGGCGGCGGGAGCGAGGCGGCCCTGCGGTTCAGGCTGGCCTATTGCCACAATGATGTGCGGATCGAAGCGGTGGGCTGCTGGGACACGGTGAAGAGCCTTGGCGTGCGCCTGCCGGTGCTCTGGCGTTTCACCAACGATGCGCATGCCTTTCACAACCACAACCTTGGCGCGGTGGTGAAGAATGGTTTTCACGCGCTGGCGCTCGACGAGACGCGGCAAGCCTACGCCCCGGTGATGTGGCAGAGCCGCGAGGGCTGGCCGGGCGAGCGGCTGGAGCAGGTATGGTTCAGGGGCAGCCACGGCGATGTGGGCGGGCATATCACCCCGTTCCTCAAGGCGCGGCCACTCGCCAATATCTCGCTGGTCTGGATGCTGGGGCGGCTCGCGGATTGCGGGCTGCCGCTGCCTGAGGGCTGGGCGGCGGAGTTTCCGCAGGATGTGAACGCCCCCTCGATCGGCCGGTTCATGGGCTGGGGAAAGCTGTTTCTCTCCCGCCGGTCGCGGGTGATCATGGAAGACCCGAGCGAATCCTACCACCCCACGGCGCGCCCGGATGCGCCGCTGATGGCCGCGCCCGGCTCGGGCGGGCCGGGGCCATCGGTGGAAAAGCGCAAGCAAAAGAGGGCGGAATCGCAGGAACTGCCCCCAAGCCCGCCTGACGAGGCTTGACGCCTCCCGGCTTTGCCCCTAAACGCACGAAACGAAATTCGGGGCGCCCCCGGCAAAGGGTGGCGCCTCTCTCATTTGAGCACGAGGATGAAACCATGTCTCGCGTCTGCGAACTGACCGGCAAAGGCCCGATGACTGGCAACAACGTCAGCCACGCCAACAACAAAACCCGCCGTCGCTTTCTGCCCAACCTGCAGGATGTGACGCTGATCTCCGACACGCTGGGCCGCCCCTTCAAGCTGAAGGTGTCGAACCACGCCCTGCGCACCGTGGATCACCGCGGCGGTCTGGATGCCTTCCTTGCCAAGGCGAAGGCCGACGATCTCTCGGCCAAGGCCCTGAAGATCAAGAAAGATATCGAGAAGGCCCAGGCTGCCGCCTGATCCTTTGCGATTGCAGATCTTGCGCCCCGCCGGTGGAAACGCCGCGCGGGGTTGCTTTGTTTTTGCCCGCAGGGTCCGGGCGCTTCAAATTGGCACCTTGCGGCAGACGGGCGCGCGGCTAGGCTGCGCGCGATGATGGTGAGGCGTGTCATATCCGGGCTGATGCTGGCGGTTCTGCTGCTGGCAGGGCAGGCGCTTGCGGTGGCGCGGGGCGAGGCTCCGGCGGCCATGCAGATGGTGCTCTGCACCGGATTCGGCACGCAGGTGGTGCATGTGGACGCCGAGGGCAACCCGGTGAGCGCGCCGCATCTGTGCCCCGACGGGCTCACGGCGATGGTGGAGGCCCATGTACCGCCCCCGGCGGTGGTGCCGGTGGCGCGCGCGGTGGGGTCGGTGGAGCCTGCTGCGGCTCCTGTGGCCGTGGCTCGGCTGGCGCGGGCCGTTTTCGAGGCGCGGGGGCCGCCGCTGGCTTGAGTTTCTCCCAAGACTCAAACTCAAGACAGGACACAGACAGATGAACCTCAAGGCCATGACCCTCGCCGCCCTCGTGGTGGCCTCGCCCGCTTTCGCTGAAATCAAGATCGTGGACGCCTACGTCCGCGCCGCCAGCCCCTCGGCCAAGTCGGGCGCGGCTTTCATGGAGATCATCAACACCGGCAGTGACGATGATCGGTTGATCGCCGCCGCCTCGGAGGCTGCCGCGCGGGTGGAACTGCACACCCACAAGGAGATGGGCGACGGCGTGATTAAGATGATGGAGGTCGAGGAGGGTTTTGCCGTGCCCGCCGGGGGGCATCACATGCTGGCACGGGGCGGCGACCACGTGATGATGATGGGGCTGACCGGCCCGCTGGAGCAGGGCGCCACCGTGACGGTGACGCTAACCTTCGAGCAGGTCGGGGAGATGGTGGTGGAGATCCCGGTGGACAATGAGCGGATGCCCGGAGCGATGGACCACGGCGAGATGGACCATTCAGGCCACGGGCACTGAGGGCGCTCAGCTTTCGATCACGGACATGATCTCTGAAAGCGGCTTTTTGATCTTGGCCGCTTTCGGAACCGTCGCATGTTCGGCCGGGTGGCCTACGGCGAGGATCATCACCGGCTTTTCCGAGGCGGGCCGCCCCAGAAGATCATTTAGGAATTTCATCGGGTTGGGCGTGTGCGTGAGCGCGACCAGCCCGGCGTGGTGCAGGGCGGCGATGAGGAAGCCGGTGGCGATGCCGACGCTCTCGGGAACGTAGTAGTTTTTGTAGCGGGTGCCGTCATCGAATTCGCCCCAACGCTGGGCGAAGATGACGATGAGCCATGGCGCGATGTCGAGATGCGGCTTGGCGGCATCGGTGCCCATCGGCTCCAGCGCCTTCAGCCACTCATCGCCGCCGCCACCCGCGTAGAAGGCCTCCTCCTCCTTCTCCGCCGCCGCGCGGATGGCGGCCTTGGCCTTGGGGCCGGAGATGGCTGCAAAATGCCAGGGCTGGTGGTTGGCACCGGAGGGGGCGCGGCCAGCGGAGGCCACGGCGGCCTCGATCACCGCGCGGTCCACCGGGCGGTCTGAGAACTCGCGCACGGTATGGCGCTTTTCCATCGTGGCCAGAAAGGCGCGGACGGCGGCGAGGCTCTCGGCGTCACTCAGTTCGGCGCGGTCGGGCAGGGGGATGGGCTCGAAATCGAGCTTGTCTTTGGAAAACATGTCTGGGGGCCTCCTTGGCGCGGAGTTTGCGGCGAGAGTGAGGGCGGGACAAGCCCCGCCCTACAGGAGGTCGTCGACCCAGGCGGGCACCAGTTCGGTGGCGGGGCCGTGGCGTGACTCGGTGAAGAGCGGGGTGATCTCGGAGGGCTCGAGGTTGAGCTCCAGCGCCTCGGCCCCGGCAGCGCGGGCGAGGCGGACGAAGCCTGCCGCCGGGTAGACCGCGCCGGAGGTGCCGATGGAGACGAAGAGATCGGTGCTCTGGAGGATCTCGCCGATGCGTTCCATGTGATAGGGCACCTCGCCGAACCAGACGACATCGGGCCGGGTGGCGGGCTGGCGGCACTCGGGGCAGGGATCATGCAGTGCCATGGCGGGCGGGGCGGGCCAGCGCACGCCGCAGGCTGCACAGAGCGCGGTGTGATGCGCGCCGTGCATGTGGATCACCTCGGCGCCGCCTTTCTCATGCAGGTCATCGACGTTCTGGGTGATGATATGCACCGTGCCGGAATAGGACTTTTGCAATTTTCCAAGCGCGTGGTGAGCGGCGTTTGGCTTGGCTTTCCTCACTTTTTCGCGGCGCATGTTGTAGAAATCGAGCACCAGCTCCGGGTTGCGGGCGAAAGCCTCGGGGGTGGCGACATCCTCGATATCATATTGCGCCCAGATGCCGCCCGGGTCGCGGAAGGTGGCGATGCCGCTCTCGGCAGAGATGCCCGCGCCGGTGAGGATGGTGATGGTCTCGATGGTCATTCGCGCTCCGCTGCATTACCGATGGGCAGCATGACCCATCGTGTGATCTTTGTCTGCCTCGGCAATATCTGCCGCTCGCCCACCGCCCACGGCATCTTTGAGGAGAAGGCGCGGGAGGCGGGGCTCGATGTGCATGTGGAGGGCGCAGGCACCGGGGCGTGGCATGTGGGAGAGCCGCCCGACCGGCGGATGCAGGCGGCGGCGAAGGCGGCGGGCTATGATCTGAGCCACCTGCGTGCGCAGCAGTTCGAGGCCGCCGATTTTGGACGGTTCGATGCGATCTATGCGATGGACCGGCAGAATCTTGCAGATATCGAGGCGCTCCGGCCGGCGGGCAACACCACGCCTGTCATGCTGTTCTTGAGCCACGGGCCGAGCACGCGCGAAGAGGTGCCCGACCCCTATTTCGAGGGCGGCTTCGACGCGGTGGTGGATATGGTGGCCGAGACCTGCGACGCGCTGGTCGCCAGCCTCAAGCGCTGATCAGGAGCAGGACGCGGCGGCGCTGGAGCCGAACTTCTTCCACTTCCGCCAGAAGATCTCGTTGTCGCTCCGGTCGGACTGCCGGGTATCCTGAGCAAGCTGCGGGTTCTTGAAGAACTTTGCACCCTTCTTTTGCTCGGAGCGGGTGAGCTCGAAATCGGCCACCCGCTGGATGCAGGAGCAAAGCGAGCGGGATGCGCCGCGGTCGGATTTGTTGCAGGCGCGTTCGAGCACCTTGGCCTCGGCCGGGGCGGCGGTGAAGGTGGCGGCGGGCAGCGCCATGGCCGCACAAAGAATCATCGTGGAAACGGTTTTCATCTGCTCTTGCCTCGTTCTCTCACATGGTCATGCCGGGCCGCATGTGCCTGATGTCTCTCCGGCTGCACGGGCGCGTGATGGGCAAAGGATGGCCCGAAAACGGTTAAAATTCAATTGGGCATGTCTTGTGGCAGGGGCCGCGGCGGGGCCAATAGATTGTGCGCGGGGTGGAAACAGTGGGCGCAAACGCGCGTGAGGCGGTGTGAGGGGCGCGCTTGTGACGGTCGGTGCGTGGACGGGGTGGCGTTGAGGCGCGGCGCATTGGTTGGCGTGTGGTCAGGCGCTGGGTCCGGCCCGTTGGCGCGGCGCGGTGGGCCAGAGGGGCCAGAGCCCCGTTCACAAGGCCGCACCCGCCCTTGCGCCGCCGCTTGACGGGGGGCTGAAACCCCAGCATATGAGCCGGATGACCGACCTGAAACACATCCGCAACTTCTCCATCGTCGCCCATATCGACCACGGGAAATCCACGCTTGCCGACCGGCTGATCCAGTCGACCGGGACGGTGCAGGACCGCGACATGAAGGAGCAGCTTCTGGACTCGATGGATATCGAGCGGGAGCGGGGCATCACCATCAAGGCGCAGACCGTGCGGATCGACTACGAGGCCGAAGACGGGGAGCGCTACGTGCTCAACCTGATCGACACGCCCGGCCACGTGGACTTTGCCTATGAGGTCTCGCGGAGCATGCGCGCCGTGGAGGGCTCGCTGCTGGTGGTGGACTCTACCCAAGGGGTCGAGGCGCAGACGCTGGCCAACGTCTACCAGGCGATTGACGCGGACCACGAGATTGTGCCGGTGCTGAACAAGATCGACCTGCCGGCCTCCGATTGCGACCGGGTGGCGGAGCAGATCGAAGATGTGATCGGGATCGATGCCTCGGGCGCGATCCGGGTCAGCGCCAAGACGGGCGTGGGCATCAAGGAGACGCTGGAGGCCATCGTGAAGGTGCTGCCCGCGCCGCAGGGCGAACGGGACGCGCCGCTGAAGGCGATGCTGGTGGATTCGTGGTACGATGCCTACCTCGGCGTGATCGTGCTGGTGCGGATCAAGGACGGCGTGCTGAAAAAGGGCGACCGGATCAAGATGATGAGCACCGGGGCGGTCTATCCGGTGGAGCGGCTTGGCGTGTTCAAGCCCGCGCTGCTGCCGGTGGACACGCTGGGGCCGGGGGAGATCGGGTTTTTCACCGGGTCGATCAAGCAGGTGCGCGACACGCGGGTGGGTGACACGATCACCACCGAGAAGAAGGGCACCGACAAGCCGCTGCCGGGCTTCAAACCCTCTGTGCCGGTGGTGTTCTGCGGGCTGTTCCCGGTGGACAGCGCCGAGTTCGAAGACCTGCGGGATGCGATCGAGAAGCTGGCGCTGAACGATGCCTCCTTCAGCTACGAGATGGAGACGAGCGCCGCGCTGGGCTTCGGCTTTCGCTGCGGGTTCCTCGGGCTGCTGCACCTCGAAGTGATCCGCGACCGGATCGAGCGGGAATACGACATCGAGCTGATCACCACCGCGCCGTCGGTGGTGTATCACCTCTACATGAAGGACGGGGAGATGCGGGAGTTGCACAACCCCGCTGACATGCCCGACCTGACCCATGTGGACCACGTGGAGGAGCCGCGGATCAAGGCGACGATCCTCGTGCCCGACGACTACCTTGGCGACGTGCTGAAGCTCTGCCAGGAGCGGCGGGGCATCCAGATGGACCTGACCTACGTGGGCGGCCGGGCGATGGTGGTTTATGACCTGCCGCTGAACGAGGTGGTGTTCGATTTTTACGACCGGCTGAAGAGCATCACGAAGGGCTATGCCTCGTTCGACTACCAGATGACGGGCTACCGGCAGGACAATCTTGTGAAGATGTCGGTGCTGGTGAACGACGAGCCGGTGGACGCGCTGAGCATGATGGTCCACCGCGACCGGGCCGAGCAGCGGGGCCGGGCGATGTGCGAGAAGCTGAAAGAGCTGATCCCCCGCCACATGTTCAAGATCCCTATTCAGGCGGCCATCGGCGGCAAGGTGATTGCGCGGGAGACGCTGAGCGCCCTGCGGAAGGACGTGACGGCGAAGTGCTACGGCGGGGACGCGACGCGGAAGAAGAAGCTGCTGGAGAAGCAGAAGGCCGGCAAGAAGAAGATGCGCCAGTTCGGGAAGGTGGATATCCCGCAGGAGGCGTTTATTTCTGCACTCAAAATGGACAGCTGAGGCTGTCCATTTTGAGTGACGGTGGGCGGAAGCGGTTTTCGATAGAAAACTGCGTGACCACTCCGTGGATCATTGCACCTAGTTGCGGTGAACCCACCCTGTCCGAATGGCTTGAGCAACTTTTGTGTATTTCGATAGCACGGCGATTGGCTGGCCTTTGACGACGGTCGCACCGTGTTGGTGTGCCCCTCCTTGCCCGCTTGTGAGCATTTCCCCAAAAGTTTGGCTTCCGGCGACCAGCTTGGTGCAGTAGCCTGACGACAATTCGATGGTTCTCGAGCCAGACTTATGAATTGGGGTGTCCAATGCGGCGTGTATTTCTAAGCTTCCAGATGGAAGATAAGAAACAGGTAGACGGTGTTAGGCTTATGAAGTGGAACAGAGGGTATCCACTAGAATTCTATGATGAATCGGTAAGGATCGCCTACAAAAGTACCGATGCTTCTTATATAAGGTCTAAAATTAGGCCAAAGATCGCTAGGTGCTCTGGGACTATCTGCTTTCTGGGTCAAACAACGTATCAAAGCGATTGGGTTGATTGGGAGTTGCGGACTTCTATTGAACTAGGCAATGAGATCCTGCTAATGGGATTGCCTGACGGCCCTCAGCGTTTGCACCTGCCGTCTTCTGTACAAGGTAGGCCTTGGCTGCTTTGGGATCCTGCCGCACTAATTAGGTTCACTGCGGAGTAACTTTGGATGACGCAGAAATCGGACAGTGGCTATGCTCGACTAGAAGATCAAATCGATTGGTATGATTCTAAGAGTATGGCATGCCAGCGCTATTTCAAGCGAAGCAAGGTGTGCGCTATTGTTTTTGCGGCGCTAATACCAATTCTATCTGTTTCCGATTTCCCAAATTCACAGTACGTGGTTGCTATACTCGGTGCGATAATAGCCGTCTTGGAAGGGCTTAGCCATCTCAACCAGTGGCAACACAATTGGATAACCTACCGTTCCACATGTGAAGCTTTGCGGCACGAAAAGTTTACGTACATCGAGCGAGCGGACCCGTACGATATCGAAGACGATCGAGAAGCAAGGAAACTATTAGTTGAGCGTGTTGAGAGCTTGATCTCAACGGAGCATTCTAAATGGATTGCGGTTCAGGATGAGGCGGCCGAGGCTTCGAAGAACAAGCCACGTGGCGCTCGCTCGCCCAATTAGCGGGCCGGTGTATCACTTAAAACCCTCAAAACGCATTCTGCACAGCGTCCGCCGTGTTCGTCACGTCCCTCCCTACCCCTTTCACGGTTTCACAGGCCGAGAGGAGGGTGAGGACAACAAGGGCGAGGGGGATGCGTTTCATGGGGTGGCTCCGGGACGTTGGGTTTTCAGGACGGTAGCACTCTCTGATCGGCGTGGGAATCCGGGGGGTGCGAGAATGGCGGCGGTGTGCCGGGGGTAAGGGGTTGGCTTTGCGGGCGGATTTGGCGCGAGTCACAGGTTATTCACAAGCTATTCCAGTGGTTTATCCCCACGAAATTCCGCATCGGACCTAAATTTGCCTTGCCCGACTCAGGCCTGAAGTGTGACGGTTTTGTTAACGCAAGGGGTCGCAAGACCCGGAGCGGGGCGCGAGGGCCTTCGGGGCTGGAGCGGCCGAGGCGACGGGGCGCCCGAGCGGGCAAACCAAGGCCGGGTCGTGTTGAGAGCACCGGGTTCGCAAGAGCCGCCACTGGCCGAAACGGCAAAGTCTCATAGAGGCGGCGCGGGGAAGGCGGGGCAAGCCAGCGCGTTGGCCGGGCAGGGCACTAGCCGTGTCCGGAGGGGGGACGGCCCGCAAGGGTTGATCCCGCTCATGCAGGGGCCGCGAGGCCGGTTGCATGCGAACAGAAAGGCCGCGAGGCCGGCCTGTTCAGGAAGGCGCTGCGTCGGGGGGCGACCTCTGCCGCGGCGCCTTCTGCGTTTTTTTGGGGGGGGGGGGCGGCGCGCGTGCCGGGGCGGAACCGGGGCGGGCATGGGAGCGTTTTGATGGCGACCCAGCAAAGGAGCCTGCGAGATGCCCAGCCGTGCCAAAGTGATCCTCTATGCCCTTGCCGCGATGGCGGTGGCGGGCGCGTTGTTCTTGCTGTTCACCGGGCTGGCGTGGCTGGCGGCGATTGTCTTCGTGCTGGCGCTGCTGGTTTTGCTGGGGGTCTGGCTGCCCGGACGGCGGAAGGAGAGCCGCGAGGTCCGTGAGATCTAAGCTGTTAGGGCTTTGTTAACCCTCTGCGGCGCAGGCTGGGGCCATGCGCTGGCTAGTATTCCTTTCAATCACCCTGATGGGCTGCAACACCGTGAAGGAGGACTTGGGCGGCTATTCGGCCCGCAAGGCCTCGGCCATGGGATACACCTTCAACGTTTTCGCGGATGACCCGGAGTTTCAGGTGGTGCGCACCAACTTCGGGCGGCCGAACAGCCGCACCTATCCAGCTGCCGTGGCAATGGCGGTGAAGCAGGTGACGGGCTGCGAGGTGGCGCTTGGCTCGCTCAGCGGCGACTACAACCTGACCAAGGGCAAGATGACCTGCCCCTAGGTTGACGCATATCAAGGTTTGAATGTGTTGCCCGTGGCAGGGTGGCGCCGGGACGCGCGCTGCAATGGAGGCTGGCGATGATCCGGCTCGCTTTGGTTTTGTATTCGCTCATCGGCACCACGCTGGCGGGCAGCTTCGTGGTGGCCGCGCTTGTGACGGGGCATGACACGCTCTGGCCGATCCTCGTGGCGGCGGCCGCGGGGGCGGTGGTGGCGGTGCCAGTCTCGCTGCTGGTCGCGCGGCAGATCGCCGGTTAGGCGCTCAGATAGGCCTCGACGGTCGCCTCGAACTCGCGCGGCTTGTCGGCATGGAGCCAATGGCCCGCGCCGGGGATCTTGGCGAAGCGGGCATTGGGGAAGCGGGCCTTGATCTCGGGCCGGGCCTCGGGGGTGACATAGTCGCTCTCGGCGCCGGTCAGAAAGAGCGTGGGGCCGGTGTGTTCGCCGGTGGGTGAGGGCCAGCCGACGATGCCGGGCATGTCGCGCTCCAGCGTGTCGAGGTTGAAGCGCCAAGCGGGTGGGTCGGCCTTGAGGTCGAGCGATTGCAGCAGGAAGGCGCGGGTGCCGGGCTCATCGACAAGGGCGGCGAGGCGCTTGTCGGCCTCGGAGCGGGAGGTGAGATTGGTCAGGTCGAGCGCGCGCATGGCGTCGATCAGGTGCGCTTGGGTGTGGGCGTAGGCGACGGGGGCGATGTCGGCCACGATAAGGCGGCGGATCAGTTCGGGGCGGGAGAGGGCCAGCATCATCGAGGCTTTGCCGCCCATCGAGTGGCCGAGCAGGTCCATCGGCGCGCCCTCGGCCTCGATCACCTCGGCGAGGTCGGCGGCGAGGTCGGCGTAGCTGTGGCTGTCCGCCCAGGGCGACTGGCCGTGGTTGCGCATGTCGACGGTCACCACCTGGCGGGCGCCGGAGAGGCGCTTGGCGATGACGTTCCAGTTGCGCGCAGAACCGAAGAGGCCGTGGGCGATGAGGAGGGCGGGGGCGGCGGGGGCGCCGTCGTAATGGGTCGTGGCCAGCATGACATGGAGGTAGCGCGGGTGGCGCGGCGGCTCAAGCGGGGTTTTCTGTGTCGATGGGCGGGGATAAAAGCGGGGCATGGAACATCCGGTGAAACAGGTGGCGGACGGGCTGGCGGTGATGATGGCAGAGCGGCTGGGCATCCGCCGGGGCGAGACGCTGGCGGAGAAGCTGCGCAAGGGCGGCCGGCTGCTGCCGAGGAAGGTGCGCCGCGAGGCCGCCTATATCGCCGACACGGAGGCCCGGATGGAGGTGCCGAAGTTCGCCTTTCAGTATGATGCGGCACGGATCGCCAAGGCGGAGAAGTCGGTGCGGCGGTTTCTGGAGACGGTCGATCCGGCGGACCGGCGCAAGGGTGTCGTGCTGGGCATCCTCGGGTGGCTGGCGTTCAACTTTCTGCTGATCAGCGGGCTGGTGATCTGGTGGCTGTGGGAGAGCGGGCGGCTCTGAGGACCGGGTGGGGGCAGATTGCCCACCCTACACATGGGCCGCTGCCTGCCCTAAGTATCTGCTGTAACGGAGAAAGGGGCAGGTGTGGTTGTTTCAACCATCGTTGATGGGGTGACGCGGGGCGTCGAGACCGTGGGCCATGTGGTCACCGGGGGCTTTCTGGAGCCGCGCATCCGGCTGGGTGTGACCGGGTTGAGCCGGGCGGGCAAGACGGTGTTCATCACCTCGCTGGTGGCCAACCTGATGGACCGGGCGCGCATGGGCGGGTTGCGGGCGGCGGCAGAGGGGGCGATTCAGACGGCCTATCTGCAGCCGCAGCCCGACGACACGGTGCCGCGCTTTGCCTATGAGGATCACCTCGCCGCCATGGTCGGCCCCGAGCCGCACTGGCCCGAGAGCACGCGGGCGGTGAGCGAGCTGCGGCTGAGCCTGAAGGTGCAGCCGGGCGGGCTGCTGGGCGGCTTGCGCGGGCCGCAGGTGGTGCATCTCGATATCGTGGATTACCCCGGCGAGTGGTTGCTGGACCTTGGCTTGCTCGACATGAGCTATGACGAATGGGCCGCGCAGGCGCTGGAAAAGGTGCGGGCGCGGGCGGAGGGCGAGCAGTTTGTTGCGGCGCTCGAGGCCGTGGACGGGGCGGGCAAGCTGGAGGAGCCGGTGGCCAAGCGGCTCTCTGAGGCCTTTGCGGACTATCTGAAGACGGCGCGGGAGACGGGGTATTCCGACTGCACGCCGGGGCGGTTTTTGCTGCCGGGGGAGCTGGAGGGTTCGCCTGCGCTGACATTTGCGCCGCTGCCTGCTGGCGAGGCACCGCGCGGGTCGCTGCGGCGGGAACTGGCGCGGAGGTTCGAGGCTTACAAGCGGGCGGTGGTGAAGCCGTTCTTCCGCGACCATTTTGCCGAGATCGACCGGCAGGTGGTGCTGGTGGATGTGCTGGGTGCCATTCATGCGGGGCCGAAGGCGCTGGAGGATTTGCGGCAGGCGATGGCCGATATTCTGGGCGCGTTCAAACCGGGGCGAAACGGTTGGCTAACCCGGCTTCTGGGCGGGCACAGGGTTGAAAAAATCCTCTTTGCGGCGACCAAGGCGGACCATCTGCACCACAAGCAGCATGGCAGCCTGACGGCGATCACAGAGGCGCTGGTACGCGAGGCGAAGGACCGGGCGGATTTTGCCGGGGCCAAGACGCAGGCGATGAGCATTGCCGCGCTGCGGGCCACGACCGAAGAGACCCGCAACCATGAGGGCCGCGAGATTGACCTTGTGCGCGGCACGCTGATGGAGACGGGCAAGAAAGCGGCGATGTATCCGGGTGCCTTGCCGGCAGATCCGGGGCGGCTGCTGGGCGCGGCGCGGGGCGGGCGCGAGGCGTGGCTCGATGGCGATTACGCGGTGATGAAGTTCGCGCCGGCGGAGGTGTCTCTCGCGCCGGGCGAGGGGCCGCCGCATATCCGGCTGGACCGGGCGGCGGAATTCCTGATCGGAGACAGGTTGCGATGAGCGAGAAATCGGGGCCGCTGGTCTTTGAGGTAGAGGATGATGCGCCGGGGCCGGACAAGGCCCCGCCGGTGCCGGAGGTGGCGCAGGGGCCTGCGGCGATGCAGCGGCTCGCGGTGCGCTCGGCGCGGCCCGGCAGCCGGATTGCGCGGCTGTTCTGGGCCGGGCTTGCAGGCGTGGTCAGCCTCGTGGTCTCGGTCGCGGCATGGGACTTCGTGATGCGGCTGCTGGAGCGAAGCCCTGTGCTGGGATGGGTGGCGACGGTGCTGATTGCGGTGACGCTGCTGGCGCTGGCGGTGATGGCGCTGCGCGAGTTGGCGGCCTTTGCCCGGCTGGCGCGACTCGACGGGCTCCAGAAGGCGGCCGCCGGGGCGCTGGCGAGCGGCGATCTGGGCGCGGCGCGGGGCGTGGTGGACCGGCTGGAGCGGCTCTATGCCACGCGGGATGACACGCGCTGGGGAAGGGAGCGGCTGGCGGAGCGGCGGGGTGATGCCTTTGACGCCGATGCACTGCTGGCCCTGGCGGAGCGAGAGTTGCTGGTGCCGCTCGACGCCGCGGCGCAGGCCGAGGTGGAGGCGGCGGCGCGGCAGGTGGCCACGGTGACGGCGGTGGTGCCGCTTGCGCTGGCCGATGTGTTCACCGCGCTCACCTCCAACATGCGGATGATCCGGCGGATCGCCGAGGTATATGGCGGGCGAGCGGGCGTGCTGGGCAGCTGGCGGCTGACGAGGACGGTGCTGGCACATCTGGTGGCCACGGGCGCTGTGGCGGTGGGCGATGACCTGATCGGCTCGGTCGCGGGCGGCGGGGTGCTCAGCAAGCTGTCGCGCCGATTCGGCGAAGGGGTGATCAATGGTGCGCTCACCGCGCGGGTCGGTGTGGCCGCGATGGAGGTGTGCCGCCCGCTGCCCTTTGGCGAGGGCAGGCGGCCCAGCGTGACGGGGCTGGTGCGCCGTGCGCTCACGGGGCTTTTTGGCCGGAGCGAGGCGGCGCGGGAGGACGGGTAGCGCCGGTTTGCCAGTGCTTCCCTGTGAGGTTTCAGGGCGTTACTGTTTCCGGACCGGGGGCAATGGGGGCGGATTGTGGAAGTTGTGGTTGCGTTTCTGACGCTCTGCGTCATCGGCCAGCTGGTCTGGTTGGTGGCCGTCCAGATGGGCTTGGGGCGGATGCGGCGCAGCCTTGACCGGGCTCTGCGGGAGATCGAAGGGCTGAAGCGGGGCGCGGAAGTGCAGCGGCCCGCAGCCGAGACGGCGGCGCCCCCGCCACAGGAGCGCAAGACAGCGCGGGAGTTGATGGACCCGGCCGCGACGCCTGCGCGCGCAGAGCCGGAGCCGGAAGAGGCGGCGCCCGCGCGGCGCAAGCTGCCGTGGGAAGAGGGCTATGACCCGTCAGTGGACGGGCCCGCCCCGGAGGCGGGGCCGGTGGTGCCGCGCGGTGGCGGCAAGCTGGTGGCGTGGTTGCAGGCCAACTGGTTTTACGCCGTCTCTGCCCTTAGCCTCGCCCTCGCCGGGCTGTTCCTAGTGCAATACGGGATCGAGCAGGGCTATCTGACGCCGGTGATGCGGGTGGCCGCGGCGCTGGCGCTGGGCGCGGCGCTGATTGCCGGGGGCGAATGGATCCGCCGCAGGCAGAGCGCGGGGGACGCGACCGCCTATCTGCCGGACACGTTCAGCGCGGCGGGGATTGTTTCGCTCTACGGCGCGGTGCTGGCGGCGCGGTCGCTCTATGACCTGATCGGCGCAGGCACCGCGATGGCGGGGCTGGTGGCCGTGTCGGTGGGGGCGATGCTACTGGGCTGGCTCAATGGCCCGGTGTTGGCGGCCTTCGGGCTGATCGGCGCGGGGGCGGCGCCCTTCCTCGTGGGGGGCGAGGCCGAAGGCGCGACGCTGTTTTACGTTTACTACGGATTGCTCGGCGTGGCGGGGCTGGCAATTGATGCGTGGCGCCAATGGCGCTGGGTTTCCGTGCTGGCGCTGGGCGTGGCCGCCCTTGGCGGGCTGGCTGTGTTTGCAGGATCGGGCGAGATGCCGGGCTTCGCGGTGCTGCTCACCGTGCTGGTGCTGGCGGCGATGGCCTTTCCGCGCCGCGAGATCGGGCCGACCCATGAGGGCGGCGCACCGCTACGCTGGCTGCTCGACAAGGGCTCGGGGCGGGGCGGATACGAGGTGCTCATCGCGTGGGGCGCGATGGCCACGGCGAGCGCTGTGCTGCTCGTTCTGCCCCGCGCGGGCGCAGCGGAGTTTTTGCTGATCGAGGGGCTCTACACGGTGCTGATCCTCGCGGTCGCCCTCTGGGCGTGGCAGGCGAAGGCGCTGGGCGAGTTGGTGCTGTTTCCGGCGCTGGGATTTTTGGCGGTGATCCCGCTGGAGAGCGTGATGGGCGCGGTGCTGATGCGTGACACGGTGCAGGTGGACGCCACCGGCAACCCGCTGCCTGCCTTGCCGCTGGAGGCGAGCCTTGTGCTGGTGCTTGCGGCTCATGGCACGGTGGCCGCGGCGTGGCGCAGCCTCGTGGACGGCCGCGAGGGCGTGGGCCGGGTGGCGCTGTTCTGGGGCATCTTCGCGGCGCTCTTCGCGCCCTTGGTGCCGCTGGGGCTGGAGCTGTTCTGGCTGTCGCCGCGGGTGCCGGGCACCTTTGGCTGGGCGGGGCATGTGCTGGGGCTGGCGGCGCTGATGGTGGCGATTGCGGTGCGTTTTGCGCGCGCCGATGGCGGCCCGGCGCGGCGCACGGCCTGGGCGGTGCTCTCGGCGGCCTCGCTGATCGCGCTGGCGCTTTTTGTGCTGCTGACCAAGGAGGCGCTGACGGTGGCGCTCGCGGTGCTGCTGGTGATGGCCGCATGGCTCGACCGGCGGTTCCGCCTGCGGGAGATGCAGGTGTTCATCGCGCTCGGGGTGATCGTGCTGGGCTGGCGCGTGGTGATCGACCCGGGGCTCTTTTGGTCGGTCGAGGCCAGTTGGGGCGCCTTCCTGCTTGGCTTCAGCGCGGCGCTCGGCGGGATGGCGGCGGCATGGCGGATCATGCCGGAGGCACAGCGCACGCTGGGCCGGGCCTTTCTGGAAAGCGGGCTGCTGATGATCGGCGGCATCTTCGTGACCGCCACGATATGCCGGTTCATCGACGAGCGGGTCGGCACGGATGAGCTGGCGAGCCATTGGACGATGGGGCTGACCGCGATGGTCTGGCTGCTCTGTGCTGCCGCGCAGGTGTACCGGATGCGGCTGGGCGGCTGGCTGAAATGGCTGCGCGTGGTGCTGGCGGCGGGCTATACGGTGGTGGCCGGGTTCTTCCTGCTGATCGGGCTGACCCTCTCCAACCCGTTCCTCTCGGCCGGGGGCTTCTCGCTGCCCGATACCACGGTGCACGGTCCGCTGGTGTTTGACACGCTGGCGGCGGCCTATCTCGGCCCGGCGCTGGTGTTTGCCCTGCTTGCCCGGATCGGCGGGCGCTGGTGGCGCCGAGGGGGGCTGGGCGCGGCTGTGGGGCTTGCAGGGTTCTGGGTGTTTCTGGAGATCCGACGGTTCTGGCAGCCGGGCGGGCTCTGGTACGGAAACGGCTGGTTCGATGGCGAGCTTTATACCTACACGGTGGTGCTGATCGCCCTTGGTGCGGTGCTGCTCTGGCAAGCGATTGCCAAGGGCTCGACCGTGTTGCGGCGTGCGGCGCTGGTGGTGATTGGGCTGGCTGTGGTGAAGGTGTTCCTGATCGACGCGCGGGGGCTGACCGGGCTGTTCCGGGTGTTCTCCTTCCTCGCGCTCGGGCTGTCGCTGGCCGCGCTGGCCTGGCTCAACCGTTGGGCGGCGCAGGAGGCGGCGGAGCGGGCTGCGGACGAAGATGGCGCGGCACAGGGTGCAGAAGAGGACAGGCCGCCGGAGTGAGGGCCCTGCGGGTGGCAGGGCAACTCCGCCCTACGTGCTGGACCTTGCCCGCGCCCCTGCCTATAAGCCTCCCCATGATGTTCTCGGGCCTCGCCATCATTCGAATTAGCGGCCCGGCGCTCTGACAGATGAGCCGCCGGGACAAGGCGCATGGCCTGCCGCGCCGCCCCTCACCGAACACCCGAAAAGACCACGCCAAGGACGCCCCCCATGTGCGCCGACACGCCTGACTACAAAGACACGCTGAACCTTCCCCAAACCGAATTTCCGATGCGCGCGGGCCTGCCCAAGCGCGAACCGGGCTGGCTGGCCCGCTGGGAGGAGATCGGGGTTTATGACCGCCTGCGCGAGAAGGAGGGCCGGGAGCCTTTCACGCTGCACGATGGGCCTCCTTACGCCAACGGCCACCTGCACATCGGCCACGGGCTGAACAAGATTCTGAAGGACATGGTGGTGCGCTCGCAGCAGATGATGGGCCGCGATGCGCGCTACATCCCCGGTTGGGACTGCCACGGGTTGCCGATCGAGTGGAAGATCGAGGAGAAATATCGCCAGAAGGGCCGCGACAAGGACGAGGTGCCGATTGTCGAGCTGCGGCAGGAGTGCCGGGCTTTTGCCGAGAAGTGGGTGGATATCCAGCGCGAGGAGTTCAAGCGGCTGGGCGTGACTGGCAACTGGCCCGAGCCTTACTTGACGATGGATTTCCACGCCGAGGCGACGATTGCCGCCGAGTTCCAGAAGTTCCTGATGAACGGGGCGCTCTATCAGGGCTCCAAGCCGGTGATGTGGTCGCCGGTCGAGAAAACCGCGCTGGCCGAGGCGGAGGTGGAATACCATGACCACCAGAGCCACACGATCTGGGTGAAGTTCCGGATCGGTGGGTTCTCGGGCACGCCGGAGCTGATCGAGCATTTCGCGGCGGAGGGTCACGAGGGGCAGGATGCGGTGATGGCGGCGGTGAACGCCATGGCCGAGGATTTTGCCGAGACCTCGGTGATCATCTGGACGACGACGCCCTGGACCATCCCGCAGAACCGGGCGGTCTGCTTCAGCCCCGAGATCAGCTATGGCCTTTACCGCGTGACCGGCGCGGCGGAGGACAACTGGGCGCGGGTGGGCGACAAGTACCTGCTGGCCGACGATCTGGCCGAGGCGGTGATGGCGCAGGCGCGGGTCGAAAGCTACGAGCGCCTGCGGGGCGCTGCGGCTGCCGAGCTGGGCGCGATGAAAACCGTGCATCCGCTCTACAAGGTGGCCGGGGCCGAAGGCGAGTGGGACTATGACGTGCCGATGCTGCCGGGCGAGCATGTGACCGCCGAGGCCGGCACCGGCTTTGTGCATACCGCCCCGAGCCATGGTGACGACGACTACCAGATCGGCCGCCAGTATGGCCTGCCGATGACCTACAACGTGCTGGAGGATGGCTCCTTCCGCGCCGATCTGCCGTTCTTTGGCGGTGAGGTCATCATCAAGCCGAACGGCAAGGAAGGCGGGGCCAACAAGGCGGTGATCGACAAGCTCGCCGAGGCCCGCATGCTGATCGCGCGCGGTCGGATCACCCACAGCTACCCGCATAGCTGGCGCTCCAAGGCGCCGCTGATCTATCGCAACACGCCGCAGTGGTTTGCTGCCATCGACAAGGATTTGGGCGACGGGCAGGATAGCCTTGGCACCACCATCCGCCAGCGCGCGCTGACCGCCATCGACCAGGTGAAGTGGACCCCGCAGAGCGGGCGCAACCGTTTGTATTCCATGATGGAATCGCGTCCTGACTGGGTGCTTTCGCGCCAGCGGGCCTGGGGCGTGCCGCTGACCTGCTTCGTGAAGAAGGGCGCGATGCCCGATGACGAGGGCTTCTTGCTGCGCGATGCGGCGGTGAACGCGCGGATCATCGAGGCCTTCGAAGCCGAGGGCGCGGATGCGTGGTATGCGGAAGGGGCCAAGGAGCGCTTCCTTGGCAGTGATTACAACGCGGACGACTACGATCAGGTCTTCGACGTGCTCGACGTGTGGTTCGACTCCGGGTCGACCCATGCCTTCGTGCTGCGCGACCGCGAGGACGGCTCGCCTGATGGGGTGGCAGACCTTTACCTTGAGGGCACCGACCAGCACCGCGGCTGGTTCCACTCGTCGCTGCTGCAGTCGGTTGGCACCCGCGGCGTTGCCCCCTATCGCGGCGTGCTGACCCACGGTTTCACGCTGGACGAGAAGGGCAACAAGATGTCGAAGTCGCTCGGCAACACCATCGTCCCCGAAGAGGTGGTGAAGCAGTATGGCGCCGACATCCTGCGGCTCTGGGTGGCGCAGACGGATTACACCGCCGATCAGCGGATCGGGCCAGAGATCCTGAAAGGGGTGGCCGACAGCTACCGGCGGCTGCGCAACACCATGCGCTTCTTGCTGGGCAACCTTGCGGGCTATGACGCGGCTCAGGCTGTGGAGCCTGCCGATATGCCCGAGCTGGAGCGCTGGGTGCTGCACCGGCTGGCGGAACTCGATGAGGTCGTGCGCAAGGGCTACAATGCCTACGACTTCCAGGGTGTGTTTCAGGCAGTGTTCAACTTTGCCACGGTGGAGCTTTCGAGCTTCTACTTCGATGTGCGCAAAGATGCGCTTTATTGCGATGGCGACTCGGCCCGGCGGCGGGCGGCGCGAACGGTGCTGGACATTCTCTTCCACCGGCTGACCACATGGCTCGCGCCGGTGCTCGTCTTCACGATGGAGGAGGTCTGGCTGGAGCGGTTCGGTGGCGAGGGCTCCTCGGTGCATCTGGTCGATATCCCCGAGACCCCGGCAGGCTGGCGGGACGAGGCGTTGGCGGCCAAGTGGGCGGGCGTGCGGCGCGCGCGGCGCGTGGTGACGGCGGCGCTGGAGGTGCAGCGACGCGAGAAGGTCATCGGGGCCTCGCTGGAGGCCGCGCCCGTGGTGCATGTGGAGGATGCGGGCGTGCTGGAGGCGCTGAAGACGGTCGCCTTCGACGACATCTGCATCACCTCCGCCGTGTCGCTCTCGGGCGACCCGGCGCCTTCCGAGGCCTTCCGGATGCCGGAAGTGGAAGGCGTGGGCGTGGTCTTCGAGAAGGCCGAGGGCGAGAAGTGCCAGCGGTGCTGGAAGATCCTGCCGGATGTAGGCACGCACAAGCACGAGGCCGTCTGCGGGCGGTGTGACGAGGCGCTGGGGTGATGCCGTCGTGCCTTGAACCTGAAGCCGTGCAGCGCCGGCCCGCGTGGTGGCGCATGCAACGGTGGTTCGGGGCACTTTATGGTGGCCGTGGTCATCTTCCCTCAGAAGGGAGCGCTATCTTCGCTAAAGCGCCGCCCCGGGGGGCGGGTCGGCGCTGCACGGCGGCTTCGCCTTGATTCCGTGCAGGCGACCATGACCACCCTCGCGCTCTCTACCCCGGTCGGCCGCATGGTGCTGACTGAGGAGGGCGACGCGATCACCCGCGTTAAGTGGAGCGAAGAGGCGGCGGGCGAAGGCTCGCCGCTTTTGCGTGAGGCGGAGCGCCAGATTGGTGCGTATTTCGCTGGGGAGCGGGAGGATTTCGAGCTGCCGCTCAGGGTGGAGGGATCGGCGGTGGTCAAGCTGGTCTGCTCGGAGATGCGGAAGATCCCGTTCGGAGAGACCACCACCTACGGCGCGATCTCGAAGAAACTTGGCTTTTCGGCGCAATCCATCGGCGGAGCCTGCGGGGCGAACCCGATTCCCTTGATCATCCCCTGCCATCGGGTGCTGGGGGCGTCCTCGCTGGGTGGGTTCTCTGGTGGCATGGGGATAGAGACCAAGGTGGCCTTGCTCCGGCACGAGGGCGCGGCTGGGCTGCTGATTTAGCGGCGCAGCAGCCGCAGGTCGATCATGGCGGCGACGGTTGCTGCGAGGGCGGCGATGCAGAGCGTCCATTTGGAGATCAGTTCCATCGCGCCTTCGATCTGAACGGCGTGGAGGACGGTGGCGAGCACGACCAGCGCCGCCAGTGCGTTATGCGCCCAACGCCAGCGGCGCGGGGGCAGCTTTCGGCGCAGGGCCACCAGAAGGGCGGTGGCGGCGATGCCCCAGAGCGAGATGAAGCCCCAGACCGAGAAGGGGGTAGGAGAGCGGAGCAAAAGGGCATCGACGGTGTCGGGCGGGCTGGTGACCCAGAGGCCCGCGATGTGGAGCGCGGTGAGTGTCACGAGGGCGATGCCTGCGCGGCGGTGCCAAAAGCGCCCTGTGGGGCCACGCAAGCCGGGCAGGTAGCCGGCGGCGAGGAGCGGTTGCACCAGCAGGAGGCAGAGCGCGAGGATGCCTGCGAAGCCGCCGGTGATATAGGCGAAGCCGCGATAGGCGAGCCATGGGCTGACGGCAGCGAGCGAAACCGGCACCGCGATGAGCGCCGCGAGGGCGGCCCAGGTGAGGGTGGGGCGCAAGCTCAGGCGAGGACGAAATCGGCCCGCACGGAGGTATCGCGGGGGCTTGGCATGACGGGGCGGAGGAACACGGTTTCGAACTCGCCGTCGTCATAGGCGAGGTGCGCGTGCGGCTGACCGAAGTTGGGCACGATCTGCTCCATCTCGAGGGCAAAGGAGCCATCGGCGCGGGTCAGTACGGAGCCGTGGTTGCGCGGCTCGCGCTCGCCGCCGAGCGTGGTGGCGGCCCAGATCTGGATGCGGCGGCCTTCGAGCGGGCGACCATCGGCGGCGCGGAGCACCTTGCCGTGGACGGTGAAGCCTGAGCCGAGACGCTCGACGAGCGGCGCGCCTGGGCGGTAGTTGTTTGCCCCTCCACGCATGGAGCTTGTGGGCGCAAGCGAGGCGGCGCGGGCGGTGGCGGGCAGGCACAGGGCCGCGGCGGCGGCGCTGGCGGTGACGAAGAAGTGGCGGCGGGGCATCAGCATCGGGCGTCTCCCGGGTTGGGTCACGGTTCACGTAAGGGTAGCGCATTCGCCCGCGCCGATCAGCCCGGCGCACGGCACAATCCCGTGAGGCTCAGCGCTCGGGGATGACCTGCTGGATAATGCCAGCCAGCGCGAGCCAGAGCGTGGTGGCCCCCAGCGACCACGAGAGCCACGGCTGCTGCTCGAAGCTCTGCCACGCCGCGATCACCGCCAGCGCCACCCAGATCACCGAAACCGGTAGGGTGAAGTTGCGCCAGCGCTTGGTGCGCGTGGGGTGGACGAACTTGAGCGGCAGGAACATGGCGGCGGCCAGCACGATGCAGGTGAGCACCGTGATCCAAGGCGCGGGCTGCATGGCCATCAGCACCAGTACCGCGAGATTCCAGCAGCCGGGGAAGCCGCGAAAGCTCTTGTCGGTCAGCTTCATCCGCGTGTCGGAAAAGTAGAGCACTGAGGAAAAGCAGATGCCGAGCGCGCAGAGGGCTGCCCATGGGTTGGGCAGCAGGCCGGAGCCGTAGAGCGCGAAGGCGGGGATGAAGACGTAGGTCAGGAAGTCGATGATCAGGTCGAGCAGGGCGCCGTCGATGATCGGGGCGTGGTTGGTCACGTCGTATTTGCGGGCCAGCGGGCCATCTATGCCGTCAACGGCGAAGGCGGCGAGCAGCCAGAGGAACATCACCGGCCAGTCGCCCTGCACGGCGGCCAGCATCGCGAGCATCGCGAGCGCCGCCCCCGTGGCGGTAAAGAGGTGGACCCCGTAGGCCTTGAACCGATCCGACATGGGCCGAAGGGTTACCGGGCCAAGGGCGGCGCGGCAATCGAAATTCCCGCCCGGCGGGAAATGCCGGGTGCAGCGCGGCTTGCGGGTAACCCGGGCGGTCAGGCGCGCTTGCGGCCCTGCGGATGGGCGCGGTCGTAGACATCCATCAGCCGGGCGGTATCGACCGCCGTATAGGCCTGCGTGGTGGAGAGCGAAGCATGGCCGAGCAGTTCCTGAATGGTCCGCAAGTCGCCGCCCGCTTCCAGCAAGTGGGTGGCAAAGCTGTGGCGCAGGGCATGGGGGGTGCAGGTGGCGGGAAGGCCGAGCTGCATCCGGGCGGCCTCTGTTACCTTGGCCACGGCGCGGCGGGAGAGCGGCTTGCCCCGGATGGAGCGAAAGAGCGGTTCGGTTGGGCCAAGCTGGTGCGGGCAATCACGGCGGTAGTCTTCCACCACGTCGCGGGCGACGGGCAGCACCGGCACGATCCGCTCCTTGCCGCCCTTGCCGGTGATCCGAAGCACATCGGCCAGCGGGGCATCGGCGCCGGTGAGGGCCAGAGCCTCGGAGATTCGCAGGCCGCAGCCGTAGAGCAGGGTGACCACGGCGACATCGCGGGTGGCGACCCATGGCTCCGGGTGCTGGAGCGAGACGGTATCGATCAGATCGCGCGCCGCGCCGCGCCCGACAGGGCGGGGCAGTTTGCGCTGGTACTTGGGCGCGCGGACGGAGAGCGGGGCGGACATCTCAAAGCCCTCGCGCTCGGCGATCCAGCCGAGGAAGTTTTTCACCGCCGAGAGCATCCGGGCCAGCGACCTTGCGCTGACGCCGCCCGCCCGCTCATGCGCCATCCATGCCCTCATGTCGGGCAGGGTGAGCTTGGCGAGGCGGGCCTTGCCGATGCCCTCGCCGAAGTGTTGTGGCAGAAAACCTAGGAAGCCGGACACGTCGCGGCGGTAGGCTTCGAGGGTGTTTTCGGCGCGACCGTCCAGCGCCCGAAGCTGCGCAAGCCACAGCTCCAGCGCCTCGGTCAGCGCCGGAGAGGGGGCAATCATCCCAGAAAACGCCGCATCTGGCGCTCGAAGACCCCGGCGAAGAAGCCGAGCAGGTCAGTGCCTTGCGAGGGGCGGAACTGGTGCGGATCCTCGGCGCCCATGACCAGAAGGCCGGGCAGGCGGCCCTCGCCGAAGTCGAGCTTCAGGCAGGCCTCGGAGTGGATGTTGGGCGCGGCCTCGCCGTAGATCACCGAGAATTGCGGCCGGGTCTGCCGCAGTGTGACCGGGCGCACCGGCTTGTCGCGGCCCATGGTGAGGTAGTCGTTCACGAAGCCCGGAGGGGCCACATGCAGCACGTCGCCCAGCTTTTTCACTGCCGGGTCTTCGCCCTCCTGCACGCTTTCCAACACGAGGCGGAGGCAGTCGACTCGCAGGGTATGCGCCACTTCGCTGCCGAGGTTGCGCAGGAAATCCTCGAAATCGGTCGGCTCCAGCATGGAGAGTACCGCGCGGTGGACCTGGTTGGTGCCGGCGAGGTTTTCATAGGCGGCGGCGATGACGGAGCGGTGGGTATCCTCGAGCCGGTCGAGCCGGGCCTCTAGCCGCTCCATCGCGATGCCGCGCAGGTCGACGATATTGCCGCCGAGCGACTTCTCGTTGGCCGCGATCAGCGCATGCATGATGTCGCGATCCTCAAGGATCATGTCAGGTTCGGAAATGATCATGGACCGCAGCCCGATCAGCTGCTCCGCCGCTTCACTCATATCTGCCTCATTGTCCGACATGGGTCGGTTATAGCCCACGCGTGGTTGTTGGTTGAGCCGATTGTTTCAAACCGGGCCGCGCGCGGGCAAGGGTTTTGTCGGGGTCAGGCCCGGGCGAGGGAGGAAGGTGGCGGTAGAGTCACAGGGGCGTGCGCTGCGATCTGGGGGGCTTAGTGCGGGAGGCGGCCTTCGCGTTTGCCGCTCTTCTGGTAGTGCTCCACCGGGTCCCGACCCGCGCGCCGCACGTCGGCGTAGCGCAGGAGGTATGTGAATGGCTCAAAGTAGGTGCCGTCTTCCAGCACAAGGCTGCGCGGGCGCTCATACTTGCCCAGAAGGGCGAGAATGCGGTGCTGGGCTTCGGCCCAGGTGTCGCCGTAGCGGGCACGTTCTGTTGCATCGGCAAAGAATGGGGAGGCGAGGCGCGTGGCGTCGAGAATCTCGGCCTGAAGTGACGCGGGCAACTGCGACTCGAAGCCCATGATCCGCTCAAGATCCATCCCTTTCTTGCCGACATTGTCATAGCGAGACCGACCGTCGCGCTTGTGAAAGGGCTTGCCGGTGACGAAATAGCCCAGCGTTTTCATCCAGACATCTTCGCGGCTGACAAGTTCTTCAAGCGGCACGAAGAGGACATTCTCGGCATCCTGATGCGCGATGCAGCCGATGAAGTAGTCAAGATAGCGTTCCGTCAGCGCCTTGAACTTCTTGGTGACCGCTTTCGCTGGCGGGATGTTGGGCAACATGCGCGTCGCCATTGAGAGGAAGACCGCGTGAGGGTCGCGGTGGATGATCACTGCGGATTTGATAGCGCTGTAGCGGTGCAGGCAGAGGCCTAGCTGCGCCATGTAGCGCGGGGTCTTGTCGAAGAATCTGCCGGTGTGATCCGGGAAGGCAGCGGTACACAGGGTATTGTAGAAGTGATCGAAATCGCCAGCAGCGGCTTCGGCACGGGTTTCCGGCTCGATCCTCCAGCCGGCGAGCAGCGTCTCCCGGTAGGATCCGGTCTCGGGCATTTTTGCGGGCTCATCCGCCAGCAACACGCCGCATTCGAAGCCGGATTCGAAACCATTGGCGCGGAAAATCTCTGATAGCAGCGTGGTGCCGCCGCGCTCATAGCCACCGATGATCAGATCGACTTTACTCACTACAGTTCTCTAGGGGCGGTTGGGCGCTGGCGCTAGATGTAGCCCTTCATGAAGGCGACGCGTTTCCAGCCGGTCAGGGTGTCGCCACCGAAAGGGCGGCTGGTCAGGATGTGGGTGTACTCATCGGCTTCCACCGGCTGGAGCAGATGGGCGATCCGAAGCGTGTCGTAGACATTCTGGGTGCCCCGATAGATCGCGTCGAGCTTTATGATCGGCAGGCCGAGGTGGATCAGTGGGGCGGGGCTTTGGTGGATGTGGCCGCCCTGCATGAAGATATCGCCAAGCACCGAGTGGATAGCGTCGTCGAGCACTGTATCGTCGACCTTCTCGTCGGCGTGCAGATGCTTTGCCACGAAACCGCGCAGGGTTGCGCTGTCATTCACCGGATACATGCGTGCGAGCTCGTCCAGCGTGCTGTCGACCCGGAGCTGAAGGTCTTTGCGGTCGTCCATGTCAGCGGCGGAGATCAGGTAACGCCCTTGCAGGAAGTCGATCACCTTGCGGGCGCTGAAACGCGGCCAGACGATGATGTCGCAGGTGCGCCCGTTCTTGATGGTGAAGTCAACGAAATCGGGATCATGGCGCAGGGCGTTCAGGAACCGGCTGGTGTCATACAGGGCCTTGAACTGATCGGGTGCGGACGCACAGCGCTTCAGGGTCTTCGTAAGCCCCATCTCGCCGCGTTTGATGACATAGGGGCGCAGGTCGGTTTGTCTGTAGTTGTTCCAGTAAGTGCGGAAGGACGGGTTGCGCAGAACACTGCCGCTCATTGCGATGCAGAATGAGCCGAGGTGATGCTCCATGAAGAAGTTCTCGGTCGAACCGAGAACCTCGATCTCGCTGCCCATCATATCCGACAGGAACTTTGGCATCCGCTCTTCGGAGAAGAAGATGCTGTCGTTTATGAGCAGGAGGCGTGGGCACTCCTTGTGCCAGCCACGCTGGAAGAGGTGCAGGAAACCGGTGCGGTAGCTGCCGAAGTCACGGCCGAAGTTCGGGCGCTCGATGTAGCAGTCGATCAGGCCTTCGACCTCTGCAGGATCAGTCAGTTTGAGCGTATTGACCGCGAGGATGTAGAGGCCCTCGTTGCGCGCCGCTTTGAGAAGGCGAATGACGTCAGGCCGGAGCGTCCCCTTTTCGTAAAGCGCCATTAGCATGATACGGCGGCCATCGTAGGGGGCTTCATTGTGAACGACCGGCTTTTTGCCGCGGGTCTTCCAACGCTGCCGCTCCGACAGGAGCCAGACGATCATTATGGCGAAGGGGCCGATCAGGAGGGATTTGATGTTTCCGACGATACCCTGAAAAAACGACTTCATTCGCGGTCACTCACAGCTCTTACGCCGGCGCAGGAGGCACGCCGAATTGGAGACAGGCCCCTAAACCATCGGTTGAGGCTTGTGAAGGGATCAGGAATTTAACGGCGGGAGACCGCCGTCAGACGATCTTGATGCCCGCCTTGGCCGCGTCCTTCACGAACTGGTCGAGGCCCTTGTCGGTCAGCACGTGATTGGCCATCTGCTTGATCACGCCGGGAGGGGCGGTGGCGACGTCGGCGCCGATGAGGGCGGCGTCTTTCATGTGGTTCACGGAGCGGATCGAGGCGGCGAGGATCTCGGTGGAGAAGGCGTAGTTGTCGTAGATCGTGCGGATGTCGCCGATCAGGTCCATGCCGTCGAGGTTGAGGTCATCGAGCCGCCCGATGAAGGGAGAGATGAAGGTGGCGCCGGCCTTGGCGGCGAGCAGGGCCTGGTTGGCGGAGAAGCAGAGGGTCACATTCACCATGGTGCCTTGGCTGGAGAGTGCCTTGCAGGTCTTGAGGCCGGCCCAGGTGAGCGGCACCTTCACCGCGATGTTGGGGGCGATGCCGGCGAGCTTTTTGCCCTCTTCGAGCATGGCATCGGCGTCGGTGGCCACTACCTCGGCGGAAACCGGCCCGTCGACCATGTCGCAGATCTCCTTGGTGACCTCGAGGATGTCGCGGCCCGACTTGAGGATCAGGGAAGGGTTGGTGGTGACCCCGTCGACCATGCCAAGGTCGTTCAGCTCGGCGATGGCGTCGATCTCGGCGGTATCTACGAAGAATTTCATGTGCGGCCTCCTCGGGCGGACTTGCGGTTGCGCCTCTCATACCGCAGGACAGGGGGCACTGAAACCCGGATATTGGGGAGAATGTGAGCGCTAACGGCCATTTTGCGGTGGGCGAGCCGGTTGCGGTTCTGACCACGCAGCCTCTGGGCGGCACGCTGGACTATGCCGCGCCGGAGGGCGGCGTGGCGGCGGGCGCCTTCGTGGTGGTGCCGCTCGGGCCGCGCCGGGTGATGGGCGTGGTCTGGGGGCCGGGCGAGGGCGGGTTCGACCGGGCCAAGCTGCGACGGGTGGGCGAGGTGCTTGATGTGGCGCCGATGGGGGCGGGGATGCGCGAGTTTCTGGAGCGGGCCGGGGCCTATACGCTGACCGACATGCACCAGATGCTGCGGATGGCGACCCGCGCGCCGGGGCTGGCGACGCCGCCGGGCATGCGCAAGGTGTACCGCCCCGGGCAGGGCGAAGTGGACCGGATGACGCCCGCGCGGGAGCGGGTTCTCGGTGTGCTTGAGGAGCACGGCGGTCTGTCGTTCACGCTGGGCGAGCTGGCGGAGATCGCAGGCGTCTCGACCGGAGTGGTGAAGGGGCTGGTGAAGCTGGGGGCTGTCAGCGAAGAGCTGGCGCCGCGCGATGTGCCTTATCCGGCGCTCGACCCGGACTACGGCGGCAAGGCGCTGAATGACGAGCAGGCGAAGGCGGCAGGGGCGTTGCGGCGCGGGGTGGCTTCGCGTGAGTATGGCACGACGCTGCTCAAGGGCGTGACCGGCTCGGGCAAGACCGAGGTGTATCTGGAGGCGGTGGCAGAGTGTTTGGCGCAGGGGCGGCAGGCGCTGGTGCTGCTGCCCGAGATCGCGCTGACACAGGAGTTTCTGGGCCGGGTGGAAGCGCGCTTTGGCGCCAAGCCCGCCGAATGGCACCATGGGGTGACGGTCACCGAGCGGCGGCGCTGTTGGAAGATGGTGGGCGAGGGCGGGGCCTCGCTGGTGGTGGGCGCCCGCTCGGCGCTGTTTCTGCCGTTCCGCGAGCTGGGGCTGATCGTGATCGACGAGGAGCATGACGGCTCCTACAAGCAGGAAGACGGCGTGACCTACAGCGCCCGTGACATGGGGGTCCTCAGGGCCTCCATCGAAGGGGCACAGGTGGTGCTGGCCTCGGCCACGCCCTCGCTGGAGAGCTGGGCCAATGCGGAGGCCGGGAAATACGCGCGGGTGGAGCTGACGAGCCGGTTCGGGGCGGCGGTGCTGCCGGAGATGCGGGCGATCGACATGCGGGCGGAGGGGCTGCCCTCGGATCGGTGGGTTTCACCCACCCTGCGGCGCCTGGTGGAGGACCGGATGGAGAAGGGGGAGCAGGCGCTGCTGTTTCTCAACCGGCGGGGCTATGCGCCGGTGACGATCTGCCGGGCCTGCGGGCATCAGGTGGCCTGCCCGGATTGCGACGCGCGGATGGTGGAGCATCGGTTCCTAAAGCGGCTGATGTGCCACCAGTGCGGCCACACCGAGCCGGTGCCCGAGGCCTGCCCCAGTTGCAACGTCGAGGGCAAGCTGGCGCCGGTGGGGCCGGGGGTGGAGCGGCTGGCGGAGGAGGTGAAGGAGCTGTTCCCCGAGGCGCGGGTGGCGGTGCTGTCGAGTGACCTTTTCGGCTCGGCGCGGGCCTTGAAGGCGGCGGTGGAGGGCATCGCAGGCGGCGCGGCGGACATCGTGATCGGCACGCAGATGGTGGCCAAGGGGCACAACTTTCCGCTACTGACGCTGGTGGGCGTGATCGACGCCGATCTGGGCTTGCAGGGGAGCGACCTGCGGGCGGCGGAAAAGACCTTTCAGCTGATGCGGCAAGTGGCGGGCCGGGCGGGGCGGGCCGAGGCGCCGGGGCTGGCGGTGCTGCAAAGCTACCAGCCCGAGCATCCGGTGATCCGGGCGATCCTGAGCGGGGAGGAAGAGACCTTCTGGCGGGCAGAGGCGGAGGAGCGCAAGGCGGCGGGCGTGCCGCCCTATGGGCGGCTGGTCGGGATCGTTCTGTCGTCCCCCGAGCTGGAGGATGTGAACAGCCTCGGCTCGGCCATGGCGCGGCGGGCCGAGCCTTTACGGGCGATCGGTGCCCAAGTGTTCGGGCCCGCGCCTGCTCCTATTGCGCGCATCAGGGGGCGGCACCGCGTGCGTCTGCTGATCAAGGCCGAGAAGACCGCGCCAGTGCAGGCGGCTGTGACGGCCTGGCTGGCGCAGTTCGACTGGCCCAGCCGGGTTCGGGTGCAGGTGGACGTGGACCCGCTGAGCTTTTTCTAAGCCAGGTTCAGACCCGAAAGGCGAAGTGGCCGCAGGCAATCAGATTGGCCGACCACAGAACGATGTAGGTTTGGCCAAAGAGCAGTACGCGGAGCACTTTGGGGCGGTGGCCGGAAATGATGAGCCCGGCGGCGATGAGCCATGCGGCCAAGTAGATCGCGAAGGCAATGACCGCCGACGCGTCAAACCCCAACACGAAAACCACCGGCATCGGGAAAATCGCGATGCTGGTGTAGGGCGTCAGGCAGGTCAGGAAAAAGCAGAGCGCGAAGCGGCCGGGGCCGGGCAGGAAGATGGAACGCAGCGATCCGAAGCGGGCCCGCCAGAGCGCCACGGCTGTTCCGAGACCGAAGGCGAGAGATAAGCCAGCGATCACACCAAGGCCGAAGGGCAAGGGCTCGGTCGAACGGCCATTGTCGGCGAGCGGAAGGAGGAGCCAGCCGCCCTTCACGTTCAGCCAAAGGGCCCAGTACATTACCGGGACGAAAAAAGCCGCGCCCCAGATCAGGGCGCGGCTGGTTGTCGGATGGGTGTTGACGCGGACCGTCAAGCCGAGAGCTGCTCCATCACCTCGTCGGAGACCTCGAAGTTGGCGGTGACGCGCTGGATGTCGTCGTCATCCTCCAGAACCTCGATCAGGCGCATCAGCTTTTGCATACCCTCCAGGTCCAGCTCGGTGGTGGTGGTGGGCCGCCAGACAAGCTTGGCGGTTTCGCTTTCGCCCAGTTCGGCCTCGAGTGCGGTGCTGACCTCGTTGAGATCGGTGTCGGCGCAGAGGATGGTGTGGCCCTCTTCGGTGCTCTCGACATCCTCGGCGCCCGCCTCAATGGCGGCCATCATCACGGTGTCCTCATCGCCCACGGAGGCGGGGTAGGTGATTTCGCCCTTGCGGTCGAACATGAAGCCGACGGAGCCGGTCTCGCCGAGGTTGCCGCCGTGCTTGCCGAATGTGCTGCGCACGGTGGAGGCGGTGCGGTTGAGGTTGTCGGTCATCGCCTCGACGATCACCGCCACCCCGCCGGGGCCGTAGCCCTCGTAGCGGATTTCCTTGTAGTCATCGCCGCCCGCCGCTTGCGATTTGTCGATCGCGCGCTGGATCACGTCCTTCGGCACCGATTGCGACTTGGCCTCTTTCACCGCGAGGCGCAGGCGCGGGTTGTTGTCGGGGTCGGGGTCGCCCATCTTGGCCGCCACGGTGATTTCCTTGGCGAGCTTGGAGAAGAGCTTGGAGCGAGCCGCATCCTGCCGCCCTTTGCGGTGCTGGATGTTCGCCCATTTTGAGTGGCCGGCCATGGGGGCCTCCGTTGCGTGCTGGTTGGCTGATCTGGCGGGCTATATAGGGCAGAGGCGGGGCCGGGGGCAAGGTGCGTGGCGGGTTTCCTTCCGGCAGCGCGGGGGCCATGATCGGCCGAAAGAATTTTCAGGGGGCGGGCCCAGGTGACGGGTGATCAGGTAACACTCTTCGTGCTTTTCGGGGCGGTCTTCGGGCTGCTGCTTTGGGGGCGCTTTCGCTATGACCTCGTGGCCTTCGCGGCGCTCATGGCCGGGGTCGTGCTGGGCGTGGTGCCCTCGGACCGGGCCTTCGAGGGCTTCGGCCACCCGGCGACGCTGGTGGTGGCGCTGGTGCTGGTGGTTTCGGCTGGCCTTGTGAACTCGGGCGCGGTGCTGCTGATCACGCGCACGCTGGTGTCATCGACCCGCCGCTTGGGCGGGCATATCGCGCTGATGGGCGGCGTGGGCGGCGTGCTGAGTGCTTTCATGAACAACGTGGCGGCGCTGGCGCTTCTGATGCCGGTGGACATTCAGACCGCGCGGAAGGCGGGGCGTTCGCCGGGGCTGTCGCTGATGCCGCTCAGCTTTGCCACCATTCTCGGCGGCATGGCCACGCTCATCGGAACACCGCCTAACATCATCATCGCCTCGGTGCGCGGCGATGCGCTTGGTGAGCCGTTCAGGATGTTCGACTTTGCCCCGGTGGGCGGGCTGACGGCGCTGGCGGGGCTGGCCTTTGTGGCGCTCGGCGGTTGGAGGCTGATCCCTTCGACCGGGGACGGAGCGGGCGCGGTCTCGGAGAGCGAGGTGAAGAATTACATCGCCGAGCTGACGGTGCCGGAGGGCTCCAAGTTCGTGGGCCAGAGGGTGCGCGATGTCGAAGAGCTGGCGGCCAAGGCGGACGTGGGCGTGCTGGGCCTCGTGCGCGGCGGCAAGCGGCTTTATGGGGCTCAGCGGCTGACGAAGATCGAGGCGGAGGATGCGCTGGTGCTGGAGGCGGTGCCGGATGCGCTGGACGAGTTCCGGGCCTCGCACGCGCTGGTCTTCTCCGACGAGAAGCGCCGGGAGTTGCTGGCCGAGGCTGGCGCCGGGCTTGGGCTGATCGAGGTGGTGGTGCCAGAGGATTCGCGCATTGCCGGGCGCTCCGCGCATGGGATCGGGCTGAGCTGGCGGCAGCGGACGATTCTGATGGGTATCTCGCGGCAGGGCAAGCGGATCACCAGCCAGGTGCGCAAGGAGATCGTGAAACCGGGTGACATCTTGCTGTTGCTTGCGCCCAATGACCGGACGGCGGAGGTGACCGCTTGGATCGGCGCCTTGCCGCTGGCCGACCGGGGCCTTGCGGTGACACAGGACAGCAAGACATGGCTCGCCATCGGGCTTTTTGCCGCCGCGGTGGCTGCGGCGTCCTTCGGGCTGCTATATCTGCCGGTGGCGCTGGGGATCGTAGTGGTGGGCTACGTGCTGACCAAGATTCTCAGCCTGAGCGAGCTTTATGACCACATCGAGTGGCCGGTGGTCGTGCTGCTGGGGTCGATGATTCCGCTGGGTGCGGCGCTGGAGGAATCGGGCGGCACCGAGCTGATCGCGGGCGGGCTCGTGGGGTTGACGGAAGGATGGCCGGCCTGGGCAATTCTGACGATCCTGATGGTCGTCACGATGACGCTCTCGGACGTGCTGAACAACACCGCGACGGCGATCGTGGCTGCCCCGATCGGGATACAGATGGCGAACTCGCTTGGCGTTTCGGCGGACCCGTTTTTGATGGCAGTGGCGGTGGCGGCCTCCTCGGCGTTTCTGACCCCCATCGGGCACAAGAACAACACGCTGATCCTCGGGCCAGGGGGCTACTCGTTTGGCGACTACTGGCGCATGGGGCTGCCGCTTGAGATCCTCGTGGTGGCGGTATCGATCCCGCTCATTCTGGTGTTCTGGCCATTGTGATGGGGCGCATGTGAAGGCGCGCGCGGGTGGAAAATTCTTCACGAAGGATTTTCGGGCCGGGGAGAATATTCCCTAAAATTCTTCCCGGGCGGGCGGCACGAGATGGGCGCGGGCGGCGGCGCGGACCGAGGCTGTGAGGTCCGCCAGCGCCGGCGCGGCAAGGCGGGAGACCAGCCAGTAGAGCGGGCGGTCCACGGTGAGGCCGGGTTTCATATCGACCAGTGAGCCATCGGCGAGGTGCGGTGCTGCGAGCGGGGCCGGGTTGAGGCCCCAGCCGAGGCCCGTGCGGGCGGCATCGATGAAGGCCGAGGTTGCGGGCAGGGTGTGATGGGGCGGAGAGGGTTGCGCTCCGGTTGCGGCCTGCATCCACTGGCTTTGCAGCCGGTCCTTGGCGGAGAAGCTCAGGCAGGGCGCGCGAGCGAGGGCCTCTGCCGTTGGACCATGCGGGAAGTGGCGTGCGGCGAAACCCGGGGCGCAGGTGGCGTGGTAGCGCAGGGCGCCCAAAGCGTGCACGTCGCAGCCCTGCACCGGCCCGGGGAGAGCAGAAATGGCGGCCAGCACCTCGCCGCGGCGGAGCCAGTCGGCGGAGTGATCCTCATCATCCAACACCAGATCGAAGCTGATGCCATCCACTCCGGCCATGGCGTCGATGAACCATGTGGCGAGGCTATCGGCATTGACGGCGAGGCGCAGGGTGGCCGGGGCGGCGGGCTGCCCGAGATCGGCGGCGAGCGCACGGGCGAGGAGGCCCATCTCTTCGGCATGGCGATAGAGGCGGGCGCCGGTTTCGGTGGCCTCGCAGGGCGTCGTGCGACGGATCAGTGGTGTGCCCATCTGCTCTTCCAGTTTCCGGATGCGCTGGGAGATGGCGGGCGGCGTGACGTTGAGCTGCGCGGCGGCGCCCTCGAAACTGCCGGTGCGGAGCACGGCGTGGAGGGCGAGGAGGGCCGGGTCGGTAAACATAAGCTATGCTTAATCCGGATCAGTTAAATTCACTAGGTTTATCCAACGCAGTCCCGTAGCACGCCCTGACACCAGACGGAGACGGACAGATGTGGGATGCGGCGATTGCGGGGTTCTCCCTGAGCCTTGGGCTGATTCTGGCGATCGGGGCACAGAATGCGTTTGTGCTTAGGCAGGGGCTGAAGCGGGCCTATGTGTTCGAAGTCGCGCTGACCTGCGCGCTTTCGGACGCGGTGCTGATCAGCCTCGGCGTTGCCGGGTTCGCCACGCTGGCCGATGTCATGCCCTCGCTGCTGCCGTGGTTCCGCTGGGGTGGCGCGGCGTTTTTGGTGGCCTATGGGGCGCGGAGCTTTTGGGCGGCGTGGCGCGGAGGCGAGGCGTTGGAGAGTGCGGGCAATGGCGGGCAGACGCGGCTGGCGGCTTTGGCGACCTGCCTCGCGCTGACATGGCTCAACCCGCATGTCTACCTCGACACGCTGGCGCTGCTAGGCTCGATCTCGACGCGCTATGCGCCGCATGAGCTGGCCTTCGGGGCGGGGGCGGCTATCGCCTCTTTCACCTTCTTTTTCACGCTGGCCTATGGCGCCCGGCTGCTCGCCCCGATCTTTGCCCGACCCACGGCATGGCGGGTGCTGGATGTGGGCATCGGGGTGGTGATGTGGGTGATCGCGGCAGGGCTGATCCTGGGGGCGTGACGCGGGGCCACCCCGGTTGACCTTGTCGCATGACTCCCGCACATAGTTCACATGGCAACGGTTTCTCCCGATACAGCAGCACCCAATCGCCCCGTTGCGGGCGTGCTCTGGATGGTTGTGACCGGCGTTCTCTTCGTCGCCGTGACGGCCTCGGTGAAGCTGACAGGCGGGAGGGTGCCGGCGCCTCAGGCGGCCTTTTTGCGCTATGCGCTGGGGCTCATCTTTATCCTACCGATGATCCCGGCGATCCGGGCCGACCGGCTCGGCATACGGGAGTTGAAGATCTTCGCCGGGCGCGGCGCGGCGCATACCGTGGGGGTCATGCTCTGGTTCTACGGGATGAGCACGATCACCATCGCGGAAGTGACGGCGCTCAACTACATGTCGCCGGTTTATGTGACGCTGGGAGCGGTGATCTTCTTGGGAGAGAAGATGGCTCTGCGGCGGATCCTCGCGGTGATGGCGGCGCTCATCGGGGCGATCATCATCCTGCGGCCGGGCTTCAGGGAGCTGCAGGCAGGGCATTGGGCCATGGTTGGCGCGGCACTGTGCCTTGCGGCGAGCTATATCGTGGCCAAGCAGATCTCGGACCGGGTGAGCGCGGCGACGCTGGTGGCGATGCTTTCGGTGACGGTATCGATCGGGCTCGTTCCCTTTGCATGGGCGGTCTGGGTACCGGTGAGCTGGCACGACCTCGGCATTCTCTTTCTGACGGCGGCCTTTGCCACAGGGGCGCATTACACCATGGGCGTGGCCTTCAAATGCGCGCCGGTGACGGTGACCCAGCCGGTGACCTTCTTGCAGCTGATTTGGGCCGTGGCACTCGGCTACTTCATGTTCGACGAGGGGCTCGACACCTGGGTGATCCTCGGCGGCACGGTGATCATTGCGGCCATCAGCTTCATCACGTGGCGCGAGGCGGTGGTGAGCCGCCGGAAGGTGACGCCGGTTTCGGGTGAAACGAAGTTCTGAGAGGGCGGGCTGCCTGCGCCTTAGAAGGCGTGGGTGTGGCCATCCCACGTGAGGAACTGCCCGGTGGTGGCAGGCGAAAGCTCGGCGATGCGCGCGGCAAGGCCCTCTGCGGCCTCATCTACGGTGATCTCGGCGGCGCTGCCGCCCATATCGGTCTGGACCCAGCCGGGGTGATAGATTCCCACGGCGATGCCTTCCGGCTTCAGGTCGGTCGCGAGGTTGCGCCCGAGGTTCAGCAGCGCGGCCTTGGAGGCGCGGTAGATGTAGCTGCCGCCGGGCGCGCGGGTATCTGAGGCCATTTGCGAGGAAATCAGGGCGATGCGCGGGGCCTGCGCCTTGCGGAGGTTGGGCAGAAGCGCCTGCACCGTGAGGAAGGCGGCGGTGACGTTGACGGTAAAGCTCTCGGCCCACATCTCGGGTGGGTAGCCTCCCTCGAGGCTCTGCCCTTTGTCAGGATAGATGCCGGCATTGCAGACGAGGCGCTCGATTGGAGCGTCCTCCAGCCCGGCGGCGAAGGCTTTGATGGAGGCCGGGTCGGCCATCTCGACTGTGGCCCATGTAACGCCGGGCAGATCGGGCGGCGTCCTGCGGCAGGTGCCGAGCACCGGGCCTTCCGTGGCCAGTCGCTCGGCGAGGGAGCGACCGATGCCGCGGCTCGCGCCGGTGATCACCGCGTGGAAGCCTGCCATCTCAGTTGGTCTTGCGTGCGGAGGTGAAGGGGAGGGGCATGACGGGGATGCCATCTTCGAGAAGGGCCTTGGCATCCTTCAGCCGGGCCTCCCCGTGGACAGAGCGATGCGGCTCGTCGCCATCGTGAATGGCGCGGGCCACGCGGGCAAACTCGCCGCCGACATATTCGCTCTCGCGCTCGACCTTGGCGCGGAGGTCTGCAAGCGCCTTTTCCTGCGGGGTGGAGGCTGTGCTGAGGGGACGCGCTGGCACGGAGGGTGGGGAACCCTCTGAGGCTCTTGCTGGGACGGTGGCCGCCTTGCCGAGACGCGGGGCCATCACCGATTTCTCGACCTCAGCGCCACCGCAGACTGCGCAACTGAGATGCCCCGCGCGGGCGAGAGCATCATAGGCATCGGCGTCGGCGAACCAGCTCTCGAACCGGTGGCCTTCGCGGCATTGCAGCGCATACTTTATCATTGCCTGTTACCTAGCCCTGGCCACATGAAAATTCAATTACCGGTGTCGGAGGTGTGACGCGGTGTGGGCGGGCGGAAACCGGCGAGAATGGCCCGCAATTCAGGCTCTTCGACCTTGCTTGCGGCCTTGCGGACGGAGAACCACTTCCGCTTGCGTTGCTTGCGCTCGGGGAAGCTCTCATGCAGCTCGCTCACCTCGACCGGGAAGACCGCCACCAGGCACGGCAGGCCTTTGCGCGGGCCGGAGACCTTGGTGTAGCTGTAAACGCCGAGGCAGCGCGGGTGGGCCTTGCCCTTGGCCCCAGCTTCCTCCCACGCCTCTTGGGCCGCGGCTTGTGCGCCCGAGCGGCCATCCATCGGCCATCCCTTCGGGATGATCCAGCGTTTGCGCCGCCGGGAGGTGATCAGCAGCACCTCGACCTCGCCCTCGACCACCCGGTAGCAGAGTGCGGCGAACTGGGTGCGCAGCGCACGTTTGGACCGTCCGGCAAGACGGACGGGCACGTGGATCGGCTTGGGATGGCTGATGCGCTTGTTCACGGGGCGGTTGGTCACAAATGGCTCGGCGGGGTCTCTCTGCTGCGATGCTAACATGAGAGGGGCAAGTGACCAGCCGCGCAACCGGGAAATTCACGGAGGCGTCACGGGTTAGGGTGCTAAATGCCTGCAATCGAAGCGATGCGGGCAACAAGTGGCGCGAGATCGGCCTTGCGCGCGTCGGCGGTCTGGAGGGCTATCTCGGCCATGCGGGCCTGCGCCTCGGGGGTGAGCTCTGCGAGCGCATGGGCGAGGGCGGCGGCATCGGAAACCTCGAGCGCGCCACCTGCAGCGTCGAGCGCGGCGAAGGCCTCCGCCTGATTGAACGAGGAGGGGCCGTGCAGCAGGGCGCAGCCGAAGTGGGCGGGCTCCCAAGGCGTGTGGCCGCCTTTCTCCACCAGCGAGCCGCCGGTGAAACAGAGGCCGGAGAGCGCATACCACAGGCCCATCTCACTCATCGTATCGGCAAGGAAAACCGCCGCGCTGCGGGGAGCCTCGCCTGCGGAGCGGGTTGCAAAGGGCAGCCCGGCCTCGGCAATCAGCGCGGCAACCTCCGGCCCGCGCCGGGCATGGCGGGGGGCGAGGATGAGCCGGAGCGCGGGGCGGCTTTGGCGGGCCTTGGTGAAGGCGGTGAGCACTTGCTCTTCTTCGCCCGGGTGGGTCGAAGCCGCGAGCAGGGTATTATCCCGGTCGAAGGCGGGCGCGAGGGCAGCGAGCTTGGCAGGATCGGCAGCGGGGGGCGGGCTGGAGGCCTTGAGGGCGAGGGGCGCGGCGCGGGCCGCCCCGGGCAGGTCGAGGGCGGCGAAACGCGCGGCGCTCTCCTCGTCCTGCGCCGAGAGGCTGGTGATGGAGCCAAGCACCTCTCGGGCCACCACGGGCAGGCGGCCCCAGTGCCCTGCGGAGCGGGCGGAGAGGCGGGCCGAGACGACGATGACCGGAATGCCCCGGGCTTTCAGGGTGGTGAGGCGGTTGGGCCAGAGTTCGTTTTCGATCACCACGAGGGCGCGGGGTGCGTGGGTGGCGAGGAAGCGCCGCAGGGGGCGGCGCAGGTCCACCGGTGCGAGGCGGGCGGTGACGCGGGGCAATGCCCATGCGGTGACCATGTCGCGCCCTGTGGTGGTGTTGGCGGTGACTGTGAGCGAGAGGACCGGGTGGGCTGCCAGCAGCGCGTCCACCAGGCCGCGTGCGGCGGCGAGTTCACCGTTGGAGGCGCCGTGGAGCCAAAGGCGCGGGCCGGGGAGGGGCGGCTCATCGGTGGTGGCGAGGCGTTGGCGCAGGTCTTCCGCGGTCTCACGCCCGCGCATCAGCCGCAGCGCGAAGAGCGCGGCGAGCACCGGGGCGGCGAGCGAGACGAGAAGGCGATAGAGCAGCAAGAGGGGCCCCTTGGCCGGTTGCGTTGGCGGAGCGTTACCCGCCGGGGCGCGGGGTGGCAAGCTGCGGGTCAGGGCCGGGTGAAGAGCGCGGCGCTGCCGAGCCCGCCTGCCGCCGCGATGGCAGCGAGGCCGGTGGAGGGACCGCCGGGCGCGGTCAGGGCGTGAAAGAGGCGGCAGGCGAGGATCGCGCCGGAGGCCCCGATGGGATGCCCGCGTGCGAGGGCGCCGCCCTGCGGGTTGGTGCGGGATTCGGGCAGGCCGGTGGCGTTGAGGGTGGCCAGGGCCTGGGCTGCGAAGGCCTCCATCAGCTCGAATTGGTCGATCTGCTCGGGGGCGAGGTTGGCCTTGGTGAGGACGGCTTGGATGGCGGCTACCGGGGCGAGGCCGGGCTGGGAGGGGTCGCCGCCCAGCATGGCGGAGGGACCGATGTGGACACAGGGCAGGCCGAGAGATTGCGCACGCGCTTCGTTGGTGACGAGGAGGAGAGCGGCGGCATCGGCCTCGGGCGCGGTGTTGGCAGCGGTGATATTGCCCGCGAGGGGCTTGGCGCGGGCCAGAAGGCGCGGCGAGAGGGTGCGGGCGTAGGGATCGGCGGCCAGCCCGGCGAGCGGGGCGATCTCGGGCAGTGGCGGGGCGGCGAGGGCTTTGCGGTGCGACTCTGCGGTGTAGCCATCCTGCGTGGCGCGGGGGATGGCGAGGGCATTGGCGGCCTCAGGCATATCCGGGTCATGGGCCGGGTCTGAAGAGAAGCGGGGGCGCAGGTAGGGCTGAGGCGGGCCGCCGTCCGGGTCGGTTGCCATGCGGAGAGGACGGCGCGAGAAGCTTTCGGCCCCGCCTGCCAGCACGGTGGTGGCATGGCCGCTCTCGATGAGGGCGGCGGCGAGCAGGATGGCATCCAGCCCACCGGTGCATTGCCGGTCGATGGTGAGGCCGCCGACGCGCTCGGGTAGGCCAGCGGCGAGGGCGGCGATGCGGGCGGGGTTGCCGCCTGCGCCGAGGGCGTTGGCGAGGATCAGCTCGTCGATGTCATCTGGGGCGAGCCCTGCATCCGACAGGCAGGCGCGGGCGGCATGGGCGGCGAGTTCGGGCGCATCGATCCGGGCCAAGGCTCCGCCACGCGGGGCAACGGGGGTGCGCCGGGCGGCGATGAGGACGGCGCTGGGCATCAGGGGGTGACCTCTTTGCTGTGCTCATCGGCCAGAAGGACCTCAATTGCAGCGAGGTCGGTCTTGCCGGAGGGGCGGCGGGGCCAAGCCTCCGTGGCGATGCGGTTGAGGCTGCGCGGTCGGGCGAGGGGCGGCAAGGCGGTGAGGGCGGAGGGCTCGAGCTGCGCGGTGCCAGCGTAGGCGGCGACGAGGCGGGTGCCACGGGCCGAATCAGGCCGGGGGAGCACGGCGGCCTCAGTGACGCCGGGGAGGGCGAGGAGCGCGGCCTCGACCTCTTCGAGCTGCACGGTTTGCTCGGCGATCCGCACGGCGCGGTCGGCCCGGCCCGCGAGGTGGAGGTTGCCATCGGTAAGGCGCCCGCGCTCGCCTACGGTGGTGAAGCCACGCGCGTCGCGGTGAGGGTCTGGACCGGTGGCATAGCCTTCGAAGAGATAGGGGCTGCGGAGCCAGACTTCGCCGGTGCCATCGGCGTCCGGATTGCGGATTTCGATCTCGACGCCAGGGTAAGGCGCGCCGTCGAGGGTGATGAAGCTGGTCTCGGCGGCGCCGTAGAAGCTGTGGATCTGCGCCGCAGGGAGGAGTGCGCGGGCGTGTGCCTCGGTCGCCGCATCGAGCGCACCGCCGCCGATGAGCAGACGTGTGACACCGGGCGCGGGCGGGCCGGAGAGCAGGCGGACTTGCGAGGGCGTGGCCCAGAGCAGGGTGATGGCGCGGCTTGCTATGGCTTGTTGCTGGCGGTCGGGGCGCAGGCCGTGGAGCAGGTGTGCTTCTCCGCCTACGTGGAGCGCCTCGAGCGCGCCGTAAAGCGTGAGCGAATGGGCGAGGCTGCCAAGGGTGGCGGCGCGGGTCTGCTCCCCGAGGGACCATGTGGCGCGGTTGACCTCGAAGCTGGCGATCCAGCTGGCTTGCGTGCGACGGATATGCCGGGGAGTGCCTGTGGTGCCGCCCGTGAGGGTCTCGAAGGCGGGCCCGGGCTGCTTCGGGCCAAGGTGGAGCGCGGGCGGGTCGAGGCGGAAGGTGGCGCGTGGTGCGGCGTCCAGGGCGGCGGCGAGCAGTTCCGGCTCGCTTGCAGGGGCGCGCACCGGGCCGAGAGGCTGTGGACCGTCAGGGCCGAAGAGGCGCGCGGTGGGGGCGGCGGTGAAATGGGCGCTCATGGCGCACGGTGCAGCAGAGGGCGCAGGACCGGGCGCAGCAGCATCGTCAGCGCGAAGAAGGCGGCGGCGGTGCAGACAATGGTGGGGCCGGTCGGGCTATCCCACTGATATGACAGGCGCAATCCGCCGAGGGCCGAGATCGTGCCAATGACGGCGGCAAGCGCGGCCATCACCTCCGGCGTGCGGGCCAGCGGGCGGGCGGCGGCGGCGGGCAGGATGAGCAGCGCGGTGATCAGCAGCGCGCCCACGACCTTGATGGCCACGGCAACGGTGAGGGCGAGGGCGAAGACCATCACGAGGTTTTCCCGCCTTGGGTCGACGCCGGAGGCGCGGGCAAGGTCGGGGGATATGACAGAGACCAGCAAGGCCTGCCAGCGCCAGATCAGCACCGCGACGACCAGCAAGGCTCCGCCCCAGATCAGGCCGAGGTCGCTGCGGGAGACGGCAAGGATGTCGCCGAAGAGATAGGCCTCCAGATCCAGCCGCGCGCCGCCGGGAATGAGCGACACAGCAAGGAGGCCGGAGGCGAGGGCGGCATGGGCGAGCACGCCCAGCAGGGTATCGGAGGCGAGGCGGCGGCCTGAGAGTCCGCCGACGGCGAGGCCCATCGCGAGTGCGGCCACGCCGACACCAACCGGAATGGCAATGCCGAAGCCGAGGGAGAGCGCCACGCCGAGCAGTGCGGAATGGGCGGTGGCATCGCCGAAGTAAGCCATGCGCCGCCACACGACGAAGCAGCCCAGCAGGGCGGAAACAAGTGCCACGCCGACACCGGCGAAGGCGGCACGGATGAGGAAATCGTCAAACATCGTGGCTCGGAGGGGCTTTGGGGGCGTGGGTCATGGTGCCGACCTCAATGCGCATGGTCGTGGTGGTGGTGATCGTGGGCATGATCATGGGCGTGGTCGTGCTCGTGCCGATAGAGCGCCAGGGCTCCGCCGGTGCCGTCGCCGAAGAGGGCGCGATACTCGGAGGAGTTGCGCACCACCTCCGGCGAGCCTTCGCAGCAGATGTGGCCGTTGAGGCAGATCACCTTGTCGGAGGCGCTCATCACCACGTGCAGCTCGTGGCTGACCATCACCACGCCGCAGCCTATGCTGTCACGCACGTGTTCGATCTGCTTGTAGAAGGCGGCCTGACCGGGCTGGTCGAGCCCTTGGGTCGGCTCGTCGAGCAGCAGGATCTGCGGCTCGGCCAGAAGGGCGCGGGCGAGCAGGACGCGCTGGAGCTGGCCGCCGGAGAGGTCGGCCAGCTGGCGGTGCTCTAATGCGGCGACCTCGGCATAGCTCAGGGCGCGACCGCGGGCATCGGCGCTCACGCGGCGGGGCAGCGACAGAAAGCGCGCCACGGTCATCGGCAGGGCCGGGTCGAGTGCGAGCTTTTGCGGCACGTAGCCGATCCGCAGGCCGGTCGCACGGGTGATGCTGCCGGAGGCCGGGGGGATGTCGCCGATCAGGGCCTTAAGAAAGCTGGTCTTGCCCGAGCCGTTGGGGCCGACGATCGTGGTGATCTCGCCCGGCTCGAAACCGGCCGACACGCCGGAGAGCACCACCTGGCCGTCGCGTTTGAGGGAGAGGTCGCGAGCCTCGATGAGGGCGGTCATGCCGTGGCCCCGGATTGGCATTGGGGGCAGAGGCCGCGAGCTTCCACGACGGCGTCCTCAACGGTGAAACCGGCATCCTGTGCGTCCGCGCCGAGGGGGGCTTTGTCGGCCAGAGCCTCGGCCACGCGGCCGCAATCGCGGCAGATCAGAAAAGCGGCGCCGTGGCCTTCGGCGGCATCGGGGTGGGAACAGGCGACATAGGCGTTGAGCCGTTCGATACGATGGGCAAAGCCTTGTTCGGTCAGGAAATTCAGCGCCCGATAGGCCACCGGCGGCTTGTCTCCCAAGCCCTCGGCGGCGAGGCGCTCCAGCAGGTCATAGGCGCCAAGGGCCTTGTGGCTCTCCAGCAAGATCTCCAGCGCACGGCGGCGCAGAGGAGTGAGGCGTGCGCCACGCTCGGCGCATGCGGCCTCGGCGGCTGCGAGGGCGGTGGAGACGCAGGCGTGGTGGTCGTGCGGGGCGAAGCCGGTGGGGTCGGACATGAGCGAGGCCGTTACGTTATAACAGAGTGCTACCTAGCCCCGATGGCACTCTGCATCAAGCCTCAGTGTCCAGCCAGATGGTGATTGGGCCGTCGTTCACGAGGCCGACCTTCATATCGGCCGCGAATTGCCCGCGCTGTGTGGGGATGCCGAGATCGGCGAGGGTGTCGGTAAAGTGCTCGTAGAGCGCGCGGCCCGTTTCCGGCGCGGCGGCGGTGGAAAATCCGGGGCGGTTGCCGCGGCGGGTGTCGGCGGCGAGGGTGAACTGGCTTACGACGAGGGCGCTGCCGCCGGTGTCGGTGACCGAGCGGTTCATCTTGCCGTCGTCGTCCTGAAAGATGCGCAGCTTGGAGACCCGGGCGGCGAGCTTTTCGGCCTCGGCCTCGGTGTCGCCCTCCATGGCGCAGACCAGTACCAGAAGGCCCGGCCCGATCTCGGAAATGCGGGTGCCATCGACGGCGACGGAGGCCTCTAGCACCCGTTGCAGCAGGGCCCTCACGCCAGTTCCTCGGCCCAGGGCGGGTTGGCCCCGGCGCGCTGCACGGTCACGCCGGCGGCCTTTACGCCAAGGCGGAGCGCGTCGATCACGACCTCTTTGGGCAGGCCATCGGCAACGGCCTTCTTGGAGAGCGCGCCGGCCCTGTCCAGCCCGGCCAGAACGCCTGCATTGAAGGTGTCGCCCGCGCCGACGGTGTCGATCACCTCGACCCGCTCGGCGAGCACGGTGTGGGCGCCGGAGGCGAGGTAGGCGGTCACGCCCTTGGCGCCTTCGGTGACGCAGATCATCTTCGGCCCCTTGGCCAGCAGTTCCTCAGCATGGGCGGCGGGGTCGGCATCGCCGAACATCCAGCGCAGGTCTTCATCCGACAGTTTGAGAATGTCGGTATGGGCCAGCATCGCCTCGGTGCGGGCGCGATATTCGGCCTCATCGGGGATGAAATCGGGGCGGACGTTCACATCCATCATGATGAGCTTGGACTTGGAGTGGCGCTTCATCAGGGAGAAGTAGGTATCGCAGCAGGGTTTCACGGCGAGGGAAATCCCGCCGAAGAACAAGGCCTTGGCGGCGCGGGGAAGAGCTGGCAGGTCTTTCACCCGGATCATACGGCCTGCGCTGCCCTCATCGAAGAAGGCATATTCGGCCTGGCCATCGGTGAGACGGACGAAGGCCAGCGTGGTGGGGCGGCCCGAGCGGATCAGCAGATCGGGCGTGACCTTGGAGGCCTCGAGCCCGGCGACCAGCTGCTCGCCGAACATATCGGTGGAGACGCCTGAGACGAGCCCGGCCTGCGAGCCGAGGCGGCCGAGCGCGATGGCGGTGTTGAAGACCGACCCGCCGCAGACCGGCAGGAACATGGCTTCGCCGCCCGTGCCTTCACGCGGGAGCATGTCGATCAGGGCTTCGCCTGCGCAGATGATCATGGGGTCCCCTCCGGTGCGCTGTTACCGCTAACAATGCCTTGTTTGCATCGGCTCTAGCCGAAAGGAGGGGCCGGGCGCAAGGGGACAGCGGCGTGGCGCGGCGAGTCCCGGCCTAAGGCAGCTCTAGGCTCAACTCGCGGCGGAGAAGATCGCGGGTGGCGGCCTCGAAGGCCTCCGGCCAGGTGCTGCCAAGTGCTGTGTGGAGCGACCGGGCGCGGGGGAGGAAGGCACCGGCGAGGGCAGTGTAGGCGGCCAGCAGCTCCGCGCGGTCCGGGCCGGGGTAGGGCAGTGCGTTGAGTTGGGCCATGTCTTCCGGCGGCAGAAGGCGGGAAAGGCGGAGGATGCCGCCCTTCTCGGGTTCGGGCACTTCTTCGAGCATCAGGTCCACTAGCATGTCACGCAGCAGCCCCGTGCCTTTGACCAGCAGCACCCATTCCTCCCGGCCCATGCCCACGTGGAGCAGGCCAAGCACGCGGATGAACTCCTGCGTCAGAGCAGAGACCCGCTGGGCAGAGGGCGCGACGGGCGGTTTGGGCCGGGCCAGCATGGCGTGCAGGCCATCCGGGTCGTGCAGTGGCAGGAGCGTGTCGGATGCGCGGGCCAGAAGGTGCTCGCGCGTGGGCAGGGAAAGGTCGATGCGCCGCCATTGCGGGGTGATGGCATTCATGAGCCGACCGTCGAAGCGCACTTGCCAGAGAACTGGCTCGAGGCTGCCGGAGAGGCCGCCTCGCAGGGCCTCTGTCAGCAGCTTCTCGTCGCCGGGCCGGGCCACGGCGACAAGGTCGATATCGGAATAGGCATCCGCCGTACCGCGCCCGTGGCTGCCGCCGAGAAACAGCGCCTCCAGCCCGTCGGACGCCGAGAGGATTTCGGTCAGGGTGCGGATCAGCGGTGCGTCCGGATGGGTCAACCAGGTCATGTGAGGGATTTAAGCAGCCCGGGCGGCCAAGTCATCCGGCAGGGCTGCAAAAGCGCTTTGTTATCAATCCACAGGCCTCGACACCAATCACTGGCTCATCGCCACGGCGTAGCCCACCGCGCCGGCGACAATCAGGCCCAGCACCACGGCGAAGGCGATCTTCCAGGCAGACCATGGCCGTTCGCCCTGCACCTTGCCGGACTGGCCGTTGACCACGAAGCGATAGCTCTTGCCCTTGTACTTGTAGGCCGCGAGCCAGACCGGCAGCAGGATGTGCTTGAAGGTGATGTCGTTCATGTCCGTCGAGAGGGTCGCGATCTTTTGCTGGTCGCCTCCGATGTCGAAGCGCACGTCACGGCGGATCTGCGCCTCCATCACGCCCTTGGCCTCCTCGAAGCCCTCGGCCAGCTCCACCTGATAGCCCTCGGCGCGGAACCCGGCGAGGAAATGGGGGGCATAGGGCTCGAGGCCGGTGAGGTTCCACGGCTCAAGACCGTCGGTGTATTTCTTCGGCAGGCTGCGGGAGGCCAGCACGAGCACGTCATCGAACCAGCGGGCCACGCGGCCCTTCACCGGCGTCCACGCGATCTTGCGGACGCGGCGCTGCTCGGGTTTGCCATCGCGCATCACCGTCTGGGTCTCGTAGTAATAAACCCCGCGCATGCCGGTGTAGCGGCTCTTGGTGTCGGCGTCGTAGGTCCAGTAAGGTACGTAGATGCCCTGCATCTTGCGGCCCTTGCGGGCGTATTCCTGCAAGCCGCCGGGTGCGAACCAGAGCTTGCCGAGCCATTCGTTCATCGCATCGCGCGCCTGTCCCTCCTTGAGGGCGAAGGGCACGAGGCCCTTGGGCTTGATGTGACGATGGGTGCCGGTGTCGGTCACGATGGGCGTGGCGCAGAAGGGGCACTCGGTGGCGTGGTCGTTCTCGTTGAACTCCACCTGCGCGCCGCAGCTGGTGCATTGTATGACGCGGGTTTCCTCCATCTCCGCCTCGGGGAGCTGTGCCCGGAGCGCGGCCTCGTAATCAAGCTCTTCGATGGCAGAGGTGGTGACCTGGTTCTCGACAACCGCCTCCTCGCGATGGCCGCAATGGTCGCACTGGAGCGCGCCCGAGGTCGGATCGAACCGCATGTCGGCCCCACAGGCAGGGCAGGGGAAGCGATGCTCTTCGGTGGCGGAGGAATCGGTATCGGTCATGGAAATCGCGCTTGGGTTGGAATGGGTTGGCCGCAGGTTAGGGGAAGGCGCGGGGCGGTGCTAGGGGGCTAAGGGCGGCGTAGGCCCATCCGGGCGAGTAACCCGTCTTTCAGGATAAACTGGTGGTAGAGCGCGGCGGCGGTGTGGGCGGCGGCGGTGAGGAGCAGCAGGGTTTTCAGCAGCTCATGTACGTCTGCCGCCTCCTCCCAGCGCAGGTAGAAGGCAAAGCCGCCAGACCACGGCGTGGCGATGGCCAAGGTATAGAGCGCCCAATGGGTGAATTCCGCCACGCGTTGCTGCCATGCCGGATCATCCGCTGGCGGAGGCGGCGCGCCGCGCAGGAGCCGCAGGGCGAGGCGGGCGAGCATGAGGAAGAAAACTGTCAGGCCGAGGATGCCGTGGAGCGGCAGGGGGGCATCGGCAGGCATGTCTTCCCAGTCGTCCATCTGATCAGAGAGCAGGAAGGCGCCGATAATCAGGATCACCACCAGCCAGTGGAGGATGATCTGGAGGCGGGAATAGGCGGTGGGGCGGGGCATGGGCCGATCCTGAAAGCAACTCTGCCGCGCCCGGAGAGCGCGGCAGAGTGTGTGTTATTAGTGTCTCATGGGTGCGAAGGCCCGCTTATACCCCCGGCGGCGGGGGCGGGGGGAGGATGGTGAAGAGCTGGGCCAGTTCGGGGATGTCACCCGCCTTGAGCCAACCGTCCTGCCCGGCGGTCCAGACCATGCTGTCGCGGGTCAGGCCGCCCTCGTGGACCATCCGGCCCATGCGGGCCTTGGAGAAGGGGCCATCGGTCGCGCCGTTGGCGGCGACGTGCCAGAGCTTCTCGGCCGGGGGCGGTGGGGGCGGGGGCGGCGCGGCGTGATGTGCGGGCGCGTAGCCGGGCTGGCCGCCGGGCTGGTGCGTGGCATGGCCAGCAGGTGCGCCCCACGGGCCGGGCTGCGGCTGCTGGCCGTAGCCTTGCGGGTTCATCGCCTGACCCATCTGGTTGGCCATCGCCATGCCCATGCCCATGCCGATGCCTGCACCCATGCCGTTGCCACCCGCGCCGGGGTTGGCGGCGGCCGCGCTCATCGCCTCGGCGGCGGCGAACTGGGTGTATTTGCCGAGGTCACCAACCACGCCCATGGAGGTGCGCTTGTCGAGCACCTCCTCGACGGCGGGCGGCAGGGAGATGTTCTCGATGTAGAGCTCGGGAATGATCATGCCGTATTCGGAAAGCGTCTTGCTGACCTCGGTGGAGATGATCTTGCCCATGTCGGCGGTGTTGGCCGCCATGTCGAGCACCGGAATGCCGGAGCCCGCCATCACGCGGGAAGCCTCCTGCACGATGATGTTGCGGATCTGGAAAGTGATCTCATCGGAGGTGAACTCACCATCGGTGCCGACGATCTCCTGCATGAAGAGGGCGGGGTCGGAAACCTTCACCGAATAGGTGCCGAAGGCGCGGATGCGGGTCGGCCCGAACTCGGGGTCGCGCAGCATCACCGGGTTCTTGGTGCCCCACTTGTTATCGTTGAAGCGGGTAGTGTTAACGAAATAGATCTCGCTCTTGAACGGCGACTGGAACCCGTGGTCCCAGTGCTGAAGCTTGGTCATGATCGGCATGTTGTTGGTCTCCAGCATGTACATGCCGGGAGAGAACACATCGGCCAGTTGGCCCTCGTGGATGAACACGGCGGCCTGCCCCTCGCGAACGGTCAGCTTGGCGCCATACTTGATCTCGTGTCCATAGCGCTCGAAACGCCAGACCATCGTGTCGCGGGTGTCGTCGGTCCAATGGATGACGTCGATGAATTCGCCGGAAAGAAAATCGAGAATGCCCATGGCGGCCTCCTTAAGTGAATGCGGGGACTATAGCCGCTCGGGGCGGCCAGAAAAGCGTGTTTGCCGGGATGCAGGAGGCGCGCGCGGTCACACCCGGCCTCCGAGTATCTCGCCGACGATCTGCTTGACGATGGGCTTGGCCTCGAGCGCGGTCATGCCGGGGCGCAGTCTGCCATCGTATAGGATGCGGAGGAGCTGTTCGTCGTGGGTGGTGAGCAGGCCGAATTCCTCGTCGTCGTTGAAGATCGAGGGGCGGGCCTCTGGGCTGTCATTGGCGAGACCCAGGCCCTGGGCCAGTTCCTCGTGGATGCAAGAGAGGCGCAGAAGGTCGGGGTGCTCGGCGCGGATGATCGCCACCGCGCGGGTGTAGACGGAGCTGTTGCCGGTGGTGGTGGCGAAGACGAGGCAGAGCGTGTCGCGCGGCAGGGTCTCGATGGTACGGATGGCAGCATTGTCGATGCCGGGCACGAGGCGGCGCAGCTCGGGGCCGATGGCGGCGCGCTCATCCTCGTTCAGCATTAGCACGGTGAAGTTGCCGTTGCCGGTGCCCATGCTCATCGGGTGGCCGGTGGCGCGGGAGAGGCGGCGCACGAAGGCGGCAACATTAGTGCGGTCCTTGGCGCGCTGGGATTCCGGCACCGTCTCGCCAAAGCGCAGGCCGAAGCGGATAGGCTGTTCCCAGCGGCGGAGGTTCGATTCCGACTGCTGGGCCACCAATGTGCCGCCGCGCGAGACGTACTCGTCAAACAGTGCGATGCGGACGAAGTTTTCGGTCAGCTGCCGGTCGGAATAGGGGGTGTCGGGGCCACCACCGTCCCGGCGAAGCAGGCCGCGCGCCAGCAGGTCCGATTGCACGCGCGCATAGTGACGTGCCGCCGCACGGCTGGCCTCGGACGGGTCCTTGGGGCGCGGAGCCAGCTCATCCGGCGTTGCAACCGGATCAGGCTCTGACTGGGGCGCGGGAAGTTCTTCGCAGCCCGCGAGAATGAGAGCGGCGATCAGCATCGCCGCTCTCGGAAGCATGGTCTTCAGGCGCAATTCGCGGCCCCTTCTTCAGCTGCCCGAAACGGCAGTACCGGCTGTGTCGCCCAGCCCGGTCTTGCGGGCCTTGGCGGCGGCGAGCGTGTTTTTCAGCTCACTTTCCATCTTGTGCAGTTCTTCCTCGGCCTCGGCGCGCTTGCGCTTGCCTTCATCAGCGATCTGGAGGCTCTCCTCGATGGTGGCGACCAGTTGGGCGTTGGCGGTTTTCACCGCCTCGATGTCGAACACGCCGCGCTCCATCTCGGTGCGGATCTTGGCGTTGGTCTCACGCAGGTTCTTGGCGTTCTGGGTCAGGAGCTCGTTGGTCAGATCATTGGCCGATCGCACCGCCTCGGCGGCCTCGGCGGAGCGCTGGATCGTGACCGCCTGCGCCAGCTGGGTCTCCCAGAGCGGCACGGTGTTGACGAGGGTGGAGTTGATCTTGGTGACGAGGCTCTTGTCGTTCTCCTGCACCAGCCGGATCGAGGGCAGCGATTGCATGGTGACCTGACGGGTCAGCTTGAGGTCATGCACGCGGCGCTCCAGGTCATCGCGGGCGGCACGCAGATCGCGCAGTTCCTGCGCCTTCATCACGCCCTGCTCTTCGGGCGCTGCCTGCACTTCGGCCTCTTTGGCGGGGATGGTGGTGGCATCCAGCTCGGCGATCTTGGCCTCGCCTGCGGCGATGTAGAGGGCCAGCTCGTCGTAGAACTTGAGGGTCTTCTCATAGAGCACGTCGAGCGACTTGATGTCTTTCAACAGCTTGTGCTCATGACCTTCGAGCTCGGCAGTGATCTTGTCGATCTGGTCCTGCACGTCCTCGAAACGGGACAGGAAGTTGGCGAAGGGAGCGGCACGGCCGAGCAGCTTTTCCCAGAAGGAGCGCTTGCGGCGCACGTCCAGTTCGGAGACCGAGAAGCCGCGGATGGTGGTGACCATCTTGCGCAGCCCGTCGCCCGCCGGGCCGACATCCTTGTTCTTCACATCGGCCAGCATGGCCTGCGAGATGGTCTGCAGTTCCGACTGTGCGGCGGAGCCGAAGTTGACGATGGAGCCGGTGTCGCTCATGTCGAGCTCGCCCATGCGCTTGGTGATCTCGGCGGAGAGGGCCGGGTCGGCCTCGGCGAGGGGCACGACGGCATTGGCCTCGACCGGCTCGGGCAGAACCACGGCGTTGACCTCTTCCACCTGTGCCAGCGTTTCCTTGGCCTTGGCGTGAACTTCCTGTTCCATAGTCCCTTGTTTCTCCTTTGTACGCGGGCTCAGACGGCCCCTTCGCGCTGCAAACGGTCGCGCAGCACTTCGATTTCGATGTCGAGGTCGGTCTTGTCGTCGAGCAGCAGCTTTTCGGTGCGCTGGGCGTAGTTGCTCTCCATCTCGTCGAGGAGGGCGATGTATTCTTCCTTGGCCTTGGGGTCGTGCCCGCGGCTGTAGATATCGGCGAACTTCACCGTCGCGTCTCGGGCGCCCTGAAGGTAGACGCCCATGAACTTGCGGGCGGCGGTCAGGTCGCGCGGGTCTTCCTCAACGGTGCGGAACATGGTGCGGGCGGTGTCGGAGAAGCGCGCCACGCGGTCGGCAACGCCCCGGTCGCCCGCGCGTTTCACCGCATCGGCCATGGCGGAAAGATGCGCCTCGGCGGCCTCGACAGCGCGCGCCACGCGATCTTGCTGGCGCACGTCAATGCCCTCCATCCCCTTGTCGGACATCGGATCGAGCCCGAAGGCAAAGCTGTGGAGGCCCGCGCCGAGCACGGCGAATATGATCGCCTCAAGCACGCCGTGGCTCGCGAGGCCGACAAGGCCGAGGCCTGCGCCTGTGAGCACAGAGCCGAAGATCTTGCGCGGCACGGCGGGGCGGCGGGCGACCTTGCGCGCCTCCCAGGCCTCCTGTGCCTTCAGGCCCTCGCGGGTCAGCCATGCGGCGGTCAGCAGCACGCCAACAGCGACGAGGTAGAGCGCAAGGCCCGTGGCATCAGAGGTGAAGGCATGCCAGAGAAAGATCAGCGGAACGACGAACATGAGGTTCGAGCGCATGCCCGCCCGTGCCCGGGTCGCCCCGGCGAATTTGGGCGCGAGGCTGGCGGCTTTGGGGGCCTCGGGCGCGGCCCGCACCCCTTCTTCGCCCGCTTTGGAGCCATCGGGGCTGAACTTTCCACCGTAGCGCTGGGCCATCAGGCGCCCCCGCCGGTGAAACCGGCATACAGCATCAGCGCCAGAAGCAGCGCATAACTCAGTTTTTGCAAACCGTCTGACGACATCGCTCTCCCACCCGCGCCGTCTTGGCGCATGTCTTTGCTTATAAGCGATGGATTTTCTGCGGGCCAGCATGGATCGGCCGGTTTTGGCTGCCGTTGCGGAAAGCCCTAGCGGCGGCGGCGCGTGGGCTTTTTCTTTGGCTCTGGTGCGGGTTTGAAGTCCGGGTCGAGGCCAAGCTGGTCACGGATGATGCGGGATTTGATCTCTTCCACCGCGCCCGCCTTCAACTCACCCAGCCGGAACGGGCCGTAGGAGACGCGCAGGAGCCGGTTGACGGTGAGGCTCACAGCTTCCATCGCGCGGCGGATCTCGCGGTTCTTGCCCTCGCGCAGCGATACGGTGGCCCAGGCGTTGGCACCCTGCTGCCGGTCGAGCGTGATGGTCATCGGCTGATACTTCACGCCTTCGACGGTGAGGCCCTTGCGGAGTGGCTCAAAATCCTTGTCTTCCGGCGTGCCGTGCAGGCGCACCCGGTACTTGCGCACCCAGCCGGTGGAGGGCAACTCGAGCCGCCGCTTGATCTCGCCATCATTGGTGAGCAAAAGAAGGCCTTCGGAGTTGAGGTCGAGCCGGCCTACGCTCATCACCCGGGGCATGTCCTCGGGCAGATTGGCAAACACCGTCTCGCGCCCCTTTTCGTCGCGCTCGGTTGTCACGAGGCCAGCGGGCTTGTGATAGAGCCAGAGGCGCGGCGGCTCGGGAGCGGCCAGCGGTTTGCCGTCGACGGTGATCGCATCGGCATCGGTGACGTTGAGCGCGGGGCTGGTTATCGGCTCGCCATTCACCGTCACGCGGCCGGCTTCCACGATCTTCTCGGCCTCGCGGCGCGAGGCGAGGCCCGCGCGGGCGAGCACCTTGGCGATGCGGTCGCCGGGGGGAGTCTTGTCTGCCATGGGTCCGCTCTAGCCCTGCGCGAAGGGCTTGCCAAGGGCGCGGGTGCGGGGCAGGGGAGGGGGATGAGCTTTACGAGCCATATGGAGGAGGCGCTGGCAGAGGCGCGGGCCGCCGCCGCGCGGGGCGAGGTGCCGGTGGGTGCGGTGCTGGTTGCGCCGGGCGGCGAGGTGGTGGCGCGGGCCGGCAACCGGACCCGAGAGTTGAACGACCCGTCCGCCCATGCCGAGATGCTGGTGATCCGCGCCGCCTGCGCGGCAGCGGGGAGCGAGCGGCTGCCGGGCCATGTGCTCTACGTCACGCTGGAGCCCTGTGCCATGTGCGCTGCGGTGATCGCCGCTGCCCGGATTGCCCGAGTTGTCTACGGCGCGGCCGACCCCAAGAGCGGCGGGGTCGATCATGGGGCCCGTGTCTTCACCCACGCTCAGGCGCACCATGCGCCTGAGGTGCTGGGTGGCATTGCGGAGGAGGAGGCCGCCGCTCTGCTGAAAGACTTCTTCGCTCAACGCCGATAGCCTGTGGCCAAGGGCGCGCAACGGTTTCCCGCTGTGGCGCGCCATGTGCCCCGGTCAGTTGAGAGCGGCCAGAAGAGCCCAGTTGCCCATGCCCGGAACCTGCTTGCTACCGAGGACCACATATTTGTTTTGCGCGTGTAGCATCAGGGCGATGGAGTAGAACACGCCCCCTGAGGTGACCAGTGCCATGATGTGGGGCGCTCCCCCGATTGCACCGAGCGGCATGTTCACGGCGGCGGCGGCGCAAAGGTTGCCCAGCTCCATCGGGGTCCATGCGGCGGCGGGGTTGAAGCCATCGGCGTTGGCGGTCATCGCCCCGCGTGCGGTTGTTTTGACCAAGGTGTTGGTTGGCCCGTTGGGCGGCTCCGACTCGACGGTGCCCACATGGCCGACCCACTGATCGCCCGTGGCATCTGTCCATGTGACGATGAGGCAGCCGCTCATGAACCCGGTAAGCACGTCATTGTGGCCCCGATGGCAGCGGGCGGTCGCGCCGGGGCGGTAATCCAGCCACTTGTGGTGAATGTTCATCCGGCTGGTGAGGCCGATTGCCGAAGGAGGCGTGTGGTTGAAGGCGCCATCCCATGCACCCGGATCGGCGGCGAGCCCGTCATAGATCAACGGGGAGGAGTGGCGGATGCGGTGGTGAATTTGCCCATCGCGGGCGGCATCGACATTGGTCGGCTTGTGCCAGTCAAGGCAAATGCCTTTGCGAAAGTACTGTTCTATCATGGTTTTTCTCAGATGTGGTGGGGAACTGAAATGAGTTCGTGAGTCGCAATGAATGCCGCGACCGTGCCACGCCTGAAGCCCTCCGGCTAGAAATTTCTGCAACCGGAGGGCGAAAATTTAACGTTAGGTAAACTTGCGACCCGAGCGCGGTGTCGGATCAGAGTTCGACCGTCTCCAGTACGCCCGGCTCCAGAACGTCCACACCTTTCAGCCCCTTCTTCAAGGCCTCAGCATCCTGCGCGAGCGCCGGGAAGGTCTTGTAGTGGGAGGGGATGACGATCTCGAAATCGAAGTAGCGTTTGGAGGCCCATGCGGCCTGCTCCATGTCCATCGTGTAGAAGCCACCGCAGGAGAGGATGCCAATATCGGGTTCGAAATAGGCGCCGATCCACTCCATGTCGGCCATGATCCCGGTATCGCCCGAGAAATACACGCATTTGCCGTCACCCTTGAGCACATAGCCCACCTCGGTGCCGGCCGCGCCGCCATTGTAGGAGGTGGAGTGGGAGGCGGGCACCATCGTGATCTGTACGCCGCCAAGGTCGACAGTGCCGCCCTTGTTGAAGCCGGTGGCCTCGACGCCTTCGAGCTGTCCGGCCAGTTCGACCATGGTGAAGACGGGCAGGCCACGGTCCTTGGCCATTTCCGGCACACCGGCGATGTGGTCGTCATGGCCGTGGGTCAGCAGCACGTGGGTCGCGCCCTCCAGCGCTTCGGCCTTACGGTCCTCGGGGAAGGCGGGGTTGCCGTCGAGCCAGGGGTCGATCAGGATCACCGCCTGCTCTGCTTCAAGCCGCCAGCTGCCGTGTCCGAGCCAAGTGAGTTTCATGGGGAGCCTCCGAATTTGATGTTGCGGTGAACCTAGGGTGCGGTTGCAGGAGCGTCCACCGCTTGCAGCCCATTGGCGCTGGCGATAAACGGGCGAACGACAGCCGATAGGAGCCTCGCCATGTCGATCGACACCGAAACCGCGCGCCGTGTGGCGCATCTGGCCCGGATCGCCGTGCCGGAAGAGGAACTGCCCGCGCTTGCAGGCGAGTTCAACGCGATCCTCGGGTTCATCGAGCAACTCTCCGAAGTGGATGTGGAGGGCGTGGAGCCGATGGTGTCGGTCACGCCGATGCGGTTGAAGCGGCGCGAGGATGTGGTGACGGACGGCAGCCAGCCGCAGGCCGTTCTGGCCAACGCGCCCGATGCCCGCGAGGGGTTCTTTGCCGTGCCGAAGGTGGTTGAGTGATGTCCGATCTGACCAAGCTGACGATTGCCGGGGCCCGTGACGCGCTGCGCAAGGGCGAAACCACCTCTGTCGAGATCACCGAGGCCTGCCTGTCGGCCATCGAAGGGGCAGGGGCGCTGAATGCCTTCGTTCACCACACGCCCGAGATCGCGCTTGAGCAGGCCAGGACCGCCGATGCGCGGATCGCCGGGGGCGATGCGCCCGCGATGTGCGGGGTTCCGCTGGGGATCAAAGACCTGTTCTGCACCAAAGGCGTGAACTCGCAGGCGGCTTCGGCCATTCTCGGCGGCTTCAAGCCCGAATATGAGAGCACCGTCACCAGCCAGCTCTTCGACGCGGGCGCGGTGATGCTGGGCAAGCTGAACATGGACGAATTCGCCATGGGGTCGAGCAACGAAACCTCGACCTACGGCAACGCGGTGAACCCGTGGCGGCGCGGCAATGACGATACGGCATTGACGCCGGGCGGCTCCTCGGGCGGCTCCGCCTCCGCCGTCGCTGCCGATCTCTGCCTTGCTGCCACCGGCACCGATACCGGCGGGTCGATCCGCCAGCCTGCCGCCTTCACCGGCATCACCGGCCTGAAGCCCACTTATGGTCGCGTCAGCCGCTGGGGCATCATCGCCTTCGCCTCCTCGCTCGATCAGGCCGGGCCGATGACCAAGGATGTGCGCGACTGCGCGATCATGCTTCAGGCCATGGCCGGGCATGACCCGAAAGACAGCACCTCTGCCGACCTCGCCGTGCCCGATTTCGAGGCCATGTTGACTGGCGACATCAAGGGCAAGGTCATCGGGATTCCGAAGGAATACCGGATGGAGGGCATGCCTGAAGAGATCGAGGCGCTCTGGGCCGAGGGCATCGAGATGCTGAAGGCCGCCGGTGCCGAGATCCGCGACATCTCGCTGCCCCACACCAAGTATGCGCTGCCCGCCTACTACGTGATCGCGCCTGCCGAGGCATCGTCGAACCTGGCCCGCTATGACGGTGTGCGGTTCGGCCATCGGGCGAAGCTCGCGCAGGGCGACGGCATCGTGGAGATGTACGAAAAGACCCGCGCCGAGGGGTTTGGCGCCGAGGTGAAGCGTCGGGTGATGGTGGGGACCTATGTGCTTTCCGCCGGGTACTACGACGCCTATTACAACCGCGCCCGCAAGGTGCGTGCCCTGATCAAGCGAGACTTCGACGAGGTTTTTGCTGCGGGCGTCGACGCGATCCTGACCCCAGCCACCCCTTCCGCTGCCTTCGGGCTGGGCGAGATGGCCGAGGCCGATCCGGTGCAGATGTATCTCAACGATGTGTTCACCGTGACGGTCAACCTCGCGGGTCTGCCCGGCATTGCCGTGCCCACCGGCACCAGTGCCAACGGCCTGCCGCTGGGGCTCCAACTCATCGGGCGGCCGTGGGAAGAGGGCGACCTGATGAACACCGCCTATGCGCTGGAGCAGGCGGCGGGTTTTGTGGCCAAACCGGGCAAATGGTGGTAAACCCCCGGCCCAAGGCAAAACAGAGAGCAGAGAGTTTTTCCATGCGAGCATGGCTTCCTTCGTGTCTGAGCCTGTGTGCGGTTCTGGGTCTTGCGGCCTGTGGCACCGCGATCCCCGACAGCGGTTCAGGCGTCGGCTTTGGCGACTACGAGAGCTACGATGCGCAGAGGCAGCGTGATGCTGCTCTGGCCACATCGCAACGGCAGACCGTTCAGCCGCCCGCTGGCCCCGTGGCCTCTGCCGATAGCTACCCCTCCGCCGATGCGCCCTCTGCCACCGGCGCCCCCACGGCAGCCGAGATCGACGCAGCGCTCGGGCGCACACCCGCCTCCACCGGCGGCGTGATCACGCCAGCGGCCCCGGCGCCCGCGCCGGTGCGCAGCGGCGCGGTGCCTGCGAGCGGCGGCAACAACGGGTCGATCTCGGACGAACAGTCGTTCGAGGCGGTCTCCTCCAGAGAGTCGATCCAGAGCGATGCGCAGCGGATCGCCCAGCAGCGTGCCCAGTTCGAGCAGGCGCCGGTGACGGCGCTGCCCGACCGCCCGCAAGACACCGGGCCGAACCTTGCGGAATACGCGCTCTCGACCACCAATCAGCCGGGCCAGCAGATCTATCGTCGTGGCTACACCAGCCAGCGGAAGTATGACCGGGCCTGTTCCGGCCAACCCTCTGCCGCGGTTGCGCAGCGGGCCTTCCTCGCCGCTGGCGGGCCGCAGAAAGACCGGCTCGGGATGGACCCCGATGGCGACGGTTTTGCCTGTGGCTGGGATCCGCGCCCGTTCCGCGCGGCCAAGGGCTGAGGCTGGCCACGAATTTTCGTCGAAAATTCGGAGGCTTGGCGTGAAGGTCGAGAGTTACCCCACCCCTAATCAGGGCGAGCGTCGTGACGGGGCGCAGCCCGATATCGTGTTGCTGCACTATACGGCGATGCCTGACACCACGACCGTGCTGAAGCGCCTTGCCAACCCCGAGGCTGAGGTCTCTGCGCATTACGTGGTGAGTCCGGAGGGCGGGGTGTGGCAGATGGTTGATGAGGCCATGCGCGCGTGGCACGCGGGCGCCGGGCGCTGGGGGGCTTGTGATGATGTGAACTCCCGCTCGATCGGCATCGAGATCGTCAACGCCGCCAAGGAGCCCTTCGCCGCGCCGCAGATGCGGAGCGTGGAGGCGCTCGTCGCCGGAATCATGGAGCGCTGGCGCGTACCGCCCGAGCGGGTGCTGGGCCATTCCGATATCGCGCCGGGCCGAAAGATCGACCCCGGGGCACGATTCGACTGGCGGCGGCTGGCGCTTCAGGGGCTGGCGGTTTGGAGCGAGGCGGTCGGTGAAAGAGCGGATTGGCACCGCTTCATGCACGATGCGCGGGTGTTCGGCTATACCGCCGATGTGGAGCGCGAGGTGCTGCTCAAGGCGTTTCGCGACCGGTTCCGCCCCGGCGTGACCGGCGAGCTGGACGGCGTGGACTGCGCTCGACTGGCCGACCTTGCGGCACAGTATCCAGTGGATCCGGGTGCCGCGCTGGTGTGAGTTGCGGGTAGTGAAGGTCCCGACCTGCGCTTGACCGGCCCCGCCAACTCGCCTATCCGGGCCTTCGCGCGGATGGCCGGGTGGCTGCGGGGGCAACCCCGAGGAAAGTCCGGACTCCACGAAGCAACGGTGCCGGGTAATGCCCGGGCGGGGCAACCCGACGGATAGCGCCACAGAGAACAGACCGCTTGGCTAGACCAAGTAAGGGTGAAACGGTGGGGTAAGAGCCCACCGCGGGGCTGGCAACAGCACCGGCATGGCAAGCCCCACCGGGAGCAATGCCAAATAGGAGCCTCACATGGGCCGCTTCGGCCTCGGGGCTCGGGTTGGCAGCTAGAGGGGGCGCGGCAACGCGCGCCCGAGATGAATGGCCACCCCGCCCGAAAGGGCGGACAGAATCCGGCTTACAGGCCATCCGCGCGATTATTTTTGCCGATCCCGCTCAGGGGCGGTTGACTCAGGGATTGGCGCGGGTAAAAGGCGGGCTCCAAGCTACACATGCGGAGCGCCCCCGTGCGCGCTCCCCCCGCAAGAGGACAAGACAGATGGCCAAACCGACCACCATCAAGATCCGGCTGAACTCCACTGCCGACACTGGCCACTTCTATGTGACCAAGAAGAACGCTCGCACCATGACCGAGAAGATGGTCGTACGTAAATACGACCCGGTCGCGCGGAAGCACGTGGAGTACAAGGAAGGCAAAATCAAGTAAGCCCTTCCCCCCACGGAAAGCTCAGAAAACCGCGCGACGCCCCAAGGCTCGCGCGGTTTTTCTTTTCAATACAGCCAGCACCCCGCGAGCCTCCTCCCCAACAGGTCCCAAGGAGGCCATGCCATGCAGACCCATATCAGAGACACCCCCGGGCACATCCCTCGCCCTGCTCTGCCGCCCTTCACCATCCGCCCCGCCCGCATGGGCGATGTGGCCCCGGTGGGCAAGCTGCTGGCCACCTCCTACGCGACCCTGCTCGCACCGGATTATCCCGCCGAGGCATTGGCGCAGGCGCTCCCCTACATCACCCGCCCGCGCTCCTCGCTGCTGTCCTGCGGCACCTACTACCTTGCCGACACCGGAGACGGGCTCTTGGGGGCAGGCGGCTGGACGTATCACGCCCCCGGTGGCGGCGCGACGGGGCCGCGCGAGGTGGGGCACATCCGACACGTTGCCACCGCGCCCCACGCGACGCGGCACGGGGTGGGGCGGGCGCTGCTGGAGCACGCGCTCTTCGAGGCGCAACTCGCCGGGGTGCGGCGGATGATGTGCTACTCGACCGTCACCGCCGAGCCGTTCTACGCTGCTGTGGGCTTTGTTCCTCAGGCGGAGATCACCGTGACCCTTGCGCCCGGCCTCGAGTTTCCGGCGGTGCAGATGTGTAGCGATTTGTGATCTGTGCCGCACTTGCGAAGTGTCGCGCCGCGGCGCAGAATTGCAGGTATGGAACGGGTGATGATCGTAGGAGGGCCCGGTTCGGGCAAATCCACCCTGGCGCGGGCGCTGGGGGCGGTCACCGGTTTGCCCGTGTTCCACATGGACCACATCCACTACGCGCCGGGCTGGGTGCCTCGCGAGGCGGAGGTGAAGGATTGGATGACCCAGGAGGTCCACCGCAAGCCGCGCTGGATTTTCGAGGGTGGCCACTCGCGGACCTATGAGCAGCGGATGGCGCGGGCCGACCTGATGATCTGGCTGGATTTCCCGGTCGGGTTGCGGCTCTTCCGGGTGATCCGGCGGCAATTGCGATACCTCGGGAAGACACGCCCTGACCTGCCCGAAGGCTGCGTGGAGCGGCTGGACAAGGGCGCACTCGATTTCTTCATCTGGATATGGCGCACGCGGAAGGCTTCCCGCGCCCGGATCGCCGAGCTTGTGGCGGAGCCGCCGGAGCACCTCGGGGTGGTCCGTTTGGCATCACGACAGGAAATCGCGGCATTCTTGGCTGTGGTTGAAGCGGGCGAATGGCGGCGTCAGGCCTTGCCGGGGCAGGTCCGCTCCGCCGGGCGCCCGGCTGCTGCACCCGGCGCAGCCTGAGCCTGCCAATAAAAAAGGGCCGCCCCGATGGGCGGCCCTTTGACTGTTGGTCTGTCAGCCTTGCGGCTTATTCACGCCCGCCCATCAGCGAGAGCAGGAACATGAACATGTTGATGAAGTCCAGGTAGAGGCTCAGCGCGCCCATGACGGCGGCCTTGCCGAGCCACTCCTGATCCCCATGCGCCGCGTGGGCGATGTAGGTGTTCTTGATGTTCTGCGTGTCGTAGGCGGTGAGGCCCGCGAAGATCAGAACGCCGAGGATCGAGATGGCGAACATCATGCCCGGGCTTTGCAGCCAGATGTTGATGATCGAAGCCACCAGGATGCCGATCACACCCATGATCAGGAAGCTGCCCCAGCCCGAGATGTCCTTCTTGGTGGTGTAGCCCCAGAGGGACAGACTGGCGAAGGCGATTGCGGTCACAAGGAAGGTCTGGGCGATCGAGAAGTCGGTGTAAGCGGCGAAGATCCAGCTGATCGACAGGCCCATCACGGCGGAGAAGCCGTAGAAGAAGAGCTGTGCCGCGGCGGCCGACATACGGTTGACCATGGCGCCGAAGGCGAAGATCAGGATCAGCGGGGCGAACATGACGACCCAGCGCAGCGGCGTGGCGAAAATCTGCATCACCAGCGCGTCGTTGGTGCCGATGGCCCATGCCACGGCCGCGGTGAGCAGCAGGCCCACCGACATCGTGCCATAAACCTTGCTCATATGGGCCCGGAGGCCCTCGTCGATCTGCGCCGTACGGACGCCTGCGCCCATCGTGCGGATCGGTCCAGTCTCTGCCATTCATGCCTCCATTTGCACAAAGTTTGGGTCAGCACGCCCGGCGGACGCACTGCTTGGTGTCAAATATCGGCACAGTCGGCCTTGATTTCAAGTGGTTCTGGCGGGGAAACATGCTGTTTCGACCCAAAGATTTCGAGAGCGGCGCACTCGGGGGGAGCGCCGCTCTCATGGGTTGGCGGGATCAGGACCGCCAGCCCGGGGGAACGTCCCACAGACGACGCGCCGCTTCGGTGCGTGCTTCGTCGGGTGTGATGCCGATATCCTTCAGCAAATCGGCGTCGAGCCGGGCCAGTGCGCGGCGTTGGCGGCGCAGGGCGAGAAGGTTCAGGGCGCGGGTCATCAGGCTGCCGCGGATGGCGGCGGGGTGGTGTCCGGACAGGGCGCCGGAGGAGAGGGTGGAGGCGGGGAAGCTCATCGGGCCGATCCTTTGCTATCTGTGAACGTTGCGATCTGTTTGATCAGGATGATTGATATATGGCGGATGACATGGCATATTGAAAACGAATGTTTGTGACGCCAGCCATCACGGAGCTTGATGATGCCACGCAATCTGGACCTGACCGCCCTCCGCAGCTTCGTGACAGTCGCCGATTGTGCCGGCGTCACCCGCGCGGCAGGACAACTCAACATCACGCAATCAGCTGTCTCGATGCAGTTGAAACGGTTGGAGGAGTCGCTGGACCAGAAGCTGTTGGATCGCTCGCAGCGGCAGATCGCACTCACCCCGGCGGGCGAACAACTGCTCAGCTATGCCCGGCGGATGCTAACGTTGAATGATGAGGCGATCACCCGGCTGACGGCTGAGGAGTTCGAGGGCCAAATCGTGCTTGGCGTGCCCCATGACATCGTGCTGGGCTACATCCCCCGGATGCTCCAGCGCTTCGCCGCCGAATTTCCGCGCGTGCGGGTGCATCTGGTGTCGTCTTTCACGCGCAGCCTCAAGGAGGATTTCGCCAAGGGCGAGTGCGACATGATCGTGACCACCGAGGACGGCATGGATGAGGGCGGTGAAACCCTTCGCGAGGTGCCGCTGGTTTGGGTGGGCGCGCCCGGTGGCTGCGCATGGCGGCGGCGTCCGCTCCCGCTGGCCTTCGAAGAGAAGTGCTTCTTCAAGCCCATCGTACAGCGTGCACTCGACGAGGCGGGCCTGCCCTGGACGATGCAGGTCAGCTCCAACTCATCTCGCACGGTGGAGGCAACTGTGAATGCCGATCTCGCCGTGCATGCGATGCTGGAGGGGATGCACCCGCCCACCACAGAGCCGATCTGCCACGGTGGGGCGTTGCCCGAACTGCGCTCGTTCCGGATCAACCTCTACGGCGCGTCGAACCTCAAAAACCCGGCGCAGGAGGCGCTGGCTGAGCTATTGCGGCGGTCCTACGCGGGGCGTTTGCCGAGCACCGGCATGGGCTCGGTGCCCGTCGGGGATAGCGGCGTGATCGGCGAGGCGCTCAGCGCTGTGGTTCAACAACAACCTTACCGGTCGAGCGCCGCGTCCTGATCAGGTCCATCGCTTCATCGATCTGGTCTAGTGGCAGGCGATGGGAGACATGCGGGTCCAAGCCGCCGGTTTCCCAGAGCTTCATGAGTTCGCCAAGAGAGCCGGTGAGCACCTCGGGTGCAAAGCCCATGTAGCCGCCCCAATACAGCCCCATCACCGTGAGGTTCTTCACCAGCAGGTGGTTGGCCTTGATCTGCGGCACCTTGCCGCCCGCGAAGCCGATGGCCAAGAGTCGCGCTTCAGGGCGGGCGGCGCGGAAGCACTCGGTGAATAGCGGATCGCCCACGGTGTCATAGAGCACATCGAGGCCGCCGAGGGCCTTTAATTGACCGCGGATATCTTCACTCTGCGCGTCGATCAGGTGTGTCGCGCCGGCCTTCGCTGCAACCTCCAGCTTGTCGGCGCCCCGCGCAATGGCCACGACCTCTGCGCCAAGCTTTGCCCCAAGTTCTACCGCGGTCAGCCCCACGCCGCCCGCCGCGCCGGTGACAACAAGGCGCTCGCCCTGTGCCAGCCGCGCGCGATGCACGAGCGACAGATGAGAGGTGCCATAGGCCACCAGAAAGGCTGCTGCGATATGAAAGGGCATTGCGTCCGGGAGCTTCAGGCAGCGTGTCGCAGGAAAGCAGCCTTCTTCTGCAAGTCCGCCCCGGCCGCCGAACACGCCGATACGCTCGCCGACAGCCAGCCCTTCGACTCCCTCGCCCAGAGCCGTCACGGTGCCAGCCAGTTCGATCCCGAGGGTGAAGGGGGCAGGGGGGGTGTCCTGATAGGTGCCTTCGACCATCAGGAGATCGGCGAAGTTGAGCCCGCAGGCCGCGATCTGAACGGCCACCTCGCCCGGTGCCGGTTCAGGCGACGGAATATCGGTGAGTGCGGGTCGTTCTCCCGTTGCGGTGACGCGGTAGGCCTTCATGAATTCTCCCTCCGTTTGCGCACCTGAACTAGGGCGTGCGCCAAAGTTGCGCAATCCTGTGGATGGTTCGCATTATGCAGTTGCAATTTGCAATGGCAGATCGTGGGTCTCAAATGCAACCCATAATTGTATCTCATTTCCGCCTTAAACTTGCCGTGGAACGATGACTGTGGCATGGTTTTCCGCAGGGAGTCGTTGGTTAACCCCCTGAATTTGCATTCGATCAAATTTTTTTACGAACTGAAGTAGAGAATACCCCACCTCCTGAGCCGTTTGGCACGGAAGTTGCTACATAAGTGAGAAAGAAGAGCCTTAAGGAGACTTTAATGAAACATCCGGTCGACATACATGTTGGCAAGCGCGTTCGGCACCGTCGGTGGATGGTCGGCATGACGCAGCAACAACTGGCCGAGAAGGTCGGGATCAAATTTCAGCAGATCCAGAAATACGAGACCGGCATGAACCGCGTCAGCGCATCGCGTCTTTGGGACATTTCCCATGCGCTTGATGTGCCGATCTCCTTTTTCTTCGAAGGTCTGAGCGAAGACCTGCCTCAAGTCGCCAAGACCGAGGTGAGCGAGGGCGAGAGCGTGCCGGGAGATATCCTTGGTGACCGCGAAGCGCTTGAACTGGTGCGCAGCTACTACGCAATCCCCGAGAGCCAGCGCCGCCGGTTGTTCGATCTGGCCCGCGTATTGAGCGACGTGAACTGACTCGCTTGTAATCGTACAATCGTGTTTTTCAGGAGAGCGCCCCGCTTTGGGGCGCTTTTCTCGTTGGGGCGCCTGCGCTAAGGCTCAGGCAGGGGGTGCCTTATGAGACGAGAAGACCTGACAGCAGAAGATGCGGCCGCACTCCGGGCCTGCGGCGCTGCGATGGCGGAGGCTGCCCGAGCGGCGATCCTGCCGTATTTCCGCAAGCCGCTAACGGCGGAGAACAAAGACGGCCAAGGCGGGTTTGACCCGGTCACATTGGCCGACCGGGCGGCAGAAGAGGCCATGCGCGGTGTTCTGGCCGAGCTGCGCCCGCAGGATGCCGTTCTGGGCGAAGAGTTCGGCCGACAGGTGGGTGAGAGCGGGCTGACCTGGGTGCTCGACCCGATCGATGGCACCCGCGCCTTTATCTCCGGCACGGCAAGTTGGGGCGTGCTCATCGCCTTGCAGGATATGCGCGGCCCTTTCTACGGCATCATCGACCAGCCCTACACCGCTGAGCGGTTCGAGGGCGGACTGGGCGCTGCGAAGTTGGCCCATCCCTACGGCGAGGCCCCTTTGCGGGTGCGCGAGGGCCGTGCGCTGGCGGAGGCAACGCTCTTCACAACTTTTCCCGAGGTCGGCACAGAGGCTGAGGCGGCGGCGTTTCAAAGTGTGGCGCGCGAGGTGCAACTCACCCGTTACGGGCTGGACTGCTACGCATACGCCCTGCTTGCCCTCGGGCAGATCGACCTCGTTATCGAGGCGGGGCTGCAAAGCTATGACATCGCCGCGCCGATCGCGGTGATCGAGGCGGCGGGCGGTATCGTGACCGATTGGGAGGGCGGCCCGGTGCATGAAGGGGGCAGAGCGCTCGCTGCGGCCACGCCCGAGTTGCACCGCGCGGCAATGGCGCTACTGGCGGAGCAGGGCGCATGACCCACCGGCTCATCCGGGGCGGCCACGTGCTTTGCATGGACGATACCGGAACCGAGGGTGAGCTCGATGTGCGTTTGCGCGGCGGCGTAATCGACGAGATCGGCCCCAATCTCGCGCCCAACGATGCAGACGTGGTCAACGCCGAGGGCTGCCTTGTGACCCCCGGCTTGGTGAACACCCATCACCACATGTTCCAGAGCCTCACCCGCGCCGTGCGGGCCGGGCAGGACGCGCTGCTCTTTGGCTGGCTGCAGGCGCTCTACCCGATCTGGGGCCGGATGACGCCGGATGATATCCGCCTGTCTGCCCAACTGGCCTGCGCAGAGCTGGCGCTGTCGGGCTGTTCGATGAGTTCCGATCATCTCTATCTCTTCCCGAACGGGTCGCGGTTGGAGGACAGCATCGAAGGGGCCTCGGAGGTTGGCATCCGTTTTCTGGCCACCCGCGGGGCGATGAGCATTGGTGAGAGTAAGGGCGGTCTGCCGCCCGACGCACTGGTGGAGGATGAGACTGCGATTCTTGCCGATTCCGCACGGGTGGTGGGGGCCTTCCACGACCCTTCCGATGCAGCGATGGTGCAGGTCGGCCTCGCGCCGTGCTCTCCCTTTTCGGTGAGCCGGGAGTTGATGCGCGACGCGGCGCTGTTGGCCCGCGAAAAGGGGGTGCGACTGCACACCCATCTGGCGGAGAACGAGGAAGACATCGCCTATTCGGAGGCCAATTTTGGCTGTCGTCCGGGGCAATATGCCGAGGAGCTGGGCTGGGTCGGCGAGGATGTGTGGCATGCCCATTGCGTGAAGCTGGATGCGGGCGAGATCGACCTGTTCGCACATACCAAGACCGGCGTGGCCCATTGTCCCTGCTCCAACTGCCGCCTCGGCTCGGGCATCGCGCCTGTGCGGGCCATGCGGGATGCGGGCGTGCCGGTGGGGCTGGGCGTGGATGGCTCTGCCTCGAATGATGCCAGCAATCTGTTGGCCGAGGCGCGCATGGCGCTGCTCATGGCGCGCGTCCGCGACGGGGCAGATGCAATGCCCGCCCGCGAAGCCTTGCGCATTGCCACGCGCGGTGGGGCGGAGTTGCTCGGTCGGGGCAGCCATCTGGGCCAGATCCGCCCGGGCTTTCGCGCCGATCTTGCGATCTGGGACATGAGCACCATCGAGGCCGCTGGAAACTGGGATCGGGCGGCGCTGCTTCTGGCCGGCCCAACGCGGGTGCGTGACCTCTTCGTGGAGGGGCGCGTGGTGGTGAAAGGCGGCGAACTGGTGTTGGCCGATGCACGTGCCATCGCGGCGCAGGCCTCACAGGCAATCGCCCGCCTGATGCGCGCGGAGTGACCCTGCACGGTTGACCGCTGGCGGACCCTGCCCTCAGGTGGGCGCAACCTAGGAGGCCATGCCATGAAACCGATCGCGACCGCGCTTGCAGCGCTGATCCTCGCCGGAACTGCCAGCGCTCACGCGCCAGTTCATGCCACCGCGCCCGCACCGCTTCTGGTGGCAAGCGATCTGACCGCAGAGTTCGGCGCGGTGCTCAACGCCTATCGCGTCTCCAAAGGCCGTGCGCCGCTGGTCGCCGCGCCGGGGTTGGAGAGGGCTGCGGTGGATCACGCCGACGACATGGCGCGCAAGGGCTATTTCTCGCACAAAGGGCGGGATGGCAGCTCTTCACGCAGCCGGATGAAGCGGCGCGGTTGCTCGGGCACGACAGCGGAGAACATCGCGGGGGGCTACCCCTCGGTCAGCGCTTTGATGAAGGGGTGGCGCGGCTCCAGGGCGCATGATAAGAACATGCTCTTGCGCGATGTCAGGTTCTTCGGCATCGGCAAGGCGGGTGACAAGTGGGTGCTCAACCTCGCTTCCAATTGCTGACCCGCCCGGTCAGCGGCGGCTGACGCCGTTGACCCACACGGCCTTCACCGCCCGGTCGTCCCCCATCATCATCGTCGGAAAGAGCGCCTCCCAGATGTCGCGGGCGCGGGCAGCGCGTTGGGCGATGGCCGGGGTCGAGGCGAGGTCGACCGCGATGATGTCGGCGGCCGATCCGGGCGCGAGCGTGCCCACCTCGGCCTCCATCCGCAGCGCCTTGGCGGAGCCGGTTGTGGCGAGCCAGAGCAGGTGGGCGGGGTGCAGCACCGCGCCGTTGAGCTGGCTGATCTCATAGGCCGCGCCCATCGTCCGCAGCATCGAAAAGGAAGAGCCGCCCCCGGTGTCGGTGGCCAGCCCCACCTCCACACCGCCCGCAACCAACCCGGCGGCATCGAAGACGCCGGAGCCGATGAAGGTGTTGGAGGTCGGGCAATGCACCACCGCCGAGCCGCTCTCTGCCAGCCGCGCCCGCTCGCGGTCGGTCAGGTGGATGGCGTGGCCGAAGAGCGCGCCTGGGCCGATGAGCCGGTGCTTCTCATAGGTGGCGAGGTAATCTTCGGCCTCGGGGCAGAGCTCCTTTACCCAGGCGATTTCCTCGACCTGTTCGGAGAGATGGGTCTGCATGGCGCAATCGGGGTGCTCGGCCCACAGCGCGCCCATCGCCTCAAGCTGGGCTTCAGTTGACGTAGGGGTAAACCGGGGCGTGATGGCGTAGCGTGCGCGGCCCTGCTTGTGCCAGCGTTGCAGCAACGCCTTGCTCTCGTCATAAGCCCGCTCGGGGGTGTCCTTCAGCGCATCGGGGGCGTTGCGGTCCATCGCGACTTTGCCGCCGACCACCGCCATTCCCCGCGCCTGGGCGGCCTGAAAGAAGGCCGTTACGCTCTCGGGGTGCGAGGTGCAGAAGCTGGCAATGGTTGTGGTGCCATTGGCAATGGCAAGGTCAAGATAGCGCCCTGCGATGGTGGCCGCATAGAGCGCATCCCCAAAGCGGCTCTCTTCCGGAAAGGTGTAGCCCTCCAGCCAGTCGATCAGCCGTTTGCCCCATGAGGCGATGATGCCGGTCTGGGGGTAATGGGCATGTGCGTCGACGAAGCCGGGCAGGAGCAGGGCCGCGCCATAGTCCACCCGCCGGGCGGAGGCGTGGCTCTCGATCAGCCGGGCGGCCGGGCCGATCTCGGTGATCCGGCCACCGCGCAGGACGATGCCGCCGCGGCTCAGGTGGCGGGCGGAGTCCTCAGGCGGGCTCGAGAAAGGGTCGGCGGTAAAATCGAGGATCTGCCCGAGCAGGAGGGTCTCGGGAGCCGCACCGGAGGCGGCGTCGGGGGAGGCGGGGGCAGACATGCGACAAGCGTAAGCGCCGCCTGCGCCTTGGTAAATGCGTGAAATGACAGCACGCAGCGGCACAACGGCGAATTCACGCGGGGCCGGGCAATCGCCCCGCTGCGCCTTGCGCCTTTTCGCACGTGCAATATGTTGGCCGCGACACCCAGAAGGAGGCCCGCCGATGAGCCGAGAGCCGATCACCGTCGCCGAGGAGGACGAGCGCCCCGAGCCCCTCCCCGAGGAGCGCGAAGAGCAGGAATACGGCCTGCAAACGCCCTTCGTGCAGGCGGTGCTGGAGGCGACCTTCAACGATGACACCGGCACGCTCTCGGAGCTGCTGGACCCGCTCCATGCCGCCGACATCGCCGACCTTCTGGAACAGATCGGGGAGGGTCCGCGGCGTGAGCTGATCCTGCTGTGGGGCGAGAACGTCGACGGCGAGATCCTCTCGGAACTCGATGAGACCATCCGCGAAGAGGTGATCGGTGCCCTCTCGCCCGAGGCGCTGACAGAGGCGGTACGGGAGCTCGACTCCGATGACGTGGTCGACCTCGTGGAAGACCTCGAGGAAGAACAGCAGGAAGCAATTCTGGAGGCGCTGCCTGCCGCCGACCGGATCGCGGTGGAAGAGGCGCTCTCGTGGCCTGAGGAATCCGCCGGCCGCCTGATGCAACGCGAGGTGGTGCGCGCGCCCGAACATTGGGATGTGGGCCAGATGATCGATTTCATGCGGGCCGAGGGGCAGGAGCTGCCCGAGCAGTTCTACCACGTCATCCTGATCGACCCGAAGATGCACCCGGTGGGCTACGTCGCGCTGGGCCGCATTCTGGCCAGCCCGCGTTCGACCCTGCTGATGGATATCACCGAAGACAGTTTTCGCACCGTGCCGGTGGATCAGGATGAGGGCGAGGTGGCATATGCCTTCAACCAGTATCACCTGATCTCGGTGCCTGTGGTCGACCACTCCGACAGACTTGTCGGGGTGATCACAATCGATGACGCCATGTCGGTGCTCGACCTTGAGGCCGAGGAAGACCTGCTGCGTCTCGCCGGTGTGGGCGATGAAAGCCGGGTGACGGACTCGGTGTGGGAGACCACCAAGCTGCGCTTTCCTTGGCTGGCAGTGAACCTCGTGACCGCGATCCTCGCCTCACTGGTGATCGACCAGTTCGAGGCGGTCATCGCGCAACTCGTGGCGCTGGCTGTACTCATGCCCATCGTTGCCTCGATGGGCGGCAATGCCGGCACGCAATCACTCACCGTGGCGGTGCGGGCCATCGCCACCAAGGACCTTACCGGCTCCAACGTGTGGCGCGTGATCCGGCGGGAGGCGGCGGTGGGGCTCGTGAACGGGCTCGCCTTTGCCGTGCTGATGGGGCTCGTGGGCTGGTTCTGGTTCGACACCGCCATGCTGGGCGCGGTGCTGGCGCTGGCGATGATCATCAACCTGCTGGTGGCCGGGCTTGCGGGCATCCTCGTGCCGGTGCTGCTCGACAAGTTCGATATCGACCCTGCGCTGGCCTCCGGCGCCTTCGTAACCACGGTGACCGATGTGGTGGGCTTCTTCGCCTTCCTCGGTCTGGCGGCGGTGATGCTGCTGTGAGCCTCGTGGAAGAGAAAAAGGCCGCGCGCGCGGCGGCGCTGGCGCGGCGGGCCGAGGCCCATGCGCAGTGGTCCGGCCACGCGGCAGGCCGCCTGTCAGAGGTGTTGGCCGGCTATCGCGGCGTGCCGCTCGCGGGCTACATGGCGATGCGCGACGAGATCGACCCACTGCCCGCGCTGGAGGAAGCCGCCGCACACGGGCCGGTGGGGCTGCCCACCATCATCGCGCCCGCCACACCGCTGGTGTTCCGGATGTGGGAGCCGGGGGCAGAGATGGTTGCGGCGCGCTTTGGCACTTTGGAGCCAACTGGGGAGGTGATGCGGCCCGAGATCCTCGTGGTGCCGCTGGTCGCTTTCACCCGTGCGGGCGCAAGGTTGGGCTATGGTGGCGGGTTCTACGACCGGACGCTCGAACTGCTCCGCCGCGATGGCCCGGTGCTTGCCATCGGCTTTGCCTACTCTGCCCAAGAAGCGGAGTTTTTGCCGCAAGAACCGACAGATGCGCCGCTTGACATGATCGTGACCGAAGCCGGTGTGCTGACCTTCTGACCTTGCCGCTCATCGGGTTGACCCTGGTTCGCTGCGTCCCCAAGTAACGGCTCAACAACAGTCGGAGCCCTCCCAGAATATGACCTTCCGTGCGCGCCTCGGCGCCTTCCTCGATCGCGGCGACGTTCAAAGTGCCATAACCGGGGTGATCGTGCTCAACGCCGTTGTGCTTGGCCTCGAAACCTCGCCCGAAGTAATGAGCCGTGTGGGCAGCCTCGTGGTCATCATCGACACGATCTGCCTTGCGATCTTCGTCGTCGAAATCGCAGCGCGGCTCTGTGCGCGGGGCTGGTCGTTTTTTCGAGGTGGGTGGAACCTGTTCGATCTGGCGGTGGTGGCGGTGGCGCTGGTGCCGTCGGGCCATGGTTTCTCGGTGCTGCGCGCCCTGCGGGTGCTCCGGGTGCTGCGGGTGATCTCGGTCGCGCCACGGCTCCGGCGCGTGGTGGAGGCCTTTCTGACCGCGCTGCCGGGCATGGCCAGTGTGTTCCTGTTGATGGCGCTGCTGTTCTACGTGGGCGCGGTCATTGCCACTACGCTGTTCGGCACCGCCTTCCCCGACTGGTTCGGCGACATGGGTACCTCGGCTTATACGCTGTTTCAAATCATGACGCTGGAAAGCTGGTCGATGGGCATCGTGCGCCCGGTGATGGAGGTCTATCCCTGGGCCTGGGCCTTCTTCGTGCCCTTCATCATGGTCACGACCTTTGCCGTGGTGAACCTGATCGTCGGTCTCGTGGTCAACTCGATGCAGACCGCCCATGAAGAGGAGAGCGTGGCCGCGACCGATGCCTACCGCGAGACGGTTCTGGCCCGCCTTGAGGCGATCGAAAAGCGGCTGGCGGAGCGCAGCTGAGGCGTGGCCGCGCCCGCAGCCTATGCACCGCATCTTGCCCTGTGACCCGATGCAGCTTAGGGCTTTCTCATGCGGATACTCTTTCTTGGCGATGTAATGGGGCGCGCGGGCCGGACGGCGGTGGCCGAGCGGCTCCCGGGGCTGCGCGAGGCGTGGCGGCTCGATTTTGTGGTGGTCAATGGCGAGAACGCGACCTCGGGGGCAGGGCTCTCGGGCGCGCATGCCAAGGCGCTGCTGGAGGCCGGGACCGATGTGATCACCCTCGGCGACCATGCCTTCGACCAGAAAGACATGCTCAGTTTCATCGGCTCGGAGCCGCGGGTGCTGCGGCCGATCAACTTTGCCAAGGACGCGCCAGGCAAGGGCTTTCGGGTCTATGACGCGCCGGGCGGGCGCAAGGTGCTGGTGGCGCAGGTGCTGGGGCAGGTGTTCATGAAGCGGTGCTTTGATGATCCGTTCTCCGCGATCGAGCCGGTGCTGAAATCGCACGTGCCCGGCGGGCTGGTGCAGGCCTCGCTGATCGATATGCATTGCGAGGCGACCTCAGAGAAAATGGGGATGGGACACTTTTGCGATGGCCGCGCGAGCGTGGTGGTCGGCACCCACACCCATGTGCCGACGGGTGATGCCCAACTGCTGCCGAAAGGCACGGCGTTTCAGGCCGATGCTGGCATGTGCGGCGATTACAACTCGGTCATCGGCATGGAGCCTGACGAGCCGATGCGCCGGTTCGTGACGGGCATGGCGAAGGGGCGGTTTCAGCCCGCAATGGGGGAGGCCACCCTGTGCGGCCTCTACGTGGAGACGGACGACCGCACCGGAAAGGCAAAGCGCGTGGTGCAGGTTCGGCAGGGCGGGCGGCTGGAGCAGTCGGGGCCGTAGGCCGAACTTTCTGCAATCGAGACGGGTTTACGCAAGGGCATCTGTCGCGCTAGGGTGGAGGTCCACCATTTTCAGAACTTCTCGATTAGGACTGCATCATGACACATGATCCCCTTGTAATGTCGGGGCATGCGAATGCCGATGGCACGGGCCCGATGGGCATTCTCTCCCCCGAACAGATGGAAGAGTGGATCGCCGGCAAGCTCGACATGGGCGCAAGTGAGCGCAAGTCGCGCGGCTCAAACATCAAGAGCGTTGTTGCGGCCTTCATGGATGGCGCTGGCAAGGCAACGAGCGGCCCGAACAAGCATGTGCCTCACGGCAAGTTTCAGGAGCCGAACCGTTCGCACACCAGCAAGTATCGCGGCCACGATGTCTACCACACCTCGTCGGGAAAGATCGGCAAGTCGAACGGGATCACCATCTTCTACGTCAACCCGCAGGGGCACGACGGCAAGATCATCGGGATCGGGAATCACATCAACTCAACCACCTATGAGATCGAGTGGCATGTTCGCGATTGGCATGTCGGCCGGACGGTTTCACTCGGCTGATCGGGCCGGTCAGAACAGCCGCTCGCCCTGTTCGTCGATCATCTGGCAAGCCTTGCGCAGGCTGGCCTCCGCCGCGTCGGTCTCATCGGCGATGACATCGGCGCGGATCATGTGGTGGCTTTGGCCGTCCTTCTCGATCATCGCGCCGATCCGAAAGCCGCCGGGCGCCTTCTCGGGGCAGGGTGTGATGGAAAAGCCCTTGTGATCGACCGGCTCGGGGCCGGCGGGCTGGCTCTTGCCGCCGAAGAGCTTTGAAAAGAGAGACATGGGCTAACCCTCCATCTGGTCGAGATAATGGGTAACGCAATCCTGCACCCGGCGAAAGCGGTCGCCGCCGAGGTGGGTGCCGCCGAACCAGCGGGTGACGATCACCAGATGGTTCTCGAGTTGGGCGCGCTCCAGCATCCGCACAATCACCATGCCTGCGCCCGCTTCGCCATCATCGCCCTTCAGCGGGCCGTCCGGCAAAAGGAGCGCCCATGTGTTGTGGGTCGCCTTGGCGAACTTCTTGTTGCGCTTTAGCTCTTTCAGGAGGGTCTGCACCTCCGCTTTGGAGCCAGCCGGGCCACCCGAGACAGCGTATTTCGATCCCCGGTCAGTGAGGACGTTCTCGAAAACGGTCAGAGCCACGCGCTCAGAGCGTGCCCTTGGTCGAAGGGATGGCATCGGCCTTGCGCGGGTCGGCCTCCAGCGCATCCCGCAGCGCCCGGGCCACGGCCTTGAAGGCGGCCTCGGCGATGTGGTGGCTGTTGAAGCCGTGCAGCGCGTCTACGTGCAGGGTGATGCCGCCGTGGGTCGAGAAGGCCTGAAAGAACTCGCGCACCAGCTCGGTATCGAAGGTGCCGATCTTCTGGGTGGGGAAGTCGACATTCCAGACAAGGAAGGGCCGGCCGGAGAGGTCGAGTGCGGCCCGCAGGAGCGCATCGTCCATCGGCAGCAGGCAGGCACCATAACGGGTGATGCCGCGCTTGTCGCCCATCGCCTCGGTCAGTGCCTTGCCCAGCGTGATGCCCACGTCTTCGACGGTGTGGTGATCGTCGATGTGCAGGTCGCCCTTGGCCGAGATCTTCATGTCGATCAGCGCGTGGCGGGCCAATTGGTCGAGCATGTGGTCGAAGAAACCGACGCCGGTAGCGTTGTCGTAGCTGCCGGTTCCGTCGAGGTCGATCTCGACGGTGATCGCGGTTTCCGCGGTTTCACGGGTGACGCTGGCTGTGCGCATTGGGGCCTCCGGAACGGGTCTGAGGCGGTATAGGCGCGGGGGCGGCGCGGGGAAAGAGGGGCAGGCGCGGAGGGGCGCAGGCTGTGGCGCGCCTGCGCCAGCCGATTGCGCCCCTGCGTTTTTGTTCGCGCGTCAGCGCTCGTCCGGTGGGGTTTTGTCATCGTCCAGCATGGGGAGCGGCGCGATCACCGTTTTCGCGCTCGCCTGAGGCGGTGCTGGCGGCGGTGGCGGTGCGGGAGGCTCAGGCGGTAGTGGCGCCGGTGCGATCTCTGCCGGGGCAGGCTCCGGCACGTCGATCTGCGGCGGCGCGGGGCTTGGCTCAGGCTCAGGCTCAGGTGCTGGCTCTGGGGGCGTTTCGGGCGCGGCCTCGGCAGCGGGTTGCGGCGGCGCAGGGGCTGCCGCGGGCGCGGGGGCTGCGGCCCAAGGATCGGCGATTTCAGCCGGTGTGGCGGAGGCTTCCGGATCGTCAGCCAAGGCCTGCGGGGCCTGTGTGACCTCGTCACGCGGAACAATAGCGGGCTCGGGCGGCTCGGGAGCGGCGGGTTCTTCCGCCTCTTCTGGCTCCGGCGGGGCGCTCCACGGGTCGGCGATGGCCGCCGGGGTGGCGCGCGTTTCGGGATCCTCGGCAAGCGCCTGCGGCGTGGTGGTCACGCTATCCGCCTCGGTGAGCGGGGGGAGTTCGGTCACGTGGTCCGGTTCCGGCTCGGCTTCGGCCTCGCGCGCAGTGGGAATCTCTGGCGGTGCGCTTGGCGGGATTTCCTGCGGCGGTGTCGGGTGAGGCACCTCCGGCGGTGCGGGGGGCGGTGCTTCCTGCGGCGGGTCTGCCGGGGTCTCAGGCGGGGTCGGCGGATGCACCGGTTGCGGCGTGGGCTCCGGCACGGGTTCGGGGGCCGGCTCTGGCGTGGGTTCCGGCTCGGGTTCGGGCGTTGGCTCAGGGTCCGGCTCCTGCGTGGGCGCAGGCTCGGGGGCCGCCGTAGGGGCCGCAGGCACGGCCGGTGTGGGAGTTGGTTCGGGCGCTGGCGCCGGGGCTGTGGGTGCGGCCTCTGCCTTGGCTGCAGGCGCAACTTCCGCGGCGGGTCGCGGCGTGGGCTTGGGGGGAACGAACCCGCTGGGCATGAGCTCTGCGGGCGGGGTGAAAGCCGAGGCTCCGGCCTGTTCCTCGGCGGCGGTTCCTGCCACTGCGGCCGTGGTCGCAGCCGCTGCGACTGGTGCGGCGGCTGTGTTGGGGGCCGATGGCTTTGGTGTGGGGGGCGCTTCGGCTGCAGCGGGCATCTCGCCGCCAATCACGGTTTTCTGCGCCGTGGCCGTGGTGCGATCGGCCCCGCCGGGGAGCGTGGCGGCCTCTTGGCCGAGCGCGGCAAAGGCGAGCGCATCGACATCCAGTCGGGTTTCCCAATCGGGGTTTGGGCGCTGGCCGCGGGTGGCGCCGATGTAGATTTGCAGCAGGCAGCCGTTGGTGAAGGCATCGATCAACCCGGCTTTGGTGCCCCATGCAAAGAAGCCGCTGATGATCACAACCAGAAGGCCCGCGCCGGGGGCGACGAGGATGATCGGTACGAACAGGATGAGCCAGCCAACGAAGGCCAGCAGGCCGTAGGCCCAGCCAAGCCCCTGCAGCGTCAGCGCATTGCCGACCACGGGCTTGCCGTTCTGCGCCAGCAGCACCAGCCCCTCGCGGGCGGCGGCAAAGGGGTTTACCGCCCGTTTGCGCATCCCGTGGGCCAGCACCATCTCATCAATCGGGCGCTCGGAGAGCCAGAGGTAGGGTTGGTTCATCCCCACGCCCTTGCCCTCGGGTTTCATCCTGAACAGCTCTCGCAGGGGGAGCAGCGGGTTGATCGCGGGCAGGGTTTTCTCGATCTGGCCGCGCAGCGCCCAGAGGCGGTTCATGTCGCCATGGCGCTCGGTGACAATCGCGATACCGGCCTTGATCTGGCTGCCTTCCGGCAGGCGGCGGCCTTCGAGGATCTCGGCCATCAGCGCCATGTGCGGCGCGCGGATGTACCAGTAGAGGTGTTTGCGCAAAAACCACATGCCCACGCCCATCCCGCCGCAGAGCATGAGAATGAAGAGGAGCGGCATGGTTCGTGCGAGAGCGATCACGGTGCCAAAGCTGGCCCCGCCCTGCATGGCGCTCCGGGTGATCGCCACACCGATGATGTGCCCGATCCAGGCCAGCAGCGCGTAACAGGCTGCGATCCCGAGGAAGACCCCGAGGCGATATCCGGTAAAGGCGGCGGTTTGCTTCAACAGTCCCCAGGCAAGGGAGGACTTGAAATTCCACATCTGTCAAATTCCCTCAGGCGCAATCAATGCTTAGAGCCTAGCGAAATTCGGCCACGCTTCAACCAATAGTGATGGGCGTGAGGAGGCTCGCTGTGCGCCGAAATGTTGCGGCGTGGGCTTTGCATGCGGGCGCGGAGGGACTAGCTGAGAAAGGCAGTGAACGGAGCCGCAAATCATGCCCAGAAATCGCTACTACACAGGCCCGGCCCGCAGCAACTTTGACGGGCTGCGGTTTTTCTCGCCCGGCCAGCCCTTGCCGGATCGTGGCTTTGGCGACCTGTGGAAGTGGCATCGCAGTGGCGAGCGGGCAAAGTGGCCACGGCATGTGGATGTGACCCCTGCTATACCGCCTGAACGAACTGACGCGCCCCGGCTCACGATGGTGGGCCACGCGAGCGTGCTCATTCAGGTGGCAGGGCTGAATATTCTGACAGATCCGGTCTGGTCAGACCGTGCAAGCCCGGTGCGCTTTGCCGGGCCGAAGCGGGTCACCGCGCCGGGGGTGAGGTTTGACGACCTGCCTAAGATCGACGCGGTGCTGCTCAGTCACAACCATTATGACCACCTCGATCTGGCCACGCTCCGCCGCCTTCACGCGGCCCACGCCCCGCTGATGATCATGCCGCTGGGCACCGATGCGACGGTGCGGCGGGCGGTGCGCGGGGCGCGGGTGGCGGTGGCGGATTGGCGCGAGGCCATTGCTCTGGGCGAGGGGGCGCAGGTGACGCTGACACCGGCCAACCACTGGTCTTCCCGCGGGTTGCGCGACAGGCGGATGGCGCTTTGGTCGGGCCATTGGATCGACACACCGAAGGGTTCGATCTGGTTTGCCGGGGATACCGGATACGGCGACGGCGCGATCTTTCATGATATCCGCGCCCGCCACGGCGCGCCCGATGTTGCGCTCATCCCGATCGGGGCCTACGCGCCGACCTGGTTCATGGCCAACCAGCATGTCGGGCCAGAAGAAGCGGTGCAGATTTTCAAGGATGTTGGCACGCGGCAGGCGCTGGGGATTCACTGGGGCACCTTCCAGCTAACCGATGAGCCGCGCGAAGAACCGGTGGAACTGCTCGACCGCGCGCTCGCGGCAGAGGGGATCGATCCCGATCGCTTTCGTGCCTTCGCGCCGGGTGACGTGCACGCAAGCGCCTAGGACGCAATCGGCGCCAGTCTCACGATCTTAACTGTGAAGGAAACTCTCTGGAGCGGGCGATGAGATTCGAACTCACGACCCTAACCTTGGCAAGGTTATGCTCTACCCCTGAGCTACGCCCGCGTCCGTTGAGTAGCGGTGAAATAACGGCGGGGCCGGGCGGGTTCAAGGGAAAAATTCGCCCCTTCGGCAAAATTTTTCCGGCCTCAGAAAAGCGCGTGAAACAGAAGGCCGAGACCCATGAGCAGAAGGGCCGAGAAGGTCAGCACCATGCCGGACACACGCAGGGGCACGCTCATCCGCGGGCCGAGGAGGGCGCGGGCATGAAGGATGCGGCCTGCCACAAGGGCGATGCCAAGGAGATGCAGGGCCAGAGCCGGCGCGCCTTGCCCCTCCGAGAGCGCGAGCAGCAGGATGCCCATTGGCGCATATTCGGCGCAGTTGCCCTGAGCGCGGGTCAAAGCACGCATCCGTTTATCGTCGCCATCGCCGAGCGAGATGCCCTTGCTGCGGCGGCGCACGGTGACGGCATAGCTCAGGCCGACGAAAAACAGGGCGAGCAGCCCGGCGTAGATAGATGTGACGGCGAACATGGCCCCTCCGCTTGCAATGGCCGCATCTGACATCAGAGCGGGGCGGGCTTCAACGCCGTTTCTAAGGGCGGCCTCAGGCGTGGTTCAGAGCGGCGTCATGGGCAAAGAGGATGTCGTAGCTGGATTGGCGCCACCCGGGCACCGGGCCGAGATTGAACAGGAAGTCGCCATCTGTGCGCTGGTCTCTGCTGTCGGTGACCATCGGCCCGTTTCCGTTGAGCCGCTCGCTGCTTTCGAAGGTCATGCCATCGATCACCAGCCAGACATGGCCGACCTCTTCGACCACTAGCCTGTCGCCGTCTCGCGCGTAGCTGCCATCGGCGTTGCGGGCATACTCGGTGCCGCGAAAGCCGATGCGCAGGTGTTGGTCCTCGCGTAACTGCCGCGTGGCGATTTCCTCAGTCGGAACAGGTTCGTAGCCAAGTGCCTCGAGTTGGGCGCGCTGGCTTATGGTGCCGCCACTCAGGGAGAGATGGCCGTTGCTGGCGTGGTGGAGCACCCAGCGGGTGAAGCCCGAGCAATCGATCGCGCCAGCACTCTCGCGGGCGCGGGCAGGGGTGATACCAAGGCCGAGTTTTGCGCCGAGCCGGTAGGTTCGACCGGACCAGAGCAGGGCAGAGAGCGCCTCGGCGAGCCGGTGAGCCTCGAACTGGATCTGCATGGTGCCTTCTCCCCGGTGCTACTGAACGGGAAAACATAGCATAACTTGCGGCAAAACGCACCGCCGGGGGCTTTGGCCCGGCGGTGGCGACGGTGCCGCGCGTTTACTCCAGCTCGACCAGCAGATCCTTGGCGTCGATCTGGTCGCCGGGGGCGATGTGGATGGCCTTGACCGTCGCGTCGCGCTCAGCGTGGAGGCCGGTTTCCATTTTCATCGCCTCGATGGTGAGCAGCAGATCGCCCGCACTTACCTTCTGGCCTGCGGTCACGCCAACGGAGGCCACGGAGCCGGGCATAGGCGCGCCGATGTGGTTTTCGTTACCGAGTTCCGCCTTGGGGCGGGCCTGCACCGCCGCCGTCACCCGGCGGTCGGGAATACGCACCGTGCGGGGCTGGCCGTTGAGTTCGAAGAACACGCGGGCGATGCCCTCTTCGTTGGTCTCGCCCTGGGCCGACATGCGGATTTCCAGCGTTTTGCCCGGGTCGATCTCGACGCTGATCTCGTCTCCCGGCTCCATGCCATAGAAGAACGTATCGGTCGGCAGGGTGCGGACGGGGCCATATTCCTCGTGCCGGGCGGCATAATCGGAGAAGACCTTGGGATACATCAGGTAGCCGTTGAGATCCTCGTCATCCAGTTCGAAGCCCAGCTTTTCGGAGGCCTCCTTGCGGGTGGCTTCCAGATCGATCGGCTTCATCGATTTGCCAGCCCGCTCGGTGAGGGGCTTCTCGCCTTTCAGCACCTTCTTCTGAATGGCCTCGGGCCAGCCGCCGGGGGGCAGGCCGAGGTTGCCTTTCATCATGTCGATCACCGAGTCGGGGAAGGCGACCTCACGCTTGGGGTCTTCCACATCGGCGCGGGTAAGCCCTTGGGAAACCATCATAAGCGCCATGTCACCCACGACCTTGGAAGAGGGGGTGACCTTCACGATATCTCCGAACATCTGGTTCACGTCGGCATACATCTGGGCGACCTCGTGCCAGCGCTCCTCCAGCCCCATCGAGCGGGCCTGCGCCTTGAGGTTGGTGAACTGGCCGCCGGGCATCTCGTGCAGGTAAACCTCGGAGGCGGGCGCCTGAAGGCCGCTCTCAAAGGCGGCGTAATGCGCACGCACGCTCTCCCAGTAATCGGAGATCTCGCGGATCGCGCCGATGTCGAGCCCGGTGTCACGGTCGGTGTATTGCAGGGCCTCGACTACGGTGCCGAGGGTGGCCTGAGAGGTGTTGCCAGAGAGCGCGTCCATCGCGCAATCCACCGCGTCCACGCCCGCCTCGGCGGCGGCGAGGATGGTGCCGCAGGCGATGCCGGCGGTGTCGTGGGTGTGGAAGTGGATCGGGATGTCGACCGCATCCTTCAGCGCCGGGATCAGCACCTTGGCGGCGGCGGGTTTGAGCAGGCCGGCCATGTCCTTGAGGCCCAGCACGTGAGCGCCGGCCTTTTCCAATTCTTTCGCCATATCAACGTAGTACTTCACGTCATACTTGGCGCGCTCCGGGTCCAGCACGTTGCCGGTGTAGCAGACGGTGCCCTCGATGATCTTGCCGCTCTCGCCAACGGCATCCATCGCGACGCGCATGTTTTCGACCCAGTTGAGCGAGTCGAACACGCGGAACACGTCGACGCCCGACTCAGCGGCCTGCTTCACGAAGCTCACCACCACGTTGTCGGGGTAGTTGGTGTAACCCACGCCGTTGGAGGCGCGCAGGAGCATCTGGGTCATGATGTTGGGCATGGCGGCGCGAATGTCGCGCAGGCGCTGCCAGGGGCATTCCTGCAGGAAGCGGTAGGCCACGTCGAAGGTCGCGCCGCCCCAGCATTCCACGGAGAAGAGTTGCGGCAGGTTGGCGGCATAGGCAGGGGCGGCGCGGATCATGTCGATCGAGCGCATGCGGGTGGCGAGCAGCGACTGGTGGCCATCGCGCATGGTGGTGTCGGTGATGAGGAGCTGTTTCTGCTCTTTCATCCAATCGGCCACCGCCTTGGGACCTTTCTCCTGCAGGATGTTCAGCGTACCCGCCGCGGGAGCCTTTACCCGGCTGGCAGGGGCCTTGGGCGGCTTGGCCTCGGCGGGCCTCGGGCGGCCTGCCGTCTCCGGGTGGCCGTTCACAGTGATGTCGGCGATGTAGCGCAGGATCTTGGTGGCGCGGTCACGGCGGCGTTTGAAATCAAAGAGTTCCGGCGTCTCGTCGATGAACTTGGTGGTATAGGTATTGCCGGTGAAGGTGGGGTGCTTCAGCAGGTTCTCGACGAAGGCGATGTTGGTGGAGACGCCGCGGATGCGGAACTCGCGCAGGGCACGGTCCATCCGGGCGATGGCGGCCTCGGGGGTGGGTGCCCAAGCGGTGACCTTCGTGAGCAGCGAGTCGTAGTAGCGGGTGATGACCCCGCCCGCGTAGGCGGTGCCTCCGTCGAGCCGGATGCCCATGCCGGTGGCCGAGCGGTAGGCGGTGAGGCGGCCATAGTCGGGGATGAAGTTGTTCAGCGGATCTTCGGTGGTCACGCGGCACTGCAGCGCGTGGCCGTTGAGCCGCACGTCATACTGCGATGCCGTGCCGGTGGCCTCGATCAGTGACTTGCCCTCGGCGATCTTGATCTGGGCCTGCACGATGTCGATGCCGGTCACTTCTTCGGTGACCGTATGTTCGACCTGCACGCGGGGGTTCACCTCGATGAAATAGAACTTGCCGGTCTCCATATCCATCAGGAACTCGACGGTGCCCGCGCACTCGTAATTCACGTGCTCGCAGATCTTCTTGCCGAGATTGCAGAGATCTTCGCGCTGGGCTTCGGAGAGGTAGGGGGCGGGGGCCCGCTCGACCACTTTCTGGTTGCGGCGCTGCACCGAGCAGTCGCGCTCCCAGAGGTGGTAGATGTTGCCCATGCTGTCGCCGAGAATCTGCACCTCGACGTGGCGGGCGCGGGTGATCATCTTTTCCAGATAGCCTTCGCCGTTGCCGAAGGCGGCCTCGGCCTCGCGGCGGCCTTCGAGGATTTTTTCCTTCAGTTCCGAAGGTTTGTTGATCGGGCGCATCCCTCGCCCGCCGCCGCCCCAGCTGGCTTTGAGCATGAGCGGATAGCCGATTTCCTCGGCCTCCTTGGCGATGGCGTCCATGTCGTCGCCCAGCACCTCGGTCGCCGGGATCACCGGGACACCGGCCTCGATGGCGACCTTGCGGGCGCTGGCCTTGTCGCCCAGCTTGCGCATGGTTTCGGCCTTGGGGCCGATGAACTTGATGCCATTCTCCTCGCAGGCATCGACGAATTGGGGGTTCTCGGAGAGCAACCCGTAGCCGGGGTGGATCGCGTCGGCGCCGCTCATCTTGGCGACGCGGATCATCTCTTCGATGGAGAGATAAGCGGCCACGGGACCGAGGCCTTCGCCGATGCGATAGGCCTCATCGGCCTTGAAACGATGGAGGCCCAGCTTGTCTTCTTCGGCGTAGACGGCGACCGTCTTTTTGCCCAGCTCGTTGGCCGCCCGCATGATCCGGATGGCGATTTCGCCCCGGTTCGCGATCAGGATCTTGTTGAATTCGGCCATGGTTCTCCCCGTTCTTCTGCATTGCAGCAGGGATGATTGTTACGGAGATTTCACAGAAGTGAAAGGGGGGATGCTGCAATGCAGAAGCTGCAGATTTGCCAGAGCGGGTTTGCGGCGGAACGCAAGGTGAACACGCTCTTTCCCTCAGAGGCGCAACGCGATATGGTTTTGCGCATGAGCAGTATCGAGCCAGATCGGCCCCTGAGCCTGTCACAGCAGGCAGTGGCCGCCCGACCCGCGCCCTATCTTGACGGGCTGAACCCGGCGCAACGCGAGGCCGTCGAGCAGCTCGACGGGCCGGTGCTGATGCTCGCCGGGGCCGGCACGGGCAAGACCAAGGCGCTGACCACGCGGATCGCGCATCTGCTGCTGACGCAGCGGGCGCGGCCAAACGAAATTCTAGCGGTGACCTTCACCAACAAGGCCGCCCGCGAAATGAAGGACCGCGTGGCGGGCCTGATGGGGCAGGCGGTGGAAGGAATGCCGTGGCTTGGTACCTTTCACGCGATCTGCGTGAAGCTGTTGCGCCGCCATGCCGAACTGGTGGGGCTCAAGAGCAACTTCACCATCCTTGATACCGATGATCAGTTAAGGCTTCTTAAACAGCTCGTCGCGGCGGCCAATATCGACGACAAGCGCTGGCCCGCGCGGATGCTCGCCGGGATCATCGACCAGTGGAAGAACAAGGCGCTGACGCCCGACAAGGTGCCGACCTCGGAAGCCGGGGCCTATGACCACAAGGGCGTGGCGATTTACCGGGAGTATCAGGCGAGGCTGAAGACGCTGAACGCCGTGGATTTCGGCGACCTGCTGCTGCACATGGTCACGATTTTCCAGACCCACGAGGACGTGCTGGCGCAGTATCAGCGCTGGTTCAAATACATCCTCGTGGACGAGTACCAGGATACCAACGTGGCGCAGTACCTGTGGCTGCGGCTGCTGGCGCAGGGGCACAAAAACATCTGCTGCGTGGGCGATGACGACCAGTCGATCTATGGCTGGCGGGGCGCCGAGGTGGGCAATATCCTGCGTTTTGAAAAGGATTTTCCCGGCGCGCATGTGGTGCGGCTGGAGCAGAACTACCGCTCGACGCCGCATATTCTGGGCGCGGCTGCCGGGGTGATCGCCGCCAACAAGGGACGGCTCGGCAAGGAGCTTTGGACCGAGGCCGAGGAGGGCGAGAAGGTGCGCCTCATCGGCCATTGGGACGGCGAGGAAGAGGCCCGCTGGATTGGCGATGAGATTGAAGCTCTAAACAGCGGCTCTTCAGCAATCGCGAAGCGCAGAGAAAACTCTCGAACTGAACAACTCCGGCGCGTGGTTCGCGAGTATGACAGCAGTGGCAGGCTGGCGAGCCTCAATAGCGTGGAATCTTTGGTCGAGCGCTTAAAAATCGATCTCGCGTTTCTTGCAGATGAGAGCAATCGAGCGCTCCTTTGGGAAGTCGCAACTCGCCAATTTGAAGGCCTTTCAATAGAACCCGCGCTCCAGAAATTTCAGCTCGACGAAATGGCCATCCTCGTCCGCGCCTCGCACCAGATGCGGGCGTTTGAAGACCGTTTCCTGACCATCGGCTTGCCCTACAAGGTGATCGGCGGGCCAAGGTTTTATGAGCGGATGGAGATCCGCGATGCGATGGCTTACTTCCGCGTCGCCGTCAGCCCGGACGACGACTTGGCGTTTGAACGCATCGTCAACGTGCCCAAGCGGGGGTTGGGCGAGAAGGCGATTCAGAAGATGCAGCGGGCGGCGCGGGCGAACGGGGTTTCGCTGTTCGAGGGCGCGCGGATTCTGGTGGCATCGGGCGAGCTGACGGGCAAAGCCAAGGGGCAGCTCGGGGCGCTTCTGGAGGGCTTTGGGCGGTGGCATGGCGGGGCGCTGGATGACGGCGATCACATCGAGCTGGCCGAGCAAATTTTGGAGGAATCCGGCTACACCGACATGTGGCAGAACGACAAGACGCCCGAGGCGCCGGGGCGGCTGGAGAACCTGAAGGAGCTGGTGAAGGCGCTGGAATCCTTTGAGAATTTGCAGGGCTTTCTGGAGCACGTCGCGCTCATTATGGACAATGAGAGCGAGGAGGACGGGCCGAAGGTTTCTATCATGACGCTGCATGCGGCGAAGGGCTTGGAGTTTCCGGCCGTGTTCCTTCCGGGCTGGGAGGACGGGCTGTTTCCGAGCCAGCGGAGCATGGATGAAAGCGGGGTGAAGGGGCTCGAGGAGGAGCGGCGGCTGGCATATGTGGGGATCACCCGGGCCGAGGAGCTTTGCACGATTTCCTTTGCCGGAAACCGGCGGATCTATGGCCAGTGGCAGAGCGCCTTGCCGAGCCGGTTTATCGACGAATTGCCGGGCGAGCATGTGGAGGTTCTGACGCCTCCGGGGCTCTACGGCGGGGGCTATGGCGCGGCGGCCGGGGCCGGGATGGGCGGAGGCGAAATTCGCTCGACATTACATGAGGATGCGGCCCGCGCGGATGGCTACAACTCGCCCGGCTGGAAGCGCTTGCAGGCGCGGGCGCAGGTGCGGGGGGTGAGCCAGCCGAAGGAGAGCCGGAACATGGTGATCGACGCCGAGGCGGTCTCGTCGCACTCGGTTGGCGAGCGGGTGTTCCACCAGAAATTCGGCTACGGCGCGATCACCGGGATCGAGGGCGACAAGCTTGAAATCGCTTTTGAAAAAGCCGGTTTGAAGAAGGTCGTGGCCAAGTTCGTGGTGCCGGCTGCGAGCGCGGCGGATGACATCCCGTTCTGACCGTTCGGTGGGGTTACGAAGGGTCGTTAACTCTGCGCCGGAGCCGATGCACAAGTGATGCACAACCGATGCACATTCCATGCATACGCACGTATGGGCGGGGCGGCGTTAACTAATGCAGCGTACGGTGGCCGGTCGGGTGCCAGTGTGCCTTGAGCGGAGGTGAGTCGGGACGAGTCCCGACCTACAGTTCGTCGCGCCAGTCGTGCTTGGGGGAGAAACCGACCAGCCGTTTGGCCTTTTCGTTTGTGTAGAAGGTCTCGTGCGCGCCCATCTCGCGTTTCTGCTCGACGCCTTGGTAGAAGCGGTCGATCAGCTCCTGCGTGGGGGCGGACACGGAGTGGGTGTCATTCGCGACGTTGAAAACCTCGTAGCCGAGGCCGTCGGTCTTCAGGCAGCAGTCGACCATGTGGCCGAGATCGCGAGCGTCGATATAGGCGAAGATGTTGCGGCGGCGCTTTTCGGGGGCGTCGATGAAGCCGGGGAACATCGTGGCGTATTCATGCGGCTCGATCACGTTGTTGATGCGCAGGCCGTAGATATCGGCCCCGGAGCGGCGCTGGAAGCTGCGGGCGGTGGCCTCGTTCACGACCTTTGACATGGCGTAGCTGTCTTCGGGCTCCGTGGGGTGGGCCTCGTCGACCGGGATATACTCGGGCTTGCGCTCGCCATCGGCAAAGCAGACGCCATAGGTGGTTTCGGAACTGGCGAAGATCACCTTGCGGACCCCGGCTTTGAGCGCGGCGTCGATGACGTTGTAGGTGCCCAGCGTGTTGACGCGGAAGCACTCGGCATCGCCGGTGACCATGATCCGGGGGACGGCGGCGAAATGCACAACGGCATCGAAGGACGGCACGCCGCTGCCGGGCTCCAGCTCATCAAAATCGGCATAGGCCTGCATCGCATCGTGTATGGCACCGAGATCGGTGAGGTCGGCGATGCGGTTGAAGACGCCCTCCACGTCAGACGGGGTTTGATCGACGTTCAGAACCCGGTGGCCTTGCTCAATAAGGTAGCGGGTGGCGTGACGGCCGGCCTTGCCGGAGCCGCCGGTGAAGAGAATGCGCATGGGGGCCTCCTTGGTTGAGGCGACCATGTAGGGCGGAGGCGAAAATGAAAAGCGGCGATGCTCGGGAGGAGGTGAGCATCGCCGCCGATATCAGATCGCCCAGGAAGGAGGACGGGCGCCTGAATTCTGGTTCCCGACCCGAAGGAAGGGTGGGGCGGCTGCCTCGGGAGGAGGTGAGGCGCCGCCCCTATGCTTCCGGCTGCCCAGGGAGGAGGACGGGCGGGCCGAAACCGAATTGGGTGGCGACACGCCCGGGAGGAGGTGGGCTGCCGCCGGATCCCGGAGGCCCAGGGAGGAGGAGAGGGCGCTCCGAAACCGAACTTGGGTGGCGGCGACCTCGGGAGGAGGTGAGGTCGCCGCCAATCTCGGGTGGCCCAGGGAGGAGGACGGGCCGTCCGAAACCGTATTGGGTGGCGACATACCCGGGAGGAGGTGGGCTGCCGCCGGATCCCGAGGGCCCAGGGAGGAGGAGAGGGCGCCCCGAAACCGTATTGGGTGGTGATGAACCCGGGAGGAGGTGGGCCATCACCGGATCTCGAAGGCCCAGGGAGGAGGAGAGGGCGCTCCGAAACCGAAACTGGGGCGGTGACCTCGGGAGGAGGTGAGATCACCGCCGATCTCGGGCGCCCAGGGAGGAGGTCGGGCGGACCGAAACCGAATTGGGTGCGGCCTGCCCGGGAGGAGGTGGGCTGCCGCTGGTCTCACGGCCCAGGGAGGAGGAGAGGGCTCGGAGACCGAAACTTTGGGTGGCGGCGATGCTCGGGAGGAGGTGAGCATCGCCGCCTTGTCACAGAACGCCCAGGGAGGAGGACGGACGTTCTGATCTCTATATCTCGCTCCGGTTAACCGGAGGTTTGCGGCGGCGACACCGGGAGGAGGGTGGTGTCGCCGCCAGAACGGAAAGCCCAGGGAGGAGGAGAGGGCTCTCCGCTATCTTGGGTCAGGCGCCGTAGGCGGCCTGGTAGGCAACCGACCGGAGGTTGGAGGGCGCGATGCCGAGGTCGGCGAGATCGCGGCTGGTCAGGGCCTGAAGTTCACGGAGCGTCTGACGGTAGACGCGGCGCTTGGCAGCGGCCTCGCGACGGGCTTCGATGAAAGCCTCGATGCGGCCAAGGATACCGGTGTGCGCAGTGTTATGAGCGGTTGCGTAAGCCATGGTGGCTGGTCCTTAAGTAGTCGTACCTGTGAGCGGGCTCGTTCTGTGCCCTGTTGCTTGAGACCAAATTAGGGTTTTGCTGCACCTGCGAAAAGGGCTTTTGCTGCAACGCGGCTATGCACGGAGTGAATAGGTGAATTTGGTGGAGTTTCAGTGCGTTAAGGCTAAATTTTGGGCGGTAAAGAAAATGACGCGGCGTCACTTTACGGGTCGCCGGAAAATGTGAAAGGGGCGAGATGCCTGTAGAAAAAGGCGAAATCCAAACCGCTTTGACAAAGGTGGGACTTGCGGACGGCGGTGATCTTGTATCTCGCGATATGATTCGCGCGTTGCAGATTGGCGACAGTGGCGAGGTGAAGTTCGTCATCGAAGCGCCGGATGCAGCCGCAGCATCGCGGATGGAGCCGATTCTCGAGGCTGCAAAAGCGGCGGTTCTGGCGGTGGAGGGAGTCACCTCTGTTTCAGCCCTGCTTACGGCGCATAGCAACGCGCCTTCGACCCCGCGGCAGGCGCCTGCGCCGGGCGGTCAGCAGCCGCCGAGCCTGAAGGTGGGGCGCCATCCCACGCCGCAGGCTGGCCCTCAGGCGGTGCCGGGTGTGAAGCGGATCATCGCGGTGGGCTCGGGCAAGGGCGGCGTGGGCAAGAGCACGGTGTCGGCCAACCTCGCCGTGGCGCTGGCCCGGCAGGGCCGGAAAGTGGGCCTGCTGGATGCCGATATATATGGCCCCTCCCAGCCCCGGATGATGGGCAATGCCAAGCGGCCGGCCAGCCCGGACGGCGAGAAGATCCTGCCGCTGACGGCGCATGGGGTTACCTTCATGTCGATCGGGTTGATGCTGGAGGAGGGTCAGGCGGTGATCTGGCGCGGGCCGATGTTGATGGGCGCGCTCCAGCAGATGATGACCCAGGTGGAATGGGGCGAGTTGGATGTGCTGATCGTCGATCTGCCGCCGGGCACGGGGGACGTGCAGCTCACGCTCTGCCAGCGCTACCCGATCACCGGGGCCGTGGTAGTGAGCACGCCGCAGGATGTGGCGCTGATCGATGCGCGCAAGGCGATCGACATGTTCGGCAAGTTGAAGACCCCGGTGCTCGGGCTGATAGAGAACATGACTACTTATATATGTCCGAATTGCGGGCATGAGGCGCATCTGTTCGGCCACGGCGGCGTGGCGGCGGAGGCCAAAAACCTTGGTGTGCCGCTGCTGGCGCAACTGCCGCTGGAGCTGGAGACCCGGCTGGGCGGCGACAGCGGTGTACCCGTGGCCGCAGGCGAGGGTGCTGCGGCCGAGGCCTATGCGGCGCTGGCGCGGGGCCTGGTGGAAGGTGGCATGGGATGAGCGCCTGACCGGCGGTGCCTGAATGCGAGGTGAGAATTGCGGCGGGCGGCTTTTGGGCCGCCCGTTTTGTTTTGTGTGATGTTCTTTGGTCGGGCGGGTGCGTCGCGGGGCTGAAAATGGCGCGTGATGGGAAATGGCCCCACTCGTGGGACGGCATGGGACGAGGCATGGGACTTTATGGGACTGACTCGCTTTCACGCCGGAATCGCGACGAATCGCGGGGGCGTGATGGGGCGGATTCCGGGGTTTGGGGCGTGAATTGGCGGTGGTCTTGGGGGTTCTGAGGGGCTATTTGGCGCTGCGCGGGAAGTTTTTTTGGGAAATTGGGGGACTTTTCTGCACCCTCACGGAATACCAGATTTAGTGCCGATCTCCCATTTCCTCACCATAAATTCCGTGAATTGGCTGAAATTCCTGTGATCGGGTGGAGCCGGCGGGGCATTGCTGGTGCCGAATTCCGGGGTGAAGGGGTAAAGTGGTGTTGCCTCCCACGATTTCCCATGCCATACCTAATGGCAGATGAAGACGGGAACACAAAGCGACGCAAGATCGCAAACTCCCAAAGTCAGGCAGACTTCATACAGGCACCCGCTTTCATCGAACGAAGAGATCCGGCGCGCGAGCGAGCAGACATCCCCCCAGGTGGCGCGCGCAGCCGGACACCCAGAAATGGGACGAGGGCGGCGGATTGGGCACATGGCAGCAGCTCAATCCGCCGTTTTCATTTTGGGGCCGATTTTCGGGCCGACGGGCCCGCGGGACAGTGAAGGAGCGACAGCTTGGGTCGCAGGTTCAGAGGCGAGGGCCACCACAAGGTGGACACGAAGGGCAGGGTAAGCATCCCCGCCCTGTTTCGCCATGTTCTGGCCGCCGAAGACCCCGATTGCTCCGAGGGTGACAGCCCGAACCTCGTGATCGTTTACGGCGACCATCGCCAGGATCACCTCAAGTGTTACACCGTCAACGCGATCAACGACATCGACGACCGGATCGCACGGATGCCGCGCGGCACCAAGCAGCGGCGCTATCTGGAGCGGCTCTATTCGGGGATGTCGCTGCCGACGCAGGTTGACGACACCGGGCGGCTGGTGCTGCCCGCCAAACTCCGCGAGAAGATCGGGCTCGACAAGGAAGCCTTCTTCATCGCGACGGGCGACAGCTTTCAGATCTGGAAGCCAGAGACCTATGACGACGTGCATGGCGTCGATGATGAAGAGTGGCTTGACGAGATGGGCGAGGACTTCGACCCGCTGGAGCTGCTCGACAGCGTTCAGGAAGAGGGTTGAGCGATGGCGGCGGCCGAAAGCCTTTCGCCAGATCAGCCCGCCGGGCCGCCCCATGTTCCTGTTCTCATTGATCCGTTGATCGCAGGGGCCGCGCCGGTGCGTGGCCATTGGGTGGATGGCACCTTTGGCGCGGGCGGCTACACCCGGCGGCTGCTGGAGGCGGGCGCCGAGCGGGTGACGGGGATCGACCGTGACCCGAGCGCCATTGAAGGTGCTGCGCCGATGATCGCCGAGTTCGGCGGGCGGCTTGACGTGCTGCGCGGGCAGTTCTCGCAGATGGGCGAGCTGATCCAGGGGCCGGTGGAGGGCGTGGTGCTCGATCTGGGCGTCTCCTCGATGCAACTCGATCAGGCGGAGCGGGGCTTTTCCTTCATGAAGGACGGGCCGCTCGACATGCGGATGGCGAGCGAGGGGCCGAGCGCCGCCGATCTGGTGAACGAGGGCGACGAGGGCCATCTGGCCGATATCATCCATTTCTACGGCGAAGAACGGGCGGCGCGGCGGATTGCGCGGGCGATCGTGAAGGCGCGGCCGTTCACCCGGACGCTGGAGCTGGCGGAGGTGGTCTCGAATTGCCTGCCGCGCCCGAAGCCGGGGCAGGTGCATCCGGCGACGCGGACCTTTCAGGGCCTGCGTATCGCGGTGAACGACGAGTTCGGCGAGCTGATCGCGGGGCTGGAAGCGGCCGAGGGGCTGCTGGGCGAGGACGGCGTGCTAGCGGTGGTGACCTTTCATTCGCTCGAGGACCGGGTGGTGAAGCGCTACCTTGCGGCCCGCTCCGGCGCGGCCCCGCGTGGCAACCGCTATGCACCCGAGGTCGAAGCGGCGCCCGCGCCGTTTGAGCAGATCACGCGCAAGGCCGTGGGGCCGAGCGACGAGGAGGTGGCGGCCAACCCGCGCGCCCGTTCGGCCAAGCTGCGCATGGCGCGGCGCACGGCCGAGCAGGGCGGCGCGGTGGACCGGGCACAGATGGGCCTGCCGGGCCCGAAACACTGGTGGAAAGGGTAAGGGGCGATGCGAGGCTTCTTCTATGTCATCTCGGCGCTGGCGGTGATGGGGCTGGCCTTTTGGGCCTATCACGAGAACTACCAGACCCAGAAAGCCCAGAAGGATATGGCCAAGCTGCGCGGCGAGATCCGCACGCTCTATGACACCCGCGCCATGCTGCGGGCGGAGTGGGCCTATCTGAACCGGCCCGAGCGGCTGACCGAGCTGGCGGAGCTGAACTTTACCCGCCTTGGCCTGCTGCCCTTTGGTGCCGAGCAGTTCGGCCGCGTGGACCAGGTGGGCTTTCCGGCAGAGGAGCTGCCGCCGATCACCGACCCGGTGGAGATCAGCGGCACGCTTGAAGATGGTGAGAACGAGGAGCAACAGCCATGACCCGCACGCCCCTGCGCCCGCTGGCCCGTGTGATTGCCGCCCGTCAGAGCGGGCAGAACCCCGATTGTATCGAGCGCGAGAACCTGCGCCTGCGGCATGAGGCGCAGCGCGACAAGCTGCGGTTTCGCGCCGAGGGGCGGTTGTTTGTGCTGGGCGTCTGCTTCTTTTGTGCCTTCGTGGTGATCGGTGCCCGGATGGGGCACCTTGCCGCCTCTGTGCCCGCCGAGCCGACCAGCGGCGGCGTGGCCGAGCTGATCAGTGCCAGCCGGGCCGACATTGTGGACCGGCAGGGGCGGGTGCTTGCGACCAACCTCTCGACCCACAGTCTCTATGCCCAGCCGCCGCTGATGGTGGAAAAGGAGCGCGCCGCCGAGGAGCTGGCGAAGATCTTCCCCGATCTGGACGTGGAGAAGCTGAAGCGGCAGTTCACCGGCAAGCGCAAGTTTGTCTGGGTGAAAAAGAAGATCAGCCCCGAGCAGATGCAGGCGGTGCATGACATTGGCGAGCCGGGCCTGCTGTTTGGCCCGCGCGAGATGCGGCTGTATCCCAACGGCAAGCTGGCCGCGCATATCCTTGGCGGCGCGAGCTTTGGTCGCGAGGGAGTGCATAGTGCCGAGGTGGTCGGCGTGGCGGGCGTTGAAAAGCAGTTCGATGAGCTGCTGCGCGACCCGGCCCGCGCCGGCAAGCCGCTGGAGCTGACGCTCGACCTCACCGTGCAGGCGGTGACGGAAGAGGTGCTTTATGGCGGCATGAAGCTGATGAACGCCAAGGGCGCCAGCGCGGTGCTGATGGAGGCCCATAGCGGTGAGATCATCGCCATGGCGAGCCTGCCGGACTTCGACCCCAACAACCGCCCGCGCCCGCTGACCAGCGGCGACCAGAGCGACAGCCCGCTGTTTAACCGCTCGGTGCAGGGGGTTTATGAGCTGGGCTCGACCTTCAAGATCTTTGCCGCCGCGCAAGCGATGGAGCTGGGGCTGGTGAACCCGGACACGGTGATCAACACCAAGGGCCCGCTGACGTGGGGTCGCCACCGGATTCGGGATTTTCACAACTACGGCAATGAGCTGAGCGTCACCAAGATCATCGTGAAGAGCTCGAACATCGGCACCGCGCGGCTGGCGATGGACATTGGCGCCAAGCGGCAGCAGGAGTTTCTCGGCAGCCTCGGCTTTTTGGAGCCGACCCCGGTGGAGATGGTGGAGGCGCCCACAGGCAAGCCGCTGCTGCCGCCGAACTGGTCGGAGATTTCGACCATGACGATCAGCTATGGCCACGGCCTCTCGGCCAGCCCGCTGCATCTGGCGACCGGTTATGCCTCGCTGCTCAATGGCGGCACGCGGGTTTATCCGACACTGGTGAAGCAGAGCGCCCCCAAGGCCGGCCCGCGGGTGGTGAGCGAGCGCACCTCCGAGCGCAGCCGGGTGATGCTGCGCAAGGTGGTGACCGAGGGCACGGCGAGCTTTGGCGAGGTGGAGGGCTATGCGGTGGGCGGCAAGACCGGCACCGCCGACAAGCCCAAGCCGCGCGGCGGCTATTATAAAGACAAGGTGATCGCGACCTTCGCCACAGTCTTTCCGGCGCATGACCCCAAGTACGTGCTGGTCGTCAGCCTCGACGAGCCGGTGGAGCTGACCGGCCCCACGCCGCGCCGGACGGCAGGCTGGACGGCGGTGCCGGTGACGGCGGAGATGATCCGCCGCGTCGCGCCGCTTCTGGGCCTGCGCCCAAGCGTTGAACCGGGGGTCGAAGCTGCGATAGTAAGGGCCTCGAATTAAGCCAGCGAGAAGGGGCAGCCGGCGATGACCGACAGGGCAAAAGTGAGATCGCTGGCAGAGCTGGGGCTGACCGCCCAGCATGGCGCCGAGGCGCGGGTGACCGGGCTGGCGGTGGACAGCCGCGATGTGCAGGAGGGCGCGCTCTTTGCCGCCCTGCCGGGGAGCCGGGTGCATGGCGCGGAGTTCGTGGGCTATGCGCTGCGCATGGGCGCGAAGGCGGTGCTGACCGATGCCGAGGGCGCGCAACTGGCCGCCGCGGAAATGGCAAAGTTCGACGTGGCACTGGTGGTCACCGAAGACCCGAGGGGCGCGTTGGCGATGGCCGCGGCGCTCTGGTTCGGCGCCCAGCCGGACGTGATGGTGGCGGTGACCGGCACCAATGGAAAGACCTCGGTGGCAAGCTTTACCCGGCAGATCTGGATGGCGATGGGGCTGAGCGCGGTGAACCTTGGCACCACCGGCGTGGAGGGCGCGTGGGAGTATCCGCTGAAGCACACCACGCCCGAGCCGATCACCCTGCACCGGGCGCTGGCGCTCTCGGTGGAGGAGGGGGTGACTCATGCCGCGATGGAGGCCAGTTCGCACGGGCTGGAGCAGCGGCGGCTGGATGGCGTGCGGCTGGCGGCGGCGGGGTTCACCAACTTCAGCCAGGATCACCTGGATTATCACGCGACTTTCGAGGCCTATTTCGACGCCAAGGCGCGGCTCTTCGACCGGGTGCTGGGCGAGGATGCGCCTGCGGTGATCAACATGGAAGACCCGCGCGGCCCCGAGATGGCGGACCGCGCCGAGGCGGCCGGCCATGCGGTGCTGCGGGTGGGGCATGACGAGGATTACGAGCTGGCGATCGTCGGCCAGCGGTTTGATGCGACGGGGCAGGACCTGCGGTTTTTGCACGAGGGCACCCCGCGGCAGGTGCGACTTGGCCTCATCGGGGGCTTTCAGGCCGAGAACGTGATGGTGGCGGCGGGCCTCTGCATTGCCAGCGGCTCGGACCCGGTGGAGGTGTTCAACGCGCTGCCGCAACTGACGACCGTGCGGGGCCGGATGCAGCTGGCCGCGACCCGCGACAATGGCGCGGCGGTTTTCGTCGATTATGCCCACACACCCGATGCCTTGGAGACCGCGCTGAAGGCGCTGCGGCCCCATGTGATGGGCAAGCTGGTGGTGGTGTACGGTGCGGGCGGCGACCGTGACACGGGCAAGCGCCCGCTGATGGGCGAGGCGGCGCGCGACCATGCCGATGTTCGATTTGTGACAGACGACAACCCGAGATCCGAGGATCCGGCCAGCATTCGTGCAGCAATTCTGCAAGCCGACCCGGAGGCCACCGAGGTGGGCGACCGGGCCGAGGCGATCTTGCGGGGGGTCGATGCGCTGGGGCCGGGGGATGCGCTGCTCATTGCGGGCAAGGGCCATGAGACCGGGCAGATCGTGGGTGACGATGTGTTCCCGTTTGACGATGTCGAGCAGGCCTCTGTGGCCGTGGCCGCCCTTGATGGGCAGATGACATGAGAGCCTTGTGGACGGCGGCGGATGCCGCAGCGGCCACCGGCGGCGAGGCGAGAGGCGATTGGGCGGCCACGGGCCTTTCGATCGACAGCCGCAGCATCGCGCCGGGCGAGCTGTTCATTGCATTGAAAGATGTGCGCGACGGGCATGACTTTGTCGCCGATGCGCTGGCCAAGGGCGCCTGCGCGGCGCTCGTCAGCCACGTGCCGGAAGGCTGCGAGGACGCGCCGCTGCTGATCGTGGCGGATGTGTTGGAGGGTCTGGAGGCGCTTGGGCGGGCGGGCCGGGCACGGAGCCGGGCGAAGGTGGCGGGCGTGACCGGCTCGGTCGGCAAGACCTCGACCAAGGAGATGCTCCGCTCGATCCTGAGCCGTCAGGGCAAGGTGCATGCCGCCGAAAAGAGCTTCAACAACCATTGGGGTGTGCCGCTGACCCTCGCACGGATGCCGGTGGACGCCGATTTTGCCGTGATCGAGATCGGCATGAGCAACCCCGGCGAGATCGCCCCGCTGGCGCGGATGGCGCGGCCCGATGTGGCGATGATCACCACGGTGGCCCCGGCGCATATGGCGGCCTTCGGCTCGCTTGAGGGGATCGCGCGGGAGAAGGCCAGCATCTTCGAGGGGCTGGAGCCGGGCGGCGTGGCGGTGATCAACGGCGACCTTGGCACCACGCCGATCCTGCGGGATGCGGCGGAGGCTGCGGGGGCGAAGATCGTCACCTTCGGGCAGAGCGGCGAGTTTGGCCTTTGCAAGGTTGTGCTGAGCGAGGGGCAGACGGTGGCGGAGGCGCGGCTGGGCGACCAGCCCGCGATGTTCAAGCTGACCACGCCGGGCACCCATTTTGCGATGAACGCGCTCGGCGCGCTCGCGGTGGCGCAGGCGCTGGGGGCCGACACCGGACTTGCCACGGCGGACCTGACCAAGTGGACCCCCTACGAGGGGCGCGGCGCGCGGGAGGAGATCACCACCGATCCGGCGCGGGCCGGGGTCTTTCTGACCCTCTTCGACGACAGCTACAACGCCAACCCGGCCTCGATGGCGGCCTCGCTGGAGATGCTCGCCACCACCGAGCCGCGCGATGGCATCGGGCGGGTGCGCAAGGGCCGCCGCATCGCCGTGATTGGCGACATGCTGGAACTGGGCAAGGGCGAGAAGGACCTGCACGCGGCGCTTGCGGGGCTGGAGGCGATGGAGCAGATCCACACGGTTCACACCGTCGGGCCGCTCGCTCAGGCGCTTCATGATGCGCTGCCCGAAGATCAGCGCGGACACCACGCGCCGGATGGCGCGGCGATGGCCAAAGAGGTCTCGCGGCTGGTGGATGCGGGCGATGTGGTGCTGGTCAAGGCGTCGCTCGGCACCGGGCTGGCCCGCGTTGTTGACGCGATACGGAAAATGGGCCAAGTCGGCCCGAATTAACAACGAACGAGAGGGGCAGGGGCATGCTCTATTGGCTGGCAGAGCTTGGCGACGGGGGCGGGGCGTTCAACCTGTTCCGCTACATCACCTTCCGGGCCGGGGCCGCGTTTTTTACCGCTCTGGTCTTCGGGTTCCTCTTTGGGCGGCCGCTGATCAACATGCTGCGCAAGCGGCAGAAGGGCGGGCAGCCCATTCGGGATGACGGGCCTGAAAGCCACATGCTGACCAAGGCGGGCACGCCGACGATGGGGGGGCTCTTGATCCTCTCGGCGCTGACGCTCTCCACCCTGCTCTGCGCGCGGCTCGACAACCCCTATGTGTGGATCGTGCTGCTGGTTACCATCTCCTTTGGCCTGATCGGCTTTGCCGACGACTATGCGAAGGTGAGCAAGCAGAACACCAAGGGCGTTTCGGGCAAGGTGCGCTTTGGGCTTGGGCTGCTGATCGCGGCGGCGGCGGGGACGGCGGCGGCGTGGTTTCATCCGGCGGAACTGACCGGGCAGCTGGCGCTGCCGGTGTTCAAGGACGTGCTGCTGAACCTCGGCATCTTCTTTGTGCCATTTTCGATGATCGTGATCGTCGGCGCGGCTAATGCGGTGAACCTCACTGACGGGCTGGATGGTCTTGCGATCATGCCGGTGATGATCGCGGCGGGCACGCTTGGGGTGATCGCCTATGCGGTGGGGCGGGTCGACTTTACCGAATATCTCGACGTGCATTACGTGCCCGGCTCGGGCGAGTTGCTGATCTTCTGTGCCGGGCTGATCGGCGGGGGCCTTGGCTTTTTGTGGTACAACGCGCCGCCGGCGGCGGTGTTCATGGGAGACACCGGGTCGCTCGCCTTGGGCGGCGCGCTGGGGGCGATTGCGGTGGTGACCAAGCACGAGATCGTGCTGGCGATCGTGGGCGGCATCTTCGTGGCCGAGGCGCTCTCGGTGATCATCCAGGTGCTCTACTTCAAACGGACCGGCAAGCGGGTGTTCCTGATGGCGCCGGTGCACCACCACTTCGAGAAGCGCGGCTGGGCCGAGCCGCAGATCGTGATCCGGTTCTGGATCATCTCGCTGATCCTCGCGCTGATCGGTCTGGCGACCCTGAAAATCCGGTGAGTGACGACGGGATAATCCGGCGGGCGCTCGTGACGGGCGGCAACCGGGGGATCGGCTACGCCATTGCCGAGGGGTTGATTGCCCGCGGCCATGAGGTGGTGATTGGCTGCCGGGACGAGGCCGAGGGGGAGGCGGCGGCGGACAGACTTGGCGCGGACCTCTTCGTGATCGATCTGCGGGAGCCGGATGACATGCTCTCGCTGCTGCATGGCGAGCCCTTCGACATTCTGGTGAACAACGCGGGGGTGTTTCCTCAGGGCTCGCTGTTTGAAAACCCCGAAGGGTTGTTCGAGTCGCTGCAGGTGATGGTGGAAGCGCCGTTTTTGCTGATGCGGGCCCTGGTGCCGGGGATGGCGTTGCGGGGCTGGGGGCGGATCGTGAACCTTTCGTCAGGCTATGGCAGCTTTGCGCAGGGGATGCAGGGGCCCAACGGCTACGGGGTGGCGAAGGCGGCGCTGAACGCGCTGACCTGCGTGTTGCCGCGCGACCTGCCGGATTGCGTGAAGGTGAACGCGATGGACCCGGGCTGGGTGCGCACGCGGATGGGGGGGGCGCAGGCGACGACATCGCCCGAGGAGGCCGCCGAGACGGCGATCTGGCTGGCGACGCTGAGCGCGGACGGGCCGACGGGCGGGTTCTTTCGGCGGAAGCTGCCGATTGAGTGGTGAGGGGCGGGGTGGCGGCGCTCCCGCCAACGGAGTCCGCGAAGCGGGCTCCGGCCGGCAGCATGTCGCGCAAGCGACGTGCGAGAGGCACCCACCCCGCGCCGCCACCCCGCCCGTGCTGCACCGTTGCGCGCCTGATCGGAAGGTGCGCGGGTGGTGCCGTTGGGTTGGGATATTTTCAGCAAGAAAATGCAGCGGGCTGGGCGCGATTGCGGGCGGGTGCGCTTGGATGTAGGCAGGAGCGAAGGCTTTTGGAGGCGGTGCGATGATCCCTGTGCGCGGGTTTGATGGAGCCACGGTGGCGGTGCTGGGGCTGGGGCGGTCTGGCCTGACGGCGGCGCGGGCGCTGGCTGCTGGAGGGGCGCAGGTGATCGGCTGGGACGATGGCGAGAGCGGCCGGGCCGCGGCGGAGGCCGATGGGATCGCGCTGCGCGACCTGTCGAAGCCCGGTGCCTTCGAGGGGGTGGCCTGCCTTGTGACCTCGCCCGGCATTCCGCACCTCTACCCCGTGCCACACCCGGCGATTGCCGCGGCGATGGCGGAGGGGGTGCCGGTGGACAATGACATCGGCCTGTTCTTCCGCTCCTTCGCTACCGGGGAGTGGGACCGGTTCGACGTGGCGCCGAAGGTGGTGGCAGTGACCGGCTCGAACGGGAAGAGCACGACCTCGGCGCTGATCCATCACATCCTCACCGAGGCGGGGCGCGAGGCGCAGCTGGCGGGCAATATCGGGCGCGGGGTGCTGGATATCGAGCCTGCGGGCGATGGCGGTGTGGTGGTGCTGGAGCTGTCGAGCTACCAGACCGATCTGGCGCGGGCGCTGACGCCGGATGTGGCGGTGTTCACCAATCTGAGCCCCGATCACCTTGACCGGCACGGCGGCTATGGCGGCTATTTCGCGGCCAAGCGGCGGCTCTTTGCGGAGGGCGGGCCGGACCGGGCGGTGATTGGAGTGGATGAGCCGGAGGGGCGCTACCTTGCCGGGCAGATGGCCGAGGGGCCGGGGGATGACCTGGTGATCCGGGTCAGCAGCGGACAGAAGCTGACGGGCGCGGGTTGGACGGTGTTTGCGCGCAAGGGCTTTTTGGCGGAGTGGCGCAAGGGGCGGCAGGTGGCCTCGGTCGATCTGCGCGACATTCCGGGGCTGCCGGGGGCGCACAACCACCAGAACGCCTGCGCGGCCTATGCGGCTTGCCGGACGCTAGGGCTGGGTCCGAAGGAAATTGAACGCGCGTTCAGGAGCTTTGCCGGGCTGCCGCACCGCTCGCAGCGGATCGCCGAGGCGGGGGGCGTGGTTTACGTCAATGACAGCAAGGCGACGAACGTGGACAGCGCGGCCAAGGCGCTGGCGGCTTTCAGCGGTATCCGTTGGATCTGCGGGGGGCTGGAGAAGGAAGGCGGGCTGGAGGGGCTGCAATCCGGGCTGGCCAATGTGGTGAAGGCCTATGTGATCGGGCGCGAGGCCGAGGGCTTTGCCATGCGGCTCGGGACCGGCGTGGAGGCCGAGGTCTGCGGCACGATGGAGCGGGCCGTTGCGCGGGCTGTGGAAGAGGCGCAACCGGGCGAGGTTGTGCTGCTGGCGCCGGCTGCTGCGAGCTTTGACCAATACGACAGCTTCGAGAAGCGCGGCGAGGATTTTGCCGCGCGGGTGAAGGCGGCGCTGGGGTAGGGATTTCCGCCACAGGGTGGCTTGACCTTTGCCGGAGAATGGCGGGTGCAGACTGGCAAAAACAGGCCGGTTGGTCTGCCGATGAGGCCCGAAGGGGCGGTAATTGACCCGGTGTCAATTCATGCAAATCGCATACAACATCTTGGGGTTGCTGGATTTTTCAACCCAAGGATGATCCACCCGGCGATCGGCCATTTTCCGCTTTGTTTTTTCGAATCATTCTGTATATCTGGCAGGCAGAGTGGTGAGTTACGCCTGATCAACAAGATATTGGGCAGTTTTCTATAAAACGCACCGGCGCAAAAAGATGCCGGGCTGATAAATGGCGGTTACGATGCAGGCGATCAATTTTGTGGTCCGCGATCTCGCGGGCAACGTTTCCAATGGCAGTTTCGGTGAGGATGGGGTCGGCACGCGGTTGAACGTGGGCGACGGGCAGCAGGTTTCGCTGCATCTCACCTCGGCGGATATCTCGTCCTACACGCGCGACGGCGATGATCTGGTGATCACGCTCGCCGATGGCTCGGCGCTCCGGCTGGCGGGCTACTTCGATGGCGAGAACGCGCTGTATCTTTCCAAGGGCGGCGAGCTGGTGGCGGTGGAGCTGAGCCAGGGTGCCGATGACGAGATGTATGCGCTGTATCAGCGCGAGGCGACATGGGGCAAATGGAGCCCGAGCGACGAGCTGATCCATTACGATGAGCCGGAGGTGATGGCCGCCCAGTTCGACACCGGCCTCTTTGGCATCGGTGGCATGGGCGGCGGGATCGTACCCGGCCTGATCGGCGTGGGCGGTGTGATCACCGGCGTTGGTGGCGGTGACGGCGGCGGCGGGGGCGGTGGCCCGGTGTATGATGTGACCGTCGACCCGGGCGACTGGGTGCTCGGCGGCGACGATGACCCGGAGCCGGGCTTTCCGGTGACCGGCACCGGCGTGCCGGGCGAGGATGTGACGGTGACGGCGGGCGATGTGACCCAGGTCGTGACCGTGGGCGAGGATGGCGGCTGGGAGGTGATCTTCACCGGCGACACGCTGCCCGAGGATGGCAGCTACGTGGTGGAGGTGGTCACCACGGATCAAGGCGGCGACGAGGCCGTGCTGACCGGCCCCGACGTGCTGATCGACACCGTGGCCCCGGATGTGACTTTCACCTCCGGCGTGCAATCGACCGGGGATGCCTTCAACGGCGCGGACCATGCCGAGGGCGTGGTGGTGACCGGCACCTCTGAGCCGGGCGCGGTGCTTGTGGTGACGGTGGGCGGTGTGGCCACCGAGATCACCGTGGGCGAGAGCGGCACCTGGGAGGTGACGTTTGGCCCCGATGCGGCCCCCGAGGGCGAATACGAGGCCGATATCAGCGTTTACGCGGTGGATGCGGTGGGCAACTCCGCGACCTATGGCGATGTGCTGGTGGTCGATACCCTTGGCGCGGTGGCCTTCGATGACCTCAACTTTGGCGGGGATTACACGATCAACGGCGCGGAGGCGGGCCAGAGCATCAGCTTTACGGGCACGACGCAGCCGGGGTCGAGCGTGGTTGTCAGCTTCGGCGGGCAGGACTACCCGGCCACAGTGGCGGGGGATGGCAGCTGGAGCGTGAGCTTCGCGCCCGGCACCTTCAGCGGAGAATACGAGGCGGTTCTGACCGCCACGGCGACCGATGAATATGGCAATGTGACGACTGCCAGCGGGAGCTGGATGGTGGATACGGTGACCCATGTGACGCTCGATCCGGGCTATGCGGGCGCTGATGGCGTGATCAACGCGAGCGACCGGGATGGTGGGCTGACGCTGACCGGCACGACCCAGCCGGGCAATACGGTAGAGGTGCAGATCGGTCAGGCGGTTTATGCCGCGACGGTGGGTGCCAATGGCGCGTGGAGCCTTGCACTGACGCCTGCTCAGATTTCCGAGGGGGAGTATACTTCTGCGATCACCGTGACGGCCACGGACGCGGCGGGCAATGCAGCGACGGCGGGCGGCAACCTCGTGGTGGATACGCTGGGCTTTGTCGAATTCTCCGGCGCGCCGGTGACGGCGGATGACATCGTGAATGCGCTGGAATCCGGTCAGCCGATCTCGATGAGCGGCACCACGCTGCCCGGCTCGGCGGTGACGATCGGCATGAACGGGCAGAGCTACAGCGCCGTGGTGGATGCCACGGGCGGATGGGTGGTGACCTTTCCGCCGCAGGCCTTTCCTGCCGGTGAATACGAGATGAACGTGAGCGCCACGGCGGTTTCGGCCAATGGCAACACCTCGAGCGCGGCGACCACCGTGGAGGTGGATACGCAGGGCTGGGTGGCGATCTCGGGCGCGCCAGTGACGGCGGATGATGTGGTGAACGAAGCGGAGGCCGGGACGGGCATCACGCTGACGGGCACCACCGAGCCGGGATCGACGGTGCTTGTGCAGATGGGCGGCTTTGCCGTGCCGGCGGTGGTGGCCGCCGATGGCAGCTGGTCCGCGACCTTCAGCGGCGGGCAAATCGTGCCGGGCACCTATGATGCGCCGGTGACGGTGACCGCGACCGACCGGGCGGGCAACAGCTCCACCGCGACGGATGTGGTGCGGATCGACACCGAGACGACGGTGAGCGTGAACACACAAGTTGAGGGTGACGGGATCATCAACGCCGAGGAGGCGCTGAACGGCTTTGTCCTGACCGGGACCGGCGAGCCGGGGGCCGTGGTGCAGGTGACATTCGCGGGGGTGACGCGCCCGGCGATGGTGGCGGGCGATGGCAACTGGCAGGTCACCTTCCAGCCCGGCGACATCCCTGCCGGCGAGACGGTGGCGAGCGTTTCTGTCACCGCGACAGACATGGCGGGCAATCAGGCGCTGGCAACGGGCAGCATCGAGGTGGACCGGATCACCAGCCTCACGTTGGACGGGCCGATTGCGGTGGATGACATCGTAAACGAAGTCGAATACGGCACCGGCATCCAGCTTTCTGGCACGGTGGAGCCGGGCAGCACGGTGGCGGTGACGCTGGCGGGCGTGACCCATCAGGCGGTGGTGCTGGCAGATGGCACATGGTTCACCAGTTTCGCCCCCGGCGAGGTGCCCGATGGCGATTACACCGCGCAGATCACCGCCGTGGCGACCGATGCGGCGGGCAACCGCGCGGCGATCAACGACACGGTGCAGATCGATACCTACGTGGAGCCGCTGACCATCGGCACGGTGGCGGGTGACGACACGGTCAACGCAGCGGAACAGGCGCAGGGCGTGACCTTCACCGGCACGGTCGAGGCGGGCTCCAGCGTGATCGTCAGCTTCGAGGGCACCACCCATGCGGCGACGGTCGATGCGGCGGGCAACTGGACGGTGGCCTTTGCCACGGGCGAGATCCCCGTCGGCGAGTACGAGAGCATCGCCACGGTTGTCGCCACCGATGCGGCGGGCAACACCCGGACCGAGAGCACCACGGTTGCGGTGGATACCGAGAACCCCGATGCGCCGGTGATCCTGAGCTTTAGCCAGGGCGGAACCGGGGTGCGCGACATTGGCACCGCGATCAATGACGACATCACCGAGGTTCAGCGGATCGACGCCAATGGCAACGTGAGCACCGTTTCTTACGATCTGGAGATCGACGAGGAATGGGGCGAGCTGATCTTTGATTTCAACGAGGCGATCCCGACCGGCTCGCACCTTGTCGTCACCTCGACCGATGCGGCGGGCAACCACGCGGGCACGCTCTTTGTGATGGAAGAGCCGGGCAACTCGGTGGTGAACCTCACCAACCCCGGCCTCGGCCAGTTCGACATTCAGGCGGTGGACCTGCAGTTCGCCTCGGAGGCCGAGCTGACGATCACGCCGGAGCAACTGGCGGGGCTGTCGAGCTTTACCAATGAGCTGACCATCCACGGCGGCAATGACGATATCATCCACGCCAGCGGCGCCACGGCGACGGGGGAGACGCGGGTGATCGAGGGTGAGAGCTACGATGTGTACACGCTGGGCGAGGGCACGCTTGTCATCGACCACGACATTCAGGTGAACCCGGCGCTGGTGTGATCCCGCCGGGGTTGGGCGAGTTTTCCGGGACGGCGCACGGCAGAGGCAGGGACAGGAGGCGTGATGCGCCCCGCGATGAGCAGACTAGGGCTATCGGGTGCCGTTCTGGCGCTGCTTTCGGGCTGCGTTGGGGGCGGGGAAGCTTCGCGTGCGGCTCGGGAGCCGGCGGCCCCGGCCCAGAGCCAGGCCTTGCGGCAGGCGGAGGCCTCGGAGAGCGTGGTGATCGCCGATCTGCTGCGCCGCCGCTCGGTGATTGCGCCGGGGTCGGCCTATGCGCAGGTGGCGGATGCCGTGCTCGCTGCCAATGCCCGCGCCGCCGAGGCCGAGCTGCGGGCAGCCAAGCTGCGGGCCGTGGCGGCCGAGAAGAACTGGCTGCCCAGCATCGGGCCGAGCGTGTCACTCTCGTCGCTCGGCGATCTGGTGACCTCCATCATCGTCGATCAGGTGATCTGGCAGGGTGGCCGGAAGAAGGCCGAGCGGGCCTTTGCCGCCGCCGATGTGGAGCACGCCGCCGTGGTGCTGGCCGAGGATACCAACGCCCGCGTGCTCACCGCGCTCACGCTGCATATCACCGCCGAGCAGGGCCGGGCCGAGGCTGCGGTGGCTGCTTCGGGGCTGGAGAAGATGAAGCACTTCGAATGGGTGATGGAAAAGCGGGTGAGTGGCGGGGTCTCTGACCTTTCGGAGCTGTCGGTCATGCGCCAGAAGCGGGCCGAGGTGAGCGCCGCGATGCAGGCTGGGGCCGAGACGGCAGCCACGGCGCTGGCGGAGCTGAACGCGATGTCGGCCCGTCCGGTGGATGGCGTGCGCGGGCTGGGCGATGCGCGGGTGCCGGGCAGCGCGGAGAAGACGCTGGGGGTTCTGAAGGCCGAGGCCGACAAGACCCGGCTCATTGCGCAGGCAAAGATCGAGCGGGCGGGCTACCTGCCCGGTGTTTCGGCAAAGGCGAACGTAGGCGATGGCGGCGGCGATCCGGTGCTGACCGTGGGCGCGGAGAACGGGTTGGGCTTTGGCACGCCCGCGCGCCTGAAGGCGATCAAGGCTGCCGAGGAGGGCGCGGAGGCGAAGCTGGGGCAGGCCCGCGAGGAGAGTGCCCGCAAGCTCGCCGCGCTGCGCCAGCAGCTTGCTGCGACGGAGCGGCAGGCCACCGAGCAGGCCGGGCTCGCGGCGCAAGCCCGGCGCAACTACGAGCTTTATCAGCGGCAGTATGACGGCGGGCAGCGCAAGGTGCTCGACGTGGTGGGCGTGTTCGAGACATGGATGGATGCCGAGACCAAACGCGTGGGCCTGACCCACAAGGCCGCGCTGACGAAACTGAAGATCGCCGCGGAGCTTGGCCTCCTGGTGGACGGGAGCCGCATATGACCGCGCCGCGCACCTCGCTGAAAATGAAGATGAGCCGGGCTGGGATTCGCGGTGTTGTGGGCGGCAGGCAAGGGGCCGCTCCGGCAGAGGCCATGGCCGCGCCGGTTGCCGAGGTGGAGGCTGCGCCTCGTGGGGCTGCAGAGCGTTTGAAGGCACGCGCCGATCTGGCGGCGACCTATGCGGGGCTGCTGGGCAAGGAGCTGCTGGGCCGCGACATTGCCGAGGATATCGCCCGGAGCGGCGGGGCCGAACGGCCGGTGACGGTGGAGGCGCTTGCGGGCGCCCTGAGCCAGACCGGGATGCTCGCGGCGATCCGCCGGGAGGCCGAGCCGACCCCGGCGACATGGCCCGCCATCGCCCAGATGAAGCGCGGCCAGCTGGTGCTGGTGCTCGCGCAGCAGGGCGAGGAGCTGACGGTTTATGACGAGACCGGGGCCGATAACCGGGTGGTGGTGCCACTGACCGAGTTCGCCCCGCATTATGCAGGCCGGGTGCTGAAAGCTGAGGTGACATTGGCCGAGGTGGCCGCGACGCATGAGACCGGGGCGAAGAAGCCCCATTGGTTCTGGGGCGAGTTCCCCCGCTTTCGCCGCTACATTGCCGAGATCGCGATTGGCAGCCTCGTGGCCAACCTGCTGGCGGTCTCGGTCGCGCTGTTTTCGCTTCAGGTCTACGACCGGGTGATCCCGCATCAGAGCATGGCGACGCTCTGGGTGCTGGCGCTCGGGGCGGGGCTGGCGATCTTGCTGGAAGGGCTGCTCAAGGTGGCGCGGTCGCGGCTGATGGACGGCGGCGGGCGGACGATCGAGCTGAGCGTGCAGCGGCTGCTGATGAGCCGGGTGGTGGGGATGCGCTCGGACCAGCGGGCGCAGAGCCCCTCGGAGCTTTTTGCCACGATGCGGGAGTTCGGCTCGGTGCGGGAGTTCTTTACCGCCGGGACCATCGGGACGCTGACGGACCTGCCGTTCATCGGCCTCTTCCTGCTGCTGGTCGCTGCCATCGCGGGGCCGGTGGTGTGGGTGCTGATCATCGGCGGGGTGCTGATGGTGCTGCCCGGCTGGTTTATGCAGCGGCGGATGATGCAACTCACGCAGGAGACGCAGGGCGCCAACGTGAAGGCGGGGCGGGTGCTGCATGAAGCGGTCTACGAGCTGGATACGATCAAGGCGCAGCGCGGCGAAGAGCGGCTGATGCGGGCGTGGGACGAGCTGAATGCGCTGTCTTCGCTGAAGTCCTCGGAGCAGCGCCGCCTTGCTGCCGCGCTCACCTTCTGGAGCCAGGGGGTGCAGCAGGCGACCTATGTGGCCGCCGTGGTGATGGGCACCTTCCTTGTGTTCGCGGGCGAGTTCACCGTGGGCACGATCATCGCCGTGGGCATCCTGACGAGCCGCACGCTGGCGCCGTTGAGCCAGCTCGCCGCCACCCTCTCGCGCTGGTCGAACGTGCGCCACGCGCTGGCGGGCCTCGACGGGGTGGCCGAGGCGCCGCAGGATGTGGCCGAGGGCCGGAAATACCTGCGGCGGGAGCACCTGAAGGGGAGCTACACGCTGCTCGGCACGCGCTTTGCCTATGACGAGGATGCCGCGCCCGTGCTCGACATCTCGGCGCTGCAGGTGCGGGCGGGAGAGACGCTGGCGGTTCTGGGCTCGAACGGCTCGGGCAAATCGACTCTGATGAAGCTGCTCACCGGGCTATATGCGCCGACCGAGGGGCGGGTGATGCTGGATGGCACCGACATCGGCCAGATCGCCCCCGCCGACCTGCGGCGCGGCATCGGCTATCTCGCGCAGGACGTGCGGCTGGTGGCGGGCACGCTGCGCGACAACCTCAACATGCACCTGCTGGAGCGCGACGACGACCGGCTGCTGGCGGCGCTGGATTTTGCCGGGCTGGGGCAGTTCGTGCGCAGCCACCCGAAGGGGCTGGACCTCGACATTCGCGATGGCGGCGAGGGGCTGAGCGTTGGCCAGCGGCAGGGCGTGGGCTGGGCGCGGCTGTGGTTGCAGGACCCGGGTGTGCTGCTGCTCGACGAGCCGACCGCCGCCTTTGATCAGGCGCTTGAGGCGCAACTTGTTGCTCGGCTCGGCGCATGGCTGCAGGGCCGGACGGCGGTGATTGCCACCCACCGGCTGCCGATCCTGAGCCTCTCGTCGCGGATCGTGGTGCTGGGGCAGGGCCGGATCGCGGTGGATGGCGGCAAGGATGAAGTGCTGGCGCATCTGAAGAAAAGCGGCGCGGCGAAGAAGCTGCCGCTGGGCGGTGCGGCGTGAGCAGCTGGAGCGCGCCCGGGCCGTCGCAGCCCACGGGGTTCGATGCCCAGCTCGACACCCGGCTGGCTGGGCCCTCAAGGCTGATCTGGACGGTGGGGCTGGCACTGGTGGTGTTTCTGCTCTGGGCGGGCTTTGCCAAGGTCGACGAGATCGTGCGCGCGCCTGCCGAGCTGGTGAGCGCCTCGCGGCCGCAGATCATTCAGAACCTCGAAGGCGGGATCTTGGCGGAGCTTTTGGTGCGGGAGGGGGACGAGGTGGCGCCGGGCGACGTGCTGGCGCGGCTTCAGGGCACCGGGTTTCAGACGAACGTGGACGATATCCGCGAGAAGATCACCGCGCTGGAGATCCGCCGGCTGCGGCTGGAGGCGGAGATGGAGGGACAGAGCGACTTTGCGGTGCCCGAGGCGCTGGCCGAGCGCAGCCCCGAGATCGTGGCCTCGGAGCGGGCGCTTCTGGCCGCCCGGCAGGGCGATTATGCCGCCCGTGCGGAGGGCGCGCGCAAGGTGGCCGAGCAAGCCGAGCGCGAGAACGAGCTGATGGAGAACATGCTGGCGCAGAAAGTGGTGGCGCTGATCGAGGTGACGCGGACTCGCAAAGCCGCCTCGGACGCCCGCGCGCGCCATGACGAGGTGGTGAGCACCGCGGCGCTGCGCCGGGCGGATGAATATGCCGAGACGCTGAAGGAGCTGGCGGGCCTGCGGCAGCAGATGAAAGTAAGCGCCGACCAGCTGGCCCGCACCGAGATCCGCTCGCCGATGAAGGGGGTGGTGAACAAGATCAGCGTCAGTACCATCGGCGGCGTGGTGCGGCCCGGTGAGGAGATTTTGCAGATCGTGCCGCTGGGCGATGCGCTCTTCGTGGAGGCACGGGTGAAGCCGCGCGACATTGCCACGGTGCGGCCCGGCCAGCCTGCGACGATCAAACTTTCGGCCTATGATTACACGATCTATGGCTCGATGAAGGGGGAGGTCTCTTTCGTTTCCGCCGATACATTCAAGGACGAGCGCCGCCCTGAGCGGGAGGCGCATTACAAGGTGGTGCTGAAGATCGACGAGAGCGCTCGCACGGAGCGGCAGGAACGGATCGAGATGCGGCCCGGCCTTGTGGCGGACGTGGAGCTGCACACCGGCGAGAAGACGGTGCTTAGCTACCTGACCAAGCCGCTGAACAAGGCGGGGGAGGCGTTTCACGAGCCGTAGGGAGGACCGGGAGGATGCAAGAGGAGCCGGCCACGTCCATGAACGGCACGTTCGACCCGGTGACGGTGGATCAGTTGAAGGGTCGGGTCGGATCGATCTTGCTTCTGTGGTCGCGGATCGAGCGGGCGGTGGATGCCGATATCGAAGCGCTGGGGGGCGCGACCCGCAGGCCGGGCGAAGGGTTTGCGCAAAGGCTGGCGGCCTGGGAGCGCCTGCTGGACGAGGCGGATGCCGGGCGGCGGTACGAGACGGATTTTAGGGCGCAGGTTTTGGCCCGGATCAGGGCAGTACAGGACATCAGGAACCGGCTGTGCCACGGGCTGTTGGGGGTAACGGCGGATCCGAGTGGGCATTATGGCGACGCGGGGCTCCGTACGGAGTTGAACGGCGAGGTGCGGGCCTATGGCCGCGATGCGCTGGATCGCTGCCTCACGGTGATGGCGCATCTCGATCGTGCGATCGGTGCGGTCAGTAGTGTGGCACGGGAACCCGTTGACGCGCGCGCGTCCGCCCTCGTGGCCGCCACGCGCGGCAATCATATGCCGGACTGGGACGGATAGCACCGCAGCCGCGGCTCAGGCCAGCGCTGCCTCCCAAGCCTCCAACGTGCCTTCGGGGGGCGTTCCCTCTTCGGAGAAGGCCATCTCTTCGCTGCCGAAATGCGCGACGAGGCCGATGAGGCCTTCGGCCAGCAGGCGGGCGGCGAGCGGGCCGAGGCGGCCGGCGGCGCCCAGCAGGGCCTTTTCTCGCCAGAGGTAGAACCAGAGCGGCGTGCGCTTGTGCAGGTCGTGCTCCACCAGCACGGCGCCGGCCTCGCCGCGGCAGAGGTCGGCCCGCTCCAGCCGGGGCATGAGCGGGAATTGCCCGGCGCGAGCGGCATCGGACTGACGCAGGGCGGTAAGCACCCCTTGGGCGGTGGGGATGTTGAACCAGTAGGAGAGCGCGAGGTGGCGCGAGGAGGGCTGGCGGAAGGGCGCGGCGGAGAGCAGGGCGACGCCGAACTCCAGCGGCAGCACCGGGCCGCCGGGCACGGAGGCCAGCAGCGGGGCGCGGGCGGCGCGCACAGCCTCGAGGAGCGGCGCGTCGCAGAGCAGCGGCAGGAGCCGGTGCAGCAGGAGCCAGTGCATCGCGCCCGCCGGATCGGGCAGGGGGGCCAGCGCCTCGGCCAGCCGGGCTGCGGGCGGGGGCAGCAGCGGGTCGGGCCGGGGCGCGAAGAGATGTGCCTGCGCGAGGTAGTGGGCCATCGGCTCGCGGTCGAGCGGGACAAGCCCCTCGCTGGCGAAGACCGGCTCGACAATGCGGGATCGCTCGGTGGTGACGAAGCAGAGCAGGGCCTGCGCGGCCAGCGGCACGAGGGCCAGAACCTCGGTCAGCGGGCCGGAGGAGGCCATCTCCTCGGCATCCATCGCATCGCCCAGACGGGTCAGCAATTGGTTGAGGCCGAGCCGTTCTTCACTGGCCGCATCGGGAAAGAAATAGCCCGGATGCAATGCGCCTTCGGGAGGGGGGACCTCTTCGGGCCGTGGCCCGAACTCGCCGTTCGCCAGACAAATCCTCAAATCCAGTTTCCTTCACCTGACCCTGTGCAAATCGACAGGGCCTGCCAACCACTCAACCTTCACTACCGATGCACCGCCACGCCGCTTGATTGCGGCGGCAGGGCGCGGGCGCCCAGCCGCGCCTGATGCTCTGCCTCATTGGCTGCGGGCCAAAGGGCCGGGCCGGGCGGGGCCAGCCCGAGGTAGCCGTCGGCCAGAAACCGGGTGTATTGCGGCGCGGCGACGGAGCTGCCGTTCATCGGCATGCGGCTTCCAGAGGCGGCGCCGGCGCCCAGCACACCCTGCATCACCAGTGAGCGGTCGCCCTCGGCGGAGGCATCGGGGCGGCGCATGTGGGGTGCGGCGGAGGCGCCGTAGAGCGCGGCGGCGCGTTCGTGTGCCAGACCGATGCGGTCGTAGCCCGGTGCGCCGGGGGCATCGCCTGCCGGGGGAAAGCCGGAGGAGAGGCGCGGCGCACGGGTCACGGTGGGGCCGACCACGGTGCTGCGCCGCCCGGTGGCGATGCCGTTGAGGCTGCCGGAGCGAAGCACGACGGAGGCGCCGTTGTCGTAGTCTGCAGGGCCGGTCATGGCATCCCAGCGGGGGTAGGCGGGATCGTCGAAGTAGCTTTGCCGCCCCGGCCTGCGGTAGCCCAGTGGCGCGTCATCGCGCTGGATCCAGGCCTCGATGCGCTGCGCGTCTGTGATGCGTGCGCGCAGCTCCACCGTCCAGAGGCCGGAGGGGGCGGGCTGGCGGCCCACGGAGGGCGGCATGCAGGAGGGGGCCAGCGCGATGAGCACGCGCTTTTTGCGGGCCACGCCGTCGAGTGCCTCTTGCCCCTTTTGCCGGTCGAGCGAGATGCGCCCGATGACGGCGGCGGGGTTGCCTGCCGGGTGGATCACCACGGCCTGACTGGCCGAGAGGCCGGTGACTCGGGTGGCAGTGCCGCCGGGGGGCGTGAGCCAGAGCTCCACCCCGGCAGCGGTGCGGGGCATCCAGAGTTCGAGGAAGTTGGAGCTTTCATCCCCCGGCTGCACGCGCCACGGCAGGGTGAGCACGGTCTTGACCGAGGGGCCGGCCGGATCGCCCGGCTTTTCGGCGTGGCCGCGTGCGGCGAGGCGGTTGCCGGAGGGCAGCACGACCTCCACCTCGGCCCGGCCGGGCTTGGTGGGGAACTGGCGCGCCAGCCGTTCGAGGTGGGCCTGCACCAGCGTGTCGATTGCCCGCTCCAGAAAGTGCAGCCCGTTGTGCGGCCCGCCGGAGAGCGAATAGGAGAAGTTGATCACCACCGGGATCGGGAACCCCTCGGCCAGCGACATCAGCCAGGCCCGGTCGAGGATATGCGCGGCCCCGGCGAGCACGAAGGGCGACATGAAGGCGCCGGAAGTGTTCATCGTGACGGTGGCGGGCAATTGCACGGTGAGCAGGCGCAGGTGATCGGGGCCATCCCCCGCCGCCAGCGAGGCCACGTGGGTGCCGTGAGAGAGGCGGTGTGCCACGGTGTTGACGCCCGCGCGGGCGTAGTCGGCCAGACCGAGCGCGTGGAGCTGGTCGATCTCGGGCTTGGGGGCGAGGGCAAGCTGAGCGTCGATCTCGGCCTTGGTCAGCTCGCGCCCGAAGGGGACGGTGGTGGTGCCGGTGGGCGCGGCGGCATCTTGCACCCATGCGAAATCCACCCGCGTGCCGGTGCTGCCCCGGAAGGCGCTGTGGAGCGGATTGATGCCATCGTCGATCACCCCGACGATGGTGGTTGTCGCCTCGGGCAAGCCTTGGGCGGTGTATTCCATTGTGCGCGTGGCGCCGGTGGGCAGGGAGATCTTGCGCAATGGCGCGCGGAAATGGAGCGTGTCGCGCGAGCCGGGCTGGGCCTGATCTTCGGCCTCTTCCGCCTCTGCCGCGGCCAGTTCGGCCCGTTCATCTGGCGGGGGCGCATCGGCCAGACGTTTCTCGCCTCCCTCGGCGGGGGCCAGCTTGCTGAAACGGTTCTGCGCCGGGTCGAAGGGCGCGATGGACTGGAAGGTGGCCTGCGCGCTCTCCACCCCGCCGTCGATGTTGACCGAGCGCGTCAGCAGCACAACGTCGGTTTCGCCCTCTACGCGGAAGGGCTCGGGCAGATCCTCGATGTCGCCCGCCTGCATGGTGTCGACGGTGAACATGTAGCGGAAGTCGTGGGGATCATCCCGGTCTTCGGTTGCGGTCAGGTCGAAGTCGAGCGCGTAGCGCAGCGACCATGCCGAATAGGGATCGAACATGGCGGTGACGCCTTCGGGGTCGTCCTCGGGGGTGAAGCTGATCGTGGTCATGGGCGAGGCCTTCTGAAGCGGGGGAGAGCAGGAGCGGGTGGGCCGGTGTCAGGCCCATTCCTCCCGTGCCTTCTCCCAGAGCCATGTGAAGAGCGGGGCATTGGTGACGCCGCCGACCGCGCCGGAGCGGGTGATGAACGTTCCGAAATCGGAGGGTTCATCGGCGGTGAAGTTATAGACGCTGGAGAGGTGATAATCGGTCGTGGCCCCGGCACCGCGCCCGTCGAACTCGGTTTCCTTCACCACGGCATCAGCCGCACCGGCCCGCTGGGCGAGGTAATCGGCCAGCGCCAGCCCGAGGGCGGCCCCGGCGATGCTGTCGACCGGGAAGTGGACGCCTGCGACGGTGCGGTTGACGGCGATGCGGGCGGCGGTGGCCAGCAGCAGCTCGGTCTGCTTGGGGGTTTGCGCCTTACCCTTCATCAGGTGGAAGAGGATGCGCGCGACGGCGTGGTTTTCGGTCGCGTGGCCGGAGGGCAGGGCGCCGTGGCCGGGCGTCTGGATCAGCGGCATCATCTGGCCCGAGTAGCGATCGGGGCGCAGGCAGGCGAGGCGGTGCTTGACCTGAAGCACCACGTTGGAGGCGATGGCCTGACAAAGCGCGATGAGCTCCAGCGTGTATTTGTGCAGCCCCTGACGCAGCCCGAGGATGGGGGCGAAATACTCCGTCGGGTAGCCGACCTGCCCGAGGATCTCGCCCGCCCGGTCGGCGCGCAGATCGGCATAGTTATGCACGATCTCGGTTTGCGCCAGAAAGTCCGCCGGTGTGGGGCGGGTCAGCTTGACCAGCCGTTCGTAGCCGGTTGTGGGCGGGTTGTCGGCATCGCCACCGGTGGTGGTGAGGTGGAAGACCGAGGCGCTCTCGCCCGAGCCGATCACCCCCAGGGAGCCCATCAGCTCGCCCGCGATCATGATGATCCGCTCGGTCGCGCCCCATTCCTTGAGGGTGTCCAGCGAGTTGGCGGGCATCGGTGCGGGCGGGTTGGCGAGCGCCTCATAGGGGCCGATGATGCCATCGCGCGAGGTGAGGATGGAGATCGACAGCCCGCCGCCGCTCACCCCCGTCACCCCGGTGACGCCTGTCACGCCCGTCACCCCGGTGACGCCAGTCACCCCGGTTACGCCAGTCACACCGGTCACACCCGTGACGCCGGTTACTCCCGTGACCCCTGTCACGCCCGTTGAAATAGACATTGCACCCTCTCCGTTAAAACATTTTTCAATTTGGTATTCCGGCTTCGCGCATGGCTTGGGCCCAGACGCGCCCGATTTCGAATTCGGCGGCCGGGTGGTCGCGCATGTAGCCGCGAATGTTGAACCCCGGATCGGCGCGCAGCAGCGTTTCGGCGGACTCGCGGGCCTCTTCGATGCGGTCGAGGTGGTAGAGCGCGACGATGCGCGCCCGTAGGGTCGAGACGTGGCGGCGGTTGGCGCGGATCGAGCGGTCGGCCAGCTCCAGTGCGCCCTGATAGTCGCCGCCCGAGAGCTTGGCCGCCGCGCCGAGCGCGTCGAAGAAATAGCCGTGCGGGTCGAGCGGCGAGAGGGCGCGGGCGCGGTCGGTGAAGGTGATCGCGCGGGCGCCGTCATCGGTGAAGGCGTGGAGCGTGCCCTTCAGCAGCCAGGCCATGGCGTTGTTCGGGTCGATCTCGATGGCCTCGTCATAGCGGCGCATGGCCACGTCGTGCCGCCGCAGGAGGTTGTTGTTGACCAGCCCGTCCATGGTGAGGGCAAAGGAGTTGTCGGGCTGAATGTCGAGCGCGCGCGCGGTGTATTCGCGCGCGGTGGCGGTATCTTCATCGAGCCGCGAGGACCAGCCCTGCACCACCGAGAGGCAGTGCCATTTGCCCATCCAGCCGTGAAGCATGGCGCTATCCGGCACCCGCTCGATCACCTCTTCGAGGTAGGTCTGGGACTTGGCGAAGCTCTGCACCGAGAGGCGGTGCATGAGGGTGATCGCGCTCATCAGCAGGGCGTGACTGTCGACATCCGGCAGCGGCGCGGTGGCGGCGAGGTCGAGCGAGGTATCCATCACCGCGCGGCCGATCTCGCCAGCGAGGCCGCCGACCAGATCATCGCCGCCGCGCAGGAAATCGGCCAGCGAGCTCGACATCTCACGGGTCCAGCTGATGCGGCCTGTCTTGATGTCGATGAAATCCGCGTTGAGCATGATGTGGTCGCCCTGGGTGCGGTAGTTGCCCGCGACCACGTAGTCGGCATCGAGCTTTTCGCGGATCTCCTCCAGCGCCACCGAGCGGGCATCGAGGGTGCGACAGGAGAGGTGGGAGATCACATCGAGCATGTGGCTGCGCGAGAGCGAGCGCGAGATCTCCTCGGAGATCATGTCGCCCAGCTGCACGGGCCCCTGATAGCCGCGCGCGGTGGCGAAGGGCAGGATGGCGATGGAGGGTTGCAGGTGCAGACCGCGGTTGAGGATCTCCTGCGCAACTCGGCCGGGCCGCGTACGGGCGACGGCGGAGAGCATGGTGCGGTTGCTCTTGCGCTGGGTCTGGATCCACTCCTCGAAGCCGTCTTCGGAAATCTCGGTGCCTTCGAGAAAGTCGCCATCCTCCAGCGTGCCGGTGATGCGGATGCGCTCGAGGTGCAGGCGGACCTCGGAGTTGTTGACCTCGAAGAGGTCGACGAAATCCTCGCCGAAGAGGTTGCGCAGGTCGGTCAGGGCGCGGCGCAGAGAGGCGCGGCCGTGCTCGTGGCCGGAGCGGCCCCAGAGCATGTCTTGCAACCAGGCGCGGGTGCGTGTGCCTTCGGGCGCGGTGGCCAGCATGGCCAGCATGGCGCGGATCTTGGTGGAGCGGACGCGGATTTCGTCGCCGTCTTCCCAGGAGAGGGCGAACACCCCGAAGAGGCGGATGCAGATCACCCGGACCTCGTCAGTTTGTGGCTCCTTCTGCGCCTGAGTCATGAAACTCCCCCATGGCAATGACCCTACGTTAACCGGCTTTCCAAATTGGGGAAGCCCGCTTCACGCTTTATTCACGTTAGCCGAAAACGGGTGCCAGAGCGAGGTTTTGCGCCTTGCCTCTGGCGCTCGGGGGCGGCTTGGGGAAAGGTGCGCGCATGATGGATGAAAGCGAGAGTGCGCATGCCGCGCGGGCGGCGATGCGGGGCGAGGCAGAACTGATCTTCCGCGCGGGGATTGCGGCGGCCGATCCGGGCGCGGCGGTGGCGCGGGCGCTGGAGGCGGAGGGCTGGCAGGGCCGGTTCGTGATTGCAGTGGGCAAGGCGGCCCCGGCGATGATGCGCGCCGCGCTGGAGCGGGTTGGCCCGGTGGAGGCGGCGCTGGTCGTAACCAACCCGGAGAACGCGGTGGAGGTGCCGGGGGCGGAGGTGATGATCGCCGCTCATCCGGTGCCCGACGCGGGCGGCCTCGCGGCGGGCGAGGCGGTGCTGGACATGCTGGCGCGCGCGAGCGAGGGCGAGCGGGTGCTGGCGCTGGTTTCGGGCGGCGGCTCGGCGCTTCTGCCTGCGCCGGTGGAGGGCCTGAGCCTTGCGGACAAGGCGGCGGTCAACGCCGCGCTGCTCGCCTCGGGCGCGGATATTCACCAGATGAACCTCGTGCGCCAGCAGCTCTCACGGCTGAAGGGCGGCGGCTTCTTGCGGGCGGCGGCCCCGGCGGAGGTGCGGGCGCTGGTGCTCTCGGACGTGCTGGGCGACGACCTCTCGACTATCGCATCGGGCCTCACCGCGCCGCCGAGTGGCAGCCGTGGGGAGGCCGCCGAGATGTGCCGCAGCCTCGGAATCTGGGAGCGCCTGCCAGAACCGGCCCGGCGGCATCTGGAACGACAGGCTGATGAGCCGCCCGCACTGCCCGCGGCGCAAAACGAGATCATCGGCTCCAACGGCGTCAGCGTGATGGCGATGGAACGCGCCGCGCCGGGGGCGCGGGTGGTGCTGGAGCCGCTGGAAGGCGATGTGGAAGAGGCCGCCCGCGCGGTGATAGCGGCGGGCGAAATGGGGCCGGGGATCACGCTGTTCGGCGGTGAGACCACGGTGAAGCTCTGCGCCGAGCCCGGCATGGGCGGGCGCAATCAGCAACTGGCGCTGAAAGTGGCGGAGCTGGCCGACTGGCCGGGCGAGTGGGTGTTCCTGTCGGGCGGGACCGACGGGCGGGATGGCCCGACGGACGCCGCGGGCGGGATGGTGGACCACGGCACACGGGCGCGGCTGGCGGCGGCAGGCAAGAGCGCGGGTGAGTACCTCGCGCGCAACGATGCCTACCACGGCCTCAAGCTGACGGGCGATCTGCTGATGACGGGCGGGACCGGCACCAACGTAGCCGATCTTCAGGTGCTCATCCGGCGCGAGCCGGGCAAGACCAGCTTCTGACGCCGCAGGGCGGGTTACTCGCCCTCGTGGCCTTCAGGGCCGGTATCGATCATCCAGCCGCCGGGGCCAGCAACGCTGTCGGGCAGGAAGTGCGACACGGTGTAGAGAATCTCGCGCAGCAGGACGCAGACGAGAAAGGCGGAGATCACCTGTCCAACGGTGATGGTGGTCAGAAATTCCATTTCGGGTTCCCCTGATGACGTGAAGGTAAACTCCGGGTCAATTGGGGCAGAAACGAGACAATCGCGCGACAGCGGGTGGGCATTTTCACCCTGACGGCGAGTTGACGTTGGGTCATGCTGTGTGGGGTGGCGCCGTACGGAGCTTCCGGGTGCAGCGCGCGGGGCGTGGGGTGCCATCCCGGCCCCCTGAGATGAGGGCCGGGATGGGCTTTGCGGTTAGGCGAGCTGGTAGTCGAAGGCGTCGTCTTTCACGTCGACGGTCACCGACTTCAGTTCTTCGCCGCCCACGGCCTTGGTCAGGATCGCGCGGGACAGGTCGGGCAGGATGGTTTGGGTGATGATGTTGTCGATCATCCGGCCGCCCGAGTCCGGGTCGTTGCACTGGCTGACGATGTGGTCGATCACGGCATCGGTGTAGGTCATGGTGGCGCCGTGGTTGGCGCGCACGCGCTTCACGATGGAGCCGATCTTCAGCTTGGTGATCATCGCCAGCACATCCTTGCCGAGCGGGTAGTAGGGGATCGTGACGATCCGGCCCAGCAGCGCGGGCGGGAAGACCTCGAGCAGGGAGGGCTTGAGGGCATCGGCCAGCGCCTCGGCATCGGGCCGGGCCTCGCCCTGCTGGCACATGTCCATGATGACATCTGTGCCCGCGTTGGAGGTGAGCAGGATCAGGCAGTTCTTGAAGTCGATCGAGCGGCCTGAGCCGTCTTCCATATGGCCTTTGTCGAAGACCTGGAAGAAGAGTTCATGCACGTCTGGGTGGGCCTTTTCGACCTCGTCGAGCAGCACCACGGAGTAGGGCTTGCGGCGCACCGCCTCGGTGAGCCTGCCGCCCTCGCCGTAGCCGACGTAGCCCGGAGGGGCGCCTTTGAGCAGGGCGACGGTGTGGGCCTCCTGATACTCCGACATGGCGATGGTGATGATGTTCTGCTCGCCGCCGTAGATCGCCTCGGCCAGAGCAAGGGCGGTTTCGGTCTTACCCACGCCGGAGGGACCGGCGAGCATGAAGACACCGATGGGTTTGCCCGGGTTGTCAAGCTTGGCGGTGGAGGTCTCGATGCGCTTGGCGATCATCTCCAAGCCGTGATCCTGCCCGCAGACGCGCTCCTTGAGGCGGTCGGCGAGGGTGAGGATGGCCTGCACCTCGTCGGCCACCATGCGGCCCACGGGGATGCCTGTCCAATCGCCAACCACGGAGGCGACGGCCTGATAATCGACATGGGAGTAGATCATCCGGTCGTCGGCATCGCGGGCGTCGAGCTCGGCCACCTTGGCGGCAAGGGCCTCGCGCAACTTGGCGGCGTCATCCCCGGTCGCGGGGGCGGCGTGCTCGGGCGCGATCTCGACCGGCTCGGCGGGTGCGGCCTCTTCGGGGGCATCACCCTCGGCCTCGGCGGCTTCATCGGCAGCGTCCTGCGCGGCGTGGGCCTCTTCGGGGGTGGGGGGCACCTCGCCGGGTTTGTCGACCGGCAGTTCGGCGGAGCCTTCGCCGGTGAGCTGGGCGCGCAGCTCCAGCACCTCCTGCACGATTGCCTTCTCGTCCTCGTACATCTTTTCGGCGGCGGCGAGATCGGCCTTGGCCTTCTCGATCTCTTCCAGAACCTCGGCCTTGCGCTCTTCGGCGGTCTCGCCCAGCTCGGACTGGCGCTCTTTGCCCAGAAGCTCGGCCTCGAACTTGGCGATGGTCGCCTTGAGGTCGGCCACACGGGCGGGGGTGGTGGACTGGCTGATGGCCACGCGGGCGGAGGCGGTATCGAGCAGGCTCACCGCCTTGTCGGGCAGTTGCCGCGCCGGGATGTAGCGGGCCGAAAGCTGCACGGCGGCGACGATGGCCTCGTCGGAGATGCGCACCTTATGGTGGTTTTCCATCGGCGACATGATCCCGCGCAGCATGTAGCAGGCGCGCTCGATGTCGGGCTCGTCGACGGTGATCGGCTGGAAGCGGCGGGTAAGCGCCGGGTCTTTCTCGAAGTACTTCTGGTATTCCATCCAGGTGGTTGCGCCGATGGTGCGGAGCGTGCCGCGGGCGAGGGCGGGCTTCATCAGGTTGGCGGCATCGCCGGTGCCTGCCGCGCCGCCCGCGCCGATCAGCGTGTGGGTCTCGTCGATGAAGAGGATGATGGGGGTAGCGGAGCCCTGCACCTCGTCGATGAGCTGGCGCAGCCGCTGCTCGAACTCGCCCTTCATCGAGGCGCCGGCCTGCATCAGGCCCATGTCGAGGCTCATCAGGCGGTTGCCCTGAAGCTGCGGCGGCACGTCGCCCGAGGCCAGACGCTGGGCGAAGCCCTCAACCACGGCGGTTTTGCCCACGCCGGCCTCGCCGGTGAGGATCGGGTTGTTCTGGCGGCGGCGCATCAGCACGTCGATGATGTTGCGGATCTCGTCGTCGCGGCCCACGATCGGGTCCATCTTGCCGGACGAGGCCTGCGCGGTGAGGTCGACGCAGTAGCGATCCAGCGCGGTGGTTCCTGTGGAGCCGCCTTCGGCCCCGCCGCCACCGCCGCCGGAGGAGGACAGGCCGGAGCCGTCCATTGGGCGCTGGTCATCTTCTTCCGACAGGGCCCAGACGCCGCGGGCGTCGTTCACCATCGTCTCGACGTTCAGTCCGCCGAGGGTGGGGGAGCACTCCTTGAGGGCGCGGAGGAGTTCCTTGCTCTTGAGGGTGGCCACCAGCAGGTGGCCGGTGCGGATCTGCGGCTCGGCGAAGAGCAGTGTGCCGTAGTGCCAGCCGCGATCCAGCAGGTCGATCACGCCCTCGGCGAAGCCGGGCATCTCGGTGACGTTCTTGCGATACTCGTCGATCTTTTTCTGCAGCTCGCCCAGCACCTTGGAGCGGTCGATGCCGTAGTTCTCGAGCGAAACAGAGATGTCGCTCTTCTGGTTGGCGACCATGTGGAAGAACCAATGGGCCACCTCGACGTTGCGGTTGCCCTCGGAACGCGCGTGGCGGTGGGCTTTCATGAAGGCGTCGTAGCCGGTGCGGTTGAGCTTGCCGGCGACTGTTTCGAGGCTCACGTCTGACATTTTTTCCGTCCCTGTCTTAAATGCTTGTCTTGTTACTCGGTTTGAATGCTGCCGATCACAGCCTGATGAAGGCTGAACCGGGCGTCTGAAACATAATCGTCCGCACTGGTGCCCTTGTCGTCGGCCTTCAGCGGCGTCCAGGTGGTGTAGCCCAGCCGCCCCTTGGTACCGAGCTGCGCCTTGGGGCACAGCGGGCGGGGCAGGGCGAGTTCGACATCGAAATCTATCTGCTCGCCCAGGTAGAACCTTACCATATCGGCGAGCCGTTCAAACATGTCTCCGCCGGGCAGAAAGCTCTCGTAACTGTCGAGCGCCTCGGTGCGGATCTCGATCACTGCCTTGTCGTTGATCGAATAGACCCGGCGACCGGCGTAGGTGTTGCGCCCGAGGTCGGCGCCCTGCTGGCCGATGCGCGACAGGTCGCTTTCCTCGAACTCCAGCCAGATGCCCTCGCGCTCGCGGATCTTCACGTCGACGCCGAGCACGCCCTCCAACACCTGCTGGAGCCGCTTGGCGGATTTGACCCGGCTCGCCATGACCCCGGCGAAGGGCAGCTTGGCGATGTCTGGCACGCGGTCGCGGTCGCGGTAGGGCGCCGTGCCGATGCCGATCATGGAGCCCACATAGGCGGCGAAGCGATCTTCTTCCGGGCGGTCGAACTGGGCGATGGGGCGGGCATCGGCCCATGTGCGGTGGAAGAGCTGGAGGAAGCGGGTGGCGAAGATATCGGCGAAGCGGACGAAGGCATCATCGCCCGCCTCCTGCCAGCGCATCGCCTCGACGGTGGTGAGGATGGGCAGCGGCCCCTGCGGGCCGAAGAAGCCGAGGAACTTGGTGCGCAGGCGCGGCACTTCGCCCTCGCGGACCTCGAAGGCCTTCACGTTGGAGGCGGGAAAATCGAGGAAGGGGTCTTGCCCGACATCGACGATTTCCTGCGCCAGAACCTGACTGCGGCCGATGCGGGGCTTGTCGGGATACATCCGCTCCAGCTCGCGCAGGAGGGCGTGGATGTTGAAGCGGTAGGGCTCGGCCTCGAGCATGTCGCGCCGGGTGCGGGCCTCTTCCAGCGGCAGGGGGGCCTCGTCGCCGGAGGCGTCGTCTTTCGCCTTGGCGCTCACAGCAGCGGCCCGGTGCCGGAGCGGGGCGGAAAGCGCATCACCTCGCCGCGGCTGTCGGAGACGAGCACGGTCTCGGTGAAGCTGTTCATGTGGGCGTAATCGGCAAAGAACCGGTCGAGCACGGCACCGAGCAGCATGATGCCTGTGCCCTCGAAGGCGCGCTCGTCGAACCGCAGGGTGACCTCGGTGCCGCGGGCGGCGTGATAGCCATCTTCGCGGCGGAGCGAGCGGGTGATCGGGCGGGAGCCGATGCCGGTGATGCCACGGATCTGTCGCTCGGTGACGGAGTCGCCGATGTCGGAGAAGAGGCCGAGAAGCTCGCGCAGGCCCCCGGCCGGGTCTTCGGCATGGCGGTCCTTGAGGCCGAGCTGGTTGAAGCTCAGCAGGTTCACCAGCCGCCACATGACCTCGCCGTGGTGGCCGATGCGCGGATCGTTGTGATCGAGATCGGCGATGGAGGCGCGGGGCGGGGTAGGGCCGGAGATGCAGGCGAGCGGCACGTTCACATCGTCGGTCAGTCGGAAGTCGACCTGGCTCTGGCCGATGGGCAGCTGCTGAACGAGATGCCGGTTGGAGCAGAGCGCGATGACCTGAAGCCGCTGCACGCGCTCCTCGTCATCCAGCCCGGCGGGCTCGTAGATGCTGAGATAGGTCTCGGTGCCGACGTAATCGCCGCCGAAGCCGAAGCGCCGCTCTTTCTCGGTCAGGCGGCGGGGCTTGCGGGTGTGGTTGTAATAGAGCGCATCAGCCGGGCGCACCTCGCCATCGGGCTGGGAGTAAAGCCGGTTGACCTCGACCTTTTTGCGCATGCCGGGGTAGTGGGCGTAGACCTCCTTGATCCGCTGGACCTCGTAGTTCACCGAGGGGCTGGAATCCGGCACCACGAGATACTCGTTGAACTTGGGGTCGGGGCGCACGCGGGAGCAGCGCTCCTCGAAGAGGTTCACGGCGGGCGCGGAGTAGAGGCGGAAGTTGTCGGGCTCGATCAGGGCGGCCAGCTTGGGCTGGCTCTTGGAGAACTCGATGAGCACGTCGAACATCGGGGCGGGGATGCGGGCCAACAGGCGCTTGAGGCCGCGCATCCGGAAGCCCAAGAACTTTTGCGGCAGGATCCAGTATTCGCGCAGGTGCGAGAAGCCCTCGAAGATCTTGTCTTCCTCGGGAAACAGCCGCTCATCCTCGCGGAAGCCGACCTGCTCCAGAAAGCCGGGCGGGCAGGGCAGGAACACCGGGTCGCCCGAACGGTCGAGGTAGCGCAGGGTGATGCGGCAGGTGTCTGCGAAGAGCTGCTCGTAGAGGGCGACCATATCGGCGCGGGGGCCGTTGAGATAGACCGGCAGCTCGTTGCAAAGCACCTCGTTGACCAGCGCGGGCTTGTCGCCCTTCTTGGGCGGCAACTCTGGGTCACGCTCGGAGTTGTCTGTGCGACGCACGAGGCGGAGGCGCAGGCCAGCCGCCGTCTGGCGCATCACGTCGATGCCGAGCGCCTGCATCGGGCCGGGCGAGGGCATGTAGGTGGCGGTATCCAGCTCCAGCGGCCAGAGCGTGAGCGGGGCCGAGAGGCGGAAGCGGGCGGAGACGCGCTGCTCGCGCTCGACATAGGTGGCATCGAGGTAGGAGCCGGCCTTGAAGCCCTCCCCCTTGATCAGATCCTTCTCGGAGAAGTCCGGCTTGGCCTGCACGATCATCGCCGAGGGCGTGGGCGCGAGGTAGTCGGGCATCAGCTGTTCGAGCAGGGCGTTGGTGAAGGTCTCGAACTCGCCCTGAATGGCCAGTTGCACCCGCGCGGCCATGAAGGCGGTGCCCTCGAACAGCCCGGCGAGGCCGGGATCGAGCTTGTCTTCGGTCAGCCCGCCAAGGCGCTCGGCGATGCCCGGATACTCCTCGGCAAACTCCTTGGAGCGCTCGTAGAGCACGGCGAGTTCGCGGTTGTAGGCATTGAGGAATTCGCGGTTCATCCGGCGCCTTCGATATTGGAGAATTTCATCTTGCCGGAGCCTACGTCGATCTCGGCGACGAATTCGAGCGGAATATCCACCGGCTTGCAGGCCATTTCGGCGTTGATATCGAACATCAGCTTCTGGTTCACGTCGTCGAATTCCTCGCGCAATTGCACATCCATGCTTTCAGGCACGAAACGCGGCTCGTGGTTGAGCAGGGCGCGGGCGAGTTGCTGGGGCACGCGCTGTACGCGGATGTCTTCGGAGGTGAGGTTGGAGAGGTCGACGACGCCGTAGTTGAGGATCGACTTCTGGACGTAGTCGAGATCATCCACATCCATGACGGCATCGAGATTGATGGTGTTGGCGAGCTGCACGAGATCGAGCTCGAGGTTGCGCTTGAGCTGAGCCTCGTTGGCACCGCGACGACGCACGGCGGCGCGGTCTGTCAGCACGCGCTGACCATCTTGATAGGTGGTGCCGTCGATCTTGGCATCGCGCGCCCGATGGGCCTCGCGGAAGGCATACATGATCGGGATCTGGAGCTGCTGCTTGGAGTCGCGTGCCATGGGCGCCAGGGGTCCTTGCCAGAGTGCTGAAATCGGCTCGCCCGGAAAACCGGCCCGGACGCAGCGTCAACGATAGCGGGCAGGGGGCGGGCCGTGAAGGGGGAAGGGGGCGGAGAAATTTGTGAAAAGCGTGTGAGACCTGTGAAAGCGCGGGCGGTGAATGAGGCGCAAGATGGCGGGCCAAGCCCTTGAATGCAAGGGATTTCGCGCCGATCGCGCCGCCCACGGTGCGACCGGAAAAAGCGAAAGGGGCGCATCGCTGCGCCCCTTTGCAATCTTTCCGAGCGGGCCCGCAGGCCCGGCCTGGCGTGAGGATCAGGCCTCGGCGCCGGTGGCCACGTTGTAGCCGGCGGTGGTGGTACCGGTCTCGGTGCCATCCTCGGCCTGGATTTTGTACTCGCAGTTGATCTGACGGTAGTTCAGCGAGAAGCTCTCGGTCATCTGGTCGTTGCCGCCGCCGGCACCGCCGAAGCTCTGCGACGTCACGATGGCGTCGGTCAGCTTGATGGTGAAGTAGGGCATCGGCTTGCCGCCGGTGGCCTTGGTGGCGTGCACGTCAACCGTGGCGTAGTGCTGGCCGAGGCACAGCTTCTTCATCAGGTCGGTGGAGCACTTGTCGGTCAGCTTGGTGGCCATCAGGTCACCCATGGACACTTTGCCCGAGCCGCCGCCGCGACCGGTGTGCATGGTGCCGGACTGCGAACCGGAGAAGGACATGGAGAGCAGGTCGATCCAGCCTTCGTAGCCTTCGACCACGCATTCGCCGTCAACACCATCGAGTTTCATGTAAAGAGCGGTAGCCATTAGTTGATCTCCTTGTGGTTACCTTGTGGAAGCAAATAACTTGCCGTTTTTAAAATAAAGACCGGTAATGCTCGGTCCTTACTGAGATGGGAAGCGGGGCCTCCCGTTGCAAGGTTCCCCCACACATTTTTTTTACGAAATCGTGAGGGAACCGAACGGGCCCTGCAAAAACAGGGCCCGAAACGCTTGAGAGTGGATCAGCCGCCGGAGGGCAGGCGCGAGACGAGGCTCATGCCGATGTCCATGCCTTCCATCTGGAAGTGCGGACGGAGGAAGAACTTGCCCATGTAATACCCGGGGTTCTCCTCGTCGGGGACGATCTTGATCTCGGCGCCAGCCAGCGGGCGCTTGGCCTTGGCGGTCTCGGAAGAGTTCTTGGGGTCGCCGTCGATATACTGGGCGATCCAGTTCTTCAGGTCGCGCTCGAGCACGGCCTCCTCCTTGGTGGAGCCGATCTGGTCGCGCACGATGCACTTGAGGTAGTGCGAGAAGCGCGACACCGCGAAGATGTAGGGCAGGCGGGAGCTGAGGTTGTCAGCCGCCGTTGCCTCGGGATCGACGAAGCTCTTGGGCTTGTAGAGCGACTGGGCGCCGATGAAGGCGGCCTTGTCGGTGTTCTTGCGGTGTACCAGAGAGATGATCCCGGCCTTGGAGAGCTCGCCCTCGCGGCGGTCGGAGATGGCGATCTCGGTGGGGCACTTCTGATCGGTGGAGCCGTCGCCGGTGTCGAAGGTGTGGGTCGGCAGGTTGATCACCTCACCGCCCGACTGCACGCCGCGGATGCGGACGGTCCAGCCGTACTCCTTGTGGGCCCGGGCGATGTTGGCCGCCATTGCATAGGAGGCGTTCATCCAGGCGAACTTCTTGCCCTCGTGGCCGTCGGTCTCTTCTTCGAAGTTGAAGGCCTCGACCGGCAGGCTGTTCTGGCCGTAGGGCTCGCGGGCCATGACGCGCGGTGCGGTCAGGGCCACGTAGCGGGAGTTTTCGCTCTCGCGCAGCGACTTCCAAGCGGCGTAGTCCGGGGTCTCGAAGATCGAGCCCAGATCGGCCGGCTTGTTGAGGTCGTTCCAGGTGTCCATGTTCAGCAGGCCGGGGTCGGCTGCCGAGATGAAGGGCGCCATGGAGGCGGCGGCGATCTTGCCGAGATCGCGCAGCAGGCGCACGTCGGCGGCGGAGTGATCGAAGTAGTAGTCGCCGATCAGCGCGCCGTAGGGCTGGCCGCCGAGCTGGCCGAACTCATGCTCGTAGATCTGCTTGAACAGCGGGCTCTGGTCCCACTTGGCGCCGGGGAAGGAGCGAAGCTCGCGCTCGAGTTCCTTCTTGGAGACGTTCAGCACCTTGATCTTCATGGTCGCGTCGGGCTCGGAGTTCATCACCATGTGATGCAGCCCGCGCCATGCGCTTTCGATCTGCTGGTAGCCTTCGTGGTGGATGATCTCGTTGACCTGCGTGGTCAGCTTGGCGTCGAGCGCCGCGATCATCTCATCGACGGTGTCGAGGATGTCTTCCTTGATCACGGTGCTGTCGGCCAGCGCCGTTTTCACGAGGGTGGACACCGCGTTTTCCACCTCGGTGGCGGCGGTGTCGGAGCGGGGTTTGAAGTTTTGCTTCAGCGCGGCGGAGAAGGCATCGAGTTCATTGACTTCACCACCTGCGGCGCCGGCTTCCTGTTGGGCTTCGGTTGCCATGTGTCTGGTCCCTGTCTTTGGTCTGGTGCCGGGCGGGCGACCCTTGCCTGGTCGCGACCGCCCGCAAGGTTACGGGGCGGGGCGGGGGGCTCAGGCCTCCTCGCCACCTTCCTCGTTGTCATCGTTGATGTCGGCGCGCTTCTCGGCGAGCAGCTTCATCAGGTCGGGATCGTCGAGCAGCTTGCGGAGCTGGTCCTGCGCGCCGGACTTGCCGTTCATGTAGCGCTGGAGGTTGGCCAGCTCGTCGCGGGCATCCAGCAGCTTCTTGAGGGCGGGCACCTGCTTGGCGATCTCGCCGGGGTCGAGGTCGGCCATCTTCTTGAAGTTGAGCGACACGCCCAGCTTCTCGCCGTCCTCGTCACCGAGCTTGTTGTCGACGTTGAAGGACACGCCGGGGGCGACGGCCTCCATGTAGTCGTCGAAGTTTTCGGTATCGACCTGGGTGAACTTGCGCTCGGCCATCGGGTCTTTCTCGACTTCGGAGGCGTTGCCGGAGAGGTCGGCCATGACGCCCATCACGAAGGGCAGCTCGACGTTCTTTTCGCTGTCGTACGGGTCTTCGTAGGCGATCTGAACCCGGGGCGGGCGGTTGCGTTTGATGAATCGGGTTGCTGAATCAGCCATGTGAAAATCTCCCTAATACTTAAGCAATTGAAGCCACGTGGCCCCTGCTTTGTCAAATGTTTTGCCCCCGCGGAAGGGGGGTGGCTGACCGTGCGTCAGCCGGGTTGGTCCATGTGTTGGAACAGGTCACTGAGTATCGACGAAAAATCCCGGTTGAGGTAGGTTTTCGCCTTGAAGAGCAGCACCGGGACCGGGCTGGAGGGCTCGGTCTGGCGGAAGAAGTTTTCGACCGCGGAGATCAGCGCGGCGGCCTGCTCGCGGTTCTCGCAGACGACGGGTTCGGCGGGGCCGGTATCGATCGGCACGGTGCCTGCCGGCATCTCGTATGAGGCGAGTTGGGACAGCTTGCCGAAGTCGAGCATGAAGCCCTCCTTCGAGCCGAAATCGACGATCGCGTTGTTCGACATGCCGGGCAGCAGGGTCTGCAGCGCCTCGGTCAGCGGCTTGCCGAAGAGGTCCTGGGCCTGACGAATCAGGAGCAGGGCAGGGGCGGAAGGCTCGACGGAGGCGAAGTAGGCCTCGATCGCCTCAAGCGCGGCCTTGGCGGTGGCGTGGTTGGGCACGGGGCCGACCATGACAGGTGGGCCGGACGACACGCGGGCGCCGGCACCGGAGACGGCCACGGGCGCGCCGCCCTCTTCGCCGCCAGCCATCTCGCCCTCGGCGCCTTCTTCGGCTCCGGCGGCATCATCGGCACCGCTGCCGGCAAGGTCGGGGCGGGCCTCGTTGAAGAGCTGGAGCATCTCGCGCAGCACTTCTTCGAGGTTGTCGAACTGGGGCGCGAAGGCGCCGCTGTCGGCCACCATGCAGGCGCTCTTCATCGCGGCGCAGGCGGCCTGCGCGCCGGTCAGCGCGGCATAGATCTTGTCGACCTCGCCGGCGTTGTCGGCGCTTTGCAGGGCGGTCATGATCGCGCCCGCATCGGCGGCGGCCTTCTCGGTGCCGCGAGGCTCCTTGGCGCCGGTCGCAAGCTGGTAGTCGCGGAAGGCAAAGCGGCCCGCGCGGCGGTCTTCCAGCAGGGGCGCGTGCTCCAGCGGCATGACCACCTGGCCCATCTCGTTGAGCAGCTCGATCGCGTTGCGGCGCTCGGTGGCGTCGCCCTCGTCGATCTTGGGGTTCACATCGGCCCAGTAGCGCTCCAGCAGGCCCTGCATGGCCATCACGCAGTCGGAAAATCCGACAATGCGGCCGGAGAGGATCTGGAACTGGGCCTGAAGCGACAGCAGGCGGAGGCAGCGCGTGCGCTCCAGCAGCTTGTCCATCGCCGCGACTTCTTTCTTGATGTCGATGTTCTTGCGGTCGAAGACCTCGCCCGTCTCTGCGCTGACGATGTAGCGCATGGGCACCTTGTCGATCGCCTCGAAGTAATACTCGATGTAATCGTCGTCGTCTTCGAGCAGCAGGTCGGGGCCGCAGGGCTGATCTTCGGAAATCGGCTCGAAGAGGTTGTCGTAGCGCATCTGTGTTCCCGTGGGACTTCCCGTTGAGTGGGCCTTAAATCGGGGTGCCCTCTTGGGGAACCCTGCATTGTTCGGCGGCGATACTGACCCGATAAGACCCGGAGGTCACTCAAAAAATTTCGGCACGCGGCCGGTTAAACGAAATTTTCACCATAAAGAAACGCCGCCCCGGTGGCGGGACGGCGCTGAACTGTGACGCTGGGGCATGGCCCGCGCGATGACGGCCCGCGCTTTTACTGAAGATCGATCCGCAATTCGACGCGGCGGTTCTCCGGGTCCATCGGATCGTCGGTCCGGGGGGTGGTCTCGCCGAAGCCCATGGCCGAGAGCCGCTCTTCGGTCACGCCGAGGCTCACGAGGTAGGCCTGCACGGCGGCGGCACGGTCCTCGGAGAGGTTGCCGTTGTACTTTTCGGTGCCGCGCGCGTCGGTGTGGCCCTCGATCATGAAGCGGGCCTTCTTGAGGCGCTCGTCCTCGAAGGCCTGAGCCACCACGGCGAGGGTCTCTTTCGCCTGGTCGGTCAGCTCGGCGCTGTCGAGTTCGAAGTTGATCATCATGTCCATGCCCTTGGGCTTGGGCGGGGCACATTCTTCGGCGGTGCCGATGCAGATGCCGCGGTTCAGGCCCAGGTCGGCGCTGTCGACGAGAAAGTTCGCCACATCGTCGGCGGAGTAGGGGGTGGAGGACTGGGCGCTCGCAGCAAGCGCGGAGGCTGCCACCAGAGCAGAAGAGAGGAGCAGGTTGCGCATTGAAATCACCGTTTGTGTCAAAATCCGTAGCGTCAACCTATGAATTCAGGGCCATTTTGTCAAGGAAAGGCCCTGAATTTAACGGTTTTGTCACGTTGGCCAAAGCGGCCCGAAACGCCGCTCGCGAGAGGCTGAAGTTACTGATTTTCGGTCTGTTCCATGACGTCGTCGTAGCTCTCGGAGAAGTAGGCGAGGAACACGTCGAGCATGCCGTTGTCGTAGGGGTGCGTCTTGGCATCCCAGCGCTCGACGTAGATCTGCCAGGCGCGGGCATCCTTGGACGAGAACCGCCCGGCATCGACCTTATCCTCGACAGACTCGGGGCTCATGTCTTCCAGCAGGCGGGCCAGCGCGGGCTGGAGCGCGGCATGGACGGCGTATTGGTGCATCTTGATGTCGTTGAAGCTCTTCTGCACCGTCTCGGAGCCGCGCATATAGCCCTGACGGCCCGCGCCGAACATGACTTCGAGCTGCTCCTCGGCGGAGGGCATGAACTTCAGCGGGTTGTTGGCATCGGCGCCGATCATCGTGCGGGAGCCGGATTTGAGGCTCTGTTTGGTGGCGGCGCGGGCCTTCAGCAGGCCGCCCAGTTCACCGACCATGATCCGCAGGGCGCGGCCGATCTCATGGGCCACGGCGCCCGGATCGGGGCCTTCGAAAGCCTTGGGGTTGATCCCGGCACCATCGGCGATGGCGGCCAGAAGACCGGAGGCATCGCCGACCGACCCGGCCTTGGGCGGCGGGGCGGAGGGGGCCTGCACCGGCGGGGCGGCAAAGGCCTCGGCGGCGGGCGCGGTGGGGCTCACCGGCGGCGCGGCGGCCGGTTGCGGCGGCGGTGCGGGCTGCGGCGGTTGGGATTGTTGCGGCGGGGCCGGCTGCGCTTGCGGCGGCTGCGAAGGCGCGGCGGAAGGGCCGGGGCCAAAGGGCGAGCCGGTGGTTTCGGGTGGTTGCTGCTGCGGCGGCGGCGCGGAGGGCGCATCGGCCGAAGGGCCGGGGCCGAAGGGTGAACCGGTGGTTTCAGCCTGCGGCCGCTCGGGCGCTTGCGGCGGCGGCGGGGCCGCACCGAAGGGCGAAGCGCTCTCTTCGGCGCTGGGTTGCGGCGGAGGCGGGCTTTGCGGCGGCGCGGAGGGCGCGGGCGCGGCCCCGAAGGGCGAGGCGCTGCCGCCACCTGCGGCGGGGGGCGGGGGCGTGCCGGTTTCGCTGCCGCCAAAATCGGGCAGGTCGATGTGCTGGTCGCCGAAGTCTGGCAGGCGCTCGGCCCCGGAGCGTGAGGTAAAGTCGCCTTGGCTGGGCGGGGCGGCGCTGCCGCCGACAGACCAGATATCGCCACCGCCACCACCGCCGGAGGGCGGCGTATCGAAGCCCGAGGGGCCGGGCTGCGCGGGGGGCGGGGTCTGATAGGCGGGGGCCGCGGCCTCTTGCGCGGCGGCGACCTGCGCCACCACGAGGTAGTGGCCGATCTGGAGCTTGTCGCCCGATTGCAGCTGGTAGGGGCTCTTCACCCGCATCGAGGCGCCGTTCACGAAGGTACCGTTGGTCGACACGTCATAGAGCCAGTAGGCGCCGTTTTCGTAGCGGATTTCGGCGTGGCAGGACGACACGAAGCGGTTGGGGTCGGGCAGGGTCCAATCCATCGCCGGGTCGCGCCCGATCTCGAACCCGCCCTGGGTGGTCGAATACTCGATCGGCCCGCCATCGGGGAGCGAGGGGAAATTGTCGATGCGAAGGGTAAGGGTCATGATCGGCGCCGCTCGGAATGTGCCCCCTGCGGGAGGCTTGAAATCTATGGTGCCACTAGAGTTACGGCGCAGGTGGGGTTGATGCAAGCCCGCAGGCCCGGAGCGGGCTAGGTGCGCGGCATTTGAGGAGCGGCGGCGCAGCGCGCAGAGCGCCTTTGGGATCAATCGCTTGCGCGGGGAGGTTCAGGTAACGGGTGAAGCGGGATGGCGCAGCTGTGAAGGAGGCGGCGGGCCCGTCCCAGGGCGCGTGCACGCGCTGCCCGGCCGGTGGCGTGCCGCCGCCTCCAGGGCCGCCTTGACCGGGCATCTCCAGCCTGCCCGGTCTGCGGCAGGTCTCCCTCGAACCGGGGCGCGCCGGCTGCATGGTGGCGGTCTTGGGTGCCGCCTGAGGCCGGCCTGCCGCGCGGTGGCGGCAAGCTCGGGTCACGCCCATCAACTCGTATGATGCCAGCCTGAGCGGCTGGCGTACTGATGCCATTGCGGGCCGCGCCGGAGCGCCGCCTGCCTGTCAGCCCTCTTCGGTGAGCAGGAGTGCCATGCGCACGAAGCGCTGCAAATGCTCGCCGCGGGTCGCAATATCGAACCGGGCAAGGGCGGAGAGCAGCCCGGCGTTCACCGCGCGGGCCGTCAGGAAGGGGGGAGGTGGCACCGGCGGCACTTCGGGCCCGGCCATCGAGCCGGAGGACCAGCCCGCCCCGAGGGCGACCCAGACGCCGGGCGATTTGACCTTGGCCTCCATCGCCGCATCGAGCGCCTTGTAGCGCTTGTCTTCATCGGGGTCGCCGACCCATGTGGCGGCCAGCGCCAGCATGTCGAGATCGGCCTGCTCCAGCTTGTCTTCGATCTTCTTGAGGCATTCATGCCCCCACCACACGGCAAACCGGCGGGGCAGCACATAGGCGCAATAGGTCAGGGCCTCTTCGGGCGTGTCGCCCTCGGCCAGCGCACCGATGAAATCAACCGAGGAATGACCATTGGGACGTGCGGTCACGTCCTCTTCGATCTCGGGGATCGCGTCATACAGCTCCTGTGCCACCTCGAAACGCAGGTTTTTGCGTTTCGGGGTGTCGGTGGTGCCGGCAATGACCGTCTTTTGAGAGGAGTCCCCCACGTGCCGAATCCTTCCGGTCCTTAGTTGATCTTAACCAGTGCGGCCTGAATCGTCATCAGTCCGCCTGCCTTATGCGTGGCCGTGGCCCCGCCGTTCGTCGTGAGGGCGGCGGAGGCGTTGACGTCGATCATCGGCGAACTGAGCTTGATGGACGCCGGCTCGATGGTGATCGAGGAGGCCCCCACAGATAGGGTGATCTTCGTCAAGGAGCTGATGGATATATCGCTCTGGGCGTTCAGCGTGCTGGTGCCCCTCACCTCGGTGAGCTGGTTGCCCCCCACGTTGAGGGTTTCGTCGATGTCGATGTTGGTTTCACGGTTCTTGTTGACCGTCCGGTTCTCGTCACCCTTGATCAGATATGTGTTGTTGTTGTCGATCGTGTGGGTTTCGTCATTCTTGACGTGACGGGTTTCGTCATTGCCGATCGTCGTGGTGCGGTTGACATCAACCTCGCGGCGCTCGTTGTTGAGCACCTTGGTTTCCATGTCGTATTGCGCGTGCTGGCGGAACAGCTCGTCGCCCTTGGTGTCGTTGAACACCAGCTCGTTGTAGCCGCCGCCGCCCAGGGTGGAGTTGGACTTGATGCCGTTCCAGTTCTTGTCGCCGGGCTGCTCGTAGGGCGGGGAGTTGTCGCCATTGTAGACGCAGCCGGTGACCACGGGTTTGTTCGGATCGCCCTCGAGGAACTCGACGATCACCTCCATCCCGATGCGCGGGATGAAGAGCGTGCCCCATCCGGCCCCGGCCCAGGGCTGGGCGACGCGGATGCGCATGGAAGATTTCTCGTCATTCTTGCCGAGGCGATCCCAGTGGAACTGGACGACGATGCGGCCGAATTCATCCACGTCGATCTCTTCGCCGCTCGCGCCGGTGACGGTGGCCGTTTGCGGCCCGGTCATCCGAGTTTCGGGGGTCTTGCGCTCGGGCACGTAGGGCACCGCGGAGGGCGCGAACTCGTAGTTGCCGACGAAGACATGCTCGCTGCCGCCCCCGCCGCCGCCGGAACGGTAGCCGCCGGTGGAGAAGCTGTGCATGGCGCGGGTGCAGATATACTCCTCGCCCAGCAGGCTCTCGTCCTGATGCTCGCCGCCGAGCGTAAAGCGCATGCCCGAGGTCAGGCTGATGCAGTCGCCGGTGGCGGTGTGGTGCTTATCGCGGGCGCGGAACTGTTCGGACCGGACGCGGGCATAGGTCGAGCCCTGCCCGCCATCGAGGTAGACGCCGGGATATTCATAGCTTTCAAGCTTGCCGTATTCATGCACGGCGTCGCCTTCCTGCTCGCCCTTCATGTTGGCGCTGACGGTCTTGAAGTTGTAATCGGTCAGGGCGACCTTGCCGGTGGTGAGCCGCCGGTGCGGGGTCCACTCCCAGAAGTGTTCTTCGTCATACACGTGCTGCCCCTCATGGGGCATGTACTTGCGCTCGTTGGGGGCCAGCTGCTTGAAGCCATCCACGCTGTCGGTGATGACCATCTTGTGCGAGCCCTGCTCGTGGGTGAAGAAGTAGTTGACGCCGTAGCGCTCCATCAGCCGGCAGAGGAAGTGGAAGTCGCTCTCGTTGTACTGAACGATGTACTCTTGGTTGATCTGGCCGAGCTCACCGCTGAGTTGGACATCCAGCCCGCCTGCGGCATCGTAGCCGAAATCGGAGCAGACCTCGTTGATGATGTCTTCGAAGGTCTTTTCCTGGTAGATCTTGTTGTTCCGGCGCTTCGACATGACCCAGAACCAGGGCCTGAGGGTGAAGCGGTAGGCATTGCCGGTGTCGCCTTCGCCGGCCCAGCCGCATTCGGTCACGATGCCGTCGAAATACTTCTTTGCGCCATAGAGGTCTTCAAGCTCGACGGTCATATGAGTGCCGAGCAGATCGTCTAGGTTGACGGCGATCTTGCTGTCGTCGGTGACGGCTTCGACGTGATACTCGAAGCATTCGTTGACGGCGTCCATTCCGTCGAACCGGACCAGGCTGAGAGTGTCGAAGGCGAGTGCCGTGTGCAGCTTTCCGAGGCGCTGACTCTGACTATTACTTGCGGTGCTCATCTCGGGGGCTTCCCAGTTTGAATTTTGCGGCGCGACCCACGAAAATACCGGTCGGCTGCCAGAAGGAATAATTGAAATAACGTGATCTCAATGTAGGCAGCGGTACGGGCCCGCGCAAGAGGTTGTGATGAATCCCCGGCGATGCGGCAGGCGGTGTGAGGGGTGCCCGGGGCGCGCCGTTCGGGAAAACGCGCTGTAAATGGCTCATCGGCGCCCGAAATCGACAATTTGAGGTGTATTTGTTGCGGCGGGGCAACAAAGCGATGGGGGCATGCCCCAGCGGAAGGCCCCAAGGTGTTGTGGTTAAGATTCACCGTTGTCGCATCACCGGGTGGTGAGTAGTGTCTCGGGCAAGTGCGCGGAGTCCCGCCGAGGTGGGCGGTGAATCGCGCCGAGAATTTGAAGGCGAGAGGACATATTCCCATGCGCAGCGTTTTCCGCACCCAGAACCCTGAGGCCGCGACTGCAATTTCGGCAGGCGGAGCCAGCGACAAACATCGCAAAGCGAAGTTCCTTGCGACCACGGCGGTGGCGACAGCCATTGCGTTGGGTGTCGCGGGGCAGGGGGCCATCGCGCAAGACACTCTGTTCTGGGATGGCGACAGCACGTCACCCACGACAGCCGATGGCGGCGACGGCGCCTGGACGGAAGGTGGACTCGATGCGCTGTCGCAGTGGGACAGTGCAGCGAGTGGCGGGGCGAACACGGCGTTCGATGCAGGGGACAACGCCGTCTTTGGTGCCACCCCGGGCACCGTCACCGTGGACGCAGGCGGTGTAGCGGTTGGCGACATCACCTTTGAGGTGGATGGTTATACAGTCGAGGGCGGCTCTATTACCCTTCAGGATGGCGGGGATAGCGCCACCACGATCACCGTCAATACCGGCACCGCGATCATCAACTCCGACATCGATGGCAGCACCAACGGCATTGCCCTGACAACGGCGGGCGCCGGTGATCTCGACCTTGGTGGCGCCAATACGGTCGATACGATTGACGTAACCGGCCCCGGCACCGTGACCATCGCTTCCGGCGGTTCGCTCACCACTGCAGGCACTGCGGCTGATGATGTGGATGTGCAAAGTGGTGCGGCGCTCGACAACCAGGGCACCATCACCTCGGATGTCACCGTGGCCAGCGGCGGCTCGTTCACTTCCGGCGGTCTGGTCACTGGCGATATCGTCAATGATGGCAGCGCCAACCTTTCGGGCGTCGGCGGCACCGGGGTAGGTGGCGTCGATGGCAGCGTGACCAACCAAGGCACCGGCACGCTCAACATCGCGGGCGCGCTGGAGATCACCGGCGACCTTGAGCAGGACAGCGCCAACGCCATCGACATCGACAACGCGACGCAGGTGGGTACGCTAACGGTGACCTCGGGCACGGTGGATGCCAGCACGGCGACCCTGACCATCGACACCTCGGCTGATGTGACCGGCACGCTCTCGACCTCGGGCACCGGCGCAATTGATGTGGCCTCGGGGGGCACCACGACGGTCAACAATGGCGGCGCATTGACCCTCGGCGGCTCGGGCACCTCTGCACTTGGCGGCGTGACCAGCGATGGCGCCGTGAGCCAGACCGGCTCGGGCACCACCTCCGCCGAGAGCTTCTCGAACACGGCCAACGGAACGATCACCGTCACCGACGGCACGTTGAGCACGGCCTCGGTGGCCAACTCCAACGCCGGTGAGTGGTTGAACGTTTCGGGCGGCGGTACTTTTGCCTCGACCGCCGATATCGCCAATGCGGGCGAAATCGTCGTGAATGGTGGCCAGGTTGCCGTGAATGCTGGGGCAGGCACCATCCTCAATGTCGGCACGCTGACCCTTGCGGGCGTCAGCGAAGCAAGTGGCGGTGCGACGGGTGAGCTCGCCGCGGTGGACGGCAATGTCACCAACAGCACAGGCGGGACCATCACCCTCACCGGGGCGGCGGAGATCACCGGCACGCTCACGCAGAACGGCGGCAACGCGATTGATGTCGATTCCAATCTGACCGTCGGCGCGCTCGACATGGACGCGGGCACCGTGAACATCACCAATGGTGCCACGCTGACTTCCACCGGCCAGGTGACGGCGGCAACCGGCACAACCATAGACATCGCGTCCGGCGCGACCTTGGCCACCGATGTGAACGTCTACATCTTCCAAGGCAACTTGCTGAACGACGGCACCATTGATGGCGACGTCACAATGGGGGGCGGCCCCGGCGGCGCTGTTCTCACCTCGACCGGGCTAATCGACGGTACCGTGACGGTGAGTGGTGGGACCACGACCACGATCTCCGGCACTTCGGCGACCACCACCGGGATCACCGGCGACTTGGTGCTGAACACTGGTGCCGGCTTCGCGATGGGTGGCGACCTCGAGGTTGGCGGCGTTACCAATGTGCAAAACGGCGGCTTCACCACGGCGGGTGACCTCACCACGGAGACGATGGTCATCGGCGGTGGCGGTGGGGCGCCTACAGTCACCGTTTCCGCAGGTGACACACTGACGGCCACTGACGGCGGGGCAACGGCGATCACCGTGAACTCCGGCCTGCTCGACAACCAGGGCGAGGTGGCAGGCAATGTCACGGTCAATGCGAGCGGCGACCTGACCTCGACCGGTCTCGTGACCGGCGATATCGCCAGCACCGGCGACCTCGATCTTGAGGGCACCGGTGTGGATGGCGCAGGCGGCGGTGCAGGCATCGACGGCAACGTCAGCGCGACCGGCGGCACTGTAGATGTGACCGGTGCTCTCGAAGTCACCGGCACCTTCGACGTTTCGGGCGCGACGACGACGCTTGCGGGCGATGTCACGTCGGGTGGCACGTTGACGCTTGGCGCCATCGAGAACACCACGGGTGGCACCGTTAGCTTGACCTCCTCGTCTGACCTCGGCACCACAATCGATGGGTCCGTGGTGCTTGATGGTGCGATCACGCAGGATGCGGGTGAGACCTTCGAGATCAACGCAACCAACGTGACGATCGGAACCAATTTCGATCAGACCAATGACAGCGGCAGCCTCGTCTTCAACGTCGATCAGCTGACGACCCAGCAGGATTTGACGACCGCGAGCGTGGACTATGACCTCGTGGCCGATGGCGCGACCGTGACCATCGAAGGCGGCACGCCACCGCTCAGCGCGGGCGATCACTCGATCAGCGCGATCAACGGCGGCGCGGTGACGGTGAATGACGAGATTATCGACGTCGCGTCGATCTCCATCACCGAGAACAGCGTGCTAACCGCCAATGCGAATATCACAATCGACACCAATGGTGGCGGCACCGGTGACCTCAGCACCTCGGGCGCTGGCTCCCTGATCATCGCCGATGGCATGACCGTGACTGCCGAGACCATCAACACCGCCGGCACCGGCGGTGTCAGCGTTGGTGTGGGCTCCAGCCTCGTTGGTGGCGGCAACACCATCAACAACGACACCACGGTGAACATCGCGGCGGGCGGTGACGTGACCGACCTGACCGGAGACATCAACAACGACAGTGTCGCTGGTGCGCCGACCGGCATCTACAATCTCGACGGTGCAGGCTCCACGCTGGAGGCCACCGCCGGGAGCATCAACAACCTCAACGACGGCGAGATCAACATCAACTCGGCTGGCACCGTCGTGACGGCGGGCACAAACTTGAACCTCGGGGGTGACTCCAGCTTCACTGTTGGTGCTGGCAACGACGTGACCGTGTCGGTGGGCGGCACCATCGAAGTGAACGGCAACGGGCTGCTCGACAACAATGGCACCTTCACCGCCACGGGCGAGACGATCAATGTTTCCGGCACCGGCGTCATCGACCATGACGGCGCGGGCTTCACCGCTGGAACAGTGAACCTGACCGACTCCGGCGAGATGACGAGCAATGGCCCGGCCACGGTGGACACGCTTACGCTCAATGGCGGCGGTGCATCGCTGACCGTCGAGGGCGATACCTTCGAGGTCACAACCTCGGCGACCAATACCGACGGCACCGTGACCATCAACGGCGGCGAGCTTTCGGTGAACGGCGGGGCAGGGGCCTTCGACAACGACGATGCCCTGACCATCGCAGCTGGCGGTGTGCTGGACGTGGGCACCGGCGCGAACGGGCTGGATACCTCCGGCACTTTCACCGTGGCGGGCACCGGCACGGGGGCAGGCGCGATCGAGGGGGATGTCACCCTCTCGGGCGGCTCGCTGGATACCTCTGCGGCGGCAACGCTGGGGGGCGACCTGACCAATACCGGCGGTGCGGTGGATGTTTCGGGCGGGACGCTGACCGTGGCTGGCACCTATAGCCACGATGGCGGCACGCTCTCCGACATGGGTGGGAACGAGCTGACCGCGAACGATGTGGACATCGACGCCGATGCGACCGTGACCAACGGCACGCTCAGCTCCGACACCGACGTGACCATCGACAGCGGCGCGACCCTGACTGTTGACGCCAACGGCGCGGTGGACGCGACGGACACGCTCTCGGTGACCAACGGCGTCGTGGACAACTCCGGCACCGCCACGGCGACCGATCTGGTCGTGACCAGCGATGGCGCATTCAACACCCTCGGCGCGGGTGGCGATACCGACATCAGCGGTACGCTCGACAATGACGGGACGATCACCGTTCAGGGCAACGGTGACTTTGCGGTGACAGGGGCCACCACCAACGACGGCTCCATCGACGTGTCGTCGGATAGCGCAACGGCGCTTGAGCTGGGCGCGACCACCAACAACGCAGACGGCTCGATCACCATCACCGATGGCAGCAACGGCACCGTGACCATTGCCTCGATCACCGGCGACAACGCGGGCGATCTGGAGAACCTCGGCGACGGCGATTTCAACATCAACTCCGGCATCACCGAGAACACCGGCACGATCACCAACGGCGATGCGGCGGGCGATAGTGGCAACATGACCATTGTCGGCGATGTGGATCAGGGCGCTGGCGGCGCGATCACGCAGGCCGGGAGCGGCACGCTTGATGTTCAGGGGACGCTGACCAACGATGGCGCGGCCTCGACCGTCGAAGTTTCGGCCGGAACGCTTCAGGCCGATGCGGTCGTGAACAACGATGCGGCGGCCACGGTGGATGTGAGCGGCACCGGCACTCTCAACGTCGACACCGGCGCCTTCACCAACACTGCGGGTACGGTGACGATTGACGGCGATGGCGAGATCTCGACCGCTGGCAACTTCGACAACGCGGCCAACGGCGACCTGGCCATTACCAACGGCGGCACCCTGACGACCACGACGCTCACCAACCTTGGTGATGTGGACGCGGGCGACGGCACCATCGACGGCGCGGTAGAGCAGGATGGCGGCACCTTCGATGTGACCGGCACCCTCACGGTGACCGGCACGGGCACCTACACTCAGACCGGCGGAACGCTGGACACGACGGGCGGGACGCTGGACGTGGACAACGCGGTGGCGCTGAACGGCGGTAGCGTGATCAATGGCGGCGACCTGATCGGCGACACGGTGACCATCGACGGCGCCACCGTGACCAATGACGGCACGCTGGACTCCGAAAGCGCACAGGTGGCGCTGGTCTCCGGCAGCCTGACCAGCACGGGTACCATCGAAGGCGGCGTGGACGTGGCGGCGGGCGCGACGCTCGATAGCTCCGGCCAGATCAATGGCGATGTGGACAACGCCAGCACGCTGACCTCGCTTTCGGGTGATATCGACGGCAACCTGACCAACGAGGCCGGCGGTCAGATTGCGCTGGACGGTGCCCTCGATGTGACCGGCACCTTCGACCAGCAGGTCGGGGCAGGGGACGTGACCTTCGCCGGCAACACCCTGACCGCGGGCGATGTGGACCTGAACGAGGATATTTCGGTGGATGCGGGCGGCACGCTCTCTTCCGACACCGATGTGACGCTGGTGGATGCCACGGCCACGGTGGACAGCGGCTCGACGCTGGATGCCACGGGCGATCTGAACCTCGATGCCACCTCGGAGGTCGACAACAACGACGGCACGGTGACGGCGGGGTCGCTGACCAACACGGGCGGCACGGTCAACACCGATGGCACCTTCACGGTCACCAATGACGTGACCAATAGCGGTGACATCAATGTCGAAGGCGGCACCTTCGGGGCCACCAACATGAATGGCAACACCGGCACGTTCACCACCAGCGGCACGGCGAACGCCACTTTCAGTGGCAACCTGAACACCAACTCCAACACCATCGAGAATGTCGGAACCGGCACCATCTCGGCGGTGAATGCCAATGGCAACTCCGGCACGATCGAGAACACCTCGACCGGCACGATCAGTCTGAGTGGTTCGGTGAACAACAACTCCGGCACCATCAGCAACTCGGGTGGCGGGCTGTTCACGGCGACGACGGCCAACAACAACAGCAACATCATCGAGAACACCGGCGGCAGCACCATGACCCTGAGCGGGTCGGTGAACGGCAACTCCGGCACCATCACCAACGCCGACAACAGCACGTTCTCGGCCACCTCGGCCACCGGCAACACCGGCACGATCGAGAACACCGGCTCGGGCACGATGGACTTCAGCGGCGCGGTGACCAACACCGGCGGCTCGCTCGAGCAGACCGGCTCCGGCACGATGACGGCGGCCTCGGTGACCAACAATGGCGCCGGTTCTACCGTGACGGTGACCGATGGCCTGCTGGACGTGGCCGGTGCCGTGACCAACACCAACGGCGCGATTGACGTGGCGGCCGGGGCGGAACTGGAGGCGGCCAGCCTCTCGAACGCCACGGGCCAAACCGTCACCTCCACAGGTCTGCTGGATATCGACACCATCACCAACGAGGGCATGCTGGATGCAGCGGGCACCGGTGCCACCGCCGGGATCGATGGCGAGGTGATCAACCAGAATGGCGGCACGTTCAATGTGACGGCTTCGCTTGAAGTCTCGGGCAATGTCACCAACACCGATGGTGCGACCATCGTCATGTCGGGCGATCTCGATGTGGGTGGCGACTTCATCCAAGACGATACCGGCGGTGACGGCGGCGCGGTGACTTTCGGCGGCTTTGAGCTGTCGGCGGTCAATGCCACCATCAACACCGATTTCACCGTCGACAACGGGACGCTGACCGCGAGCGATGCGCTGACGAACGAGAGCGGCGAGACGCTGACCGTCACCGCCACAGGCGTGGTCAACACCGATACCGCCACCATCGACGGCGCGCTCGACAACTCGGGGGACTTCAACGCCACCGGCGATGTGACCATCGCGGAAGTGTCGACCAACCAAGTCGGCGGCACGCTGGATGCGGGCAACCTGACCCTGGATGGTAACTTCACCAACGCGGGCACCGTGGGCGCCGACAGCAACGTGGGCATCGTGACGAACAACGCCACGCTGACCAACGCCGGCACTGGCGTCATCAACGCCACGAGCCTTGTTAACAACGACACGGTCGACAACTCGGGCGCCATCAACGCGGCGGTGACCAACGAAGGCACCTTCAACTCTGAAGCCGGAAGCTCGATCGGCGGCGACTTCGGCAACAACGGCACCTTCAACGTCAATGGTGCCAGCACCATGACCGGCACCTTCACCAACGATGGCGACTTCCTCGATGGCGGGGCTGCGAACCTTGCCATTACCGGCGGGTTCACGAACAACGCCAACATCACGCTGGATCAGGGCGGTGGTTTCTCGACGACCGCCGGCACCACAAGCAGCGGCACCATCACGGTGCTGGGCGCTTCGGGCGGTGTGATTGGCGGCAACGTCAGCAGCTCGGGCACCATCGACCTATCCAATGGCACCACGGCGGACAGCCTCTCGATCGGGGGCAACCTCGCCTTCTCCGGCGGCACGCTCTCGTTCTCGGGCGTCGACGGCGGCGGTGTGCCGGTGCAGGAAGCGATCACCGTGGGTGGCGCGGTTTCGGGTAACGTGGCGCTGAGCTTCGAAGATGTGGCCTTTACCGGCAACTTCACCAACCCGACCGACTACGTGCTGATCAATGCCTCCTCTTCGGGCGCCGATCTGAGCTTCGATGACTCGCTGATTACCGTGAATGGGGCGACCGCCTACTTTGCGGTCTATGATCCGGGTTCGGGCGATGCCTATGTGCTCTCCGACGTGAGCGCCGGTATCGGCGCGGTCGCGGGCAACATCGGCCTCGTTCAGTCGCTGATCAGTACCATCGTCAACCGCCCGTCCTCGCCCTTCGTCTCGGGCCTGGCCTATGAGGATGACGACAACTGCGGCACCGGCGCATGGGCGCGGATGACCGGGGGCTCTGCCACCGGTACGGCGCGCACCAACAACGGCGTGTCGAACCTGCCCTCGACGGTGGAGGCCAACTTTGCCGGTCTGACGCTGGGCATGGACTACGGCTGCTTCGACGTATCGGACAGCCCGTTCGACATCGCCGGCGGTGTGATCCTCGGGTACAACGAGGGTGATACCTCGCAGGATGTGTTCAACATCGACTACACCACCGGCACGCCGACGCCGACCACGCTGCTCTCGACCACCAAAACGGACTTCACCCAGAGCTACGTGGGCGCTTACCTGGCCTTCGCCAAGGATGCCTACACTGCTGACGTGCAGCTCCGCAGCGAGCAGACCAAGTTCACCTTCAACAACCCGGTCCTCGTGCTCGAGGCGGATGGGGTGACCCCGGCAGCGGGCTTCTTTGACGAGGAAGTGGACAGCAAGTCGACCACGCTGTCGGCCTCGCTGAGCTACTCCTACCCGCTCTCCGACAGCCTGACGCTGGTGCCTACCGGCGGCTTCGGGATCACCAAGAGCTCGACCGACGACGTGATCCTGCGCGACCCCGCCGACCAGACGACCGAAGTGGGCCGGATGGTGTTTGAAGACCACACCACCTCAATCGGCTTTGTCGGCGCCACGCTGGCCCGCACGGTCATCGGGGAGGCGGGCGACAGCGCGTGGAACCAGTTCGTCACCGCGACCTACTACAAGGACTTCTCCGATCCGCTGCAGGCGACCTATGTGACCTCGACCTCCAGCCTGCCGATCGAGACCGAGCCGCTCGGCGACTTCGGCGAGGTTTCGGTTGGTCTGAGCTACATCAAGATCCTCGACGGTCAGGTGGGCGCCGCCAAGCAGCTGAACGCCTCGGCGCGGATCGACGGGCGGTTCTCGGAAGATGTGGAAGCGGTGAGCCTCACGGCGCAGATCCGGCTCCAGTTCTGACCCGGTTTGCAGCCGCCTTCGGGCGGGCGTGAACCCAACGTGACAATTGGCGGGGTGCCCTTGCGGCACCCCGCTTCTTTCTGGCAAGGTGCCGGGGCATTGCCCGGGAGGTTTTGCCGGGCCTGTCAGTTATTTGTGCCTTTCAGGTTAGGACCGATCCTGCCAGTATATTGCGAAACGACCATTGGAATGCGCTGCGAGCCCTGAATGAGCTGGTTTTCTAAAGTTGCATGGAAAGAGGGGCTCTTCCTTCAGCCTCACCACTTCCAACAAAGCGACCGCTATTTTGAGAAATTGCTGGAGGCCCGCACCCGGCTGGCGTCGCCTTACCCCTGGGGCTTTTCCCAGATCGAGATTGATCGGGACGTGGCCCAGCAGATGAAGTTCGGCCTGCGGTCGGCGACCGGCATCTTTCCTGATGGCACCCCATTCGACATGCCTGGCACCAGCCAGCTGCCGCCGCCGATCGACATTCCGGAAGGCTCGGAAGGGCAGAGTGTTTGGCTGACGCTGCCGATGGTGCAGGTGAACGGCCGCGAGGTCGGCACCGAGGATGAGGCCAGCCGCTCGGCGCGCTACAAGCTCTCGGCGGAGACGGTGGCAGACAGCACCGCCTCGATGCGGCTGGAGCAGGATATCGAAGTGGCGCATCCGCGGGTCGAGTTCGACGTGCGCAAGACCGAGAAGCCCGGCTACAACTGCCTGCGCCTCGCCCGCGTGGTCGAAGTGCGCGACAAGACCGTGATCTTTGACGAAAAATTCGCGCCGCCGGTGCTGACCATCCATGCCCATCCGGTTGTGGCGGGCTGGATCGAGCGCGTGGTGGGCTGGGTCGAGACCAAGCTGGAGAGCCTTGCGCGCTATGCCTCTGACCCGTCCTCGGGCGGCGGGCTTCAGGCGACCGATTACTTCATGCTGCTGGTGCTCAACCGCGAGATCGGGTTGCTGCGGCATTACCGGAACAGCAAGTACATCCACCCCGAGGAGCTGTATCAGCTGTTCCTGCGGCTGGTGGGCGAGCTCTGGACGTTCGACGAGAAGCGCCTTGCCATCGAGTACCCGCCCTATGACCAGGACAATCTCGAAGAGATTTTCGAGCCGATCACCCGCGATATCCAGCGCTTGCTGAGCCGCGATGTGGGGCGCGCCGTGCGTCTCAACGTGGAAGAGCTGCGCCCCGGTTCGGGCAGCTTCATGGCCAAGGTCACCGACCGGAACCTGTTCCGCGATGCCTCCTTCGTGCTCGAAGTTGCGGCCGACAAGCCGCTCACCCAGATCCAGCAGCAGTTCCCCGCGCTCTGCAAGGTTGGACCGAACACCCAGATGAATGCTATCGTGAACAACAACCTGCCGGGTCTGGAGCTGGTGCACATGCCCACGCCGCCCCGGCAGATCCGCGCCGTCACGAGCCACGTCTACTTCAACATCGACAAGAACAACCCGATGTGGCGCGAGTTCTCGACGGCCCCGGCCATCGGCCTGCACTTTGCCGGTGACTGGCCCGATCTCAAGCTGGAGATCTGGGGCATTCAGGAGAACAGGTAGATGAGCGACGAGAAGGACTCTGGCAAGACCGTGATCCGCCCGATGCCGGGCGGCGCTTTCGGTGGCCAGAAGACCACCGGACCGGGCTCGCAGAAAACCGTGATCGGCGGCTCCATGCCCGCGCAGGGCGGATGGGGCGGCGCACCGGCCTCGCCTCCGCCGGGGCAGGGCGGTGGCTTTGGCGGACAGGACAGCGGCTTTGGCGGCGGCAATGACGGCGGCGCGGGTGGCGGCGATGTCTGGGGCGGCGGCGGTGGCGGCGCAGGCCCGAGCCAGGGTGGCGGTGGCGGGTTTGGCCCGCCTCCGGGGCAGGGCGGCGGATTTGGCGGCCCGAACGATCACCAGAACGCCGGCCAGTGGATGGGCGCCAAGCCGCAGCAGGAGGGCTTCTTCCCCGAGATGCGCAAGGACGAGCCGGTTCAGCGCGCACCGGTGAAGAAGATCAGCCTCGATGCGGCGCTCTCGGCCAAAACCTCCGGCATGTCGGCCGATGCCAACCCAATCGTTGCCTCGGCGGCCTCGCTGCTGGTGCTCTTCGGGCGGCTGCGCTCTCAGGTCGTGGACATGCACGCCGTGCCGCTGATGCAGCACGTGACCGAAGAGATCGAGGCATTCGAGGAGAAGATGCTCGAGCACGGCGTCGACCAGACGGATGCGCTGATTGCCAAATACTGCGTCTGCGGCACCGCCGACGATATCGTGCAAAACCTGCCTGGCACCGACCGGGGCGTTTGGCTGCAGTATTCGATGTCGGCGCGGTTCTTCAACAAGCGGACGGCGGGTGTTGGGTTCTTTCAGGAGGTCGACAAGGCGCTCCAGAACCCCATTCACAAGTATCACCTGCTGGAGCTGATGCTGATCTGCATGCAGCTGGGCTTTGAGGGCCAGTATCGCGCCATGCAGGGCGGCGATGTGAAGCTCGCCCAGATCAAACGCGGCGTCTATGAGGCGCTGCGGCGGGTGAAGTCGCGCGGTGATGACGATATCTCGCCGCGGTGGAAGGGGATCGAGCTGGCGGCACGGCGCAGCTTTACCAAGGTGCCGGTTTGGGCCTATGCGATCCTTGCCTCGGCCATCCTTGCGGGCGGTTACTTCGGGATGCGGCTCATGCTCACCTCGGAGGGCTACGAGCTGACCGAGAACATGCGCAACCTGCACCCGCGCGAGATGATCGAGCTGGTGCGCCGGGACCGGGTGGTGACCCCGCCGCCGCTGCCCCCCGCGCCGCCGGACACCAGCCAGTTTGACCGGCTGAAGGAGGCTTTTGCGGGCAACGATGCGATCACGGTTGAGATCAAGGGCGACTTCATCATCGTCAAGCTCGACAACTCGATCCTGTTCGACTCCGGCAAGGCGGATGTGAAGGAAGACTTCGTTCCGCTGGGCGAAGAGATCGCGCAGGTGCTGGAAGACGAGCCGGGGCCGATCCGCTTTATTGGCCACACCGACAGCGACAAGCTCTCGGGCCGTGGCAAGTACAAGAACAATTTTGAACTATCGGTTGCCCGCGCCAAGAGCGTGGCGGGTGTCATCACGCCGCTCCTGTCGAACGGCGACCGCGTCGAGGTGGACGGGCGCGGTGAGGACGAGCCGATTGCCTCCAACGACACGTCGGAGGGCAAGGCCCTGAACCGGCGGGTGGAGATCATGATTCAGCGCGAAGAGACGCTGGAACAACAGATTTGAGCGCGGGCGGCTCGGCCGCACGGCGCATCGGCGAGGGACGCCGGTTGAAATTCAAGCGCCCCCGGGGCGGAAGGAACGCGAGATGAAACGCTGGATCATCGGAACGCTGGTCGTCCTCTCTCTCATCCTGTGGTTCGTGGTGGTCTGGTTCGCCCTGCCGCTGGTCGGCTTTGGCGAGGCGACTCCGTTCGAGCCGGTCTGGGTGCGGGTGCTGATGATCGCCGTGGTCTGGCTCACGGTGGGCACGGTTTACCTGATCAAGTTCATCCGCCGCCGCCGTGCGGCCAAGAAGCTCGAAGAGGCGCTGACCGAGCAGGAGGTCACCGGCGACGGCGAGGTGCTTGGCGAGAAGATGACCGAGGCGATGGAGGTGCTCAAGAAGTCGAGCGGCTCCAAGTCCTTCCTCTACGATCTGCCGTGGTACATCATCATCGGCCCGCCCGGCTCGGGCAAGACGACGGCGCTGCTCAATTCGGGTGTGAAGTTTCCGCTGGCCGAGAAAGGCGAGGGCGCGGTGGCCGGGGTGGGCGGCACCCGCTACTGCGACTGGTGGTTCAGCGAAGAGGCGGTGCTGATCGACACCGCGGGCCGCTACACCACGCAGGACAGCGATGCTGAGGCCGATGGCAAGAGCTGGGCCAGCTTCCTGCAACTGCTCAAGGCGACCCGTGCCAACCAGCCGATCAACGGCGTGATGCTGGCGATTTCGCTGCAGGAGCTGATGACCGCGAGCCCGGGCGAGATCGAGACCCATGCCGAGATCATCCGCACCCGTCTGAACGAGATCAACGAGGAGCTGCGCGTGGATTTCCCGGTCTATGTGATGTTCACCAAGGCCGATCTGATCAGCGGGTTCATGGAGTTCTTCGGCTCCTTCAGCCAGTCGCGCCGTCAGAAGGTGTGGGGCCATACCTTCCAGACCGAAAGCAAGAAGGAGCAGACGGTCGAGCGGTTTGACGACGAGTACAAGGCGCTGGTGAACCGGCTTTCCGAGGAGGTCACCGACCGGCTTCAGGAAGAGCCTGACGGGATCAACCGGATCGCGATCTTCTCCTTCCCCGGTCAGGTGGCCATGCTGCGTGAGCGGCTGGGCGACTTCATGCGCGGGGTCTTTGGCCATACCCGCTACAAAGTGGCGGCCAACCTGCGTGGCTTCTACTTTACCTCCGGCACGCAAGAGGGCACCCCGATTGATCAGGTGCTGGGTGCGATGCAGCGCAACTTCGGCGGCATGGCGCAGGGCCAGATGTCTGGCAAGGCGAAGAGCTTCTTCCTGCACGACCTGCTGAAGAAGGTGATCTTTGCCGAGGCGGGCTGGGTCAGCACTGACAAGAGGGCGGTGCGCCGTGCCGCGATCTGGCGCTACTCGACGATCACGCTGATTGTGCTGGCGACCCTCGGGATGCTTGGCCTCTGGGGCCTGAGCTTTTACCAGAACCGCCAGCTGATCGACACGGCGGAGGCGGCGATCTCGGATTACGAGCTGGCGGCGCAGGACGAGATCAACACCGGGCGGGTGGAGGATATCGACCTGCTGCAGGTGCTGCCGCACCTCGAGATGCTGCGCAACATGCCGATGGGCTACGCCGACACCGCGACCGACACGCCGCTCAGCGAGCGCTTTGGCCTCAGCCAGCGCGGCTCTGTCCGCTCGGCGGCGAGCGTCACCTACCGGCAGGCGCTGGAGCGGATGTTCCGCTCGCGGCTGATCTTGCAACTGGAGCAGCAGCTTGAGGACTTCATCCGCACCGGTGAGGTGCTGGCGGTCTACAAGACGCTGAAGGTTTACAAGCTGCTGGGCAACCTCGCGCCGCAGAGCGACGACGAGCTGATCATCGGCTACTTCCGCGACGACTGGCGCCGCAACACCTATGCCGGCACCAACCCGGAGACCCGCGCCGCGCTGGAATCGCATCTGCTGGCGATGCTGGAACTGGACGCGGCGCAACAGCCCAGCTTCGAGCTGAACGGTGCGCTCATCGATCAGGGCGAGCGGCTGCTGGCGCGGATGAACGTGGAAGATCAAGCCTACAGCCTCATCCTCGCCACTGCCGAGTTTGCCGGGATCGAGCCGTTCTCGATTGCCAACCGGGCCGGGCGCGATGCCGATCTGGTGCTGGAGGGGGTCAATGGCGAGGCGCTGGACGAGTTGGTGATCTCGCCGCTCTTTACCTACGCGGGCTTTCACGAGTTCTTTCTGCCGCAGCTCAGCCAGATCGCAGACAACCTCACCAAGGATCAGTGGGTGATGGGTGAGTATGCCGCCGAAGCGCAGATCGAAGACCAGATCAAGGGCCTCGGTCCGGTGCTTCTGAAGCGCTACACCAACGACTGGATCGCCGAGTGGGACCGCGTGCTGGCCTCGGTCAAGCTGCGCCCGATGAGCGCCGACAAGCCCTCTTATCAGGCGCTGGCGGCGGCCTCTGCGCCGCGCACCTCGCCGATCCTGCTGCTGACCACCGAGATCATGGAGGAGACCAGCCTCACCGCCGAATACAACAAGGGCGCAGACGAGCCGCCCGCGGGCATGGACGGTGCCGCCGATGCGGCGCAGGACGTGGCCGGAGACTTCGGCTCGCGCGCTGCGGCAGTGTTCGTCAACCGCCAGTCCGGCCTTGCGCGCATCGGTCTCGACGTGGTGTTCCGCAAGAGCCAGGAGCGGGCGGGGACTACGGGCGGCGGCGGTGGCGGGCAGGTGCGCCTGCCGGGTGCCGAGATCGAGGCTTACTATGCCGACTGGCACGACCTCATGGTCGGTGACCCGCCGCAGCGCCGGATCGACTTTTTGATCCAGACGCTGGGCGACATGCAGCGCACGCTGATCACCGCCGTCGACTTCCCCGAGGTGGCCGACCGCGAGATGCCCGCCAAACTTGGCGCGCTGAAGCAGGCCAGCTCGCGGCTACCCAAGCCGATGGAGCGGATGATCCAGGAGGCGGTGGATGACTTCGAGGGCGATCAGGCGAACACCTCGGTGGCGCGCCTCAACGAGTTGCTGAACCAGCAGGTCACCCAGGTTTGCCAGGCGGTGATCGACAGCAAGTTCCCCTTCTCAAAGGCCTCGGCCCGCGATGTTGGCCTCGTGGATTTTGCCAAGCTCTTCGCGCCGCAGGGGGTGATGGACCGGTTCTTCCTCGAGAACCTGAGCCAATACGCCAACATCAACGGCACCAGCTGGACGTGGAAAGACAGCGGCCCGCTGGCCGGCAAGCTCTCGACCTCGACGCTCAAGCAGTTCGAGCGGGCGGCGGCGATCCGCGATGCCTTTTTCCCGACCGGCGGGGGCATTCCGCAGATCGACATGGAGATCGTGCCGACCTCGCTGCATGGGGCCGTGGAGACGGCGCAGCTCACGATCAACGGGCAGGTGGTGCTGACCCGGCGTAAGGGCAACACGCCCGCCAACGTGAGCTGGCCCGGCAGCCTCTCCGGCAGCAATGTGGAGCTGGTCTTCACGCCCGAGATGCGCGGTCGCAAGTCGAACATGAGCGAGGGCGGGAGCTGGGCTTTCGTGAAGTTCCTCAACGCCGGGCGGCCCAAGGTGTCGGGCAATGTGATCGCGGTGCGCTACACGATCGACGGGCGGCACATTGCCTACAAGATGACGCTGGCCACCGATGTGAACCCCTTCTTCATGTCCGAACTCACCGAGTTCAAATGCCCGACCGGGCTCTGACGGGAGGCTCCTGAGCACAGCATGCCTCTCGGTCTCTTCGGAAAACTGCCCGCCAAGGGCGACTTCATCACCCGGGCCATGCCGCCCGAGGTGCTGAGTTTCTGGGAAGGCTGGCTCGAAAAGGTCATGAGCGGGGCCAAGCACCATCTGGCGGGCGAATGGGGGCAGGCCTATGAGGCAAGCCCGGTCTGGCGGTTCTGGATTGGTCCAGGCGTGTTTGGGCATGCGATGGCGGGCGCGCTCACCGCGTCGGTCGACAGGGTGGGGCGGCAGTTTCCCCTGACGCTGGTGCTCTCGGGGATGGGGGCGCAGCATCCGGTGCCGCCGCTCTCGGACCCGATGGAAGACTGGTATGGCATGCTGGAGCGCGCGCTTCTGGCGGCCAAGTCGGCGCATTTCGATGGCGATGTGGACGGGTTTCTGGCCGCGCTGCCGGAGCCGAACGCCGCGCCCTGTGCCTTGGGCGAGGACCGGCGTAACGCCTTCTTTGCCTATGGTGAGCACGGGCTGGGCCAGATGCTGGCCGACGTGCGCGACCACGATCACCAGCTTGCTGCCTTCGAGCGGAGCTATTGGTGGACGGGGGGCAACGACTATGTCGGCCCCGGGATGATCGCGCTGGACGGGATGCCCGATGCGGCAGGCTTCATGGCGATGCTGCGGGGCTTCGGGCCGCCCGCGCGGGTGCAGCAGCCTGCCGCCCCGCCGCGCCCGGCCGCAGGGGCCGCCGCTGCCAGCGCAGGGGCTGCCGCCGCCGCCGCCCGCCCGCGTGAGACCACGGTGCCGCCGCGCGACTTGATCGGCGATGCCGAAGAGGCCGAAGCAGCCGCCGCATGGGGCGCGGAGGCCTCCCGCGAGGAGTTGGCATGGGCCACGCCCTCGGACGCGGTGGATGATGCCAGTTGGACTGATGCGATCACTGGTGACGAGGCAGAAAGCCCGTTTGATGCGCCGCGCGAGGATTGGGACTTTCCGGATGCGGGTTCGGCCAAGGATACGCCGCCCGAGCCTGAGCCGGAGGTTGCGCCGGAGCCGGAGCCGGAACCCGAGCCGGATGAAGATCTCTTCGATGCTGGCCCCGAGCCTTATGGCATCGGTGGCAGCGCGGCAGAGGGCGACATTTACGCCAGCCTGAGCGAGCCGGACGAAGAGGCGGAAGAAGCCGAGGCAGAGTCCGAACAAACGCCGACCATGCCGCCGTCGCTGCGCGGTGGCGCGGCAGAAGAGGCGCCGGAGGCTGAGAGCGAAGCCGAGGCGGATGCGCCCGCTGAGGCGCCCGGGGCTGGGGCGGTTGTGGATGTGTCGATGGTGGTCGACGAGGACTTCGACATCCCCGGCGACGAGGACGAGGGCGCGGAAGCGGTTGATGCACCTGCCGAGCGCGGCCCGGTGATCGACGTGTCGATGGTTGCGGAGGACGATTACGAGATCGAGGATGATCTCGCTCTGGAAGGGGAGCCGGAGGAGCCCGCCGAGGTACCATCGGACGACGCGCAGGCCACCGAGGATACCCCGGATGAGGCCGAGCCGGTGCTGGAGGCGCATGAGGAGGAGGCCGGCGGAGACGGGCCTGCTGCAGAGGAGGATCTGCCGGAAGGGGAGGACAGCCCTTTTGGTGGGCCGCCGGAAGACGGGGAAGACGGTGGTTTGGGGCAAAAGAAATCGGGCCTCAGGGGGTTCTTCTCCCTGCGCGGGCGCGGGAAGGATTGACCCTTGACCGCCCGTAACAGAAACTTGGCAAACGCCGCTACACGCGAGGGCCCCGGGGACAGGGCGTTGACGCTATGAATGCAAAGCAGTTCAGGTTCGAGACCGGGGAGATCAGCCATACCGGCTATGCCCGCGACCACAACGAGGACAACCTCTACACGTTTCCCGATGGGGGTATGTGGGTTGTGGCCGACGGGATGGGCGGGCACCACGGCGGCGATTTTGCCTCGGGTGCGATCGTTCAGCACCTCGCGACCGTGGGCCGCGCCACCTCTGCCCCCGATCTTCAGGCCCGCTTCGTGGAGCGGATCACCCGCGCCAACGGCCAGATCCAGCAACACGCGATGAGCCAGGGCGCGACCATCGGCTCGACTGTGGTGTCGCTGCTGGTGTTCGAACAGCATTTTGCCTGCGTCTGGTCGGGAGACAGCCGGGTTTACCTGATCCGCGACGGTCAGCTGACCCAGCTGAGCCGCGATCACACTGAGGCCAATGAGTTGCTCGACCGGGGCGCAATCACCCCCGAAGAGGCTGCGAACTGGCCGCGCAAGAATGTCATCACCCGCGCGATTGGCGTGCATCCCGATGTGCATCTGGATCACAAATACGGCACGCTCAGAAACCGCGACACCTTCATCCTGTGCTCCGACGGGCTGACCGCCCATGTGGAAGATCATGAAATCCTTGAAATTGCACGAAAGCATCAGCCGCAGAAAGCCTGTGACATGCTGCTCGACCTGACCTTGCAACGCGGCGCGACCGACAATACCACCGTTGTCGTGGTCCGTGCCTTTGACAAGACCGAGGTCACACCGATGACGGCGATCTTCGATCTGCCGCAAGAAGGGATCTAAGGCCCAATGGCCAGCGACGAGCAGGAAAACTCGAAGCCTGACAGTCAGAAGACTGTCATCAGCACGGCGGCTCCCACCGGCGTGGCGATTGGCACGCAGATCATGGGCACCTTCGAGATCACCGAGCACATTGCCACCGGCGGCATGGGCGAGGTGTATCGGGGCTTCAACATTCACACCGAGGAGCCGGTGGCGATCAAGATCGTGCTCGCCGCCCTCGCGCATGACGAGAAGATCCTGAGCCTCTTCCAGAAAGAGGCCACGGTGCTGGGCCGCCTGCACCATGATGCCATCGTTCGCTACATGCTCTTTACCGTCGATCCGGGCATCCAGCGTGCCTGTCTGGTGATGGAATTCGTCGAGGGCCGCTCCCTCGCCGATTACTACGCCGAAGAGGGCAAGATGCCCGTCGAGGACGTGAAGACGATGATGCGCCGGGTCGCCTCGGGCCTGCAAAAGGCGCATGACCTCGGCGTGGTTCACCGTGACCTCAGCCCCGACAACGTGGTCATTCAGGACGGGCTGATCAGCCATACCAAGATCATCGACTTCGGCATCGCCAAGTCGGCCAACTTCGGTGGCGGCACGCTGCTCGGCGGGCAGTTTGCGGGCAAGTACGGCTACGTCAGCCCCGAGCAGCTGGGACGATTCAAGGGCGTGATCGAGGGCACCTCCGACATCTACTCGCTGGCCCTCGTGGCAGCCGCCGCCTGCCGTGGCGAACCGATCGACATGGGCGACAGCCCGGCCGAGGCGGTGGAGCGGCGGATGGATGTGCCGGACCTTTCGGGCGTGCATGACGAGTTGCGCCCGCTGCTGGAGATGATGCTTTCGCCCGATCCGGCCAACCGGCCGGAAAGCATGGCGAAGGTGCTGGAGTACATCGACAACCCGGCCGCGCTGGCCGGGGGTGCCGCACCTTTGGGCGCGGTTCCGGGGCCGGGTGGCTCGGTGCCGCCGCAACACTCGGTGCCGCCGCAGTATTCACAGCCGCCGCAGAGCATTCCGCCGCAGCAGAGCATGCCGCCGGGCGGCGGGCCGACGGTGATCTCGCAGCCGCCGCAATACGCCTTTACCACCCCGCCGCAGCAGAGCATGCCACCGCAAAGCATGCCGCCGCAGGATGTGAACACCGACAGCCCCTTCCCGGGGTCGGTGCCGCCGCAGCGCACCGGCGTGGGCACCACGCTGCCGCCCGCCTCCACCGTGCCGCCGCCACAGCCCGCGGAGAAGAAGGGCAAGGGCGGCCTGATCGCAGCACTGCTCGCGCTCGTCATCGTTGGCGGCGGGGCAGGGGCCTATTTTGGCGGCTTCATTCCCGGCGTGAATCAGGGCGGAGGCGGGACCGGCACCGAGGGGACGGATGGCACCACCGGGACGGACGGGACCGATGGCACCACGACCACAGCCGGCGGCGATGGCACCACCACCACGGGCTGCGCGGGCACGGTGCGGTTCGATGACAGCGGCAACCCGATCGACGATTGCGACGACGGCACCGATGCGACTGATGGCGGTGACACGACCACCGCAGACGGGGGCGACACCACCACGTCGACCGATGGCGGAGATACGACAACGGCCGACGGGGGGGATACGACGACCGCCACCGATGGCGGCGATACCACCACGGACGAGGGCGACGCGACCACCGCCACCGATGGCGGGGATGACACCACCGATGGCGGCGACACCACGACCACAACGGATGGTGGCGACACCACGACCGATGGCGGTGATACGACCACCACGGCCGACAACACCACCGACACGGATGGCACGGACACCACCGATGGCGCCAACACCACCGCCCCGCCGGATCAACTGGCGGGCGGCGAGATCGGCCCGGTCGATGACAGCCTGAGCGCCACCGAAGGCACGGTGATTGCCAGAGAAGAGACGCCCACCACGCCGGGGCAGATCGACTTTGGCACCATCGGGCGAATGATCTCTTGGGTGAACAGCTATTCCACTCCGCTCTGCGTGCATGTCGGTATTCGCTCGGCGGTGCCTGATGAGTTCGAGATCGAAGGTTATGCCACCTCGGTCGATCCGCTCTATGAGCTGCTCACCGCCTTCCGCGAGGAGTTCGACACCGATCCCAAGATCGGCGCGCGGCTGGTGGATGACAGCCAGTGCTCGGTGGTGACCTTCGTGAAGAACATCACTCGCTCTGAGGCCCGCCCACCGGCGCTGAAGCTGGACCGGGATGTGCTGAAGGCGGGCGACCCGATCCGCGGGACCATCGACCTGATCGAAGGCCGCACCATCACGCTCTTCCTGATCGACAGCCGGGGCGGCGCCTATAACCTCACCTCGCGGCTGAAACCGCAGGAGGATGGCACCGCGACCTTCGCACTAGCGCTGCGCCCGCAGGGGGCGGATGACCGCGAGATCGTACCCTACCTGATGCTGGCCATCGCGACCGAGAACAAGATCGGCAGCGCCGACACGCAGGCAGGCACGCCGACAAGCAGCCTGATGCCGATCATCCAGGCCGAGATCCGTCAGCGTGGCACGGCGGAGCAGAATGCCGCTTCGGCTGCCCTCGGATACTTCCGCTTCGACGACGACGCACAATAGGGGGCGCCTGCGCGGCGCCTGTGCAGCGGTTGCTGTTCAACGGTGCGCCTGCGGCGCATTCCATGTTTTGCCGGGTGCTCCTTGGCGGGCGGCGCACGCCGCCACGAGGCTTGATCTTGCTGACGCGGGCAGGGAAAAGGGCGGGACGACGCGGAGGAACATATGGCAAAGCGCATCTACATCCTGAACGGCCCCAACCTGAACCTGCTGGGCAAGCGGCAGCCGGAGATCTACGGCCACGAGACCCTCGATGACGTGACCGAGGCCTGCCGCAAGGTGGCGGGCGAGGTGGAGATCCGCGCCGAGCAGAGCAACTACGAGGGTGGGCTGGTGGAGCTGATCCACGAGGCGCGGCAGGACGGGCTAGGCATTGTGCTGAACGCCGGGGCCTATACCCACACTTCTGTGGCGATCCTCGATGCGCTGAACACCTTTGAGGGCCCGGTGATGGAGGTGCATATCTCCAACGTCCACAAGCGCGAGAGCTTCCGGCACCACAGCTACATCTCGCTGCGGGCCGATGGCATCATCGTGGGCTGCGGCACGCAGGGCTACGAGCTGGCAGTGAGCCGCATCCTGCGGATGACCGGCGAGGGCTGAGGCGGGTGGCTGGAGAGTTCAAGGTTATCCCGGCGGGCGAGGCGGCGCGGCCCGTCATCGCCAACCTGCTCCAGCTCTATCTCTATGACATGGCGCCCTACTTCGGGGCCCGGCTCAATGCGGCGGGGCGCTTTGACCATGACATCCTCGAAGAGGGATGGGCGCACCCCTATCTCTTTACGCTGGATGGCGCGCCTGCGGGCTTTGCCCTGATCACCCGCCATTGCACTATCCGTGAGCGCAGCCCCTGCTGGTATGTCGCGGAGTTCGGCATTCTGCGGCCCCATCAGGGGCGCGGTCTCGGGCGGCGGGCGTTTCAGGCGCTGCTGGAGGCCAATCCGGGTGACTGGGAGGTGACGTGGTACGACGGCAATGGCCCCGCCAGCGCCTTCTGGCCACGGGTGATCCCGCAGGCTGGGCGCGAGGAGCACCGGTTGCAAGTGAACGGGATGGATTGGACCTCGGTCGCCTTTACCGTCTGAAGGCTAAACGGCCTCTGACCCGATCCGGAGCGCGAAGCCTGCCGCCTTCAGCGCGGCGGTGATCTCTTCCACATGGCCTGCGTCGCGCGCCTCGATCACCACCTCGAGTTCGGCCTGCTTGAGCGCCACCGATTGCATCATCCGCTGGTGGATCACCTCGACCACATTGGCGCCCGCCTCGCCGATGATGGCGGCGATCTGGGCGAGCTGGCCGGGGCGGTCATCGAGCTTGAAGATCAGCCGGGTGATGCGCCCATCGCGCACGAGGCCACGCAGGATGAGGGTGGAGAGCATGCGGCTGTCGATGTTGCCACCGCAGACGACGAGGCCGACTTGCTGGCCCTTGAAGCGCTCGGCGTTCTTCTTGATGACCGCAAGGCCAGCGCCTGCCGCGCCCTCGGCCACCAGCTTTTCGTGCGAGAGCAGATCGAAGACGGCATCCTCTATCTCGGCCTCGCTGGCGAGGTCGATCCGGTCGATGGTGCGGCGGATGATCTCGATGTTTGCCGGGGAGGGGGCGCGGACGGCGATTCCCTCGGCGAGGGTTGCGCCCAGGGTCTGGCCCGGGTGGCCCTCGACCGCCGCCTTGACCGCGTCGAAGGCCTCGGCCTGCGCGCCGACCACATGGACCTCGGGCTTGAGCGCCTTTGCCGCCGTGGCCATGCCCGCGATCAGCCCGCCGCCGCCCACGGGCACGACGATGGTATCGAGCTGCGGGTTCTGCTCCAGCATTTCCAGCGCCACGGTGCCCTGGCCCGCGGCGACCACGGGGTCATCGAACGGGTGGATGAAGGTCAGCCCGCGCTTGGCGGCCAGATCGAGGGTGAAGGCCACGCTTTCGTCAAACCCGGTGCCGTGCAGCACGACCTCTGCGCCGAAGTCGCCGGTGCGCTTGACCTTATTGAAGGGGGTGCCCTCGGGCATGACGATGACGGAGGGGATGCCGAGCCGGGTGGCGTGATAGGCCACGCCCTGCGCATGGTTGCCCGCCGAGCAGGCGATGACGCCCGCCGCGCGCTCGGCCTCGGTCAGCGTCAGCAGCTTGGCGAGCGCGCCGCGGGCCTTGAAGGCGTTGGTGTGCTGGAGGTTTTCCAGCTTCAGGTAGAGCTCCAGACCCAGCATCATCGAGAGCCGTGCGGCGCGCACCAGCGGGGTGCGCACCGTGTCGGGCGCAATGGCGGTGTGGGTCTGGCGGATGAGATCGGCGGTCAGGTCCATGGTCTGCGTGTCCTTCCGGGGGTGCGGGAGGGGTGGACCCGGCCTGCGCCAATGTCAACGCATCAGCGGCAGATCAGCCAAGCCTCAGTTTGGCAGACGCACCACCATCTCGATCTCAATTTTCAAGTCCGGCCCGGCCAGCGCAGCAACGCCGATACCGGTGATCGAGGGCGCTGCGCCCTGCAGCCATGCCAGCACGAGCGGAAAGCTCTCGCCCATCGCCGCCTCATCGAGGCCCACCACGTAGAGCCGCAGCATGGCGATATCGGCGGGGCTTGCACCAAGGTCGGCCAACGCAGCGGCGCAGTTGGCGAGGGCCGCCTCGGTCTGGGCCGCGAGGCCGTCCGGCACCGGCGCGCCGCCGGGCAGGGCGGCGACCTGGCCAGAGACGAAGGCCATGCGGCCCGGCTCCACCACCGAGATTTGAGAATAGCCCAAAGCGGTGCTGTCGGGCATGGCGGCGGGGTTCAGGCGGGTGATCGGGGCGGGCATGAGGCATCCTTTCGTTGCGTTACCCAAGCATTTGGATACGGCGGCGCCAAGCGCACCCTGCCTCCTGACAGGGCATGTCAGCAGGCTGCGGGTTCACAGCGCGCGCAACTTTCATGCAAAGGGCGGCGGCGCTGCGCCGCATTTGTGCGTGGGGAACACCTGTGCCGAAAGCACGCAAAATTGCCCAAAATTCTCGCAAATGCCCATTGTAATGCCGCCCGGCGCTTGTTTTAGTCTGGGGTCACAGGGAGCGGTTGCCTGGGGAGGCGACCGGAAAAACCAGACAAAGGAGCGGCCTTGCTAGATCAGTCCGCCGACGGCGCCTTCGTAGAGTTCGAACGCGTCCAGAAGAGTTACGACGGCGAAACGCTTGTCGTGAAGGATCTCAACCTTTCGATGCCCAGGGGCGAGTTTCTGACGATGCTCGGCCCGTCAGGCTCGGGCAAGACCACCTGCCTGATGATGCTGGCAGGCTTCGAGACGGCGACCCACGGCGACATTCGCCTCGCGGGAAAGCCGATCAACAACATCCCGCCGCACAAGCGCGGCATCGGCATGGTGTTTCAGAACTACGCGCTGTTTCCGCATATGACGGTGGCCGAGAACCTCTCGTTCCCGCTCGAAGTGCGGGGCATGAGCGCCAGCGAGCGCGAGGGCAAGATCAAGCGCGCGCTCGACATGGTGCAGATGGGGGCCTTTGGCGGCCGCCGTCCGGCGCAGCTTTCAGGCGGGCAGCAGCAGCGTGTGGCCTTGGCCCGCGCGCTGGTGTTTGAGCCGGAGTTGGTGCTGATGGACGAGCCGCTGGGCGCGCTCGACAAGCAGTTGCGCGAGCACATGCAGTTCGAGATCACGCGGCTGGCGCATGAGCTGGGGATCACCACGGTTTACGTGACCCATGACCAGACCGAGGCGCTCACCATGTCGGACCGGGTTGCGGTGTTCGACGACGGGCGCATCCAGCAGCTTGCGCCGCCGGACGAGCTCTATGAGGCGCCGCAGAACAGCTTCGTGGCCCAGTTCATCGGCGAGAACAACACGCTGGAAGGCGTGGTGAAGGAGCTGAAGGGCGATATCGCCATGGTCAAGCTCGATGGCTCTGACGCGGTGATCGAGGCCAAGGCGGTGAACGTCGACAAGGTTGGCGACCGCACTCGCGTGTCGATCCGCCCCGAGCGGGTGGAGACAAACCCCGACCGCTTGCAGGACAACGCCCACACGCTTCAGGCCGAGGTGCTGGAGTTCATCTACATGGGCGACATCTACCGCACCCGCCTGAAGGTGGCGGGTAACGAGAATTTCGTGGTGAAAACCCGCAACGCGCCCGATGTGGCGCGGATGACACCGGGCCAGACGGTTCAGATCGGCTGGCTCCCCGAGGATTGCCGCGCGCTCGACGCCTGAGCGACGCGGCTCGTGGCCCTGCCTGCCCGGGGTGGGGCGCGGACGATAAAACACGGGCATGACAACAAGGAGTGCATACGCATGACCATGAAGAAAACCATTCTGGCGACGACCGCCCTGACCCTCGTGGCAGGCGGCGTGGCCGCGCAAGACATGGCCGACAGCATGACTGTCGTCTCCTGGGGCGGCGCCTATCAGGCCTCGCAGCAGAAGGCCTACACCGAGCCCTATCTGGCCGCGAATGACGGCGTTTCCGTCACTTGGGATGAAAGCTCCCCCGAGGCCGTGGCCAAGCTGCGCGCAATGAACGAGGCCGGCAACATCACATGGGACCTCGTCGACGTGGAAGCCGCCGACGCCATCCGCCTGTGCGACGAAGGCCTCGCGATGGAGTACGACCCCGAGGAGCTGGCAGCCTCTCCCGATGGCACCTCTGCCGAGGATGACTTCGGCGATATGCTGGTGAGCGACTGCTTCATCCCGCAGATCGTGTTCTCGACCACCTTCGGCTACCGCACCGACATGGTGCCCGAGGGCGTTGAGCCGCCGACCGGCGCCTGCGACGTGTTCGACCTCGAGAAGTACCCGGGCAAGCGCGCGCTGAACAAGCAGCCGATCGCCAACATGGAGTGGGCGCTGCTCTGCGACGGCGTGGCCTATGACGACGTGTACGACGTGCTCGAGACCGACGAAGGCCAGGCACAGGCCTTTGCCAAGCTCGACACCATCAAGGACGAGACCATCTGGTGGTCGGCTTCCGCCGAACCGATCCAGATGCTGGCTGATGGCGAGGTCTTCATGGGCTCCGCCTACAACGGTCGCCTGTTCTCGGCCATCGTTGAGCAGGACCAGCCGATCGGCATGGCCTGGGATTGGCAGATGTTCGACATCGACGGCTGGGTCGTGCCCGCCGGTCTGCCCGAGGATCGTCTGGCCCGTGTGAAGGACTTCCTGTTCTACGCCACCGACACCCAGCGTCTGGCGGATCAGGCCAAGTACATCTCCTACGGCCCGGCCCGCGCGTCTTCTGCCCCGCTGGTGGGTCAGCACGCCGAGCTCGGCATCGAGATGGCCCCCCACATGCCGACCGATCCGAACAACGCGGAGAACACCTTCGTGAACAACTACAGCTGGTGGGCTGACTACCGCGACGATCTGGACGCCAAGTTCCAGGCCTGGCTCGCGCAGTAACACCTGCACCGGGTGGGTCTAGCCCACCCTACAGCATCGGGCGGTCCCTCAGCGGGGCCGCCCCACCAAGAACACCAGGGGGACGACCATGCCCAAGGGCTACATCATCGGCCATATCGTCGTGAACGATCCGGAGGGCTACAAGGCCTACGTCACCGGCGACACGCCCATCCTCAAGGCTCATGGCGCGCGCTTCCTTGTCCGTGGCGGCAAGTCCGAGGCGCCCGAGGGCGATGTGCCCGAGGGCCAGCGCCATGTGGTCTTCGAGTTCGACTCATTCGAGGCCGCCAAGGCCGCCTATGAAGACCCGGCCTATCAGGAGATCTCGCTGATCCGGAAGGCCACCGCCGAGAGCACGATCATCCTCGTTGAAGGGCACACGGATGTCTGATGTGCCCGCCGCAACGCCGCAGGACGAGACCGACGCCGCAGGCCGGCTTGTCGCCGCTGACGGCACCCCGCTGAAGCGCAGCCTCGCGCGCGCTCTGCGCCGCCAGAAGCTGCGCGCGCTGCTGCTGATCGCGCCGCTGCTGCTGTTCATCCTGCTCACCTTCATCGCGCCCATCGCCGACATGCTGTTCCGCTCGGTCGAGAACGACATCGTCAGCCGCACCCTGCCGGAGACGGTGGAGACGCTGGGCGAATGGGATTATTCAAGCGGCGAGCTGCCCGATGACGCGGCCTACCTCGCGCTCTACCGCGACCTTTCGGTCGCGACCGAATACAAGACTCACACCCGCCTCGGCTCCCGCCTGAACTACGAAACCTCGGGCATCTCCTCGCTCTTCCGCAAGACCGGCCGGGGCGTGGAAGACATGGGCGAGCTCTATCAGGACCAGTTCGAGGATCTCGACGCGGCGTGGAAAGAGCCTGAAACATGGGCCCGGCTGATGGCCTCTCAAGAGTGGCTCGCCGCCGAAGACCGCGCAGGCACGCCGCTGGAGCTGCGTGACGGGATCGCCGGGGCGCTGCCCAACACCGCCCGCGCCTATGAACAGTTCGCGGAGTTCACGCAAAACGAAGATGGCGACGACCCGGCCGAGGAAGACCCCTGGGCCTATGTCTACGCCATGCTTTGGCTCGATCTGACCGGCCCGGTGCAGATGGATGCCTACCAAGGCCCCGACGCTGCCCTGCTGGAAGCCGCCGCCGAGGCGGCACCCGGCTTCGAGAGCCAGACGTGGCGCGCGGGTTTTGCCGACATCGACAACGACTGGGAGGATGTCGAGGTCTGGGGCACGATCAAGGCATACTCGGGCGAGTTCACCTCGGGCTACTTCCTCAACTCGGTCGATCTGCAACTGACGCCGGAGGGCATCGAGAAGCAGGACGAGAACCAGCGCATCTATCTCAAGCTGTTCTGGCGCACGATCGTCATGTCGCTCGCCATCACCTTCAGTTGCATCCTGCTGGGCTACCCGGTGGCGTGGCTGCTCGCCAACCTGCCGATGCGGGTGAGCAATGTGCTGATGATCCTCGTGCTCCTGCCGTTCTGGACCTCGCTTCTGGTGCGAACCAGCGCGTGGAAGGTGCTGCTGCAACAGCAAGGCGTGATCAACGATATCCTCGTCTGGATCGGGCTGATTTCCGATGCCAACCGTCTGGTGATGATCAACAACGTCACCGGCACGATCATCGCGATGACGCATATCCTGCTGCCCTTCATGATCCTTCCGATGTACTCGGTGATGCAGACCATTCCGCCGAGCTATCTGCGCGCCGCCAAATCGTTGGGCGCGACCAACTGGGTGGCCTTCTGGCGGGTCTACTTTCCGCAATCGGTGCCGGGCATCGGGGCGGGGTCGATCCTCGTGTTCATCCTCGCCATCGGCTACTACATCACGCCCGAACTGGTGGGCGGGACCAAGGGGGTCTTTATCTCGAACCGGATCGCCTACCACATCTCGACCTCGCTCAACTGGGGCCTCGCGGCCGCGCTGGGCACGATCCTTCTGGCAGCGGTGCTGCTGCTCTACTGGGCCTATGACAAGATCGTGGGCATCGACAACGTGAAGCTGGGGTAGGGCAGATGGCAGTTCCAACATATGCAACGACGGGCCAGCGGATCTGGTACTACGGGTTCCGGGTGATCTGCGGGTTGATCTTCTTCTTCCTGATCGCCCCGATCCTCGTGATCATTCCGCTGAGTTTCAACGCGGAGGACTTCTTCACCTTCACGCCGGAGATGCTGAGCTTCGATCCCGAGGGATACTCGCTGAAGCACTACCGCGACTTCTTCACCAACTCCGACTGGCAGCAGGCCCTGCGGAACTCGGTGAGCATCGCGCCGGTGGCGACGCTGCTCTCAGTGGGCTTCGGGACGCTGGCGGCCATTGGCCTTTCGTCCGAGCACGTGCCTTTCCGCCGGGCGATCATGGCGATCCTGATTTCGCCGATGATCGTGCCGCTGATCATCTCGGCGGCGGGGATGTACTTCTTCTACTCCCGCGTCGGGCTGCAAGGCACCTATGTCGGCGTCGTGCTGGCCCATGCGGCACTTGGCATCCCTTTCGTCATCATCACCGTGACCGCCACGCTGGTGGGCTTTGACCGCTCGCTGACGCGGGCAGCGGCCTCGATGGGCGCGGACCCGGTGCGTACCTTCTTCAAGGTGCAGATGCCGCTGATCCTGCCCGGCGTTATCTCTGGCGCGCTCTTTGCTTTCATCACCAGTTTCGACGAGGTGGTGGTGGTGCTCTTCGTGGGCTCCGCAGGGCAGAAGACGCTGCCGTGGCAGATGTTCATCGGGCTGCGGGAGCAGATCTCTCCGACCATCCTTGCCGTTGCCACGCTGCTGGTGGTGATCTCCATCGCTCTGCTGGCAAGTGTCGAGATGCTGCGGCGGCGGAGCGAGCGCCTCAGGGGCATGTCACCCGGCTGAACTGTCGGACTGGGGGTTTCACACCCCCAGACCCCCGTGGAGATATTTCCGGCAAGAAAATGCACGACGCTTGGGGACAATTTGAATCGAATTGCCCACTTTCTTGCTGAAAGCACCCGAAGGAATCTTATGGCAGCAGGGTGAGCCAGCCCCAGGCGGTGAGCATCGTCAGGCCGGTGGCGAAGAGCACCGCGGTAGCGGCCACGCGTTTGGCGCGATCATACATGTTGGCGAAGATATAGGCGTTCACGCCCGGTGCCATGGCTGCGGTGATGGTGGCCGAACGCAGGCCGGGGGTGTCGACCCCGGTGAGATGGGCGAGGCTCCATGTGATGGCCGGGTGCAACCCGAGGGCCAGCAGGCAGACCATCAGCGCCACGCGGATATCGCCCTCGGGGCGGTAGCGGCAGAGCACCCCGCCGAGGGCGAAGAGGGCTGCGGGCAGGCCCGCGCGGGCGATGAGATCGGCCGCATCCATGATAACGGTCGGCACCGGCAGGCCGGTCACGTTGACGGCGAGACCGGCGAGGATGCCGATGATGAAACCGTTGCGAAACACGTTGCGTGCCACGCGGCCCGGCAGGGCGGAGAGGGGCGCCTCACGGGCGCGGGCGAACTCCATCACCACAATGCCGGCGGTCAGCAGAACGGGGGCGTGCAGGGCGATGATGGCGTAGTTACCGGTCAGCGCTTCCTCACCATAGGCGCGCTCGGTGATCGGCAGGCCGAGTAGCAGCGAGTTGGAGAAGAGGCAGGCGAAGCCGATCACGACCGAATCCTCCCACTCGCGTTTGAAGATAAACCGCGCCCCCGCGATACCTGCAGCGAAGCTGACGAAGGCGCCGGCGTAGAACGACAGCAGCAGCGCCGGTTGGAAGCTCGCCGCCAGATCGAGCCGGGTCATGGCGGCGAAGAGCAGGAGCGGGATCGAAAAATTCTGCGCAAAGCCCATCAGCAGATCGGTCGCCTCGGGCTTGAAGTTCAGCTTCCAGACCGCGAGGTAGCCGAAGCCGATGACGAGGAAGACCGGGAGGATGACCGAGGTGAGCGCGCTCATGCCGGCAGGCTCAGGACCATGCCGTCATAGGCGGGGGTCACATGGGCCGGGGTTTCGGCCTCGACGGCGGCGTAATCCATGTCGATGTGCATATTGGTGAGCACGGCCTGCCGGGGCGCGGCGCGTTCGATCCATTCCAGCGCTCGGGCGAGGTGCACATGGGAGGGGTGGGGCGTGCGGCGAAGCGCATCGAGCACCCAGATATCTAGGTCTTGCAAGGCGAGCCATGCGGCATCGGGGATGTCGGACACATCCGGCAGGTAGGCCAGCCCGCCGATGCGGAAGCCGAGCGCGTCGATCCGGCCATGCTCTACCTCGAAGGGCGCGAGGGTGATCGGCCCGCCTGCGCCCTCCACGGTGAAGGCGCCGTCGATGGCGCGCAGGTCGAGGATGGGCGGATAATCGGAGCCGGGCGGCTGCACGAAGGCATAGCCGAAGCGGGCGATCAGATCATCGGTGGTGGCGCCATCGGCCCAGACCTTCACCCGGTTGCGCATGTTGTAGACGATCTGGCGCAGGTCATCGAGGCCGTGGGTATGGTCGGCATGGGCATGGGTGAAGGCGACGCCGTCGAGCGCGCCGACCTTGGCATCGAGCAGTTGCGCGCGCAGGTCGGGCGAGGTGTCGATCAGCACCCGCGTGGTGCCCTCGGGGCCGTCACGCTCCACCAGCAGGGAGCAGCGGCTGCGGCGGTTGCGCGGCTCGTTCGGGTCGCAATCGCCCCAGTTGTCGGGCAGGCGCGGAACGCCGCCCGATGAGCCGCAGCCGAGGATGGTGAAGCGGTAGCTCACGCGGCGACCTTGCTGAAGAGGCGCTCGAAGTTGGCCTCGGTGGCGGCGGCGAAATCCTCATAGCTGAGGCCGAAGACCTCTGCGCCGACCTTCGCGGTGTGGGCGGTATAGGCCGGTTCGTTGCGTTTGCCGCGGTGGGGCGGGGGGGCGAGGTAGGGGCTATCGGTTTCCACCAGCACACGGTCGAGCGGGGCGGCGGCGAAGATATCGCGCAACTCCTTACTCTTGGGGAAGGCGGCGATGCCGGACATGGAGAGATAGAAGCCGAGGTCGAGCGCGGCCTTTGCCAGCTCTGCAGAGGAGCTGAAGCAATGCATGACGCAGCTATAGGAGCCATCCTCGTAGCCCTCACGCAGGATGGCCGCCATGTCGTCATCGGCGGCGCGGGCGTGGATGATCAGCGGCAGGCCGGTTTCGCGGGCGGCCTCAATGTGGAGGCGCAGCGAGGTCTGCTGCACCTCGGCGCTCTCGGCGGTGTAGTGATAATCTAGGCCGGTTTCGCCGATGCCCACGCATTTGGGGTGGGCGGCGGCGGCCTTCAGCTCAGCCTTGGTGATCAGCGGCTCGCCTGCCACGCTCATCGGGTGGATGCCGAAGGCGTGGAAGACCTGATCGTAAGACTCGGATATCGCCTGCACATTGGCCAGTCCGGCGCGCTTGGTGCAGATCGTCACCATCCGGCCCACCCCGGCGGCCTTGGCTCGTTCGATGACCTCGGGCAATTCGCCCTCGAAGTCGGGAAAATCGAGGTGGCAATGGCTGTCGGTGATGATTGGGGGCATGGGGCTCGGGCTTGGGTGGTTTGGCTCAGAGCCGCATGGCGGCGGCGGCATCCGAGATCTTGAGGCAGATATCCGTGATGAGGGCCGGGGCGTCAAGGTTCACCGCCGCGCCAGCGCGGGCGCGGGCGCCGAGCGTGGCGGCCAGTTCGGCCCATGCGCGGGCGCGGGTGGTATCGGGGGCGAGGCGGGCGAGCAGGGCGGCCTCGCCGGGCGCGGCCTCTGGAGACGGAGGGCCGAGCGCGCCGGTGCGGGCGGTGCGGGCGAGCAGGGTGTCGATCAGGCGCACGGTGAGGCGGAAGCGGTCGGCGGCATCGCGCCCGCCGCATTTACCCGCCAGCGCGAGGGTGGCGGGGCGGTCGAGCCGGGGCAGGTCGCGGAAGAGCGCGACCAGCGCGGCGTAGAGCGTGAGGCCCTCATCGTCGATCAGTTGCAGGGCGGTGGCCACCGAACCCTCGGAGAGCGCAGAGAGCGCGGCGCGTTGCACCGGGTCTTCCGGCGGCTCGGCTCCGGCGCCACGCAGGGCGGCGGTGAGTGAGGCCTCGGAGAGCGGTGCACAGGGCAGGATCTGGCAACGCGAGCGGATGGTGGGCAGCAGCGAGGCGGGCGCGTGGGAGATGAGCAGGAGAACGGTGTTCTCGGGCGGCTCCTCCAGCACCTTCAGCACCGCGTTGGCGGCGGAAGCGTTCATCTCGTCGACGGAGTCGATGAGCACCACGCGCCGGGCCTTCTCGGCGGCGGAATAGGCGAAGAAACGTTTCAACTCGCGGGTGCTCTCCACGTCGATTACGGTCTTGAACCGGGCAGGGGCGGGCTTTTCTACCCATTTCCGACGGAGCAGCATGAGGTTGCCCTCGGAGCCTGCGGTGATCCGGCGGGCGACCGGGTGGTTTGGGTCGACCGCGAGGGTCTCTGGTTTGTCCGGCTCCCCGAAGAGACCGCCACCGTCATCGAGAGGCTGCGAGATCAGGAAGCGAGCGATGCGCCAAGCGAGAGTAGCCTTGCCGATGCCGCGCGGCCCGGTGATGAGCCAGGCGTGGGGCAGGCGGCCAGAGTTGAAAGCGGCGAGAAAGCGGGCCTCGGCCTCTTCCTGTCCGTAGAGGGTTTCGGTGTGGCGCGGGTGCGGGTAGTCGCCGAGGCGGTCGGCCTCGGGCAGCTCTTCGGCCACGCCAAGGGGCGCGGCGCTCATCGCATATGCTCCCGAACGGCGGTGATGACATCGGCGGTGATCGCCTCAGCGGGGCGGCCCGCGTCGATCAGACGGCAGCGGGCGGGGTTGGCCTCGGCCAGCGCGAGGAACCCGGCACGGAGCTTCTGCTGAAAGGCGAGGCCCTCCTCCTCGAAGCGATCTTCGCCGGAGGCGCGGGCGAGGCCACGGGCCAGCGCCACCTCCGGGTCCATGTCGAGAATAAGCGTGAGGTCCGGCTCGCGCCCGATGGCGAGGCTATGGAGCGCGTCGACGAACCCCCGCAGCTCGCCTCGTGCGGCGCCTTGGTAGACGCGAGTTGAATCGGCGAAACGGTCGGAGATCACCACCTTGCCCGCCGCGAGGGCGGGGGTGATGACGCGCTCCAGATGGTCGCGCCGCGCGGCGGTGAAGAGCAGCGTCTCCGTCTCGCCCGACCAGCGATCCGGCGCGCCCTCCACCAGCAGCCGGCGGATCTCTTCGGCGCCTGCCGAGCCGCCGGGTTCGCGGGTGAGCACCACCTCACGGCCCTCGCTCTCGGCCCACGCGCCAAGCGCCCGCGCCTGGGTGGATTTCCCGGCGCCGTCAATCCCTTCGAGGGTGATGAAAAACCCGTGAGGCTGCGTCATGGGCGGACGTTATACTGAGGCTCTGGCAGGCGCAAACCGCTCGCCAGACGAGATTTGAGGCCCTCGGCGGGAGATGTTTGGAGTAAGAAAATGGGCCGGGCGATGCATGCTGCATTTTCCTGCTGAAAATACTCTAGCGCCCGGACGCAAACCGCGCAGCAGGCGCGTTTGAAGGCGTTGGCTGCGGGACGGGAGGCGGGACGAGACCCGCCGCCTCAAGGCGCGCTATTGCGGCGCGGCCTGCCCGGCGAATTGCTTCATCAGCACGCCCGCCGCCGTTTTGATACGGGGCAGGAAGCCGCCCTTGGGGATGTCGCGTTCGGCAACCAGAGGCACGGTGATCGCCTCCATGTCGGGCAGAGTCACGGTGAGGCTGGCGACCTCGTCGCCTGCTGACACGGGCGCGCGCAGCGGGCCTTCGTAGCTCACCTCTGCCTCCAGCCGGTCCTGCGCCAGTGCGGGCATGAGCACGTCGAGATCATTGGCCAGCACGAGGCCGACGCGCGGTTCCGCGCCCATCCATACCGGCGCTTCGGCGATACGGGTGCCCTCATCGGCCACGGTCTTCTGCACGAACTGCCGGAAGGCCCAGTTGACGATGTTGATCGCCTCCTGCTTGCGGGCATCCTCGGAAGGCAGGCCGGTGATGACGAAGACGATGCGGCGGTTGCCCTGCTTGGCCGACCCGACGAGGCCGTAGCCCGCTTCGGTGGTGTGGCCGGTCTTCAGCCCGTCTGCCCCGATGCCGAGCTTCAGCAGCGGGTTGCGGTTGTTGTGATTGGTCGGCACCCGCCCGTCGAACTCGAACTTCTCCATGCCGAAGTAGCCGTAGTATTCGGGGAACTCGCGGATCAGCCGCAGCGCCAGAATGCCGAGGTCGTGCATCGACATGCGCTGCCCCGGGTTGGGCCAGCCGCTGGCGTTGGCGAAGGTGGAGTTCTCCATGCCCAGATCGCGGGCACGCTCGTTCATCAGCCGGGCAAACCCATCCTCGGTGCCGGCCAGGCCTTCGGCCACCACGACGCAGGCGTCATTGCCCGATTGTACCACGATCCCCTGGATCAGTTGCTCGACCGAGGGCCTGTCAGTGGTGTTCAGGAACATCGAGGAGCCGCCCATGTTCTTGGCGCGCTCGCTGACAGTAAAGGTGGTGTCCAGCGTCACCCGCCCGTCGCGGAGGGCCTCGAAGAGCATGTTCAGCGTCATCAGCTTTGACATGCTGGCCGGGGGCAGCGCGGTGTCGGCGTTCTTCGACAGCAGGATCGTGCCGGTCGTCTCATCGACCACCCAGGCCGAAGTGGCGCGGGTCTCGAAGGCGGCGGCGGCAGTGGTTGCGGCGGCGATCACCGCGGCGGCGATCAGGGTTGCGAGGCCGTGGAGGCGAAGCATGGGGGCGGATGTCCTTTCCTGTCCGGCCCCGGCGTGAGGGTGCCGGGGGTGGTGCAGGGCGGGAGTGGCTGCTTTGGCTGAGTCCCGCCTCAGTTCGTCACAAAATACGCATCCTGGAAGCCCATCGCCTTAACTTTTTCGAGAAGCACCGCGCGATCGGCGGCACTATGCGCAGGGCCAATCACGACGCGCCAGAAGGTCTTTCCGGCGGACTGCTGCTCGTAGACGGTGGGCACCACACCGGACTTGCGCATGTTGGCAGCGGTACGGTTGGCGTTTTCCTCGACCGAGAAGATCCCGATCTGAACGTAGTTCTTGCCGCCCGAGGGCTTGGGGCCAGCGGCCTTGGGGGCCGCTGCGGTCGCGGCGGCTGCCGTGGGGGCCAGCGGGGCGGCGGAAATCTCTGGTGTGGCCACGCCTGCGGGCGCCGTGGGGGCAGCGGCATCGGGGGCGGCGGCGATGGTCGCATCGGCCTTGGCGCGCTGCGATTTCTTGCCCTTCAGGCGCTGCCAGAAGCCCTTCTTGGCCTTTTCCGGCTGGGGTGCCGGGGCGGCTGCCGTCTCAATGGCCGCATCGGCCCCAGCGGTTCCGGTGCCTTCGGCAGCGACAATGGCGGCTTCAGCGGCGGCCAGCGGCGCATCGAGCGACTTTTGCTGGATCGCTTCGGGCTCGGCGATGGTTTCGGCGTCGACTGCAGCGGCGGCAGGGGCCGCAGCGGCGGGAGCCTGCTCGGGCACTTCCTCGCGCACCAGCGCGACGACGCTCAGCTTGGTCGGCGCACCGGGCAGCACGCCCAGCGCATTCGCCGCATCGGAGGAGACCTGAAGCTTCGGCCCCGGGTTGTCACGCTCGCGCTTGAAGAGAGCGCCGATCACGAACTTGCCGTTGGACTGGTTGCGGATGATCACTCGCTCGGGCTCTTTCACGTCCGGATGGGCGATCCAGACACCGCCCAGCGAGGGGCGGCCATCCCACAGACCGTCTTCGTTCTTGGAAAAGACCTCGGGCGCCTCGACATCGCGCTCCACCAGCTTTGTCGCCGCCGGACGGCTCGCCGCAGCGGAGACCTCCGCGCCATCGGCCTTCTTGGCACCGAGTTTCAGCCCTGTGCCATCCTCACAAGCCGCGAGTGCCAGAACCGACACAGAAATCACGCCTACATGAAGGAGTTTGCCCTTGCCCATGCTTCGCCCCTTTGTCCGCCGAGTGGTCGGGTCTTTGCCCGCCATCGCATTTTTTGCCGCCGGTTTGCCCGGCTGAACTGCTCTCGAACGTCACAATACATAGGTGAAGGGCGCATGGAAACCCGGGATATCGGAGCCAAGCAAAAATTGGCGTGAGGGGTGTTGCCTTTTCCCCCACGGCGGGGTTTTACCAGCATCAGACCCCGCCGGAGGAGTGGCAGAGTGGTCGAATGCACCGGTCTTGAAAACCGGCGTGCGTGAAAGCGTACCGTGGGTTCGAATCCCACCTCCTCCGCCACTATCACCGTTCCATGAGAGTTTGGCCCGGCTATAGGCAAAAGCCCTTGTGGATAGTCTGCGGATTCGGCGTTGGGCGGCCTGATTATGCGAGGGGTGCATTTCGTTTCTGGTAGTCCCTCCACGGTCAGCCTAAGAGGGGAGGGTGCTACACATCCTCGCCCCATGATCCGCCTTTTCTTCGACTACTATCGCCCGCACATGCGGCTGTTCTGGCTCGACTTCGGCTGTGCCGTTGCCTCGGGCCTGCTGGAGCTGGCCTTTCCTTTGGCCATTGCGGGCTTCATCGACACGTTGTTGCCGCAGGGGGACTGGGCGCTGACCGTGCTGGCGGCGTGCGGGTTGGTGGCGGTTTACGTGATCAACACGGTGCTCATGGCGATCGTCACCTATTGGGGCCACATGCTGGGCATCAATATCGAGACCGAGATGCGGGCGCGTGCGTTCGACCGGCTGACGCGGCTCAGCTGGTCGTGGTTCGACCGGGCCGAGACCGGCAAGCTGGTGGCGCGGGTCACGCGCGACCTCGAGGAGATCGGGGAGGTCGCCCACCACGGGCCGGAAGACCTGTTCATCGCGATCATGACTTTTATCGGGGCCTTTGCCCTGATGCTCTGGCTACATCCGCAACTGGCACTCATCACCCTCGTGATCGTGCCGGTCATGGCTTGGCTGCTGGCCCACTATGGCGGGCGGATGACCCGGGCGTGGCAGGCGATCTATGCCCGCGTCGGGGCGTTCAACGTGCGGCTTGAGGAGAGCATCGGCGGCATCCGCGTAGTGCAGGCCTTCACCAACGAGCCGCATGAGCGGGCGCTGTTTGGCGAGGACAACAGCCGGTATCGCACCACCAAGCTCGAGGCCTACCGGATCATGGCGGGCGTCACCGCGCTGCATTACATGGGGCTGCGGGTGGTGCAGGTGGTGGTGATGGTCGTGGGCGCGGGCTACGTGTTTCAGGGCAGCCTCAGCACCGGCTCCTACGTGGCCTTTCTGCTTCTGGTCGGCGTGTTCTTCCGCCCATTGGAGAAGATCGCGGCGGTGCTGGAGCTTTACCCGCGCGGGATCGCGGGCTTCCGCCGTTACCTCGAACTGATGAACACCGCCCCGGAGATCACCGATGCCGAAGGCGCGCGCGAGGCGCCTGCGCTGACGGGGGCGATCAGCTTTGACAAGGTCAGCTTTGCCTATGACGGCGCGCGCGGTGTGCTGCATGACATCTCCCTTGAGATCGCCCCCGGCGAGCAAGTGGCGCTGGTGGGCCACTCCGGCGCGGGCAAGACGACGCTGGCCGCGCTGGTGCCCCGGTTCTACGAGCCCAGTGCGGGCGAGATCCGGATTGACGGGGTGCCGATCCGCGAGATGACGCTGGCGTCGCTGCGCAGCCAGGTCGGGCTGGTCAGCCAGGATGTTTTCCTCTTCGGCGGCACGCTGCGCGAGAATATCGCCTATGGCGCGCTGGATGCCGACGAGGCAGCGATCATGGCAGCGGTGGAGAACGCGCAGCTCGGCGGGCTGGTGCGCGAGCTGCCGGACGGCCTCGACACGATGGTTGGTGAGCGCGGGGTCATGCTTTCGGGCGGGCAACGCCAGCGGGTGGCGATTGCCCGGGTGTTCCTGAAGAACCCGCCGATCCTGCTGCTGGACGAGGCGACCTCGGCGCTCGACCGGGGCACCGAGCGCGAGGTGCAGGCGGCGCTGACCCGGCTCTCCGAAGGGCGCACCACGCTCACCATCGCCCACCGGCTCAACACCATCCGCCACGCCGACCGCATCATCGTGCTCGATCAGGGACGGATCGTGGAGATGGGCACCCATGACGAGTTGGTGGACCGGCAGGCGGCCTACCACGCGCTCATCAGCTGAGCGGGCAGGGCTCTTGTGGCTGGCCCGCCGCCCGCCCGCGCGGTAGAGGTGGACGGCCAGACCATCACGCGGACCAGCATGGACGACCAACCCAGAGCCCGAGCAGAGCTGTTTGCCGATGACGCCGACCCGGCGATGGGCGCCAACAGGGTGTGGTTCAACCTGCTGCGCATTCACCGCAGCACTGGCGCTCGCATCGCGCGCGCCCTGCGTGAGATCGGCGTGGGCGACCCTGTGTGGTACGAGATCCTGCTGGAGTTGGAGCGCGCTGGCCCCAAAGGCATGCCGATGGCCGCCTTGGAGCGCAAGCTGTTCACGACCCAATATGCATTGTCGCGCCATGCGGCGCGTCTGGAGGAGGAGGGGTGGATCTCGAGTGCATCCGCTCCCGGCCCGGGGCGGGGCAAGGTGCTGCGGCTGACCGAGGCGGGCAAGGGCAAGCACATGGAGATCTGGGCCGTTTACAGCGACGCCATCGCCGATGAGATCGGCGCGCGGCTCTCTGTCGACGAGGCCTATGACCTCGCCCGGGTGCTCATTCGGCTCTACGACTGAAAACGCCGCCGATGCGGGGCACCGGCGGCGTTGGGTCTTGCGCGATTTTCGTGGTCAGAACTTGGCGACAGCCACCAGCGAGATGGTGCGACCCGGCTCGCGCAGCGGGGTGATAGTGCCGTATTCGCCGCCATAGGTTGCACGGTCGGCATATTGCTCGTCGAAGAGGTTGTTGACCTCGGCGCGGATGGTCAGGTTGGGCAGGCTGGGCGGCACGTATTCGGCCCAGGCATTGACCACAGTGTAGCCGTCGAAGTCGTTCAGGGCCGGATCGTCGAAGTCATAATCCAGCGCAACGTCGAGACCGCCGCCGACCTTCAGGCCATCGACACGGGTTTCCTGCTCGACTTCGAAGGCCACCAGCGTTCCGAGCGGCGCGCCGTAGTCCTGCGCCGTGAAGCTCTCGCCGGAAGCGCCGTCGATCTCGACATCGCTGTGCGAGAGCGTCATGCGAGCAAAGCCGGTGCCCCAGCCATAGGTTGCGCCGAGGTTGAAGCCCTTGCTCTTGAAGTCGAAGTTGTTGGTGCTGCTGCGGGCGTTCTTGATCTCGGTGACGAAGAGCTCACCGGAGAGCGTGAGGTCACCGCGCGTCCAGTCGAAGCCGATGGTGGCGTTGTCGGCCCGGGCGGCTTCCAGACCGTCGTAGGCCGTGGCGCCCAGCATCCGCCAGTACTCGTAGTTGTCTTCGATCACCAGCCCGCCGAACACCGAGGAGACCCCGCCGCGCAGGGTTAGTTCGTCGGTCGCGGCGAAGGCGAGGGAGGCGTTGCCGGACCAGCCTGAGAAGTCTCCCTCGAAGCCGTTCACGCCGGTAAAACTCTGGCTGTCATAGCGTGCACCGAAGGACACCTTGAGCCGGTCGGTCGGCCGCAGCCGTGCTTGGGCGAACAGCCCGACGTTCTGGGATTCTTCGGTCTGATCTTCGGCGTAGGTCGGGCTCAGGTAATTGCCGAAGCGGTCCTGATAGTCGATCCCGGCGGTCACCGTGTTGCCTTCGCTCAGGTGGAAGGTGTTCTGAAAGGTTGCCGAGAAGGTGCCGGAGCGGCCGTTGCTGTCCCACGGTTCGGGCTTCACGATCTCGCTCTCGGAGTAACCGATATGAACGCGCGGGTCCCACATACCGGTGGCATCGGGGGTCTCATAGACGAAGGAGTAGCTCTCGCGCGTGGTGTTGTAGAGCGTCAGCGCGTCGTCGACGCCGTTGAAGCCGCCGAAGTTCGCGCGTTCCTGCCGCAGGGAGCTGTCCATCAGGCGCTGGGCCGAGAATTCGAAGCGGTGGCCGCCCGCCTCGTAGGCGACCTTGCCGAGGTAGCTCTCCAGCGCGGCGCGGGTGCCGTAAACGCGGTTGCCGTCGCCATCCTCATAGTCTTCGCCATCGGCGAACTTGCCATAAAGCAGCCATTCGAAGCCGCCCTGCTGACCGGCGAGGGTGAGCGCCGATTGCAGGGTCTGGCCGTTGTCGGAGAACGACAGGCGGACGTTGCCGCCAAAGCTGTCGCCCGGCTCCAGAATGTCGGTGGCATCGACGGTTTCAAACACGACCGAGCCCGCCAGCGCATAGGGGCCGGCATCGGCGGGCGAGACGGTGGCATCGGCGCGGACCTGCTTGAGCAGGCCGGGGTCGATGGCGTTGGCGGAGACGTGGTGGAAGGCGCGGTTGTTCTGTGCCGTGCCATCGACAGTGACGCCGAGGTTCAGCATGTCGACGCCGTTGACGAAGATCTTCTGGGTCAGCGGCAGCGCGCCGCCGACGGAGACCGAGGCGATGCCCGAGAACACGTCTTTCAGGTCGCCGGTGCGGGCGCGCTCGAGTTCACGGTCGGAGACATACATCGAGGTCGCACGGTCGGCCTCGTCGCCCAGCTCGTCGCGTTGCTGCACGATGATCGGGTCGAGGGTGAAAACGGGTTGCGCATCCTGCGCGTGGAGTGCCCCGCCCGAGAGCGCGAGCAGCGCAAGTGCGGAGCAGGAGGCAGCGGAGCCGCTGCGGCGGAATGTGAGTGGCATGGGAGTCCCCTGAGTGTCGTCTGTCTTGGCTGGGCTCAGAGGCGTGGCTGGCCCTTCCGTAGAGGGCGCGGCATTAATATGCAAGTGCATGTAACCTGTTTTTACAGGGGTATGACGCTTTTGGGCAACCGGGCCTTCAGGCTTCGGGAGCCGTCCAGTAGGCGGCCACCTGATAGCTCTCTCGCGGGGCGGCAGCCTCTGTCAGCCGGGCGCGCAGGGCCACGGCTTCGCTGCGCTCACCGGCGAAGAACCGGAAGCTCCCGTCGCGCGGGGCTCCGAGCTGCTCGAAAGCCTCAAGTGGTGTGAGGCCTTCGCTGCGCAGCATCCATGCAAGCTCGATGCCGGGCGGGTGCGCCAGGGCCTGAACATCGGCCTGCTCGGGCACAAAGAGCACGGCCTTGCCGCGCGTGTCCTCCGGCAAGGCGGCGAGTTGCCGGGCGATGACCGGCACGGCGGTTTCATCACCGACGAGGCCCATCCAGCGATGCCCCTCGATCAGCTTGCTCCCGCCCGGACCGGTGATGGCGATGCTGTCTCCGCCGCAGGCGCCACGGGCCCATTCGGTCACGCGGCCGCCCTCGTGGACAAACACATCAAAGGTGATCCGCGCGGCCTCGCCATCTGTCACGATCTTTCGCGTGGTGTAGACCGGGCGATGCCAGGCCTCGATGCCGCCGGGCCAGCGGGTGACGCCAGCCTCATCGGTGGCGGGCAGTGCGGCACCCTTTGGGCCGAACAGCAGGCGAAAGTGCAGCCCGCCTTCGTTAAAACGGGCGAGGTCATCGCCTTCAATCACCACGCGGATATAGGAGGGTGAGATCTGCTCGGCAGAGACGACCTGCGCCACGCTCAGATTGGCGGGGCGCTTTCCGGCGACAGCATCTTGCCACGCAGGCGTTTGGCCCATGCTCTCTAGCCGCGCGCTCAAGAGGTCGCGCATGATCTGCAGATCGCCGTCGGACCCGGCCTCGATCCGCAGCAGGGTGCCAGCCCCCTCGCCACGCAGCTCGATCTGGCCCAGCCGCGCCTGAATGACGAGACCGTTCGCGCTTTCGACGGCGTCGAGGCCATTGGCTTCGGCCACGCGGGAGAAGGCCACGCGCGCCTGATCGGCGGGCAGGGCGAGGTTGGTGCGGGCTTCGGGCATGGTCGACCCCTCAGAACGTGTAGTCGAAGCGCACGCCGATCTCGCGCCGTTCGCCAAGCCAGGCCGAGCCCCCTTGGCCGCCCTCGACGTATTCATACTGGTAGAAGCGCTCGTCGAAGAGGTTGGTGGCGTAGCCGTTGAGGCTCATGCCGTTGTCCCATTTGTAGCCCAGCGAGGCGTCGACCACGGTGTAGGCATCCAGCATCGCGGGGTCGGCCACGCCGTTCTCGATCCGGCTCATGCGCTCGCCCACGTAGGTTGCCTGAGCGCCGCCGAACCAGCCCACATCGCCCTGCCGCCAGTTGAAGCCGAGGGTAATGGTGGTCTCGGGCGCGAGCGGGAAGGGCTTGCCCGAGTAGTCGGTGGTGTTGATCGCGAAGTCCTTGAACTCGGTGTGCAGCAGGCCGACCGAGCCGTAAAGGTCGAGGTTGTCGGAGGCGGCATAGGCCAGCTCAAGCTCTGCGCCGTAGCTCACCGACTTGCCCGCGTTGGTGATGTAGTAGCTGGTGCTGTCGCCCGGGGTTTCGAGGATCTCGACCTGCTGGTTGTCCCAATCCTGATAGAACAGGCTGGCGCCCACGGTCAGGCGGTCATCCATCAGCGAGCCGCGATAGTTCAGCTCGATGTTGTGGGCTTGCTCGGCCTCATACTCACGCAGGGTGCCAGAGCTGATCTGGTAGGAGGCGCCGCCGGGCCGGTAGCCCTGCTGGTAGATCAGCGAGAGCTGCTGGCGGCTGTCGATCTCCCATGTCAGCCCCAGCTTGGGGATGAACTCGGTGGCCTCGTAGTTGGTGGAGGGCGCCGCCGTGCCGCCGGAGCTGGCCTCCTGCTTCTGGCTGTAGTGGTCGAGCCGCCCGCCTGCGATCACCCGCCAGCCGGGAGCGAACTCGTAGGAGACTTCGCCGAAGAGCGCGGTGTTGGTGACATCGATGGTGTTTTCGTTCTCCGTGACGGAGCCGAACATCCATGTGTCGCGGAAGGCCTCGGTGCGCTCCTTGGCGGCATAGAGCCCGGCCACCCAGCGCAGCCCACCGTCATCGTAGTTGAGGCGGAACTCCTGGCTGAGGATCGTCTGGTCGAACTCGCCATCGACCCAATACATCTCGCCCGGCGTGCCCTCGTTGATCGAGTGGCGCCCGGTGACGGAGTGAGTGAGGCCGGTTTGCGCGGTGAAGGTCAGCGCGTTCGAGAATTCGTGCTTCACCTCGAGGCCGAGGTTGTCGACCGTGGTTTCGCGGATTTCCTGATAGGTGATGGCGCCGGGCGAGAGCGGCTCCAGCACGCCCCAGTCATCGCCGCGCATGTCGTCATACTCGATCCCGAGGCCAAACCAGCCGGGGCCGATGATGTTGTTATAGGCCGGTCCGTCGAAGCTGTGGGAGTAGCTCAGGATCACATCGGTTGCGCCGGAGGGGCGCCACAGGAGTTTGCCCCGGAGCGTGTAATAATCATCGGTCTTGAAGTCGTCGTAGCGGTCGTATCCCTCGAGCGAGGGGTAGCTGATGTCACTGTCCTTTTTCGACCATTCGGCGCTGACCCGGTAGGCCAGCGTGTCGGAGAGCGCATCGCCGAAGGCGACGCCGACCTGCTGCTTGTTGTTCTCGCCATAGGTGAGCTGCACCTTGCCGGAGCGGGCGAACCCCGGGTCTTTCGTGCGCAGGTAGACGGCCCCGGCAAGCGCGTTGCGACCGGAGAGGGTGCTCTGCGGGCCGCGGTAGACCTCCACCTGCTCCACGTCGAAAGTGCCGCGAAAGCCGCGGCGGGTGCCTTCGACCGTCTGCTGCACGCCGTCGATGTAAAGCGAGGCCACTGGCGCGCCTGCACCGCCGGGGGTGAGCCCCTCGGAGTTGACGCCGCGAATGGTGAACCCGCTCTCGTTCAGGTCGCCGTCGCCGAAGTTGGGTACACGGTCCATGATATCGCGCCACTGGGCGAGGTTGGTTCGGCTGAGGTCGACCTCATCCACCACCGAAACACTGGCGGTGGTGCTCTGAGCGTCATCGGTGGAACGGTCGCCGTAAATCTGGATCGGTTCCAGCTCGATCACCTGCTGCGCGGTGGCGGCGGTGGCGGAGATGAGTGCGGAGGAGCCGAGCAGCGCGGCGGCGAGTTTACGAGGGGACATGCGAGCACCTTGATCTGTTCCCGCGTGGCGGGAATCGAGCGGTTGAGTGCTGGCATGAGCTGGCTGCTGGATAAATCCTTAACAAATTACTCAGATTTGAAAAGCCGGTATCGCGGTGCTGTTGCGGAGATGTGTCACTCGGGCACGGTGCGGCGCGGCAGGCAGAGCGGCGTGCCGGTGTCGGGGTCGGTCAACACCTTGGCCTCGACGTTGAAGGCGGTGCGGAGCACTTCGGGGGTGACGACCTCGCTGGGGGAGCCGGAGGCGACGATGCGCCCCGCCTTCAGGGCGACCATCGTATCGGCATGGCGGGCGGCTTGGCTGAGATCGTGCAGCACGGCGACCACGGTTGCGCCATGCTTCTTCACCAGCCGTTCCATCAGGCCCAGCACCTCCACCTGGTGGGCGAGATCGAGATAGGTGGTGGGCTCGTCGAGCAGAAGGATGGTGCTTTGCTGGGCCAGCACCATGGCGATCCAGGCGCGCTGGCGCTGCCCGCCGGAGAGCCGGTCGACCAGCGCGTGACGCAGGCCGGTGAGCGAGGTCAGCGCCAGTGCCTCCTCCACTGCCTCCTGGTCGCGCGCGCGCCACGGCCCGAGCACCGAGCGGTGCGGATAGCGCCCCTGCGCCACCAGCTCCTCCACCGTCATCCCTTCTGCCGGGCTCGCGCTTTGCGCCAGCAGCCCAATCTCGCGGGCCAGCGCCCGGGTGGAGCGGCGGGTGATAGAGGCACCGTCGAGCACAACCTGCCCAGAGGCGGGGGCGTGCAGCCCAGCCAGCGCGCGCAGCAGGGTGGACTTGCCGCAGCCGTTTGGCCCCACCAGCGCTGTGAAGCGGCTAGGCTCGATGGCGAGGTCGAGGCCTTCGATCACGGGGGTCGCGCCGTAGGAAAGGCGGAGGGTGCGGGCGGCGAGGCGGGGGTCAGTCATTGCGGCGTTTCCAGAGGAGGAAGGCGAAGAACGGTGCGCCGAGCAGCGCGGTGACGAGACCCACGGGCAGTTGCAGCGGTGGAGCGGTGCGGCGGGCGGCGATGTCGGCGGTGAGCAGCAGGGCGGCGCCGACGAGCGCGGCGGCGGGGATGAGGCGGGCGTGGCGCGGGCCGGTGAGGGCGCGGGCGATGTGGGGGGCGGCGAGGCCGACGAAGGCCACCAGCCCGGCGGCGGCCACGGCGGCGCCCGACAGCATGGCGCAGGCGAGGATGGCGAGCGCACGGGCGAGGTTGACCGGCTGGCCGCGCCCCTGTGCCACGTCATCGCCGAGCGCGATCAGGTCAAGTTCGCGGGCGGCGGCCCAGGCCAGCAGCGCGGGCGGCAGGGACCAGCCGAGGAGGTGGGGCAGCTTCTCCCACCGGCTGTCTTGCAGCGAGCCCGCGAGCCAGACCATCGCCCGCTGAACATAGGCCGGCTCGCCAAAGACCGAGATCGCGCTGGCCCCGGCGCCTGCCAGTGCCGAAAGGCCGATGCCCACGAGGATGATCCGCGTGCCGGTCGTGCCCTGCCGCCAGGCGAAGGCGTAGATCAGCGCGGCCATGGCGAGCGCGCCGGCGAAGGTGAGCCAAGGGAGCGCGGTTTCGGGCAGGCTGCCGACTTGCACGATCACCACCATCGCCGCCAGCGCCGCGCCCGCGTTGATGCCCACGATGCCCGGGTCGGCCAGCGGGTTGCGCATCACCGCCTGCGCGATGGTGCCAGCCACGGCCAGTGCCGCGCCGACGAGCAGGGCGGTTACGGCGCGCGGTAGGCGCAACTCGCTGACGATGATGCGGGAGGGGGCGGGCACACTTTCTGCGCCAAAGAGCGCTCCGAGCACCTCGCCCGGCGGCACGGGTTGATCGCCCAGCGCCAGCGCGGCGACGAAGGCCAGCGCGACGAGTGCGCAGAGCACCGCCAGCTTCATCCGCGCACCGCCCCATGGCTGCGGGCCAGCCAGATGAAGAAGGGGGCACCGATGAGGGCAAGGGTGATGCCTGCGGGCATGTCGACCGAGAGGAGCGCCCGGGGTGCGGTGTCGGCCAGCAGCGTCAGTGCCGCGCCACCGAGGATCGAGAGCGGCAGGATGCGACCGTAGCCGCCGCCCAGCGTGAGCCGCACCATGTGGGGCACCACCAAGCCGACAAATCCCAGCGGCCCGGCGATGGACACGGCAGAGCCTGCCAGCCCGACAACGCAACAGGCGGCGATGGCCCGCCAGAGCGCTGGGTTTTGCCCGATGCTGCGGGCCACGTCGCCGCCGAGGCTGAGGGTGGTGAACTGGCGGGCGAAGACGAGCGCCGCCGCGAGGGAGATCGCGGCATAGGGCAGGACGGGGAGCATTTGCGCCAGCTGTCGGCCCTTCAGGCTTCCGGCGGTCCAGAACCGCACGGCATCGAGGGTCTGGCTGTCAATCAGCAGGATCGCGGTTGTAAGTGCGCCGAGGAAGGTGGCCACGATCACGCCCGCCAGCACCAGCCGGATCGGCGTGGCCCCGCCGCGCCCGGCGGAGGCCATGGCATAGACCAGCACCGCCGCCGACCCCGCGCCGCCGAAGGCGCACCAGATCAGCGCGGCGCTTGCGGTGACACCGAAGACCGAAAGCGCCACCACCACCACGAAGGCGGCCCCCGCGTTGACCCCGAGCAGCCCCGGCTCGGCCAGCGGGTTGCCAGTGACCGCCTGCATGATCGCCCCCGCCGCACCAAGCGCCGCCCCCGCGGCAATCGCTGCCACCACCCGCGGCAGGCGGACCTGCCAGAGGATCGCATCGGGCCGCCCTTCGCCCGGCGCCAGCAGCGCTCTCCCGGCCTCGGCCAGTGTTAGCCCCGCGCTACCGGTGGCCAGCGACCAGAGCGCAACGAGAAGGATCAAGAGGACCAGCCCAAAGGTACAGGCGGCGGTGCGCGTCATTCAGGCCCGATCACGTAGCGCTCGATATCGTCGAGCACCGCATGAGCGGAGGCGAGGCCCGAGAACTGCATCCAGTGCCCGTGATCGACCCGGTGCACGCGGCCTGCCTCCACCGCAGGCAGCATCTGCCAGAGCGGATTGGCCAGCACCTCCTCGTGGCGACCGTCCTTGTCGCTGTCGTTGGTGCCGCCGACGATGTAGAGCAGCACCTCACCGTCGAGCTGGGCGAGTTCCTCCCAATCGGGTCGCTTCATTGCCTCCGCCGGGTCTGTTGTGGTTTCGTAGGCCGAGCGCTTCACCCCCGCCTCGCGCATGATGTTGAAGGGCGCGTAGCCGCCGGGGCTGTCGAGGTAGACCTGAAAATCCCAAGAGGTAATCCGCACTACGGAGACCTTGGTGGGCGGCACGCGGGCGGCGATGTCTTCGATCCGCGCATCCAGCTCGGCAAACTGCGCCTCGATCTCGGCCTCCTTGCCGGTCAGCCCCGCCATGAGGCCGTAAAAGGCGCGCCAATCCGTGCTGGTATAGAGCAGTGTCGGGGCGAGCTGTGAGACCATCGGGTAGACCCCGCTGGCCATCGACTCGGAGCCGACGAAGCCCACGATCAGGTCGGGTTGCAGAGCCACCAGCGTCTCGAGGCTGGGCTCGGTGACAAAGCCGAGCGAGGTGATACCGGCCTCGGTGGCGCGCGCGTTGAGTGCCTCGTCACTCATCCGATCGAGCGGCGCACCAACGATGGGCAGACCCACGTCGAGCCCAATCCCGAGGCCGAAACTGGCATCGAGCACCACCACCCGCTGCGGCGCGGCGGGCAGGCAGAGCGGAGCCTCGTAGATGCTCGGGTCGTCAATCGCACCGCCCTCGCAGGCCTCGGCGTCCAGCGGCAGGCTAAGAAAAGTAAGTGCTAGGGCAGCGCGGATCATCTGTGCACTCCGGTAAGAAATCTGGAATGGCTCGAGACGATCCTCTGGCTCGCCCCATAGACCAAGACCGGGCACCGAGTGTCAATGTCCCCTCTGAAGCCAGTCTTCGGAAGTGGGGCGCGATCAAACCGTGCCCAGCCGCAGAGAATTTGCAGAAAATTCAAAGCGTTCAGCACTGCTCCGCCACAATTCTGACGGTGTAATACCCAAGAGCCACGCGACATTCGCCAATGCGTCCCCGCGGACGGGCAATGGGTGGGGCGCGCCTTATCCGACGTTGCAAGAGCATGGCTTCAATGAACGCACTGTCACCAATCTCTTCTTCTTCTGCCGTCACCGGCGATGAACTGCCCCCGGGGACGGTGCTCGGCGGCGGCCAGTACACGATCGAGCGCTATCTCAACGGTGGCGGGTTCGGGGTGACCTATCTCAGCCGCGACAGTCTGGGCCGTCCGGTTGTTATCAAGGAGTGCTTTCCCGGCGCCATGTGCTGCCGCCGGGGCGCTTCAGTGCGGTTGCGCACGACCTCGAACATTGGCGCCTTCGATCAGGTGCTGGATCTGTTCAAGAAGGAGGCGCGGGCTCTTGCCGCGCTGGCGCACCCCAATGTGGTGGGCGTTCACCAGATCTTCGAGGAGAACGGCACCGGCTACATGGCGCTCGACTACGTCGACGGCCCTGACCTGCTGGACCTTTACGAGAAGGACCCAAGCCGGTTCACCCCGGCAGAACTCAATCGCATTTTGCTCTGCCTGCTGGATGCGCTCCGCTACGTCCATGACAGCGGCACGCTGCATCGCGACATCTCGCCCGACAACATCCTGATGGGTCCAGATGACGCCCCGATCCTGATTGATTTCGGCTCCGCCCGCGCCGGGGCCGCCCGGACAAGCCGCATCCTCAGCCAGGTTTTCACCGTCAAGGACGGTTACTCGCCGCAGGAGTTCTACCTGACCGACAGCCCGCAGGGCCGCTCCAGCGATCTCTATGCACTTGCGGCGACCATGTATCACCTCGTCACCGGCGCGCCGCCGCCCCACTCGAACCAGCGACTCGCCCATGTGGCTGAGGGCAAGCCCGACCCCTATGTGCCGCTGCTGGGCAACCGGCCGGGGTTTGACGGGCGGTTTCTGGAAGCCATCGACCAATGCCTGAGCATTTTCCCGAAAGACCGGATGGACACGGCTGGCCAATGGGCCGCCTTCCTCGTGGCCGAGCGCCGGACGGGCAAGCCCGACACCCGCACGGGCGAAGACGCAGGCATCGAGCGCCGGATCACTGACTTGGTCGAGGAGACCCGGAAGGCCATCGAGGAGGACCGTCGCAAGGGCGTGGCACCCAAGCAGGCCCGTCCGCGCACCGTGAGGGCGCCCGCGCCGCCGCCCCGTGGTCGCGACCCGAGCTATTGGGCGATCCTGAACGAAGACCCGCAGGAGCTTGCCCGCGAGGCCGCCGCATGGCGGGCGCGGGAGACGCAGCGCCGGACCGCGAAGGCCGAGGGCGTGGCAGTGGGCGAGGCGAGGGACACCTCGACCGCAGAGAATGGCACGGAGGCCGGGCCGGAACAGCAAAAAGGGTTCTCACTCGCCGGGCTGCTCGGGCTGCGGCGCGACAAAGGTAGGCCCGGAATCAAATGAAGATGGAGGCAGAGCAATGAAGTTCATCGGAGACCTGATCCCGAAACGGCGCCCCGGTCACGTGAGCGCCCCGGTTTCGGCTATCGCGCCGTTGGCGAGCCCGGACGCGCTGGATGAAGCCGTCGAGGCCTTGGCAGACGATCCGGAGGGGCAGGGCGCGCGCGGCCCGGTGCTGGTTTCGGAGGGCGGGCAGCGCCCGGAGCGCCAGCCCGGTGAAGCGCGGCGCAAGGCCGTGGCTGCTGCGGCGCGGATCGAGGGCGTTCCGCGCGAGGCACTGCCCGAAACCGCTGCGCCCGCGATCTGGGATCTGGAGGCGCCTAATGCCGACCTGCCGCCGCCGCCCGCTCCGGAGCGCGAGGCCCCCGCGAACCAAGCGTCGGCACCCGAACCGCCGCGTCAAGCAGCGGCGGCGGTCCACCCGCCGGTCAATCCGCCCCTGAACCCACCGCGCGATGCCGCGAGTGACAGGGTGCGCACCCGGCTCATCGGCTTTGGCACCGAGCCGCAATCGGACGCCTTCTCCGCCACGGCCGCACGGGCCGAAGACACCCGCTTTCCCATCGGCTGGCTGGTGGTGGTCGAGGGCGCCGGGCGCGGCGCGTCCTTTACCCTCACCTCCGGGCTTTCGACCATCGGGCGCGGCACCGATCAGGCCATCTGCCTCGACTTCGGCGACACCTCCATTTCGCGCGAGTGCCACGCCGCCGTTGCCTATGATGAAGAGGAGCGCCGCGTGCTGGTCGGCCACGGAGGGCGCTCCAACATCGTCCGCCTGAACGGCGAGCCGCTGGTGTCGCGCGAGGAGATGCAGAACGGCGACCTCATCCGCCTCGGCAAGACAACGCTCCGCTTCGTGGCCTTCTGCGGGCCTGACTTCGACTGGGAGCAGGGCGTGGAAGGCGCGGCGGATGAGTAGCCTCCTCATCGACGCCGCCAGCGCCAGCTGGATCGGCACCCGCAGCCGTCAGGAAGATTCGGTGCTTACCAACATACCCCCGGGCGATGAGCCGGGGCTGATCGTGCTGTCCGATGGCATGGGCGGCCATGCCGACGGTGACATCGCCAGCCGTGCCATCGTGACTGAGGTTCTGGCCGACCTCTTCCTCGCCGCCTGCCGCCCCGATGCCTTGCGCGTTCACGGCGCCGATATCCTGCGCCGTGCCGCCGAGGCCGCCAACATCCGGCTTCGCGACCACACCAGTGCGGGCGTGGGGCAGGAGGGTATGGGCGGCACGCTGGTTTCGGGCGTGATCCAGGACGGTGGCCTGCGCTGGCTTTCGGTGGGCGACAGCCCGCTCTACCTGATGCGCGGCGATGCGCTCCAGCGGCTCAATGAAGACCACTCCCTCGCCCCGCAGATCGACCTGATGGTGGCCCAGGGCGAGATCGACGCGGAGAGTGCCAAGACCCATCCGCAGCGCGGCGTGCTCACCTCGGCATTGACCGGCGGGCCGATTGCCAAGGTGGATTGCCCCGACGAGCCGATGGCGCTGCACCCCGGCGATATTGTGGTCTTCGCCAGCGACGGGGTGGATGCGCTGGGTCGCACCCGGATCAGCGAGCTGCTGCGCGATCACCGCCACCGCGGGGCCGGCGCAATCGCCGAGCGCCTGATCGAGGCGGTGGAGCGGCACGGCGCACAGGATCAGGATAATGTGTCCGTGGTGGTCGTCGCCGTGCGCCCCCCGCCTTACGAGCGTGCGGAGCGGGTGGTCACACATCCCGGCCCGTCCTGGCGTCAGTGGGCGGGGCATGTCTTCGCCAGTCTGCGCCCTCGGGGAACGCAGCCGTGACAGCGCCAGACATTCCCGCGCTGGTCGCCGCCCTGCGCGCGCTGGGCGACGAGCGGTCGCTGCCCCGCCGCAAGGTGCGCCGCGCGGCTCAGATAGCAGATCGCCTCTCGCGGCCTGCCCGCGTGGCCTTTCTTGGCCTGCCTGCCGGGCAGCAGGTGGCTCGCGCCAACACGGTGCTGGGGGAAGGGCTCGTCGACCCGGCTTGGCCGACCTGTCGCCTCATCCACGGCGAAGCGCCCGCGTTCACGGCCACGCTCTCCGACCGCCGGGTGGTCGCAGGCGGGGGCCTGCCTGTCACGGCAAGCTTTCCCGCTCCGCCCGCGTTTTTTGAAATCGCGGCCCCAATTGATTTGCTAAAAGAGCTCACGTTGCTGGTCGTCAGGGCCGGCGCGCCTTGGCAGGAGCAACAGGCCGCACTGCATTGGGCCGCCAGGCAGACGGACATTGCCCTATGGTGCGCCGCGGGGCCGATGGAGGCGGCGGAATTCGCGATCTGGCAGGCCGCGCCTCAGGCCCTTGCCAACCACAGCTACCTGCTCTCCCCGGGCCGCTGCCCTTCCGAGGCGGAGGGAGCTTTTGGAAGCACCGAGGATACGGACGCCCCAGATTGGCCAAGTCGCCTGCGCGCATCCCTCGCGACCCTCACCCGAGAAGCCCGCCAGGAAGACGCGGCCCTTGGGGCTCTGCTGCTGCGCGACGCCGCGCGTGTCATTGCTCGGACGAGCGAGGAGCGCGGAAAGGGCGTCGCTCCTGAGCCGCAGGCTGCGGCTCCGGACCGGGAGACACCAGCCGTCCCCCCAAAGCCAGAGGCAGACCGCGACCCGGAAGCTTGGAGGCTGGCCTCCAAGTTGCTCCTGACCCTCCGGCGCGGCGCGGCAGAGGTGCTCGATCTTCTGAACCACGATACCTCCGACGATGCCCTTGCCGCCGAAGTTCTCGACCGAGCGGAGCAGCTGCTCTCCGCGCTCAAGGGCCTGCTCGCCGATGGGCTGCAGCCCCCGGCGGATCTGACCGACCTGATGGCAGAAGCCGAGGAGACATTAATTCTTTTGAAATACGAAGGTGGTCTTGATCAGGCGGGGGCAGCCGCATCGGTTCTGGGGCAGGTCAGGCAGGCGATCGAAACGCATTTGGAGAAGGCAGCATGAGCACAGACAAATCTCCGAACCAAAGCGAGGGCGTCGATTCCGATCTGATCAAGGCGCTGGTCGGGCAGGCCAGCCAGCCTGAACCGATCCGCAAGCCTGCGCGCGGACCGCGCACAAAGACCCGGCTGATGGTCCCGCCGACGGCCCCCGATTTGCCGCCGCAAGGCAAAGTGGAGAGCAACCCGCCCGCCGCACCGGGCCCGGAGGACGCACCGCGTGAGGCAGCGCCGCCCGAGGCGCCCGCACCGGACATCGCGCCACCGCCCGCCGAACCCGCACCCGATGCAGGCCTCGCATGGCTCTCGGGCATGGCCTGCCCCGAGAGTGGCGAGGCGCGCCGTGCCTCCCTGTTGTCGCAGGCGCTGGAAGGGTTCACCCCGCTCGCCGAAGACCTCGCCAAGCTCGAGGCGGAGGCTCGTCAACTTGCCAAACACGCCAACCCGGAGGTCGCGGGCGAGGCCCGCCGCCTGTTGCTTCGCATGGCGGAGTTCGAGCCAAGCGTGGTGATGATCGGGCAGGTCAAGGCGGGCAAGACCAGCCTCGTGAACGCCATGATCGGCACCCCCGGCCTGCTGCCCGCCGATGTGAACCCGTGGACCTCGGTCGTGACCTCGCTCCACATGATGCCCAAGGGCAAGGAGGGGACCGAGCGCGCCGCTTTCCGGTTCTTCGACGAGGAGGCCTGGAGCAATCTCCTTCAACGCGGCGGCCGCGTGGGTGAACTCGCCAACAGGGCCGGCGCCAATGCGGAACTGGAGAAGGTTCGCGGCCAGTTGGAGGAGATGCGCGAGCGGTCCCGCCAACGCCTCGGCCGGCGGTTCGAGATGCTCATGGGCCAGAGCCATGACTACGAGGAATATGATCAGGTGCTGATCGAGCGCTATGTCTGCCTCGGCGACGACTTCTGGGATCGCACCGACACCTCCCGCCAGCGTGGCCGCTTCGCCGATATCACCCGTTCCGCAGACCTGTGGCTCAACCGGCGTGAATTGCCGATGAGCCTGTGCATCCGCGATACGCCGGGTGTGAATGACACCTTCATGATCCGCGAGCAGATCACCATCGGCGCCATCCGGGGCAGCAAACTCTGCGTGGTCGTGCTCTCGGCGATGCAGGCCCTCTCCTCGGTCGACCTCGGCCTGATCCGGCTGATCTCCAACCTCAAGAGCCGGGACATCGTGATTTTCGTCAACCGGATCGACGAGCTGGACGATCCGGCAACCTCGGTGCCGCAGATCCGCGAGAGCATCGAGGAGACGCTTGCGCGCAGTGAGGTGCCCAAGGGCGTCCGCATCATCTTCGGCAGCGGACACTGGGCGGGCCATGCCTTCGATGAAGACCTCGGTGGCATCGGCGCAGATAGCGCGAATGCGCTGGTGTCCTACGCCGCCGCCACGCCCGGACCCGAGGGTGAAACCGCTGATGCCCTGCTCTGGCGTCTCTCCGGTGTGCCCGAGCTTTACGCCGTTCTGGCCGAGCGGGTGGCCAGCGGTGCAGGCAAGTCGTTTCAGGCCCGGATCGGCACCAGCCTGAAGAACCTGACCCGCACGATCGATGCCATGAAGCAGGCGGCGGACCGCCAAACCGCTGATCCGATTCCGGGCTTGCCTGCCAAAGCGCCCGTCGATGTGACCAAGGATATCGAGAAGCTGGAGCACGAGGCCGTCACCAGCCTCACCGCGCAACTTTGCGATGCCCGCCGCGGCTTTGCTGGCCGGATCGACCGGGCGCGCCACACCTTCATCAGCCGGGCCACCGCCGCCTTGCTCGACCATCTGGATCGCCACGGTGAAACCACCGTCTGGTCCTACGACCCGGTCGGGTTGCGCACCCTGCTGCGCTCCGCCTTTCAGGTTCACCTGCGCGACATGCTGAGGATCGGCGAAGACATGTACTATCGCACCGCCTGCGACCTGAGCCTCATACTCGCCACCGCGCAGGGGCTGGAAGCGGCCGAAGACATCGTCGCGCCGCCGCCGCTGCCCGAAGCTCCGCCCCCGCTGGCCCTCGGCCAGACCATCGCGCTCGATCTGAGAGGGTCATGGTGGACCCGGTTCTGGCGCCGTAAGCGCGGGTACGAGGCCTATGCCGAGAGTTTTGCGCAGCTCATCGAGGAAGAAACCACCCCGATCATCGACGGCCTTTGCCGCGATACGGCGGAACGGTTCGAGGGCGACATCCGGGCCACCCTGATAGAGTTCGTCCAAAGTCAGGGCCGGCTTCTGAACGGCCTCTCGCGCGCGGCCTCGGCGCCCGCCGTGCCGACCGGGTCAGAACAATGAACAGCCAAGTCCAACCACACCGCGTCCGCGCGGATAGCGCGGTACCTAGGGCGACGCCGCGCATCGCTCTCCTGGGAGAGTTCAGCGCCGGCAAGAGCACGCTGGCCAACGTGCTGCTCGGGCAAAATGTCAGCCCGGTGCAGGTCACCGCGACACAGATGCCACCGATCTGGTACAGCCACGGGCAACCGGCCTGCACCGGCATCCGGGCAGACGGTAGCGAGGTGGCCATCCCCGGCGCGAACCTGACCTCTGAGGTCTTGGACGGCGTCCGGGCCGTCAAGGTCTCGATGGAGACCGAGGTGCTGCAATTTTGCGACCTCATCGACATGCCCGGCACGTCCGACCCAAACCTGTCGATGCCCACATGGGAGGCCATGCTTTCTGTCATCGACGGGGTCATCTGGTGCACGCCCGCCTCCCAGGCCTGGCGACAGTCCGAGGCCGCGCTCTGGGAGGAGGTCGGCGGTGACCTCGCGGACAGTTCCATGCTGCTCGTCACACGGATGGACAAGATCGCAGAGGCGGGAAACCGGGAGCGCATTCTCGACCGGGTGCGGCGTGAGACAGCGGGGAATTTCAGCAACATTCTCGGCATCTCGCTAACAGAGGCGCTACGTGCGGGCCGTGATGATGCTTTGCTTGAGGCCTGCGGCGGCCACGCCGTCGCGCAGGGCCTGATGGAGATGATACACTGTGCCGAGCGCCGCGCGCCTCTGAGGGCCTCAGGGACAGGGGTCAGCCAATGATGCCAGCGGTCCTGTCCGAAGGCATGAGCCTTGCCGATCTGGAGCACTTGCGGCTCCGGCTCTCGGGCTGCGAAATCGCGATGATCGCCGACATTGCCGCAACCACGGTGCTCGGCGTGAGCTCAGCGCTCGCACACCCTCAAGAGCATTACGACCAGCTATGCATGCAGGCCCGAACGGCGCTGACCTACGGCGGGCGGCCGCGGCCCTATGCAGTCCTCGCCGGCCCCCTCGGCGTGCGCCTGCATCTCCGCGCACCCGACCACCCGGACGAGGTCCTGTGCCTCGTCCTCCCGCGCCTTGCGGACGTCGACCTTGCGCTGCATCAAGCCCAAGCCGCCCTGACCGGCCGGCCGCTTGCTGGAGAAGCCCCAGATGGACCATGACACCCGCGCCGCGCTGAGATCAGACCTGCTCGAAGCCGCCGCCGAGGGCCTTGGTGCCTTCGCGCACATCGCGTTGCCCGACCGTGCCCTGCGACACGCCTGCATCCTCAGACGCATCCGGGCGACAATCCTGCCCCGGGTTCTTGTCTTCGAATGCGACGGTAGTCCGCCGCTGAAACTGGAGGTCGCCAATGGCCGGATTCTCGCGATGGATGCCACAGGGGAGGGGGAGACCCTCGCCCCGTTGTCCTCCATCGATCTGCCTCAACTGACCTGCGCGCTCGAGAGTATCGCGAAGCAGCCTGGCCCGATCAGCCTCCGCTCCATTCCGATCCCGGACGGACGCCCCACATTCGCCACCGGCATCGCCGCCTCACAGCTACCGACATCTGAGCAGGCGCCGAACCTTCCTGAAAGCGTTGCACAGCTGTTTGCCGCAGCAGCGCAGGGAAGCGGCCCCAACGATGTGGAGGCGACCGCAAGCATCACGGGCGAAGGCGAAATCCTGATCGTGGGCGCGGACGATCCTGCGGGTGATCCCGAATTCGAGGCCAGCATCTCAGGCCGCAGGGTTCACGGCTTTCTCAAAGGCCACAGCCTGGGGGAAGTCATCGCGGCCTGGGCGCAAGTGCGACGCGCGTGATCGCCTGCAAGCGCCGCTAAGCCCCCGGTACCGTTCTCACCGGCTCAGCAGAGGCGCCAATTCCGGTCGACGGAAGGCAGGGCCTTTCAGCACCTTGCCATCCTCGCGCAGCACCGGGCGGCCATCGGCCCCGAGCTTCGACATGTTGGAGCTGTGAACCTCCTCCATCGCGGCCTGCTTGATGCCGTGCATCCCGAACTCCAGAAAGGTGCCGTCGAGCACATATTGGATGTCGCAGAGCGCATCGAGCACCTCGGTCATGTCTCCCGCCTCCACGGCGGCCCGCAGCTCGGCGACCTCCTCTTCGAGGATCGCCAGCCGCATCTCCGCCCGCGCCTCGGGGATGCCCGGGGCAGGGGCCACCGGCACATCGAAGGCCTCGTGCCACTCGCGCACGAAGGAGAGCGTGTCGCGCCCCATCAGAAGTCCCAGTCCTCGTCCTCGGTCGCCACGGTTTTGCCGATCACGTAGCTGGAGCCGGAGCCGGAGAAGAAGTCGTGGTTCTCGTCCGATCCGGGCGACAGCGCGGCCATGATCGCCGGGTTCACGCGGCAGGCGTCATCCGGGAAAAGCGCCTCGAACCCGAGGTTTTGCAGCGCCTTGTTGGCGTTGTAGTGCAAGAACGCCTTCACATCCTCTGTCAGCCCCAGCCCGTCATAGAGCTGCTCGGTATAGCGGGCCTCGATGTCGTAGAGGTCGAAGAGCAGGGCAAAGGCAAAGTCCTTCAGCTCGGTGCGTTCCGCCTCAGGCAGCCGCTCCATCGCCCGCTGGAACTTGTAGCCGATGTAATAGCCGTGGATCGCCTCGTCGCGAATGATCAGGCGGATCAGATCGGCAGTGTTTGTGAGTCGCGCGCGTGACGACCAGTGCATCGGCAAGTAGAAGCCGGAGTAGAACAGGAAGCTCTCGAGGAACACGCTGGCGATCTTCTTCCGCAGCGGGTTTGAGGCCGCGTCATACTCGTCGATGATCAGCCGCGACTTGGCCTGAAGGTGCTCGTTTTCCGACGACCAGCGGAAGGCCTCATCGACCTCCGAGGTCTGGCACAGCGTCGAGAACACCGAGGAATAGCTGCGCGCATGCACCGCCTCCATAAAGGCGATGTTGGTCAGCACGGCCTCTTCATGGGGCGTTTGCGCATCGGGCATCAGCGTCGGCGCACCCACAGTGTTCTGGATCGTGTCCAGCAGGGTCAGCCCTGTAAACACCCGGATCGTCAGCTGCCGCTCGTCATCGGTGAGCTGCGACCAGCTCTGAATGTCATTCGAGAGCGGTACCTTCTCCGGCAGCCAGAAGTTGGCGGTGAGCCGGTTCCAGATTTCGAGGTCCTTGTCGTCCTGCAGCCGGTTCCAGTTGATCGCGGCAGGGACGGGGCGGGCGGTGGTGACGGTGTCTTTCATCGGAATGCTCCTTACAGCGTGCAGGACACGCAGCCCTCGACTTCGGTGCCCTCCAGCGCGGCCTGGCGCAGGCGGATGTAATAGATCGTCTTGATCCCCTTCTTCCAGGCGTAGATCTGGGCGCGGTTGATGTCGCGCGTCGAGGCCTCGGCGGGGAAGAACAGCGTCAGCGACAGCCCTTGATCAACATGCTCGGTGGCCGCGGCATAGGTGTCGATGATCGCCTCGGGGCCGATCTCATAGGCGTCGCGGTAGAACTCGAGGTTCTCGCCGGTCATGTAGGGCGCGGGATAATAAACCCGGCCGATCTTGCCCTCCTTGCGGATCTCCACCTTGGCGGTGATCGGGTGGATCGAGGAAGTGGCGTAGTTGATGTAACTGATCGAGCCGGTGGGCGGCACGGCCTGAAGGTTGCGGTTGTAGAGCCCGTGCTCCATCACGTCCGCCTTCAGCGCGGCCCAGTCCTTTTTGGTGGGCAGGGTGATGCCGAACTTCTTGAACAGCGCCTTCACCTCGGCGCTCTCGGGCCGCCAGCTGCGGCTGACGTATTTGTCAAAAAAGCTGCCATCGGCATAGGCTGACGCTTCGAACCCCTTGAACCGGCTGACCTTTTCCTGCGCCAGCGCGCAGGAGGCAGAGAGCGCGTGGTAGAGCACGGCGGCAAAATAGACGGAGGTAAACTCCACCCCCTCGTGCGAGCCGTAGTGAATGCGCTCGCGGGCGAGGAAGCCGTGCAGGTTCATCTGCCCGAGGCCAATGGCATGGCCCTCGTCATTGCCCTTGCGGATCGAGGGCACGGAGTCGATGGCCGACATCTCGCTCACCGCGTTCAGCGCGCGGATTGCGGTGCCGACCGAGGCGCCAAGGTCGCCGCCGTCCATCGCGCGGGCAATGTTCATGCTGCCGAGGTTGCAGGAAATATCGGTGCCCATCTGCGCATAGCTCAGATCGTCGTTGAACGCCGAGGGTTCGTTGACCTGAAGGATCTCGGAGCAGAGGTTCGACATGGCGATGCGGCCTGCGATCGGGTTGGCCTTGTTCACCGTGTCCTCGAACATGATGTAGGGATAGCCGCTCTCGAACTGGATTTCCGCCAGCGTCTGGAAGAAGGCCCGCGCGTTGATCTTCTTCTTCCGGATCTTCGGGTTGTCGACCATCTCGTCGTATTTCTCGGTGACGGAAATCTCCGAGAAAGCACAACCGTAGACCTTCTCAACGTCATGGGGCGAGAAGAGGTACATATCCTCGTTCTTCTTCGCCAGTTCGAAGGTCACATCGGGGATCACCACGCCAAGGCTCAGCGTCTTGATGCGGATCTTCTCGTCGGCGTTCTCGCGCTTGGTGTCGAGAAAACGCAAGATGTCGGGGTGGTGGGCGTTTAGATACACCGCGCCTGCGCCCTGCCGCGCGCCCAGCTGATTGGCGTAGCTGAAGGAATCCTCCAGCAGCTTCATCACCGGGATCACGCCGGAGGACTGGTTCTCGATCCCCTTGATCGGCGCGCCGTGCTCGCGGATGTTGGTGAGCATCAAAGCCACGCCGCCGCCGCGCTTGGAGAGTTGCAGCGCCGAGTTGATGCCGCGCCCGATGCTCTCCATGTTGTCTTCCAGCCGCAGCAGGAAGCACGAAACAAACTCGCCCCGCGCCTTCTTGCCGGCGTTCAGAAAGGTCGGCGTGGCGGGCTGGAAGCGGCCCGAGAGGATCTCTTCCATCAGCTGCATGGCCAGCGCCTCGTCACCGCGCGCCAGCGCGAGCGCGTTCATCACCACCCGGTCCTCGTAACGCTCTAGGTAGCGCTGCCCGTCCCGCGTTTTCAGCGTGTAGGAGGTGTAATACTTGAACGCACCTAGGAAGGTCGGAAAGCGGAACTTCTTGCCATAGGCCGCATCCCAGATCGCCCGCTGGAAGTTCTTCGAATACTGGTCCAACACCTCCGGCTCGTAGTAGCCCTCGTCCACCAGGTAGCCGAGCTTCTCGTCCAGCGAGTGAAAGAACACCGTGTTCTGGTTGACGTGCTGCAGGAAATACTGCCGCGCGGCCATCTTGTCGGCCTCGAACTGGATCTTTCCCTCGGCATCGTAGAGGTTCAGCATCGCGTTCAGCGCGTGGTAGTCGAGGCCCTGCGTCAGGCTGGCGTCAAGCATTGTGTTCCCCAGAATGTGTCGAGCCCGGCGCGGATGCGGGCGATGTCGGTTTCGGTGCCCGCCAGCTCGAAACGGTAGAGCAGCGGCACGTTGCACTTGGCGGCAATCACCTCGCCCGCGCGGGCGAAGGTGGCGCCGAAATTGCGGTTGCCCCCGGCGATCACGCCGCGCAGGAGCGCCCGGTTCTCAACCCGGTTCAAAAAGGCGATGACCGGCTTGGCCACCGCGCCCCGGCCTTCGCCATCGGCATAGGTCGGGGTGATGAGCACGAAGGGCGCGGTGATCTCAGGCACCGACGCCGTCGCGCTCATCGGCAGGCGGGTGGCGGGGAGGCCCAGCTTTTCCACCAGACGGGAGGTGTTGCCCGATCCGCTGGAGAAATAAACCAGATGCCCCCGCGCCGCGCTCATCGGCTCAGGAGAGCCGGCCGATCATGTCGGGGCGGAAGCCGGCCCAGTGGTCGTCACCGGCAACGACGACGGGCGCCTGCCGGTAGCCGAGGCCCTGCACCATCTCCATCGCGGTTTCGTCTTCGGTGAGGTCGATCACGTCGAACGGCAGGCCGCGGGCCTCGAGGGCGCGAGTGGTTGCGGTGCACTGCACGCAGGCGGGTTTGGAATAGACGGTGATGGTCATGTTTTTGTCCCCTTGGGTCTTGCCTGATTTTTTCCGGCGGTGGGGACACGAAGACGGGGCTCTGCCTGATGCCCGCCTGCGCGCCCGGGCCCTCCGCCGCGGTCGTCGTTCGTGCTCTGGCAGGTCTCCTGACTTTGCGGCTCGAGCGCCGGTGGTTCGCCTTCCCGGTGTTGATTCACCAGTGGATTTGAACCGCGACTCGCCGCTTACAGTTGCGGGGGCAGTGCCGGATTTACACCGGCTTCCCTCTTCGCCCCCGAGTCTTCCCGGGGGAACCAAAGCTCCACCATATTGGGCGGCAGGGCAGAGGGGTGTCAACATCTAGTGGTGTGCTCGGCGCGAATAATCTGTGGATGAATTTCGGGGCGTGTCTTTTTCACCGCGCGCTGCGTCGCAAACCGTGTATCCCGGCGGCCCCTCTGCGCGTATCACGGAGCTACAGGGTGCGGGCCGAAAGGTTCGAGAATTGGGAAGCCGGTGCAACTCCGGCACTGCCCCCGCAACGGTAAAGCCGTGATGGGGCGTGGCAAGGCCACTGGGCGGGAGGAGCCCGGGAAGGTGCCGCGCTTCGGCCTCGCAAGGGCCACGGCCAAGTCCGGAAACCAGCCCTTGTGGAACACGTCGAACCGCGGGTGGCGGTCATGGCGCCTGACGGGTCGGCTCCTCCCCGCCGCGCCTGAAACGGCTCCTGTCTGCCCTCCGCCCCAACGGGCCCGCAGCGCGCGGCCGGAGACCTGAGAGATGAGCCAAGCGATCCACGAGCTGCTTGCCCGGCACCGGCCCGGCCATGCGCTGGAGCAGCCGTTCTACACCGACCCGGACATCTTCCGCACGGATATGGAGACCATCTTCTACCGCGAGTGGCTCTTCGCGATCCCGGCCTGCGAGCTGGAGAAAACCGGCAGCTACGTGACCCAGCAGATCGGCGCTTACAACGTGGTGCTGGTGCGCGGTGCCGATGGCGAGATCCGGGCCTTCCACAACACCTGCCGCCACCGTGGCTCGGTGCTCTGCAAGCACGAGCGCGGGGTGGGCCCGAAGCTGGTCTGCCCCTACCACCAGTGGACCTACGAGCTCGATGGCCGCCTGCTCTGGGCGCGTGACATGGGGCCGGATTTCGACGCCAGCCAGCATGGGCTGAAGCCGGTCCACTGCCGCAACCTCGCCGGGCTGATCTACATCTGCCTTGCCGAGGAGGCGCCCGATTTCGAGGCCTTCGCCGCCAAGGTCGGCCCCTATCTGGCGCCCCACGATCTGGGCAACGCCAAAGTCGCGCACCAGAGTTCGATCATCGAGAATGGCAACTGGAAGCTGGTGTGGGAAAACAACCGCGAGTGCTACCATTGCGCGGGCAACCATCCCTCGCTCTGCCGCACCTTCCCCGAAGACCCGGTGATCGGCGGCGTGGCGGCCGATGGCAGCTTTCCGGCCCCCGTCGAGGCGCATTTTTCCCGGCTGGAGGGCATGGGCGCGCCCTCGCGCTTCTTCCTTGATCCGGAGGGCACCTACCGTGTCGCGCGGATGCCGCTCCTCGAAGGTGCCGAGAGCTACACGATGGATGGCAAGATCGCCGTGACCAAGCGGCTCGGCCACATCCCTGCGCGGGACGCAGGCACGCTGCTGCTGTTCAGCTACCCCACCACCTGGAACCATTTTCTGAGCGACCACTCCATCACCTTCCGCGTAACCCCGATCTCACCGATGGAGACCCGCGTCACCACCACATGGCTGGTGCACAAGGATGCGGTCGAGGGCGTGGATTACGACCTCAAGCGCCTAACCGAGGTCTGGACCCACACCAATGACGAAGACCGCGAAGTGGTGGAGAACAACCAGCGCGGCATCAACTCGCCGGTCTACGAGCCGGGGCCCTATTCGACCGTTCAGGAAGACGGGGTGATCCAGTTCGTCGCGTGGTATTGCGCCACGCTGGCCCGCGCCCTGCCACCGCTGCGCGTGGCGGCGGAGTAGGGCGCATGAACGACCTGACCCCGATCACCGGCCAGAGCATCTGGAAGGACAGCGAGCCGCTCGAATGCGTGGCCGTGATCCCCGAGGTGCCCAACACCGCGAGCTTCGCCTTCCGCGCGCCCTCGGGCGCGATTTTCGACTATCTGCCGGGCCAGTTTATCACCCTTGAGTTGCCCACGCCGCAGGGCGTCGTGCACCGCACCTACACGATCTCCTCCTCGCCCTCCCGGCCCCGGTCGATCTCGGTCACGGTGAAGGCGCAGGAGGGGAGCATCGGCACCCGCTGGATGCTCGATCACCTGAAGCCCGGCATGCAGATCCGCGCGTTCGGTCCCGCCGGGCTCTTCAGCCACATGAACCACCCGGCGAAGAAGTACCTCTTCATCTCGGCGGGCAGCGGCATCACCCCGTCGATGGCGATGACCACCTTCATGTGGGATATCGGCACCGAGCCCGACATCGTCTTCATCAACTGCGCCAAGCGCCCCTCCGAGATCATCTTCCGCGAACGGTTGGAGCACATGGCCAGCCGGGTGCCGGGCATCGTGCTGAAATGGGTGGTCGAGGAGGCCGATCGCTATCGCCCGTGGACCGGCTATCAAGGGCAGGTGAACCAGCTCATGCTCGGCCTGATGGCGCCAGACTATCTCGACCGCGAGGTGTTCTGCTGCGGGCCGGAGCCCTTCATGACCGCCGTGCGCGAGGCGCTCCAGGGCATGGGCTACGACATGGAGCGCTACCATCAGGAGAGCTTCAAGGCCCCGGTGGAGACGGTGGAGGACATCCCCGAGCATGACGATGTCGTGCCCGAGGCGGCAGAAACGGCAGAAGTCACCTTTGGCCTTTCCGGCGTGAGCCGCACCTGCCGCGAGACAGATACCGTTCTCGCCGTGGCGCGGGCAGCGGGGTTGGGCATCCCCTCGGGCTGCACCTTCGGCCTGTGCGGCACCTGCAAGATCCGCAAGACTGCGGGCGAGGTCCACATGGTCCACAACGGCGGCATCTCCGACGACGACATCGCCGAGGGCTATATCCTCGCCTGTTGCTCGCACCCCATCGGCGCAGTCGAAGTGGAGGTCTGAGCCGGCGCCACCCTGCGCGGCGCCTTTGGCCCTAGCGGCCCTCGGCTGCCGTGCTGCCCGCAAGCATCCCGCCTTCATCCAGCAGCTTCGGCAGGATCGTCTTCCATGTTTCCACCATGGTCCTGAAATACGCCGGGTCGTCCTTCAGCACGGTTTGCACGCCCATGCCGCGCACGAGGCAGACGGTCATGTTGAGCGCCACGAGGGTCGGCTCCCGGTCGCCCGGCGCGCGCAGCTCGAAGGCCTCCCAGATGCTGTCGAGCGCGGCATGGAAATCCTTCACCACCGGGATCATCCCAGCGCGCAACTCCGGGTCGGTCCGAGCCTCGTTGATGAACTCCAGCGACAAGTAGAACACCCGGCCCGAGAACATCTGCCAGAGGAACTCGACGAAGTCGCCAAGGCTCACCTCACCCTTGTGCACCTGAGAAGCCACCTCGCGGATCTCCGCCGTGGCCTCCCGCAGCAGCTCTTCCATCGCGGTGACGATGATCGACGAGCGTGAGGGAAAATGGTGCAGCATCGCCCCGCGCGAGACCCCGGCGCGCTGGGCGAAGTCATTGGTCGAAGCGGAGTTATAGCCCTTGTCGAGGATCGCATCGAGCGTGGCGTCGATCAGCTTTCTGCGGGTCGCGATGCTGCGGGCCTGGGCCGGTTTCTCGCCCTGTCTCGCTGCCGCTTCTCGTCTCGCCATACATCCCTCCTCGGATCGGGCACACACCTAACATCAATACGCAAGCGACGGGAGCCAGAGCGTCAGGATCGGGAAGGCGATGAGGATCACCAGCGTCAGCAGGTCCATCGCCAGAAACCACGTGATGCCCCGGAAGATCTCGGGCAGGGTCACGCGGTTATTCAAGGCCCCGTTGATCATGTACACGTTCAACCCGATCGGCGGTGTGATGAGCCCGATCTCCAGCAGCTTGATCACGATGATGCCGAACCATACCGGGTGAATGCCCGCCTCGTTCACCAGCGGCACGAGGATCGGCAGGGTCAGCAGCAGCAGGCCGATGCTGTCGATCAGCATGCCGAGCACGAGGAAGATCACGGTGACCGCAAAGAGGATCCACCACGTCTCCGTGCTTACCGAGAGGATCGCGTCAGCAAAGGCGCGCGGAAAGCCCGAGAGCGCGAGGAAGCGCGTAAAGAACAGCGAGCCGATCAGGATGATAAAGATCGAACCGGTCGAGACCACGGCTTGCGAGACCGCTTCGAACAGCGCCTTTCGCGTCAGCTTGCGGCGGACGATGGCGATAATCAGGGCAAAGAAGGCCCCGAGCGCGCCCGCCTCGGTGGGGGAGAAGACCCCGCTGAAGATGCCGCCCAGCACGACGAGGATCAGGGTGGGCAGCGGCCAGACATCGCGGAAGGCCTCGCGGCGTTCCTCCGGGGTGGGGTCGAAGACCACGGTGCCCGCAAGGCTCGGCTTCAGCTTTACCCGGATCATGATCATGCCCATGTAGATCAGCGCCGAGAGCAGCCCGGGGATGAACCCGGCCATGAAGAGCTGGCCAACGGAGACCTGCGCATAGACCCCGTAGAGGATCAGTAGCACCGAGGGCGGAATGAGTGAGCCGAGCGTGCCGGAGGCCGCGATGGTGCCGGTGGCAAGGCCCCGGTCGTAGCCGTTGTCGAGCATCTCCGGTACCGCCATGCGCGACATGGCGGAGGCGGTAGCAACGGAAGAGCCGGAGGCGGCGGCGAAGAAGGCGCAGGCGCCCACGGAGGTGATCGCCAAGCCGCCCGGCAGCCGGGCGAGGTAGAGCCGCAGCGCAAGGAACAGGCCGCGCGTCATGTCGGTCGAGGAGCAGATGAACCCCATCAACAGGAACATCGGCGCCGCCGAAAGCTCCCATTGGCCGACATAGTCGAAGGGCGTGGCGGAGATCATGCCCCAGGCCACGTTCATGTTGAACATCACCCCGATCCCGACGATCGAGACAAGCCCGAGGGCAATGCCGATGGGCACGCGGATGGCGATGAGAACGAGGGCGGCGACAACGCCGGCCACGCCGATTTCGAGATTGGTCATAGGGTCGCCTCCGGGGGCGCGCAGGTGGGGCGCATCAAAGCGCCTGCCGCCGGGTGATGGATTTCAGAAGGTTCGACAGCACCGCAAGCAGCGCCCCGGCAAAGCCGATGGGCAGCGCCCAGCGGGCGGGCCAGATGTAGAAACGGAAGTTGCTCATCGCCTCTTCGGCGCGGCTCGTCGCCTTGATCGCATCGGTCAGCGATTGCCAGAACAGCATGCCGAAGAAGGCAAGCCCCATGAGGCAGGCGAGAATGTAGAGCCCCAGCTGCACCGGCGCGGGCATCATCTGGGCAAAGAGATCAACGCGGATGTTTTCCTGCTTCATCTCGACATAGCCGAAGGCCAGAAAGACCAGCGCGACCATGTAGTAGAACGAGACCCACTCCAGCGTGCCAACGATCTGGCCGTTGACAAAGTAGCGCACGCCCACGTCGAGGGTGATATGGGCCATCATCAGCAGCATGACCACGCAGGCGGCGGTGACGGTGCCGATGTTGAGCCAGCGGATGATGCTGTGGAGGAGGGTCATTGCGTCGTCCTGATTGGCAGCCGGGCCCGGCGTTGTGCCGGGCCCGGTGCGCAGTGCTTACTCGGTGCCGTAGGTGGCCGGGTCGATCTTGGAGAAGATCTCTTCCATGGCAAGAGCGGTGAGCGCATCTTCGTCGGTGGTGTCCACGTCGGCCAGCAGGTCGGTCCACTTCTGCATGGTGGCCTGGAAGTCGCCGATCAGCGCCTCGGGGTCGGCCACGCCAAAGTCGGCACCGGCTTTCTCGACGGCGGCGGCGGTGGTGCGGTCACGGAACTCGGCCACGTGATCGGCCAGGTCCTGCTCGGGCTCGTAGACGTTGCCGCCGGCAGCCTTGGAGGCCTCGAGGCCAGCGTCGACCTTGGAGCCGTAGGCGATGACGATGCGGGCCATCGAGCGGGCGGAAGCTTCCATCAGCACGCCGCGCTGCTCGGCGGTCAGGCCAGCCCAGAAGTCGGGGTTATAGCCCCACTGCGGGCCGGAGTAGTACATGCCGGTCGAGAGCAGGGTGGTGTGCTCGGCGACTTCCATCAGCGAGCGGTCCACAAGGTCGCTGGCGGCGTTGGTGGCGCAGTCGAGCGTGCCGCGCTCGAGGCCGGTGTACATCTCCGAGGAGGGCACGTTGACCGGGATGCCGCCGGCATCTTCCACCCAGACCGAGACGGCGGAGCCGGCGGTGCGGATGCGCTTGCCCTTCATCTCTTCGAGGTTGCGCACCGGGCTGGAGCACATCAGCACATAGGCGGGCGTAGCATAGGCCCCAAGGTAGACGAGGCCCTTGTCCTTCCACTCGGCCAGCTGCACTTCGTTGTTCATCGAAAAGTCGGTGACCGCGAAGATCGCGGCAACCGGATCGGAGTAGGCAAAGCCCAGTTCCTGCACGGCATTGGAGACCGGCAGATCGGAGGGCGTGTAAATGGCGGCATGGTGGGCCACCTGCACCACGTTGTCCTGAATGCCCTGAAGCGCTGCGCGCGGGGCCAGCAGCACGGTGCCGGTGTAGACTTCGGGCACGAGGTCGCCGCCCGAAAGCTCCTGCACGAGCTCGGCCCAGCGGACGTAGCCTTCGCCCGACATCGGCACGGCGCCGTCATAGAAGCTGTTGGCGATGAAGTTGGTTTCTGCCGTGGCCGCGCCGGTCATCATCATGCCGGCGAGGGCGGTGCAGGTCAGGAATTTTTTCATGGGTCTGGTCCCTGTTGGTTGAGTGGTTGGGTGCCCGCGCTCTTGCCGGGCGGGTCGGTCGGGTTGAATTTCAGATTTTGCCGCTCTCATGTGCCTCGGCCATTTCCTTCAGCGAATTGAAGCGGAAGGTCGTCTCGGCCAGATCGCCTGGGTCCATCGTGGCCCCGAAGCCTTCTTTCGCGTGCCGCCGGTAGATCCATGCGTTGTCGAGCCCATTGGCCCGGCCCGGCACGTGATCGTGGAACATGCTCTCGGCGGTGTGCAGCAGCTGTGCCTTCTCCACGCCCAGCGTGCCGATCCCGCGCAGCAGGTAATCGAAGTTGCGCTGGTTGGGCTTGTAGCTGCCGATATCCTCGGCTGTGTAAATCGCATCCCATGCGATCCCCAGCTTCCGCGCCGCGCCGTCAAAGCTGCGGTTGTCGACGTTGGAGAGCACGATCATCTTGTAGTGCTGCTTGAGATAGGTCAGCGCATCGGCGCTGTCCTCGAAGGCGGGCCAGTCGGGCACCGAGGCGCCGTAGCGCTCGCATTCGTCCCAATCCACCGACAGCCCCAGTTCTTCGGCGCAGCGGCGGTAGACCGTGGCCAGCAGGTCCGAGTAGCGCTTGGCCGGCGTCTGGGCCTGCGTGGCGCTCTCATTGCGGGCGTGCATCTCCAGCACGGCGTTCTCGCTCATCTCGGCGTCGAGCCGGTCGGTAAGCGGGCGCAACCCGGCCCGCATCCCGGCCTCCCAGTCGATCAGCGTGCCGTAGACGTCGAAGCTGAGGGCGGTGTAGTCGCGCAAGCTGGCCATCAGAGCGACGCGGCCTGCTTGACCGCCTCCCCAGCTTTGAGAATGAGCGGCATATGGGCTCCCTGATGTGTCAGCAGGTCCAGATCGCCGAGCGGGTTGCCCTCGACGGCGATGATGTCGGCATGGGCGCCCGGCGCGATGGTGCCGATCTCGCCTTCCATCCGCAGCACCTTGGCGGCATCCACCGTGGCCGAGCGGATCACCGCATCGGCGGGCAGGTAGCGGCCGCGCAAGGGGAACTCGCCCGATTGCTCGGTCTGCATACCGCCCAGCAGGTCGGAGCCGTAGCCCATCAGCACGCCAGCCTCGTGAAACTTCTCGAGCCGCTCCAGCCCGGCCTCGCGCACGTCCGAGATCTTGGCCACCGATTCCGCCGGCAGCCCGAACTCCGCGCCTTTGCGGTGCAGCAGGTCGTAGGTGATGTTCGTCGGCACCACCGGAATGCCCTCACGGGCGATCCGGGCAATGGTGTCGTCGCCGATCAGGTTGCCGTGCTCGATGCACTCGAAGCCGCAATCCAGCGCCCGCACGATTGCCTCGTCGGAGTAGAGGTGCCCGGTCGCATAGGTGCCGAAGCCCTTGGCGATCTCCACCGCCGCCTTCAACTCGTCGACCGAGAACACGAGGTAGCCCACCGGGTCGGAGGGCGAGGACACGCCGCCATCGGCCATGACCTTCACGAACTGCGCGCCGTTCTTGATCTCTTCACGAGCGGCCCGCTGCACCTCGGGGATGCCGTCACAGATCCGGCCCATCGCGCCGAGGCTGGAGGCATACCAGCTCACATCGCGGTTGCTGTAGGGGCCGCGATAATCGGTGTGGCCGCCCGATTGCGACAGTGCCTTGCCGCAGATCACCAGCCGCGGGCCGAGAAACGCGCCCTCATCCACCGCCTGCTGCAAGCCGCGATCCGCGCCGCCAAGGTCGCGCACCGTGGTGAAACCGCGCATGATCATGTCGCGCATCAGCAGGCTGGAGCGGGCGGCCACGAGCGAGGAGGGCAGGGCGGCGTTAAGGCCGAGGTTCGCCGTGGTCGCGATCACATGCACGTGGCAGTCGACGAGGCCCGGCATCACCGTTAGCCCCTCCATGTCGAGCACCTCATCGGTGTCGGCGGTCACGCCGGGGCCGACATCGCGGATCTTGCCGTCTTCGATCACGATGCCCATCGGATCGGTGGGCTCGGGCGCGGTGCCGTCCACGATACGGGCGTTCTTCAGCAGCTTCAGGGTCATTTGAGGTCTTTCATTCGGTCTTGAGGGCGGGTCAGGCGGCAGCCTGGGCGTTGTGCCAGCGGTCGAGGTAGGCCAGCACGCTGTCCAGATCGACGACATCAACGTAACGGCGGCCAAGGTCGCGCAGGTTGTCGCGGTGCGGCTGCTCTTCGATGTCGCCCACGCAATCCTCCGGCACGAGCGTCCGGTAGCGGTGCGAAAAACTGTCGATCGAACTTGCGCGGATGCAGCCGCTGGTGTTGCAGCCGGTGACGATCACGGTGTCGACCCGCTCCTTGGCGAAGTAATCGGCCACATCGGTGTTGAAGAAGATCGAAGGCCCCTTCTTGCAGACCTTCAGGTCATACTCTGGGTCGTAGATGCGCGGGTCCAGCTCGGCGCTGGGGTGGTCATGCAGGAAGGTCTCGCGAACGGCGGTGATCTTCCAGTAGGGCATCTCGCGCTCGTTCATGTAGGCGGTATTGCAGGTGGCCACCGGCACACCCATCGCGCGGGCGGCCTTCAGCAGTTTCGCGGTGTTTTCCAGCGCCCGCATCACCAGCGGCGCACCGCCCAGAGGGTATTGAGCCTCGGTGAATCCCTTCTGAAAATCCACCACCACGATGCCCGGCTTGGCCCCGAGCCCCACCGAGATTTCGCCGTAACTGCGTTGCTTGTAATCGTCGGTATCGGCCATCGCGCATCTCCCTGAGTCGTTTGACACACAGGGTGGGGCTGGAAAAAACAATCAGTCAAGACTGTTTTTTAGTTTTTGGCTGGAGCACCCCGCACGGCTTTCCAGCCTGCCCATTTCCAAGGCAGGCAGAGCGCACCACTGGCGCGCCTTCTGTCAGTTGAAAATCGGTATCCGCGCCATACTGTCTGCAGGGGCGTGGAGCGTGCCTCAGGCCTCGCCGTCTTCGCCCAGCTTCAGCAGCGCGCGCGACAGGGTCTCCACCGTGAACGGCTTGGCGACCACCGGGGCAGGGGGGAACTTGGCCAAGGTGTCGGCCTGTCCGCCGTAGCCGCTGGCCAGCACAAAGGGCACCCCGCGCTCCGAGAGGAACCGGGCCACCGGCAGGCTCGTCTCCTTGCCGAGGTTCACATCGAGCACCGCGACCGAGATCGTGTTGGCCTCCGCCACCCGCAGCGCCTCCGCCACGGTCGAGGCGGTATGCACCGCTTTCAGCCCCATCCCGGTGAGGATGTCGGAGGCATCCATCGCGATGATCAGGTTGTCCTCCACCACAAGGCCCACGCCAGTGAGGTCGGGCTTGCCCGCGATGGCCGGGGCTTCCGGCTCCGCGGCCTCCGCCGCCTCCGAGGGCAGCGCGGTTACAAACCGCTCGGGGATCAGAAAGCTCGCCCGGAATCCGCCAGAGCGAAACTCGATCTCGGCCTTGCCCTCAAGGTCGAACGGTACGGAGCGTTCGATCAGCGTCGTGCCAAAGCCGCGCCGCTCGGGCGGGCGCACCGGTGGGCCACCCGCCTCCTGCCACGTGAGGCGAAAGAACCCGTCAGCCTGGTGGTCCACTGCCAGCTCGACCTGCCCGGTCGAGTTGGAGAGCGCCCCGTATTTCACCGAGTTGGTCACCAGCTCGTGCGAGACCAGCGCGATGGTCGAGAAAGCCTCGGGCGAAAGCTGGATCTCCGGACCAGAGAGCCGCACCCTGTCTTCCTGCCCGGCCACATAGGCCTTAAGCTCGGTGTCGATGATCTGGCGGAAATCGACCGCGCGCCACTCGGTCTGGGTAAGCTGGTCATGCGCCACCGCCAGCGCGTGGATGCGCCCGTCAATGGCCTTGGAGAATTCCTCGACCGAAACCGCATTCTCGCGCGATTTGCTCACCAGCGAGCGGATCAGCCCCAGCACGTTGCGCACCCGGTGGTTCAGCTCGGCGATGAGCAGCTCCTGCTGGTCCTGCGCCCGCTTGCGCTCGGCGTTCACCTCGTCCGAGAGCTTCAGCACCACTTCCAGCAGCGTGACCCGGATCGCATCGGCGGCCCGCACCGAGGTCGGTGACCACGGCTCCGAGCGATTGCCCACATCTTCCTTCCAGATCTCGAAGCTCTTGCGCGGGGTCAGCCGGGCGCCGAAGCTGCCCACCTCCACCGGCTTGTGCGGGTTGCCCGCCCATTTCACCTGCCGCGCCGCCTCGGTGCGGAACAGCACGAGGTAGTCGCGCGGCGTGCGGGAAACCGGGATCGCCAGAATACCGGCGCAGCGGTCGGTGATATCGGCAATCGAGGGCAGGCGCGCCACCAGATGGTCGGTGGCATAAACGCGCGAGGCAGCGGCGGTGTTCAGGAACCGCGCAATCGTCTTGAATTCCTCTTCCGAGGGCGCGGTGCCCTGGCTCACGTAGGTGCCTTCGGAATAGAGCGCCACGCCATCGCACCGGATCACGTTACTGATCTCGCGGGCCACGTCGCGGAAGCCTTCCACAAGGTCCGTGCTGGCGCCGAGGCCCATCATCAGCCGGTCATGCAGCTTCTGGGCGCGGTCTGCGGTCTCGGCCACCGCGCGGGCCTCACGCCGCTCGATCTCGTAGGAGTAGAATTGCGCCAGCAGCTCAATCGCGGTGCGGCGCTCGTAATCGATGTAAAGCGGCGCGCGGTGATGGCAGGCAAAGAGCCCCCAGAGCTCGCCCCGGATGATGATCGACACCGACATCGAGGCCCGCACTTTCATGTTGCGCAGGTATTCGAGGTGGATCGGCGAGACCGCGCGGGTCACGGCGAGCGAAAGGTCCAGCGGCTCGCCCTCGGGGCCGGTCTGCGGCTCGATGGGCGAGACCGTATCATCCACATCGGCGATCAGCCGCAGATGGTTGCGCTTGTAGAGCGCCCGCGCCTGCCGCGGAATGTCGGAGGAGGGGAAGTGCAGGCCAAGGTAGGTTTCGCTGTCGGCCTCGTCCTTTGCCTCGGCGATCACCGTGCCATCACCCTCCGGCCCGAACTGATACACCAACACCCGGTCAAACCCGGCCAGCTCCCGCAGCTGCTTGGCGGCCACTTCCGAGACGCTCTGCAAATCCTTCTCTTCGGCCACCCGGCGCATCATCGGCGTGACGATAGCCAACTCGTCGTGCTCCACCCCGCGCGACTTGGCCTCGAATTCGAGGATGAAGCTGAGGTGCGACTGGTGGGCCGACACGTCAAACAGCCGCCCGTCGCCGAACACGTCAAAGCCGAACATGCGCACCACGGCATCGTCATGAGAGGCCGTGCTCAGCTTGCGCCGCAACCGCTCGAGGCTGGCCTCGGGCAGAAACTGGCCCAGCGGCACGCCCGCCATCTCCTCCCACGGCAGCCCCAGCACCTCGGTCGCGTTGCGAGACACATGCTGCACGATCCAATCCGCCGATATCGCGATCAGCGCCCCGAAGGATTGCACATTCCCCAGAATGTGGATCGGCTCCCGGTCGCAGTTGGTCAGGTCAACCGGCGTATCGGTAGAAACGAAGGGATCTTTCATACAGTCGGGGCCTGTGGGGTCTGCGTCGTCTGGGGGTGAGGTGCGGCCTCTGGCCGCCGGGGCAGGTGGCGCTCGGCCTCCTGCTGAAAAATCGCAAAGGCGCGGGTCGCATCAGACAGGATGCGCGCGCGCGCTTCGGCATCGGGGCTTGTCTGCCCCATGCGCTGGGCAAAGGCCCTCCAAGCCGCAATGTCGGGCTCGATGGCCAGCAGGCCCCGGCGCTCTTCCGGCGGCACGCCATTGCGCAGCACGGTCAGGCCAAGTTGCGAGCCAAGGGTGATATAGGCCACCGCGTCCGCCGCCATCGGGTCGTCGCCCGCGCCATCGGTCGCGGCCTCGTCGCCATCGTCCAGCGCATCGACCGTCCGGCGCAGCGTGGCCGTGGCCTCTGCCGCCTCCCAGCCGCAGGCCGCGCCGATCCGGCGAAACCCCGCGCGTTGCACGCGGTCAAACAGCGCCCTGTCGGCGCTGTCATGCAAATTGAGGGTCGATAGCATGCCATCCAGCCGCTCATGGGCCGGGCCAGTCACCTGCCGGAGTTCATGCCGGAGAGAGAGCGCCACGGTCTCAGCGCGCTGAAAAGTCATCGTCATCCACTACTTGTCCCGTCAGCACGGCAGGGCGCACCCATGTGATCACGCAATAAAACATCCCCGGACGCCTCCGGTTCCGTAAAAAGTTAACTTGGAGATAAATTATTCTCAGATTCCGGAAAACCACAAAGGGCGCGGACCTCAGCCAAGGTCCGCGCCCTTCGATTTTTCGGCGTCAGAGAGCCTCTGCGGGCGTCAGCCCCGGGTCACCTGCGGCTCTTGCGAGTAGTCCCCGCCGCCGTTTTCTGAGGCCGGGTACAGCACGACCTTCGCGTTCATCGGCGTCCGGCGGTAGAGGTGCACGATCTGGTTGTTTACCAGCCGCGCGCAGCCGTTCGAGACCCGCTTGCCAATGGTGCGCGGATCGTTGGTGCCGTGGATCCGCAGGAAGGTATCGCCGATCTGCGGCTTGAAGAGGTAGATCGCGCGGGCGCCGAGCGGGTTGTTCGGACCACCGGGCATACCGTCTTCGTATTTCTTGTAGGAGGCGGGGTCGCGCTCGATCATCTCGGGCGTCGGCGTCCAGGCTGGCCACTGCTTGCGCGCGCCGACAAAGAACTCACCGGGCTCGTAAAGGCCGGGGCGGCCAATACCGCAGGTATACTGGATCGCGCGGCCCCCGCCGAGGGTGAGGAACAGCGCAAAGCGGCTCGGGCTCACGTGAATCTCCTGCGGCGGCAGCTCCTTGGAGACGTTCACGTAATGCGGCAGCAGATGAACGGGCAGGCCGTAGGGCTTGAGGGTTTCGTCATAGGCGAGGGCAGGGGCCCCCGCCACAAAGGTACCACCAAGCAGCGCAGCACTGCCGGTGAGGAAGTTTCTTCTCTTCATGTCACTCGAACCTTAGGCGTAAATTTTCGGGGAAGATGCCCAAAACAGCCCAAAAACCCAAGCCCTTTGTGCGTTTTTTCACGCAGAGGTCATTCCGCTGCTGCGTATTTGCGCCTCAGCGTGAGCTTTGAGACCTTGCCTGTCGCCGTCAGAGGCAGTTCCTCGACAAAGAGCACCTCGTCGGGCAATTGCCAGCTGGCAAAGTGCGGCGCGAGCAACTCGCGCAGCGCCTCGGGGTCCGGCGCATCGCCCTTCGGCACCACCACCAGCATCGGCCTCTCGCCCCATTTTTCATGCGGCACGGCGATGGCGGCGCAATTGGTGACCTGCGGGTGGCCCATCACCACGTTCTCCATGTCAATTGAGCTGATCCACTCGCCGCCCGATTTGATCAGGTCTTTCGTCCGGTCGGTGATCGAGAGCGTGCCATCGGGGGTGATCCGGGCAATGTCTCCGGTGCCAAACCAGCCCTCTGCGTCAATCGCCTCGGCGCTGGCCTCCGCGTTGTTGAAGTATCCCGCCGCAATCGTGTTGCCCCGCACGAAGAGCTCGCCCGTGGCCTTGCCGTTCTGCGGCTGCTCGGTGCCGTCCTCATCGACGATCTTCATATCGATCCCGAAGGCCCGGCGCCCCTGTTTCTGTTTCACGTCAAGCTGTTCGGCGAGGGGCTTGTCGCGCATCGCCGGCGAGAGGTTCCCAACCGTGCCGATCGGGCTCATCTCGGTCATGCCCCATGCATGGCACACGTCCACGCCGCGGGTTTCGAAGGCTTCGATCATCGCCCGTGGCGCCGCCGAGCCGCCCACCACGAGGTGGCCGAACCCCTCCGGCAGCCGCCCCTGCGCCTCGATTTCCTTCTGCAGCCCGAGCCAGACGGTCGGCACACCCCAGGCCGAAAACACCTGCTCCCCGTTCATCAGCTTGAACAGCGAGGCCCCGTCCAGCCCCGGTCCCGGCATAATGAGCGAAGCACCGGTGAGCGGGGCCGAGTAGGGCAGGCCCCATGCATTCACGTGAAAGAGCGGCACCACGGGCAGAATCCGGCTGCCCTCCTGCAGCACCTTCGGCAGGCTGATCGCGGTGCAGAGCGCGTGCAGCACGGTGGAACGATGCGAATAGAGCGTGCCCTTGGGGTTGCCGGTGGTGCCCGAGGTGTAGCAGAGCGCAGCGGCGGTGGTCTCGTCGAACTCCGGCCAGTCAAATCGCTCCGGCTGGCCCTTCAGCAGCGCCTCGTAGTTCAGGCACTCCACCTTGCTCTCGGGCTGCTTGTCCTCATCCACCATCGCCACGTAGCGCAGGCTCTCGGGAAAATGCGGCGCCAGCCCCTCGATGATCGGCAGGAAGGTGGTGTCAAAGAACAGCAGGCTGTCGCCCGCGTGGTTCACGATATAGCCCATCTGCTCGGCCGAAAGGCGCGGGTTGATCGTGTGGCACACCGCCCCGATCCCGCTGATCGCATAGTAGAGCTCGAAATGCCGGTAGCCGTTCCACGCCAGCGTCGCCACCCGGTCGCCGGGCTTGATGCCAAGCGCGCGCAGGGCATGGGCAAGCCGCGCCACGCGGGCCGCAGTTTCGGGGTAACTCTGGCGGTGAATGTCGCCTTCGGTCCGGGCCGAGACGATCCCCTCACCGGGGTAGACCTGCGCCGCATGGGTCAGAATATCCGCAATCCGCAGCGGACGGTGCATCATCAGGCCTTCCATGGCCGCTCCTCCCTGTATCGCGGCCTCCCCGCCGCGTTTGATCTCAGCCTAGGCGTGGAAACCCGGCGCCTGCAACACCTGCCATGGTGGGGGCGCCAGCGCGCCCGCTCACCCCATCGCCGACCATCCGCCATCCACGATAATCGTCTGCCCCGTCATCCATGCCCCCGCGGGCGCCGCCAGCATCACCGCAATCCCGGCAATATCCTCCGGCTCCCCCAGCCGCTTCAGCGCATAGCTCTCCGCCACCCGCTTGGCCCGCGCCGGGTCTTCATAGAGCGCGCGTGCAAAATCGGTCTTCACCACCGCAGGCGCGATCCCGTTCACCCGGATGTTGTCGGCCCCGTAAGCCACGGCGAGGTTGCGCACGATCTGCGTGTCGGCGGCCTTGGTCACCGCGTAGATCCCCAGATGCTCCGAGCCTTTGAAGGCCGCAATCGACGACACGATCACAATCGCCCCGCCGCCCTTCGCCTGCATCCCCGGCACCACGCCCTTGGCCAGCCGCATGTTGGCCCGGATGTTCACCGAGATGGTCTTGTCAAAGGCATCATCCGGCGTGTCCAGAAACGGCCCCATGTAGGGGTTAACCGCCGCGTTGCAGACCAAAATATCCACGCCGCCCAGGCTCTCCTCCGTCTCCGTCAATAGCCGCTCTATCGCCGCATCATCCGAGACGTTGCAGGCAATCGGCACCGCCGCCGGCCCGATCTCTTCCGCCACCGCCGCGCAGGCCTCTGCCTTGCGCGACGAGATCACCACGCGCGCGCCTCGTGCCACCAAAGCCTCCGCAATCGCCCGGCCAATGCCGCGCGTCGAGCCGGTGACAAGCGCCACCTTTCCCGTAAGATCAAACAGATCGCCCATCCTGCGCCTCCCTTGCTGCCAGCAGAGGCGGGCAGGGCGGGCTTGTCAAGCATGTGCGGAATTGTATTCTGCATTGCGAAACGGGTGCGCGGGGAGGCGCCCCAGCGGAGGACAGCATGGACGCGGCAAGGCTTTTCGACCTCACCGGCAAGGTGGCGCTCGTCACCGGCGGCTCGTCGGGCATAGGCGAAATGGCCGCCGAGGGGCTCGTCCGCGCCGGGGCCCGCGTGCTGCTCGCCTCCCGCCGGGGCGATGCCTGCGAGGCGGTGGCTGCGCGGCTGAACGCGCTGGGCGCGGCCGGTTCGGCAGAGGGTTTCGCGGGCGATGTGAGCACCGCCGAGGGCGTCGATGCGCTCGCAGGCGCCACCCGCGCCCGCACCGACAGGCTCGATATCCTCTTCAACAACGCGGGCCGAAGCTGGGGCGCCCCGCTGGACGACTTCCCCCATGCCGCATGGGACAAGGTGATGAGCCTCAACGTCGCCGGCCTTTTCGAACTCACCCGCACCCTGCTGCCGATCCTCCGCGCTGCCGCGACCGACGAGGACCCCGCCCGCGTCGTCAACACCGGCTCGGTCATGGGCGAGGTGCCGATGGGGGATGACGCCTATTCCTACGCCGCCTCCAAGGCCGCCGTGCACCACCTGACGAAGATCCTCGCCAAGGAACTCGCCGCCGACCGCATCACCGTCAACGCCCTCGCCCCCGGCCCCTTCGTCTCCAAAATGACTGCCTTCGCCACCGGCGACGAAGACATGCGCAGCCGCGTGGGCGCGCAAGTCCCGCTCGGCCGCGTGGGCCGCCCCGAGGATATCGCTGCGGCGCTGCTCTACCTCTGCGGACCCGGCGGCGGATATGTGACCGGGGCAATCCTCCCCGTTTCCGGCGGCATCAACGTGCAAACCGGCCCCGACATCTTCGCCGAGGGCAAACCGTGACCCTCGATGAGCTGCAATCCCGCATCGGCGAAGAGCTTGGCGTGTCGCGCTGGTTCACCATCGACCAGCCGATGATCGACGCCTTCGCCGCCCTCACCGAGGATCACCAGTTCATCCACACCGACCCGGCCCGCGCTGCGCAAACCCCCTTCGGCTCCACAATCGCCCACGGCTTCCTCACCCTCTCCTTCCTCTCCGCCATGGCCTATGACGCGCAGCCAAAGCTGGACGGGCAGGCGATGGGCATCAACTACGGCTTCGACCGCATCCGCTTTCTCTCGCCCGTCCCCGCTGGCGCCCGCATCCGTGCCCGCTTTACCCTCGCTGCACTGACCGAGAAGCGCCCGGGCGATGTGATGATCACATGGGAGGTGACGATGGAGGCCGAAGGCACGGCCAAACCCGTTGTCGTGGCCCGCTGGCTCAACAAGAAATATCTGGAGGCCGCATGATCCGCTTCGATGGGCAGGTTGCAATCGTCACCGGCGGGGCCGCCGGGCTGGGCCGGTCCCACGCGCTCGGGCTCGCCGCGCGGGGGGCAAGAGTGCTGGTCGCCGACATGGCCGACGGGGCAGGGGTGGTTTCCGAGATCGAGGCCGCAGGCGGCACCGCGCTGGCCACCCGCACCGATGTCTCCGACGAGGCCAGCGTGGCCGAGATGGTCGCCGCCGCCATGAGCGCCTGGGGCCAAGTCGACATCCTCGTCAACAATGCGGGCCTGCTGCGTGACAAGTCCTTCGCCAAGATGGAGATCTCCGACTGGCGCCGCGTGATCGACGTTCACCTCACCGGCTCCGCCCTCTGCACCCACGCCCTCTGGCCGCACTTCCGCGAGCGGCAATATGGTCGCGTCGTCTTCACCACCTCCGGCTCCGGGCTCTACGGCAACTTCGGGCAGGCCAACTACGCCGCCGCCAAGGCTGGGATGATCGGGCTGATGAACACACTCCACCTCGAAGGTGCGCGCTACGGCATCCGCGTCAATTGCCTCGCCCCCACGGCGGCCACAGCGATGACCGATGGCTTGCTGCCCGAGGATGCCGCCGCCCTGCTGACGCCCGAAAGCATCACACCGGGCCTGCTCTGGCTGGTCTCGCCCGATGCCCCCTCCCGCACCATCCTCGCCGCAGGCGGCGGGGTTTTCTCGGTCGCGCGGATCACCGAAACCCTCGGCCTGAACCTCGCAGACGGCGAGATCACCCCCGAGGCGGTGGCCGAAGGCGCAGCTCTGCTAACCGACCCGGATGGCGCGGAAGACCTGCCAGACGCCTTCTCCCAAACCCGCCGTTTCGCCGCGCAGGCCGCTGAGGCGCGCGGGCTGCCGCTCGACTGGAAGGTCTGAAACCATGCGTGAAGCCCTCATCGTCTCCACCGCCCGCACGCCCATCGGCAAGGCCTTTCGCGGCGCCTTCAACGCCACCACGCCGCAGGCGCTGGCGGGCCATGCGATCAGCCACGCCGTCTCCCGCGCCGCTGTCGATCCCGGCGAGGTCGGTGACGTGGTGCTCGGCGCCGCCCTCCAGCAGGGGTTCCAAGGCGGCAACATCGCCCGCCAATGTGCCCTCCGCGCCGGCCTCCCCGAGACCGTCGCAGGCATGTCACTCGACCGGCAATGCGCCTCCGGCCTCATGGCCATCGCCACCGCCGCAAAGCAGGTCATCCACGATGGCATGCCAATGGCCATCGGCGCGGGCGTCGAGTCCATCTCCCTCGTGCAAACCCCCGCCATGCGCCGCGACCCGGACCCGTGGCTGCGCGAGCACGTCCCCTCCATCTACATGACCATGCTGGAAACGGCTGAAACCGTCGCCGCCCGCTACGGCATCTCCCGCGAGGCGCAGGATGAATACGCCGCCCAAAGCCAGGCCCGCACGGCTGCGGCCCAAGAGGCAGGGGCCTTCGATGACGAGATCGTGCCGCTGGCCTCCGTCATGAAGGTGAAAGACCGCGAGACCGGCGAAGTCTCCGACCGCTCGGTGACACTGGAGAAGGACGAGGGCAACCGCCCCGGCACCACGGCTGAAAGCCTCGCGGGCCTCACCCCGGTGTTCGAAAAAGGCATATCGCTAAATGAAGGTCGCTTCATAACTGCTGGAAATGCCTCGCAACTGTCAGACGGCGCGTCTGCCGCAATGTTGATGGAAGGCAAGGAGGCCGAGCGCCGAGGCCTCACCCCGCTGGGCCGCTACGTGGGCATGGCCGTCGCCGGATGCGCCCCCGACGAGATGGGCATCGGCCCTGTCTTCGCCGTGCCCAAACTGCTCGAAATCCACGGCCTCACCGTGGACGACATCGAGCTCTGGGAGCTGAATGAGGCCTTCGCCTGTCAGGTGCTCTATTGCCGCGACCGGCTTGGCATCCCTGACGCGCGCCTCAACGTGAACGGCGGCGCCATCTCCATTGGCCACCCCTACGGCATGTCGGGCGCCCGCATGGTCGGCCACGCGCTGATCGAGGGCAAGCGGCGCGGCGCAAAATACATCGTCACCACCATGTGCGTGGGCGGCGGAATGGGGGCTGCGGGCCTCTTTGAAGTTCTCTGAAGGGAGAGAGATATGGACCTCGGGATGACCCCCCGGATCAAGGAACTGGCCGCCAAGGTGCGCCAGATGGTGGACGAAGAGATCGAGCCGCTCGACCACGAGTTCGAAGCTGAAGTGGGCAAGCACCCCTCGGGTGACCGCTTTCAGCTCACCGACCGCCAGCTCGAAATTCTCGACACCCTCAAGGCCAGCGCTCGCGCCAAGGGCCTGTGGAACTTCTGGCTCACCGACAGCGAAAAGGGGCAGGGGCTCACCACCGTCGAATACGCCTATCTCGCAGAGGAAATGGGCAAGGTCGGCCTCGCCGCCGAAGTCTTCAACTGCGGCGCCCCCGACACCGGCAACATGGAGGTCTTCGAGCGGTATGGCTCCGAGGCGCACAAGGAGCGCTGGCTGAAACCGCTGCTGAACGGCGAGATCCGCTCCGCCTATGTGATGACCGAGCCGGGCGTGGCCTCATCTGATGCCACCAACATCGCGCTCGAGGCCAAGCCCGACGGCGATGACTGGATCCTCAACGGCGAGAAATACTGGATCAGCGGCGCAGGCGACCCGCGATGCGCCGTCTACATCATCATGGCCCAGACCGACCCGGAGGCCGACAAACACGCGCGGCACTCCATGTTCGTCCTGCCCGCCGACACCCCCGGCATCGAGATACTCCGCCCCATGCACGTCTTCGGTCATGACGATGCGCCCCACGGCCACATGCACATCCGCTTCACCAACGTCCGGGTGAAGGGCGAAGACCTGATCCTCGGCCGCGGCCGTGGCTTTGAGGTCGCCCAAGGCCGCCTCGGCCCGGGCCGCATCCACCACTGCATGCGCGCCATCGGCCAGGCCGAGAAGGCGCTGGAGCTCTTTTGCAAACGCGCCATGACCCGCGAGGCCTTCAAGAAGAAGCTGGTCGATCTCGGCGCCAACTACGACATCATCGCCAACTGCCGGATGGAGATCGAACAGGCGCGCCTGCTCTGCCTCAAGGCCGCCTGGATGATGGACACGCAAGGCACCCGCGCCGCCCAGCCCTGGATCAGCCAGATCAAAGTCGTCGCGCCGCTCATGGCCCTCAAGGTCGTCGACGAGGCAATGCAGGTCCACGGCGGCTCCGGCATCAGCCAGGACACCCCGCTTGCCGCGATGTGGACCAAGATCCGTACCCTGCGCTTCGCCGATGGCCCCGATGCTGTCCACCGCCGCCAAGTCGCCCGCGCCGAGCTGCGGAAATACTCCAACGAGAAGATCTAGTGCCCGAACTCCTCCTCATCCGCCACGCACAGGCCTCTTTCGGGGCGGCGGATTATGACGTGTTGTCAGACCTCGGCCACGCGCAGAGCCGCGCGCTTGGCGAGGCCCTGCACCGTCAAGGCGTGCGGCCCGTCGCCGTCTACCGCGGCGCCATGCGGCGGCACCGCGACACGCTGGAGGGCATCGCCACTGTGCTCGACCTGCCGGAGCCAATCGTCCACGAGGGCCTCAACGAGTTCGACAGCAAGGCGCTGCTCGCGGCCTTCGGCGGCGGCGTCCCGTCCGACCGCAAGGCCCACTTCCGCCGCCTCCGCGAGGCGGTCATCGCATGGCAAGCAGGCGAGATCACCGAGCCAGAGAGCTTCACCGATTTCACCGCCCGCGTGATGTCCGCTCAGGCGCAAATGGCCACCCACGACGGCCCCGTGCTCTGCGTTTCCTCCGGCGGCGCCATCTGCCGGATGCTCGCCGCCGCCGTCGATGCGCCAGCCCGCACCATGATCGACCTGCAACTGCAGATGAAAAACTGCGCCGTCTCCCGGGTCCTCTGCACCGGCAGCGCCACTTTCCTCACCGGCTTCAACGAAACGCCCCATATCGACGCGGAGGCAGCCCACATGCTGACCTTCTCATGACCGACGCACAAACCCTTGATACCGCGGCCGTTTCCGTCTGGATCGAGGCCCATGCCCCCGGCCACACCGGCCCCGTCACCGCGCAAAAATTCCCCACCGGCCAGTCCAACCCGACCTTTCGCCTGACCACCCCGCAAGGCCCGCTCGTCCTGCGCCGCAAACCCCCCGGCAAGCTGCTGAAATCCGCCCATGCGGTCGACCGGGAATACCGGGTGCAGAGCGCCCTCGCGGCCACCGCCGTGCCCGTCGCCCAGATGATCGCCTATTGCGACGACTCCGCGGTCATCGGCTCCGAGTTTTACCTCATGGAGCACGTGCAGGGCCGCCACTTCAACGAGCCGCATCTGCCCGAGCTCTCCCACTCCGAGCGCGGCCCGATGTTTGACGAGATGAACCGCGTCCTCGCCGCCATTCACAACGTCGACCTCGCCGCCACCGGCCTCGAGGACTTCGGACGCGCGGGCAATTACTACCGCCGACAGATCGACCGTTGGACCACCCAATATCGCGCCTCCGAGACCGAAACGATCGAGGCGATGGACGCGCTCATCACATGGCTCGACACCCATGTGCCCGAGGATGACGGCCAAGTTTGCCTCACCCACGGCGACTATCGGCTGGACAACATGCTCTTCGCCCCGGACGCCCCCCGGATCACCGCCGTGCTCGATTGGGAGCTCTCCACCCTCGGCCACCCCTACGCCGATCTCGCGCAGGTCATCATGCAATGGCAGCGCCCGCCGGGGCCGGAGGGCAGGGGGCTCGCGGGCCTCGACCGTGCCGCCCACGGCCTGCCCGAGGATCAGGCCTTCATCGATGCCTACTGCGCCCGCCGCAACATTCCCGGCATCCCCGACTTCGGCTTCTACCTCGCCTTCGCCAACTTCCGCATGGCGGGCATCCTTCAGGGCGTGAAAAAGCGCGCGCTCGATGGCAACGCCTCCAATCCCGAGAAGGGCCTGCAACTTGGCCGCCTCGTGCCGGGGCTGGCGCAGGCCGGGCTGGAGGCCGCCGGTGGGTAGCCGCTCCGCCAGCCGCGTGGTGCTCATCACCGGCGCAGCCTCGGGCTTCGGCGCCGGGGCCGCGCGAGGTTTTGCCGCCGAGGGCGCCCGGCTCGTGCTCTGCGATATCGACGAGCGCGGTCTTGATCAGGTGGCCGAAGGCCTGCGCGAGAGCGGGGCAGAGGTGCTTGCCCGACCCGTCGATGTCACCGACGAGGCGGCTCAGGCCGGGCTGGTGGCCTCCGCGCTCAAGCACTTTGGCCGACTCGACGTGGCAATCAACAACGCTGGTCTCGGCCAGCCCTTCACCCCGCTCGCCCGCACCGAGGCTGCCGATTTCGACCGTATCCTCGCCGTCAACGCGCGCGGCGTCTTTCTGGGGATGAAGCACCAGATCCCGCCGATGCAGGCGGAAGGCTGCGGCGTGATCCTCAACATCGCCTCCGCCGCCGGCCTCACCGGGGCGGGGCATCTCGCGGCCTATGCCGCCGCCAAACACGCCGTTGTCGGCCTCACCCGCGCCGCCGCCGATGAGCTGGCGCGTCACAACATCCGCGTCAACGCGCTCTGCCCGGCCTTCGCCGAAACCCCGCTCTTTGCCGAGATGGCCGACCGTTTCGCCTGCCGGATCGAGGCAGACGGCGCAGAGGCCCGCAACCGCATCACAGCCCGCGTGCCCATGGGCCGTGTGGCCACAGTCGACGAGGTCGTGCAGGCCATGCTCTGGACCTGCGCGCCCTCCAACAGTTTCATGACCGGGCAGGCCCTCGCCATTGATGGTGGGCTGACGGCGATCTAGGGGAGCCATGGTGGACGCGAGCGAAGACCTTGAAACAGGCCTTGAGGCCGATGACCGCAACTTCATCACCGCGCTGGCGCGCGGGCTGGAGGTGCTGCGCTGTTTCCGCCCCGCCGAAACCGAGCTGACCAATCAGGAAATCGCAGCGCGCACCGGTCTGCCCAAGGCCACCATCTCGCGCCTCACCTACACGCTCCGGCGGCTCGACTACCTCGTGCATTCTGAGCGTAACGGCACCTACCGGCTCGGGCCGGGCGTGCTGGCGCTGGGCTACGGCGTGCTCGCGGGGATGGAAACCTCCGAGCGGGCCCGCCCCGAGATGCGCGCCCTCTGCGAAGGCCCCAACCCGCATGTGACCGCCGCCTTTGCCGAGCGCCACCGGCTTCAGGCTGTCTATGTCGGCGTGCAGCGTTCACAGCAGGCGGTCTCGCTCACCATGAACGTTGGTGCCCGTCTGCCGCTCTTCCACTCCGCCATCGGCCGCGCGCTTCTTGCCGCCATGACCGAGGAGCAGCACGCGCATATCCTCGATCTCGCCAAGCGTGAGCGCCCCGATGATGTGCCCCGCTACCGCCAGAGCCTCGCCAAGGCGGTCGAGGATTACGCCACGCTCGGCTACACCACCGGCTATGGCGACTGGCGCCCCGAGATCAACGGCATCGCGGTGCCGGTGGTCTCGCTGAACGGCGACCGTATCTTCGCCATGAACGTGGGCGGCCCGGCCTTCCTCGTCTCGCCCGACGAGCTGCGCGAGGCCTATTCCGAGCGCCTTCTGGCCGCCGCCGAGGCCCTGAGCCGCAGGGCCTCCGCATGAGCTGGCCGCCCGCCCCGCCGATCCCGCCGGAACTGCTTGAGCCGCTCTATCCCTTCCAGAGTCTCATGGGCTTTGAGATTACCGGCTGGGGCGAGGGCTGCTCCCGCGTGGAGCTTGCGCCGCTGGACGCGGTCGAGAACCGCCACGGCATCCCCCACGGCGGGGCCATCTCGGTGCTGCTCGACACCGCGATGGGCTACGCGGGCAGTTACACCGGCGACGCGGGCGAGAAGCGCATGGCCATGACCCTGTCGATGACAGTCAACTTTCAGGGGCAGGCGCAGGGCACGCGGCTCATTTCCGAGGGCCGCAAAACCGGGGGAGGGCGCAAGACCTTCTTCGCCGAGGCCCGGCTTTCAGACGAGCACGGCAATCTCGTCGCCACCGCCACCGGCGTTTTCCGCTACCGCACGCCTCAGGTGTAAGTCGCCGCCACCCGCGCGGTGTGAAAATCGGCATCCCCGAGTTGTGCATCGAGCATCACCAGCCGCTTGGCGTAGTGGCTCAGCGGATACTCCCACGTCATCCCGATCCCGCCGTGCAGCTGGATGCTCTCCTCGCTCACCTTCCGCGCCACGCGCCCCACGAGGCTCTTGGCCATGGCAACTGAGCGCCAGTCCATCCGGTCTGCGGCGGCAATGGTGATTGAGCGGGCCTGCTCGATCGCCGTCTTCATCTCCACCATGCGGTGCTGAAGCGCCTGAAACTTCCCGATCTCCCGGCCAAACTGCTTGCGGCTATTCAGGTAGTCGAGCGTGGTGGCATAGCACCAGTCCATCGCCCCCACCGCCTCGGCACAGAGCGCAAGGCGGCCCCGATCCAGCGCATGTTCAATGGCTGGCCCGGCGTCGGGGAGGAGACACCGGGCCGCCGTGCCGTCGAGCATCAGCTCGGCAGCACCACCGCCGTCGATCATCCCCCAAGGGGTCACGGCAGCATCCTCGGCCTTCACAACGTAAAACACCAGCTTGCCCTCCCGCCGGGCGCTGACCAGAAAATGGGTGGCAGCATTGCCGCCATACACCGCAGTCTTGCGACCGGTGAGCGTGTCGCCGCCCTCGGTCGTCCCCGCCTCGGCATCCCAAGGTGCCTCCGGCTCATCCACTGCCAGCGCATAGATCGCCTCGCCGCTCAGGAGCGGCTCAAGGTCTTCTCCCGCCTCCGCCAGGAGCGGCGCGGCCATCGCGACGCCAAGCAGTGGCTCAGGGCAGAGAGCGGCGCCCAATTGTTCGAAAACTGCAAGCAGGTCAAACCCGCCGCCGCCCATGCCGCCCGCGTCCTCGCTGACGAAGGCATACAGAATGCCCAGCTCTGCCAATGCCTTCCAGCCCTCAATGTCATGGAATGGCGGGTCATAGGCCACCGAGGTCCGATGTTCGATTCCGTAACGGTCCCCCAGCAGCTTGCTAAGGCTGTCGGCCAGCATCCGGCGGTCGTCTGTCATCTCGAAGTTCATGTCAGAGCTCCAGCATGGCCTTGGTCAGGATGTTCTTCTGGATCTCGTTGGACCCGCCGAAAATGCTGATCTTCCGGTTGTTGAAATAGCTCGCCGCCGCGCCCTCATCCTCGGGCGCAAGCACCGCCGCGTTGCCGCCCGGTGCCTCCCCGGGCATCACCGCCGCCGCAGGCCCCAGCGCGCGGCGGTATAGGTCGTTCAGCGCCTGACGCACCTCCGTGCCGCGGATCTTCAGCATCGAGGTTTCCACTCCGGGGTGGCCGACCCGCTGGGCCTCCGCCAGCATCCGCAGGTTGAAGATCTTCATCGCCTCCAGATCCATCTCCACCTCGGCCAGCCGGGCGGCAAAGAGCGGATCATCGATCAGCCGCTTTCCCCCGCGAACCGTCCGCGCAGCCAGCGCCTTCACCCGCTCGAAGGCGGCGATGGAAAAGCCCACCCCCGCAATCCCGGTGCGCTCATGGGTCAGCAGGTATTTCGCCACCGTCCAACCGTCATTCTCCTTCCAGACAAGGTTCTCTGCCGGCACCCGAACGTCAGTGAAGAACACCTCGTTCACCTCATGCCCGCCCTCGATCAGCCGGATCGGGCGCACCTCGATGCCCGGCGTCTTCATGTCGATCAGCAGGAACGAAATCCCCTCCTGCGGCTTGCCCGAGCCATCCGTCCGCACGAGGCAGAAGATCCAGTCCGCGTGCTGGCCGAGCGTCGTCCAGGTCTTCTGACCATTCACGACGTACTCGTCCCCCTCACGCACCGCTTTCGTCTTGAGCGAGGCAAGATCCGATCCAGCCCCCGGCTCCGAATACCCCTGGCACCACCAATCCGTTCCGTCCAGAATCCGCGGCAGGTAATGCGCCTTCTGTGCGTCGCTCCCGAACTTGATCAGCACCGGCCCGAGCATTTGCAGCCCAAAGGGCAAAATCCGGGGCGCATAGGCCCGCGCCGCCTCTTCATCGAAGATATGCCGCTCCACCGGCCCCCATCCCGGCCCGCCTTGCGCCTCGGGCCAGGTCTGCGCCAGCCAGCCCCGCGATTGCAAAATCGCGTGCCAGCGCTCGGTATCCTCCTTGCTGACCTCGCCTCCCGCCTTCACCCGCGCGGCGATATCCTCCGGCAGTTCATCGGCCAAGAACTGGCGCACCTCGGCCTGAAAGGCCTGCTCTTGCGGGGAGTAGGAAAGGTCCATCAGCTACCTCAGTTCATCTCGGCAAATGTCGTGCTCTCGGCGGCCATTTTCCGCAGCAGGTCAGGCACTTGCCAGTAATAGGGGTCTTCCTCGGCGTAACGCTCGATCCGGGCCACAAGCTCGCTCGCGCCGATCACATCCGCCGTATGCATCGGCCCGCCCCGGTGGCGCGGAAAGCCGTAGCCGAAGAGAAAAACCGCATCGATATCAATGGGCCGCAACGCGATGCCATCCTCCAGCACACGGGTCGCCTCGGCGATCATCGCGGTGATGAACCGCGCCTGAATCGCCTCCTTCGAGAACTCCCGCGCCGTCACCCCGGCCTTCTCACGCTCTTCGGCGACGATCTCCGCCACCTCCGGCGCAGGCTCCGGTTGCCCCTCGCCATACACGTAAAACCCGCGCCCGGTCTTGCGGCCAAAGTTCCCGGCCTCGCAGATCCTGTCCGCCACCGCCACGTAGCGCTCCTCGGCGGGCCGGGTTGGCGCCAGCCGCTTCCGGTTCGCCCAGCCAATGTCCAGCCCTGCAAGGTCGCTCACCGCGAAGGGGCCCATCGCAAAGCCGAAGTCCTCGATGGCGGTATCCACCTCATGGGGCGCGGCGCCGTCGAGCACGAGGTAATCGGCCACTTTCTTGTAATGGCTCAAAATTCTGTTGCCGATGAAGCCGTCGCACACGCCCGCGCGCACACCGACCTTGCGCAACTTCTTGGCCAACGCGAACCCCGTCGCCACCACCTCCGGCGCGGTCTTCTCGGCCACGACGACCTCCAAGAGCCGCATGATGTGCGCCGGCGAAAAAAAGTGCAGCCCGATCACATCCTCGGGCCGCGAAGTGCAGGCCGCAATCTCGTTCACATCGAGATAAGAGGTGTTCGAGGCCAGCACCGCCCCCGGCTTGCAAATGCCATCCAGCCGCCCGAAGACATCGCGCTTCACGCCCATGTCCTCAAAGACGGCCTCGATCACCACGTCGCAATCGGCAAAATCTTCCAGCGCGGTTGAGGGCTTGAACCGCTCCAGCGCCGCATCCCGCTTGGCCTCGCTCATCTTGCCGCGCTTCACCGCGCCGGCAAGGTTCTTGCCCACGGTGTCGCGCCCGCGCCCCAGCGCCTCCTCGTCGCGCTCGTTCATCCGCACGGTCAGCCCGGCGTTGAGGCAGGCCGTGGCGATGCCCGAGCCCATCGTGCCACCACCGATCACGCCGACCACGCTCACTTCGCGCGGCTCCGCCCCGGCCTCGGGAATCTTCTCCACCGCACGTTCGGCAAAAAAAGCGTGGATCAGCCCGGCGCGCTGCGGGCTTTCGATGCAGGCTTGAAACTTCTCGCGCTCCAGCGCCAGCCCGGCCTCCAGCGGCCCGGTGCAGGCCTCAACCGCCTCCACCGCGCGGTGCGGAGCAAACAAGTGTGCCGCCTTCGCCGCCAGCTTCGCCTTCGTCGCCTCGATCGCCTCCGCGTCCGGCGTCACCTCGATCTTGCCGGTCTTGCGGCAGGGCAGGGCGCCCACCCGCGCTTCCTCGGCCATCCGCAGCGCCACCTCACGCGGCGCGCCTTCCTCGACCCGGTCCACCAGCCCGCAGCTCAGGGCATCCTCATGCCCGATCCGCTCGCCGGTGGTGATGATCGACAGCGCCGCGCCAATCCCCATCAGCCGTGGCCCCCTTTGGGTGCCGCCCGCGCCGGGGATCACCCCCAGCGTCACCTCGGGGAAACCCACCTTCACGCCCGGAATCGCCACGCGGGCATGGCAGCCAATCGCCACCTCCAGCCCGCCGCCAAAGCAGGAGCCGTGCAGCACCGCCACCACTGGCTTGGTGCAGTCTTCGATCCGGTTGCAGACATCGGTCAAAATCGGCTCCATCCGCGGCTTGCCGAACTCCCGAATGTCGGCCCCGGCAATGAACGCCCGGCCCTTGCCGTAGATCGCCACCGCCTCCACGCCATCGTCCGCTTCAACGGCCTCCACGGCCTTCCACAGCCCTTCGCGCACCGCATGGCCCGCCGCGTTCACCGGCGGATTGTCGATCACGATCAGCGCCAGCGGCCCCTCGCGCTCGATGGAAATCACATCATTGATTTGCATGGCCTGCCTCCGAAATTTCTGCCCGCGCCGCACGCTGCCCCGCCACCGCCGCAGCCGCAAGGGGCAGGGCGGCCAAAGCCAGCCCGATCAGCGCGGTCGCCCCATAGCCCAGCCCGGTCTCCTCGGTATGTGGGATCGCAAAGGCAATGCCCCCCGCGCAAAGCGCCACCCTGAGCGGGATCGACAGGCCCCCGCGCAGCGGCCCCAAAAAGCTCACGTAGCCCTGCAGCCCGAAGCTGAGCAGTGCCACGCCGGTCAGTGCCGAGGCCAGCGCCACGGCAACCTCCCACGGCGGGGCCTCACCGATCAGCGCAGGGTTCAGCACAAAGAAGAAGGGCGCCACGTAAATCACCCCGCCGAGCCGCATCGCCTCCAGACCGGTTTTCATCGCCGAGGCGCCCGACATGGTGGCAGCGGCAAAGGCCCCCAGCGCCACGGGCGGCGTGATGTAGCTGACCATGCCCCAGTAGAGAATGAAGAGGTGCACCGCGAGCTGGTTTAGCCCGCCCTGTTCCAGCGCAGGGGCCAGCACCACGGCGAGGAAGATGTAACAGGCGGTCACGGTCATCCCCATCCCGAAGATGAAGGAGGTCACCGCGCCCATCATCAGCAGCACCAGCGTGTTGTCGCCCGCAAGGAACACCAGCTCGTTCACCAGCGTCCCGGCCAGCCCCGTGGCCGAAAACGCGCCCACGATCAGGCCCACGCCGAGCAGGATCGCCGTCAATTCCGCCAGCCCGGCGCCGACGCCCACGATCATCTGGCCAAGGCCCTTCAGCGAAAGCCGGTTGCCCGGCAGCAGCTGGTTTACCACCAGCAGCAAGGCGGTGGCGTAGAAGGGGGCCGATGTCTCGCGCCGCAGCACTACCAGCATGAAGATCAGCAGCGCGAAGACGCTGACATAAAGCCAGCCTTCCTTCAGCACCGTCCGCAGTCGCGGCAGTTCGGCGCGCGGAATGCCCTTGAGGCCCCGCCGGGCCGAATAGGCATCGATCTGGGCGAAGAGCCCGAAGTAGAAGAGCAGCGAGGGGATCGCCGCCGCGATTGCGATTTCGACGTAGGGCCGCGAAAGAAACGAGGCCATCACGAAGGCCGTCGCCCCCATGATCGGAGGCATCAGCACGCCCCCCGTCGAGGCGCAGGCCTCGGTCGCCGCCGCCGTCTCCTTGGAAAACCCGGTGCGCTTCATCGCCGGAATGCTCACGGCCCCCGTGGTCAGCACATTCGAGATCACCGAGCCCGACATGCTCCCCATGAAACCGCTGGCGAAGATCGAAACCTTCGCCGCCCCGCCCCGGAAGCCGCCGACGAGCCCGAGCGCCAGATCGTTGAAAAACTGCCCGCCGCCCGTGCGTTGCAGCACCGCGCCAAACAGGATGAACCCGATCACTACGCCGCCAAAGGCCTTCATCGGGATGCCAAAGGAGCTTTCAGACGAGTAGATATGGTAGCTCACCGCCTCCGAAAACGTGCTCTGAAAGCCCGAGAACGGGTCCGGCACGTGGGAGGCGAAGGTGGGATACATGGCAAAGACCAGCACGATGCAAAACAATACCAGCCCGCCCGCCCGGCGCGTGCCTTCCAGCACCAGCGCCATGAAGGCATAGCTCACCCAGATCGCCGTTTCCGGCGCGGCATATTCCCAGCCTTCCGACAGGTTGCGCTGTGCCGTGGCCGCAAGATAGCCGGTGCAGGCAAGGGCAGCCGCCGCCAGCAGCCAGTCCACCGGCCCCGGCGTGTCCCCCCGCAGCCCGCGCATCGGGAACACGAGGAAGGCCACCGCCAGAAACAGTCCGCCCAGCAGGTAAAGATACCGACCCTCGATCAGCACCAGCCCGCCGATCTGCAGGTTGAACAGCTGATGGATCACCATCAGCACCCCCAGCGCGGTGGCCACGCCAATGGCCCAGCGGGCCGCCACATCGCCCCGCTTCTGGCCTGCGGCGGGGGCGGCATCCGGGTCGGCAATCGCCCCGGTGGTCTCTTTGGCTGTCATTGCGGCCTCGTCCTGCTCCGAAGGTCAGCCGGGCCGCGCCTCGCATGGGCGCGCCCCGGCCAATCAGCTTTGGTCCGTCTCAAAGGATCAGAAGACCACCTCGAAGCCACCGGCCGCGAGAGCCTCCCGGCGCTTATCGGCCCAGGCCTCTTCCCAGTTTTCCGGGGCTTCGGCCTTCAGCTCTTCCCAAGCGGCGGCAAGGGCCTGCTGGCGGGCGATCAGGTTGTCATTGTGAGCCTGCGCCTCGTCGCTCCAAAGGCCGGCTTCCGTGTAGTAGCGGATCGCGCCGTCATGGTAGGGGGCGACCCACTGCATGTCCTGCTTGTCGAGCGCCCAGCCGTTGATGCCGGGAGCCTTGCCTTCGAAGCTGGGGTAGAGGTCCACCATCGCCTTGGTCATGGCATAGGCCAGCTCTTCATCAGTGGCATCGGTGCCGACCAGCACGGGGTAGGCATAGCCCGCGCCCGCATAGCCATCAGTGCCGTCGATGGTGGCGCCCACGCTGGCCACGTTGGGCACGAAGAAGGGCGCAACCGCCTGCATCGCGGCCACCGCATCGGCCTTCTCAGGGTCCACCGGCGGCCAGAACAGCCCGCGCGGGCTGCTGGCGGCCTCATAGGCCATGCCGGAGTTGGTCGAGGCAAAGGCCGCATCGACCTGCCCCTCGATCAGCCCCTTCCAGCTCGCGCCGAAACCGCCGAACTCAACAACTTCCACGTCATCCCAGGTCAGCCCACCATAGGCGAGATAAGCCTCGGTGTTCACGTTCAGCGCAGGCGCGCCCACGATATAGGCCACGCGCTTGCCCTTGAGGTCCGAGAACTCCTCGATCCCGAGGTCACCGGCCACGCCAACGCCAAGGTTGATCGCGCCGCCATTGTTGGCCGCGATCACCCGGATCGGCTGCGGCCCCCAGTTCTCGGCACCAAAGTCAAAGGCGCCTTCCTGCGCCATGAAGCTGCCGCCGACACCCGTGGCGCTGAACTCCACCCGGCCCTGCCGCAGCGGCTCGGTCCGGCTCACATCGTTCTTGCCGGGCAGCACCCGCAGGTTGATCCCATAGGTGTCTTGCAGCGCCGCGCCGATGGCAACGGCCTGGTTGTAGCCCGCCGAGCCGGTGTCATAGGCCGTCCAGCTCATCTGCTTGGGCAGCGAAGTCTCCTGCGCCGCCAGCGGCGCGGCCAGCAGCACGGCACCCGCAATCAGTCCGATCGTGTGTTTCATGTAGTCCTCCCAAATGGCGCGGGAGACCCCGGTTTGCCCGGTGGCTCCTCCTCCCGCTGTCGTCGCTCCCGTCTGGCGCTTGGTGCGCTCTGCGGAATTGCGTTTCGCAAATGGAGCATCTATCACGATGTGGCGTCGGTCAAGACGCTTACGGTCTTCGGAAAAGCCGGAGGGTCGGATATCGCTGTCGTGGCTGCTCGGAGGAAGCGGTCGCGAAAGGGCGATGCCGCCCTGTGCCGAAGGCGAGTCAGGGGAGGAGAGACAAGATGGTGCGAGCCGCCGATCTTTTGGTGGAGTGCCTCGTGGCCCATGGGGCTGACAGGCTTTTCTGTGTGCCGGGCGAGAGTTACCTCGCGCTGCTCGATGCGCTGCACGGGCAGAACGCGGTCGATCTGGTGGTCTGCCGGCACGAGGGCGGGGCAGGCATGGCTGCCGTCGCCGATGCCAAGCTCACCGGCAAGCCCGGCCTTCTGGCCTGCTCCCGCGGCCCCGGCGCGATGAACGCCGCCATCGCCCTCCATCTGGCCGAGCAGGATGCCGTGCCGCTGGTGGTTTTGGTGGGGCAGGTTGCCCGCCACGAGCGCGGCCGCGGCGCCTTTCAGGAGATGGATTACGCCCGCGTTTTCGGCAGTTTCGCCAAGCATGTGGAGGAGGTCACAGACGCGTTTCGCCTGCCCGAGGCCCTTGCCCGCGCATGGGCTGCGGCCCTCTCCGGCACCCCCGGCCCGGTGGTTCTGGCCCTGCCCGAAGACATGCTGACCGATGATGTCACCGCCGCCGTCATCCCGCCCACCCCGGTGCCCGCGCCCGGCCCGTCCGAAGATCATATCGCCCGCGCCGCCTCGCTGCTGGCCGCCGCCCAGCGCCCGCTGATTCTCGCAGGCGGCGGATTCGCGCCGGTCGAGGGTCGCGCCGCGCTAAAGGCACTGGCCGAAGGGCAGGGGATTCCGGTCGCGACGACCTTCAAGCATCAGGAGGTCTTCGACAATTTCTCGCCGCTCTACGCCGGAAACCTCGGCTTCAAGGTGCCGCCCTCGCTGTGGAAGACCCTTGCAGAGGCCGACCTGATCCTCGCCCTCGGCACCCGCCTCGGCGATGTGCCGACCCAAGGCTACCAGATCCCCGCCGCGCCCGAGCCGACCCAGCCGCTGATTCACGTCTGGCCCGATCCTGCGGTGCTGACCCGCCTCTACCGCGCCAACCTTGCTGTGCCCTCCGAGGCCCCCGCCTTCGCGCAGGCGCTGGCCGATGCCGCCCCCAAGGCGCCAGATCGCTCGGCCTGGGCCGCCCGCTGCAACGCCGCCGCGCTGGCGCTCCGGCCCGCGCCCCAGCCCCGCGACGACGGGCTCGATTTTGGAACGGTCGCCGCAGAGCTGGCCAAACAGGCACCCCGCGATGCCATCGTCACCACCGATTCGGGCAATTTCTCCGGCTGGGTCCACCAATACTGGCCGTGGGACGGCTCGCAGCTTGCCGTTGGCGCGGTCGGCGGGGCGATGGGCCTCGGCATCCCCGGTGCCGTCGCCGCCTCGTTGCGCTTTCCGGGCCGCTGCGTCCTTGGCTTCGCCGGAGACGGCGGCGCGATGATGACCGGCGCCGAGCTGGCCGTTGCGCTCTCCAAGGGCGCTGCCCCCAAGATCGTCATCGCTGACAACGGCACCTATGGCACCATCCGCCTGCATCAGGAGCGCGACTTCCCCGAGCGCATCTCGGGCACCGACCTCGCCAACCCCGACTTCGCCGCATGGGGCGCCAGCTTCGGGGCAGGGGCCTTCGCCCTCGGGCCGGGCGACGACATCCCGCAAACCGTGGCCGACTTTCTCGCTCACAAGGGCGCGGCGGTGCTGGCGGTCAAAACCTCCGCTGAGGCGATCTCGGCCTATGTCACCGTCAGCCAGCTCCGGGCGCGCAGCAAAGCGCAGAGCAAAAGCTGATGGCCCCCTTCACCCGCCACCTCACGAGCTGGCCCAAGGGCGTGCCGCTGCACCTCGACATTCCCGCCCGCTCGATGGCCGAAAACCTCGCGCTCTCCGCGCAGGCCACGCCCGACGCCCCCGCAATCCGCTACTACGGGCGCGAAATCACCTATGGCAAACTCGCCGCCGAGGTGGAGGCCCTCGCCGGATGGCTGCAAGCCAACGGCACGCAAAAGGGCGACCGCGTCCTGCTCTACATGCAGAACTCCCCCCAGTTCATCGCAGGCTACTACGCCATCCTCCGCGTCGATGCCGTCGTCGTGCCCGTCAACCCGATGAACCGCGCCGCCGAACTGGCATATCTCTGCGAAGATACCGGTGCCCGCACCGCCCTTGCCGGGCAAGAGCTTCTGCCATACCTCGCGGACACGCCCCTCCGGCACATTGTCTCCGCCGCCTACGCCGAGCACACCGACCCGGCCTTTCCCTTCACCTTGCCCGAGCCCCTTAACGCCCAGCCTGCGCTAAGCACTGACCCCCGCGTCACCCAATGGTCCGCCGCCATCGCGGCAAGCCACACCCCCGGCCCGATCACCGCCCAGCCAGATGACCTCGCCCTCATCCCCTACAGCTCCGGCACCACCGGCCAGCCCAAGGGCTGCATGCACTCGCACCGCACGGTGATGAGCACCTGCGTCGGCAACACCGTCTGGAACCCCACGCGCGGCAACGGCACCACGCTGGCGAGCCTCCCGCTCTACCACGTCACCGGCATGCAAAACTCGATGAACGCGCCGATTCTCAAGGGCGAGCCGATCATCCTGATGACCCGGTGGGACAGGGCGCTCGCCGCCTGGCTCATCAACCGCTACAAGGTCGCCCGCTGGCGCTCGATCACCACAATGGCCATCGACCTCGTGAACGACCCCGACCTCGACAGCTATGATCTGACCTCCCTCGAAGTCATCGGCGGCGGCGGCGCCTCCATGCCCGAGGCGGTCGCCGCCAAGCTGAAAGACCTCACCGGCCTCGACTACATCGAAGGCTACGGCATGACCGAAACCATGGCCCCCAGCCACATCAACCCGCTCGACGCCCCGCGCCGCCAATGCCTCGGCATCCCCATCTTCGACGTGGACTCCCGCGTGATCGACCCCGACACCGGCGCCGAGCTTGGCGTCAACGAACCCGGCGAAATCATCATGCACGGGCCCCAGAACTTCCTCGGCTACTGGAACCGCCCCGAGGAAACCGAGGCCGCGCATATCGAGATCGACGGCAAACGCTTCGTCCGCTCCGGCGACATCGGTCGCTACGACGAGAGCGGTTTCTTTTACATCGTCGACCGGGTCAAACGCATGGTCTCTGTCTCCGGCCTCAAGGTCTGGCCGACCGAGGTGGAGGGCCTCATGCACGCCCACCCCAAAATCACTGAGTGTTGCATCATCGGCCGCCCCGACCCCCGCACCGGCGAGCGCGTCCGCGCCTATATCGTGCCCAAGGGCGAGGTGACCGCCGAGGAAATCACCGACTGGTGCCGCGCCAACATGGCCGCCTACAAGGTGCCCAAGGAGATCGTGTTCACCGAGGCCCTCCCGCGCTCCCCCTCCGGCAAGGTGCAATGGCGCGAGTTGATGGAAGAGGCCGCCCGCGAACAGGCCTAATCCCGCTCCACCCGGTCAAAGGCCAGCGTCATGCTTTCCACCGCCAACCCGGCCTCAGCAGCCTCCGGCGCGGCCCGAAAGTTCGAAACCCACGCGCCGTAAAGCCGCCAGCACGCCGCCTCTTTGCCGCCCGCCGCCAGCAGCCCCAGTTCCACATCCCGCCGCTCAATGGTGCACCCCACCGATGCTTGGCACCAGCCCGCAACCGCATCGCTTGCCACCCCGCGCTTCAACGTCACCGGGCGCAACCTCATCCCGCCGGGCAGGTGCCGCACCGGCCCGCCGCCGTCTCTGTAGGCCACCGTTTCCACCTCCGCGCCCAACCCGCTGGCCTCGGTGAACCCGGCCACCTTTTGCCCGCCGATCCGCAGGACAAAGTTGAACCGCCTATAGGGGTCCGCGCTCATCCGCCCGCCGCCTTCTCGATCCGCAGCATCACGAACTCCGCGGGCCTATGTGCCGCCACGCCGATCAGGCAAACGAGCCGCCCGTTGTCGAGGTCATCCTGCGTCATCGTGGTCCGGTCACAGATGACGAAATAGGCCTCATCCGCTGCAGCCCCCATCAGCGCACCATCTCGCCAGAGCGTGTTCAGAAACGCCCCCACATCCCGCCGCACCGCCCGCCAGAGCGGTTCGTCATTCGGCTCGAAGACCACCCACTCCAACCCGCGAGTCAGGCTCTGCTCGATGAGGATCATCAGCCGCCGGATCGGCACGTATCTGTAATCGCTGGCGGGGTCGCCCAGCGTCCGCGCGCCCCAAACCGTGATCCCGTCGGCCATCACCCGCAGCAGGTTCACCCCCTCCGGGTTCAGCAAATCCTGCTCCGCATTGGTGAACACATGGGTCAGCCCAAGCACGCCCCGCACCGCCACACCCGCAGGCGCCTTCCAGACACCGCGCGTGGCATCGGTTGCGGCATAGATCCCGCATATATGCCCCGAGGGCGGCACAGCCAGCCGCTCGCCCGTCACCGCATCCTCCGCCTCGACCCAGGGCGCATAAATCGCCGCCAGCCCGCTCGGCACCTGCGGCGGCAACAGCCCGCCATCGGCAATCCGTGTGCGCATCGCCTTCACATCGCCACTGTCCGCCATGTCGAGCACCGCAAACCTGTCGCCCCGCGCCGTGCAATGCTCAACCAGCGCGGCATGGCTCTGCGGGTCGAAAAACCCCGGCGCGGCCACGAGGTTCACGTCCTCCAGCGCGCCCAAGGGGGCGAGGGCGGCCACATCCAGCACCTCAGTGTCATCCGCCACCCGCAGCACCCAAAGCCGCGCCCCGCCATTGTCAAAGAACCCCCGCACCGCCGTCGCCAGCGTGCAGGTCCGGTCGCCGGGCAGACTGGCGAGGTAGAGCGCTTCGAAGGCAGCAAAGCTCGTGCAGAACTGCGGTTCCCCCACCGGCCCGTCACTCTCTTCCACCAGCCCCACCAGCGCAGTGGTCGCGGTGCTTACCCCCTCAATCGGGCGAGGCCCGCCGCCCAACTCTTCCACGTAGACTCCGGGCGCGCGATACTCTGGCATGAGGGCTTTCCCTTGCGGCAGCTTCCCCGTCATCATGCGCCCTGAGACTCCACCCGGCAAGCCTGCCGACTCGGGCCAAGCCCCGAAGAGAGCGTGAGAAGGGAGATCCAAGCGACTGAAACAGAATGGAAAAATACAAACTTCACACCGCCGTGACAAACCCCATTGCCAAAAATAATAAAGTAATACTTAATCGATTCCACGAACGAGAAACGTTCCATGGGAGGAAATCATGAACGTCAAAGCCACGCTCCTTGCGAGCGCCATCACCCTTGCGCCCTTCGCCGCCATGGCCGCCGATCTGACCATCGGCTTCAGCCAGATCGGCTCCGAATCCGGCTGGCGCGCCGCCGAGACCACGGTGACCAAGCAGGAAGCCGAAAAGCGCGGGATCGACCTCAAGTTCGCCGATGCGCAGCAGAAGCAGGAAAACCAGATCAAGGCGATCCGCAGCTTCATCGCGCAGGGCGTCGATGCCATCCTGCTCGCCCCCGTCGTCGCCACCGGCTGGGATGAGGTGCTCGAAGAGGCCGCCGATGCCGAGATCCCGGTCGTCCTGCTCGACCGCACGGTCGATGCCTCCGATGATCTCTATCTCACCGCCGTCACCTCCGACCTCGTCCACGAGGGCCGGGTGGCTGGCCAGTGGCTGGCCGATGAGATGGCGGGCGAGCCCTGCCGCATAGTCGAGCTGCAAGGCACCACCGGCTCCTCGCCCGCGATCGACCGCAAGAAGGGCTTTGAAGAGGGCATCGCAGGCGCCGAGGGCCTCGAGATTGTCCGCAGCCAGACCGGCGACTTCACCCGCTCTCAGGGCAAGGTCGTGATGGAGAGCTTCCTGAAGGCCGAAGGCGGCGAGAATATCTGCGCGCTCTATGCCCACAATGACGACATGGCGGTGGGCGCGATCCAGGCGATCAAGGAAGCGGGCCTCAACCCCGGCACCGACATCAAGATCGTCGCCATCGACGCCGTGCCCGATGCCCACCTCGCCATCGCCAACGGCGAGATGAACGCCACCATTGAGCTCACGCCCAATATGGCCGGCCCCGCGCTCGACGCGCTGGAGGCCTATCTGGCTGACGGCACCGCGCCCGAAAAGTGGATCCAGACCGAGAGCAAGCTCTACACCGCCGCCGATGACAACCAGGCGGTCTACGAAGAGAAAAAGGGCCTCGGCTACTGACCTCCTCCTCCGGGCCGGGGCAGGCGCTCCGGCCCGTTCTCTCCCCGCGCCGCCCCATGCTAGGGTGCCGCGGGGAGGGGCAAATTCATGAGACACAGGCGCAAGATGCAAGATCAGCCCCCGCTGCTCCACGCCAGCGGCATATCAAAGTTCTTCCCCGGCGCCGTCGCGCTGGATGAGGTCGAGCTCAAGCTCTATCCTGGCGAGGTCCACGCGCTCCTGGGCGAGAACGGGGCGGGCAAATCCACCCTCATCAAGTGCCTGACCGGCGCCTACCGGCGCGACGGCGGCGCGATCCGCCTCGCGGGCGAGGAGGTGGACCCCAAGAGCACCGCCGACGCGCAGGATCTCGGCATCGGCACCGTCTACCAGGAGGTCAACCTCCTGCCCAACCTCACCGTAGCCGAAAACCTCTTCATGGGCCGCCAGCCCACCCGCCTCGGCCTCGTGAACCGCCGCGCCATGAACCGCGCCGCCGCCGAGGTGCTCGAAGGCTACGGCCTCCACATCGACCCGGGCGAGCCGCTCACGAGCTTCTCGGTCGCGGTGCAGCAGGTCGTCGCCATCGCCCGCGCCGTGGCGCTCTCGGGCAAGGTGCTCATCCTCGACGAGCCCACGGCCTCGCTCGACCGCGACGAGGTGGAGCTGCTTTTCGGGGTGATCCGCCAGTTGAAGGAACGCGGGCTGGCGATTGTTTTCATTACCCATTTCCTTGATCAGGTCTTCGAGGTCTCCGACCGCGCCACCGTGCTCCGCAATGGCCGCGTGGTGGGCGAGCGCCTGCTGGCCGAGGTCTCCCAGCACGACATCATCACCCTCATGCTCGGGCGCCAGCTTGAGGCCCGCGTGGCCGAAAAGAAGGGTGGCAAGCCGGGCGAGCTTCTCCTGCAGGTGAACGACCTCGCCAAGCGCGGCATGATCGAACCCTTCTCGCTCAACCTCCATCGCGGTGAGGTCGTCGGCCTCGCCGGGCTGCTCGGCTCGGGCCGGACCGAAACCGCCAACCTGCTCTTTGGCGCGGTGCAGGCCGATCAGGGTAAACTTCTGCTCGAAGGCCGCGAAACCCGCATCACCAACCCCCGCGAGGCCATCGCCCACCGCTTCGCCCTCTGCCCGGAGGACCGCAAGACGGATGGCATCGTCGGCGACCTCTCGGTGCGCGACAACATCATCCTCGCCCTTCAGGCCCGCCAAGGCTGGATGCGGCCAATCCCCCGCGCCAAGGTCAACGAGATCGCCGAGCACTACGTGAAGGCGCTGGATATCCGCCTCGCCAGCCTCGACATGCCGATCCGCCTGCTCTCCGGCGGCAACCAGCAAAAGGCGCTGCTCGCCCGCTGGCTCGCCACCGAGCCCGAATTCCTCATCCTCGACGAGCCCACCCGCGGCATCGACGTGGGCGCACACGCCGAGATCATCGCCCTGATCGAACGCCTGCGTGAAAACGGCATGGCCCTGCTGGTCGCCTCCTCCGAACTGGAAGAACTCGTCGCCTATTCCACCCGCGTCGTCGTGCTGCGCGACAGGCGGCAGGTGCGCGAGCTGACCGGCGACGAGATCACCGCCGACAACATCGTTCATGCCATCGCCGACGAGCAGAAGGGGGCCGCCTGACATGGCCACAACCACGCCCTCGCTGCTCAAGCGCATCACCCCGCAACTCATCATCCTCGCCGTCGTCCTCGGGCTCAACCTGCTGGTCTTCCCCGACTTTTTCGACGTGTCCTTCCGCAACGGCCGGATCTTCGGCAACCTTGTCGATGTCTTCAACCGCGGCGCCCCCGTGGCGCTGCTTTGCATCGGCATGACCCTTGTGATCGCCACCAAGGGCATCGACCTTTCGGTCGGCGCGGTCATGGCCATCGCGGGCGCCACCGCCGCCAGCCTCGTCACCGACGGCCACGGCTGGGGCACCGCCCTCATCGGCGCGCTGGCCACCGGCGCCCTCTGCGGCGCGTGGAACGGCGTGCTCGTCGCCGTCCTGCGCATCCAGCCCATCGTCGCGACGCTGGTGCTGATGGTGGCGGGCAGGGGCATCGCACAGCTCATCACCGAAGGCACGATCCTGACCTTCAACAACGAGGGCCTGATCCGCCTCGGCGCAGGCACCGTGCTGGGCATCCCCACGCCCATCGTCATCTGGCTCGCCCTCGGAACGCTGGCCACGCTCGCCGTCCGCCGCACCGCGCTCGGCATGCTGATCGAGGCCATCGGCGTCAACGAGGCCTCCTCCCGCCTCGCCGGCATCAACTCCCGTGTCCTGCTGATCTGCGTCTACCTCGCCTCCGGCCTCTGCGCCGCGCTGGCAGGCGTCATCGTCGCCGCCGACATCAAGGGCGCGGACGCCAACAACGCGGGCCTCTGGCTCGAACTCGACGCCATCCTCGCCGTGGTCATCGGCGGCAACTCACTGCTCGGCGGGCGGTTCTCCATCGTCGCCTCGCTGATCGGCGCGCTGATCATCCAGTCGGTCAACTCGGTCATCCTGCTCTCCGGCATGCCGCCTGAGTTCAACCTCGTCATCAAGGCCATCCTGATCCTCGCGATCCTCGTGATCCAGTCGCCCAAGATCGGCCACCTTATCTACATGCTCCGCGCCTCCGGCCCCGAGAGCCTGCCCGAGCGCGCGCGCCCCTCCGCCGCCCCCAAGGAGGACGCCCCATGATCCGCTCCACCCACCTGCCGCTGATGGTCACGCTGGCCACCTTCGTGCTGGCCTACGCCCTCTGCGCCTCGCAATACCCGGCCATGCTCTCCACCCGCGTGGTCGCCAACCTGCTGACCGACAACGCCTTTCTCGGCATCGTCGCCGTCGGCATGACCTTCGTGATCCTCTCCGGCGGCATCGACCTCTCCGTCGGCTCCGTCATCGCCTTCACCGGCGTCTTCCTCGCCGTCATCCTGCGCGACACCTCGATACACCCGCTCGCCGCCTTCGCCCTCGTGCTCGCCCTCACCACCGGCTTCGGCGCCGCGATGGGGGCCACCATCCACTACCTCGAAATGCCGCCTTTCATCGTCACCCTCGCAGGCATGTTCCTGGCCCGCGGCGCGGCCTACGTCCTCAGCACTGATAGCGTGCCGATCACCCACGAGTTCTACGACACCCTTCAAGACATCTACTACAAGGCCCCCGGCGGCGGGCGCTTCCGGCTCATCGGCGGGCTGATGCTGCTGACCTTCATCGCGGGCGCCCTCATCGCCCACCGCACCCGCTTCGGCCAGAACGTCTATGCTCTCGGTGGCGGAGCGCAAACCGCCCGCCTCATGGGCGTGCCGCTCGCCTCCACCACCGTGGGCATCTATGCCATCTCCGGCGGCCTCGCCGGCCTCGCGGGCATCGTCTTCTCGCTCTACACCTCCGCCGGCTACTCCCTTGCCACCGTTGGCGTCGAGCTCGACGCCATCGCCGCGGTCGTCATCGGCGGCACGCTCCTCTCCGGCGGCTACGGCTTTGTCGCAGGCACCTTCTTCGGCATCCTCATCATGGGGCTGATCCAGACCTACATCGTCTTTGACGGGACACTCTCGAGCTGGTGGACTAAGATCGTCATCGGCGCGCTGCTCTTCGCATTCATCCTGCTTCAGAAAGGCCTCACTTGGGCGACGACCACCCGACGAAAAAGAGCGACTGGCTCCGCACAGCCATCATGACCATTGTCGCCTCGGGCTCGCCCTCCGCGCGGGCCTCGAACCACACGCATTTCGTGGTGGACCAGATGGGGCGTGCCATCGTCGCCGGAGAATACCCGCCCGACACGATGATCCCGCTCGACCCGGACCTCTGCGAGATGTTCGACGTGTCGCGCACGGTGGTCCGTGAGGCCAAGAAGACCCTCGCCGCCAAGGGGCTCATCGCCTCCAAGGCCAAGGTCGGCACCCATGTCCGCCCCTCCGACGAGTGGAACATGTTCGACGAAGACGTCCTGCGCTGGCACACCTCGGTCAAATCGCCGGGCCGCTTCTACGACGAGCTCTTCGAAATTCGCCTCATCTTCGAGCCCGCCGCCGCCGCCTCCGCCGCCCGGCGTGCCAATGAGCTGGCCGACAAGGCCGCCTGCGACAAGCTCTTCGCCCTCTGTGACAGCCTCGCCGGTGCCAACAGCCGGGCCGACTTTGCCGTGGCCGACTACGAGTTTCACCACCACGTCCTCAAGCTCTCCGGCAACCGCTTCCTGCAATCGCTCGGTGACATGGTGCAAACCGCGCTCTATTCGCTCTTCCTGATCGAGGCGAACGAGAAGTTTCAGGAGGTGAAAGCCGAGGTGGCCGCCAACCACCGCGATATCGCCCGCGCCATCGCCTCCGGCCTGCCCGATGCCGCCCATTCCGCCATGCTGAAGGTCATCACCGAGGGCCACGACCGCACCCGCGCCACCGCCTGACTACCGGCGCGTCACCACCAACTCGTCATATCCCGAGGCAGGGCAGGGCGCGCGTTCAAACCGCAGCTCGTCGAGCGCCACCACCACGATCTCCGCCGTGGTGAACACCTCCGCCCCCTCCGCCATCAGGTGCCCGCCGAACACCCGGCCCGCCGCATCCGAGATCGCCATGTGCAAATGCTGCTTGCCCGCATCCAGCTTGCCCATCAGCGAGACGATCTCCAGGGGCCCCTCATAGCCCGTCGCCTCCTCCGCACCCGCATGGCGCAGCCGGACGGCCCGCAGGCTGCCCACGCAACTCACCATTGCCATCGCCTCCGCGCCACTGGCCTCGAAGAGCCGTCGCAGCCCAGCCACAAGGTCATCCCCCGGCTTCAGCCGCGCCGCAATGAACCGCCCGTCGCTTTCCATCCGCGCCTCCGTTCCGCTGCCCCCAAGCCTCGCGGATCGGCGGAGCCTACACCAGCGAAACCCGCGCCTCCTTCGCCGCGCTTTCCGCAATCGCATGGATCACCCGCTCGATCTCCAACGCTTCGGCAAAGTCCGGCCATGCCCGGTGCCGCCCTTCGATGGTCTCCACCAGTTCGGCAGCCTCCAGCACTTTCAGGTCGTTGAACCCCAGCTGATGCCCCGGCGCAGGGCAGAAGGCGGCATAGGGCGGGTGTTGCGGCCCGGTGAGGATCGTCTTGAAGCCCTGTTCGGCCTTCTCCCCCTCGTTCACGTAAATCCGCATCTCGTTCATGCGCTCCTGCTCGAAGGTGATCTGCCCCTCGGTGCCGTGAATCTCCAGATCGATCCGGTTCTTCCGGCCCCAGGCGCTGCGGCTGGTGGTGAGCATCCCCCACGCGCCGCCCTTGAGCCGGATCAGCGCCGTGGCCACATCCTCGTTCTCCACCGGCGCGCGCCCTCCGCCCTCTACGGGCCGGGTCTCATGGATGATCTGGGTCTCCGCCAGCACGCTCTCGATCGGGCCAACAAGCTGCATGATCATCGAGACCAGATGGCACCCCATGTCCCCCAGCGCCCCCAGCCCGGCCTCCGAAAGCTTGGCCCGCCAGGTCCACGGCAGCGCGCCATCGGCCTGATAATCCTCATCGTAGAAGCCGCGCACGTGCACCACCCGGCCAATCCGCCCCTCGGCGATGAGCTTGGCGGCATGGTGCAGCGCCGGATTGCGGACGTAGTTATAGCCCACCAGCGTGACCTTTCCGCTGGCCTTGGCCGCCGCCACCATCGCCTCGGCCTCCTTCAGCGTCAGCGCCATCGGTTTCTCGCACCACACGTGCTTGCCCGCCTCCAGCGCGGCAATCGCCATCGGGGCGTGCAGCCCGTTCGGCGTGGTGATCGACACAACGTCCACCGCCGGGTCTTCCACCAGTGCGCGCCAGTCGTCGCCCGCGCGGGCAAAGCCCCAATCGGCGGCGAGTTTCTCGGCCTTGGCCAGCGGCATCTCGCAGAGATGCGCCAGCGCAATCTCGCTGTCGCCCCCCATCACCGCCCGCGCCCCGCGCCACGCCAGCGCATGGGCCTTGCCCATGAACCCCGTGCCGATCAGCCCCACTCCGATGCGTGCCATGCAAAACCCTCCCGTTTTGCCATGTGCTAGCCTCCCGCGTGGCTTCGGGCCAAGAGAAAGCAGGGCAGGGGGCCGAATTCCCATCATTCCACCTCACACCGCCCGCGCGTCCCTGATTGAAAACCATCACGCCGCGCGGCGCGGCCAACCCCCTCCCAGCCCCGCGCCGTCTTGCACCGCCGCGGCGCAAGCCACGCTCCGAGACGATCTGACACGCCCGCTGGCATGATGCAAAAACCTCATTCTCCTGCGGGTTTCGGCGTGAAGCGGCGCAAAGCTTTCATGAATGATATGAAAACCACCAAACAGCCCCGGCACACGTTGACGCGGGCCGCCCGGCTCCGGCATTCAGCCAGCAACACCTCTGGGTGGCACAGGGAGGAAGCCAGTGAAACCGTGCATCACAGCAGCCGGGTGGGTCATCGCATGACCGCCGCAAAACCGCTCGACGTCATCACCATCGGCCGCAGCTCGGTGGACCTTTACGGCGCCCAGATCGGCGGGCGGCTGGAAGATATGCGCAGCTTCGAGAAATACATCGGCGGCTCGCCCACCAACATCGCCGCAGGCACTGCCCGGCTTGGCCTGAAATCGGCGCTCATCACCCGCGTGGGCGACGAGCACATGGGCCGCTTCATTCGCGAGCAGCTCGAGGCCGAGGGCGTTGACACCCGCGGCGTCGCCACCGACCCCGAGCGCCTCACCGCCCTCGTGCTTCTCGGCATCCGCGATCAGGAGCGCTTTCCGCTCATCTTCGTCCGCGAGAACTGCGCTGACATGGCCCTGTCGGAGGATGATATCGATCCTGCCTTCATCGCCGAGGCCCGCTGCGTCACCGCCACCGGCACCCACCTCAGCCACCCGCAGGTGGAGGCTGCCACGCTGAAGGCCCTCAAGCTCGCCCGCGAGAACGGCGCGCAAACCGCGCTGGATATCGATTATCGCCCCAACCTCTGGGGCCTCGCTGGGCACGGGGCAGGGGAGGAGCGCTTCATCGAGAGTGCCGCCGTCACCGCCAAGCTGCAATCCACTCTCCACCTCTTCGACCTGATCGTCGGTACCGAGGAAGAGTTCCATATCGCCGGCGGCAGCACCGACACGCTGGAGGCCCTCCGCGCCGTCCGCGCCGTCTCCTTAGCTACCCTCGTCTGCAAGCGCGGCCCGATGGGTGCCGTCGCCTTCACCGGTGATATCCCCGGCTCGCTCGATGAAGGCGAAAGCGGCCCCGGCTTCCCGATCGAGGTCTTCAACGTGCTGGGTGCGGGCGATGGCTTCATGTCCGGCCTGCTGCGCGGCTGGCTCAAAGGCGAGGATTGGCCCACCGCGCTCACCTATGCCAACGCCTGCGGCGCCTTCGCCGTCTCCCGCCACGGCTGCACCCCGGCCTATCCGTCTTGGGAAGAGCTGGAGTTTTTCCTCAAGCGCGGCGTCATCCGCCCCGATCTGCGCAACGATGCCGATCTGGAGCAGATCCACTGGGCCACCAACCGCAAGGGCGACTGGCCGTCGATGCATATCTTCGCCTTCGATCACCGCTCCCAGCTCGAAGAGATGGAGGGCGCCACCACCGACAAGATCGGTGCCTTCAAACAGCTCTGCCTCGCCGCCACCCGCGAGGTTGCTCAAGGCCGCCCCGGATACGGCATCCTCTGCGATGGCCGCCTCGGCAAGCACGCCCTGATGGATGCCGCCGAGGGCGATCTCTGGATCGGCCGCCCCGTCGAATGGCCCGGCTCCCGCCCGCTGCGCTACGAGCCCGAGCTCGGCCCCGATTTCGGTGGCCTCGCGCAATGGCCGCAGAGCAACGTGGTCAAAGCCCTCTGCTTCTGCCACCCCGATGATGACGACGCGATGTGGGAGGATCACCTCTCCTCCCTCACCCGCCTCGCCGCCGCCGCCCGCCGCAACTCTCTCGAGTTTCTGCTGGAGGTCATCCCCTCCAAAGTCGGCGCCGTAGTGGCCGAGACGACGCCCAAGATCATCGAGCGCATCTACGCCGCCGGCATCTACCCCGACTGGTGGAAGCTCGAGCCTTTCAAGACCGAAGACGCATGGGCCAAGGCCGTTGACGCCATCGAGGCGCATGACCGGCACACCCGCGGCATCGTCGTTCTGGGCCTCGACGCGCCCGAGGCCGAGCTTGCCGAGAGCTTCGCCCTTGCCGCCCGCCAGCCGCTGGTCAAAGGCTTCGCCGTGGGCCGCACGCTCTTCGGTGATACCGCCCGCGCCTGGATGAAGGGCGAGGTCTCCGACAAGGCCGCCATCTCCACCATGGCCGCCAATTACACCCGCCTCTGCACCCTCTGGGACGAGGCTCGCGCTGCCGCGCAAAAGGAGGACGCCGCATGAGCAAGACCATCCGCCTCACCGCCGCACAGGCCCTCGTGCGATACCTCACCGCGCAGCTCACCGAGTCGGGCGAGCCCTTCATCGCCGGGGTCTGGGCAATCTTCGGCCATGGCAACGTGGCGGGCCTCGGCGAGGCGCTCCATGCCTCGCGTGATGCCATCCCCACATGGCGCGGCCATAACGAGCAAACCATGTGCCACACCGCGCTGGCCTACACCAAGCAGCTCGGCCGCAGCCGCGCCATGGCGGTCACCTCCTCCATCGGCCCCGGCGCGACCAACATGGTCACAGCCGCCGCGCTGGCCCACGTCAACCGCCTGCCGCTCCTGCTGATCCCCGGTGACGTGTTTGCCAACCGCGGTCCCGACCCGGTGCTTCAGCAGATTGAAGACTTCTCCGATGGCACCACCAGCGCCAACGACTGCTTCAAGCCCGTCACCCGCTACTTCGACAGGATCACCCGCCCCGAGCAGCTGCTCACCGCGCTGCCCCGGGCCTTCCGCACCATGACCGACCCGGCAGAGTGCGGCCCGGTCTGCCTCGCCTTCTGCCAAGATGTGCAGGCCGAGGCCTTCGATTGGCCCGAGAGCTTCTTTGCCCCCCGCACGTGGCACCTGCGCCGCCAAGGCCCCGATGCCTACGAGTTGTCCGAAGCGGCAGACGCGATCCGCGCCGCCAAGCACCCGGTCATCGTCGCCGGGGGCGGCACGCATTACTCCCACGCCTGCGCCGAGCTGCAAACCTTCGCCGCCCGCCACAACATCCCCGTGGTCGAAACCCAGGCCGGCAAATCCGCTCTCCCGTGGGACGACGCCCTCAACCTCGGCCCCGTCGGCGTCACCGGCGCATCCTCCGCCAACGAAGCCTGCGCCAAGGCCGACCTCGTGCTCGGCGTCGGCACGCGCTTTCAGGATTTCACCACCGGTAGCTGGGCGCTCTTCGCCGCCAACCCCACGCTGATCTCCCTGAACGTCGCCGCCTATGACGCCATGAAGCACGGCGCCATGCCGCTGATGGCTGATGCCCGCGAGGGACTGGAGGCTCTGACCAACGCGCTCGGTGAATACAAGGCCAGCGGCCCCGACGCCGCCCTAAAATCCGACTGGTTCGCCGCCGTCGACCCGCTCACCGAGGCCCCCGAAGGCGACAACGCCCTGCCCACCGACCAACAGGTGATCGGCGCCGTGCAACGTGCCAGCCATGAAGACACCGTAGTCATGTGCGCCGCCGGCACCATGCCCGGCGAGCTCCACAAACTCTGGAAGGCCCCGCGCCCCGGCGCCTACCACATGGAGTACGGCTTCAGCTGCATGGGCTACGAGATCGCGGGCGCCGTGGGCATCAAGCTCGCCCAGCCCGAGCGTGACGTGATCTGCATGGTTGGCGACGGCTCCTACATGATGGCCAACTCCGAGATGGCCACGGCAGCGATGATGGGCGTGCCCTTCACTGTCGTCATCACCGACAACCGGGGCTACGGCTGCATCAACCGGCTGCAAATGGGCACCGGCGGGGCCGAGTTCAACAACCTGCTGGAGCACACGATCCACAGCCAGCCCTCCAACATCGACTTCGCCGCCCACGCCGCCTCGATGGGCGCCGAAGCGGTGCAGGTGAACACCATCGAAGAGCTGGAGGCTGCGCTCGCCACGCGCCACAAGGCCACCGGCCCCTACGTGGTCGTCATCAACACCGATCCATACCCCTCCACGCCCCACGGCGGTCACTGGTGGGATGTCGCCGTGCCCGAAACCTCCACCCGCGATGAGGTCGCGCAGGCCCGCAAGGCCTATGAGACCGCCCGCAAATCCCAGATCGCAGGATAACCGCCATGCCCGTCAAAATCGGCATCTCCCCCATTGCATGGCAGAACGACGATCTGCCCGACCTCACTGCCGCCTACACAATGGAGCAGGCCCTCAAGGAGAGCCGCGAGATCGGCTACACCGGCGTCGAACGCGGCCAGCGCATGCCCCACGACACGCCCGGCCTGCGCCATTACCTCGACATCAACGATATCGCCCTCTGCGGCGGCTGGTGCTCGGGCAACCTGCTGGTGAACGATCTGGAAACCGAGAAAAAGGCCGTCGCCGCGCAGGTCGAGCAGTTCATCGCCCTGAATGCCCCCTGCATCGTCTACGCCGAATGCTCCAACACGGTGCAGGGCGATCCGGCGACCCCGGTGGCAAACCGCCCCAAACTCTCGCGCGACGAGGTGACGGCTTATGCCGCCAAGCTCGGCGAACTGGCCAAGTGGATGGAAGGGCAGGGCATGCCGCTCGCCTATCACCACCACATGGGCTCGATCATCGAAGACGAGGACGATGTGAATTGGCTGATGGAGGGCAGCCCGACCGAGGTGCACCTGCTCTACGATACCGGCCACCTGCGCTTCGGCGGCGCCGACGAGATGGCCGTGCTCGAGCGCTGGGCCGACCGCATCCACCACGTCCACTACAAGGACGTGCGCCCCAAGGTCGTCGAGCAGATCCGCGCGTCGAACGGCTCCTTCCTCGATGCCGTCATCGCGGGCGCCTTCACCGTGCCCGGCGACCCGGAGGGTTGCATTGACTTCGCAGCGATCACGAAGAAACTCGCCGCAATGGATTATGCAGGCTGGATCGTGGTGGAGGCCGAGCAGGACCCGGCCAAGGCGCCGCCCTACGACTACTCCAAACTCGGATACGAGACCATTGTCGCCGCCTGCCAGAACGCGGGGCTCGATATTTCCTGATGGGTGACTTCTTCAACCTCCAGCATCCCTTCTTCCGCCCGATGTGGCGGCGGGTGCTGGCCACCGTCCTCTGCTTCGCATGGGCGGGGGTGGAGCTTTCGATGGGCGCAACCCCTTGGGCCGTGGCCTTCGCCGTAGCCGGGGCGTGGATGGCCTTTCAGTTCTTCATCGCATGGACCGACCCGGAGGAAGAGGAATGAAAGACACCGCCTACTACTCCGCCGCAAGCTGCGACCTCGCCGCCTTCAAGGCTCTGACCTCCCGCCAGCTCGCGCCCGCCGACGCCCCCCGCGCCGCCGCCATCGAAAAGAACGTGCCGCTCTACGACGTGGCCACGCTCACCCTCGATGGTCCGGCAGAGCGCACCGCTCTCATGGCTGAATGGGCCGCCGTCCTGCGCGACCATTCCGGCGTGCTGGTGCTTCGGCAAGCCGTCCCCGACCACGCCGCGCTCGATGCTGCCTCCGCCGCCTACGAGGCGATCATCGCCGATGAAAAGGCCGCCTCCGGCGCCAAGGCCGACCATTTCGCCGCCGCCGGGGCCAATGACCGGATCTGGAACTCGCTGCAAAAGCTCTGCCTCCGCGATCCGCAAGCCTTCGCCGCCAGCTTTGCCAGCCCGGCGATAGATGCCGTCTCCGAGGCCTGGCTCGGCCCGGGCTACCAGATGACCGCCCAGGTCAACCTGGTCCGCCCGGGCGGCAAGGCACAGACGGCCCACCGTGATTTCCACCTCGGCTTCCAGACCGGCGCCGAGGCCGCCCGCTTCCCCGCCCACGTCCACCAGCTCTCGCCCTTCCTCACGCTGCAAGGCGCCGTTGCCCATTGCGACATGCCGCTGGAATCCGGCCCGACCAAGCTGCTGCCCTTCAGCCAGCTCTACGGCCCCGGCTACATGGCCTACCGCGAGCCGGAATTCGCCGCCTATTTCGAAGAGAGCTTCATCCAGCTCCCGCTGCAAAAAGGCGATGCGCTCTTCTTCTCCCCCGCGCTATTCCACGGCGCGGGCGACAACGTGAGCGAAAACATCCAGCGCATGGCCAACCTGCTGCAGGTCAGCTCCCCAATGGGCCGCGCGATGGAGTCGCTCGACCGCCTCGCCATGTCACTCGCGCTCTACCCGGCGCTGCAAACCCTTTCGCTGCCCCCGCTGGCCGAATCCGCCGCCATCGCCGCCTGCGCCGAGGGCTACAGCTTCCCCACCAATCTCGACACCGACCCACCCGCTGGCGGCCTCGCGCCCGAAACCCAGGCCGCCCTGCTGCGCCGCGCCCGCGCTGAAGGCTGGGAAGCGTCCGCCTTCGCGGAGGCCGCCAAGGCCCAGCACGCCCGCCGCCAGCCCTGAAAGGAACGCCCATGTCCGACCTGCTCCGCAAACCCTCCGGCGAGACCGGCAAGATCCACGAGATCACCATCGCCAACGCCAAAACCTCCAAATCCCCCGACTGGGGTTATGTCGGTTTTTCCTGCTACCGGCTGAAGGCGGGCGAAAGCGTTTCCGAGGCCACCGGCGATCTCGAGGTCATTCTCGTCATGGTCGAGGGCAAGGCCAACATCTCGGCAGCAGGCGAAGACTTCGGCGAGCAGGGCGAGCGGATGGACGTCTTCGAGCAGACCGCCCCCCATTGCGTCTACGTCCCCGGCGGCACCGACTGGCAGGCCACCGCCACGACCGATTGCACCATCGGCGTCTGCACCGCGCCCGCCGGGCAGGGCGGCCACAAGGCCCGCATCCTTCCGCGCCCCGAGAAGGTCACCCGCGGCAAGGGCAGCAACACCCGCTACATCTTCCCCATCGCGATGGAAGAATCCGATGTTGCCGACAGCCTGCTCGTCACCGAGGTCTTCACCCCCGCAGGCAACTGGTCGTCCTACCCGCCGCACCGGCACGACGAAGATGACTACCCCAACATGACCTACCTCGAAGAGACCTACTATCACCGGCTCAACCCCGGGCAGGGTTACGGCCACCAGCGGGTCTTCACCGAGGACGGCTCGCTCGACGAAACCATGAGCGTCAATTCGCATGATGTGGTGCTCGTCCCCAAAGGCCACCACCCCTGCGGCGCACCCCACGGCTACGAGATGTACTACCTCAACGTCATGGCCGGCCCGATCCGCAAGTGGCGCTTCAAGAACCACCCCGACCACGACTGGATCGCGCAGCGCGACGCTTAAGCCTTCCTTGCGCCACCGTCCGACGGGCTTAACGGCACCACGCGGTCAATCTTTGCAGATTGCGTATGCATGGGATGTGCATCGGATGTGCATAAGTTGTGCATCAGTGTTTATTGGCTCTGCGTCGCGTTTTGCGAAGCGGTTAACAAGTCGCGCGCCCCACCATTTGCCGTGGCTTTGGTAGAACTCCTCGATCTCGTTCGGCGTGGGTTTCTGCCGGTCGTTCCGGCGCGGAAGGATGGTCAGGATCGGTGTCATCTCGGCCTCCAATTGTTGCGTTTTTGAAAAGATAAGACCTTAATGAGCGCGCAAAACTGCCCGATACCGGAGCCTTCTTTTCAAAAATGCAAAACTGGGACGACCTCCGCCTCTTCTTCCACATCGCCGAAACCGGCGGCCTCTCCGCCGCCGCGCGCGAAACCGGTGCCAGCCCCGCCACCCTCGGCCGTCGGATGCTCGCACTGGAGGAGGCGCTGGGCCTGCAACTCTTCGTAAGGTCCCGACATGGCTACGAATTAACGCCCGAAGGGCAGGGGCTTCTGGCTCGCGTCAAGCCCATGGCCGCCGCCGCCCGAAGCCTCGACCAATGGCTCGACGCCGCAGGCAATCGCCCCGCCGTCCGCATCTCCGCTGGCACCGCCACCGCCGCCTTCATGGCCGACCATTTCACCGAGCTCTGGCGCCCCGAAGACCCGTTCCGCATCACCTTCTGCACCACCGAAGCCCGGCTCGACATTGCCCACCGCGAGGTCGAGATCGGCATCCGCAACAGCCCGCCGACAAGCGGCAATCTCGCCTCCAAGCCCTTGCAAACCCTGCGCTTTGCGCCTTTCCGCGCCCGCCACATGGCCGATCAGGAGGGCGCAGGTTGGGTCGCCGTCGACGAGGCTCACGCCATGCACCCCGCCGCCCGCTGGGTGCTGCGCCAGCCGGTGGAGGTCACCGCCTGGGCAAGCTCCGTGGCCACCATGCACGACCTCGTGCGTGGCTGTGCCGGCATCGGCGTCATGCCCTGTTTCGTCGGAGACGCCGACCCGCGCCTCACCCGCGCTGGCGCGCTGATCGACGAATTAACCGAACGGCAACATCTCGTGACCCATAATGATGACCGACACCGCCCCGAGATCCGCGAGGTCTGCCGCCGCATCTCCGCCCTCTTCGCCCGCCACGCGCCCCTCTTGGCCGGGGAGCGCCCGATCGGGCTGGCGGGGGCCGGGCCTGAGGCGTAGTCTCGCGCCATGACCACGCTGGACGACACGATTGCGCTTCTGGGCGAGCTGGTGGCCTATCCCACCGTCTCCGCCGACAGCAACCTGGCCTGCATCGACGCGCTGGCGGACCGGCTCGAGAGTGCCGGCGCCCGTGTGGAGGTGATGAAGAGCGACTGCGGCGAAAAGGCCAATCTTTACGCCACCTTGGGGCCGGATGTTCAAGGCGGCATCCTGCTCTCCGGCCATTCTGATGTGGTCCCCGTGGAGGGGCAGGCCTGGACCGCCGATCCCTTCACCATGACCACCCGAGAGGGTCGCCTCTACGGCCGTGGCACCTGCGACATGAAGGGCTTCATCGCCGCCTGCGTGGCGATGGCCCCCGCGCTCGCCGTCCAAATCAAGACCCGCCCGCTCCACTTTGCCTTCACCTACGATGAAGAGACCGGCTGCCTTGGCGCCAAGTCCTTGTCAGAGCAGCTGAAATCCCGCGAGATCCTGCCCTCCCTCGCCATCATCGGCGAGCCCACCTCCATGCGCGTCGTCGAGGGCCACAAGGGCTGCTGCGAGTACACCACCCGCTTCACCGGCCGCGGCGGCCACGGCTCCGACCCGGGAGCAGGCGTCAATGCCGTCGAATACGCCGCCCGCTACATCGCCCGCCTGATGGAACTGCGCGAATCCCTCAAGGCCCGCACCCCGTCCGAAAGCCGCTTCGAGCCGCCCTGGACCACCATCAACACCGGCAGCCTCATCGGCGGCTTCGCCCACAACGTGATCCCCGCGGAGGCCGAAGTGCAGTGGGAGATGCGCCCTGTGGTGGACGCCGATGCGCAGTTCGTCCGCACCGAAATGCAGCGTTATATCAGTGACATACTGCTCCCGGCCATGAAGAAAGTTGCGCCGGAGGCGGCAATCACGACCGAAACCATCGGCGACACCCCCGGCCTCATGCCTGCGACCCACGGCGAGGCCGCCGCACTGGCCTGCGCGCTCACCGGCTCCAACGGCGGCGCGCTGGTGCCGTTCAACACCGAGGCGGGCGTCTTTCAGCAACTCGGGATCGACGTGGTGATCTGCGGCCCCGGCTCCATCGAGCAGGCCCACAAGCCCGATGAGTTCCTTGAAATTTCCCAGCTGTCGCAATGCCTTGCCATGCTGGAACGGCTCGGGCCGAGGCTATAGGTATTCGGCACCCTGCCGACACGTAGCTTCGATGGAGCAGCACCCAGTTGCAGACCCGCTCGCCCGGGACAGCAGGTTCAGGCGGCGTCGCGCCCAAGGGTAACGGTATTTCGACCATGCGCTTTGGACGACAGCAGGGCGCGGTCTGCCTGGTCGATGAGGGCTTCCAGCATCGCCTCCGCCCCGGCCTCATCGACCCAGTCGCTGCCAGCACCGCCGCCGAGGGCCACGCCGATGGAGACGGTCTGCCGCAGACTGCCACGCGCAGGAGCGGGCAGGGGAATAGGCTCTGCCTCGATGAGGCGGCACAGGCGTTGCGCAGCGCGGCGGGCGTCCTCTTCACTGGTGTCGGGCATGGCGACGAGAAACTCCTCGCCGCCGATGCGGGCCACCATATCAACGCTGCGCAGGTTGCCCGCGATGCGCTTCGCCACGCTGCGCAGCACCTCGTCCCCTGCGGCATGGCCGTAACGGTCATTGACCTGTTTGAAGTGATCGAGGTCGAGCGCCATGACCGCAAAGCTCTTGCAGCTGAGGGCAGCATTGTTGCGGATCCGGGCGAGGTGCGAGAGCGCGTAGCGGCGGTTGTAGAGCCCGGTCAACGGGTCGGTCACCGCAAGCTTCAACCCGTCCCGCACCCGCCTGCGCAGCTGGTCGCTCTCACGTTTTCGGGCAATGAGCGCGGTGAGGCGGAGTGCCAGTTCGCGGCCCTCGACCGGCTCCTCGATGAGGTCCGCTGCGCCGAGGTCCAGCGCCATGGCGGCCTGCGCCGGGTCGCTGTCGGGCATTACGATGAGGCAGGGCGCATGGCGCGACCAGCGGCGCGACCGCAGCTCGCTCATCAGGTGTAGTCCGTCGCCCGGGCGCTTCAGTTCCGATGCGATCACGTAGGTATCCTGCAAGGCGGGCGCGTGCTCTCCGAGGGCTGCATGCTGATCGAGCACAGAGATCCGGTGCGTAAAGTGGCCCTTCAGAGCCTCCTGCCAGCGCTGGCCGGTTTCCATATCACCCGCGACCAAGGCGATCCGCGCAGGGCGGGCGAAGGGTTCGATCTCCTCAGCAAAGCCAAGGGCATGGCTTGTGGTCTCCCGCAGCCGCAGCTCCTCGGAAATTTCCCGCAGGCGCAACAGCTGACGAATGCGCGCGAGCAAAAGCGCATCTTCGACCGGCTTGGGGTGGAAGGCATCCGCGCCCCGGGCGAGGGCGGCGAGCATCAGTTCGGTATGGTTGGCCCGGTCAGAGGGCGCGCCGGTCACGATCACCGGCAGGGTGCCGAATTCGGCATCGGCCCGCAGCGCCTCGATCGCGCGCAACGCGGGCGCATCGGGGTGGTCAGCGTCCACGATCACCAGACGGGGCCGAATGCCCTGCAACAGCGCCACGATATCCTGCCCGCCGTGCTTGGCGACGGCGTCATAGCAGGCGGCGGCGAGTTTGACCTTGAGGACGACCCGGTTTGCGGGCACGTCATCAATGATCAGGATTTTCCCTGGCATCCCACGATCCTTCCGAGCGCTTCTGCGCCTTTCCCCTGTAGAGGCCAGTCTGTATGCAGATGGTTAAAAAAACCTTTCCAAAAGTTAATGGGGCCAGAAAATGAATCGTGACTCCGCCGAGACCATCGGCTTGCAGGCCCTCGCCTGGCTGGCCGGGAATGACGAGCTTTTGCCTGTGTTTCTTGGCTCAACCGGCGTGTCGGAAGCCGAGGTGCGGGCGCGGGCAGCGGAACCTGAATTTCTTGCCTCGGTGTTGGACTTTCTTGCGATGGACGATGCGTGGGTCACTGGGTTCTGCGATGCCGCCGGGCTCAAATACAGCGTGCCGATGCAGGCGCGCATGGCACTTCCGGGCGGCGACATGCCGAGCTGGACATGAGCGCGCCGCGGCTCAAGGGCCTGCTGTTTGACAAAGACGGCACGCTGTTCGACTACCAGAAAAGCTGGGGCGGATTCACTCTGGAGTTCATCGAAGGGTTGGCCGAGGGCGACCCGGCACTGGCAAGGCGGTTGGCGGAGGCGATGGGGGTCGATCCGGAAACTGCACAGTTCTCTCCCGAGAGCCCCATCGTCGCCGGAACGCCCGAGGAGGCGATTGCGCCGGTCCTTCCACTGCTGCGGGGCTGGAACCGGGCGGCGCTGACCGACCGGATCAACACCGCCGCCGCCGAGGCCCCGCAGGTGCCCGCCACCGACCTCACCTCGTTGTTCGACACGCTCCGGGGCAGGGGCCATGTGCTGGGCATTGCAACCAATGACGCCGAAGCTGCCGCCCACGCCCACCTTTGGGCTGCCGGGGTAGCGGAGCATTTCGCCTATGTGGCGGGCTATGACAGTGGGCATGGCGCCAAGCCGGGGCCGGGCATGTGCCTTGCCTTCGCCGATGCACAGGGCCTCGCGCCGGGGCACTGCGTGATGATCGGCGACAGCACCCACGACCTGGAAGCTGGCCGCGCGGCAGGGATGGTCTGCGTGGCCGTCTGCACCGGCATCACGCCCCCCGAGGTGCTTGCGCCCCATGCCGCAGTGGTCCTGCCGCACATCGGCCACTTGCCGGAGTGGCTGGCCACGGCCTGAGCCGAAATCGCCGCCCCGTCCTCCGTTTGCGACATCACGCGTCGCATCCGGAAAACTGTGCCCCCGATCTCGCGCGCAACCTGAGGCAAGATGCCCAGGAGCCACGCCATGGATGACATGCCCGCTAAACGCCGCCGTGCCGGTGGCCGCGCCGCCAACCCGCGCCGCAACCGGCCGGAGGTGCTGGACCAGATGCCGTGGCGCATTCCGCTCAATACCGACGCGCCGACCGAGCCGCTCACGCCCGAGGGTGTGGCCGCCATCCATGAAGGGGCCATGCGCATACTGGAAGAGATTGGCATTGTCTTTCTCAACGAGGAGGCCTGCAAGATCTTCGCCGAGGCAGGCTGCACCGTCGAGGATCAAGTCGTGCGGATGGGGCGCGACTGGGTGATGGAAATGGTCGCCAAGGCGCCTGCCGAGTTCACCATCACGCCGCGCAATCCGGCCAAGGCCCTGCCCATCGGCGGCAAGGCGATCCTCTTCGGCAATGTTTCTTCCCCGCCCAATTACTGGGATCTGTCACTCGGCTCCAAGGTGCCCGGCAACCGCGAGCAATGCGCCAACCTGCTGAAGCTCACTCAATATTTCAACTGCATCCACTTCGCCGGCGGCTACCCGGTGGAACCGGTCGACATTCACCCCTCCGTCCGTCACCTCGACGTGCTCTTCGACAAACTCACCCTGACCGACAAGGTGGCACACGCCTACAGCCTCGGGCCGGAGCGGGTGGAGGATGTGATGGAGATGGTGCGGATCTCCTGCGGCCTGACGGACGAGGAGTTCGAGGCCAAGCCGCACATGTATACCAACATCAACTCCACCTCGCCGCTCAAGCACGACTGGCCGATGATCGACGGCTGCCTGCGCTGCATTCGGCGGGGGCAGGCGGTAATCGTCTCGCCGTTCACGCTGGCCGGGGCAATGGCACCGGTAACGATGGCGGGCGCGGTGGCGCAGAGTATCGCCGAGGCGCTCTCGGCAATTGCCCTCTTTCAATATGTCCGCCCCGGCGCGCCCTGCGTGATCGGCACCTTCACCTCCAACGTTGACATGAAGTCGGGCGCACCCGCCTTCGGCACGCCCGAGTATATGCGCGCCACCCAGATGACCGGCCAGTTGGCGCGGTTCTACGGCCTGCCCATGCGTGCCTCCGGTGCCTGCACCGCCAACGTGCCGGACGGGCAGGCGATGTGGGAGACCTCCAACTCGCTCTGGTCGGCGGTGCAATCCGGCACCAACATCGTGTACCACGCGGCCGGATGGCTGGAGGGCGGGCTGGTGGCCAGCCCCGAGAAATTCATCATGGATTGCGAATTGATCCAGATGATCCAGCGCTACTTCGAGCCTGCGGTTGTGGCGACCACTCCCGATGATATCGCGGTGGATGCCATCGCCGAGGTCGGCCACTACGGCCATTTCTTCGGCATCGACCATACCCAGGCCCGCTACGAGACCGCCTTCTACCAACCCATCGTGTCCGATTGGACGAATTTCGAGGCGTGGCAGGCCAAGGGCGGGGTCTGGACGGCGGACCGCGCGCATACGCTCTACAAGCAAATCATAGACACATTTGAGCCGCCGCCGATGGCGGAAGACATCCGCGAAGAGCTGGAGGCCTTCGTCGCCCGCCGGAAGGCAGAAGGCGGCGCACCGACCGACTTCTGAGCCCTTCGGCGCGACCGGTTCCGCTTCGGTCTTTGTTAACTCTCCCCCGCTAGTCTGCATTGCAGGTTAAACGGGTGCAGCTATGCATGGCTTGATCAATCGCGCGGTCCAGTGCTTCGTGCGCGACATCTACGGCCCTGAAATATGGGCAGAACTCGGTGCCGAGGCGGGCGTTGGCACCTCTGGCTTCGAGGCCATGCTTACCTACGAAGATGAGGTCACGCTCGCCATGCTGACCGCGCTCTCTCGCATGCGCGGCCAGCCGGTGGAGGATATTCTTGAGGATCTGGGCACTTACCTCGTCACCCACCCAAACACCCGCGCCATCCGCAGGCTCCTGCGGTTTGGCGGGCAGAGCTTTCTGGAACTTCTCTATTCGCTCGATGACCTGCCCGATCGCGCGCGACTCGCCGTGCCCGAGCTGGAACTTCCGCAGCTGCACCTGACCGAGCTGGAGCCCGGGCGGTTCAGGCTTGAGGTCGCGTCGCGGAAGGGCGGGTTCGGCGCGGTCATGACCGGGATTTTGCGCGCGCTGGCCGATGATTTCGGCGCGCTTGCCTTCCTTGAATTGGGTGGCGCGATGGAGCGGCAGGAGGTGATCACCATAAACCTCCTCGATCCCGAATTCGCCGAAGCCAAGCAGTTCTACCTTGGCGGTGAGGCGCAGTTGCCGAGGGGCACCGGATGAGTGTCGAGCCGGGTCGCGGGGCCATCGGGGACCTCGCAAGTGTTCGCGGGGGCTTTCTGGAGCCGATCCTGCAAGAGGCGCTGGACAGGCTGATGCCGATGCACCTGCAGCTCCGGCACAGCGGCCATATCGCTCACGCCGGGCCAAGCCTTCAAAAGCTCCGACCCGACTTGCCGCTTGCCGGACGCAGATTTCTGGAGGTTTTCGAGATCAAACGCCCGAGCGGTGTGACCCGCGTCAGCGACCTTGCCCGCGCCGATGGCGGACGGGTGAAGCTGGCCTTTCGCGATGCCCCGCGCACCGGCATGGCAGGCCTCGTCGCCCCCCTCTCGGCCGAACATGGGCTGATCGTGAACCTCTCTTTCGGCTTCAACATCATCGAAGCAGTGCAGGATTATGACCTGACCAACGCCGACTTTGCTGCCACCGATCTAGCGGTTGAAATGCTCTACCTCGTCGAGGCCAAGACGGCGGCGCTCAACGAGTGGAAGGCGCTCAACCAACGGCTTCAAGGGGCAATGACCGCCGTTGAAAAACAGGCGTCATCCGACATGCTGACAGGCCTCGCCAACCGCCGGGCGATGGAGGATGTGCTAGAGCGGCTGACCACCAGTAAGGCCAGCTTCGGGCTGATGAACCTCGACCTCGATTTCTTCAAGTCGGTCAATGATACGCTCGGGCACGCCGCAGGAGACCACGTGCTGCGCGAGGTGGCCGACATCCTCCGCGCCGAGACCCGGCTTTCAGATGTGATCGTGCGGGCCGGGGGCGACGAATTCGTGCTGATCTTCGTCGGCCTCTCCAACCCCGACCGGCTCGCCGCGCTTGGACGGCGGATCATCAGCCGGTTGGAAGAGCCGATCCCTTTCGAGGGTGATACCTGCAATATCTCCGGCTCCATCGGCCTCACGGTGAGCGACTTCTACACCACCACGGATGCCGAGGAGATGATGCAGCACGCAGATACGGCCCTCTATGCCTCCAAGCGGAGCGGGCGCGGGCGGGTGACCGTTTATGCCAGCGATCTTCCGGGCATCGGCGAGGGCTGCGATTGACAAGCAGCCCCGGTCACTGCCCCATGAGGCATGTCGTTTCTCCGGGGCCACTGGCAACTGCTGCTCATTCTCGCGCTGGTCTTCGCCCTTTGGCGCACGCCCGTGGTCTATCCGCTGCGGATTCTTGTGATCTTTCTCCACGAATTGTCCCACGGCCTCGCCGGGCTGCTGACCGGCGGCAGCATCGTTGAAATGTCGGTCGATCCGCGCGAAGGCGGGCATGCGCTGATCCGGGGCGGCAACCGGTTTGTCACCCTTTCGGCGGGGTACCTCGGCTCGTTGCTCTTCGGCGCGCTGGCGTTGGTGGCCGCCCTGCGCACCAACGCGGACCGGGCGATCTTGGCGGGATTCGGGGCGCTGCTCCTGCTGGTGGCAGCCCTATGGATCAGAACGCCCTTCGCACTGCTTTTCTGCCTCGCCACAGGTGCCGTCATGCTGGGTGTGGCGCGGTTTTTGCCGCATCAGGCGGCTGACCTCGTGCTGCGTGTCATCGGGCTTACGAGCCTGATCTACGTGCCCTACGACATTTTCGATGACACGATCCGCCGCAGTGCATTTCAGTCGGATGCACGGATGCTGGCGGAGGAGTTCGGAGGGGCCACGGTGCTTTGGGGCGGGATCTGGCTGATCCTCAGCCTCGGCGTGATCTGGCTATGCCTGCGCCACGGCCTTGGCCCGGTGAGTAACATCCGCTTTCGCAAAACAGACACTGAGGGGAGAAGGACGGCTGGTACCCCGTAGGGGAATCGAACCCCTCTTTCCAGGTTGAAAACCTGGCGTCCTAACCGATAGACGAACGGGGCAGGGTCCAGCCGTGGGGGGGTATTTAGGAAAAGCGCGCGGGGAGCGCAAGAAGATTCTTCGGCTCCCGGTGCGGATTTTTTACGTGCCCGTCATCGCCTTGAAAATCAGGGCTGCAGCGCGCTCGGGCATCACGCTCGCAGTGTCAATGTGCAGGTCGGCGACGTCCCAAGGGTGATAATCGCGCGCCAGAACGGCCTGCCAGTCGGGAAGTTTGAGCCCCGGCAGATCGGCGCGGCGGGATTCGACCCGCGCGCGGTGCTGCTCCGGATCGGAACAGGTGATTTCACAGGTCACCAGTCGGGCGTCCGCTCGCGGGATGGAGCAAAACCAGTCTCGCGTCATCTGCCACTGGTTCACGCAATCCACGATGGCCGAATGCCCTGCAGCCAGCAGTTCGGCGGCTTGGGTCCGGGCGACAAGGTAGCCCGCGTCGGCGGCGTTTTCGGGCGCGAGGGTGGAGGCGCAGATGGCGGTCTCTATCGTGTCGATCCGAAGGTGGATCGCGCCTGAAAGGCTGGCAAGCGCGCGGGATATGGTGGTTTTTCCGGTGCCGGGCAGCCCTGAGAGAACCACCAGCGCGGTCACGCCCGCGCGGCGTCTTCCAGCCGCAGTTGCGGGCGGGCGCGGCCCTGCCAATGGTTCACTTCCAGCCGTCCGGCAAGGTGCCACGCGCCGCCGCGCGCTTCGAGCATGGCCTGGCCAAGCGGTGTATCGGCCATGCGAAAGCCGATGGCCTCTAGTCGCTGGCCCATCGCGGTGCGGATCGCCAGTTTCAGGTGGTTCTCGCCCACCACGCGGGCATCGGCCAGTGCGGCCTCGGGCAGGGCAAAACGGGGGGCGGGGGCAGAGGCGCCAAAGGGGCCGGCCTGTTCGAGCGCCTCGATCAGTTCCACCGTGGCGGCCGTGGGCAGGATCAGCCCATCGAGCCGCAAGTCACGCGGGCCGCTCGCTCCAGCGCCCTGTCGGCCCAGCAACTCGGAGAGGCGGGCCATCGCGGGCTCCAGCTGATCGGCGGTGAGCGAGAGCCCCGCCGCCATCTTGTGGCCGCCGCCACGGGTAATCAGCCCCTCATCTTCCAGACGATGCACACAGCCGCCCAGATCGACGCCGGTGATCGAGCGGCCAGAGCCTTTGCCCTCGTCGCCCTCCATACCGATCACCACGGCCGGGCGGCCGGTGGCCTCTTTCAGCCTTGAGGCGACGATGCCGACGACACCGGGATGCCAGCCTTCGCCCGCGGCCCAGACAAGCGGCTCCTCCAGCCCGCGTGCCTCGGCCTGTTCAAGCGCGGCCTGTTGCACGGCGGCCTCGATCTCGCGGCGTTCTTTGTTGAGCGTGTCGAGCCGTTCGGCCAGTTCGCGGGCCTCGGCCGGGTCGTCGGTGGCAAGGAGCCTTGCGCCAAGGTCGGCGCGGCCCACGCGCCCGCCCGCGTTGATCCGGGGGCCGAGGAGGTAGCCGAGGTGGTAGGGCGTTGGTGCACGGTCCACGCCCGCAACGTCGGCTAGGGCGGAGAGGCCGGGGTGGGCGCGGTGGGCCATGATCTTCAGCCCCTGCCGCACCAGCGCCCGGTTCACGCCGATGAGTGGGGCCACATCGGCCACGGTGGCCAGCGCCACGAGGTCGAGCAGGCCCATGAGGTCGGGCAGGGGGCTGGCCCCGGCTTCGCGCCGCTGGCGGTTGGCCTCGACAAGGCACAGGAACACCACGGCAGCGGCGCAGAGGTGGCCGAGCTCGCCGCTTTCATCCTGCCGGTTGGGGTTGACCACGGCGACCGCAGGCGGGAGCGTTTCACCGCCCAAATGGTGATCGAGCACAACCACCTCGGCGCTGCCGGAGGCGGCCAGCGCCTCATGCGAGAGGGTGCCGCAGTCGACGCAGATGATCAGGCTGTGGCTCTGGCCCAGTTCGGAGATGGCGGGCGCGTTTGGCCCGTAACCCTCGCCGATCCTGTCGGGCACATAAAGCGTCGCCTCCCGCCCTAGCGCGCGCAGCCAACGGATCAGCAGCGCTGCGGAGGTGCCGCCGTCCACATCATAATCGGCAAAGATCGCAATGGCTTCGGCCTGTTCTACGGCGCGGTTGAGCCGTGCGGCGGCAACCTCCATATCGCGCAGCTTGCGCGGGTCAGGCAGCAGATCGCGCAGAGCGGGGGCAAGGAAGGGTTCGGCCTCTTCAGGGGGCACGCCGCGCTGCACCAGCAGGCGGGCCAGAGGGCCGGGGAGACCGGTGGCCTGCACCATCGCCTCGGCGAGCCTGTCTTCCTCGGGCGGCGGGCCGACCCACCGCCGGCCCGTGAGGGACTCTTCGACGCCCAGAAAGGCCGTCATCTTGTGCGGCTCATCGCATCGCGCCCGTTACATCGCCGAGGTCGGGTTGCGATACTGCATGCGGCGGACCGAACCGGTCTTGGAACGCATCAGCAAAGTCTCGGCGGTCAGGTATCCGACCTCGCGCTTGATGCCGGGCACGAGGCTGCCGTCGGTCACGCCGGTGGCGGCGAAGATCACATCGTGCTGCACCATCTCGTCGCGCGCGTAGATCCGGTCGAGATCCTCGATTCCGGCCTTCTTGGCGCGGGCCTTCTCATCGTCATTGCGGAAGGTGAGCTTGCCCCACATCTGCCCCCCCATGCACTTGAGCGCGGCGGCGGCCAGCACGCCCTCGGGTGCGCCGCCGAGGCCCATGTACATGTCGATCCCGGTCTTTTCCGGCTCCGCGCAATGCATCACGCCAGCCACATCGCCATCGGTGATCAGGCGGATCGCGGCGCCGGTGGAGCGCACCTCGGCGATTAGGTCCTCGTGGCGCGGGCGCTCGAGGATGCAGACGGTGATATCTGCCGTGGTGGCCTGCTTGGCGGCGGCCAGAAGGCGCACGCGCTCGGCGGGGGACTGGTCGAGGCTCACGATCCCCTCGGGGTAGCCGGGGCCAACGGCCAGCTTTTCCATATAGACATCAGGGGCATGGAGCATCGAGCCGCGTGGAGCCATGGCGATGACTGTGAGCGCGTTGGGCATGTCCTTGGCGGTCAGTGTGGTGCCCTCGAGCGGATCGAGCGCGATATCCACTTCCGGCCCGGTGCCGGTGCCAACCTCTTCGCCGATGTAGAGCATCGGGGCCTCGTCGCGCTCGCCTTCGCCGATCACCACGGTGCCGCGAATGTCCAGCGCGTTCAGCTGGTTGCGCATGGCGTTCACGGCGGCCTGGTCGGCGGCCTTTTCGTCGCCCCGACCGATCAGCTTGGCCGAGGCCAGCGCGGCGGCCTCCGATACGCGGGCGAGGCCCAGCGAGAGCATCCGGTCGTGAAATTCTGGCTTCTTGGTCATCGGGTGCCCCTCGTGGCTAGCATGCGTTGCCGATTGGGTAGCCTTCCGCCCGTGGCGGCGCAACCCTCGCGCGGGCTGTTAGCGCAAGCGGATCACTCGGAGACGACGCAGTGATGATACTCGGCCTCGGGGCAGCCGGTTTGCCCGGCACTGGCGGCGAGATGGGCGGCCGAAAGGAAGGTTTCGACGGCGCTGGCCATGCTCGCGCGGGCCTGGTCGATGCCAAATTGGCTGTCGGTCGAGTTCAGCACCCAATCGCGCTGGATGCCGACGGAACGCTCTGAAAACTCCAGCGCCTTTTCGGTCTCGCCGATGCTTAGGAGGGTCTGAGCCGTTTCTCGCAGCACGAAGGCGTGGCCCAGCGGCGGCTCCGACTGACGCAAGATCACCTCGGAGGCCGCAATCAACTGCGCGGTGGGGGCAGGCCCCTCGCGCAACGAGGCTGTCTTGACCGCAACGAGGGCGGCATAAAAACTGGTGCTGTCGATGATTGTGGCATTGCCGGAGCCTTGAGCAACGGTCACCGCATCCTGCAGCACGTCATGGGCCTCCGCCCATGCGCCGGTGTTGGCGAGGAGCGAGGCGCGCGTGACCATTGCATCGGCCTTCCAATCGGGCCGTTCTGCGAGGGCCTCTGCCTCGATCAGGGCAGCCTCGGCGCGCTCGTAGTCTCCGAGAGAAATCGAGCATCCGCCTAGGCGGCTCATATGGCGGTAGAGCAACTGCCTGTCTTGCTCCAGTTCCAGCGAAACCCGCCACGTGATCCGGCTGCGGCCATCCCACGGCTCGGCGATGTGGCGCAGCGCGGCGAGCAGACTGGCGCAGGCATCTGCGGGGCGGTTCAGGCTATTCTGCGCCTGTCCGACGATATGCTCGGCCCGAAAGTTCAGGCCGGCGGCGCGCAGGGCGTCCTGCCCTGCGCCGGGCACGGTGGGGATGCGGGCCGATTGCGCGATTTCGATCGCCCGGCCATATTCGCCCGCGCCAAAAGCTGTTTCGGCTTGGGTGATGCGCTCCTGCGCTATATCAAGGGCGGAGCGGTTGAAGTCTCCCAACTCGCCGCGCTCCCATCGCGCGATGTACCCGGCGAAGTCGTCGGCATCTTCGTCGCCATAGGCGGCGCGGAAGAGGGGCAGGGCGATGCGCCCGACCTCCACCGCCTCGGCATAGCGGCCCAGATCGGCCAGCGCGTAGGCCTTGGAGACCATGAGCGCCCAGCCGACCTCGTCCATCGTCCCGTCGGCCGCATTCACCAGAGCGAGGCCATCCTCGGCCAGTTGAAGGGCGTAGGCGGGGTTGTTCTTTTGGATGCGCGCGGCGTCGGTCAGCATGGCATAGAAGATCGCCCAGCCTGGGGTGAGTTCGCCATTCGCGCGGGCCTCCCGGATACCTGCGTTGAGGGTAGCGTAGGTCTGATCGTCATCATTACTTTGCCACGCCAATTCGAGCCGCTGCAGCATGGCATCGAAGGCCGGACCATCTGGGCCGGTTTCCTGCGCGGGAGCGAGGTGTGGAGTGAGCGCGACGAGGAGGGCGAAGAGAAGGCGCTTCATCGGCCGTCTCCCACGAGGATGAAGGGCGCCCAGGCCGCCGGGTGGGCGAGGGTCGGGTCGCTCCCATCTTCGAGCATCGCTTGCATGGAGGCCTGCAAGGCTTTGGATTTGTGGCGGATATCCGGTTGCTCCAGAGCGGCGAAGGCATCGGTCGTTAGCCGTGCGGCGGCATCGTCGCGCACCGGCCAGTGGCTCACCATGAGCGTCTTCGCACCGGCCACGAGAAAGGCGCGGGCAAGGCCGGAGAGGCCTTCTGCATCTGGGCGCCCGTCACCTCCTGCGGTGTTGCAGGCCGAGAGGATCACCCACTCGGCGGCGAGGGTCATGTCGGCGATCTCGGAGGCGGTGAGCAGCCCGTCATCAGTGGCGGTGGCGACCTGTGGCGGGGTGAGCACAAGGGCGGGTTCTGCCAAGCCCTCAAGCTCGCCGGAGAGTAGTCCGTGCGTGGCGAAGACGACGATTTCGGCTTGCTCCAGCCCGGCGCCGCGCAGGGCGGGCTCAACGGCGGCATCCCCGGTGAGCAGGGCTTCCGGCCCGGCGCCGAGAGTGGTTGCGATGGCGCGGAGCTCGCGCAGGGTGCCGGGCAGCGGGGCGAGGGCGCGGATGCTCTCGGGGTCGGCTGTGGCGCCTGCCATCTTGACCCCCCGCAGGCCAGCGGCGCCGCCCGTCAGACGGGGCGCACCGATGCCCAGAAACCGCCCGGTTGGGGCGGTGGCCTGCGCCGGGCTGGGGGCCGCGATGGCGCGCAGGCTCTCCACCGTGGGCAGGCTGGCGAGGGCGAACCGCTGGAACAGCCAGGAGGTGCGGCGCAGGGCATCGGGGTCGCCGTCCTGCGCCACATCGCCGGGGGCATCGGTGACCAGAAGCCCGAGCGGAATGCCGGTAAGCGGGCCTTGCGCGACGGTGTACAGCTGGTCAGTCCCGGCCAGCGTGGGCATGACACCAGAGAGCAGATCGGCGTAAACGAGGAAGGCGCGGGTGCGGTCGAACGGGGTGATCTTCGGTTTTTGCCCCAGTGTTTTCAGGGCTTCTGCGCCACGGGCATTGCTGGCTGCTTTCAGGGATAGCCGGAGCGCCGCGACATCGGCGGCAATGTCTGCCTCGCCCAGCTCGATCCGTTGCCATGCGCTATGCTCCGGCGTGATCGCCCAGATATGGGTCTCTCGGGCGCCGGTATAGATGAACAGCAGCCCCTCCTCCGGGGCCAGCGCGGTCTGAACCTCGGCCAGCGTCATCGGGCGCGGGCGGGTCATCTCGGCGAAGCGGGGGAACTCGGCGGCGATGCGCGTCTCTAGCTGGGTGATCTCGGTGCTGAGCGCGTCGATCTCTCCCGAAAGGCGGGTGGCGGCAGAGGTGTCGGCGGTGCCGTCGCGCCCGAGCGCCCCCAGCTCGGCCTCGGCCCGGGCGCGGCGGTCGGCCACGCGCTGTCGGGCCTTCAGCAGGTCGGCCAGCGGGCCGGTGCCAGCGGAACGGCGCAATTCGGCCTGCCGGATGGCACTGCCGGCAGAGGAGAGCATGGCGAGCTGGGCGGCTTGAAAGGCACGGTCAGAGAGGCTCTCGGCCCGGAGCGGCAGGCCCGCGAGGGAGAGGGCGAGCGCGAGGAGGAGGGCGGGGCGCAGCATGGCGTGAGGATGGCCCGGAGGCCGCCCTCACTCAAGTGACAAAGCCGTTCAGACCTGCTCGATCCGCAGCGCCACCGGCTCGCCCACCACCACGCCGGTCTGGCCGATCGCCGCGAGGGCGGCGGAGAGCGAGGCGTGGGTTGTCTTGTGGGTGACAAAGAGCACCGGTGCGGCCTCGTTGTCATGGCCGTACTGGCGCATCCGGTCGATGCTTACGCCCGCTTCACCGAGCGCGGCGGCGACCTTGGCCATCGCACCGGGTTTGTCGTGCAGGTCCATCCGCAGGTAGTAGGGCGCGGCAGAGGCAGAGCGGGCGGCGGGCGCTTTTGTAAGCGTTTCCGAGGGTTTGCCGAAGACGGGTAGGCGCGTGCCGCGGGCGATGTCGCAGATATCGGCCATCACGGCCGAGGCGGTGGGGCCTTCGCCTGCGCCGGGGCCGCGCAGCACGATCTGCTCGACCGCGTCGCCCTCGATCACCACCATGTTGGTGCCGCCCTCAAGCTGGCCGAGCGGCGAGTCGTAGGGCACGAGGCAGGGGGTCATCCGCTGTTCGAGGCCCCGGCCCGTCATCTGAGCGACGCCGAGCAGCTTGATACGGAAGCCCATATCTGCGGCGTGGCGGATATCGGAGAGGGTGATGCGCTGGATGCCCTCGATCTCGATGCCGTCGAAATTGACCTGCGTGCCGAAGGCGATGGACGAGAGGATCGCCAGCTTGTGGGCGGCGTCGATGCCGCCGACATCCAGCTCGGGATCGGCCTCGAGGTAGCCCAGCTTGGCGCATTCGTCGAAGAGCGCGTTGTAGCCCTGGCCGGTGGCCTCCATCCGGGTGAGGATGTAATTGCAGGTGCCGTTCATCACACCCATGACGCGGGTGATCTCGTTGCCGGCCAGTCCCTCGGTGAGCGACTTGATGACCGGGATGCCTCCGGCGACGGCGGCCTCGTAGCGCAGTTGGGTGCCGGCGGCCTCGGCGGCCTCGGCCAACGCCTGACCGTGGATCGCGAGCATGGCCTTGTTGGCTGTGACGACCTGCTTTCCGGCGGCAATGGCGGCCTCGGTCGCGGCTTTTGCGGGGCCGTCTTCGCCCCCCATCAGCTCGACAAAAACATCGACATCATCGCGTGTGGCAAGTTCTACCGCGTTGTCTTCCCACGCATAATCCTTGAGCGGCACGCCGCGGTCCTTGTCGCGGGAGCGGGCGGAAACCGCCGAGATGGCGATGGGTCGGCCGGTACGGGCGGTGAGCAGATCGGCGTGGCGGCGGACGATCTTGACGACACCGGCGCCGACGGTGCCGAGGCCAGCGATACCAAGGCGAAGCGGGTCAGACATGTCGGGCCTCCGTGGGTCGTAAAACTGGGGCGGGCATAGCGGGTTGCGCGGGAAGGCTCAACTGGAATGGCGACGCAGCGCGGCGTTCATCCGGGCGCGGACCGGCGGCTCGATGATCGGGCCGCGTAGGCGGGCGGCGCGGGCGCGCAGGGCGGCGACCCGGGCGGCCAGACCGCCGCGCACGGCGACCGGGTCGGTGGTGGAGGCATTGGCGCGCGCCAGCAACCCATCGACCGGGGCGAGGGTGGGGTAGGGCGCGTTCTTGGCCGACTCGCTTACCACCGCATCCAGCTGTGGAAACTGGGTGCAGCCCGAGAGCGCGAGGCAAATGCAGAGGGCGAAGGCGCGGTCCATGGCGGCAGACTACCGGGCGGCGCGGCGGGAGGAAAGCGGGCTGTGGGCGCTAACATCGGCGCTTGAATTGAACGCGCGTTCATTAGATGCTGCCCGGCATGGCAAGGAAAACGGGCTCCCACGCAGAAATCACCGGGCCGAAGGTGCGCGAAGCGGCGCTGCGGCTGTTTGCGCAATACGGCTATGCCGCCGTTTCGATGCGCCAGATCGCGCGCGAGGTGGGGGTGCAGGCTGGGGCGCTTTATACCTATACCACTGATAAACAAGCGCTTTTGTTCGATTTGATGCGCGACCACATGACCGAGGTGCTTGGTGGCATGTCGGTGATGCCAGAGGGCAGCCCGGGTGAGCGGCTGGAATGGATCGTGCGCTACCACATTGGCTACAACCTGAGCCACAAGGACGGCGTGTTCATCAACTACATGGAACTGCGCAACCTGGAGCCGGAGAACCACAAGGTGATTTCGGGGCTGCGGCGCAGGTATGAGGATGCAGTCGAGGCCGTGCTGGTGGACGGGCAGGAGAAGGGCGTGTTCCAGATCCCAGACACGCGGCTGGCGTCGATGGCGGTGATCGCCATGCTGAACGGCGTGAACACCTGGTACCGCGAAGGTGGGCGGCTCAGCCAGGAACGCGTGGAGCGGATTTACTGGAACATGGTGCGGCGGGCTGTGAAGGGGGCGTGATCCTTTTGCTTGGTTGCGCCAGTATCAAGCCCGCCGGTTAATTCGACGTTAAGAGAGAGGTAAGGCGGGACGTGTCCCGCCCCAGGTCAGTGCGCCGGTTTGACGAAAGTGCCGTTGCGCAGGTCGGCCATCGCCTGTTGCAGCTCGGCGGGCGTGTTCATCACGATCGGGCCGTGCCATGCCACCGGCTCCTCGATTGGCGCGCCGGAGATCAGCAGGAAGCGAATGCCTTTTTCGCCCGCCTGAACAGTGACTTCATCGCCGGTGCCGAAGCGCACGAGGGTGCGGTCGCCGGAGAGGTCGCGGATGTTTACCTCTTCGCCCATGACCTCTTTTTCGAGCAGCACGCCACCCGGTGCGGAGGCATCGGCAAAGCGGCCATTGCCCTCGAACACGTAGGCGAAGGCGCGGCGGTAGGTGTCGACCTGGAAGGTTTTTTTCACCCCGGCGGGCACGAAGATGTCGAGGTACTGCGGATCGGCGGCGATGCCGTCGACCGGGCTCTTGTAGCCCCGGTAATCGCCGATCACGACCTTCACGCGGGTGCCGTCATCATCAATGATTTCAGGCAGTTCGGTGCCCTCGATATCCTGGTATCGCGGGGCGGTCATTTTCAGCGAGGCGGGCAGGTTGCCCCAGAGCTGGAAGCCGTGCATCTGGCCCTTCGCGTTCCCCGAGGGCATCTCCTGATGCATGATGCCGGAGCCGGCGGTCATGAGCTGGATCGACCCCGGGCCGAGGACGCCGCGATTGCCGAGGCTGTCGCCGTGCTCGACGGTGCCCGCGAGTACGTAGGTGATGGTCTCGATGCCGCGATGCGGGTGCCACGGAAAGCCCTTGATGAAGTCTTCGGGCCGCTCGTTGCGGAAGTCGTCGAAGAGCAGAAAAGGGTCCAGTTCCTTGGGGTTATGGAACCCAAAGGCGCGGTGCAGCTTGACGCCGGCGCCTTCGAGCGTGGGCTGGGCGGGGCGAATTTCGGTGACGGGACGGATGGACATGATGCGTCTCCTTTCGCCACTGAAGATAGGGCTGCCGGGGCTCTCTCGCAATGAGCGCAGATATGCGCCGGATGCCTGATGTAAGTGCATCTGCGCACAGTATTGCGCCGCCCCACGGGCCTGCTATGAGAGGGCATGACAGAGTTCAACGACTTCCGCATCGGTGCCTCTTTGCTGCGCCGGATCTTCGCCGCAGCGATGTTTGGATTGCTGGCTTACGTCTTGATGAAAATGGGTTTTTCGGATGACGGAGAGCTGTGGATCCGGGCGGTTTTGGTGGTGTTTGCGGGGGCGGTGATTGCCATGGGCGTGTGGCTCTGGCAGGCGACCGAAGGCGAGCTGGTGCTGAAGGACGGGGCGCTGGTGGTTGAAGGCGGGCGGGTTTTGGCCCGGCTGGACGAGATCGACCGGGTCGAGCGCGGCGCATTTGCTCTGAAACCCGCGGGCGGGTTCGTTTTGAAAATGAAGCAAAAACAGAAGTTTGGATGGGGTCCGGGCCTGTGGTGGGTGCGCGGCAAGACGGTCGCCATCGGCGGGGTCGTCCACCCTGCGGCGGGCAAGGCGATGGGGCAGATCATCGAGGCCGAGATGGCCGAAATGGCTTTGCAGAAATCCCCGGACGAGGGCACGCCGGACGGGCGTTAACCACGAAACGGGTGATGCACATCTGATGCACAACCCATGCACATTCCATGCATACGACAAAAATGCAAAACGGCCGGAGTTAACCGGCCGTTTGTTCCGGCATTAGCGCCAAGCCTGGGCTTGGGCGGTCAGCTTCCGGCGCCTGCGTAGAGAAGCTGGGGCGCGAAACGCGGCCGGGTGACGATGTAGTTCTCGAAGCTCTTGGCCGGGATGCCTGCGTTGAAGAGCGGCTCGTAGGCCATAAAGGTCTCCAGCAGGATCACGGTATCGCCCTGCGGCATCAGCGGGATCTTGTCTTTCATCCCGGCGATGGTGCCGTTGGTGTGCTTGGGACGCCCCTCGGTGGCATAGGACCAGTCGATCTGGAGGGTCCGGCTCTCTTCGTCGCAGTTGTTGGTGCATTTCACCACGGTCACCCGCAGGTAGGTGGGGTGGCGCGTGGTGGTCAGGTAGTCGTAGACCTTGTTCAGACCCTTGAGATAGGTCTCGGTCACCGGATCGGTCTCACGCGAGAGCATGTCTGCGAGGGTGTAGGAGGCCTTCAGGTTGGCGTTCTGGGTGCGGTAGGCATCGAACCAGACGAAGGCCGAGACGTAGAACCAGCAAAGCAGCGGCAGGATCAGCGCGGCCTCGACCGAGAGCGAGCCGCGGGCGTCTTCGGCGAAGGCCTTCAGGCGGGCGTGGAGGATGCGGATCATGGTCATGGTATCAGCTCCCTGCGCCCGGTTCGTTGACGAAGGCCGAGGACGACACGATGGCGTAGTTCTCACCGTCGATCAGCGGCAGCCGCAGCCCGTAGGCGGTGGCGGTGAACCAGGGCTTCATGACCGCGCAGGCGCGCACGATCATCATCTCGTTCTCGGAGCCGCCGTTGAAAGCCGTGACCGGCTGCACCGGCGCCGACTTGTCGTTGCAGGTGGCCTGCTTGGGCAGCGGGGTCCAGCTCGACTTGGAGACCGGCTGAAGCTCGATCAGCATGGAGTTCATGCAATCGGGGATGATGCCCGCGCGGTTGCAGATGGTGCGCTTCAGCTCGTCGTGGGTGGGCGGGGTCCAGTGACCGAGGCGCAGGTCGCGCACCGACAGGTCCACCGCGCGCTCCAGCATGACCTGACGGGTCATCAGCATGCCCATCTCGAAGCAGGACATGAACACGACGATGAAGATGGGGAAGAGGATCACGAATTCGATCGTGGAGTTCCCATCCTCCTTCTTGCGGAAGCGGTTGAGGCGGACGGCCAGATGCCAGAGCCGTCCCCTCGGAAATCTGTCGGTCTGCATCGCGGGGCCCCCCATCAGTTGATCAGACGCAGCTGGTTGATCTGCCGGGCGATTGCGGAGAAGGCCTCGGAAATCTCGGTGCCTTCCACCCGGAAGAAGTGCGACGGCGAGGATGCGCAATCCTGCATGACGCCAGCGGAATGGTTGGTGACCTCGAAGCCGATGGTGAACACGGTGATCCCGGCGCCCTTGGCGGCGTCGCAGATGTTATCGAGCATATTGTCGGCCTGACCGGCGGAGTACTTGCGGTAGTAATACTGCGAGCGGTTGCGCGAGTTCACGTAGCGGTAGAGGTAGTACCACAGCGGATAGTTGTTCCAGTGGGCGTATTCGGAGCTGGAGTTGTAGGCCCAGCTCTGGATCCGGTAGGTATCCACGTTTTCACCGTCGGTCATGAGCACAACGACCTTGAGGGTCTCGTCGTCGTCGTAGTCGGCGGGACGATCGATGAAGGCGTCATCGACCACTCCGGAGGCGCGCATGTTGTTGACGATGGTGCGCATCGAGGGGTCGAGCAGGGCGGTGCCCCACTTCATGCCAAGGTGGATCGCGGTGTTGGCGCGGGCGCGGTAATCGTCGATCGTGTTTTTCAGCACGGAGGTGTTCTTGCTCAGGGCAACGATGCGCTCGTAGTCCCGCATCGGGCAGCCGGGGTTGCGGATCGGGCGGTAGTTTTCGGACGACCACTCGAAGTGCTGCATCTGCTGGTAATACTTGGTCATCGAGATCGTGGTCGAGTTGAAGTCCGACGAGTCGAAGTCGATGCAGTGCGAGTAGTCGTGCCGGCCGCTGGACGACTTGCGCAGCTGGTTGAAGATGTTCGGCCCGGCGTTGACCTGGGCGGTGTAGGGCACGAGGCTCAGCGAGATCTGGCCCTCGGCGTCATCCACCACCACGGAATCCACGAACTCCTTGGCGGCGGTGCGCAGGTTCTGGATCTTGTTGTTGGAGCCCATCGAGCCGGAGATATCGAGCACGAGGCTGATCTCGACGTTCGAGACCCGCTCTTCGGCGGTGCCGGAGGCGGGGGCGGTGAAGCTCTTGATGCCGACGAGGCCGAGCAGCAGGGTCTTGATCTCGGCTTCGGTGGAGGCGGAGACGTTGCGGTAGTTCAGCCCTTCGTCGACGGTGATATCGACGTTGAAGTTGCCGAGGCCCGCCTTCTGGAAGTAGTCGGCGACCACGGCCTCGGGCTCGAGGGTCTGATCCATGTCGGCGGCGGCGAGAACGGCGCGGTCGAGCGTGTTCTGCAGCTTGGTGCGGGTCATCTCGAAGCGCATGACATCAACCGCGATGCCAACCGCCAGCATCATGCAGGCGAGCAGGAAGAGCGAGAAGACGATGAGACCGCCTTCGCTGCCTTCGGCGAAGCGTTTCAGGCGGCGCTTTGCCCCCTTTGTCGCTTCTGCTTTCTCCGCCCCCGCGGTGATCTGGTTGTCGATCTGGGCCATGCCGGTTGGTCCTCTGCGTTTCAAGCATCGCCTGATCCGTTCCGGGTATCGTACCGTTCATCGGACACAGGCCGCGCATGAGCATATGCGAGGAGGAGGGTGTCGAAATTGGGGCGAAAGCCCGCCGCAAATCAGGAAATTTAACCATTATTGAATGTATCCCGTTGGGGCCGAAGGGGGATTTGCGGAGGGTTCGGGGCAGGGGCATGGCGGGTTTCGGGGCTCAATACAGCAGGCGCAGCATGGAGATTTGCCGGGCGATGGCGGCGAAGGCCTCGGAGATCTGGGTGCCTTCGACGTTGAAGTAATGCGAGGGCGAGGTAGCACAGCTGCGCATGACCGAGGCCGAATAGGGCGTGACTTCGAAGCCCACCGAGAAGATCAGGATGCCCCGGTTCTTGGCTGCCGTGCAGATGCGGGAGAGCATCTGGTCGGCCTGCGAGGCGGTGTAATCGGTGGTGACGTAGGTCGACCAGTTCTGCTTTTTCGACACCGCGTAGTCATAGACGGCCTGGTTGTGCCAACGGGTGCGCTCGGATGAGGTGTCGTAATAGGTGGGCTTGATCCGCCAGGTATCGACGTTTTCGCCATCGGTCATCAGCACGATCACCTTCATGGTGCCGGGGCGGTCATATTCGAAGGGGCGGTCGGCGAACTGCGGGCTGGCCTCGCCGGTGGTGACGAGTTTGTTGACCACGGGGCGGAAGGCCGGATCGAGCAGGGCGACGCCCCATTTCATCCCGATCTGGATGGAGGTGTTGTGGCGCGGGCGGAGTTGGTTGATCCGGGTTTTCAGCGCGGCGGCATCGCCCGAGTAGGCCATGATGCGCTCGTAGCTCTGCTGCGGGCAGCCGGGGTTGTCGATCGGGTAGGAGGTGGCGGGCTGGTGCTGGAAGTGCTGGGCCTGGGTCAGCGGCGTGGTGGGCGAGAGCGCGGTGCTGCTGTAGTCGGCGCTGGTGAAATCGACGCATTCGGCCCAGCTGTTGGTGGCGGTGACCTTGAGCTGGTTCAGGATCGCGGGGCCGGCGGCGACCTGCGCGGTATAGGGCACGATGGAGAGCGCCATTGTGCCGGGTTGGTCGGGGTCGAGCACGGTATCGACGAACTCGCGGGCCGCATTTTGCAGGTTCGCCATCTTGTCGTTCTCGGACATCGAGTTGGAGATATCGAGCACCAGCGCGACCTCGACATCGGTGAAGCCCGCAGTGGCGGTGCCGGTCGAGCGGGCCTCCATCTGCTTGATCCCGACGAGGCCGAGCAGAAGGGTGTTGAGCCGGGTGTTGGTGTTGGCGGTCACCGTGCGCGAGTTGGCGGTGGCGGTGATGGACACGCTCTCGAGGCTGCGGGAGAGACCGGCGCGGGCGAAGTAATCCTCGACCACGGTTTGCGGGTCGAGGGTTTGCTCCATCGCGGCGGCGGCGAGCACGGCGCTGTCGGCGGTGTTTTGCAGGCGGGTGCGGACCATCTCGGTGCGCATCACGTCGATGGCCAGACCGACCGAGAGCATCATGCAGGCAAGCAGGAAGAGAGAGAAGATAATGAGGCCGCCGCTGTCGTCTCTGGCAAAGAGAACGAGGCGGGCGGGTTTGCGCGATGCGCGGGTATTGAAGTGCATGTCACACCACAAGAAAATGGGCCCCGGCCCAGGATCGGGATAATCTCGCCCGACTTCTGCCCTAATTCGTGGAAAATTGACGCCTTTGGTGTGGCGCCCCAAAATATTGGGGGTGCGCTGGATTTGAACGGAATATGAGCAAATCCGTGACCGGCGCATGGAAGTGGCGTTGCGGCTGCTCCGGCGGGGTGGATTTGCCACCAATCCGCCTGAATTGAGGGGCCGAAACGGGGGTGCCGGAGCCTGCGCGCGTGGCCCAATGAGTCGCGCCCCCGCCACCGGCTCCATGGAGAGAGCGGGCGCGGGGGCGGGCTGCATAACCGGGGTGTGGCGGGATCAGTTGGTCAGGCGCAGGGTGCTGATCTGGCGCGCGATGGAGTCGAAGGCGTCGGAAATCTCGGTGCCTTCGACATCGAAGTAATGCGCCGGGGTGGAGGCGCAGTTGCGCATCACGTTGCCCGAGTGGGTCGTGACCTCGAAGCCGATGGTGAACACGGTGATCCCGGCGGATTTGGCAGCATCGCAGATGTTGCCCAGCATCGTGTCGGCTTGGCTGGAGGTGTATTTGGTGGTCACGTAGTTCTGCCAGTTCTGGCCGACGCTGTAGGCGTAGGCAGAAACGGAATACTGGTGCCAGCGCTCGATCTCGGAGGCGCTGTCATAATATTGCGGCTTCAGCCGGGTGGTGTTGACGTTCTCGCCATCGGTCATCAGCACCACGATCTTCTGGGTGTTCTCGCGGCTGTAGGCGTAGGGGCGACCGGCGAAGGTGGGATCGGTGTGGCCCGAGGCGGCGAGGTTGGAGATGACCGGCTGCATCGAGGGGTCGAGCAGAGCGACGCCCCACTTCATTCCGAGGTGGATGGCTGTGTTGGCGCGGGCCTCGAACTGGTTGATCTGGGCCTTCAGCGCGGTGCGGTTCTGGCTGAACGGGGTGACCCGCTCGAACACTTCCTGCACGCAGCCCGGATTGTCGATCGGGGTGGTGGCGGAGGAGTAGTACTGGAAATGCTGCATGTGCGCGTAGGGCGCGGTCAGCGAGACGGCGGCGCTTGTGAAGTCGGCGGCCTCGAAATCCACGCAGTGCGAATGGCTGTGCGAGAGCGGCACGTTGAGCTGGCCGATCATCTCCGGGCCGATGTTCACCTGCGCGGAGTAGGGCACGAGGCTGAGCGAGACCGAGCCGGGCTGGGTCGGGTCGAGCACGGTATCGACGAAGTCGCTGGCGGCGACCTTGAGGTTGGGCAGCTTGTTGTTGCGACCCATCGAGCCGGTGATATCGAGCACGAGGCTGATTTCAACGTCGGTGTAGCCGGCGGTGGCGGTGCCCTCGGACTTGGCCTCCATCTTGTCGATGCCCACCATGCCGAGGAAATACATCGGCAGCTTGGTGTTGGTGTGGGCGGTGACCGTCTTGTAATTGACGCCCGCGTTCACGGTGACACCCTCGAGGTTGGAGGAGAGGCCCGCGCGCTCGAAATAGTCGTTCACCACGAAGGCGGGGTCGAGATCCTGCTCCATCGCGGCGGCGGCCAGCACGGCGTTGTCGACGGTGTTCTGCAGCCGGGTGCGGGCCATCTCGGTGCGCATCACGTCAATCGCGAGGCCGACGGCGAGCATCATGCAGACGAAGAGGAAGAGCGAGAAAATGATCAGGCCGCCGTCTTCTTCACGGGTGAACCGGGCAAAATGAGATGTGTTCTGTTTGGTCTTCATGGCTTGCACCGCCGCAACTCGGGCCCCCACCCGGGTAATTGAGACTGTATTGCCTCAATTCAGTCACGTTTTGTTAGGGAAAAAGGCGGAAGGGCCAAAATCGCCCGAAATCGGGCCACAAAGAAGGCGAGCCTGACATAATTGTCCGGTAATTGGATACTGCGGCGGAAACAGTCCCGCGAGGGCGCGGGATTGTTGATTTCAAATGTGGCTCAAGTGCGAATCGAACTTGGCTGAAAGGCCGCTTCAGGGACGTTGGGTTAGCTTCCTGAGAGGGTAGATGCCGCCGATCCGGTGCCTGTCGGACGGCGAGGGGCGCGGCACTGATGTGGCGGAGAAGGCTACGGAAACCTCGGTGGGCCGCCGGTCGAAGAGCTGGGCCGGGGGGATCGCTGGCGCCTTGTTGCCGCCGATGCGTTGAGGTGTTTTCGCACGGGACGTGCAGGGAAATTTGGGGTTTCGATACAATTGGTTCGACTTTCCTGCCGGATGTCGCAGGCGGGGTCGGAAGGCGACATGAAGTTTTCATGTGTCTCGGGGCAAGCCTCCGTTAGCATCGAAACCGATTCCGGGGCGCAAAAGGCGCGGCGGGTCACAGAACAGGGAGGTCGTGCCATGGCACCGAAGAACGAACCCACATTCCGTCAGTCCGTTGACATGATGTTCAACCGCGCGGTCGCGCTGATGGATCTGCCGCCGGGGCTGGAAGAGAAGATCCGGGTGTGCAACGCGACCTATACGGTGCGCTTCGGGGTGCGGCTGCGCGGCAAGATCGAGACCTTCACAGGGTATCGCTCGGTGCATTCGGAGCACATGGAGCCGGTGAAGGGGGGCATCCGCTTTGCGCTCTCGGTCAATCAGGACGAGGTGGAGGCGCTGGCGGCGCTGATGACCTACAAATGCGCGCTGGTCGAGGCCCCCTTCGGCGGCTCCAAGGGGGGGCTGTGCATCAACCCGCGCGACTACGACGACGAGGAGATGGAGCGGATCACCCGGCGGTTTGCCTATGAGTTGATCAAGCGCGACCTGATCAACCCGGCCCAGAACGTGCCTGCGCCCGACATGGGCACCGGCGAGCGCGAGATGGCGTGGATCGCCGACCAGTACAAGCGGATGAACACCACCGATATCAACGGCACCGCCTGCGTGACGGGCAAGCCGATCAACGCGGGCGGAATCCAGGGCCGGGTCGAGGCGACCGGGCGCGGCGTGCAATATGCGTTGCGCGAGTTCTTCCGGCACGGCGATGACGTGAAATCCGCCGGGATGGAGGGCAAGCTCGACGGCAAGCGGGTGATCGTGCAGGGTCTCGGAAACGTGGGCTACCACGCGGCGCTGTTCCTGCAGAAGGAGGACGGCTGCAAGATCACCGGGATCATCGAGCATGATGGGGCGCTGTTCTCGGAAACCGGCCTTGATGTGGAGGCGGTGCGGGCGTGGATCGTGAAGCACGGCGGCGTCAGCGGGTACCCCGATGCGCGGCACACCTCGAAGGGGGCGAAGGTGCTGGAGGAGGACTGCGACATTCTCATCCCCGCCGCGATGGAAGGGGTGATCAACCTCGAGAACGCGGAGCGGATCAAGGCGCCGCTGATCATCGAGGCCGCCAACGGCCCCATCACCGCGGGCGCCGACGAGGTGCTGCGCGAGAAGGGGGTGGTGATGATCCCCGACATGTATGCCAACGCGGGCGGCGTGACGGTGAGTTACTTCGAGTGGGTGAAGAACCTCAGCCATATTCGCTTTGGCCGGATGCAACGGCGGCAGGAGGAAGCCCGGCACGAGCTGATCGTGGCCGAGCTGGAGCGGCTGGACCGTTACCTTGGCGATGCGTGGTCGATGACGCCGGACTTCAAGGAGAAGTACCTGCGCGGGGCGGACGAGCTGGAGCTGGTGCGCTCGGGTCTCGATGACACCATGCGGATTGCCTACCAGTCGATGCGCGAGGTCTGGCATGGCCGGAGCGATGTGCATGACCTGCGCACCGCGGCCTATATCTGCGCGATCCAGAAGGTGGCCGCGAGCTACCGCGCGAAAGGGCTTTGAGGGAGCGGGCAGGGCAGGGCGGCTGACCCGTCGCCCCACCCGCCCTTCCGCGACGGCTCAGCCGCCTTCGGGCGCTGCGGGCCGGCTCAGGCCCGGGTGATCCGGCCCGAGTAGCAGCCGCGTGCGGCGTTGTGGGCGTGGATCTCGGTTACCTCGGGGTTGGTGAAGATGCGGGCGATGGCCTCTGCGATGCCGTCGCCCGTGGCCAGTTCGGCCTCGAGGATCATGCCCGATTGGTCGAAGCCGCGCAGCGAGAGGTGGCGACGGTGCATCACCTGCGGTACCTCGCCGGTGGCGTCATAGGTCTGTTCGGCCCCCTCGCGGATGAAGATGGCGTGGGTGGTCCGGTAGGGCGAGGGTTTGGGCATGCAGCAGTGGTTGAGCAGGATCACGGTTTCGCCCTCGGGGACATCCTCCATGGTGATGCGGTCGGGAAAGCCGGGGTGGCTGTTGGCCACCATCCGCTGGGCGCCGCGCTGGGCGAGCTGGGCGTCGGACAGGCCGTAGAGCGGGCGGAAGGGGTCCGGGCTGAGGCCGGTGATGCGGAAGGTCATATGGGTGGCTCCTTGTTGCAGTGAGGGCAATCTGGCGCGGGCGGCGCGCTGCCGCGACCCGGAGCCTGCGGTTTGGGCCGGGCGCCCGAAGAGATTTTGGTGAGTATTTGCCGCAAGAAAATGACCGGGGTGCGGGAGCGACAAGGGGTGTCGCTTCTGGCCTTGTTTTCGCGCGGGGCTGCTGGTTTTGTGGCGGCAACGGAGGTGGCGGCTTGCGCTACAATGCTTTGAAAATCCTGAAAGAGGGGCTGACCGGCAATCGCGGCTGGCGGCGTGCGTGGCGCACGCCCGATCCGCGCCCCGAGTATGACGTGGTGATCATCGGCGGCGGCGGGCATGGGCTGAGCACGGCCTATTACCTCGCCAAGGAGCACGGGCTGACCAATGTGGCCGTGCTGGAGAAGGGGCGGCTGGGCCTCGGCAACGTGGGGCGGAACACCACGATTGTGCGGGCCAACTACTTCTTGCCGGGGAATTCGGAGTTTTACTCCATGTCGCTGAAGCTCTGGGAGGGGCTGAGCGCGGATCTGAATTACAACGTGATGCACAGCCAGCGGGGGCTGATCAACCTGTTCCACAGTGACGGGCAGCGCGATGCCTTTGCCCGGCGCGGCAATGCGATGATCAATCAGGGCGATGATGCGGTGCTGCTGGACCGGGAGGGGGTGCGTGAGATGCTGCCCTATCTCGATTTCGAGCAGGGGCGGTTTCCGATTTTCGGCGGGCTCTACCACCCGCGCGGCGGCTCGGCGCGGCATGATGCGGTGGCATGGGGCTATGCGCGGGGGGCTGACAGCCGGGGCGTGGACCTTGTGCAGAACTGCGAGGTCACGGGGATCGACGTGGAAGGCGGCCGGGTGACCGGCGTGCAGACCACGCGGGGTGCGATCCGGGCGAAGAAGGTGGCGATTGTGACCGCCGGGCGGAGCGGGCAAGTGGCAGCGCTGGCAGGGTTGCGGCTGCCGATCGAGAGCCACGTGCTGCAGGCCTTTGTCACCGAGGGGCTGAAGCCGGTGATCGACCATGTGATCAGCTTCGGCATGGGACACTTCTATATCAGCCAGTCCGACAAGGGCGGCTTGGTGTTTGGCGGCGATCTGGATTTCTACCCCAGCTACGCCCAGCGGGGGAACCTGCCGATGGTCGAGCACGTGATGGAGGCGGGGATGACGCTGATGCCGATGATCGGCAAGGCGAAGGTGCTGCGGTCATGGGGCGGGATCATGGACATGACACCGGATGGCTCGCCGATCATCGACAAAAGCCCGATTGATGGCCTCTACCTCGATTGCGGTTGGTGTTACGGCGGGTTCAAGGCGGTGCCGGGCTCGGGCTTTGCGCTGGCCCATCTGATTGCGCAGGACCGGCCTCATGCGGATGCGGCGGGCTTCCGGTTGGACCGGTTCCGCACCGGGGTGGGCCTGATGGACGAGGAGGGCACGGGTGCGCAGCATAACCTTCATTAGTGCGATGCTGGCGGCTGGTGTGGCCGGGGCGCAGGAGTTTGGCGGGGAGTGCTGGGCGCGGGATTATTCCGCCGAGCATCTGGCGAAATATCCGGAGCAGACGGTTGCCAAGCTGCGCATTGCCTTCAAGCCGTGGGAAGACATGGCCGGGGTGGCCGACATTCGAGCGACCATGGCGGAGAACAATTATACGCGGACGGATGGGACGGCGGGAAAGAGCTATTCCAACGTGTTGCTGTGCAACATCCACGAGGGCGGTTCGGGCTGGCCTAACTGGCTGGAGGCGGGGCGGATGACCTGCCAGGGCGAGTGCGACGGCGGGTTCTTTCAGGTGGTCTCGCTGGAGCCGGGGGCGCTGACCATTCGCACGGAGGGCGTGGCGGTGAGTGACGGGACGGGCTGCGGCTCCACGCTGGTAGCAGATGTGTCAAAGGGCGACCCGAACCGCACCGTGCTGACGACATTCCGGCTGGAGAGCGCACCGCCGGGGGTGTGCCAGTGATCCGGGCGGCGCTTTGTGCGGTGCTGGTGGCCGGGCCTGCGGCGGCGGGGCCGGATTGCTACCAGAGATTCTATTCCGAAGATCACATGGCGGCCAATCCGTTGCAGGGCGTGCAGGGGATGGTGCTGAGCTTTCGCCTCCTCGACGGAGGCGGCCGGGGCGTGCAGCTTTGGGCCGAGCTTTCGCCCGAGGCGGAGGGGATCGCGCCGGGCGAGGTCGGTGAGCGGTACTTCTCCGATATGGTGTGTGAGGTGGGCGGACCTGCGGTTGAGGGTGCAGACCCTGCGGCAGAGACCTGTTTTGACGGCTGCGATCAGGGGTTCATCCAGATCGTGGAAGAGAGCGATACGCGTCTGCTGATCCGCAGCGTCGGGCTGGGGCTGCATGGCAACCCCGTGGCCTGCGACGGCGGCGCGGTGCTGGCCGACAGGACCGAGGGCGGGGGATACGCGGTGACGCTGTTCCGGCTCGACGGGGCGATTGAGCCGGAGTGCGAGGGATGACGCGATGAGAGTGGCCTGCCCGCTGTGCGGCGCGAGAGACAGCCGCGAGTTTACGCCGGTGGGCGGGGCCGAGCTTTTGGCGCGGCCTGCTCCCGAGGCGGGCGCGGAGGCGTGGGACGATTACCTGCACAACCGGGTGAACGCCTGCGGGCCGAGCCGGGAGCTGTGGTATCACGGCGCGGGCTGCGCCAGCTGGCTGGTGGTGGAGCGAGATACCGCGAGCCACGAGGTGCTGGGCGTGACGCTGGCGCGGGAGGTGGCGCGGTGAGGGCGGTTTCCCTGATGTGCGAGGGCCGGGCATGAGGGTTCAGGGGCGCGGACATGCGCTCGACCGGGGGCGGAGCCTGCCGTTCTCATTCGACGGGCAGATGATGCATGGACATCCGGGGGATACGCTGGCCTCGGCGCTTCTGGCCAATGACCAGCGGGTTATTGCACGTTCGTTCAAATACCACCGCCCGAGGGGGCTGTTCAGCGCCGGGCCGGAGGAGCCGAACGGGCTGGTGACGGTGCGCGGGCCTTGGGGGCCGGTGCCGAACCAGCGGGCGACGATGGCGGAGCTTTACGAGGGGTTCTGCGCGGTGAGCCAGAACCGTTGGCCCTCGCTCGGGTTCGACGTGCTGGGCATGAATGACATGCTGCACCCGTGGCTTGGCGCGGGGTTCTACTACAAGACCTTCATGTGGCCGCCGAAGCTTTGGCTGAAGCTCTACGAGCCGTTCATCCGGCGGGCGGCGGGGATCGGGGCCTTGAGCCGCGACCACGACGACACCCCGCAGGAGAAGGCCTTCGCCTTTTGCGACCTGCTGGTGATCGGCGGCGGGCCGGCCGGGCTGATGGCGGCGCTTGCGGCGGGCCGGGCAGGCAAGCGGGTGATCCTTTGCGACGAGCAGAGCGGTTTTGGCGGGCGGCTGCTGGGTGAGCGCGAAGACGTGGGCGGCATGCCGGGCCACCTTCGGGCGGCGAGCGTGGTGGCGGAGTTGGAAGCGATGCCTAACGTGCGGGTGATGGCGCGGACCTGTGTGACCGGCGTGTATGACCACGGCACATTCGCCGCCGTCGAGCGGGTGGGGGAGCATCTGGCGAAGCCGGGGGCGGACCTTCCGGCCACGTGCTTCTGGCGGATCGTGGCGGGGGCGAGCGTGCTGGCGACCGGCGCGGTGGAGCGGATGGTGGCTTTTCCGGGCAACGACAGGCCCGGGGTGATGGCAGGCGGCGCGGTGCGCAGCTACCTCAACCGCTGGGGCGTGCTTGCGGGGCCGCGTGTGGCTGTGTTTGGCGGCGGTCCGGGCGTGGCGCGCACGGCGCGGGAGCTGGCAGCGGTGGGCCTGCCGCCTGTGGCGGTGATCGACAGCCGCGCGGGCGCGGAGGTGCCGGAGGGCGTGGAGGCGCCGTTCTTTGCGGGCGCGCAGGTGGCGGCGGTGCAGGGGCGGATGGGGGTGCAATCGGTCACCGTGCAGGCGGAGCGCACGCGCGAGAAGATCGGGGCGGATGTGCTGGCGGTTTGCGGCGGATGGGTGCCGCAGGTGCAGCTGGCGACCCATCTGGGTGCGAAGCCGGAGTGGAGAGACGGCCTATTTTTGGCGCCTGATGGGGCGGTGCCGGGGATGGTGGTGGCCGGCGCTGCGGCCGGGCTGGCGGGCACGGCGGAGGCGTTGCGCTCGGGCGCGGAGGCGGCGGTCACGGCCTTGGGGCTGACCGCCGGCGTGGAGGTGCCCGAGGCGGAGGACGGCGCGCGCGAGGCGGCGCCGCATTTCGTCGACCTCAGGGGCCGCGCCTTCCTCGACATGGGCAATGATGTGACGGTGAAGGACATTCGCCTTGCCGCGCAGGAAGGCTTTGCGCGGGCCGAGCATACCAAGCGTTACACCACGCAGGGCATGGCGCCCGATCAGGGCCGCGTTTCGGGCGAGGCGGCGATGGCGGTGCTGGCTGAGGCCACGGGGCGGACGCTGGCGGAGACCGGGCTGACCACCCATCGCCCGCCCTTTGCGCCGGTAAGCATTGGCGCGATGGGCGCAGGCGGGCGCGGCAAGGGGTTTGCGCCGGTGCGCGAGACCACGAGCCATGCGGCCACCGTGGAGGCGGGCGCGCCGATGGTGGAGGCGGGGCTGTGGTATCGGGCCTCGTATTTTCCGCGTGACGGCGAGAGCACGTGGCGCGAAGCCTGCGACCGCGAGGTGCGGATGGTGCGCGAGGCCGTGGGCGTGTGTGATGTGTCGACGCTCGGCAAGATCGACGTGCAGGGGCCGGGGGCGGCGGCGCTGCTGGACCTGCTCTATACTGGCAAGATGTCGGGCCTGAAGGAGGGCCGGGTGCGCTACGGGCTGATGCTGCGCGAGGATGGCCACGTGATGGACGATGGCACCGTGGCGCGGCTTGGGGCCGAGCATTACCTCGTGACCACCACCACGGGCGCGGCGGGGCCGGTGATGCGGCATGTCGACTTTGCCGCGCAGGTGCTGGCGCCGGAGCTGGATGTGCAGGCAATCTCGGTCACCGAGAACTGGGCGCAGTTTGCCGTGGCCGGGCCACGGGCGCGGGCGGTGCTGGGCGCGGTGGTGCAGGAGGTGCCTGACCTGCCGTTCATGGGCTGCGCGGCGGTGGATGTGGCGGGGGTCGCGGGGCGGCTCTTTCGGATCAGTTTTTCGGGCGAGGCGGGTTGGGAGCTTGCGGTGCCCGCGCGATACGGCGCGGCGCTCTGGGCGGCGCTGGTGGCGGCGGCGGAGGCAGAGGGCGGCGGGGCCTACGGGATGGAGGCGCTCAACGTCCTGCGGATCGAGAAAGGCTTTGTGACCCATGCGGAGATACACGGAAGGGTGACGGCGGGCGATGTGGGGCTGGGCGGCATGGTCAGCCCGTCGAAGGATTGCATCGGCAAGGTGATGAGCCAGCGAGAGGGGCTGGCGGACGGGCCGCATCGTGAGCAGTTGGTGGGCCTGCGGGCGGTGGGCGCTGTGAAGGCGCTGAGCGCGGGGGCGTTCCTATTTGACGAGGGCGCGGAGGCCACGCGGGTGAACGCGCAGGGCTACACCACCTCGGCCTGCTGGTCGCCCACGCTGGAGAGCGGGCTGGCGTTGGGGTTTGTGAAAGACGGCCGGGCGCGGCATGGCGAGCGGATGAGCTTTGTTGACCACCTGCGCGATGTGCGGGCGGTGGTGGAGGTCTGCGACCCGGTGTTCTTTGACCCTGAAGGCACGCGGATGCGCGGGCCGGTGGAGGGCGAGGGGGACTGGGGCTCACCCAGCCTGAAGGCTGCGGCGCCCTTGGTGCGCGAGGCGGTGGAGGCCGGGAACGTTCAACTCTCGGTGCTGGAACCGCGCCCGATGTTCGCGGTGCTGCCGCTGGGCGGGGCCAAGGTGACGCTCGGGGGCATGGGCTTTCCGGCGCCGGGCGAGAGCGCGGCCAAGGGGGTGGCGCGGCTCTGCTGGTGGGGCGCGGGGCAGGCGATGCTCATTGGTGCCGAACCGGGCCGGGTGAAGGGCGCGGCAGTGGTGGACCAGTCCGACGCTTGGGTGGGCTTTGCGCTGGAGGGCGCGGGCGCGGCGGAGGTGCTGGCGAGGCTGGTGCCGCTGGAGCTTGAGGCAATGGCCGAGGGCGCGGTGGCACGGAGCCTTTTGGGGCACATGCCGCTGGCGCTGGTGCGGACGGGCGCGGGGTTTGCGCTTTACACCTTCCGCTCGATGGCCGGGACGGCGTGGGGCGAGCTGGAGCACGCGCTGCGCGGGGTGGCGGCGCGGGGGTGATCCCTGCCGTCCTTATGCGGGCAAAGCGCCGTGGGCCGTTGGTCCCCATGCGTTTGGATAGCAGGAAAACGGGGCAGTCGCGCGCTAGTCTTCACTGCTGTTCTGGCGGCGGATGACGCGCAGGAGCCAGACGCCGAGGAAGATGGTGAGGCCGAGGGCGGCGAGGAAGCCGAGGGCCTGCGAGGCGACCTGTGCGCCGAGTTCGATGTTCTCGGCAAAGACGCGGCCGAGGCCGACGTAGAGGCCGACCCAGACCACCTCTCCGGCGAGGCCCCAGATGGTGAAGGTGAGCCAGTTCATCCGGCTCGCGCCAGCGGCGAGGTTGGCGTAGGGTCCGAGCGGGGCGAAGAGCCAGCAGGTGAGGAAGATGCCGGGACCGCCGCGGTTTAGGGTGAACTCGCGGGCGCGGGTGAAGAGCTGTTGGCGTTTGGAGCGGTGGGCCATTTTCTCGTCGATCCACTGGCCGCTGCTGCGGCCCAGTTGGTAGCCCGCCTGATCGCCCAACACGGCCCCGGCAAAGGCCCCGAGGGCGACCGAGGCGAGGGTGAGATCGCCAGTGGCGGTGAAGGCCCCGCCGGTGATCATCAGCAGCGAGGAGGGGACCGGCACGCAGAGGCAGGAGGCGAAGGTGACGCAGGCGAGGATCGGCACGCCGTAGGCGGCGAGGAGCTGGAAGAGCCAGTCGGTCATTCGCCGGGCGGAGCCTCTGGTGCGCCGTCGCCGGGTGCCGCGGGCGGAGACTGCGGCGCGCGCTTGGCGTTGGCCTCGATGAAGGCGCGAGCCTCGTCCATCACCTGCTCCAGCGGGACGCCGCGTTTTTCGGCGATGGTTTCGAGCGTGGGGCGCTCCTTGGGCTTGGGCGGCACGCCGAGGTGCTCGGAGAGTTCGCGCCCGTCGAGCAGCCAGCTGTGGGCGATGTAGCGCGGGGTCATCCACGGCTCCAGTGCCTGCGCCTGATGGGCCGGGTCCATCCAGTAGAGGGTGCGCTGCACGGTACGGATGCCGAAGAAGAGGGTGGCGGCGAGGGCCAGCGCGAAACAGGTGACGAGAATGGGGTGACGGCGCAGCAGGGCCGTCACTTGGTGAGGCCCTTCATCCCGGCGGTCAGGCCCTCCAGCGTCATCGGCACCATGCGATCCTCGAAGATCTCGCGGATCATGGCGATGGATTGAGTGTAGCCCCAGTGGCGTTCGGGCACCGGGTTGATCCAGAGGTTTTGCGGCCATTGCTGGCGCGCGCGGGCGAGCCATGTGCTGCCCGCCTCCTCGTTCCAGTGCTCGTTGGCGCCGCCAGGGTAGGCGACCTCGTAGGGCGACATGGAGGCATCGCCGACGAAGATGGCGCGGTAATCCGGCCCGTAGGTGTTGAGCACCTCCCACGTGGGCGTCTGCTCGGACCAGCGGCGGCGGTTGTCGCGCCAGACACCTTCGTAGAGGCAGTTGTGGAAATAGTAATATTCGAGGTGCTTGAACTCGGCGCGGGCGGCGGAGAAGAGCTCTTCGACCACCTTGATATGCGGGTCCATCGAGCCGCCGACATCGAGGAAGAGCAGCACCTTCACGGCGTTGCGGCGCTCGGGGCGGGTTTTGACATCGAGGTGGCCGTGCTCGGCGGTGGCGCGGATGGTGCCGTCGAGATCCAGCTCTTCATGGGCGCCGTCGCGTGCCCATTGGCGGAGGCGCTTGAGGGCCACCTTGATGTTGCGGGTGCCCAGCTCGACCGTGTCATCGAGGTTGCGGAACTCGCGCTTGTCCCAGACCTTCACGGCGCGTTGGTGGCGGGACTTCTCCTGCCCGATCCGCACGCCCTCGGGGTTGTAGCCATAGGCGCCGAAGGGGGAGGTGCCTGCGGTGCCGATCCACTTGTTGCCGCCCTGGTGGCGACCTTCCTGCTCCTTGAGGCGCTCGCGGAGGGTTTCCATCAGCTTCTCGAAGCCGCCCATCGCCTCGATCTCGGCCATCTCCTCGGGCGAGAGGTGCTTTTCGGCCTGCTTGCGGAGCCAATCCTCGGGCAGGTCCACCGCCTCCAGAACGGCTTCGAGCGGGATGCTCTCCAGCCCTTTGAAGGCGTGGGAGAACGCTTGGTCGAAGCGGTCGAGATGCCGCTCGTCCTTCACCAGACAGGTGCGGGCGAGGTAGTAGAAGGCCTCGATGTCATAGGTGGTCAGCCCGGCCGAGACCGCATCGAGAAAGCCCAGATGCTCGCGGAGGGTGACGGGCACGCCAGCGGCCCGGAGGGTCTGGAAGAAGGGCAGGAACATGGGGCGAGGGTGAGCCTGCACGCAGGCAGGGTCAAGCGCGGTTTACCGGCCCGTTCACTGGTTTGCGAACTTGATGGACTCGCCGCAGCCGCAGGCCTCGGTCACGTTGGGGTTGTTGAACTTGAAGCCGGACTCGAGCAGCGAGGTCTCATAGTCGATCTCGGTGCCGAAGAGGAACATCTGGGCCATCGGGGCGATCATCACCCGGGCGCCGTCCTGCTCGACCACCTCGTCGTGCTCATCGACGGTGTCGGCATATTCCATCGTGTATTCCATACCCGCGCAGCCGCCTTTCTTGACGCCGATGCGCAGGCCTTCATGGCCGTCACGCGCCATCAGCTTGGCGATTTCCGCCACGGCGCGGGGGGTGATGGTGACGGCTTGCTTGCCGGGAATGCCGAACATGGGAGTGCTCCTTTGGCCCATATGTAGGCCGGGAGGGGCGGCGGCTCAAGGGGGCGCCCCGCCGGAAGCGGAGCGCCCGTTGCCGGAAGGGCTCAGAGGCCCATGCAGTTGGCGTAGAAGGTCACAGTGGCGGGCCAATCGGAGAAAATGCCGGTGACTTCAACGTCTTGCGCCAGCGTATCCACCAGTTCGTAGATGTCGCCGTCGTTGTCGGTGATCTCGGTGGTGGAGTTGTAGTACCAGCCGCCGCCGGAGGCGAGGGGGCCGGAGCGCTCGAGCGACCACGTGATGAGGTTGAGGCCCGCCGCCTTGGCCTGCTTGGCGTATTCGGAGGCGGCGTAGGTGCCGTTTTCAGGCGTCACCAGCATGTTCATCGAGGGGGCGAGATACTTCACGCCCTGTGCGGCGAGCTCGGTGAAATCCTGTTTCCAGGTCTCGGGGTTCTGTTCGTCAAAGCTGTCGTCCGGCTCCACGAGGAAGACCGCCTGCGCGCCGAAGTCTGGTTCATTCTCAATCCAGTAGAGCACGTCTTCGAGGTTGAAGCTCTGCGGGAACACGTCGGACGCGGGCACGCCGGCGGCCTTGTATTCGTCGATCATCTTCTGGGCGTAATCGGCCTGGGTGAAACCGTCGAAGGGCATCTCGACGGAGGGCGATTTCAGCTCGGGGGTCATCTTGACGCCGAGATCCTTGAACAGCGCGATGGACTCGGCGTGGGCGAGGATCGTGGGCTCCTGCACGTAAAGCGCGGTGCGCCAGCCAGCGATGCCGCCCTGATACTCTTCAGCAGTGGTGGCGGCGCTGTCGGCGCTGTCCATCTTGGGCATCAGGTCCTTGAATTCGCTCAGGGAAATCTCGGAGGTGCGGCACTCGGCAGCGGCCTTGTCCTCGCCCGCGGCGGGGCTGAAGGGGGTGGTGCAGGTGGCGGCGAGAGCGCTCACGAGGATGTTGGTGGTGGTGTGCAGGTCGTTCTGCGCGTGGCGGCAGACCAGCTCCTTGTCTTTGGTGAAGGTCACGTCGCACTCACCGACGCCAGCGCCCTGGGAGGCCCCGGCGATGTAGCTCTCGGCGGTGTGCTCGGGGAACATCATCGGCGCGCCGCGGTGGGCGATGGAAAACTCTGTCTTTTCCATCGGTTGGCCGAGGCAGCTTTGCAGCTTGGTCTTCAGTTCACCCTCGGGCAGCTTGCCGATCAGGTAGGCCGGGCGGGGGCCGTAGCCGGAGAGCGGGGCCTCGGCGAGGGCCGGGGCGGCGGTGCCGAGGGCGAGAAGAGCGAGAAGGGGGGTGCGGCGCATTTTTGCGACTCCTTGGTTTGCGATGGGCGCAAGAAAGGGTCGCCGTGTGACGGCTGCAAAACGGGCAGGTGACAGTCAGGTAAAAACGCGCAAGCCCTTGCGAGCGTTACATGAATCCCAGCTCAAGGCGGGCTTCGTCGCTCATCATCTCCATGCCCCAGGGCGGCTCCCAGGTGATCTCGACCTCGACCTGCTTCACGCCGGGGATGGGTTCGATGGCATCGGCCAGCCAACCCGGCATCTCGCCCGCCACGGGGCAGCCCGGCGCGGTGAGCGACATGATGACGTTCACCTCGTTCTCGGGGTTGATCTCGATCGTGTAGACAAGGCCCAGATCGTAGATATTGACTGGAATTTCAGGGTCATAGACCGAACGGCAGGCCTCGACCACGGACTCGTGCAGAGGGTGATCGGTCGACGAGGGCTTGATCAGCGGGGTGCCTTCGAGGGGGGGCGTGTCTTCGGGCATGATGGTCCTTGGGGGGTGCTGTTCCTGAGTGTTTACATAGGAGAAAGGGGGCCGCCCGGCAAGGGCAGGGGCGCGGCAGAGTTGCCGCAGCGCGCGGTGGGGCAGGGAATTGGCGGCAAACCGCGTTAACCCCAATAAACGCTGATGCACAACTGATGCACATCCTATGCATACGCGATATTCGGGGCGTTGGTTAAGTTAACCCACCGAGCGCCACGCCTCCCGCCCGCCCGTGCCGCCGGAAGGGGCCGCTGCGGGGTGGCCGGTGCCCCAGATGCGGGGCGCGTCGCGGGCGAGGAGGCGGGCCTCGATCCGGTCGAGCGTGGCGAGGGCGGCCACGGGGCAGCCGCCGGATCGGGCGAGCGCGGCGCGGAAGGCGCGGTGGACGGCGCGGGCTGACCACGGCAGGGCCGCCCCGGCGAGCCAAAGGCGGAGGCCAGGTGGCAGGCGATCATAATCGCGCATGGGGTTGGCGCCTGCCCGGCGGCGGCGGGGCAGGGCGCTGGCGGCGTTGCGACGGGTCATGCCGGCTCGGGCTGGGCCATGCGCCAGCCGGGGAACGGATCGGGCAGGGTGCTCCATGTCTCGTTCAGGCCGTGGGCCATGGGCATGAGGGCGGCGTTCAGGCGGGCGGTGATGCCGGCCTCGTCGAGCCCCGCGCCGATGAAGACCAGCTCCTGCCGCCGGTCGCCGAAGGGCTCCTGCCAGTGGTGGTCGATGTAGCGGCGGGCTTCGGGGTGGGCGGGCCAGCGCTCTTGCGGCACCGAGGCCCACCAGCGGCCCATCGGCCGGACCGAGGAGAGCGCCCCGGCGAGCGAGAACTCGGCCAGCCAATCCGGGCGCGTGGCCATCCAGAAATGCCCCTTGGCGCGGATCACGCCGGGCAGTGGGCCGTTCAGCACGGCGTGGATCTTCTCGGGGTGGAAGGGGGCGCGGGCGCGGTAGGTGAAAGAGCTGACGCCGTATTCCTCGGTCTCCGGCACGTGGTCGGCGAAGCCGTAGAGCTCCTTGGCCCAAAGCGGGTGCTCGTGGGCGGTTTCGAAATCGAAGAGGCCGGTGCCGAGGATCGCGGAGGGGGCGACGAGGCCGTAATCGGCCTCGATGATCCGGGCGTCGGGGTTGAGGGAGGTGACGATGAGGCGGGCGGCAAGGCGGGCATCTTCGCCTGCGGCGGTGACCTTGTTGAGCACCACCACATCGGCAAATTCGATCTGTTCGACCAGCAGGTCGACGAGGGTGCGCTCGTCTTCCGGGCCGAGGCTCTCGCCCCGGTCGCGCAGGAAGTCATGGCTGGCGTAGTCGCGCAGCAGGTTGGCGGTGTCGACCACGGTGACCATCGTGTCGAGCCGGGCGACATCGGAGAGGCTGGCGCCGGCCTCGTCGCGGAACTCGAAGGTGGTGGCGACGGGCAGCGGCTCGGAGATGCCGGAGCTTTCGATCAGCAGGTAATCGAAGCGGTTCATCTCGGCGAGGCGGCGGACCTCGGTGAGCAGGTCGTCGCGCAAGGTGCAGCAGATGCAGCCATTGGTCATTTCGACCAGGGTTTCATCGGTGTGGGAGAGGTTGGCGCCGCCATCGCGGATGAGGTCGGCGTCTATGTTCACATCGGACATATCGTTGACGATGACCGCCACGCGCAGGCCCTCTCGGTTGGAGAGCACGGCGTTGAGCAGGGTGGTTTTGCCCGCGCCGAGAAAGCCGGAGAGGACGGTGACGGGGAGGCGGGGATCGGGCATGGGACTCGCTTTGGGTTTTTTAGATATGTTATAACGTAACAATAATGTAGCGAGGACGGGGGTGCAATGGGGGTGGCGGTACTTTGGGCGGTTGCGCGCCCGGGCGAGCCGGAAGCTACAGGATGGGGCCGATGGTGGCGATGGTGTTCTGCCAGATGCGCTGGGGGAAGGGCCATGCGGCGACGGTGGCGAGCGTGACTTCGCGGGAGTTGGCGAGGTAGGTGGCCTGCCGCTCGGCGATTTGTCCGGTCAGGGCCTCGTCGTGCAGCAGGATGTTGTTTTCGTAGTTCAGATCGAAGCTGCGCAGGTCGAGGTTGGAGGAGCCGATGAGGGCGATGGTGCCATCGAGCGTGAGGGTCTTGGCGTGGAGCAGCCCGCCTTCGAATTCGAAGATCCGGCAGCCGGCCTCCAGAAGCTGGCGGTAGTAGCTGCGGGAGGCGGCGCGGACGATCAGGCTGTCGTTCCGGCGGGGGAAGACGAGGGTGGTCTCGACCCCGCGGCAGGCGGCGGCGGAGAGGGCGGAGAGCAGGGTGGCATCGGGGACGAAGTAGGGGGTGGTGATGGTCACGCGGGTCTGGGCGGCAGCGAGCAGGGTGGCGAAGACCTGCGGCATGGCGCCGGGCCGGGTGGTGGGGCCATCGCCCATGGCCACGGCGGCGAAGCCGAGGGCAGGCTCTGGCTCGGTTGTTGCCTCCGCGCCTCCGGCGAGCACGGCGCGGGCTGGCGCGCGCGCAGGGGCGGGGGCGATGGCGAGTTGGGTGAGGGGCGCGCCGGTGGCGGCCATCCAGTCGGCGGCGAAGAGCAGGGCCTTCTGGGTGACGACGGGGCCGGTGAAGCGGAGCATGATATCGACCCAGGGCGCGAAGCGGCGCTTGGGGCGGAAGGCCGGATCGGCGGCGTTGCCGGAGCCGCACCATGTGACCGCGCCGTCGATCACCACGATCTTGCGGTGGTTGCGCAGGTCGATCCGGGCGGTGAGCAGGGTGCGCAGCGGGTTGTCGAGCGGGAGCGCGGTGGCGGTGTGGACCCCGGCGATGCCCATCTCCTGCCAGAGTTTGGAGCGGAGCATGGCGCGGGAGCCGAGTGCATCTGCCATGGCGCGGACCACCACGCCGCGCCGGGCGGCGCGGATCAGGGCGCGGGCGAGGGCTGTGCCGGTTTCATCCTCCAGCCAGATATAAAACATCACGTGGACGTGGGAGGTGGCGGCGTCGATATCGGCCAGCAGGGCTTCGCGGCTTTCGGCGCCATCGGCCAGCAGGGTGGCCGTGTTGCCGCTGGCGGTGGTGAAGCCGTTGATCGCGGCGGCGGTGCGAAAGGCGGGGCGGATGTGTGCGGGCAGGCTGGCAGTGGCATCGGCCACGGGGTGGGCGCGGAGCCATTCGTGGAGCTGGGCGAAGATGTATCCGTCGCGGCGCCGGGCCTCGTGCCCGATATCGACCTCGCCGAAGAGAAAGTAGGCGGCGCTGCCGAGGTAGGGCAGGGCGGCGATGACGACGAACCATGCCATGCGGGCGGGCGGCGAGAGATCATCGCGCAGCAGGATGCGCAGGGTAAAGGCGGTGACGATCAGCCCGTGGAGGATGACCAGCGCGGTGAGCAGCATCAGCTCTCCACCTCCAGTTCGAGCACCACGGGGAGGTGATCGGAGGCGCGGGCGGCGGCGGGGGAGCGGTGCACATGGGCGGAGGCATGGCGCACCCCCTTCAGCGCGAAACGGTCGAGCGGGGCGGTGGGGCGGGAGGCGTGGAAGCTGGGGCCGGGGGCGATGAGGCGGAAGTGGTCGGAGCCTTCGCCGCGCTTGCGCCACATGTTGAAATCGCCGCCGATCACCACGGGGCCTTCGGGGAACTTCTCCTCGAGCGTGGAGATCTGGCGGGTGCGGGTGCGCGGTGTCAGCCCGAGGTGGACGCCCACGACCGTCACCCCGCCGACGCGGGCCGAGACCGCGCCGCGCGGCTCCAGCGAGGGCAGGTAGACGCGCTGGGGCCGCTCGGCGCGGAGCCGGGTGAGGATGGCGTTGCCGTGCCAGCCGTGGCTTGCGTGGCGCAGGTTGACCGGCGCGAAGCGGTAGCCCATGTCGCCCAGAGCCTCGGCGGGAAGCACGCCCGCGCGGGTGCCGAAGCGCTTGTCGGCCTCTTGGAGCAGCACGACATCGGCGTCGATCTCCTCCAGTACAGTGAGGATGCGGGCGGGGTCGCGGCGCCAGTCGAGGCCGACGGCCTTGCGGATGTTGTAGCTGGCGATCCTCACGCGGGGCCTTTCACTGGTGCCGGGTTCGGGGGCGGGTCTGATCAGGGTGCGCCTTGGGGGCGGGGAGTCAATGTTGCAGGTCAATGCGGGGGCGGGGCGGCGGTTCCGGTCAACTCCCTGCGACGGGTGGGCGCAGGGAATTGGCGGCGGCGGGCGGATGGCGTAGAACGGCGGGCATGATAGCTGAGCTTGGCCATTTCGCCCTGATCCTCGCCGCCGTGGTTGCGGTCGTTCAAGCCATTGTGCCCCAGGTGGGCGCGGCAAAACGCTGGGGCGGGTGGATGGCCATGGCCGAGCCTGCGGCGGTGCTGCAATTTGCGCTGGTGGCGCTGAGCTTTGCGGCGCTGACGTGGGCCTTTGTCACCAGTGACTTCTCGCTGCGCCTCGTCACCCTCAACTCGCACACGCTGAAGCCGATGATCTACAAGATCAGCGGCGTCTGGGGGAACCACGAAGGCTCTATGCTACTCTGGGTGCTGATCCTCGCGGGCTTCGGCGGCGCGGCGGCGGTATTCGGCGGCAACCTGAGCGACACCTTCCGGGCGCGGGTGCTGGCGGTGCAGGCGACGGTGGGGGTGGCGTTTTACGGCTTCATCCTCTTCACCTCCAACCCCTTCACCCGGCTGGCCAGCCCGCCGATGGACGGGCAGGACCTGAACCCGCTGCTGCAGGACCCGGGCCTCGCCTTTCATCCGCCGTTTCTTTACCTCGGCTACGTCGGCCTCAGCATGGCCTTTTCCTTCGCCGTGGCGGCGCTGATCGAGGGCCGCGTGGATGCCGCATGGGCGCGCTGGGTGCGGCCGTGGACGCTGGCGGCATGGGTGTTTCTGACCATCGGGATCGCGTTGGGCTCGTGGTGGGCCTATTACGAGCTGGGCTGGGGCGGCTTCTGGTTCTGGGACCCGGTGGAGAACGCAAGTTTCATGCCGTGGCTCTTTGCTGCCGCGCTGCTGCATTCGGCCATCGTGGTGGAGAAGCGCGAGGCGCTGAAGGCCTGGACGATCCTGCTGGCGATCACCGCCTTCGGGTTTTCGCTGATCGGCACCTTCATCGTGCGTTCGGGGGTGATCACCTCGGTCCACGCGTTCGCCAACGACCCGGAGCGGGGTGTTTACATCCTTGGCATTCTGGCGGTCTTCGTTGGCGGGGCATTCCTGCTCTTTGCGGTGCGGGCGGGGGCAATGGAGGCCAAGGGCCTCTTCGCGACCGTGAGCCGGGAGAGCGCGCTGGTGATGAACAACGTGCTGCTCTCGGTCGCCTCGTTGCTGGTTTTCGTCGGCACGGTCTGGCCGCTGATCGCAGAGCTGGCTCTGGGCAAGAAGCTGAGCGTGCAGGCGCCGTTCTTCGACACCGCCTTCACGCCCTTCATCGTGGGGCTGGCGGTGATCCTGCCGGTGGGGGCGATGCTGCCGTGGAAGCGGGCCAAGCTGGGCCGGAGCCTGCGGGCGGTGGCCCCGGCTGCGGTGCTGGCGCTGGCCGCATTGGGCCTTGTCTGGGCGGTACAGAGCGGGCGGAGCCTGCTGGCGCCGGTGGGCATTGGCCTTGCGGTCTGGATCGTGGCGGGCGGCGTGCTGGATCTGATGAGCCGCACCGGGCGCGGGCCGCTGGCGGGCCGGATGGGCCGGCTGGCGCGGCTGCCGCGGGCCGATTGGGGCAAGTTCGTTGCACACTCGGGCCTCGGGGTGACGATCCTCGGGGTGGCGGCGATCACCGCGTGGCAGGTGGAAGACATTCGCGTGGCGCAGACCGGCCAGCCCTATGAGGTGGCGGGGTTCACCATCGAGCTGCAGGGTGTGGAGCGGGTGCAGGGGCCGAATTACTTCAGCACCATGGCGGAGATTGCGGTGCGCCGGGAGGGCGCGGAGATGGCGGTGCTGCACCCCGAGAAGCGGGTCTACCCGGTGCAGGCGATGCCGACCACGGAGGCGGCCATTCGCAACGGCCTCTGGCGCGACATCTACGTGGTGATCGGCGATGAGCAGGCGGCGGGCGGCTGGGCCGTGCGGACCTATATCAAGCCCTTCGCCAACTGGATCTGGGGCGGCTGCATTCTGATGGCGCTGGGCGGGTTCATCTCGCTCTCCGACCGGCGGTTCCGCCTTGCGGCGGGCGCGCGGCGGGCGCGGGCCGAAGGAGTGCCGGCGGAATGAGGCGGGCAGGCTGGCTCATTGCGGCGCTATTTGCCCTGGTTCTGCCGGCCCTTGCGCTGGACCCGTCGGAGATGCTCGACGATCCGGTGCTGGAGGCGCGGGCGCGGGGGCTGGACCATGAGCTGCGCTGCGTGAAGTGCCAGGCCGAGTCCATCGCCTCCTCCAATGCCGACTGGGCGCGGGATGCCCGGCGCGAGGTGCGCGAGATGATCTTGGCAGGCGCCACAGACCAAGAGGTGCGCGACGCTTTCCTGCGCAATTACGGGGACTTCGTGCTGATGAACCCGCCCGCGAGCGGGTGGAATCTGATCGTCTGGCTGGCTGGTCCGGCGCTGCTGCTGGCGGGGCTGGGCGTGGTGATTGCGGCCCAGAGGCAGCGCAATGCCGCCCGCGGCCCCGAGGCGCTGGACCCGGAAGAGGAAGCCCGGCTGAAGGAGTTGCTCGGCGAGGACGGGTGACGCAGTGTTTGGGCTTTTCTGAACCGGCAAGTTCAGTATCCTGCGGCGGAAACCTCAGGGAGCCCGGACATGATTTACGAAGCGATCCGCTACTCGGTGCGAGACCACGTGGCGGTGATCACGCTCAACCGCCCGAAAAAGATGAACTGCCTCGACACCCAGATGCGGGCCGAGATCCTGCATGCCGTGAAGGCGGGCGAAGCGGAGGCGCGGGTGATCGTGTTGACGGGCGCCGGCCCCGCCTTTTGCTCGGGGCAGGATCTGGGTGAGGGTGCCTCGATCAGCGATGCCGACATGGAGCGCACGCTGATCGACGAATACGAGCCGATGCTGAAGGCGATCTACGAGTGCCGGGTGCCGACGATTTCGGCGGTGAACGGCCATGCCGCGGGCGCCGGGGCCAACCTTGCGCTGGCCGCCGATGTGGTGATCGCCGCCGAGAGCGCGGTGTTCCTGCAGGCCTTCGCGCGGATCGGGCTGATCCCCGATGCGGGCGGCACGTGGTGGCTGCCGCGTCAGGTGGGCTTTCCGCGCGCGATGGGGGCGGCGCTCTTTGCCGAGCCGGTGAGCGCGACCGACGCCGCGCAATGGGGCATGATCTGGGAGGCGGTGCCGGATGAGGGCTTTGCCGACCACTGGTGGAGCCGCGCGCAACACCTCGCCGCCGGGCCGACGCTGGCCTACCGCCAGATCAAGCGGGCGTTGCGCGGTGCCTATGACAACAGCCTCGAAGAGCAATTGGCGCTGGAGGCGAAGCTGCAAGGCAAATGCGGCAAGAGCCGGGATTTCCAGGAGGGGGTGATCGCCTTTCTGGAGAAGCGGCCGGCGAAATACGAGGGGCGGTAGGGCGCCCCTGACCCGAAAAGCAAAGGGCCGCCCGGTGGGGCGGCCCTTGTGTTTTGTGGCGGTGTGCCGCGCTCAGCGGTTCTCGACCTCGACGTAGTCACGGAAGGGGGCGCCGGTGTAGAGCTGGCGCGGGCGGCCGATGCGCATGGTCGGATCGGCGAGCTGTTCTTTCCACTGGCTGACCCAGCCCACGGTGCGCGAGAGCGCGAAGATGGGGGTGAACATCGAGGTGGGGAAGCCCATCGCCTCGAGGATGATGCCGGAGTAGAAATCGACGTTCGGGAACAGCTTTTTCTCGGCGAAGTAGGGATCGGCCAGGGCCTGGGTTTCCAGCTCCTTGGCGGTCGCCAGGATCGGGTTGTTCTCGACGCCCAGCAGGTCGAGCACCTCGTCGGCCGATTGCTTCATCACCGTCGCGCGGGGATCGAAGTTCTTGTAGACGCGGTGGCCGAAGCCCATCAGGCGGAAGGGATCGTCCTTGTCCTTGGCGCGGGCGATGAACTCGGGGATGCGATCGGGGGTGCCGATCTCTTTGAGCATCTCGAGGCAGGCCTGGTTGGCGCCGCCGTGGGCCGGGCCCCAGAGGCAGGCGATGCCGGCGGCGATACAGGCAAACGGGTTGGCGCCGGAGGAGGAGGCCAGACGCACGGTGGAGGTGGAGGCGTTCTGCTCGTGGTCGGCGTGGAGGGTGAAGATCCGGTCCATCGCGCGGCTCAGGATCGGGTCGACCTTGTACTCTGCCGCGGGCACGGCGAAGCACATGTGCAGGAAGTTCTCGGCATAGGTCAGGTCGTTGCGCGGATACACGAACGGCTGGCCGATGGAGTACTTGTAGGCCCAGGCTGCGATGGTCGGCATCTTGGCGATCAGACGGTGCGAGGCGACCTCGCGCTGATACGGGTCCGAAATATCGGTGCTGTCGTGGTAGAAGGCGGCCATTGCGCCGACCACGCCCACCATGACGGCCATCGGGTGCGCATCACGCCGGAAGCCGCGGAAGAAATACTGCATCTGCTCGTGCAGCATGGTGTGGTGGGTGATGGTGTGCTCGAAGGTTTCGAGCTGCTCGGCGGTCGGCAGTTCGCCGTAGAGCAGCAGGTAGCAGACCTCGAGATAATGCGATTTGGCGGCCAGTTGGTCGATCGGGTAGCCGCGGTGCAGCAATTCGCCCTTCTCGCCGTCGATGAAGGTGATGGTGCTCTCGCAAGCGGCGGTGGAAGTGAAGCCCGGATCGTAGGTGAACACGTCACCCTGGGCGTAGAGCTTGCGGATGTCGATCACGTCCGGCCCGGCGGTGGGCGAATGGATCGGCAGCTCGATCGACTTGTCTTCAAACGTCAGCGTCGCCGTCTTGGAGGTATCTGCCATGAAGGTCCCTTTCGGTGGTCACTCACGCAACGGACCCTTGTTTTCAAGGGCCCGGGCGCGGGGTTGTTCCTCTCATATCGGCGACAGAGTTAGCGCGGAGTTAAGCGCTCTCAAGTCGCCGCGTCTTGCAGCCGTGCCAAAGTTTCGGCCCGGCCGATCACCAGCATCATATCGAACACACTCGGCGTTGCCGTGCGGCCGGAAAGCGCCGCGCGGAGGGGGCCTGCAAGCTGTCCGAACTTGCTGTTCTTACTCTCTGCGAACTCGCCAAGAGTAGCCTCCAGCGCCTCGCGGTTCCAGCTAGCATTTTGCAGGTGCGGCGTCAATTCCGACAGTATACCACGGGATACCGGGTCCAGAACCTTCGCCGCCTTCTCGTCGGGAATGAAGGGCCGCTGGCCGAGCACGAAGGCGGCTTTTTCGAGCAGTTGGGGCAGGGTGCGGGCGGAGGGCTTGAGGCAGTACATCGCCCGCAGCAGGCCGTCCTTCTGGGTTTCGGTCAGCTCCTGCGCCTCGATGGCGGTGAGATACGCCTCGATCTCGCCCATCAGGTCCATGTCGTCCATCGCAGCGATGTGCTGGCCGGAGAGATTGTCGAGCTTCTTGAAGTCGAAGCGGGCGGCGGCCTTGTTGATGCCGTCGAGCGAGAACCACTCGCGGGCCTGCTCATCGGTGAAGAACTCGTCGTCGCCGTGGCTCCAGCCCAGACGGGCGAGGTAGTTGCGCATGGCGGGGGCGGGGTAGCCCATCTTCTGATATTCCTCCACGCCGGTCGCGCCGTGGCGCTTGGAGAGCTTCTTGCCGTCCGGCCCGAGGATCAGCGGCAGGTGGGCATAGACCGGCAGGGGCCAGCCCATCGCGGTGTAGATGTGGCACTGGCGGGCGGCGTTGTTGAGGTGGTCATCGCCCCGGATCACGTGGGTGACGCCCATGTCGTAATCGTCCACCACCACGGCGAGCATGTAGGTGGGGGTGCCATCGGACCGCAGCAGGATCATGTCATCGAGCGTGGAGTTCTTGAAGGTCACCGTGCCCTGCACCGCATCCTCGATCACCGTGTCGCCCTCGCGCGGAGCCTTGAGGCGGATCACGAAGGGGGCGTCGGGGTGGGTGGCCGGATCGGCATCACGCCAGGGCGACAGGTAGAGGGTGGAGCGGCCCTCGGCCTTGGCCTCTTCGCGGAAGGCGGCGATTTCATCCTGCGTGGCAAAGCACTTGTAGGCGGTGCCGGCGGCGAGCATCTGATGGGCGACCTCGGCGTGGCGCTCGACCCGCTCGAACTGGCTCACCGCGTCGCCATCCCACTCCAGCCCGAGCCAGCGCATGCCGCCATAGATCGCATCGGTCGCCTCGGGTGTGGAGCGCGCCCGGTCGGTATCTTCGATGCGCAGTAGGAACTTGCCGCCCATCTTGCGGGCGAAGATCCAGTTGAACAGCCCGGTGCGGGCGGTGCCGATGTGCATGGTGCCGGTGGGCGAGGGGGCGATACGGGTGACGACCTGGGCAGGCATGTCCGAAGGCATGGGGCGCGTTAACCTTTTGTAAAGGATGATTTGTATAGCTGGTCCCCGTGTATGCAATCGGCTCAGGCAGGGCAAGGCCACCACTTTGGGGGAGGCTGGCGCTGCCGTTCCTTGCCCAACGGGGGCACCTGCTGCTGTGGACTCCGGTCTGCCTGGGGCTGGGGATCGGTGCGTATTTCTCCCTCGCAGAAGAGCCGAGCGGCGGGCAGGTGAGCCTTGCGCTGGCCGCCGCCTGCGCCGCGCTGTTGCTGGCCCGGCTGGCAGGCGAGGCGCTCGCGCCGCTCTTCGTGGCGCTTGCGCTGGTGCTGGCGGGCGGCGCGCTGGGGTGGGCGCGCACGGCGCTGGTGGCCGCTCCGGTGCTGGATTTTCGCTATTACGGGCCGGTGGAAGGCCGGATCATCGGGATCGACCGCTCGCAATCGGACGCGGTGCGGCTCACGCTCGACCACGTGCGGCTGGGCGACATGGCGCCGGGACGGGTGCCGGAGAAGGTGCGGGTGTCGCTGCATGGCGATCAGCGCTGGCTGTTGCCTGAGCCGGGGCTGGGGGTGATGCTGACCGCGAACCTTTCGCCGCCGCCGGGGCCGGTGGAGCCGGGGGGCTATGACTTTCGGCGGCAGGCGTGGTTCGACGGGATCGGCGCGGTGGGCTACACCCGCACACCGGTTTTCGCCGTGATCCCGGCGGAGCAGGGGCGCGGCGGGCTGGCGCTGTTTCGGGCGCGCGTGGCCTTGTCGGAGGCGATACGCGAAAGGCTCGGCGGCCAGCCGGGGGCCTTTGCCGCCGCGCTGCTGACCGGGGACCGCTCGGCGGTGTCGCAGGACACGCTAGAGCACCTGCGGGCCTCGAACCTCGCGCATTTGCTGGCGATCTCGGGGCTGCACATGGGGCTGCTCACCGGCACGATCTTTACCGCCATCCGGGCGCTGCTGGCACTGGTCCCGTGGGTCGCGCTGCGGCTCGACGGGCGCAAGGTGGCGGCGGTGATCGCGCTGGTGGCGGGGGCGGGCTACCTTGGCCTCTCGGGCGGCAATATCGCCACCGAGCGGGCCTTCATCATGGTGTCGGTCATGCTGGGGGCGGTGCTGATCGGGCGGCGGGCGATCTCGCTCAGGGCGGTGGCGCTGGCGGCTGTGATCGTGCTGCTGCGACGGCCCGAGGCGCTGCTTTCACCGGGGTTCCAGATGTCGTTCTCGGCGACCACGGCGCTGGTGGCGGTGTTCGCGGCGCTGCGGGATGCGGGCGGCTTTGGCCGGGGCTGGCCCGCGGTGCTGAAGGGCGCGGCCTCGCTGGTGATCTCCTCGGCGGTGGCGGGGGCGGCGACGGCGCCCTTTGCGGCGGCACATTTCAACCGGATCGCGGATTACGGGCTGATCGCCAACCTCGCCTCGGTGCCGGTGATGGGGCTCTGGGTGATGCCCTGGGCGCTGGTGGCGGGGGTGCTGGCGCCGCTGGGGCTGAGCTGGCTGCCGCTGCAGATCATGGGTTGGGGCTGCGCATGGATATTGGGCGTGGCGGCATGGGTCGCTGGGCTGGAGGGCGCGGTGACCCATGTGATCGCGCCGGGGCCGTGGGTGCTGCCGCTCTTGGCGCTTGGGGCGCTCTGGCTGGTGCTCTCGCGCGGCGCGGGGCGCTGGCTGGGGCTGAGCGGCGTGGCGGCGGCGCTGCTGCTCTGGACGCAGGCGGACCGCCCGGTGCTGCTGGTGTCAGACCGGGGCGGGCTGGTCGGGCTGATGGGGCCGGAGGGCAGGGCGCTGTCGAAGGACAGGGGAGAGGCATTTACCGCCGAGGTCTGGCTGGAGAATGACGGCGACGGCGCCACGCAGGAGGCGGCGGCGGCGCGGATGGGGGCGGCGGAGGCGGGCGTGCTGCGCTTTGAGGCGGCGGGGCGTGCGGTGACCCATGTGTCTGGTCGGGGTGCGGCGGCGAAGGCGGCGGGGCTTTGCGGGCCGGGGCTGTTGATTACGAGCGTGGAGCCGAAGCCTGCTGTGACCGGTGCCTGCGACCTGTGGAGCCCGAAGCGGATGCGGCAGACGGGCGCGTTGGCGGTGATGCCGGATGGCAGGCTGGTGACAGCGGCCGAAGTTGCCGGCCGCCGCCCGTGGTCGCCCTAGGGCGGGAGTCGTCCCGCCTGTAGCGGCGGCTCAGTACGTGCGGATCAGGCCGACGAGGCGGCCCTGCACCTTGACCTGATCGTCGCGGAAGACGCGGGTTTCATAGGCCGGGTTGGCGGCCTCCAGCGCGATGGAGTTGCCGTTGCGGCGGAAGCGCTTGAGCGTGGCCTCCTGATCCTCGACCAGCGCCACGACGATATCGCCATTGTCCGCCGTGCTGCCCTCGCGGATCACCACCACATCACCATCGTTGATGCCGGCGTCGATCATGGAATCGCCTTTGACTTCAAGCGCATAGTGCTTGCCGCGGCTGACCATCGTGCTGGGCACGGCGACGTGGTGGCTGACCTGGCTGATGGCCTCGATCGGGACACCGGCGGCGATGCGGCCCATCACCGGCAGCTCGGTGGCGGCAGCCTCGACCGGCATGGCACCGGGGGGCGGGGGCGCATCGGGGCGGGCGCCGTCGATCACCTTGGGGGTGAAGCCAGTGGGGCGCCGCGACTCGAGCGCCTCGGGCAGCTTGACGATCTCGATGGCGCGGGCCTTGTGGGCCAACCGCCGGATGAAGCCGCGCTCCTCCAGCGCCGTGATAAGGCGGTGGATGCCGGACTTGGAGCGCAGGTCGAGCGCATCCTTCATCTCGTCGAAGGAGGGGGGCACACCGTCACGCCGCATCCGCGTGTCGATGAACTTCAACAAATCCAACTGCTTTCTGGTCAGCATCGGGCTCTCCATGCTCGGCCTCGTTTGCAGATGTTCTGGCAAAGTTCACGTTTTGTGTCAAGCCTCCTGACAGGGGCCGACAGATCAGAGGTCGATGACCTCGATCATCTCGCCTGCTGCGCGCGCCCCATCGCTGACCGGGCGGACCACCAGCGCATTGGCGGCGTCCAGCACCGAGAGCAGGGAGCTGTCTTGCCGGTCGAAGACGGTGACGGCGCCCTCGGAGACGGTGGCGCGCATGTAATGGGCGCGGGGGCCGTTGGCGGCGATGGGCGCGGCCAAGGGAAGGTGGCGGCGCGGGGCGGGTGCCTCGCCCAGACCGAGCATCTTGCGGATCGCGGGGCGGATGAAGACGTGGCCGCAAACGATTGACGATACGGGGTTTCCGGGCAGGCCGACCATGGCCATACCGAGCACGCGGCCTGCCATCAGCGGTTTGCCCGGGCGCATGGCGACCTTGTAGAAGGCGCGGTCCATCCCCAGTTCGGCGGCGACCTCGCCCACGAGGTCATGATCGCCCACGGAAGCGCCGCCGGTGGTGACCACCAGATCAGCGCCGCGGGCGAGGGTGAAGGCCATCGTGAGGCTCTCGCGGTTGTCGCGGGCGATGGGCAGCAGGCGGCATTCGGCGCCCTCGGCCTCGAACAGAGCGGCGAGGGCGAAGCTGTTGGAGGCGATGATCTGGTCGGGGCCGGGGGCCTCGCCGGGCATCACCAGCTCGTCGCCGGTGGCGATGAGGGCGACCACGGGCTTGCGGGTGCAGGTGACCGTGGGCGCACCCATCGCGGCGGCGAGCGCCAGCGCGTTGGGGGTGAGGCGGCGGCCCGGCTCGAGCCTGTCACCTGCTTTGAAGTCACCGCCTGCGGGGCGGATGTGGGTGCCGTCATCGAGGTTTTCGCGCAGGGTGATCGTGCTTTCACTCCGCTCGACATCTTCCTGAATGACAATGCGATCTGCGCCTTCGGGCAGGGGCGCGCCGGTGAAGATGCGCACCGCCTCGCCGGGCCCGACGGAGAGACCCGAGGCGCGACCTGCGGCGCTTTCGCCGATCACGGTGAACTGCTGGCCGGGGGCAACGGGGCCGCGCAGAGCGTAGCCATCCATCGCGGAGGCGGAAAACGGGGGCTGGTCGCGGGGGGCGACGACCGGGGCGGCGAGCACGCGGCCAGCGGCTTGGCGGAGGGGGACAGGCTCGGTCGGCAGAGGCTCCACCAGCGCGAAGATCCGCGCGAGCGCCTCCTCGACCGAGATCAAAGCGCCTCGTAGCGGCCGGATTTGCCGCCATCCTTAAGGAGCACCCGGAGGCCGCCGATTTCCATCGCCTTATCAACGGCTTTCAGCATGTCGTAGACGGTCAGCCCGGCGACGGAAGCCGCCGTCAGCGCCTCCATCTCCACCCCGGTCTGACCGGTGGTCTTGACGGTCGCGGCGATGCGGATGCCGGGCAGATCGGCATCGGCCTCCAGCTCCACCGCGACCTTGGTGATGGGCAGCGGGTGGCAGAGGGGGATCAGATCGGGGGTACGCTTGGCGGCCATGATGCCCGCGAGCCGCGCAACGCCCAGCACGTCGCCCTTCTTGGCGCTGCCTTTCTGAACCATTTCGAGGGTTTCGGGCGACATCTTCACATGCGCCTCGGCCACCGCGATACGCGAGGTGACGGCCTTGTCGGACACGTCGACCATATGGGCGCGGCCCTCGGCATCGAAATGGGTCAGCGCCACGGGTCAGGCCCTCGCGGTGTCGGACAGCAGGGCGCGGGTGGCGGCGGCCACGTCATCGGCCCGCATCAGGCTCTCGCCGATCAGGAAGCAGCGCGCGCCGTATTGGGCCAGCTCGGCCAGATCGGCGGGGGTGGCAAGGCCGCTTTCGGAGATCAGCAGGCGGTTGGCATCGGCCAGCCGTGCGAGCTTTTTGGTGGTCTCCAGCGAGGTCTCGAAGGTGTGGAGATTGCGGTTGTTGATGCCCAGAAGGCGGGACTCGAGCCGCATGGCGCGCTCAAGCTCCTCCTCGTTGTGAACCTCGACCAGCACATCCATGCCCTGCTCGGTGGCGGCGACCTCAAGATCATGCGCCAGCGCGTCATCGACGGCGGCCATGATGATCAGGATGCAGTCGGCACCCCAGGCGCGGGCCTCCAGCACCTGATAGGTGTCGTAGAGAAAATCTTTGCGGAGCACGGGCAGCGAGGTGGCCTCGCGTGCGGCGGTCAGGAACTCGGGCGCGCCCTGAAAGCTGGGGCCGTCGGTGAGCACCGAGAGGCAGGCCGCGCCGCCGGACTCATAGGCCTGCGCCAGCGTGGGCGGGTCAAAATCATCGCGGATCAAGCCCTTGGAGGGGCTTGCCTTTTTGACCTCGGCGATGAGGCCGTAGCCGTGGCGGGAGTGCTCGATCAGCGCGTCACGGAAGCCCCGGACGGTGGGGGCGGAGGCGGCGGCGGAGAGCATGGCCTCTTCGGAGCGCTCGGCCTTGGCGGCGGCGATCTCTTCGAGTTTGTAGTCGCGGATGCGGTCGAGAATGGTCTGGCTCATGGGGCACATCTATTGCGCGGGCCGGGGCGGGGCAATGGCGATTTAGTCGAGGGTCGCGCTGAGCAGGGCCTGCACGGGGTTTTCGGGCGCGTAGGTGATGGCGACCCGGTCGCCGGGTTTGGCGCCCATCACCAGCTTGGTGGGGGATGGCGGGATCTCGGCCTGCTGGGTGCGGCCAAGACTGTCGGTGAAGGTGACGGTGAGGGCGGTGCGGTTGCCAACCGGGCGCAGCTCTTGGATGCACGCCTCGGTGCGGTTGCCGTGGCGGCGGAGGGTGCGGGCAGCGACCTGGGTGCTGTGGAAGAACCAAGCGGCGACAAGGGCGAAGGCGATAAAGCCTGCGCCGACGAGGCCGGCGTAGAAGGCGTTGTCGGACACGCCGCCTGGCTCGATCTCGACCTCCTCGGGCGCGCCGGGGAGGGTTTTGACGGTGATCGTGTCGCCCTCCCTGACCGAGGAATAGAAGTCGGACGAGACGGTTTCGGTCGCGCGGTGAAAGGCGAGGTCGGGCGCGGTGCCGGAGGTGTAGGTGACGGTGATCAGGTAGTCGGTGGTCGGGGTCTTGGAGCCGCCGATGCGCACCCGGCGGTCACGCTCGACGATCTTGGCGGAGGTCTCCACACCGTTGCGGGCGAACTCGCGGCCGCGGGCGCCCTCGGAGACCCAGACCCAGAGGCCGATGGCGCCGACGGCGAGCAGAAGCAGCACCAGCCAGCCGCCGCCGCGTGTGAACCATCTGAACATGAGCCGTCTCCCGCTTGCCCCGCTGCAGGAAAGCGGGCGCGGGCGCAGGGGTCAAGCGCGGGGGGTGCCTCGGGCGAGTGCCCGGGGCGTACGGGCTCAGGCCTTGGCGGAGGTGATGCGGGCCAGCGTTTGCACCTTTTCGAGCGCCTTGCCGCTGTCGATGCTCTCGGCAGCCGCTGCGACGCCATCGGCCTTGGTGGCGACCTTGCCGGCGATCATCAGCGCGGCGGCGGCGTTGAGCAGCACGGCGTCGCGGTAGGCGCTTTTCTCGCCTTCCAGCAGGGCGCGGAAGGCGGCGGCGTTCTCTGCCGGGGTGCCGCCGAGGATTGCCTCGAACGGGTGCTGGGGCAGGCCGAACTCCTCGGGGTGGACCTCGAACTCGGTGATCTCGCCGTCATCCAGCGCGGCGACCTTGGAGGCGGCGGCGATGGAGAGCTCATCGGTGCCGTCGCCGCCGTGGACGATCCACGCCGATGCGCTGCCCAGATCGCGCAGCACCTCAGCCATCGGCTTCAGCCATGCGGGCGAGAAGGCCCCGGTGAGCTGGCGTTTCACCCCGGCGGGGTTGGTCAGCGGGCCAAGGATGTTGAACACGGTGCGGGTGCCAAGCTCGGCGCGGGTGGGGCCGACATGGGCCATCGCGGGGTGGTGCATGGGGGCCATCATGAAGCCGATGCCCGCCTCGGCGATGGCGCGGTTGACCACCTGCGCATCGACCATGACCTCGACGCCCATTTGACCCAGCGCATCGGCAGCGCCGGACTTGGAGGAGAGGTTGCGGTTGCCGTGCTTGGCCACCACCACGCCTGCGCCCGCCACCACGAAGGCGGTGGCGGTGGAGATGTTCAGAGTGCCCTTGCCGTCGCCGCCGGTGCCGACGATGTCCATCGCGCCCTCGGGGGCGGTCACCGGTTTGCAGCGGGCGCGCATGGCGGCGGCGGCGGCGGCGATTTCATCGACGGTTTCGCCGCGCACGCGGAGCGCCATGAGGAAGCCGCCGATCTGGCTTGGCGTGGCCTCGCCCTCGAAGAGCGCGGCAAAGGCGGCCTCGGCCTCGGGGCGGGTGAGGGGGCGCTCGGCGGCGGTGCCGATCAGGCTGCGGATGGTATCGCTCATGCGGGCTCGGCTGCCATGTTGAGGAAGTTCTGGAGCATGGCGTGGCCGTGCTCGGAGCGGATGCTCTCGGGGTGAAACTGCACGCCCTCGATGGGAAGCGAGGTGTGGCGCAGGCCCATGATGGTGCCATCCTCCAGCTCGGCGGTCACTTCGAGGCAGTCGGGCAGGCTCTCGCGCTCGACGATGAGGGAGTGGTAGCGCGTGGCCTTCAGCTCGCCCTGAGGCAGGCCTGCAAACACGCCCTTGCCGGTGTGGCGGATCTGGCCGAGCTTGCCGTGGACGATCTCGCCCGCGCGCACGACCTTGCCGCCGAAGGCCTGCCCGATGGACTGGTGGCCGAGGCAGACGCCCATCAGCGGGATGCGGGCATCGGCCGCCGCGTGCACCAGATCGAGGCAGATGCCCGCCTCGTTGGGGGTGCAGGGGCCGGGGGAGAGCAGGATGGCCGAGGGGTTCAGCGCCATCGCCTCCTGCGGGTTCAACGCATCGTTCCGGTGGACCTGCACATCGGCGCCAAGCTCGCCCAGATAGTGGACGAGGTTGTAGGTGAAGCTGTCGTAATTATCGATCAGGAGCAGCATTTGGCCCTCGGGAAACTGGGATGCGCAAGGGGGGTGATCCGCCGCGCGGTTGGCGCTATACTTGCCCGCAGCCCGCCGCCGGGGTCAAGCCCATCCCTGGCTCGCAGTGCGGTGGGGCGTAACATGCGGTGCGCGTTCAGAAAATAGGCGCGTGCGGCGATAACAGGCGAAAGGTCGGGCACATGGGCAAGGGACTCCTCTCGGGTGTGGCATGGGGCGCGCTGGCAAGCGTGCTGGTGCTGGGCGGTGCGTCGGTGATGACGCCGCTGCCCGAGGATGTGGCGGCGCGTGCGGGCGCGGATGCGGGTGAAGAGCCGGTGGACGGGCCTGTTGCGGCGGGCGGGCTGGAAGCGCCGGAGGCCGATGCGGCCCCCGAGGCGCCGGAGCCGATGGCCGATGCGGGCGCGGTGGAGACCGAGGCGGAGAGCGATCTGACGCCGCCGCCGGGCTCGGAGTTTGCCCGCGCCGGAGAAGACCGCGCGCCCGAAGCGCCGGGTGCGGAGGCCGAGCCGGTGGCGCCCGCAGCCCCCGAGCAACCCGATGTGGAAGTGGCGGTGGCCGAGAGCCCCGCGCCTGATACCGCCCCGCCCGCCGTGCCGGAAACCGCGACCGAGGGCGTGGCCGCGCCTGTCGCCCCGGTGGTGGAGGAAACCGCCCCGGTGATCGGCGGCAGTGATGGCGCGGTGGCCGGAGCCGAAGCGCCGGATGCCGCCGCCCAGCCCGAGGCGGGCGCGGCGCCGGAGGTTGAGGCCGAGGCTGCGCCGGATGTGCCGCGCAGCACGCCGGAGACGGTGGGCGCCGAGGCCGTAGCCGCCCCTGCGAGCGACAGCGAGGCGGTGGCCGCCTCCGAGAGCGAAGCGGCCCCGGTGGCGGCGGCAGAGGTGGCCTCGGGCGAGCAGGCCGAGCGTGCCGAGCCGGTGCGCGCCGAAAGCGGCGAGGCCGCGACTGGGGCAGAGGTTGCGCCAGAGGTGGTGGCCGAGGCGGCGGTGGAAGCCGTGGCACCCGCCAGCGGCAGTGATGTGGCCCGGGTGGCAGGCGGTGAAACCGCCGAGCGCGCCGGGGAGGCCGAGGTGGCTGCGGCCTCCGAGGCGGAGGTTGTGACCGGCACGGAGCCAGTGGTGGAGGCCGGTGAGGCGGCCGGATCCGAGGCGGTGGCCCCGGCGGAAGTGGAAACGGCAGAGGGTGTGGCGCCGGAGGCGGCCCCTGAGGCTGTGGCCGAGACTGCACCGGAAGCCGCACCGGAACTGGCCGAGGAACAGGCGCCAGAGGTGGTGGAGATCGTGGAGCCTGAGGCCGAGGTGGCCGCGCGGCCCGCGCCCGAGGCGGAGGCCCCTGTGGCCGAAACGCCTGCGGTGCCGGTGTCTGACGGGCAAGCGCCTGCGCAGGCGGCGCCCGAGCGGGAGGCCCCCGCAGAGGTGGCCGAGGCCCCGGCCACGACCGCGCCTGAGCGCGCCGCGGTGGAGCGGGAAACCGAGCTTCCGGCAGATCCTTCTGCGCCGCCCTCTTCGGTGCCGATCACCGAGCGGCAGCCGCGCACCGGCACCGGCGGCGGCACCCTGCCGCGCCGGATCGTGACCAATGGTGAGAGCGGCGGCGGCTTTGGCAAGCGGGTGGTGCCGCTGACTGAGCGCAACAAGCCCGGCTCGCGGCTTCCGGCCATCGGCGCCAGCGCAGAGGTCGAGGAGGCCGCGCCGGTGACGGCGCTGGCCGCCAATGCCGCGCCCTTCACCAATGAGGACGGCAAGCCGGTGGTCTCGGTCATCCTGTTCGACGTGGGCGATCAGGGCGTGGACCGGGCGGCGCTGCAGGCGCTCGACTTTCCGGTGACCTTTGCCGTGGACCCGACCGACCCGGGCGCGGCGGAGACGGCGCAGGGCTACCGGGACGCGGGCTTCGAGGTGTTGATCCTGCCGGCAGGGCTGCCGTCCGGGACCACGCCGCAGGACTTGGAAACCACGCTGCAAAGCTACTTTGGCCGCTTCCCCGGCGCGATGGGCCTGCTGGCCACGGGTGAGGAAGGGGTAATGGAAAGCCCCGCGCTGACCCGGCAATTGCTCGCGATCGCGGGCGATACCGGGCATGGGCTGGTGTTTGTGGACAGCGGGCTGAACTCGGCCCGCCGCGGCGCGGAGAGCGCCGGGCTGCCCTCGACGCTGGTCTGGAAGGTTCTGGACGGCGCGCGGGAGGATGGCGGCGCGATTGGCCGGACGCTGGACCGCGCGGCCTTCAGGGCCGGGCAGGAGGGCGAGGTGGTGGTCATGGGCCACAGCTTTGGCCCGACGGTGGAGAGCCTGATGAACTGGGCCGCCGGGAGCAAGGGCCAGAGCGTGGCGCTGGCGCCGGTGTCGGCGGTGTTGATGCGGTAGGGCGCCGGGTGGTGGGCAGGATTGCCCATCCTATGGGGCTGGCGAAGCTACGCTGGTGTTATGGTGTGGTGTTGGGCCGAACTCGTGTGCAGCGGGGGGCCAGCCCCCCGCACCCCCCGGAGATATTTTCAGCAAGAAAATGAGCAGGGGCGGCGCGCGCCGGTGCGGGGTCAGCTGTTGCCACTGCGGGTGAAGCGGGCGGCGTCGTCGGCGGCAGCCTTGATGGCTTTGCTCTTGTTCACGGTTTCCATGAACTCGGCCTCGGGGTCGCTGTCGTAGACCACGCCGCCGCCGGCTTGGATGTAGAGGGTTTCGTCCTTCAGGACGGCGGTGCGCAGGGCGATGCACATATCCATGTCGCCATCGGCGGAAAAGTAGCCGACGCCGCCGCCGTAGACGCCGCGCTTTTCCGGCTCCAGCTCATCGATGATTTCCATCGCGCGGACCTTGGGGGCGCCGGAGACGGTGCCGGCGGGCAGGCCTGCGAGCAGGGCGGAGAGGGCATCTTCGCCGTCGTTCAACTGGCCAACCACGTTGGAGACGATGTGCATCACGTGGCTGTAGCGCTCGACGATGAATTCCTCGGTCGGGCGTACGGTGCCGATCTTGGCGACGCGGCCCACATCGTTGCGGCCCAGATCGAGCAGCATGAGGTGCTCGGCCAGTTCCTTTTCGTCCGAGAGCAGGTCGGCCTCGAGCGCGCGGTCCTCTTCCTCGTTCGCGCCGCGTTTGCGGGTGCCCGCGATGGGGCGGATGGTGACCTCGCCCTCGCGCAGGCGCACGAGGATTTCGGGCGAGGCGCCGATGACCTGAAAACCGCCGAAGTTGAAGAAGAACATGAAGGGCGAGGGGTTGGTGCGGCGCAGCGAGCGGTAGAGCGCGAAGGGGGGCAGGGTGAAGGATTGGGCCCAGCGTTGCGAGGGCACGACCTGAAAGATGTCGCCTGCGCGGATGTAGTCCTTGGCCTTCTCGACGGCGGCCTTGTAGCCCTCGCGGGTGAAGTTGGAGACCGGCTCGGGGGTTTCATGCGCCGCCTCAAGCGCGCGGCTTTCGCCGGAGAGGCCGCGATCGAGGTCGCGCAGGGCATCCATCACCCGCTCGGCGGCCTGGGCATAGGCGGCGCGGGCCGACAAGCCTGAGGCGGTGAAGGCGGGAGACACGAGGGTGACCTCGCCCTTCACGCCGTCGAGCACGGCGACCACGGTGGGCCGCATCATCACCGCGTCGGGCAGGCCGAGGGTGTCTTCGGGCACGTCGGGCAGGTGCTCGACGAGGCGTATCATGTCGTAGCCGAGGTAGCCGAAGAGGCCGGCGGCGGCGGAGGGCAGATCATCGGGCAGGGTGATGCGGCATTCGGCCAGCAGGGCGCGCAGGCTGTCGAGCGGGGCGGCGGCTTCGGCCTCCCAGGCCTGCGGGTCGAAGCGGGCCTGACGGTTGATGCGGGCGGTCTCGCCGTGGCACTGCCAGATCAGGTCGGGCTTGAGGCCGATGATGGAGTAGCGGCCGCGCACCTCGCCGCCGGTGACGCTTTCGAGCATGAAGCTGTCTTCACGCGCGCCGGCGAGTTTGAGCATGAGCGACACCGGCGTGTCGAGGTCGGCGGCGAGGCGGGTATAGACCACCTGGTTCTCGCCGGCCTCATAGCCCTTGGCGAAGCTCTCAAAGCTGGGTTCGATCGTGCTCATGGGGCGGTGTGTATCGCTTGTTGTGACTACTGCGTGGCGATCTGCGCGTGGACCTGCGACAGCGCGCCATTGTCGAACTCGACTCCAGCCTGCTGGGCCATGGCGCCCGCGAAGGCGGAGTAAAGATCGACCGAGAGCGACTGGGCGGCCTGCTGGGTGAGCAGCTGGGTGAGGAGGCCGACACGCTCGTCTTCGGCGTCGGGGGCCTCCACCTTGGTCAGCTGCAGCAGGTAGACGTTGCCGAAGGCCTCGAGGATGGCGAGGCCACCCTCTTCGAGTTCGAAGGCGGTGGTGATCAGCGCGGGGGGCGTGCCCTCGATGTGGGCCTCGCGGGTTTGCGCGTTGGCCTCGTCGACCGGGGCGGCGGAGGCGCTGAGGGCGGCACCGGCCTCGACCTGCGCCTGCAGATCGGCGGCCTGCACGCGCAGGCGCTTCTCTGTTTCCTGCGCTTCCCATCCGGCGAGCACCTTGCCGCGGACCTCGTCCAGCTCTTGCAGACGCGGCTCCAAAATTTCATCGAGGCGCATGGCGAAGATGCCGCCATCTTCGAGCCGGATCACGGTGGGGAAGTCATCTTGCGTGAGCGTTAGGGCGGCGTCGCGGAAGGCGTTGTAGCCTGCGATCATCTCGCCGGAGGCTTCCCACCAGTCGATCTGGTCGACGACCAGCTCGGTCTCTTCGGCCAGTTCTTCGAGCGTGGCGCCCTCGGCGAGCCGGTCTTCGACATCGATCTCCATGTCGGAGATCACCCGGCGGGCGCGCTCCTGTGCCAGTTCCTCGACGAGGTCCGCGCGCGCCTCTTCCAGCGGGATGTTCACCGCCGAGAGGATGCCGTTCATCCGGAAGAGGGCCGGGCCGAGATCGGTCTCGAAGGGGCCCGCGACGCCGGGCTCGGTGAGGGCGAACACGGCCTCGCCAGCGGCGCCGGGCAGGTCGGATTGGGTCAGCTCGCCAAGGTCGACATCTTCCAGCGTCAGGCCGCGGGCCTCCACGATGGACTGGAAAGTGGCGGAGCCGTCATCGAGCTGGGCCTTGGCCTCGGCGGCGGCCTCCTCGGTGGGGAAGATCAGCCGTTCGACAAGGCGGCGCTCGGGTTGCTGGAACTCGGCGGCGCGGCTCTCGTAGAGGCGGGCGATGGCGTCTTCGTCGATTTCGACGGTTTCCACCAGCATCTCGGGCAGCACCCATGCGTAGGTGATGCGCTTCATCTGGGGCAGGGTGAAATCGGGGGTGTTGGCCTGATAGTAGGCGGTCAGCTCCTCTTCGGAGGGCTCAGGCAGCGGCTCGGCCAGCTGATCGGTGCCGAAGGTCGCCCAGCGGAAGCTGCGGCGCTCGCCGAAGTAGGTCATCAGCGTGTCGATCTGGACCTTGGGGGCGGGCACGCCGCCTACGACGGCCCCTTGCAGGATGGTGCGGGCGGTGTCTTTGCGCACACCGGTCTCGAACTCGGCGACCGACATGCCGCGGTTGCGCAGAACGCCCTGATAGGCGGCGCGGTCGAAGTTGCCGTCGATGCCCTGAAAGGCCTGCGCGGAGACGACCTGCTCGCGCACCCGCTCGTCGCCCACGGAGAGGCCCATGTTGGTGGCGGCATTGTCGAGCGCGGCGCGGTTGGTGAGGCGGGTGCGGACACGGGCGAGGATGCCCGCCTGCTCGGCGTCGGAAATCGACAGCTGGCGGCCGGTGTCGCGCTCTTCGGCGGCAATTTCGGAGACCAGTTCGCGGTAATATTCGTTCACCGGCACCGGCTCGTCGCCGACCGTGCCGACGGCGCTGATGGAGCTGCCGAAACTGGTGATGCCGAAGCCGGTGAGACCGAGGATCAGGAGGCCCATGAGGACCCAGATCACGATGTTGCCCAGCTTCTTGCCCGCGCTCTGTGCCATTGCTCCGCCCGTTTGCTTTGTATGCAGTTGGCGTTTGTTATCCGGGCCTCGGGCGGGGGGCAAGGGTTGGGGCGGTCAGGGGGCCTTGAATTCTGCGAGATTGAAGCTGGTTAGCCTATTGGCGAGCTGGCCGATGGCGGGGGCGTCGAGGTTGGCGAAGGCGACCCGGAGGGCGCGGGCACCCACGGCATCGCCCGTGGGCGAGAAGAAGGTGCCGGGCAGGGCCAGCACCCCGGCCTCGCGCACGAGCGCCTTGGCGACGTTGGTGGCATCGCTCTCCATCGGGTGTTCGATCCACGCGAAGAAGCCGCCGAGCCCCGCCAGCCGCCAGCCGGCATCGGCCAGAGCGGGGGCGGCATCACGCATGGCGGCCTGACGGGCGAGCACCTCGTCGCGCTGGGAGGCGACCCATTGGCCGAGGTTCTGCAAGCCCCAGAGCGCGGCCTTCTGGCCCAGCGGGGTGGGGCAGATGGTGACGGTGTCGATGAACTTCTCGATTTCTGCCAGACGGGTGGGCGAGGTGGCCACGGCACCGACGCGGTGGCCCATCAGGCGGAAGCTCTTGGAGAAAGAGTAGATGTGGATGAGCGTGTCATCCCAGTCCGGATCGGTGAAGAGCTCGTGGGGCGCGCCGGTGGCGGCGGTGAAATCGCGATAGGTTTCATCGACGATCAGGGCGAGGCCGCGGGCGCGGGCGAGGCCCTGGAAGGCGGCCAGCAGCGCGGGCGGATATTCGGCCCCGGTGGGGTTGTTGGGCGTGACCAGCACGATGGCGCGGGTGCGCTCGGTGATGAGAGAGGCGGCCTCATCGGGGTCGGGCAGGAGCGTGGCGGCATCACAGGGCAGCGGGACGGTGCCGATGTGGGCCATGTCAAGCCACATTTTATGGTTGAAGTACCAAGGGGTTGGCAGGATCACCTCATCCTCCGGCCCGGCCAGCGAGGCGAGCACGGCGCAGAAGGCGTGGTTGGCACCGGAGGTGATGGCGACCTGCGCCGCTGCCACGCGGCCGCCGTAGGTGGCGGAGATGTTGGCGGCCAGTTCCTCGCGCAGCGCCCCCAGCCCCAGCACGGCGCCGTAGTGGTGGGCGCTGTCATCGTTGAGCGCGGCCTCGGCGATGACGCGGCGTAGCGCCTCGGGCGGCGGGTCGGCGGGTGCGGCTTGGCCTGCGTCGATCAGCGGGCGCTCGGGCGGAAAGGTGAGGCCGGAAAGCCAGCTCTTGGCCTCCACCACGGGGGAGGCGAAGGTGCGAGCGGTGGGGGGCTGCGGTGGAAGCGGCGCCACCTCAGTCCTTGCCCCGGTAGGGCTCGACGTATTGCAGCGCCATGTCCCAAGGGAAGAAGATCCAGGTATCCTGGCTGACGCCGGTGATGAAGGTGTTCACCATCGGCTCGCCCTGCGGCTTGGCGTAGACGGTGGCGAAATGGGCGTTGGGGTAGAGCTCGCGCACCAGTTCGAGGGTTTTGCCGGTGTCGACGAGGTCGTCGACGACGAGGATGCCGGTGCCGTCGCCCATCATCTCGGCGTCGGGGCTCTTGAGCACCTGAGCCTCGCTGCGCTGGTCGGCCTTGCCGCCGCCGGAGTGGTAGCTTTTGACCGAGATCGTATCGACGGTGCGGATATCGAGCTCGCGGGCCACGATCATCGCCGGGGCCATGCCGCCGCGGGTGATGGCGACCACGGCCTTCCACGCACCGTCATCGGGGCCTTTGCCATCGAGCCGCCACGCCAGCGCGCGGCTGTCGCGGTGGATCTGGTCCCAGGAGACGTGAAAGCCTTTTTCGTGGGGCAGGCGGTCTGACATGGTTCGTCCTCGTGCAGCGTTTTGCCTCTCATATCCCCGTGAGCGCCCTGCCGTCGAGAGGAACCGGGCTGTTATGCGCGGGTTTTGCGGCGTAAAAGGCCGCAACGTCAGGGCCGGTGGCCCGAAGGGGATGCGATATGGCAAAGGAAAACCGCAGCTTTGCGGTGATCGGGCTGGGCGCCTTTGGGGGCACGGTTGCGACCGAGCTGGCGCGCTTTGGCAATCAGGTGATCGGGGTGGATATCGACGAGCTGCGGGTGGCGCGGCTGGCCGATGAGTTGACCTCGACGGTGATCCTCGACACGACCGACGAGCAGGGGCTGCGGGAAGCGGGAATTGACCGCTACGATGTGGCGCTGGTCTCGATTGGCGAGAACATCGAGGCGAGCATTCTGACGACGATGAACCTGAAGATGCTCGGCGTCGGCACGATCTGGGTGAAGGCGGCGAACCGGACCCATCACCGGATTCTCAGCAAGCTGGGTGCGGACCGGGTGATTCTGCCGGAGCAGGACATGGGCCAGCGGGTGAGCCAGATGCTGAACAACCCGGTGGTGGAAGATTACGCCAGCCTGCGCAATGGCTACTCGGTGGTGAACATCCATCTGCCCGAGCGGCTTGACGGCACCGAGCTGAACGCGCTGCGCCGGATCGCGGGTGAAGACCTGCGGTTTCTGGGGCTGATGCGGGGCACAGCCTTTCATTCGTGCAACGACAATGCGCTCACCGTGCAGGCCGATGACCGGCTGATCGTGTTGGGCAAGCGCGCTGATCTGCGCGCCTTTGGCGACGCGCTTTGAGCCGACGGGTCCGCCGCCACGCCAAGAGCCTTGCCCGCAGGCTCGCAGACCTGCCCGCGCCGCTGATCCTCGCGGGGGGCTATGCGGCGTTTATCGTGCTCGGCGCGGTGCTGTTCCGCCTGCCGTTCACTAGCCATGTGCCGGTGGGGTGGAGCGATGCGCTCTTCACCGCCACCTCCGCTGTGACGGTGACAGGGCTGGCGGTGTTTGACGTGGGCGCGGTGCTGACCTTCTGGGGCGAATTGCTGCTGGCGGTGCTGATCCAGGTCGGCGGGCTGGGGCTGATGGTGTTTGCGGTGCTGCTCTTCTCGGCGCTGGGGCTGCCGGTGGGGCTGACGCAGACGACCTATCTGCGCGAAGACCTTGGCCAGTCGTCGCTGGCGCGGCTGGGGCTGCTGGTGGCGACGATCTTCAAGGTGGTGCTGGCCTGCGAGGTGGCGGGGGCGCTGTTTTTGTGCCTGACGTTCGTCCCCGAGCAGGGCTTCTGGCCCGGGCTGTGGACGGCGATTTTTCATTCGGTCTCGGCCTTCAACAACGCGGGGTTCTCGACCATCGGGGCGGGTCTGGTGCCCTTTGCGACCGATCCGGTGATCAACATCGTGATTCCGGCGCTCTTTATCACCGGCGGCATCGGCTACGTGGTGCTCGATGACATCGGGCGGCGGCCCGGCTGGCGCTATTACACGCTGCACACCAAGATCATGCTGATCGGGACGGCTGTGCTGATTGTCTGGTCGATGGCGAGTTTCGCGGTGCTGGAGTGGACCAACCCGCGCACGCTGGGCGCGCTCGGCTCGGACACGGCGCGGCTGGCGGTGAGCTGGTTTCAGGCGGTGACGCCGCGCACCGCCGGGTTCAACACCACCGATATCGGCGGGCTGCACGACTCGACGGCGCTGATGTTCATCTCGCTCATGCTGATCGGCGGCGGCCCGGCCTCGACGGCGGGCGGCATCAAGGTGACGACTTTCGTGGTGATGCTGCTGGCGACGGTGGCGTTTTTCCGGCGGCAGACGCAGCTCCACGCCTTTGGCCGCTCGATCGGGCTGGAGCAGGTGCTGAAGGTGATGGCGCTGACCGCGATCAGCATTCTGACGATCTTCGTGGCGACGTTTCTGATGGTCGCCAGCCATGACGGGCATTTCCTCGATATCGCCTTCGAGGTGGCCTCGGCCTTTGGCACCGTGGGGCTGAGCCGGGGCTATACTGGCGAGTTGACGGAGTTTGGCCGGGTGGTCTGCGAGGTGGTCATGTTCCTCGGGCGCGTGGGGCCGCTGACGCTGGGGTATTTTCTGGCCACGCGGAGCGTGCCGCGAGTTCGGTATCCGGAGGGGCAGATTCACCTCGGGTGAGGGAAGACAGGCCTCTGCATTAAGTTCAGGTGGAGACGGAGATGCGGAAGGCGACGCCGTGCTCGACCGCGCGTTTGAACACCCGCTCGGTCTCGTCGAGCCGCTCTTCGGTGTGCTGGGCCATATCAGGCCATCCGGTGAAGAGCTCGGGCTGCTCAAGCAGGGCGGTGCGGATGGCGGCGCAAAGCGCTAGCATCGCCTCGGGCGGAAACCACGGGCCGTCGCGCTCAGGGTTGTAGGGCCGGCGCATGTGCTCGGGCATGGCCTGGTTGATGTCGTTGAACTCGGCCTCCGAAAGCCCGATGTAGGCCTCGAGCGGGGCTTGGCCCGCGTCGATGAAGATATCGGGGAAGGGCGGGGCGTCGAACATCGCGAGATCGACGTAATCCTCGCCCATAACCGCCGGGACATCTGGATCGAAGACGGGCCAATACTCGGGCATGGCGCCGGATCAGCTGTCTTTGCGCTTGGTCACAACGTCGATATCGGGCGCGTCCACCGCCTTCATCCCGACAGCGTGGTAGCCCGCGTCGACATGGTGGATCTCGCCGGTCACGCCGGAGCCGAGATCGGAGAGCAGGTAGAGCGCGGATTTGCCCACGTCGTCGATGGTCACGTTGCGGCGCAGCGGCGAGTTCAACTCGTTCCATTTGAGGATATAGCGGAAGTCGCCGATGCCGGAGGCGGCCAGCGTCTTGATCGGGCCGGCGGAGATGCCGTTGACGCGGATGCCGTCCTTGCCGAGATCCTCGGCGAGGTAGCGCACGGAGGCCTCGAGCGCGGCCTTGGCAACGCCCATCACGTTGTAATGCGGCATGACCTTTTCGGCGCCGTAGTAGGTGAGGGTGAGGCAGGAGCCGCCGTTCTTCATCAGCTTCTCGGCCCGCGCGGTGCAGGCGGTGAAGGAATAGACGGAGATCTCCATCGACATGCGGAAGTTCTCGACCGAGGTGTCGACATAGCGGCCGCGCAGCTCGTTCTTGTCGGAGTAACCGATGGCGTGAACGTAGAAATCGAGGCCGCCCCACTCTTTTTCGATCTGGGCGAAGGCAGCGTCGACGCTCTCGGTGTTGCTCACATCGCAATCGGCCATGAGGGTGCAGCCGAGTTGCTCGGCCAACGGTGTGACGCGCTTTTTGAAGGCATCGCCCTGATAGGTCAGCGCCAGCTCGGCGCCTGCATCGGCGAGCGCCTTGGCTACGCCCCACGCGATGGATTTGTCATTGGCGAGCCCCATGATCAGCCCACGCTTGCCTGCCATCAGTTGTGATGTCATCGACCCCTCCGTCGCTTTCTGCATGATCCCTTTAGGGCAAGCCGGGGCGAGGTTGCAAGCGCTGGCGCAACAGGGCAAGACTGTGCGCGAAACATGCAACTGCGAGCGGCATGTCGACGATAGGACAGTGAATCTGTCCAAACGGACAGGTTGTGGAGCATCAACCCGAGGCGTACTCCGCACGGGATCAGGAACGGCAGGCAATGGCAGAACGCAGTGGACTCTTTGCAGGGGACGACCCCTTTGCGATCGCGCGGGCGTGGCTGGCGGAGGCGGAGGGGAGCGAGATAAACGACCCCAACGCCATTGCGCTCTCGACCGTGGACGCGGAGGGATTGCCCAATGCACGCATGGTTTTGCTGAAAGAAGTCGAAGATCACGGCTTTCTCTTTTATACCAACTGGGGTAGCGCTAAGGCACGAGAGATTGACGTTAACGGAAAGGCGGCCTTTGTCTGGCATGCCAAGTCCCTGCGGCGGCAGATCCGCGTCAGGGGCGTGACGGAGCGGGAAGACGGCCAGAAGGCCGATGCGTATTTTGCCTCCCGGTCTCTCAAATCCAGGTTGGGCGCCTGGGCCTCGCGGCAAAGCACGCCCCTGTCATCGCGTGCGACGCTCATTGCCGAGGTCGCGAAGGTGACAGCACAGCACGGGAAGAATCCCGAACGTCCTCCGTTCTGGGGCGGAATTCGTATCTTGCCACTCGAGATCGAATTCTGGGCGGATGGGGCGTTCAGGCTTCACGATCGTTTCCGGTGGACGCGTTCCGACGTGACCGATCGTGATTGGCAGGTACAGCGCCTCTATCCGTAACACTCGCGGATCGGCAGGCACTGTTTAAGCGGTAGGGGAATGCCCTTGTTAGTCGGGGCAGAGCGTCTGGCGGGCCAACGGCTCGGCATGCGCCATGAGGACAAAATTGAACCGGAATGGAAGAAGAAGAACACACAGCGGAAAAGCGGATCAGAGGACGTGTGAAGTGGTTTGATCCGGCCAAGGGCTTTGGCTTTGTCATCGCCGACGAAGGTGGCCCGGATATTCTGCTTCATGCGAATGTGCTGCGCAATTTCGGCCAGAGCTCCGTTGCGGACGGAGCCGGGATCGAGATCAGCGTGCAGGACACCAATCGTGGCCAGCAGGCGGTGGAGGTGTTCACCATCGATCCGCCCGAGCCGGGCGATGCCCCGCCGCTGGACGATGTGGCCGCGCTCGACCCAGACGAGCTTGCCGCGCTGCCGATGGAACCTGCACGGGTGAAGTGGTTCGACAAGGGCAAGGGCTTTGGCTTTGCCAATGTCTTCCGCCACCCGGAGGACATTTTCGTTCACATTGAAGTGCTTCGGCGCTCCGGCCTTGCAGACCTGCAACCGGGCGAGGCAATCTGCCTGAAGGTCGTCGAAGGGCGGCGCGGACGGATGGCAACGCAGGTGCTTTCATGGGAATCGGCGCTCATGGAAAAGAAGGACTGAGGGCATGGCGCGCGCGGCCTGAGCGGCGGCGTTCCATGCCCGGTCTGATTGTGGCGGCGGTTCTGGCGCTCACCCCTGCGACGCTTGCGGCGCAGGAGGGCGGGGCGCTTGACCTTGATGGTGCCCGCGAGACGGCGCCCTTTGCCGCCATGCCCGATGGGGCCGGGGCGGCGCTTGTGCCCGGCGTGGAGGGCTGCGAGACCGGTGAGGTGCGGCTGCGCTGGGAGGGCGGGCAGGCCCGCTTCTCGGTGGAGATCGCCGATGATTCCGATGAGCGCGCGCAGGGGTTGATGCACCGCGAGAGCATGGCCCGCTCGGCCGGGATGCTCTTTGTCTACCCGAGGGCGGGACGCGTGAGCTTCTGGATGCGCAACACGCTCATTCCACTCGACATGATCTTCATGGATTCGCAGGGCGTGGTGCAGAAGGTCCACTCCAACGCCGTGCCCCATGATGAAACCCCGATTCCCGGCGGTGACGGCATCCTTGCGGTGCTGGAGATCAATGGCGGACTGGCGAAGGCCTTCGGCATTGGGCCGGGCGCGCAGATGCTGCATCCGGCCTTTGGCACAGGCGCCGCGTGGCCCTGTGGCGGCGAGGGCAGCTAGGGCCTTTCCTTTGGTCGCGGCACAGGCTAAACCGCGCCTCGTCGGGGCGTAGCGCAGCCTGGTAGCGCATCTGTTTTGGGAACAGAGGGTCGGGAGTTCGAATCTCTCCGCCCCGACCACCTTCCATAATTGCAAAGCACCATATCGGTCGGCTGACGTGAAACTTTTTCGCGTCGGGCAACAATAACCGCCGAAACGCCGCATTTAAGACAAATTGTATGCGGCACATGCATGCATGAAACACGCAATCACCAGTGCCCGCCTGTCACCCCAGCAACGTCGCAGCCTTCAGCTCGTTGCAGGATGTTCTGTGTTCCTTTGCCTCTGCCTGCTGTTCAGCCCGTTTGTGGCCGACGATGCCTATATTGTCGGGCGCTACGCTATGAATGCCGCTGAAGGGCATGGGCTGGTGTATAACATCGGAGAGCGCGTTTCGGCACTTACGTCGCCGCTCCATGCATTGATTGAAACCGGGTTCGCACTGCTGGGTCTCGACCCTGTCCTGACGTATCGGTTGATAGCGCCGCTGGTGGTCATCGTCGGCTACCTATTTGCTGTAAGTGCGCTTCGGCTGGAGGGTACGCACCTCGCGGTGTTTACGTTGTTTTCCCTAGGATCACCGTTCTTGGCCCTTTGGACAGTGGGCGGGCTTGAAACACCCATTCTGGCGGCACTGGCCGTGGCCTTCGTTGCGCGGCTTGTGCTCATGGGCAGAGCCGGCGAAGCGGCACGGTGGGATTTTGTCTGGCTTGGCGCTTTGTCGGGACTGATGTTCGTGACCCGCTACGACAGCGTATTGGTTTTCGGGCCGCCGCTCATCGCATTGCTTTTTGTGGCATGGCGCAACGCCGCGCTTTGGGCTGGTGCTGCACTCAGCCTGTCAATTGCCGGGCTGTGGCTCGGGTTCGCCCACTTCTACTATGGTGATGTGTTCCCCACGTCCTACTACCTCAAGTTCGCACTTGCCGGCCGGGCCCCTATCGACAGTGTTTCGGCCACTCTCAACTTTTTCTTGATGTCCGGCGCGGTGCTGCTCCTTCTGTGCGGTCGCGCTGGGGCCCATATCGAGCGCAGCGGCTTCACCCGGGCGTTGCTGAGGGGCGGGGCGGTTAGCGTTGTTCCCTTTCTTGCCTATGCAGCCCAAGCCGCGGGACAGCACATGATGTTCGGGTATCGGATGTTTATGCCCTACCTCATGGCTGGCGGTCTGTTGCTTGCCCTTGCGGTGCCGCAGAGCCGGCGAGCGCTGGCTCCGGCGCTGGTCGCTTGGCAGGTCGTCGTGATTGCAATCGTCACCTTCTCTGGCATCAATCCTGCGCCTCTCACACGGCTGCCGGGTCTGAAAGCTGCCTTTGCCGAATACCAGTTCGTCACTCCCAAAACCTACGGCAACTTTATGACGATGCTGGAAGAGGATGCACACGACATCGCGGCGCACTGGCGAGAGACTGGCCGCAACGAGACGCCCAAAGTCTATCTTCGCTCGGGTGGAATGGGATACTATCTTCCGGACTTCTATGTCTACGAGACGCTCGTGACGTACCGCCACGACTGCAGCGGGCGGGGCCGGGAAGGAACGCTGGCCTCGCATTATGCCCAATTGCTTGGGTTCAGCCGAACGGGGACTTTCGTGACTGATGTGGTCCGTACGCGCCCGGATATCGGCAAAGAGGCAGAACTGCTGTCCCCCACCAAGCTTGACTGGATGGGCGAGAGCCTCAATGGATTCTACTATGGGCCAGAACCGCAGAGTTTTGAGCTCGGTAGCTGGATCGGTGGAGGTTGCTCGGCGACCTGAGTGGCTGCGTTCGCCAGCAGCGATTCGAGCAATCTCGGTACGCGGCGGGGCCAAAAACTGCGAAAGCGGATTTGCGGATACCACTACATCTAGTGTCTCAGCTTCGCCCAAATCTTGGGCAGGGGGCCGGAAATGGGCTGGGCGGGGCCTTGCCACTGTGGCGGGGATGCACTGGTTGGCCGGGGACCGGGCAGGGGGTGGTGCGGGGTGTTAAGCTGTGGAGAAGCGTGGGGACAGGCGGCGTGTCGGCTGACATGATCGGGGCAAAAACCACCATATTTCGTATGACTTGGCGCGCGCCTCTACATCTTGTGGTGAACCTCTGCGGGGTGTGAGTGAATCACGCGGCTGTGAGGGGATTCTGCGGATGGCCGATCCGTCAACAGAAAAGATTGCGGGATAGGTCGGATTTTAGCGTTGACGCTTCGCACCCCGATCGGGTTTCTTGTGGGGGCCGACTGAGCCGCCACAAGATGTTGGGGCACGGGCGAGGCGGCAGGGGGCATACCGGGGCAACCCGGATACCGGGGACACATGGGGCGCAGCGGCGCCTCCCGGCCTTCTGCCACTCGACCAAACCACACGCGGCCTCCCGGGCAACCGGAGGCAGGCGGGACGGTCGCAAGAGGGACGGTCACGAGACCATATCAGCCGAGAGGCGGGCCGCGCACAGCCTGCCACGACCGAGCGCCTGCGTTCGGCGGTGAGCCTCCTGCGCCCCATCGGCAGGGTAAATGAGCGTGGCCGAGCCGCGCCGGGACGCAACAGACAGGTGCCGCCAGAACAAGGCGCCAAATGTAGAAGAGGCATGTGACCATGAAGATTGAACGGAAGTTCACCACGTCCAAAGGCGCAGCGTACGGCGGGCTGGAGTTTACCACCACCACGTCTGAAATCCGCAACCCTGACGGCTCTGTCGTGTTCAAGCTCGACAACCTCGAAGTGCCCAGCTCCTGGAGCCAGGTGGCCTCGGATGTGATTGCGCAGAAGTACTTCCGTAAAGCCGGTGTGCCCGCCCGCCTCAAGAAGGTGAAGGAAAAGGGTGTGCCGGAGTTCCTGTGGCGCTCGGTGCCCGATGAGGCTGCGTTGAAAGAGCTGCCCGAGGATGAGCGCACCGGCGGCGAGACCTCGGCCAAGCAGGTGTTCGATCGTCTGGCCGGCGCATGGGCCTACTGGGGCTGGAAGGGCGGCTACTTCACCACCGAGGCCGACGCCAAGGCCTACTATGACGAGATGCGCCACATGCTGGCGACCCAGCGCGCCGCGCCGAACTCGCCACAGTGGTTCAACACCGGCCTGCACTGGGCCTATGGCATCGACGGCCCGGCGCAGGGCCACCACTATGTGGATTACAAGACGGGCAAGCTGACCAAGTCCAAGTCTTCCTACGAGCACCCGCAGCCGCACGCCTGCTTCATCCAGTCGGTCAGCGATGATCTGGTGAACGACGGCGGCATCATGGACCTCTGGGTCCGCGAGGCGCGGCTCTTCAAATACGGCTCTGGCACCGGCACGAACTTTTCCTCCCTGCGTGCCGAGGGCGAGGCTCTGTCGGGCGGGGGCAAGTCCTCCGGCCTGATGGGGTTCCTCAAGATTGGCGATCGCGCAGCCGGTGCGATCAAGTCGGGCGGCACCACCCGCCGGGCGGCGAAGATGGTGATCGTGGATGCCGACCACCCGGACATTCAGGAATATGTCAACTGGAAGGTGAAGGAAGAGCAGAAGGTGGCTTCGCTGGTCGCCGGCTCCAAGATGCACGAGGAGAAGCTGAACGCGATCTTCTCCGCCATCCGCGCCTTCGACGGCTCCGATGACGGCGCCTATGACCCGAATGCGAACGACGCGCTGAAGGGTGCGGTGAAGGACGCCAAGAAGGCCCGGATCCCCGAGACCTACATCAAGCGCGTGCTGGACTACGCGCGGCAGGGCTACGCTTCGATCGAATTTCCGACCTATGACACCGATTGGGACAGCGAGGCTTACGCGACCGTTTCCGGCCAGAACTCCAACAACTCCGTCCGCGTCACCGATGCCTTCCTGAAGGCGGTGAAGGATGACCTGCCGTGGGAGCTGGTGAACCGGACCGATGGCAAAGTGTCGAAGACCATCTCGGCCCGCGAGCTTTGGGAAGATATCGGCCACGCCGCATGGGCCTGCGCCGATCCCGGCATCCAGTATCATGACACCGTCAACGCCTGGCACACCTGCCCGGAAGACGGCGCGATCCGGGGCTCGAACCCCTGCTCGGAATACATGTTCCTCGATGACACGGCCTGTAACCTGGCCTCGATGAACCTGCTGACCTTCCTGAAGGACGGCAAGTTCCAAGCCGAGGACTACGTGCACGCCACGCGCCTCTGGACCGTGACGCTGGAGATCAGCGTGATGATGGCTCAGTTCCCCTCCAAGGAGATCGCGCAGCGGTCGTATGACTTCCGCACGCTGGGGCTGGGCTACGCCAACATCGGCGGCCTGCTGATGAACCTCGGCCTCGGCTACGACAGCCGCGAGGGCCGGGCGCTGGGTGGCGCGCTGACCGCGATCATGACCGGCATCTCCTATGCCACCTCCGCCGAGATGGCCGGGGAGCTGGGCGCCTTCCCCGGTTATGCCAAGAACGCCGAGCACATGCTCCGCGTGATCCGCAACCACCGCCGCGCGGCCCATGGCGAGACCAAGGGCTACGAGGTGATGAACGTGAACCCGGTGGCGCTCGACCACGCCGGTTGCCCCGATAGCGACCTCGTGGCGCTGGCCAAGGAAGCCTGGGACGAGGCGCTGAGCCTCGGCGAGAAGAACGGCTACCGCAATGCACAGGTTTCGGTGATTGCCCCGACCGGCACCATCGGCCTCGTGATGGACTGCGACACCACCGGCATCGAGCCCGACTTCGCGCTGGTGAAGTTCAAGAAGCTGGCAGGTGGCGGCTACTTCAAGATCATCAACCGCTCGGTCCCGGCGGCGCTGAAGAAGCTGGGCTATGGCGAGGCGCAGATCGGTGAGATCATCGCCTATGCGGTGGGCCACGGCTCCCTTGGCAATGCGCCGGGCATCAACCACACCGCGCTGGTCGGCCACGGCTTTGGGCAGGCGGAGATCGACAAGGTCGAAAAGGCGCTGGCCTCGGCCTTCGACATCCGCTTCGTCTTCAACCAGTGGACGCTGGGCGAAGAGTTCTGCACCGAGGTGCTGGGTATCCCGGCCGAAAAGCTGAACGACCCGGGCTTTGACCTGCTCTCTTCTCTTGGCTTCACCAAGGCGCAGATCGAGGCGGCCAATGACCACGTTTGCGGGACGATGACGCTGGAGGGTGCGCCGCACCTGAAGGAAGAGCATCTGAACGTCTTCGATTGCGCAAACCCCTGCGGCAAGAAGGGCAAGCGGTTCCTCTCGGTAAATTCGCACATCGACATGATGGCCGCCGCCCAGAGCTTTATCTCAGGCGCGATTTCGAAAACCATTAACATGCCGAACGACGCCACGATCGAGGATTGCCAGGCCGCCTATGAGCGCAGCTGGCAGATGGGGATCAAGGCGAACGCGCTCTATCGCGACGGCTCCAAACTCTCGCAGCCTCTCGCGGCTGCGCTGGTGGAGGATGACGAGGAGGCGCAGGAGGTGCTGGAAAGCGGCGCGCCCTCCGAGAAGGCCGTGGTGCTGGCCGAGAAGATCATCGAGAAGGTGGTGGTCAAAGAGGTCGTGCGCGCGGCCCGGACCAAGCTGCCGCACCGCCGCAAGGGCTATACCCAGAAGGCGGTTGTGGGCGGGCACAAGGTGTATCTGCGCACCGGCGAGTATGAAGATGGCAAGCTCGGCGAGCTCTTCATCGACATGCACAAGGAAGGTGCTGGCTTCCGGGCGATGATGAACAACTTCGCCATCGCGGTGTCGGTTGGCCTGCAATACGGGGTGCCGCTGGAGGAGTTCGTGGACGCCTTCACTTTCACCAAGTTCGAGCCCGCCGGGATGGTGCAGGGGAACGACAGCATCAAGAACGCGACCTCGATCCTCGACTACATCTTCCGCGAGTTGGCGGTGTCCTATCTCGACCGGACGGATCTGGCCCATGTGAAGCCGGAAGGCGCGGCCTTTGACGATCTGGGCCGGGGCGAGGAAGAGGGGGTTTCCAACGTGTCGCCGGTGAGCGAGAGCGCGGCGTCCAAGTCCTTGGAAGTGCTGAAGCAAATCTCCTCCTCGGGTTACCTGCGCAAGCGGCTGCCCTCCGATCTGGTGGTGCTGCAAGGCGGGCTGGGCGGCGATGTGGCCGGGGCCGTGGCGCTGGACGCGAGCGTGGATCCGGCGGTGGCGCTGGAAACGCTGGTGCCGGAAGTTGCGAGCGTTTCCAACGGGTTGGACGCACGGGCGAAGGCCAAGATGCAGGGCTACGAAGGCGAGGCCTGCGGGGAGTGCGGCAACTACACGCTGGTCCGCAACGGGACCTGCATGAAGTGCAACACCTGCGGCGGCACCTCCGGGTGCAGCTGAGCAGGGCAAGGTATAACCCACTGATTTCGGGTTAAAAAATTCCGGGGCGGGTGCGCTCGCCCCTGGCGCAGTTCAGGCCGCAGGCAAATAAACCGGGCGGTAACAACGATGAGCCTGAACGGCGAAACTGGGGGGCTTCGGCCCCCCTTTTTCTTTGCGATTTCAGGACGGTAAGGCGGCGACCGGGATCTGGCGAGGGGTTTTGCAAAAATGCAAGGCCAATGGGGTGGTTTAGGCGTTAACCCTTATTTCGTGGGATGCACAAGCGATGCACAACTGATGCACATCCCATGCATACGACAAAACTGCAAAACGCCGAGAGGTTAAGGCAGCGCGCGGGTGGATCGGCTCAGCGCCGCAGCAAGGGGGCGACGAGGGCGGCGATGCGGGCGGAGCCCTTGGGGGAGGGATGGGTCCGGTCGGCGGCGAAGAGCGAGAGGTCGGCGGGGGTGAAGACATCGTCCATGTCGACGAGCGAGACGCCGGGGTCGCGGGCGGCCATGCGGCCAAGGCGGGATTCCAACTCGCGGTAGGGGGCGACGCAGGCGGTGCCGGCAAAGCGGGGCGAGGTGTAGTAATCGGCCCAGACGACGCGGGAGCCGCGCTGCCGGAGGCTGGCGACGAGGGCCGGGATCGCGCCGCGGCGGCCATCGGTGGAGATCAGGCGGTCGAGCACGGGGCCGCAGCGGGTGCAATCACAACTGGCGCTGATGTCATTGGCCCCGCCGTTCAGCACGACCCAGGGGGCGCTGACACCGCTGAGCTGGGTGGGAATGTTGAGCGACCCGCTGCCCCCGGCGACGCGGGCGAGGGGCAGGGAGACATCGCCCACGGGCTCCCCGAGACGGGCTTGCAGGGCGCGGGCGACGGAGGCCCCGCTGCCACGGTTCCAGGCCATGACGGAGTCGCCCGCGACGACGATGCGGGCATTGTCAGGCACGCCGGGGGCGCAGGCGGCGAGGAGGAGGAGCGGGAGGAGGAGCCAGCGGGTCATGCTGGGGGAGGTAGGGTGGTGGGGGGAGGGGGCAAGGTTGGGGGGGGACCCAAAATGAGTGGGACAGCCTCTTTGTAAACTTTAGGCAGACAACATCGGCGCTGAGGTGTGGACTTTCATTCTGCATGTGGATTCCGGGCGGATTTTCTTGCTCCCGCCGAATGCGGGGTCTACATGGATAGGCTTCGCAGACGATTACGGCGCGACGGACCCCACGGGCTTTGCTGAAGGCTGCTTTGGGAGCGCCCAGCCGCACCCAGCCTGCAATTCCGTCAAATGGCTGTGATTGCTGACAATAAAAAAGTGCGAAGTCCTCTTGTACAGTTGCCCTTCCGTTCCCATATATCGGTCATCGTCGTCTATAGGGCGGCGCAGTCGATGGTTTAAACTGTCAAGGCTTATCGCCAAGTTTGTGCAAATATACGGTGCGATCATTCGTGCTCCTTTGTTCAGCATAGCGGCAAGACTGCAGACTCTGGTTATCCACACTGCTACCTGTATGACATTATATATCATCTCGTCGATAAAAGGGCACCACGCAGAACAGCCGGGGCCGGAACTGAAAAGGGCAAGTGTCCTGCCTGATGTTTCGGCCCCTCTCGCGTAGGACTATGGGAACAATTTTATCTGCAAGAGACCTTAAGCACTATCCACATTTTGATCGTCGATTGTCGGTAGAAGAGGCAGAGGAAATCGTTTCCGACCCTACTCGCGTAGCGTCCAACAAATTCTACCCTTTCTTTCTGTTTCACGAAACCTGGCAGCCCTTTCGGACATCCGATGAAGGACGCCCTGCACCCAAATCTAGGCCAATCCGGTATGCGGCTCGACGCGACGCATACATATTGACCCATTATAGGAGAATTTTGGCGGAGAAATACGAAGAGCGATTGGCATCACTGGGTATCGGAGACTGTCCAATTGCATACCGAAAGATTCCTAAATCCCGTGGTGGTGGAAAGTGCAATATCGACTTTGCAAAAGATGCCTTCGATGAGATCGAAAAGCAGGGGGACTGCGTGGCTGTCGCTCTTGATGTAAAGGGCTACTTTGAAAATCTTGACCATGCCCGCATTAAGGAAATTTGGTGCGACCTTTTAGGGGTCGAGCGCTTGCCCCCAGACCATTTCACTGTGTTTAAGAACGTTACCCGGTACCATGTAGTGGACCAAAAGGAAGTGTATCGTCGATTGGGCTTTATCGAAAGCTATACTGTCAATGGATATCCAAGGGAACGCTACACTACACCCTACAGGGAAATGCCTACACAACTTTGTACACCGGAAGAATTCCGTAAAAAAATATGTGGCGGAGATCCTGCACTGCCCAGCTTGGTGAGACCAAATTGCGATGAAAATGGAAATTTACTTGACCACGGAGTACCCCAGGGAGCGCCCATTTCGGACCTGATTGCAAATTTTTATTTGTTGGAATTCGACGTTTCACTCAACGCCTACGCCCAAGCCAGAGGTGGGCGGTACATGCGTTACTCAGACGACATTCTTTTGATTGTGCCGGGAGGTGTCACCGAGGCGAATGAGGCTGAAGAATTCGCTGTCGATGAGATCAAGAAATATGGCAACGCGATCCAGATCAAAGAATCCAAAACCTGTATTGTGCGATTTCTTCGGTCGGGCGATGAGTTGTCATTCGAGCACGTGAGAGGGCCGCAAGGAAAGAACGGCTTTGAGTACTTAGGATTCCGGTTCGACGGCAAACTTGTCTATGTGAGGGACAGCACGATCTCGCGACTTTACAGGAAAGTTGCTCTGTCCGCTAAAGGGGTGGCGCGTGGATTTGCTACTGCTCATCCCGACAAGAACGCGTATGAAATTCTTGCTTCATTTAACTATTCCAACTTCAGTCAACGATTCAGCCGCGTGCATCCTGATGAGTTGTCCCCGGATGATTACAGAACCTGGACTTTCTACAGCTATCTAAAACGTGCGTCCGAAACGTTTGGCGCGCGGGGGTCACCCATCCTGCCTCAGGCTCGCAATTTCAACAAGGTCATGAAGGAACGGATCGCGACCGCGATGGTTAGGGCGGTAGTGCGGCGTGATAAAAATCTGGAGATTAGCGGCGAAGGTGCGTGATGCACTTCCCAGTCTGCTTTCCTCCCATTCCTAGATGGGGATTATGGGTCCCATCTATCCTAGTGGTATAGGCGAGTCCTCCCTCCCTACAGCGTCGACGTATCCTCAAGCGGGTTGCTGCCTGCCGTCAGGGCTTCGCTTGGCGCGGGGGCGGGGATGTCGGCGGGGTCGACCCAGGAGCCGGACTGGCTTTGGGGCAGGACGATCACCTTGGTGCCGTTGGGCGTATTCGCGGCCAAGTGCATGGCGTCCTGGTTGAACATGCGGATGCAGCCGGAGGAGGCCTGCATGCCGATGGATTTGGGCTCGGAGGTGCCGTGGATGCGGTAGAGCGTGTCCTTGCCGTTCCGGTAGAGGTAGAGGGCGCGGGCGCCGAGGGGGTTGTCGAGGCCGCCGGGCTTTCCGTTGCGGATCGGGCCGTAGAGTTCGGGGTCGCGGCGGACCATGTTGGCGGTGGGCGTCCAGTAGGGCCAGTCACGCTGGTAGGAGACGACGGCGTTTCCGGAGAAGCCGCGGCCGGCGCGGGCGACGCCGACGACGTAGCGCATGGCGCGACCGTTCCCCAGCAGCTGGTAGAGCCGCTTGGCGCCGGGATCGACGATGATGGTGCCGGCGGCGTGGGGGGCGGCGTAGTTGACCTCCTGCCGGGCGGTGGCCTCGGTGATGTATTCATCGGGCACGGCGGGCACGGTGATGGCGCCGTCCTGCACGGAGGCGTAGAGGGCGCGGGTCTCGGGCGAGAGGCCGGAGGGATCGGTGATTTCGGCGCAGGCAGAGAGGGAGAGGGCGGCAGCGAGGGCGATGAGGGGGCGGAACATGGGGCCTTGGGGGTTGATGGCAGGGTTAACCGAGGGTTTGCCCGAGGCGGGCGGCAAGGGCAAGGGGGCTGGGCGGTTCTTGACCGGCGGTGTGGTTATGGCGTTGGGTGGCGGCGCAGAAGGAGGCGCGTGCGATGGAATTTGAGGATGTTGTGGCCGATGAGGTGGCGCTGAGGGCGCTCTATCCGGCGGTGTCGGAGCTGGCGGAGATCAAGAGCATGGCGGCGCTGGATGCCCATGCGCGGGCGTTCATCGCGCGCTCGCCCTTCGTGTGCATCGGCACGCAGGGGGCGGGTGGCCGGGCGGATGTGAGCCCGAGGGGCGATGCGCCGGGGTTCGTGGAGGTGCTGGGCGACGGGCTGCTGGCGATCCCGGATCGGCCGGGGAACAACCGGTTGGACAGCTTGGCGAACATTCTGGCGAACGGGGCGGTGGGGCTGCTGTTCATGGTGCCGGGGTTCGATGAGACGCTGCGGGTGAACGGGAGGGCGAAGCTGGTGCGCGATGCGGCGCTGCTGGAGCGGATGGCGGTGAACGGGCGGGCGCCGCGGCTGGCCGTGGTGGTGGAGGTGGAGGAGGTGTTCCTGCACTGCGCCAAGGCCTTCCGCCGCTCGAAGCTGTGGGACCCGGAGGCGCGGCAAGACAGGGGCGAGATGCCGAGCCTGTCGAAGATGATCCTCGACCAGACGCGCGGCGCGCCGGAGGATGAGGGCGAGATGGCGAAGATCGACGCGGGGCTGGAGGAGGCCTACGCCAAGTCGATGTATTGAGGGCGGGGCGGGCTGGCTGCCCACCCCGCGGGCGCGGGGCGGGCGGTGGCCGCCTTAGGCGATTTCGACCAGTTCCACGTCGAAGGTGAGGGTCTTGCCGGCCAGTGGGTGGTTGGTGTCGAGCATCACGTGCTCGTCGTTGGCCGCGACCACGGTGACGGGCATGACCTGCCCTTGTGCGGTTTGCACCTGCAGCTGGGTGCCGGGGTCGGTGGGGATGTCATCGGGAAAGGCGGCGCGCTCGACGGCCTGCACGCGGCTGGCGTCGTGCTCGCCGTAGGCCTGGGCCGGTTCGATCTGGACGGAGCGCTTTTCGCCCACTTCCATGCCGGTGACGCCGGCGTCGAGGCCGGGGATGATCTGGCCGGAGCCGAGCTCGAACTGGAGCGGGTCGCGGCCTTGGGAGCTGTCGAAGACGGTGCCGTCATCGAGGGTGCCGGTGTAGTGAATATGAAGCGTGTCGCCGGCCTTGGCCTGGGTCATGGGGTATCCTTTCGGGAGGGGAGGTGGGTTTGCCGGGGCGCGCAGGCGGTGGCCCGGATGTTGCCGGGCAGAGTCGCAAATGGGCGCGCGAATGTAAACCGGGGGCCCGGACAAGGAAAAGCCCCGCCGGGCGCGGGGCCGGCGGGGCTTGGGATGTGTCGGTTGGCGGGGTGTCCGCCGGGCGTGTGCCCTCAGCCGTCGAAGTCGACTTCTTCGATCAGTTTGATCGCGTCGGGGCGGAGTTTGGCGATGTCGACGAGGTCGGTGTCATCGGGGGTGAACTCGCCCCAGCCCTTCACCAGTTCGGAGGCCTCGGTGCCGGGGGCGACCGGGTACTCGTTGTTCACCTCGGCGTAGATTTCCTGCGCCTGCGAGGAGGCGAGGAATTCGATGAACTTCACCGCGTTCTCCTTGTTCGGCGCGGATTTGGTCAGCGCGACGCCGGAGAGGTTGATGTGGGTGCCGCCGTCTTCGAAGGTCGGGAAGGTGATGCGGACGCTCTCGGCCCACGGCACCTGCTCGGGGTCGGCCAGCATGGCGCCCATGTAATAGGTGTTGCCGAGCGAGATGTCGCATTCACCGGCCCAGATCGCTTTGACCTGTGCGCGGTCGTTGCCCTCGGGCTTGCGGGCGAGGTTGGCCTTCACGCCTTCGAGCCAGGTCTTGGTGTACTCGGCGCCGTGGTGGTGCAGCATGGCCGAGACCAGCGCCACGTTGTAGGCGTGGGTGCCGGAGCGGGTGCAGATGCGGCCCTTCCACTTGGGGTCGGCCAGATCCTCGTAGGTGGTCACCTCGCCGTCGGCCACGCGCTCCTTGGAGGCGTAGACGATGCGGGCGCGGGTGGTGACGCCCCACCACTGGCCATCGGGGCCGTGCAGCGCGGCGGGCACGTTGTCTGTCAGGGTCTGGGAGGAGAGCGGCTGGGTGACGCCGGCCTCGACCAGTTCGTTCAGGCGGGAGATGTCGACGGTGAGCACGACATCAGCGGGCGAACGGTCGCCCTCGGCCTGAAGGCGCTCGACCATGCCCTTGTTGAGGAAGGCCACGTTCACGTCGATGCCGGTTTCGGCGGTGAAGGCCTCGGTCAGCGGCGCGATCAGCTCGGGCTGGCGGTAGGAATAGACGTTGATCTCATCGGCCAGCGCGGGGCTGGCGGCGAGGGTGAGGGCGAGGGTCGTTCGCAGCATGGTGTGTCTCCCTGGTTGTGTCGGCTGCGCTTAAACCTGACTCTTTTTGTTGGGTCAATGGGTGAGTTTTTTGGTCGGGATAAGGGCGGGTGGCGGATGGACGCGGTCGCGCAGGGCGCAGCGTTGTCCGAGAGGCACTCACCCCGCTGGGACGCGCGGGTGCCCTGCTGCGGGCGGGGTGCGGGCAGAGGGTGCGGGAGTGAGTATTTGCAGCAAGAAAATGGGGAGGGGTGGCGCCTTGGGGCGCTGGTCAGGCCTTTTCGGCGCGTTTGATCGAAGTCCAGAGCGCGTCCATCTCCTCCAGCGTGGCCTGCTGCGGGCTGCTGCCCTTGTCGGCGAGCGCGTCTTCTATCGCGTTGAAGCGGCGGGTGAACTTGGCGTTGGTGCGGCGCAGGGCGGCCTCCGGGTCGATGCCCTTGTGGCGGGCGAGGTTGGTGAGGACGAAGAGCATGTCGCCCATCTCGTCTTCCAGCGCGTCGGCGTCGCCTTCGGCCTCGGCGAGCTCGGCGGCCTCTTCCTGCAGTTTGGCGAGCACGTCTTGCACGTTGTCCCAATCAAACCCCACGCGGGCGGCGCGGTTTTGCAGCTTCAGGGCGCGGGTGAGGGCGGGCAGGCCGAGGGCGACGCCGTCGAGGGTGCGGGTCTCGCCCTTGGCGGCGCGCTCGGCGGCTTTTTGCTTTTCCCAGTCCAGCGTTTGCTGCGCGGCCGATTTGTCGCGCGACTCGGAGCCGAAGATGTGCGGGTGGCGGGCGACCATCTTGTCGGAGACGCTCTGGGCGATGGAGGCGAAGGTGAAATGGCCATCCTCGCGGCCCATCTGGGCGAAATAGACCGCTTGCAGCAGCAGGTCGCCCAGCTCGCCCTCCAGCTCGCCCCACGCCGAGCGGGCAACGGCATCGGCCACCTCGTAGGCCTCTTCGATGGTGTAGGGGGCAATGGTGGCGTAGCTCTGTTCGATGTCCCACGGGCAGCCCTGATCGGGGTCGCGCAGGCAGGCCATGATGGCGAGAAGCCGCTGCATCTGGCGGGCGTCATCCGGGGTTTGGTCGAAAATCAGCGGGTCGGAAGGGTCGGCCATTGCGGGGGGGCTCCGGATGGGATTTGGTGGCAGTCGTCTCAGCAGAGAGGAACCTCAGCCCATGCCCATCGTCAACCGGATCGCCGGATATTCAGAGGAAATGACCGCATGGCGGCGGCATATCCACATGCACCCCGAGCTGGGATTCGACTGCCATGAGACGGCGGCCTTTGTGGCAGAGAAGCTGCGGGCGTTCGGCGTGGACGAGGTGCATGAGGGCATTGCCGAGAGCGGGCTGGTGGCTCTGATCCACGGCAAGGGCGCGAGCAAGCGGCGGCTGGGCCTCAGGGCGGATATGGATGCGCTGCCGATAGAAGAGGCGACAGGGGCGGAGCACGCGAGCACGGTGCCGGGCAAGATGCATGCCTGCGGCCATGACGGGCATACGACGATGCTGCTGGGCGCGGCGAAGTACCTTGCCGAGACGCGGAATTTTGCCGGGACGGTGGCGCTGATCTTCCAGCCCGCCGAAGAGGGCGGCGCGGGCGGCGAGGCCATGGTGAAGGCCGGGATCATGGACAAGTTCGGGATCACCGAGGTTTATGGCATCCACAATGCGCCGGGGATGGAGGAGGGCGAGTTTTTGACCACGCCCGGGCCAATCCTTGCGGCGGTGGACTCTTGGGAGGTGAACGTGAAGGGCGTGGGCGGGCATGGGGCGATGCCGCACCAGACCCGCGATCCGATCGTGGCCGCTGTGGGAATCGTGAGCGCGGTGAACACCATCGTCAGCCGGAACCATTATGCGATGGAGGAGCTGGTGGTGAGCGTGACGCAGATCCACGCGGGGAGCGCCGACAACATCATCCCCGACTCGGCATGGATCAACGGCACGGTGCGGACCTTGCAGCCGGAGGTGCGCGAGATGGTGCGGCGGCGGCTGAAGGAGATCGTGGCCGGGCAGGCGGCGGCCTACGGCGTGGAGGCGGAGCTGATCTATCACGAGGGCTATCCGGCAACGGTGAACGATGCGGCCAAGGCCGGGTTTGCCGCCGATGTGGCCGAGGAGATCAGCGGCGAGGGCCGGGTGGAGCGCGAGGGCACCGCCGAGATGGGGGCCGAGGACTTCTCTTACATGCTGGAGGCGCGGCCCGGGGCCTTTCTGTTCCTCGGGCAGGGGGAGGGAGCCTCGCTCCATCATCCGAAGTATGATTTCAACGACAAGGTGGCGCCGGTAGGGGCCAGCTTCTTTGCCCGGCTCGTGGAGCGGGCGCAGCCGGTGGAGGCCTGAGGGATGGCGCTGGAAGACGCGAAAACGCAGGTGGATCAGGCCTTTACCCGCAAGGAGGCGCGGGGGGCGAGCTTTGAGAACACCTTTGGCGGGGCGACGAGCTTTTTGCGGCGGCGCTACACCAAGGATCTGAGCGGCTATGATCTGGCGGTGACCGGCGTGCCCTTTGACCAGGCGGTGACCAACCGGACCGGCACGCGGTTTGGGCCGAGGGCGATCCGCGAGGCGAGCACGCTGCAGCCCTATGATCCGCCCTACGGCTGGGATTACGACCCGCTGGAGGAGCTGGCGATTGCCGATTACGGCGACATGGCCTTTGACTATGCCAAGGTTTGGGAGTTCCCCAAGGCGCTGGAGGCCCATGTGGCGGGCATTCTCGGCGCGGGCTGCGGGTGCATCACGCTGGGGGGCGATCACTCGATCACCCTGCCGATCCTGCGGGCCCACGCGGCCAAGCACGGGCCGCTGGCCTATGTGCAGTTCGACGCGCACACCGATACCTGGGTGGATGACGACCCGGAGCGGATCGACCATGGCACCTTTGCCTACAAGGCGGTGAAGGAGGGGCTGATCGACGTGGAGCGCGCCGTGCAGGTGGGTATCCGCACGGTGAACCCCGACACGATGGGGATCAAGATCATCGACGCGCCGGAGGTGCATGACATCGGCCCGCAGGCGGTGGCCGAGATGATCCGCGAGCGGGTGGGCGATGCGCCCTGCTACGTGAGCTTTGACATCGACGGGCTGGACCCGGCCTTTGCGCCGGGCACGGGCACGCCGGTATGGGGCGGCCTGAGCAGCGCGCAGGCGGCGGCGATCCTGCGCGGGATGGCGGGCGTGAACGTGGTGGGCGGCGATGTGGTGGAGGTCTCTCCGCCGTTCGACCATGCGGGCATCACCGCCGTGGCGGGCGCCCATGTGGCGATGGAGCTGATCTGCCTTTGGGGCGCAGGCCGGAGATAGGAATGGCGGGCATGACCTGCCGGAGGGGAGAATGAGATGTTCAAGACAACAGTGACGGCATGGCTGGTGCGGCTCGCGATCACATGGGTGGGCGCGGGCGTGATTGCCTTTCTGGTCGCCGACTACGTGCTGCGCGAGAACGTGGAGGCCACGGGCGCAGCGATGGGCGAGGTGAACGCCGCCGTGGGCCGGATCGAGGCCGGGATGGCGGCGTGGGATGGCGAGATCGCGGCGTTGAAGGCGGCTGTGGCGGGGCTTGCTGTGGCAGAGGCGCCTGCGGAAGAGGCTCCGGCGGAAGAGGCGCCTGAAGAGGCGGCGCCGGAGGCTGGGGAGGCAGCGCCGGAGGCTGCTGAGGGCGAACCGGAGGAAGACGCGGACGCTGAGGCGCCCTCGGAGTAGGAACTGCGGCTTTGTTCATGCCCCCTGTGCGGGCATGAGGTGCCGTGGCCTCGCAGCAAAAGAATGAGACAGGGGAGCGCCATGTTCTGGTGGTTGATCGCAATCGGGGCCGTGTTCATGGGGCTGGGGCTGCTGGTGCGGCTTTGGCCCATTCCGGAGGCGCGGCTGAGCGGCCAGCCGGGGCCGGAGGCGCCGGGCTGGCACGCGATGGCGCGCGGGGTGAAGCTGGTGATCCCGAATGCGCCCGCCGATGCCGAAGCACGGCTGAAACGGGTGGCGCTGGACGATCTGCGCACTGTCAGCCCGCGTGAAGGCACCTATGTGACGCGCTCGATGATCTGGCAGTTCCCCGATGTAACGCGGGTCTGGCGTGACGCGGCGGGGGCGCTGCACATTCACGCCCATCTGGTGATCGGGCGGAGCGATCTGGGGGTCAACCGGAAGAGGTTGGAGCGGTGGATTGAAGAGGCTGGTCTGGCCGCAGCGACGAGCTGAGGCAATTGGGCGAAACCTCGCGCCACATCGGCACGTTGAGCGACATCTGGCACTGCGCGGTGAAGCTGCTGCCGCCGACGGTGAGGCAGATGTTCTCGCCCAGTTCGACCCGGCTGCCCTTGCTGTCGGTGCAGTAGCAATCGACGGTCTTGCCGGCTGCGCCGAGGGGGCCTGCGAGGAGGCCGGAGAGGGCGAGCGAGAGGGCGAGAAGCCGTTTCATTCCGCCAGCATAGCATGGATGCGGCCTTGACCAAAGCGCGGTGATGGGGGAGAGGGGGCCATGGTTTCAGAAGAGCGATTGGCGGAGATCACGGCGCGGTTCGAGTTTCTCGAAGCGCGGATGAACGCGGGTGTCAGCGGCGAGGAGATCGCCAAGCTGGGACGGGAATATGCCGAGCTGAAGCCGGTGGTGGAGCAGATCGCGGCCTGGCGGCAGGTGAGGCGCGACATTGCCGAGGCGGAGGCCATGCTGGCGGACCCGGAGATGGCGGAACTGGCCGAGGAAGAGCTGCCGGGACTGCGGGCGCGGCTGCCGGAGATCGAGGGTGATCTGCAGCTGGCTCTGCTGCCCAAGGATGCCGCCGATGCCCGGCCTGCGATGATCGAGATACGGCCCGGCACGGGCGGCGACGAGGCGGCGCTTTTTGCCGGGGACCTACTGCGGATGTACCAGCGCTACGCCGAGGCGCAGGGCTGGAGCTTTGAAGTGCTGGAGCTGGCCGAGACCGAGCTGGGCGGCGTGAAGGAGGCGGTGGCCCATGTGAAGGGCGAGGGCGTGTTTGCGCGCCTGAAGTTCGAGAGCGGGGTGCATCGGGTGCAGCGGGTGCCGGAGACGGAAAGCGGCGGGCGGATTCACACGAGTGCGGCCACGGTGGCGGTTCTGCCGGAGGCCGAGGAGGTGGATATCGACATTCCGGCGCAGGATATCCGGATCGACACGATGCGGGCCTCCGGCGCGGGCGGGCAGCACGTGAACACCACCGATTCGGCGGTGCGGATCACGCACCTGCCGACCGGCGTGGTGGTGACCAGCAGCGAGAAGAGCCAGCACCGCAACCGCGAGATCGCCATGCAGGTGCTGCGCACGCGGCTTTATGACCTTGAGCGGCAGAGGGTGGATTCGGAGCGGTCGGCGGATCGCAAGAGCCAGGTCGGCTCGGGTGACCGGAGCGAGCGCATCCGCACCTACAACTTTCCGCAGGGTCGGGTGACGGACCACCGGATCAACCTGACGCTCTATGCGATCGACCGAGTGATGCAGGGCGAGCTGGGCGAGGTGATCGAGGCGCTGGTGGCCGACGATCAGGCCCGCAAGCTGGCGGAGCTGGGCGGGTGAGCACGGTGGGCGCGGCACTGGGCGCCGTGGCCGGAATGCTTGCCGCAGGCGGCGTGGAGGGTGCGCAGCGGGAGGCCTCGATGATCCTCGCCCATGTGCTGGGCGTGCCGCGCGACAGGGTCGGGCTGATGCGGGATGATCCGGTGGCGCCGGACGCGCTGGCCGAGGCCGAGGCGCTGGCGGCCCGGCGGGCGGCGGGGGAGCCGATGAGCCACATTCGCGGCTGGCGGGAGTTCTGGGGGCGGCGGTTCATCGTGACGGCGGATGTGCTGGACCCGCGGCCGGAGACGGAAATTTTGGTCTCTGCGGCGCTGGAAGAGCCCTTTGCGGATGTGCTGGACCTTGGATCAGGGTCAGGCTGTATCCTCTTGTCTTTGCTGGCAGAACGCGAGGGTGCGCGGGGCGTGGGGTTGGAGATATCGGCGCCTGCGATTGCCGTGGCCGAGCGCAATGCGGAGGCGCTGGGGCTGAAGGGCCGGGCGGGGTTTGTGCAGAGCGACTGGTATGCGCGGCTGCGCGGGCGGTTCGACCTGATCGTCTCCAACCCGCCCTACATTGCACAGGACGAGATGGCCGGGCTGGCGCGGGAGCTGGCGCATGAGCCGCAGGGCGCGCTGACCGATGGCGGTGACGGGCTGAGCGCCTATCGCGCCATTGCCGCCGGGCTGGGCGATCACCTCGCCCCAGGCGGGCGGGTGCTGGTGGAAATCGGGCCGACGCAGGGGCCGGCGGTGGCCGCGCTTTTCGAGGCCGCCGGGCTGCGCGACGTGGCCGTGCGGCCCGACCTCGACGGGCGCGACCGGGTGGTGACAGGGCGGCGTTGAGGCGGCGGAAGGCCGCAAACCGGCCTATATGTGCCGCATTCACGTGATTTTTTGCTTGTCACCCGACAAAAGGGCCATATAACGAATGTCCAGAGGCGCGGTGCTCGGGCGCACCCCCTCTCGCTGTCATCCAATCGCCGACCGGAATTTTTCGAGACCGCAAATCAGCGGCCGGGTCGAGCAAAAACCGCAACAAGGCGGACCGTAGTATACATGAGATCTTCCAAGTCACGTTCGCGTTCCAAGGGGAACCGCTCGCGCTCCATGGGCAATATCGTCAACCGGGTTTTCGACAGCTCGGGGCCTGAAGGCAAGGTGCGCGGCACGCCGCAGCAGATCATCGACAAGTATCAGCAGCTGTTTCGCGATGCGCAGCTCGGCAATGACCGGGTGGCCGCGGAGAACTTTCAGCAGCATGCCGAGCATTACATCCGGATGCTGGGCGAGGCGCAGCGCGAGCAGCAGGAGCGCCAGCAGCAGCAACAGAACAACCAGCAGAACAACAACCAGCAGCACGGCGGCGGCAACGGCGGCCAGGACCGGCAGCAGGGTGACGAGGGCGGCCAGCAGGGCGGAGACGACCGCAAGGGTCGCCAGAACGACCGTGGCGGCGACGCGCAGGGCGACCAGCAGGCCGGACGTCAGGGCGGTGGCTCGGACGTGATGGATGTGATGGACGGCGAGAGCGGCGACAGCGGGCTGGTGGAAACCCCCGAGAGCAAGCCGCAGAAGCCGCGCCGCAAGCGCACCCGCAAGCCCGCCGCAGAGGCGGCAGACGCCGGTAGCGAGAGCGGCGGACAGGAGACCAAAGCGGCGGAGTGACGCCGGTTTTGGTTTGAGAATGTGGGGCGTGCCTTTTGGGTGCGCCCTTTTCCTTTGCGGATGGGGGTGACGTGCGTGGGCTTGGGCCCACGGCACCCCACCCGCCATCCCTGTTAGACTTTGCTGGGCTGGTTGGCGTGTGGAGTGGGGGCGCTGCCCCCACACCCCCGGGATTTTCGGAGGACCAATGAGGGACGGGCTGAGCTTTTCGCCGGTTCAGCCGAGAGTGCGGGCGAGGGCGGCGAATTGCTCGATGGAGAGGGTTTCGGCCCGGGCTGTGGGGGCGATGCCGGCCTCTTCGAGCTTGGCTTCGATCTGCGGGTGCAGGCCTTTGAGCGCGGCGCGGAGCATCTTGCGGCGCTGGTTGAAGGCCTTGGCAACGACCCGCTCCATCGCCGCCGGATCGGCGGGGAAGGCGGGCTCGGGCCGGGGGCGCAGGTGGACCACGGCGGAGGAGATCTTGGGTGGCGGGGTGAAGGCCTCGGGCGGCAGGGTGAGGGCGATGCGGGCCTCAGCCTTCCATTGGGCGAGCACGGCGAGGCGGCCATAGGCCTTGGTGCCGGGCTGGGCGACGATGCGCTCGGCCACCTCGCGCTGGAACATCAGAGTGAGGCTCTGCCAATAGGGTGGCCAGTCGGCGGGGGTGAGCCAGCGGATCAGCAGCTCGGTGCCCACGTTGTAGGGCAGGTTGGCCACGACGTGGATCGGGCCGTTGAGATGCGCGCGGGCATCCACCTCGAGCGCGTCGCCTTCGATCACTTCGAGCCGGCCCGGGTAGGCCTCGGCGATCTCTGCGAGGGCGGGGAGGCAGCGGGTGTCTTTTTCGATCGCCAGCACGCGGCGGGCGCCTTCGGCCAGCAGGCCGCGGGTGAGGCCGCCGGGGCCGGGGCCGACCTCGAGCACATCGGCCTGCGTGAGGTCGCCGGGGATGCGGGCGATGCGGGCGGTGAGGTTGAGGTCGAGCAGGAAGTTTTGCCCGAGCGACTTTTTGGCCGCGAGCCCGTGGATCGCGATCACCTCGCGCAGGGGAGGGAGGCGATCAATCGGGGGCATGGGAGGCGCGGGCGGTGGCCATACGGCGCGCCATTTCAAGCGCGGCGCAGAGGGAGGCGGGGGTGGCGAGGTCTTGCCCGGCGATATCGTAGGCGGTGCCGTGGTCGGGCGAGGTGCGGATGAAGGGCAGACCGAGGGTCACATTCACGGCGGTGTCGAAGGCCAGCGTTTTGGCCGGGATCAGGGCCTGATCGTGATACATGGCAATCGCCGCGTCGTAGCGGGCGCGGGCGGCGGCGTGGAACATGGTGTCGGCGGGCAGTGGGCCGGAGAGGGCGAGCCCCTCGGCGCGCAGATCGTCCAGCGTGTGCTCGATCCAGTCAAGCTCTTCGCTGCCGATCTTGCCGCCTTCGCCCGCGTGGGGGTTGAGGCCCGCCACGGCGAGCCGGGGCGCGGCGATGCCGAAGTCGCGGCGCAGGGCGGCGGCGGTGATGCGGATGGTCTCGGTCAGCAGGCCGGGGGTGAGGGCCTCGGGCACATCGGCCAGCGGGATGTGGATGGTGACGGGCACGCAGCGGAGCGCCTCGGAGGCGAGCATCATCACCGGGCGGCGGGTGCCGCCGGCGAGGTGGGCCAGAAACTCGGTGTGGCCGGGAAAGGCGAAGCCCGCGCCCTCGATCAGCGCCAGCTTGGAAATTGGGCAGGTGGTGAGGGCGGCGGCGTGGCCGGATTTGACCTCGTCCACCGCGCGGGTGATGGCGGCGATGACGGCTGCGGCATCCTCGGCGTCGGGCTGGCCGGGGCGGCTCTGGCCGGGAAAGTCGACCTCGATCAACGGCAGGGCCTCGCCTGCGACCTCGGCGGCTTCAGACGTGTTGGCGACGGTTTGCACCGGCAGGGCGGCGGGCAGGTGCTTGCGCGCGCCGATATAGGCGAAGGGCAGGGTGGCGCCGAGACGCTTCCAGGCCTTGACCGCGATTTCGGGGCCGATGCCCGCCGGATCGCCGCAGGAGAGGGCGATGGCGGCGGGCGGAGGGCCAGACCGCTCAGGGGTAGGTGATGATGGCATTGGCCTTCAGCTCGGCGAGGTAGCTTTCGGCGTAGCTCGCCACGATCTGGTTGATCAGCTGCTGGCGCACGGCGGCGCGGCGGACTTCGGGCACGCCCTCGACGGCGGTGGGGGCCGGGTCTTCCTCGGCCGAGGCAGCGGCGGCGGCTTCGGAGGCGCGGGCCTGGTCCTCGTCATCGGTGTCGGCGCGGCCATCGCTTTGGCGCGGTGCAACGCCGGAGGTGCCTGCGGCGCTGTCATCGGCCAGCGTGGCGGTGGTGCGGCCGCAGAGCATGAGGAAGACCAGGGCGTTGCCGGAGGTCAGGGCGGTGGAGCTTTCACCCGGGTCGAGCTTGGCCAGTTCGATTGCGATGTCGCCGGGCACGTCGCCAGCGGCCTTGGTCTCGCGGGTCAGGCGGTTGGCGGGCAGGCCCTTGGCGATGCCGTAGAGGTCATTGCAGCTGTCGACGCGGGTGCGGATCTTGGCAGCCTGCGCGAGCGTGTCCTCTGTGCGGCCACCGGGGATGAGGAAGCGGGCATATTCCAGCGCGACGGTCTCTTCGCCGGGGTCGGCGCTGTCGATCATGCGGCGCAGCTGGAAGATGGCGATGGCGTTGGGGATCGGGAAGGGCTCTGTCACGCCGCCGGGGGGCAGAGTGAGGAAAGCCTGTGCGATTTGCCCGGGCAGGTTGCCGAGCGGCACAGGCTCCGGCACGCGGCCGCCGCGGGCGCGGGAGGGCGAGGCCGAATAGCGCCGGGCGGCAGAGGAGAAGGCGGCATCGGACATGTTGGTGCCGCCGAGTTCGGCGGCGATGCGCTCGGCCTGGGCTGCAGCGGCGGGGGTGTTGGCGGGCAGGATGATCTCGGCGAAATCGACCTTAACGCCGCCGCCCCGGCGCGAGGTGGCGGCGATGGCGTGCTGGATGTCGGTCTCGGTGACCTGAGCCTGGGCGAGCGGCGCGAAGCGGGTGGCCACCACCTGCCGCCAGAGCAGGCCGGCGGCGACGAAATCACGGTAGCTCTCGCGGGCGACGCCAGCGCCTTCGAGCGCCTGAATGAATTGCTCGCGGGAGAGGTTGGCGCGGCCTGCGAACTCGGTTTCGCCCTCGACAATCTGCTCGTCGGTGAGCGCGAGGCCCATCTCGTCGGCGGCAAGGAAACGCAGGCGGTCGTCGATCAGGGCTTTGAGCGCCTCCTCTTCGAGATCGCCGGGGCTGCGGAACAGCTTCATCATCATGATGCGCTGTTGGTGCTCGAAGTTGGTGACGGCCTTGCCGTTGATCACCACCACCGGCTTGAACAGCTCGGTAGAGGCGACCTGTGCGAAGGCCGGGGCCGGTGCAGTAAGGGCGGTGGCCGTGGCCAGCGCGAGGCCCGCGAGGAAATGCTTGAAGGTCTGGATCATGGCTGCCCGCCCGATGTTCTCTTGGTTGTTCGGGTTCTTATCGCAAAGGCGGGAGGGTTTGTCACGCCCGCAAGGCACGGCGGCGGCAGCGCAATTGGCGGGCCTTCGGCGGGGCTGGCGGGATCGTGATGAGCCTGCGCGCCAGGACGGGCTCAGCCACGGCAGGCGCGGGCGAGGTGGCGCTGGGAGGCGCGGCCCGCGCCGAAGCCGGTGAGCGAGACCTGAAGGCCGATGTCGGTGGTGGGGTCGACGGCGGTGGAGGAGGTGAAGCGGCGGGAGACGGTGAAATCGACTTCGACGCATTCGTTGCGCCATTCGACGCCGAAAGTGGCCTCGGCGGCGCGGTCCTGCTCAACGTCGTAGCGCCAGTCGAGCGAGAGGAGCCAGTTGTCATCGACCTGCCATGCGGTGTCGAGAGTGAGCTCGTTCACATCGAGCGGGCGCTCCTCCAGCGGGTTGGCTTCCATCCAGATGTAGGAGCCTGCGAGGGCGAGCCGGTCGCTGCGCCATGCGGCGCGCAGCTCGTTCTTGGCGAAGGAGAAATTGTCATCGAAGAGGGCACGGTTGGTGAGGGTCAGCCGGTTGGGCAGCTCGAGTTGCACCGCTGCGAGCCAGTCGGATTTGCGCCCCTCGAGCCCCGGGTATCCGGCGAACTGGCCGAGATCTTCGGAGCGGATGATGCGCCCGAGGGTGACGCCAAGCGTCCAGCCGTTGGCATCGAAGCGGGTCCAGCGGAGGCCGATGTTGGTGCGCAGCCCGCGCTCGTAGACATCGCCGCCGGGGAAGCGGTCGAGCGAGAAGAGGTTGCCTTCGTCGAGTTCCAGCAAGGTGCTTTCATCGTTGGGCAGGGCGGTGTCGGACTCCGGCGTCCATGCGACCTGCACGATGGGTTCGAGAATGTGGGTGGCGTAGGGCGAGCGGCGGATGAAGGGCCAGCGCAGCTCGACGGCGGCCTGCGGCGTGACCTCGAAGACGCTCTCGGAATAGGCGGCGTCGTCGGTGACGCTGGTCCAGTCGAAGTTCACCGCGCCGAGGGCGCCGATCAGGATGCCGTTGCTCAGCAGCCAGTCCCGGCGCCAATCCAGCCGGGCGGAGGCGCGGGTCACGTCACGGCCATCGACGATCAGGTCGTCATCGGCGCTGTCCACATCCAGCTCGGAGCGGCGGTAGTGGTTGTGCAGATCGAAGGTGAAGCCCGCCGAGCCGCCGATCCAGCGCGGGGTGAAGCGCTTTTCGTAGTGGAGGTCGGCGGTGATGGTGGGCTGGGTCTCGTTGCTCTCGCCGTCGCGCAGGGAGCGGTAGGCGGTGATGTTGAACTGGAAGTTCTGGTCGCGCCGGGTGCGGGCGATGGCAACGGTGCTGTCGAGCCGGTCCTTGTCGGAATAGCCGTAGTCGAGCAGGTAGCCGGTGTCGGAGACGGTCTCGACATCGAAGGTCAGCTCATAGCCGCGGCCGATGTCGAACTGGCCTTCGACGAAACCGTAGGAGCGCAGCTCGCCCTCGCGGATGTCATCCTCGGAGACGGCGCCGTTGAAGGTGAGCGTGCCGGCGCGGAAGGCGCGGCGGAAGCGCATCTCCAGCGTCCGGGTGGAGTTGGTGGAGAGGTAGGGCGTGAGCGTGAGATCGGCGTGGTCGCCCAGAGTGATGAAATAGGGGATCTTCACCCCGAAGCCGAGCTTGTCGGTGGAGCGGAAGGTGGGAGCCAGAAACCCGGTGGTGCGCTTCAGCGTGGGGTCGGGCAGGCGCAGGCGGGGCAGATACATGATCGGCACCCCGGCGACCTCGAAGCGGGCGCCGTCGAAGTAGAGCTGGCGGGCCTCCTCATCGTGGATGATCCGCTTGGCGCGGATCTGCCAGAGCGGCACGGGGCGTTTGCCGCAGACCTGACAGGTGGAGGCGACAGTCTTGTAGAGCTGGGTGTAACGGCCGTTCACCCGGTTGATCTCGGCCGCGGCGAGCTGGAGTTGCTGGTTCAGCACCATCCGGGCCGAGCGCAGGAGGCCGTTGCGCAGATCGGTCGAGAGGGCGGCCTCGGAGGCGAGGATCACGGTGTCGGCGCCGTCGGTGAGGGTGATCGGGCCGTCGATCACCAGCATGTTGGTGCTCTGGTCGTAGAGGATGCGGCTTGCAGTCATCCGGGTGGTGCCTTGCAGCACCTCGACGTTGCCGGTTGCGATGAGCTGGTCGTTGCCGGCGATCTCCACGCGGTCGGCCAGCAGAACGGCGTCGTCCTCCGATGCGGCGGATTGGGCGTTGGCCGGGCCGATGAGCGCGGCGCAGAGGCAGAGGGCCGCAAGGAGCGGAGCGAAGAGCGCGCGCATCATCCGTCCTCCAGATGCAGGAGCAGGGCGAGGGAGGCGAGGATGCCGGCGACGGGCGGTGTCCACGCGGCCATCGATACGGGGATCTGCCCGTTTTCGCCGAGGATCTGGGCGAAGTTGCGGATGAAGTAGAGCGCAAGGCCGAGCATCAGCGCCAGCAGCACCATCACCCCGGTCCGCCCGAAGCGGGTGTGGCGCATGGTGAAGCCCGCTCCGACCAGCACCATCGCCATCAGGAAGAGCGGCAGCGCCAGTTCCATCTGCATCCAGACGCGGTGCAGCTTGGCCGAAAAGCCTGCGCCTTCGAGGTTGGCGATGAAAGCGGGCAGCTCCCAGATCGGGATGGCGGAGGGGGTGCCGAAGCTGTCGCGGATCTGGTCGAGCGTCAGCGTGGAGGGCAGCTCCAGTTCCATCGCGCGGGAAGAGGCAGCCTCGGGGTTGGGCACGCCGACGAGGGGCCAGACCTTTGCGTTTTCCAGCACCCAGCGGCCCGGTTCGAGCCGTGCGGAGGCGGCCTCGATCCTTTGCACCGGGCCTTGGACCGCGGCGCCCTCTGGGGCGAAGCTGATGAAAGTGACGCCTTCGAAGGCGGTGCCCTCGAGATTGGCGCGGGAGGCGCGGATCACCATCTGCCCCTCGGGACCGCCCTGCCGGAGCCAGAGGCCCTCGCCGGAGATCGACAGGACCGAGCCGCCGCCGGCCTCCAGATCGGCCGACTTTTGCTCGTAGCGGACCTGTGTGGCGGCAACGATGGGGTTCATCACCGCGATCCCGAGGGCGCCGAGCAGCAGCGCGACGACCACCGGGGAGATCAGCGCACGCATGGCGGAGCGCCCGGCGGCGCGGGTGACGACCAGCTCGGAGCTGCGGGCGAGGCCGAGGAACAGGACCAGCGTGGCCAGCAGCACGATCAGCGGCAGGATGCGGTAGAGCGTTTGCGGCACGGACAGAAGCGAGAGTTCGAAGGCCCCGCCGAAGGAGATGCCCGCATCGGAGAAGCGGCGCATCTGGTCGACGATGTCGAGCAGGGTCAGCAGGATGGCAAAGACCGCGAAGACCCCAGCGAGGGCGAAGGCGAACTTGCGGGCGAAGTAGAGGTGGAGCCTCATGCCGCCGCCTCCGGCGTGCCATTCACCCGACGCCTGCGGGTGAAGAGGAAGGGCCTGTCGGCATACCACAGCAGCGCCGCGGTGATCGCCAGCCCGACGAGGATTGGCAGGTAAACCAGCGGCCAGAGCGCGGCGTCCTTGCGGGCGGCCCCTGCGGCCACGGTCTCCAACACCTGGACCACGATGAGCAGACCGACCGCGACGAGGATCTGCCGCCAGACCCCGAAGCGAGAGAAGCTGCCGGTGATCAGTGTGGCGAAGCCGATCAGCGCCGCCACCAGTGCCATGAAGGGCTGGGCGATACGCAGGTTGGCCTCATAGGTGAACTCCGCCGGGGAGCGCCCCGTGATCTCCAGTATCTCCGGCGTGGGCGCGAAGAGTGCGGGCGTGGGATAATGGCGGATGTCTGTCATCGCGAATTCGCGCGCGGTGATCAATGCGCCGATGTCGTAGGAAAAGTCGGAAAACGCGGTGGTGAAGAGGCGCTCGGTCTCGGCGGAGAGGGTTTGGGCCGCGCCGTCGAACATCACCAGCTTGGGGCCGGTCTCCTGCCGGACGAGAAAGGCGCGGGTGGCGGTGTAGGTGGTGCGTTCACCGGGGTTGCGGGCATCCGACAGGAACACGTCGCGCAGCTCGCCCTCGGGCGAGATCTGGCGGATGTAGAAGGTGATGCCATCCGCCGGGTGCAGGAACCGCCCCTCGGTGAGGAACCGGGAGGTGATGTTGTTGGCGATCTCGGCCTGCCGCTCGGCCAATTGGCCACGGGAAGTGGGCACCAGCACATGGACCAGCGCTGCCATCAGCAGCGCCACGAAGAGGCCGAAGAACAGCACAGGCCGGGCCATCCGCCACGACGAGAAGCCGGTGGCCTGGATCACCACCAGTTCGGACTCCGAGGCCAGCCGGTTGGTGGCGTAGACCGTGGCGACAAAGGCGGCCATCGGCAGCACGAGGCGGATCACGTTGGGCAGCGAGAGCGCGGTGAACTCCACGAAGACCCCGGCGGACTGGCCATCGGCGATGAGCTGGTCGAACAGGATCACCGCGCGGTTGACCCAATAGACAGAGACCAGCACCAGCGAGAAGAAGCCGAAGAGCACGAGGAGCTGGGACAGGATGTAGCGGTCGTATTTCGGCACGCGGACTGCCCCGGCGGTGTTGTTCTGGTTGCCGGGAAATCTAGCGGATCGCGGGCGGGGTTGAAACAGGCAATGATGCCGGGGCAGGCTGAGGGTGCGCAGGTTGCGGAAGGTGGCCGAAATGACTGAGGCACCGGAGTACGATTGCATCGTCGCGGGCGGCGGGCCGGCTGGCATGATGGCGGGCCTGCTCTTTGCCCGCGCTGGCTGCCGGGTGCTGGTGTTGGAAAAACACGGCGACTTCCTGCGCGACTTTCGCGGCGACACAGTGCATCCCTCCACGCTCGATATTTTCGGTGATCTCGGCCTGCTGGACAGCTTTCTGGAACTGCCCCACAGCCGATTGCCCCGTCTTGGTGGGGTCTTTGGTGACGAGCGGGTGGCGGTGGCGGATTTCTCGCGGCTGAAGGCGCGGTGCCGGTTCATCGCGATGGTGCCGCAGTGGCATTTGCTGGATTTCATCGCGCGGGCCGGGGCGCAATTGCCGGGGTTCGAGCTGCGGATGAAGGCCGAGGTGACGGGGCTGGTGGTGGACGGGCCGGAGGGCGGGGTGCGCGGGGTGACGGTGTTGGAGCAGGGCGCGGAGCGGCGCGTGACGGCGAGGCTGGTGATCGGGGCGGACGGGCGGCACAGCCGGGTGCGGGAGGCGGCGGGCCTGCCGCTGAAAGAGGTGGGCGCGCCGATTGATGTGCTGTGGTTCTCGCTGCCGCGCCCGGAGGGTGGGCGGAGTGCCGATGCGCCGGAGCCGCTGGTGCGCAGCCGGGGCGGGCGCATTTTGGTGACGATCGACCGGGGCGATTACTTTCAATGCGCCTATGTGATCCGCAAGGGCGGCGCGGCGCAGGTGCGGGCGGCTGGTATCGACGCCTTCCGCCGAGAGGTGGCGGCGACGGTGCCTGAGTTTGCGGGCGTGGTGGCGCAGCTGGAGGACGTGGACGCGCTGAAGCTGCTGACGGTGCGCATGGACCGGCTGGAGCGATGGTCGCGCCCCGGATTGGTGATGATCGGTGACGGGGCGCATGCGATGTCGCCGATTGGCGGTGTGGGGATCAACCTTGCGGTGCAGGATGCGGTGGCCGCCGCCAACCTTTTTGCCGGGCCGCTGGCGGAGGGGCGGCTGGGGGAGGTGGACCTTGAGGCGCTGCGCCTGCGCCGGGCCTGGCCGGCGCGGGCAACGCAGGCCTTGCAGGGGCTGATACAGAACCGGCTGCTCGGCCCGATCCTCGAGAGCCGCGAAGGCGGCGAAGCGCCGCCGGATCGCGCGCCACTCCCGCTGCGGATCGTCTCGGCCATTCCCTGGCTGCAACGCCGCGTCGGCGCGGTGGTGGGCCTCGGGCTGCGCCCGGAGCACCCGCGCTCGCCCGAACGCCACCGGCTGGAGCCGCCCGGAAGCTGACGCCGCGCAGCCCCCCTTTTCCTTCGGGGCGGTTTCGCCCTAGCTATGGGCGGCACGCAATCAAAGGAGTCGCCCCATGACCGATCTGCCCCGTTTCACCATCACCGAGACCGATATCGAGGCCATTGCCGGCGCGAAAGGGCGGGTCGTGGTGCTGGTGCCCGAGGAGGGCAAGCTGGATGTGCCCGCGCGGCGGGTGAACCGGCTGAGCCGGGGCGCGCTGAAGCGGCTGGTGGAGAGCGAGAGCTGGGGCAAGCTGGAGGAGGGCGAGGCCAAGGAGCTGACCTTCCCTGCGGGCATGGAGGCCGAAGTTGTGCAGGTGATCCGCCTGTCGCGCCGCCCCACGGTGGAGGCGGCCCGGCGTGCGGGAGCGCTGATCGGCAAGGCGGCGGGCGAAGGCCCGGTGCTGGTGCTGGCGGGTGCCACCAAGCGGGCGGGCGAAGTGGTGCTGGGCGCGCTGCTGGGGGCCTATGACTACGTGGAGATGACCTCGAAAGAGGCCAAGCCTGCGGTGGAGATCACCGTGATGGCGAACAATCCCGACGAGATCGACGCGGGCGTGGTGCAGGCGATGGCGGAGGGCGTGGCCTTTACCCGCGATCTGGTGAACGCGCCTGCCAACGTGCTGACCACCACCAGCTTTGCCGACCGGCTGAAGGCGCTGGAGGGCGATGGGCTGACGGTGGAGGTGCTTGAGGAGGAAGAACTGGAGAAGCTCGGCATGGGCTGCCTGCTTGGCGTGGGCATCGGCTCGGAGAGCCCCTCGAAGGTGGTGGTGATGCAGTGGAACGGCGGCGGAGACGAGCCGCCGCTGGCGCTGGTCGGCAAGGGCGTGGTGTTCGACACCGGGGGCATCAGCCTGAAGCCTGCGGGCGGCATGGAAGACATGACGATGGACATGGGCGGCGCGGGCGTGGTCAGCGGCGTGATGCAGCTGATGAAGGCGCGCAAGGCCAAGGCCAACGTGGTCGGCCTCGTCGGCCTCGTGGAGAACATGCCTGATGGCCGGGCGCAGCGGCCCGGCGATATCGTCACCTCGATGAAGGGCGACACGGTGGAGGTGATCAACACCGACGCCGAGGGCCGCCTCGTTCTGGCCGATGTCATGTGGTACGCGCAGGAGCGGTTCAAGCCGAGCGCGATGGTGGACCTTGCCACGCTCACAGGCGCGATCATCGTGGCGCTGGGCCATGAGAACGCAGGCGTCTTCTCCAACGACGACGGGTTTGCGGGGGCCTTCCTGAAGGCCGCCGCTGCCGAGGGCGAGGGCGCGTGGCGGATGCCGCTGGGCAAGGCCTATGCCAAGCAGCTGAAGAGCCGGAAGGCGGATGTGAAGAACGTGGGCACCCGTTGGGGCGGGTCTGTTACCGCCGCCGAGTTCCTCAAGCGCTTCGTGAAGGACGAAACGCCTTGGATTCACCTCGACATTGCCGGGGTGGCCCAGCCTGCCGATGCGCCTGCGCTGGGGCCGAAAGGCGCCTCGGGTTGGGGCGTGCTGGCGCTGAACCGCATGATCGCGGACGGCTACGAAGGCTGAGCGGCATGGGCAAGGCCATGTTCTACCACCTGACCCAGCGGCCCTTGGAGGCGACCCTCCCGGTGCTGCTGGAGCGCAGCCTTGCTGCGGGCTGGCGGGTGGCGGTGCGTGGCCGTGACCCGGGCCGGATGGGCTGGCTTGACGAGAAGCTGTGGCAGGGGCCGGATGAGCAGTTTCTGGCGCACGGGCTGGCGGGCGGGCCGCATGACGCCTTGCAGCCGGTGCTACTGACCACCGAGGCCGCGCTGCCCAATGGCGCCACCTGCCTGATGGCGGTGGATGGCGCAGCGGTGGAGGCCGGAGAGGTGGCCGCGCTGGAACGGGTCTGCGTGCTGTTCGACGGGCACGACCCGGATGCGGTGCAGCATGCGCGAGGCCAATGGAAGGCGCTCACTGGGGCTGGTGCTGCGGCCGAGTACTGGTCGGAAGAGAGCGGGCGCTGGGAGAAGAAGGCGGAGAGCGGCGGGTAGCCTTGTGGCAACTCCGGGCCGGTCTGGCAGTGATGCGCGCTTGCCGTGCCCTCTATCCTTTCGCTTAGGCTGGCCCTTCGAAAGCGCGCGGCATTAGTCTTTCTCGTGAGGGCGCGCGGCCGGCGGGCGGCTTAGAGTGAAGGTGAACTGAGATCGTTACACCAGAAGGAGCCCGATATGATCACAGCCAATGCCCTTGCCGTCACTGCCCGCCGCGGCCGCCTCACCGCGCTCCAGCGGCTTGATGGAACACACCGTCGCCACGTGCGCCCGTGCCTCGGCGGCAATGTCACCCCTCTCGTGTTGTCGCGCCAATGGATGACCCGCCCGGGTAATAGCGCGCAACTCCGTGCGGTGGGTGTGGAGGGCTGGTGACGCGCCCGCGCTTGAGCCGCACCATCTGCGCTCTGCGCTGCGGGCAAGCTGGCACAGGATGGCACCCACGGGCGTGCGATGGCCCACGGCGGCCACCTGAATGATCTTGAATGGTGTTTCGCGCGGTCGCCGCGGCGCCGTGCATTTGCCGGAGGTCCGGAAGAAGTCCGGGCTTCCGGCGGAAGTATGCGCCGCTAGAAACCGGCGGTGGGTTACTCGGTGACGCAGCTGTAGCTGGCGGCGGCGTTGAGGTCGTTGGCGCCCTCGTTCAGCCGCGCGAAGGCGGGGTATTCGCACATCGGGCGGCTGCGGCCTGCCGTGGCTTCGGCGGCGTCGGTCATCACGAGGCCCTCGGGGGCGGTGCCCTCTTCGACCCATGCGTCGAGCGCATCGAGGCTGGACCAGCGCATCTGGAACTCGCCGGAGCCGTGGCCGAAGCCGGGGACCAGCCAGAAGCGCAGGAAGTCGCGGGTGGCCTCCTCGCCCATTTCGGCCACCACGCGCTCGTACCAGTCGACGGTATTGCCGAAGGGGATGGCGAAATCGGTGATGCCGTGCATCAGCAGCACCTTGGCGCCCTTATCGGCAAAGCCCGACATGTCGGCGGCCACGGCATCGGTGATTTCCGACAGTTCGGTGAGCCGGGCGGCATGGGCGGAGGGGTCAAACTCCAGCGTGTTTGCCTCTGGGTCGGCCAGCACGGCGTAGCGCAGCATCGGGTCGGCCAGCACGGCGAGGCCGAAGTTGGCGACCGGGGTGGGCGGGCTCGTCGGCTCGGGCGAGGAGCCCATGCCCCAGAGGCCGTAGAGGTCGCCCGCGAGGTAGATCGGCCAGCCGGAGAAGCCCTCGGCCCCGCCTTGCAGCGGCGGTGTGGGGGTGCGGGTGGCGATGACATCGAGTGCGGTGATCTGGGCTTGGGTCAGGCACTGGCCCTCTTGCGCAGTGTCGCCCTCGCAAGCGAGCGACTGCACGTCGAAGGCGGCCTCGCAGGCGGCGATATTGCCGATGAGCCGGTCTTCGGCGCCGTCCAGGCTGTCGCAGGCGGCGAAGATCGCGCCGTTCAGCAGCTCGACATCGGCGGGGGACATGTAGGCGCCATCGGCGTAGAAGGCCTGGCCCGCGCGGTTGCCGGACAGCTGGAGGCCGACGAAGGGGTTGGCGGGGTGGACGACAACGGCGCCGTCGTAGTCATCCGGCCAGCGCTGGATGGCGATCATCGCCTCGTGGCCGCCCTGCGAGCTGCCTTGGAAGTAGGTGCGGGAGGGGGCCTCGCCGTAGAAGGCCTCGAGCGCGGCCATGGCGGCATCGCGGGTTTTCTTCAGTTGCTCGCCGCCAAAGTTGCGCAGGGATTCCTCGTTCAGCATGAACTCGCCGGAGAGCGAGGAGCCGGATTGGTGGCCGCTGTCGCTGCCCCAAGTGGCATAGCCCTTCTCCAGCGGGGTCGGCTCGGAGGCGGGGTTGAACTTGGCCTGATCGAGACCGGTGACGAGGGTGCCGTTGTAGCCGCCACCGCCGTAGTGGAGGGCCTTGCCGTTCCACTCGGCGGGGAGGTTGACCTGAAAGTTGATGTCGGGCGCGGAGGTGTCGACCGGGTCGATTGCGCCGTTGATCTGGCAGTAGGGCGTGGGCGTTTCGATGAAGGTGGCGGTGTGAATGTCGGCGCCGCCGCTGGGCAGGCCGATGGCTTCGGGCGCAACGGAGAGGCCGCGCAGGGCGGCGCAGCCCTTGGCATCGGGGGCGGCGGTGGCGAGGCCGGGGCTGCCGGCAAGCAGCAGAGCGGCCGCGGTCAGGCGGGTGCGTTTCATGGTGTTCCTCCCTAGGTGCGCCAACAGGGCGCATGCACCGAGGGTCGGGCCGGGGCGGAGCGGGGGCCAATAAAAAATATGCCCGGCGCATAGAAATCCGCTTGAGCGGGTCAGCGCTGGAGGATCATCTCGCCGCGGGAGAAGCTGACGGAGGCGAAGCGTTCGAGGTAGCGCATGCCGAGGAGGGAGCCCATCATCTCGCCATCGTTCACCAGCGCGGTCACGCCACGGTCGGTGATGTCGCCGAGGCGCACCTCGTCCAGCCGGACCAGCGCGGTGCGGACTTCGCCATTCGCAGTATTGGCGCGGCCCATGTAGGCGAGGGTCTCGGGGTCGATCCCGGCGGCGCGGGCGTCGTCGCGGCTGAGCACCATGTCGGAGGCGCCGGTATCCACCACGAAGCGGGTGGGGGCGCCGTTGATCTCGAGCGTAAGATAGTAGTGCCCATCGGGAGAGACCGGCACCTCGACCCGGCCATCGCCCTCGAAGACCGATTGCTGCGGCATCACCTCGCGGCGCACGTCATCCCAGAGGCCGTAAGCCACGATGACGCCGAGGAAGATGAAGACCCAGAGCGCGGCGTGGCGCGCGGTCTGGCCCCAGTTGGTGCGGCCGGACACGAAGAAGTAGCTGCCGACGAAGACGCCGAGCAAGATGAGGTAAGTTAGCCGTCCGAGGGTATCGCCGTCCATATCAGGTATTTAGGCGGGGGCGCGCCGCATTTCTAGAGCAGGGAGAGGTCGCGCAGCCCGTCGATCACGAATTGGACCGAGAGGGCGGCGAGCAACATGCCGAGCAGGCGGGTGGCGACGTTGATGCCGGTTTTGCCCAGCAGCCGCGACAGAAGCCCGCCGCCGAGAAACAGGATGAGGACGATGGTGAGCACGGTGGCCATGACGCCGATCACCTGCAAGGTGGTCGTCCAGTCGGCATTGGGGGAGCCGGAGAGCAGGATCATGGAGGCAATGGCGCCCGGCCCGGCGATGAGGGGCGTGGCGAGCGGGAAGATGGAGGGATCGGGGCGATCCTCCTCGGCCTGATCCTCGCGGCGCTTGGTGCGGCGCTCAAAAAGCATTTCGAGCGCGGTGAGGAACAGCAGCAGGCCGCCGGAGATGCGGAAGGCGGGCATGGAGATGCCGACGAATTCGAGCACCGCCTCGCCGGCGAGGCCAAAGATCAGCAGGATGGAGAAGCCGATGGCCACGGCGCGGATGGCGATGGCGCGGCGGCGGCCCTCTGTTTCGTCATGGGTGAGCGCGGCGAAGAGCGGGGCGAGGCCCAGCGGGTCGATCACCACGAAGAGGGTGACGAAGGCAGAGATGAGGAAGGCGGTATCCATGCCCCCGCCTAGGGCGAAAGGCGCGGCGGGGCAAGACCCACCGCGCCGCAGCGATCAGTCGAGAAAGGCCTTTTCGACCACGTAATGCGCGGGCTTGGAGTTGGCGCCCTCTTCGAGACCGTAGGCCTCGAGCATCTCCTTCAGTTCGAGGTTGAAGGCGAGGTTGCCGCAGATCATCGCGCGGTCGGTCGTGGGGTTCAGCTCGGGCACGCCGAGGTCGGAGAAGGCCTCGCCGGTGCGCATCAGGTCGGTGATGCGGCCCATCTTGGCGCTCTCTTCGCGGGTGGTGGTGGGGTAGTACTTGATCTTCTTCCAGAAGCCCTCGCCGATCACCTCGTTCAGCAGCTCGTCGTCCTTGAGGCCTTCGATCAGGTCGCGGCCGTAGGTCAGCTCGCCAGCCTCGCGGCAGGTGTGGGTGATCACCACCTCGTCGTAATCCTCGTAGGTCTGCGGCTCACGCAGCAGGGAGGCGAAAGGGGCGAAGCCGGTGCCGGTGGCGAAGAACCACAGGCGCTTGCCGGGCAGGAGCGCGTCATGCACCAGCGTGCCGACGGGCTTGGGCCGCAGGATCAGCTCGTCGCCGGGCTGGATGTGCTGAAGCTTGGAAGTGAGCGGGCCGTCCTGCACCTTGATGGAGTAGAACTCCAGTTCCTCGTCCCAGCTGGGGGAGGCGATGGAATAGGCGCGCAGCAGGGGCTTTTGCTTGCCGGTCTTAGGGTCCGGGTCGCCCATCAGGCCGATCATCACGAACTCGCCGGAGCGGAAGCGCAGGGAGGCGGGCCGGGTGCAGCGGAAGCTGAACAGACGGTCGGTGTAGTGCTTCACCTCCGTCACGGTCTGGGCATCGGGGAGGGCGGGCTTGGCTTTGACGGGTTGTGCGGCTTGTTCGGTCACGGGGCTCTGTTCGGTCATGGATACTGGTCGCTGGCTCTTACAGCCTCGCGGCTCCTTGCTGCTTTGATCTCTATCAGGATTTTTGAAGGCGTTCCAAGGGGCTCAGGCGCGCAGGCGCGCCTGATAGTCGTTTGCCTGCCAGTCGGCACGGAACTTCCACTCGGCTTCGGGCTGGCGGGCGGCCAACTCGGGGGAGATCTCGACTTCGTCGAACCCACAGCGGCGGGCCATGGCATATTGGTCGGAAATCACGTGACCGGCAGCGCGCAGGCGGCCCGAGAAGCCCATGCGGCGCAGGGTGCGGGCATGGGTGAAGCCGCGGCCATCGGCGAAGCTGGGGAAGGCGACGCGGATCAGGTCGATCTCGTCGAGACGGGCCGAAAGCGTGGCCGGATCGTCGGCGGGGCCGAGATCGACCGCGAGCGCGGGGGCGGCGGAATTGGCACCCAGCTCATCAAGCGGGGTGAAGCCGTGGGTCCAGTCTTCTGCCGTGAAGCCGCTGTCGGTGACGATGATGTTTGCAGTCTCGGTGGTAAGCTCGGTCATGTCAGGCGCTCTTTCTCTCGGGGGCGGCTTCGGCGACGGGGTCGGAGGCGGGCTCGGACACGGGCAGGGGGCCGCGGACCACTTTGCCGTCGATGAAGTGGATGCCGCATTCTTCCTTTTCCTCGCCGCGCCAGCGACCGGCGCGCGGGTCTTCGCCCTCTTTCACGGGCGTGGTGCAGGGCCAGCAGCCGATGGAGGGGTAGCCCTTGGCGACCAGTGGGTGCCGGGGCAGGTCGTGCTCATCCATGTAGGCCTTGAGGTCGGTAGCGGACCAGCCTGCGAGCGGGTTCACCTTGACCCGGGGGCCTTCGCTCTCGAAGTAATCGAGCGCGGCGCGGGCCTCGGCCTGAAAGCGTTTGCGGCCCGTGACCCAGCCGTCATAGGCCAGCAGGGCGTTGGCGAGCGGCACGGTCTTCCGCAGGTCGCAGCAGGCGTCGGTGGAGCGCTTGTGCAGGGTGTCGTCCGGGTCGGCCTTGGCCAGCTCGGGCGCGGGGGCACGCACCACCTCGATGCCGGTGAGGCCGAGCTGTTCGGCGACATCGGTTTGATATTGCAGGGTTTCTTCAAAGAGCATCTGGGTGTCGATGAAGAGCACGGGCGCGGCGCGGTCGATCTGGGAGATCATGTGCAGCAGCACCACCGACTCGGCCCCGAAGGAGCTGACGGTGGCGATGCGGCCCATCGCCGGATCGGTCAGGGCGTGGCGCAGAACCTCCTGCGCCGTGGCCCCGGCGAACCGTTCGTTGAGGGCGCGGGCCTCGGAGGCGGCGCGGGCTTCGGCCACCTCGTCGGTCACGCCTGTGACGGTATCACGCGGCATTGCGGGCCTCGCTTTCGGGGTAGAGGGCGGCCTTGAACGGCGCATCCCCAAGGCGGCGGAAGGTGGCGAGAAAGGTCTCCTCGGGCGCATCGCGCAGTTCGAGGTAGGCCAGCATCAGCCGCTCGATGGCGGGCACGATCTCTTCGGCGGAGAAGCCCGGCCCCATGCGGGTGCCGATGGCCGCATCCTGCGTGCCGTCGCCGCCCAGCGTGACCTGGTAGTTCTCGACGCCAGCGCGATCCAGCCCGAGGATGCCGATGTGGCCCACGTGGTGGTGGCCGCAGGCGTTGATGCAGCCGGAGATCTTGATCTTCAGCTCACCGACCTCGTGCTCGATCTTCAGCTCGTCGACGCGGGTGGCGATTTCCTGCGCGATCGGGATCGAGCGGGCGGTGGCCAGCGCGCAGTAATCCATGCCGGGGCAGGCGATGATATCGGAGGCAAGCCCGATGTTGGCGGTGCCCAGCCCGGCAGCCTTCAGCGCCGCGTGGATCGCGGGCAGGTCGCCCTTGTGGACATGGGGCAGGATGACGTTCTGCTCGTGGCTGATGCGCAGCTCTCCGTGGGCATACTCTTCCGCCAGGTCGGCCATCAGGCGCATCTGATCGGAGGTTGCATCTCCGGGGGTCTTACCGTGGGCCTTTATCGAAATTGTGACAATCGCGTGGTCGGCATCGCGGTGCGCGGTGAGGTTGGTATCGGCCCAGGCGCGGAAAACAGGGTCCATCTCGCGGGCGGCCTCATAGGCGGCCACGTCGCCCTCGCGGAGCGCGGGCGTGGCGAACTGGGCCTTGATCGCGGCGAGCATCTCTTGATCGACGCCGGTGAACTCCGGGCGAATCTCGGCAAAGCGGGCCTCGATCAGCTCGCGCATGGTGTCGATCCCGTTCTCGTGGACGGTGATCTTGATGCGGGCCTTGTACTTGTTATCGCGGCGGCCGAGCGTGTTGTAGACGTGGACGATGGCCTCGCAGTAGGGCAGCAGGTCGGCCTCGGGGAGGAACTCGCGCACCACCTTGCCGATCATGGGCGTGCGGCCCAGACCACCGCCGATGATGACCTTGAAGCCGATCTCGCCGTTCTGCTCGACCAGTTGCAGGCCGATGTCATGGGCGCGGATCACCGCGCGGTCGGCCTCGGCGCCCGTTACCGCGATCTTGAACTTGCGGGGCAGGAACTGGAATTCGGGGTGGTCGGTCGACCACTGGCGGAGCAGCTCGGCGTAGGGGCGCGGGTCGGCCACCTCGTCACCAGCGGCCCCGGCGAAATGGTCGGAGGTCACGTTGCGGATGCAGTTTCCGGAAGTCTGGATCGCGTGCATTTGCACGTCGGCCAGCGCCTCGAGCATGTCGGGCACGTCCTTCAGCGCGGGCCAGTTGTACTGGATGTTCTGACGGGTGGTGAAATGGCCGTAGCCTTTGTCCCATTTGTCGGCGATGAAGGCGAGCTGGCGCATCTGGCGGGCCGAGATGGTGCCATAGGGGATGGCCACGCGCAGCATGTAGGCGTGCAGCTGCAGGTAGAGGCCATTCATCAGACGCAGCGGCTTGAACTCGTCCTCGGTGAGCGAGCCGTCGATGCGGCGCTCCACCTGGGCACGGAACTGGCTGACGCGGTTGCGGACGAAGGCTTCGTCGAAGTCGGTATAGCTGTACATCAGAGGTCCACCTGTTTGCCGTGGGCGTAGTTGGAGGGGCCGGTGGCGCGGAAGGCCTCGCGGAAGTGGGTGGGCTTGGGGCCCTTGGGCGTGGCCTCGGCATCGGCGAGATAGGCGCCAACGATCTCGGAGGCCTGCAGCGCAGCGGCGGACAGCGCGGCCTCGGCGGGGGCCTCCTCGGTGAAGAGACGGGCATCCTCGTGGCGGCGCGACCACTCGCCGGAGTTGGTGAGATAGATCACATCGCCTTCGATCAGCGCATTGGCCGTGACGACCTTGGGAGTGAATGGCTTGGGCATTACTGAGCGGCCTTCAGCTTGAGTTCGGTGGCGGCGTCGCGCGGGGCGAGGCCATAGAGGAGGACGGCGGGGCCGGAAAGGCCCTCGACCGTCTCGGGCAGGGCGGCAAGGGTGGCATGCAGGATGCGGGTATCGGGGCGGGAGGCGTTCTCGACCACGGTGACATCGGTGGCGGGGGAGGCGCCGTGCATCATCAGGCGGCCCTGAAGGAAGCGCGCGCCCTTCTTGGCCATGTAGATGGCGGCGACGGCACCGGGCGCGGCCAGCGCGTGCCAGTCCTGTTCGGTGAAGCCCTTGGTGTCATGCCCCGTCAGAAATCGAAGATCGGAGTTGCGACCCCGCTTGGTCAGGCTCTGGCCGATGGAGGCGGCGGCGGCGGAGGCGGCGGTAATGCCGGGCAGGATGCGGGTGGCGATGCCGTGGGGGGCGAGCGCATCGAGCTCTTCGTCGAGGCGGCCGTAGACGCCGGGATCGCCGGCCTTGAGGCGCACGACCTTTTCGCCCTTCAGCGCATGGCCGACGATCAGCGCATTGATCGCCTCCTGCGGGGTGGATTTGCCGAAGCCGTGCTTGGCCACGTCGATCATCAGCGCCTCGCGGCGGGCGAGTTCGAGAATCTCCGGGGAGACGAGGCCGTCGTGGATGATCACCTCGGCCTCATCCAGCGCGCGGCGGGCGGCGAGGGTGAGCATCTCGGGATCGCCGGGACCAGCGCCGACAAAGGCGACTTCGCCGGGCTCGGGGGCCTCGGAGAGGTGGCGGGTCAGAAGGGCGTCCAGCGCTTCGCGGGCGTTGTTTTCGCCCTTGGCGAGCGCCTTGGGGCCTTCGTTGAAGTAGTAATCGGCCCAGAAATCGCGGCGCTTCTTGCCCATCGGCAGCGCGTCGGCGGCGGTGCGGAACGCCTTGCCGATGCGGGTGAGCAGGCCGAGCGAGCTGGGCAGGCGCTCTTCAAGATCACGCTTGATGGCGCGGGCGAGCACGGGGGCGGCGCCCTCGGTGCCGATCGCCACGGTCACCGGGTCACGGTCGACGATGGCGGGGGTGATGAACTGGCTGTTGTGCAGGTCGTCGACGATGTTGACCAGCGCACCCTCGGCCTCGGCCAGCGCCTTGATGCGGGTGTCTTCGGCGTGGTCCTCGTTGGCGCCATAGGCGAGACGGCTGCCGGTGAAGTCGCCCGCGCGGGCGGCGCGGCGGTGGAGCGTGAGGCGGCCCTCATCGGCCAGCGTTTCAAGGTCGGCATGGGGCTCGGCGGCGAAGACGTGAATGTCACCTTCCGTCTTCAGCAGCAGGCGCAGCTTGGCCAGCGCGGCCTCGCCGCCACCGGAGAGGGTGACGCGCTGACCACGGAGGTTCACGAAGATCGGAAAATGCTGCATTGCGGCGGCTCCTGTTGCGTAGGGGAAGATATAGAATTTTGTTCTGGTAATTGGCAGGGCTTCACGGCAGTTAGGGAAAAACGTTCCGAGAAACTCCCCTGTAGGGCCGGAATTCCAACAAAGCTGGAGAAATGCGAATGTCCGTCCGTCTGGACAAGATCGACCGGAAAATCCTTGCGGAACTGCAAGCTGACGCAGCGCAATCCTTGGACGAAATTGCCAAGAAAGTGGGCAGTTCGAAGACGCCGGTTTGGAATCGGGTGCGCAAGATGCGGGAGGCCGGGGTGATCCGGCAGAACACCGTGTTGCTGAACGCCGAGGCGCTGGGGCTGGAGGCCTGTTTTTTCGTGCTGATCCGCACGTCCGAGCATGAGGCGGACTGGCAGCAGAAGTTCCTCAAGGCGCTGCGGGCGAGGCCCGAGGTGCTGGAGGCGCACCGGCTGGCGGGGGATATCGATTACATCCTGAAGGTGCAGGTGACGAACGCGCGCGCCTATGACGAATTCTACCAGGCGCTGATCTCGGAGGTGAAGATCCACAACGTGACGGCGCTGCTCTCGATGGAGGAGATCAAGAGCACCACGGCGCTGCCTGTGGGTGGGGAGTGAGCCGGGAATTGGAGCGTGTTCCGGCGTGTGGATGGCCGCTAGAATTTCGCAATGAAGTGAGGCGGTTGGAGGGGTAAATTAATTTGCTTCGCCGAGCGCGTCGAAGACCGGTTCGAGCTTGCGGGCGAGGCCGGTGGAGAGGCCGTCGCGGATGACGCTTTGCTCGCCTGCGCCGATGCCGGAATCCTCCCAGAGCACCAGCCGACCTTCGGGCACCTCGCGGTAGAGCGAAGCCCAGATCATGCCACTGTTCGGCCCGGCGGTGGCGCGGATGTAGAAGGTCAGGTTGAGCGGCGCGATGAAGTCCATATCATCGGGCGTGGGCGGAAAGGCATCGGTGCCGAAGCCCCATTCGGTCAGGCCGAGGTGGCGGTGCTTGAGGCCCGCCTTGGACGCCATGCCGGCGACCGAGGTGGCCAGCGGCGCGCACATGTCATTGGCGAAGCTCTCGCGGGTGAGGGTGACGCATTGGCTGATGATGCCATCGTAGCCCGAGGCGCGCTCGGGGGTGAGCACCCGCTCCTGCGCGGTGGCCGGAGAGAGGGAAAGGGCGAGGAAAAGAAGGGCGAACCGCATGAGAAACTCCTGAATGAATGGTCAGGAGGTTAGGCGGTGACGATCAGTTTTTCCAGCCCGTGGAAGTGGTAGACGGGGGCGTAGAGCGGCGGCTCGGCCAGCGTGAGGCCGGGGCAGGCGGTGAAGAGGGCCGGTAGGGCGATTTGCAACTCGAGCCGGGCGAGCGGCGCGCCGACGCAAAAGTGCAGCCCGGCGCCGAAGGCCATGTTGGAGGGGCCACGGCGGGTGGGGTTGAAGCTGTCGGGGTCGGGGTAGGCATCGGGGTCGCGGTTGGCCCCGGCGAGCAGGCAGGAGATGCGCTGGCCGCGTTTGAGATGATGCCCGTAGATCTCGAAATCCTCGCGGGCGATGCGCTCGAAGATGTGCAGCGGCGGGGCGTGGCGGAGGATCTCTTCGGTCAGCAGCGGGGCGTTCTCGGAGGATGAAGCATGGGCTGCAAGCTCATGTTCGCAAATAAGTTTTACCCCGTTCCCGAGGGAGTGAACGGTGGCCTCGTGCCCCGCGTTCAGCAGCAGGATGACCGTGGAGGTCAGCTCGTCGGCGGTGAGTTTCTCGCCCTCGGCTTCGGCGGCGATGAGCTGGGAGATGAGGTCATCGGAAGGGCTCGCGCGGCGGCGGGTGATTTCTTCGGCGAGGAAGGCGGTGAAGGCCTGCGTGGCGGTGATGGCGGCCTCTTCCATCGCGCGGGTGCGGCCCGCCTGATACATGCCGACCATCGCGTTGGACCAAGCCAGCAGATCGGGCGCGCGGGCCACATCGACGCCGAGCAGGGTGGCGATGGTGATCACCGGGAGCGGGCGGCAGAAGGCCTCGAGCAGGTCGAAGGGACCGGAGGGGAAGCGGGCGATGAGATCGGTGCAGAGCGCCTCGATCGCCGGGCGCTGCGCCTCGACGGTGGCGGAGGTGAAGGCCCGCAGCACCAGCCCGCGCAGGCGGGTGTGGCGGGGCGGGTCCAGCTCGAGCATCGAGTGGGCCTCGACATCGTAGAAGGGTTGCAGCCGTTCGGGCACGGGGGGGGCGAGATCGGCGGGCATCTCGCGGCCAAGGCGACGGTCTTTCAGCAAGCGTTTGACCTGCGCGTAGCCTGCGGCGGCGGGCTGGCCAAAATCCTCCCACAGAAACAGGTCACCGGCGGCGCGGGCGCGGTGGTAGAAGGGGTAGGGGTCTTGCACGAAGGCCGGGTCGGTCGGGGATTGGGAGAGCGCCTGCATGGCGGCGACGCTTTCAGATGCGCATCGGATTGTCTAGGAAGAGGCATGACGCGACGGTGGCTCGTTATCCTGCTCTACCTCGCCGCGGCGGCGCTGATCAGCGTGGCGGCGGGCTGGGGGGCTTTTGTTTCGGCGCTGGACGAGGTGGAGCGGCGCGGGCAGAGCGATTTGCGACTCACCTCGCAGCGGCTCACGACGCAGCTTCAGAGCTATGCCGAGCTGGCGGTGGCGCTGGCCGACCGGCCCGAGCCGCAGGCGCAAGTGGCGGGGCGTGGCCCGTCTGACTGGGTGTCGAGCCTGCTGGTGCGCCACGCGGATATGACCGGCAGCGCGGCGATCTTTCTGACTGACGAAGACGGGCGGATGCTGGCCTTTACCGGCGAGACCGCCCCGGCGCAGCTGACCGGCCCCGAGATCGTGCGGGCCCGGCAGGGCGCGTTGGGGAGCAGCCACCGGGTGGCGGAGGAGAGCGGGCGGCGGCTCTACTCCTTTGCCGCGCCGATCTTCGCGCCGGACGGGCCGGTGATGGGGATCGTGGTGGTGCAGGCGGACCTGCGGCTGATCGAGCTGGACTGGGCGGGTGACCCGGTGCCGGTGTTCTTTACCGACAGCGATGGCGTCGTGTTCGTGGCGAACCGGACCGAACTGCTGATGATGAGCCGGGACGGGGCGGCGGGCGAGGGGGTGCATGCGGGCGCGGCGTTGAAGCCGTTCATTGGCTATCGCCCGTGGCAGGCGGGTGGGCGCGACCTGTGGTGGGTCGATGGCGGGCCATATATTCCGCGCGCGGCGTTGCACTTGGTGCAGGAGTTGCCGGTGATCGGGATGCGGGGCGAGGCGCTGATCTCGCTGGCGCCTGCATTGCGGCTGGGGGCCTTGGCGGCGGCGGCGGTGGCGGCGCTGTGCCTCGGGTTCGGGGCCTTCCTGTTCTTGCTGTCGGAACGGCGGCGGGCGCTGGCGGAGCGGCTGGGCGTGGAGGCGCGGGCCAATGCGGTGCTGGAGGCGCGGGTGGAGAAGCGCACCGAGGCGCTTCAGGCGGCGAACCTGCGGCTGAAGGCGGAGGTGCATGAGCGCAAGGAGGCCGAGGCGGCGCTGCGGCGGGCGCAGGCGGAGCTGGTTCAGGCGGGCAAGCTGAGTGCCTTGGGGCAGATGAGCGCCGGGCTGAGCCACGAGCTGAACCAGCCGCTTATGGCGATCCGCTCGTTTGCGGAGAATGCCGAGAGCTTTCTGGACCGGGGCAGCCCTGAGAAGGCGGCGCAGAACCTTGGCCGTATCGGCGACCTTGCCCGGCGGATGGGGCGGATCATCCGCAACCTGCGGGCCTTTGCCCGGCAGGAGAGCGAGCCGATTGGCCGGGTCGATCTGGGCGCGGTGGTGGAAACGGTGCTGGAACTGGTGGAGGGGCGGATGGTGCAGGCGGGCGTAGCGCTCGACTGGGCCGCTCCGGAGGCGCCGGTGATGGTGCGGGGCGGGGAGGTGCGCTTGCAGCAGGTGGTGTTGAACCTCGTCAGCAACGGGATCGATGCGATGGCGGGGCGCGAGGAGGCGGAGTTGGGGATTGCGATCGAGCCGGGTGCGCCGGTGCGGCTGAGGGTGCGCGACAGCGGCGCGGGGATTGCCGAGCCGGACAAGATCTTTGACCCGTTCTACTCCACCAAGGAGGTGGGCGCGAGCGAGGGCATGGGGCTGGGCCTGTCGATCAGCTACGGGCTGGTGCAGAGCTTTGGCGGCAACATCCGGGGGGAGAACCGCCCGGGCGGCGGCGCGGAGTTTACGGTTGAGTTGCAGCCCGCCGGGCTTGAGGTGGCGGCATGAGCGGGCTCCGGCGGGTGCTGGTTGTGGATGACGATGCCGCGGTGCGCGAGGCGCTGGGGCAAACGCTGGAATTGGCGGAGATCGAGCCGATCCTCGCGGGCAGTTACATCGAGGCGAAGGACCACATTGGCCCCGAGTTTGAGGGGGTCGTGGTGAGCGACATCCGGATGCCGGGGCGTGATGGGTTCTTTTTGCTGGCGGAGGCGCGGCGGCGCGATGAGGAGCTGCCGGTGATCCTGCTGACCGGTGAAGGCGATGTGCCGACGGCGGTGAAGGGGATCGCCGAGGGGGCCTTTGATTTTCTGGAAAAGCCCTGCGGCCCCAAGGAGTTGGTGGGCGTTGTGGAGAAGGCGCTGAAGGCCCGCGCGCTGGTGCTGGAGAACCGCCGCTTGAAGCGGGAGCTGGAGCGCGGCGATGCGGCGGCGCGGATGATCTTTGGCCATTCGGTCGAGGCGCAGGGGCTTCGGCGGCAGGTGCGCGCGGTGGCACGTGCGGGCGCCGAGGTGCTGGTGACCGGCGGCCCCGGCTCGCAGACGGCGAAGGTGGCGGAGGTGATCCATCTGCTCTCGCCCGCCGCGCCGCAGCCTTTCGTGAAACGCCTTGCGGCCTCGCTCGACGAGGCGCGGCTCGATGCGGCGATGGAGGCGGCGGGGGCGGGCACACTCTTTCTGGACGAGATCAGCGCTCTGCCGGCGGCGGTTCAGCTCGTGCTGCTGGATCGGCTGGAGGCGCCGGGAGAGTCGCGGATTATCGCGGGCACCACGCGTGACCTCGTGGCCGAGATGGAGGAGGGCCGCTTTGCCGCCGATCTCTATTATCGGCTCGACGTGATGCATGTGCGCATTCCAACGCTGGAAGAGCGGCGCGAGGACATTCCGGTGATGTTCCGCGATTACGTGGCGCAGGCGGCGGAGCAGGCGGGCATCCCCGAGCCCGAGGTGAGCGAGGAGCATCTGGCGGAGTTGATGGCGCAGGACTGGCCGGGCAACTCCCGCTCGCTGATGAGCGCCGCCATGCGCTTTGTGCTGGGTATGCCGGGCGAGGTGCAGGAGGCCGCCGAGCTGGGGCTGGCGGAGCAGATGGCGCGGGTGGAAAAGTCGCTCATCGTGGCGGCGCTGGGGCGGCAGAACGGGAACGCCACGGCGGCGGCGGCAGCGCTGCATCTACCGCGCAAGACCTTCTACGACAAGCTGGCCAAGCACGGGCTGAAGGCGGAGGATTTCCGGCGGTAGGGTGCGGAGTGCCTTGGGGTCATCCACGGGGCAAGCCCGGGGATGACAGTGTTCGGTTACTCGGCGGCGGTCTTCATCTCGAAGCCCTGCTCGATCATGTCGGCAGGTTCGACCGGGTATTCGCCGGAGAAGCAGGCGTCGCAGTAGGCCGGGCTCTTCGGGTCGCGGCCCTTGGCCTCGCCCACGGCGCGGTAGAGGCCATCGAGCGAGATGAACTTGAGGCTGTCGACTCCGAGGTAATCGGCCATTTCATCGGCGCTCATGTTGGCCGCCAGCAGCTTGCTGCGCTCGGGCGTATCGACGCCGTAGAAGCAGGGCCAGGCTGTGGGCGGCGAGGCGATGCGGAAGTGGACCTCTGCCGCGCCCGCGTCGAGGATCATTTCCTTGATCTTGCGGGAGGTGGTGCCGCGCACGACGCTGTCATCGACGAGGATCACCCGCTTGCCCTTGATCAGGGCGCGGTTGACGTTGAGCTTGAGCCGGACGCCCATGTTGCGGATCTGGTCGGTGGGCTCGATGAAGGTGCGGCCCATGTACTGGTTGCGGATGATCCCCATGCCGTAGGGGATGCCGCTTTCAAGGCTGAAGCCGATGGCTGCCGGGGTGCCGCTATCGGGCACGGGGCAGACGAGATCGGCCTCCACAGGCGCTTCCTTGGCCAGCTCGCGGCCGATGGCTTCGCGGGTCTCGTAAACGCTGCGGCCACCGAGGATGGAATCGGGGCGCGAGAAATAGACGTGTTCGAAGATGCAGAAGCGGCTCTTCTTGGGGCGGAAGGGGTGGCGGCTATCGACCCCGTCCTTGGTGATGACGACCATCTCGCCCGGCTCGATCTCGCGGACGAATTCGGCGCCGATGATATCGAGCGCGCAGGTCTCGGACGAGAGCGCCCAGCCGTCGCCGATTTTGCCAAGCACGAGGGGGCGCACGCCCAGCGGGTCGCGCACGCCGATCAGCTTGGTGCGGGTCATGGCGACGATGGAAAAGGCGCCCTCGACCCGGCGCAGGGCATCTTCGAGCCGTGCGGGCACGTCACGCTGCAGCGAGCGGGCCATCAGGTGGATGATGCACTCGGAATCGGACGAGCTTTGGAAGATCGAGCCGCGCTCGATCAGCTCGCGGCGCAGGGCACCGGCGTTGGTGATGTTGCCGTTGTGGGCAATCGCCGCGCCGCCCATGGAGAACTCGCCGAAGAAGGGCTGCACATCGCGGATCTGGGTGTTGCCCTTGGAGCCGGCGGTGGAATAGCGCACGTGGCCGATGGAGAGCGGCCCGGGCAGTGTATCCATCAGCGAGGCCTTGGTGAAGTTGTCGCGGACGTAGCCGAAGCGGCGGGCGGAGTTGAAGCCGTGCTCGGCGTCATGGCTGACGATGCCGCCAGCTTCCTGGCCCCGGTGCTGCAGCGCGTGCAGACCGAGCGCGACGAAGTTGGCGGCCTGTTCGACGCCTGTCACGCCGAATACGCCGCATTCCTCGCGGAGCTTGTCATCATCGAAAGGGTGCGCGGGGGGCATGGCGGGGTGGCCGTGCTGAGTGTCGGGCAAGGGGCAGCTCCGAATCCGGCTTTGTGGGCGTTGGCCCCCGTTTAACGCTTGGGGCGGCGGCTGTCATCCCTTTGTCACGAGAGGGTGACGCGAGATGGCGAAAGGTGCGCAATGAATGCGCACCCTACATTGCTATGCGGCTTTTGCGGGCCGTCAGTTGCCGGTGGCAGGCTGCTCGGGCAGGGCTGTCGGGTCTGCCGGGGCGACGGCGGGGGCGCCGCAGGCGCGGTCTGTCAGGTTCTCGAATTTCTCGCGGAACCAGTTCATCACGCCCTCCTGATCGGCGATTTCGCCGTCGATCCGGGTTTTCGCCGAGCCGAAGAGCTTGGCGGTCTGGCTGTCGTCGACGAAGGCGAGGCTCTCGGAGCCTGCGATGAAGTCGTAGAGCACCAGCGCGATGGCGATGAGGATCAGCCCGCGCAGGGCGCCGAAGAGGAAGCCGAGGCCCTGATCGAGCGCGTTGAGCGCCGAGCGCTGCACAAGGCTCGCGAAGAGCGGCGTGAAGAGGGCGAAGATGACGAGGCCGATGGCGAAGACCACAACGAAGCCTGCGCCGGTGGCCAGTTCGCAGTTGTCCAGAAAGTCCTGCACAACAGGGATTTCCTTCACCAGCGGCACGGCCTGCGGGGCGAAGAGATAGGCCAGCACCGCGGCGCCGACCCAGCCCGCGATGGCGAGGATTTCGCGGACGAAGCCGCGGGAGTAGGCAAGAATTGCCGACAGGACGATGACGACGGCCACGCCCGCGTCGAAAATGGTGAAGCCTTCCATGTGCTCTCTTCTTGCCTTTCCGGTCTCTCAGCCTGCGCCGAACATCTCGCCCACGAAGCCCGTGAGGTCTGACATCTTGCGCAGATCCATGCCCCCGCTGGAGGTGGCCTTGGACCCCTCCGCCAGCGTTGCGGAGGAGAAACCAAGTTTTTGCGCCTCTTTCAACCTGTTTTCGGTTTGCGAGGAGGGGCGGAGGGCGCCGGTGAGGCTGATCTCGCCGAAAACCACCATGCGGGGCGGTAGGGCCACATCCTCGCGGGCCGATAGCAGGGCGGCGGCAACGGCAAGGTCGGCTGCGGGTTCGGAGACGCGCAGGCCGCCGGCGACGTTGAGGTACACATCCATCCCGGCGAAGGGGATGCCGCAGCGGGCCTCGAGCACGGCGAGGATCATTGCGAGGCGGCCCGAATCCCAGCCCACCACGGAGCGGCGGGCCTGACCGGCGGGCGCGGGGGCGACGAGGGCCTGAAACTCCACCAGCACGGGGCGGGTGCCCTCGATTCCGGCAAAGACGGCGGTGCCCGGGGCAGGCGTTTCATTGTCGGACAGGAAGAGCGCGGAGGGGTTGAGCACCTGCGCGAGGCCTTCGCCTGTCATCTCGAAGACGCCGATCTCATCGGCCGGGCCGAAGCGGTTTTTGACCGCGCGGAGGATGCGGAACTGGTGGCCGCGCTCGCCCTCGAAGTAGAGCACGGTGTCGACCATGTGCTCAACGACGCGGGGGCCTGCGATCTGGCCCTCTTTCGTCACATGGCCGACGAGGATGACGGCGGTGCCCCGCCGCTTGGCGAATTGGGTCAGCTCATGGGCGGCGGCGCGGACCTGGCTTACGGAGCCGGGGGCGGCCTCGACCGTGTCGGACCACATGGTCTGGATCGAATCGATGATGCAGAGGTCGGGGCGCTCGGCGTCGAGCGTGGTGAGGATGTCGCGCAGGGAGGTTTCGGTTGCGAGCTTTACGGGCGCATCCGCCAGACCGAGCCGCTGGGCGCGCATGCGGACCTGTGCCGAAGCCTCCTCGCCGGAGATGTAGATGGTTTTCTGCCCCGCGAGGGCAAAGCGCGCGGCGGCTTGCAGCAGAAGGGTGGACTTGCCTATGCCGGGATCGCCGCCAACCAGCGTGGCGGAGGCGGGCACGAGGCCGCCGCCGAGCACGCGGTCGAACTCATCAAGGCCGGAGGTGGTGCGGGGCGGCGGGGCCTCGGGCGAGGCGAGGTCGGCCAGCGCGATGGTGCTGCCCTTCTTGGCGCCGAGGCCCTTGCCCTTGGGGCCGGAGGAGAGCGGGGCCTCCTCGACGATGGTGTTCCACGCGCCGCAAGCGTCGCATTGGCCCGACCATTTGGAGTGAGAGGCGCCGCAGGCGGTGCAGGAGAAGGCGAGGGCTTTGGCCATGCGCTTTCATGCCCGCTGGGACGCGGATTGGAAAGGGGGGCGCCGGAAGAGAGTTGAGGCTTCCGGCGGGGGATATCTGAGCCGGGAAAATGATCGGTGTTGGTGCTTACCGGAGCGGCGGGCTATGGGTGCAGGCATGTTCGAGACCTTGACATTGCAGCCGCTGAGGTTGCCCGAGGATGCGCCGGTGCGCCGGGAGCGTTTGGCACCGGAGGCGGCACGGGGGCCGAGGTATGACGCAATGTTCGACTTTCGCACGCTGGCCTACGGGGCGGTGCGGGCGAAGGGCGGGCTGGTGCTGGTGTGCCCCAAGCTGGGGCCTCTGGCGCGGGTGCTCAGGCGCGCGCTGTTTTCGGGCGGGTTGCGCTGGCGCGGGATGCGCCGGTTTCGGCGGTATGACGAGGTCAGGCTGGCGGGCGATCCGGGCGAGATTTTGGAGGTGGCCCTGCCGGAGGAGGCGGGCGGCGCGGTGCTTGCAACGCCGGTGCTGGGGCCGAGGCCGGAGTTTGAGCGGTTGGCCTGCCTGACGACCAAGAGCAAGGACAATGATCTGGCGTGGATCGGCGATTGGGCGCGGCATCATGTGCGGGCGCAGGGAGCGGAGGGCGTGGTGCTGTTTGACAACGGCTCCAGCGCCTATGCGCCGGAAGAGGTGACGGAGGTGCTGGCGGGAGCCGGGCTGAAGGCGGCGCTGGTGGTGAGCGCGGACCTGCCCTTTGGCCCGACGGCGCTGAAGCCGCCGCGGCATCTGGCGCTCTACTTTCAGACCGCCACGCTGAACCTTGCCCGCCACTGGGCGCTAAAGGGCGCGGGGGCAGTGGCGGTGAACGACATCGACGAGCTGTTCCTCTCGCGTGGGCAACGGACGATCTTTGAGGCGGCGCGGGAAAGCCGGTTGGGTTACGTCACCGCGCAGGGCCATTGGCGGACGCGGGAGGGCGCGGGGCCGCCGCGGCATGTGGAGCATGTGCTGCGGGACGTGCCGGAGGCGCTCTGCAAGGAGAAGTTTTGCGTGGTGCCGGGCGGGCCGCTGCGCTGGTTTGGTTGGGATGTGCATGGCGTGGGGCGTTACCAGTTCAACCGGCTGGCACGGGCGCAGGACCTCTGGTTTGCCCATTGCCGCGAGATATCCACGGGCTGGAAATACAAGCGAGAGGGTGCGCAGGGGCCGGTAGAGCCCTGTGACGAGACGCGGACGGCGCTGGCGGCCTCACTCGGTGGTGGGCCGTAGCGGCGCGGACTCCGGTGTGGGATGCAGCGGGGCGGCCTGCGGGTTGCCCGGGGCGGGCAGGGCGGCGCGTTTGCGGCTGCGTTCGGTGGCCCATGAGATGCCGATGGAGGCGAGGATGCAGGCGGTGAAGAGGTAGAGACCCCATGCGGTTTCGACCTTGCCGACGCCGATGCCCTTGGCGACCACGATGTAGAGCGCGATCAGGAAGATATCAGCCATAGCCAGCTTGCCCAGCAGATGTAGCGCGGGCAGCACCTTGCGGTGCATCAGGCCGAAGTGCAGCAGCGCGAGGCCGATGGTCTTGAGGTAGGGCGCGAAGAGGGCGAAACCGGTGACGAGGAGGGCGAGGAACACGTCCTTGCCCCAGAGTTCCTGCAGGCCGGAGATCACCGAAATTTCGGAGAGGCCAAAGAGCGGCAGGAGGCCTGCGCGCAGCAGCGGGGCGAACCATGCGACCGGGAAGAGCAGGAGGAGCGAGAGGTTCGCGAGCTTGAGGGCGAGCGGCAAGGGCGGGCCTTTGGGCGGTTCAGGACACCCCTCACATAGGATCCCTTTGGCGCGATGTGAAGCCGGGGCCGCGCGCCAGACGCAGGCTTTACCGCAGGGTTTCTATCGGGCCGGTGGCGCTGCCTGTGATGAACTGCGTCAGGTAAGGGTCTGATGCGGCGTCCATTTCGGTGACCGGGCCGGTCCAGCGGATCTTGCCGGCGTGGAGCATGGCGACATCGTCGGCGATGGCGCGCACAGAGGTCATATCATGGGTGATGGTGACGGCTGTGGCGCCCATTTCGACCACGATCTCGCGGATCAACTCGTTGATGACACCCGCCATGATCGGGTCGAGGCCGGTGGTCGGCTCGTCGAAAAAGATGATCTCGGGCTCGGCGGCGATGGCGCGGGCGAGGCCGACGCGTTTTTGCATGCCGCCCGAGAGTTCGGCGGGGAAGAGGTCGGCGGTTTCGGCGCCGAGGCCGACTCGGCGGAGCTTTTCGATGGCGATGTCGCGGGCCTCGGCCTTGGGGCGCTTCAGCTGGCCGCGCAGCAGGCGGAAGGCCACGTTTTGCCAGACAGGGAGCGAGTCGAAGAGAGCGCCACCCTGAAAGAGCATGCCGAAGCGGGCGAGGAAGGCCTCGCGGGCCTTGGCGGATTTGACCGCGGCGACGGGGGCGCCATCGACGGTGATGCTGCCCTGATCGGGGGTGACGAGGCCGAGGATGCACTTGAGGGTGACCGACTTGCCGGTGCCCGAGCCGCCGATGATGACCATGCTCCGGCCCTTGCCGACCGACAGATCGACCCCGCGCAGAACATCCTTGGTTCCGAAGGACTTATGGACGTTTTGCAGCTCGATCATACGGAGAAGAACGCTTGGGTGAGCAGGAAATTGGCGGCGAGGATCAGCACGGCGGCGGCGACCACGGAGGATTTGGTGGCTTGGCCCACGCCCTGTGCGCCGCGGCCGGAGTTCATGCCGTAGTAGCAGCCCATTAGCGCGGCGATGAAGCCGAATGCGGCGCCTTTGACGAGGCTGGAGACGATGTCGAGCGTCTCGAGGAAGTTCCATGTGTTTTGCAGGTAGGCGGCGGCGTTGAAGCCGAGGCGCTCGGTGGCGACGAGGAAGCCGCCCATCACCCCGATCACGTCGCCCACGGCCACAAGTGCGGGCACGGTGATGAGGGCGGCGAGCACGCGCGGCACGGTGAGATACTTCATCGGGTGGGTTGAGAGGGTGACCAGCGCGTCGATCTGCTCTGTGACCTTCATGGTGGCGATCTCGGCGGCGACGGAGGAGGTGACGCGGGCGGCGATCATCAGGCCGACGAGCACGGGGCCAAGCTCGCGCACCATGCCGATGGCGACGATCTGCGGCACCACCGCCTCGGCGTTGAAGCGGGAGCCGCCGGAATAGATTTGCAGCGCCAGCGCGCCGCCGGTGAAGATGGCGGTGAGGCCGACCACGGGCAGGGAGAAATACCCAACGTTCAGAATGGCTTGCCACAGCTCCTTGAGGTAGAAGGGCGGGCGGGCCATGTGGCTGAGGGTGGAGAAGAGAAACAGCGCGATCCGGCCAATGGCGGCGAGCAGCGCAAGGGTGTTGCGGCCGATGAGCGCGAGGGGGTGGAGGAGCGTGGCCACGGGCCTCGGCTCAGCCTGCGCGGCCGGAATAGCGGCGGGCGTAGCGCGGGCCGAGGGAGGTGAGGATCTCGTAACCGATGGTCTTGCCTGCATCGGCGACCGCATCGACGCCCTGCTCGGGGCAGAGCAGCGACAGCTCGCGCGGCTCACGCTCGAGGCCGGAAATGTCGACGGTGATCGCATCCATCGAGACGCGGCCGAGGATCGGGCATTCGATACCGTCGGACCAGAGGCTGCCGGTATTGGTAAGCGCCCGCAGGATGCCATCGGCGTAGCCGCCCAGCACGGTGGCGGTGGGCGTATCGGCCTCGGCCTCCCATGTGGCGTTATAGCCGACCGCCTCGCCCTTCAGCACGACGCCGGTTTGCACCACGGGCAGATCGAGCTGCACCACCGGGCGGGCGTCGGTGAAGGGGCGGCCGCCGTAGAGGCCGATGCCGGGGCGGGTCAGCTCGAAGTGATACTCCGGCCCCAAAAGGATGCCGCCGGTGGCGGCGAGGCTGCGGGGGATGCCGCAGCCTGCGGTCAGCTCGCGGAAGAGGGCGACTTGCGCCTTGTTCTGCGGGCTGGACGGCTCGTCCGCGGAGGCGAGGTGCGACATGATCAGCCGCGGCTTGCGCGGCACGGCGACATCGCGGACCGCGGCCCATTCACCCGGCTCCATGCCAAGCCGGTTCATGCCGGTGTCGAGCTGGATTCCGAAAGGCGCGTCGGGCAGGGCCTCGAAATGGCGGGTGAGCTGGTCGATCGAGTTGATCATGGGGATCAGGTCGAGATCGTTCAGCATGTCGGTGTCGCCGCGCATGTGCCCGGAAAACACGTAGATTTCGGGCCCGCGACCGAGGGCGTTGCGGATTGCGCCGCCCTCTTCGGCGTGGGCGACAAAGAAGCGGCGGGCGCCTGCGTGGGCCAGTGCGCGGGCCACCCGGCCTGCGCCGAGGCCGTAGCCGTTTGCCTTGACCACGGCACCGGTTTCGGTGCTGCCGCCGGACGCTGCATCAAGCGCCGTCCAGTTGGCGGCGATGGCGTCTAGATCAATCGTTAACTGCCCGGTTCCCATGGGTTGGGGTTGTGCGTTTGGCGGCGGGCGGCGTCAAGCGTGAATGCGCGCTGCGGTGCGGCGAGGGGAGGTGGGGCCCAAGCTACGGCTCGTCCCAATACCGGCGGCGCTCCTCCCACATCTTCTCGCCGATGAGGCAATCGAACTTGGCTTGAGCGCGGATGATTTGGGCGGGCGGGGGCAGGCCGGCGATTTCGAGCACCAGCTTGCGGCGGACGGCGGAGGCAAACTCGTTCCACTCCAGCACGGGGATGACGAAAGCGCCGGGACCGCCGATGACGCAGTCGCGGTAGTAGAGGTCCAGCCCGCCGATATCCCAGTTTCCGGAGAGGCCCTCGTTGGTCATGAGGGGCAAGCCGTTGATCACGATGCCTTTTTCGACAGCGGCGTTGCGGGCGCGTTCGACGAGGCTGCCCTGATTGTTCGGCCCGTCGCCGGACACGTCGATCACCCGGCGCAGGCCGGTGAAGGCGTTTTTCTCGATTGCGTCCATGCCGTATTCGATGGCGCCGGAGATGGAGGTGCGGCGCATACCGCCGGCGAAGGTCTGGCTGAGGGCCTCGGCGAAGGCGCGGGCATCTTCCTGTGTCTGGATCACGGTCCAGGGGACGATCTCGCGCTGGGTGTAGTTGCCGGCCCACTCCACGTAGGTCACGGCGATAGAGCCGAGCAGGCCCGATTGCACGGCAGTCATCACCTCGTTGGAAAGGATTGCCTCGGCATAGCCGCGCCGTTGGATTTCGACCTCGTTCGGGGTCATCGAGCGGGAGACATCGACCATCAGGGCGAGCTCGACATCGACCTCGATCTGCTGGGCCTGAGCGGGCAGGGCGGAGAGGGCGAGGGCGAGGAGAGCGTTGCGCATGAGGGGGATCATGCGGGAGGTGGTGATTCTGGGGAAGAGGGTCGCGCGGTTGTGATCGGTGCAGGGTGGCGGGCACTCAGCCCTTGCCACGCATCCGGGCAGAGACGCCGCGCAGGCGCTCAAGAAACACGCCGATGACCTGCCGCTCGAAGATGAGGCCGGGGCCGAAGCGGATGCCGAGGTTGTTCAGGTTCTCGATGGCGAGGCTGCGGGCGGCGCGGGAGAAGCCGCCGGGGCGGCTCTCTTCAAGGCAGCCGTTCACGGTGAGCGTGTCGAAGCCGAAGGAGTTTGAGAAGAAAAACCAGAGCGACTCGGAGTGCATGGTGAGGTCTGCGGGGGCCTCGGTGCGAGTAAAGCGGCGGCGGGCGATGTCGATTGAGAAGGTCTCGCCGATGTCGTCGCAGTGGATGGTGACGGGCTGGAACACGCGGATCGGGCTGGCGAGCTGGGCCAGCCGCATGGCCCAAGTGGCGTTATTGCGGTGGACCCGCTCGGCCCAGCCCTCGAAGGCTTCGCGCAGGGTGCCGGGGCTGCGGCTCTCATACTCCATCAGATCGAGAGGGGCGTCGGCCCTGGCCTCCCAGAAGGCCACGGCGGCATGCGAGGCCTCTGCATCGGACGCGGTGAAGGTGTCGCCGGGTTGCATGACCTGAAGCGCGAAGGGGGCGTCGGCGAAGGCTGCGGCTACGGTGGAGGGGCGGTTGGCAGCGTCGTTGAGGTAGGCGTTGCGGGTGTTGGCGAAGGCCACGAAGCTGGCGAAGGGGATGACGGTAGAGGGCGTGAGCACCTCGGCTTGAAGCCGGATGTTCTCGAGTTTTTCGCGGGCGGCCTCTTCGCGCCATGCGCGGTTCTCCGGCCCGCCTTTCCAGGCGGCGTAGGAGAACTGGGTGAGGAGGATGTCGCTCGGGCCGACCGCATCGCGGACCTCTTCGGCGCGGGCCCGGGTGGCGATGGCGCAATCATTGAGGTTGAGGATGTGGGTATCGCCGGCGCGGATGGAGAGGGCGGAATCGTAGAACTCATCCTTCAGGCAGGTGAGGGTGAGGCTGCCTGCGGTGAGGGGCGTGCCGAAGGGCATTTCTGTCAGGTCGAAAGCCTTGGCGCGCAAAAAGCCCGCAACGCGCTGATCGGCGATTTTCTGGAACAGCAGCTTGATGCCCCGCGCTTTGATCGTGTCGCCATGGGCAGCGAAGAAGGCGGGTGAGAAGTGATCGGGGTGCTCGTGGCTGATCCAGATGTGGGTGGTGCGAGCGAGCAGGGCCTCGACCTCGGCGGCGGGCGTTTCGTGCAGGAGCGACCAGCCCTTGTGGAAGGCGGGGCCAGCGTACCACGGGTCGGTCAGCAGCGCGGTGCCCGCGTGGGCGATGCGGACGGAGGCGTGGTTGACGAACTCGATTTCCATGAGCGGGGTTGTGGCGTGGCGGGCGCCTGCGGGTCAAGGCGGCGGGAGATTATCCCGCCCCGCACGAGACGGGGCGGGTGGTTCTTGCCTGCCTAGAATTGATCCACCTGTCCGCCGCCCTGCTGCCAGGGCTGGACGAGGTTGCCGAAGCGCGTGAACTCGCTCTCGAAGCTCAGCTCCACCGTGCCGATGGGGCCGTGACGCTGCTTGCCGATGATCACCTCGGCCTTGCCGTGGAGGCGCGCCATGCGCTCCTGCCACTCGGCCATCTTGTCGAGCTGGTCGTCGGAGGGCTTCTCACGCTCGGCGTAATACTCTTCGCGGAACACGAACATCACCACGTCGGCGTCCTGCTCGATCGAGCCCGATTCCCGCAGGTCGGAGAGCTGGGGGCGCTTGTCGTCCCGGCTCTCCACCTGACGGGAGAGCTGGGAGAGGGCGATGACCGGGATGTTCAGCTCCTTGGCGATGGCTTTCAGACCCATGGAGATCTCGGCGATCTCCTGCACACGGTTGTCGGCGGTGCCGCGGAGCAGCTGGAGGTAGTCGACAATGATCACGTCGAGCCCTTGGGTGCGCTTGAGGCGCCGGGCTCGGGCGGCGACCTGGCTGATCGGCAGCGCAGGCGTGTCGTCGATGAAAAGCGGGCAGGCCTCAAGCGCCTTGGCGGCCTCGACGAATCGGCGGAACTCGGTTTCGTCCATGTCACCCTGACGGATCTTGTGGGAGCTGATCTCGGCGGCCTCGGAGAGAATCCGGCTGGCGAGCTGCTCGGCGCTCATCTCGAGCGAGAAGAAGCCCACTACGCCGCCATCCACGGCGCCCTCGTTGCCATCGGTCAGCTGGCCGCGCTTGTAGGCCTTGGCGATGTTGAAGGCGATGTTGGTTGCGAGCGAGGTCTTACCCATCGAGGGCCGCCCGGCGAGAATGAGCAGGTCGGAAGGGTGCAGGCCGCCGAGCTTGCGGTCCATGTCCGCCAGCCCGGTGGAGATGCCGGCGAGGCCGCCCTCGCGCTGGTAGGCGGCGTTGGCGACGTTGACCGCGTCGGTCACGGCCTTCAGGAAACTCTGGAAGCCGCTCTCGGTGCGGCCCTGCTCGGAAAGCTTGTAGAGCGCCTGCTCGGCTTCGACGATCTGGTCTTTCGGCTCGGAGGCGACGTTCACGTCGGAGGCCTTGGCGGCGATGTCGCGGCCCAGCCCCATCAGCTCGCGGCGGATCGCGAGGTCATAGACGATCTGCGCGTAATCCTTGGCGGCGAAACTGGCGACGGCGACACCGGCCAGCTTGGCGAGGTAGGCGGCGCCACCCACATCTTTAAGGCCCGGCTCGTCCTCGAGGTAGCTCTTGAGCGAGACCGGCGTGGCCGCGAGATTCTTGGCGATCCGCGCGGCGGCGACCTCGTAGATGCGTGCGTGAAGCGGGTCGTAGAAGTGCTCGGAGCCAACCACCATCGCGACACGGTCGAAGATGTCGTTGTTGGTGAGGATGGCTCCGAGCAGCTGCTGCTCGGCCTCGATGTTATGCGGCGCAGTATCCTGCGCCTCCGACCCTTCCGGCCGGAAAGCGGTGATCTCGTTCATGCTGCTCGGTCCCCCTGTGGAGGAAGGTGATACTGTGATTCCGCGCCCGAGGGGTATCTGGAAATCTCTGTGGATAAGAGGCTTCAAACCCTGTGGGGCGGTCGGGCTCCGGGGTTGGTTTTACCATATCTTGCGGTCTCACGCGAGAGCGGCCTCAAGATCGGCGCTGTCCCGAACCGGGCGACTCGGGGTTTTCTCAGGTTTTATCCCCTGAAATTAATTCCCGTGTTGTTCCCGCCACTTGGCCGGATCGTTCAGGAAAGCCTCGACCCCGTCGAGTGTTTCGGCATCGAAACTGCCGCGCTCGCGGGCGACCGCAAGAACATCCCACCAGGTGCAGAGGTGGTGCAGGGTCACGCCGTGGTCGCCGAGGGTTTTCTCGGTTTCGGGGAAGATGCCGTAGTAGAAGATGACCGCCGTGTGGGCGCAGCTTGCGCCGGTTTCCCGGATGGCATCGACGAAGGAGATTTTCGAGCCGCCGTCGGTGGTGAGGTCTTCCACCAGCAGCACCCGGTCACCCTCGGCCATCGCGCCCTCGATCCGGGCGTTGCGGCCATAGCCCTTGGGCTTTTTGCGCACGTAGCTCATGGGCAGCGCCATACGGTCGGCCACGAAGGCGGCGAAGGGGATGCCCGCGGTCTCGCCGCCTGCGATGTTGTCGAAGGCCTCGAAGCCCGCGTCGCGCATGACCTTCACCACCAGAAAATCCATCAGCGTGGAGCGGATGCGCGGGAAGCTGATGAGCTTGCGGCAGTCGATATAGGTCGGGCCCTTGAGGCCGGAGGAATAGGTGAAGGGCTCGCGCTGGTTGAAGTGGACGGCCTCGATCTCCAGCAGCATCCCCGCCGAGATGCGGGCAATCGTGGCGTCATCGGGGTGCGAGGTGGGGATCATGGCGCGGCTCCTGTCATTTTCTTGCTGTAAATACTCAATCGTCCGGCATCGCAAGGCGCGGGGCGGCCGCTTTGGCGCGCGCGGTCAGAGCTCGTCCTCGACGTGCCAGTGCAGCGGGCGGCCGGGGTCGAACACCACTACGGGGCCGTGCTCGGTTTCGATCTGCGGCGGGAAGGTGAGGGGCTCGTCCTGACGGCTCAGGGTGATCGTCGCCTCGTTGGGCGGTAGGCGGTAGAAGGCCGGGCCGTTCAGCGAGGCGTAGCCTTCGAGCTTGTCGAGCGCGCCTGCGTCTTCAAACACGGCGGCGAGGCAGCTCATGGTGACGGGCGCGGAGAACACGCCGGCGCAGCCGCAGGGGCTTTGCTTGTCGCTCGCGAGGTGAGGCGCGCTGTCGGTGCCGAGGAAGCAGCGGGAGAAGCCGGAGGTGGCGAGGGTGGCCAAAGCCTCGCGGTGGCGCTCGCGTTTGACCACGGGCAGGCAGTAGTAGTGCGGACGGATGCCGCCGACCAGCATGTGGTTGCGGTTGATCATCAGGTGATGGGTGGTGATCGTGGCGCCGAGATCATCGCCGCCATCGCGCAGGTATTCCACGGCCTCGGCGGTGGTGATGTGCTCCATCACCACGCGCAGGCCGGGTGTGGCGCGGCGCAGCGGGTCGAGCACGGTTTCGATGAAGCTGGCCTCGCGGTCGAAGATGTCGACATCGTGGGTCGTGACCTCGCCGTGGACGCAGAGCGGCATGCCGATCTCGGCCATCTTCTCCAGCACCGGGCGGACCTTGTCCATGTCGCGGACGCCGGAGGCGGAGTTGGTGGTGGCGCCCGCCGGGTAAAGCTTGACCGCCTTCACGAGGCCGGAGGCGTGGGCCGCGGCGACATCTTCGGGGTCGGTCTCTTCGGTGAGATAAAGAGTCATCAGCGGCTCGAAGAGGCCGACGCCGGGGGAGGCGGCGAGGATGCGCTCGCGGTAGGCCATGGCATGGGCCATGGTCACCACCGGCGGCACGAGGTTGGGCATGATGATGGCCCGGGCGAAGTGGGCGACGGTCTCGGGCAGGACGGCCTTGAGCATCGCGCCATCGCGCAGGTGCAGGTGCCAGTCATCGGGGCGGCGGAGGGTGAGGCGCTGGGTCATGGCGCAGGAATAGCGCGGCAGGCGGACGGGCGCCAGTGGGGCGGAATGGGGTGTTTGGCGACGGCGTGGATGGGGCTGACCTTGGGGCAGCGGTGATTGTGCAGCGATTTCACGGGGATGGCGGGTGGAGGGTGCGCCGGGCCTGCTGCATCGCGGCATTTTTGTGTTGCCTGCTTGCTGTGCAACTGCGTTCAGATCAATGAAAGAAGGCGAAAAGTGATTGCCTGCGGCGAGATGGGGTCTTTTCGCGGGTGCAGCAATTGTATAGGTTGAGCGGGAAGGTGGCCTTTGAGCCTGCCAGGCTGCGCGTGGTTCTGCGGGCGGTCCGGATCAGGGGCGGGCTGGCGAGGTTTGACAGGTTGAAGGCCCCTGGGGCGATCCTCCGGGGGGCAGTGCAGAAAGAGGATATCCAATGCGGCAAGCATTCACGGCGATCGACATGTGGCGCAATGGCGTTGTGCTCTGGAGTTCGATGATCGAAACCCAAGTGAACATGGCCCGCGCGGGCTTTGGCATGATGGAGTTCTGGCCCGGCACCGGTGAGCGGACCGTGACCAAGCCGAAGCCGAGCAAGGCCCCGGCGAAAGCACCGGCCAAGGCAAAGGCGCCTGAGAAGGCGGCAGCCGAGGTCGTGCCGCTCGCGCCCAAGGCGGAAGAGGCCCCGGCCAAACCTGCTGCGAAGAAACCGGTGGCGAAGAAGCCCGCGGCCAAGAAGGCTGTTGCGAAGAAACCGGCCGCGAAGAAGCCTGCAGCGAAGACCGCCGCGCCGAAACCGGCGGCCACCAAGGCAGCGCCCAAGCCTGCGGCGAAGAAGCCCGCTGCCAAGGCTGCACCCGCCAGCAAAGCTGCGGCGAAGGTGGAGACCAAGACGGAAGCTCCGGTGAAAGCGCCGGAAACTCCCAAGGCTGCGCCCGCCAAGCCGGCTGCCAAGGCCGCGCCGAAGCGCCGGACGGCGGCGAAGAAAGCCGCGCCGAAGCCTGCGGTTGCGAAGAAGGCGGCAGCGCCCAAGCCTGCGACTGAGGTGAAGGCGGAGGCGCCGAAGCCTGCGGCGGAAGCGAAACCCGAGGCCGCGAAGCCAGTGGCAGAGGCCAAAGTTGAGGCTCCGAAGGCCGCGCCGGAGACGAAGGCGGAAGCCCCGAAGCCCGAGGCCAAGCCTGAAGCGCCGAAGCCGGACGTGAAGGCGGAAGCGCCTGCGCCCGCGCCCAAAGCTGACGCTCCCGAGGCGAAGGCCGAGGCTCCGAAGGCGGAGGAGGCGAAAGCCGAAGCGCCGAAGCCCGCGGCAGAGGCCCCTAAGGCGGAAAGCCCTGCGCGTCGTCCGGGTGGCAAGGGCAAGATCACCCTCGCGCCCGATTTCGAGCCGCGCTGAGGCAGATCGGGTCGAATCGCGGCCCGCGCTGACCGCAGTCATAGTGGCGGAGGCCCGCATCTGGGCCTCCCCTTTCAAGGAGCACCCCACTGGCCCCCTACATCCACACACAGGCTGACCCGTCGTGGCCAAGCCTTTCGACTGTCCGGCCTGAGCGGCTGGCACTGGAGGTCTGGTCGACCGGCCTTCAGGCCGCGTGGCTGGTGGCGGAGAGCCAATCTGTCATCTCGCACCGGTTGATGGGGTTCTCGGGCCTCGAGCCGCGGGGGCGGGACGAGGTGCACAGGATGTTTCTGGAAAAGAGCACAGCGTTCTCAGCGGCAGCGATTGCCGGGGCGATGCTGGCGCTCAGCGGGCGGCGGCCCGATGAGATCTGGCGGGCGATGATGCACCCGCTGCGCTACACCACTGCGCGCAACCTGCGGCGGCTGCAACGCATTCGCACCCTGCACGGCGGCAGGCGCCGCATGGCGCGGGCGCGGCTGGGCACTGGGTTGAAACACCGGATGGCGGAGTAAGGCCTGAGCAACCACGCGAAGTGGCGGCGCGGCGCGCTCAGCTCCGTGCGCTGAGCCTGCGCTGGCGGCGGGCCTCTTCCAGCTTCACGGCCTCTTCGCCCTCTTCATCCTCGAACCACTCGTCCGGCGGAAGCTGCGAAAGATCCGGAAATCGCAGGAAAACCACAGAGGGGCCATCGGCCCCGGGCGGCTTGCTGCCGCGGTCTGAATTGCCTTGATCGCTCGACATGCCCCACCATACCACGAAACTCTTGCCATATGCCTGCACCTTCGGCATTTCCGCAAGGGAGCGTAGGGATTGTGTGACACTTGGCAGCGGCCAAAGCGCTTGGGGAGCGACTGCGATGGCGATTTCGGTCAGATTATTGCTTGCGGCGGGTGGAGTGTGCGCCGGGCTGGCGGCGCCGGTGGTGGCCGAATGCCCGCAGCCCGGAGACCTCCGGAACGGCATTTCCCTGCGGGATGACAGTGGCGGGGTCACTACCTTTCGCCCCGGCGCGGCGCCGGGGGAGGTGATGGAAACCACGCTATTTGACGACAACACCGGCTTCTTTGTTCGCTCCACCGGCGGGCTGCTGGTGGAAGAGAGCCACGACATCGAAAACGGCGTGCCGGTCGAGAGCACCGTGGTCGATACCCGGTTCGAGGGCACGGAGCAGGTCTTTCCGGTGGCTGAAGGGCGGCGGCTGGAGCTTGCTGGCACCGAAATAGATGCGACAGGCGCAGAGACGGCGATCACCGTGCTGATCGAGACCAGCCTGATGCGGCGGGTGCTCTATGGCGACTGTGCTGTGCAGGCGATCCCTGTGCGGACGACCTATACCTATGGCGGCGAGGCCTCGGAGGTGGAGTATCTGGACTACCTGCCGGAGTTCGGGATCTCGCTGTTCCTTGGCGCGGGCGAGCTGGGCGGGGCGCCGGACATTTACCGGATCGTCGAGCTTTTCAAGGCGCCGCCGCAGTAAACTGCCCGGGCCTTCGCGCCTGCGGCATTTTTCCCTCAGGTTTTCTGCGTTGCAGCAGGCGCAACCCGGGCATGCGGGATTGTCTGTGGTGGATCAGTCACTTGGCAGCCTATGTTGAAGGCAAGGGAGGAAACCACAGAGACAAAGCAGTTCCAGGAGGTTTCCAGATGGCAACGCAAGCAACTGACATTCAATTCGCCCGTCCCGGTTTCATGGCCCGTGTGGGTGCCGGTTTTGACCGTGTTCTGACCGCCCTCGTGGCGATGGCCGAGGCCAACCCGCGGATGAAGGCGGTGAAGCGCCTGAGCGAGATGAGCGACGAGCAACTCGACGCCCGTGGCCTGAAGCGCGAAGACATCGTGCGCCACGTGTTCCGCGACATCTACTACGTGTAAGTGTTGCCTGCGGGTTAAGAGCCCGCGTGCAACGCCCGCCTGTTCCGGGAGGGACGGACGCAAGGAGGCTGCCGTTTATTCGGCGGCCTCTTTCTGTTTTTGCGGGCTGTCCGGGTCCGGCTCGGGGCCGGGCGGGGGCAGGCTGCGCCCGGACTTGGCCAGAGCCTCGCTGGAGGAGGCGAAGGCCTCGCGGAAGCGCGGCCAGTCGAAACGGGCCAGTGCGGCGCGCGCGGCCAACCCGGTGAGCCAGGGCCGGTCGGTGGCGGCAAGCTCGCCGACAAAGCGGCGCAGCCATGGGCCGAAACGGTGCCGTGACCGGTAGAGCCGGGCAAAGCCCTCTGGCGTCAGCTTGCCGCGGGTAGCGGCGCGGAGCATCGGCTCCAGCACGCCCATGTCTTCGAGGTCGGAGTCCAGCCGGTTGCCCAGCCAGCGCGTGGGCAGTGGGGTGACATTGGGTGAGCGGAAGAGCGAGGCGTGGACCGCGTCCTTGGTGTTGGCGGGGTTGTAGACGATGAAGGCGGCTTCGGCGGCCTCCAGCATGGCGGGGGCGTAGCCGTAGCGGCGGGTGAAATCGGTGCGCCGCATCGCGGGGTAGCGGTTGTCCCACCGGGTGAGGGGTGGGTGCAGCGTGGCCAGCGGGGCGAGAAGGACCGCAGTGGAGAAGGGCGCGCAGACCGAGAAGGCCGCTGCCGCGTAGCCGCAGGGGCCGCAGCCGTAAAATACCACCCGGTCGAACTCGTCGAAGAAGCCCTCGTCGACCAGCCCGTCGAAATAGTCGAACACCTCCGGCACGCGGAAGAAGCCATCGGTCTCGGAATAGAGGCAGAGCTGCGAGCAGCCTTCGCGCCCGGCGATCTGGAGGCCGTAGGGCAGGGCGCCTTGACCATTGTCGCGGATCGTTTCGGCCATCTCGAAGGTGACGAGCAGGGTCTCGCCATCTTCGGTGAAGAGCGCGCCGTGGTCTTCGCCGAGGCGCAGATGGGCCCCTTGCTCGGCGCCATGTGCGTCGAGCGTCACGCGCCAGCGGGCGCGGCGAGTGGATTCTTCCGTCTGGGTCATGGCAGCCCCGGCGCACCCCACGTGCGCTTCCCGGGGATAACCATAAAACCTAAGCGGATCGGAATCCATCGCCCGCAAGCGCTGTTTCCGAATGAGCGCTAGAAGAAGGCTTGGAGGCCGGTTTGTGCACGCCCGAGGATCAATGCGTGGATGTCGTGCGTGCCCTCGTAGGTGTTGACCGTTTCGAGGTTGGCGGCGTGGCGCATGACCTGGAACTCCTCGGAAATGCCGTTACCGCCGTGCATGTCACGCGCGATGCGGGCGATCTCGAGGGCCTTGCCGCAGTTGTTGCGCTTCATCAGGCTGATCAGCTCGGGCGGGCAGCCGGGACCGTCGAACAGCTGGGCGGCGCGGAGGGCGCCTTGCAGGCCGAGGGCGATCTCTGTCTGCATGTTGGCGAGCTTGAGCTGGAAAAGCTGGGTGCCCGCCAGCGGTTTGCCGAATTGCTTGCGGTCGAGCCCGTATTGCCGTGCGGCGTGCCAGCAGAATTCGGCGGCGCCCATAGCGCCCCAGGCGATGCCGAAGCGGGCGCGGTTGAGGCAGCCGAAGGGGCCGGAGAGGCCCTCGGCATTGGGCAGCAGTGCATCGTCACCGACTTCGACGCCGTCCATCACGATCTCGCCGGTGACGGAGGCGCGCAGGCTGAGTTTGCCGCCGATCTTGGGCGCGGAGAGGCCTTTCATGCCCTTCTCAAGCACGAAGCCTTTTATCTTGCCGCCATGCTCTTCGGACTTGGCCCAGACCACGAAGACATCTGCGATGGGGGCGTTGGAGATCCACATCTTGGAGCCGGTGAGCTTGTAGCCGTTGGCGGTTTTCTCGGCGCGGGTTTTCATGCCGCCGGGGTCGGAGCCGGCATCGGGCTCGGTGAGGCCGAAGCAGCCGATGAGCTCGCCGGAGCAGAGGCCGGGCAGATACTTGCGGCGCTGCTCATCGGAGCCGTAGGCGTTGATCGGGTGGATCACGAGGGAGCTTTGCACCGACATCATGGAGCGGTAGCCCGAGTCGACGCGCTCCACCTCGCGGGCGATCAGGCCGTAGGATGTGTAGGAGGCGCCGAGGCCGCCGTATTCCTCGGGGATGGTCACGCCGAGGAGGCCGGCGGCGCCCATCAGCGGGAAGAGCTCGGGCGCGACGGTGGCCTCGCGGTAGGCCTCGACGATCCGGGGGGCCAGCTCGGCCTGGGCAAACTCGGCGGCGGCGCGGGAGAGCATGCGCTCGTCCTCGCCCAGCTGGTCATCGAGGTGGAAGGGATCTTCCCAGGTGAATGTGGCTTTGTCGGACATCTGCGTCTCCTCCCGATGGTTCGGGGCGCAAGGTAACGGATTGGGCGGCGGAGGAAAGGGGGTGCGGAACGGCGTTTCGCTGCGCGGGTGAGGAAGGTGAGGCGAACAGCCGGGGGCGGGCCGGTGAGGCCAGCGAGAACCTGGGGGTCAGAGCCAGCGGGCAAGCAGGCGGCGGGCCCAGGGGCGGAGGCGGATGACGAGCTTGGGGTCGCGTGGCGCGGGGCTGGGGGGCGCAGGGAGGGTGCCGGGGGCAGAGGCGGTGCCGCCTGTCATCAGGCCGGGGCTGGCGGTGCCGGCGTGGAGCAGGTCTGCGAGGCGTGCCGGGTCGATGGGTTTGGGTGGGTGCCAGCCGTCGCCCTCAAGCGCGGAGATCAATCCGGCAATTTCGGCGCTATAGCCGCGCTCTGCGGCCCATGGCGCGCTGGTGGCGAGGAATTGCTCAAGCAGCGCAACGCGGTCGGTGGGGGGAAGAAGGCTTGCGCGGTCACGGGGGGCGGGGTTGAGGGCGAAGTAGCCGCGGATGATCTCGCGGCGGGTGTCACGGTATGGGGTGAGAAGGTTCACGAGGCGGATGAGCTCGGTGCTCTCGCGGTCGGGTGAGGGGTAGCGCGGCAGGCCGGAGGGAGCTGGCAGGCCGCCTGGCAGGCCGGCGAGGTCGCAGAATCCGCTCCAGAGCCGGCCTTCGGTTTTGAGCAAGTCGAAATCGGCCAGCTTGACCTGCACGCCGGCGGCGACTTCCCAAGGCGCAAAGAGAGTGGGCCAGTCGGTGAGGGTGTTGGCGTGGTCGACGAGGAACTCGGCAATCGTGCGCGCTCCGCCGCGGCCACCGTCGGTGACCCATTCCTTGTAGAGCGCCTCGGCATAGGCATCCGCGCGGCGACCGAAACCGACCAACTCAACCTGTTTGAAGCCCGAAAGCCGGGCCATCAGCGCCGGGATCACCTCGGCGCGGGCGGCATCGGTGGGCAGGAGCATGTTCTCGCAGGAGATCAGCGTGGTGGCGCAGCCCGCGCCGATGATCTCGCGGTAGAGCGCCTTCCATGTGCTGTCGTCGCCAGCGCGGTGGGCGGCCAGCAGGCCCTGATGGCCGGGGAAGCCGCCGGGGCGGGGGCGGGCGGCGTCCGGCTCGGCGAGGCCGGTTTCGGGCAGGAGTACGCCCGCCTCAGCCAGAGCCTCGCGGCGGCTGAGCAGGGCGTGCTGGAGAAATGTGGTGCCGGTCTTGTGTAGCCCGAGGTGCAGCACCAAGCGGCCCGGTAGGGGCGGGCAGGGCATGGCGGGCTCTGCGGGTGTAGGCGCACGGGCGGCCAGAAGGGCGGCGGCACCGGGCCAGTCGCCCTCGCGCATCATCCGGTGTAGCTCGAAGAAATCGAGCCGGGTGATCCGCCCGCGCCGGGTTTTCATCCCCACGCGGGAGGTTTTGACGACCATCGGATCGTCGAAGAAGCTGTTGGCGAAGCTGTCCTCACCCAGAAGGGCTTGCACGCGGGGGCCTAGGTCGGCGGTTTGCGCGTTTTCCGGAGCGGCGGCCAGCATCGGGATCAGCTCCATGTCCCAGATCAGGCGGGAGACGCAGTTGAAGAGTTCGCGCTTTTCGAACCGGGGCGCGAGGTGCCCGGCGGCGACCTCGGCGCGGATGACGGCGAGGCATTTTTCCAGCAGTTGCACCTGAAGGCGGAGGGTTTCGGGCGTGACCTCGGTGACGGAGATCGAGCCGGCCCGCCGCCGCCAGACCCGCGTGGGCTGGCCGAGATAGGCGATCTTGCGGGCGCGGGTGGTGGTTTGGAGCACGAAGAGCCGGTCTTCGAAGCGGGGCTGAGCCTCGTCGAAGCGCAGCGCGTTGTCTTCCAGAAATCGGCGGGCGTAGAGCGAGGACCACGACGAGACGATGAATTGCGCCTCCTCGGCGTCACGCAGGCCGTCGGTCACGCGGGGCTCCATGTGCAAGGCCTCGTCGCGGTGCAGGACCGAGAGACCGGGGCTGCCGGGGTCGGAGAGGTAGCAGGGGGCGTGGGTGATATCGGCGCCGGTGCGGCGGGCGAGGTCAAACTGGGCGGAGAGCCCGTCTGTCACGTAGTAGTCGTCGGAATCGAGGAAGGCGATGACATCGCCGTTGGCGGCGGCGAGGCCGGTGTTGCGGGCAGCGGAGAGGCCGCGGTTGGCCTCGTGGCAGAGCACGGTGACGGGGGTTTTGCCATCTGGTGCGGGCCAGGCGGTTGCGGCGAGCTCGGCCACCTCTTCGCGGCTGAAGCGCTCGGGGTTGTCATTTACCACGATGACTTCGACCCCTTCGATCCGTTGGGCCCGGATGGAGCGCAGGGCGGCGGCGAGGAAGGCGGTTTCGTCGTAGAACGGCAGGATGACGGTGAGCGCGCAGCCCTGCGGTTTGAGGCTCTTGCGGATGCGCGACGAGAGGGCGTCGGGGGTGGTGCCGCGACGCGGGGCGTTCATGGCAACGTCAGAGGCTTTCTTGATCGTCGGAACGGTCGTCATCTGTGTCATCGATGACGGCAATGGAGAACACGAGCCCCAGAAGGGTGAGCACAAGAATAGTGCTGATACCGTATTCCACTGCCTGCCTGCCCCACCGAGAGAGTCACTCTATTTTGAATAATTTTAGACAAATCTGTGGCTTGCCGCAAGGCCGGGGCCGGTGCGGAGCGGGTGTTTTAGGCGGTTTCTCCGGCGCGCGGTTTCAGGCTTTGGCCGGGCGGAAACAGGCGGCGGTGAAGGTGCCATCGGGCTGGCCGGAGATCTGCGCGGCTGCGTGGGCCCAATAGTCCGTGCTGCGGTCTTCCATCGGGTCGGCGCAGAGGGTGGAAAGCGTGTGCGGCTCGCGAGTGTGGACCTCGACCAGCGTGCTGGTCTGGCCCTTGGGCGTGAGCGTGACGGTTTCGCCATGCTTGCTATCCGCGCTGTCGAGATCTGCGCGGGTGAGCGCGGACATTACGGTGAACTGCCTGCCGGGGATTTCGGCTGTGTAGCGTAGCCAGAGCGGGTAGGTGGCCTTGCGGCGGCGCACCTCGACGTTCAGCAGGCTGTCGTCGCCGGGGGTGATCTCGGCAATTTCGGCCCAGCCCTTGTCCCAATGCGGGCGATCTGGGTGCGCGCGCAGGCGGCGGTAGGCCTCATCGGGTGGGAGGGGCAGGGAGAACCGGGCGCGGTGGTGTCGGGTCAGCCCGGGCAGGGGCCGGAAGGCGAGGCCGGACTTTATCAGTGCGAAGTTCAGCGCCCAGCTGCCCATCAGGAGGTAGAAGGCCCAGTTTGGCATGGCGTCCATGATGCCGGGCGCGTGGGTTTTGAGCACCGCGCCTATGAAGACGAGCGTGGCGATCCACTCGGGCAGGGCGCGGAAGGGCAGGATGAGGAGCATCGTCACCGCCCAGATGGCGGCATAGGCGAGGCTGGCGATCAGGGTGAAGATGAGCCAGACGAGGGCGGGTTGAACCAGCGACGACCGGGTCGAGAAGCGATCGGCCACGAAAGAGAGTATGCCGAGCAGCACATGAAAGGGGTCGCTCAGCACCAGCCCCGTGAGCAGGGCGAGGAAGATGGCGTAGAACAGGCGGCCCCGGCTGTGGCGCAGGCGGATCAGACGTGCGGCAAGCCGGGTGGGCAGGCCATGGGGGTGCCCCGCCGGCGCCGGGGCGGCGACGGGGGCAGCCTCGTTCACTCGCCGACCGCCTTTCTCACCGCCTCCAGTGTGAGGTGATCTTCGGGCAGCTTGGCGAGGTTCTTCATGTTGCGCGGCGTGCCACGCAACTGGGCGGCGGCACCGGAGGCCGCTGCGCCGCGGGCATCGGGCTGAAGTTCTTCAAGACTGCCTGCCTGCTGCGCCGGGGCGGGGAGGGCGGCCGCCGCTTCGGCCTCGCGCTCGGCGGGTTCGGGCGGGTTGAGGGCGAGGAAGTGCGCCTGAAGGTGGCGCAACTCGCCGACCAGCACATCGTCGAACCAGCGTTCGATTACCTCGCCGGCCAGCATGCCCTCGCGGGTTTCATGCAGGTCGACATGGGTGGTGTCGGGGTCCATCTCGGTGATTTTCACGGTCAGGATGCCTGAGGACATGACGTGCGCCGCATCCTCGCCTTCGATGTGAATACGGGCCACACCGGAGCTGTCGCGCTCCAGTAGGGTCAGCGTGGCCTCTTCGGCCAACTCGCCGCAGGCCATGAGGGCGCAGTAGAAGGTGTTGCGCTCGGGGTCGTCGGGGCAGGCCTCGAGGTCGATCAGACGCTCCGACACCAGCCGGTCGCCAGCGCCGGGCACGAGGGCAGACCAGATCTCGGCCCCGTCGGCGCGGACATGGCCGGAGGCGGCGGTGGCGAAGTTGAGCTTGAGGGGGATCTTGTCGGCCCAGGCTTCGTGCAGGGCCATGACCAGACCTGCGGAGATGAGGATGGCGAGCGGCAGGCCGATCAGCCCGTCATAGCGGGTCAGCGCGCCGAGGACACCGCCCAGCAGGACGCCGGTGCCGATGCATTCGAGCCAGCCGCGTTTGGCGGGCACATAGGCCAGCACGGCGGCGGCGATGCCCGCCATGACGAAGGGGGCGAAGAGGAAGGAGATGGCCTTGGTGTACCAGCGCAACCCGGGGAGCAGGCCGATCAGCAGCAGGCCGATGGCCATCGTGGCTGCAAAATAGGCGATCCGGCGGCGTTGGGCCGAGAGGACAGAGAGCATTGATATAACCCGCACGTATTTCGTTGCACCAAGACTCGCCGGGAATTGCGGCGAAGACACGGCGGGAGCTGTGGGATTTGGTGGTGAAACGGCGCGTGAGCGGAAACAATCGCATCGCGCGCGGGTCATTGGTCGGCAGGAATAGGGCGGAATGGGGCGGAGCGTTACCCGGCGGGGCGCAGGCTTTGCAGCATGACCTGAAAGGCGCGGCGGTTGACGGCCATCGCGTCGCGGTTGCTCTGCTCGGAGGGGCTGAGCAGCGCGAGGCAAGCGGACACCTCGGGGGTTTCGGCTCGGGCTGTCATCACGATCATCTCGACCTCGCCGCCGCGCAGGGCGCGGTCAGACCGGGCGAGGATGTTCATAAAGGCGCTGGGCACGAGGAGGGTGCTCTCGTCCGGTTCGGGGATTTTGACGCCATTGGCCTCGAGCGTGCCGAGCAGCACCTCCTCCAGCATTTCGGAGTTATCGCAGCCGGGCATGGTGGAGAGCACGAGGGTGCCGAAGCCGTTGTTTTCCCAGGTGATTGCCGCGCCCTCGGGCGGGGCCTTTTGCTGCGGGGTCATCTGCCAGCTTTCGGGGGCGAGCAGGGTGAGGGGCAGGGCGCCTTCGGTGGTGACATCGTCGAAGGGTTCGGCAAAGCGGTCGCGGGTGGGGTGGGCCAGCTCGAAGCTGGAGGCGGCGACGAGGAAGGCATTCTGCATCAGCGTGATGAGGTTTTCATCGTCGCGCCGGGCCTTGGCCTCGATCAGAAAGAGGCGGTTGCCGTCTTTGATGGTCAGCGAGCGGCGGGTGCCGGGCACGGATTTGTCGAGCCGGTGGGTGAGCACATCTGCGAGCACGCCATAGTCGGTATCGAAGTTCTTGGCGTCGATGATGCCGTGTTCGGTGAAGTCGAGCCATTGGTCGAGCCAGTCAACCGGGTTGATCTCACGCGTCAGCACCGTGGCCCATATGCGGATCTCGACATCGCGGGTGTGCTCTGGGCTGGCGTGGAACAGCAACTCGGGCTGCGCCCCGGTCTGCGGCACGGCATCGGGATAGAAGGAGACCCACCAGCCACGGGGCAGCTTGAGCGTGAAATCGAAGAGCGGCCCGGCGTTGGAGTGGCTGCGGGCCGCGCCGAGCGTGTCCGAGAGCTGCTCGGCCGAGAAGGTCGGGGCCTCGAGGAGCTTGGGGGAGGGGGCTTGCGACACGGGGGCGGCTCCGATCAGAGTTTGCGGCCTTCGCGGCTGGTGTAGGGCGGCCCGTAGCTGAAATCGAGCCCGCCTTCGACACCCGCGCCAGCATGGACCTCGCCGACACCGCCAATGTGGTTGCGCCCGGTGGTCTTGTCTTGCACGCCCCAGCCGCCGAGTTCGCCGCCGCCAGAGAAGGCACCACCGCCGGCCTTGCCGCGCAGGCTGCTTGTGTTGCCATACTGATCGGGCGGGGAGTTCAACTCGCCGAAGACCTCCGCGGCCGCGCCCTCGGCAGAGGCTTTGCCGCGCAGTTGCAGACCGGTGACATCGCCGCCTTCGCCGACCGCAACGTCGCCTGCGGCCTCGGCTTGGGCAATCGCGCCGCCTGCGCCGATCTCGACGTAGGGGTTGTTGGGATCACCGGCAAAGACCGAGCCTTTGCCGCCGAGGCCGACGAACTTGGCCTGGCCATGAGCGTCGACGCCGTGGACGAGCCCGCCGGAGAGGCCGAGATCGACCGCCCAGTATTGCAGCTGCCCGGCGCCGCCGACCTGGCCTATGACAGGCAGGTTGATTGTGCCGACGCCGTTCAGCTCGAAGAGACGGAACTCGACCTTGCCGGTGAAGGAGCCGAGCCAGCCCTCGCTCTTGGCGCCCGGTGTCCATTTGATGGCGAGGAACTTGCACCAGTCGTTGTTGATCAGGCCCGCGTCGAAGCCTTGGGTCACGCCGTCCCACACCGTGTGGGCGAAATCGATGACCAGCTGGAGCATGAAGGCACCGAAGCCGGCGGCGAGGTCGGGGATGGAGATGCCGACCATGCCGATGAGCACGGTAGGCAGGCCGGTGGTGATGACCCCGCCCTTCACGGTGAGGTCGGACATGCGGGAGGCGGGCAGGCCCTGCACCAGCACGGTTGGCGAGCCGGTGAGGATCACGTCGCCGGGGCCAAAGGGGGGCGGGGGGATGCACACGCAAATGTCGGTCATGCGGGCCTGGGGCAAGTTGCCGACCAGAACGGTAAGCCCGGCAGGGGGCAGAATGGGGCCGGAGGGACACATCGCGCAGGAATGGATGTCGGTCACGCGGGCCGCGGGCATGTTCATCATGGCAAAGGCTCGAACAAATTTTTGATCAATATGGGCAGAGTATGTGAATGCCCGCCCCTCCGATCAATGACAAATCCGGTCATTCCAAGGGATTGGGCTAAATATGTGCTGAAAACAGGCAATTCGGACCGATTTTACGGGTAAAATACGGGACGATCCGCGCTTGTGCCTGCTGGCCGTGGGGGGCAGGATGGAGGGGCTGGAACGGGTGCGCTTGAATTGCGGGCAGAAGGCCCCAATTGATGAAGCATACCGGAGGGGGCCGTGGCTGCCGCGATACGCCTGAAAACAGGCTGGGGCCGGTGCCTCCTTGCCAATAACAAGGAACTGACATGCACGAGCAATTGAGCCAATCCTACCCTGTGCTGCCGCTGCGCGACATCGTGGTGTTTCCGCACATGATCGTCCCGCTCTTCGTAGGGCGGGAAAAGTCCGTGCGGGCGCTGGAAGAGGTGATGGGGGATGACAAGCAGATCCTGCTGGCCTCCCAGATCGACCCCAGCGTGGACGAACCGACCACCGATGGCATCTACAAGGCCGGGGTGCTGGCGAACGTTCTGCAACTGTTGAAGCTGCCCGATGGCACCGTGAAGGTGCTGGTCGAGGGCCGCAAGCGGGTGCGGATCGAGGAATATCTGGAAAACGACGAATACTTCGAGGCCTCCGCCGCCCTGCTCACCGAGATGCCGGGCGATGAAGAGACCGTGCGCGCGCTCACCGGCTCCGTGGCCGAGGAGTTCGAGCGCTATGCGAAGGTGAAGAAGAACATCCCCGAGGAGGCGCTGGCCGCCGTGGCCGAGGCCGAGGCGGCTGACAAGCTGGCTGACCTCGTCAGCGGCCATCTGGGCGTGGAGGTGGACCAGAAGCAGGAGCTGCTGGAAACCCTCAACGTGGCCGAGCGTCTTGAGAAGGTCTATGGCCTGATGCAGGGCGAGATGAGCGTTCTGCAGGTCGAGAAGAAGATCAAGACCCGCGTGAAGAGCCAGATGGAGCGCACCCAGCGCGAGTACTATCTGAATGAGCAGATGAAGGCCATTCAGAAGGAACTGGGCGACGGCGAGGAAGGCCAGAACGAGGTCGCCGAGCTGGAGGCGAAGGTCGCCGAGACCAAGCTCAGCAAGGAAGCCCGCGAAAAGGCCGACGCCGAGATCAAGAAGCTCAAGAACATGAGCCCAATGAGCGCCGAGGCGACTGTGGTGCGCAACTACCTCGACTGGATGCTGAGCATTCCGTGGGGTGTGAAGAGCCGCGTGAAGAAGGACCTTGGTCGCGCCGAGAAGATCCTCGACGAGGATCACTACGGGCTGGAGAAGGTGAAAGAGCGGATCGTCGAATACCTCGCCGTGCAACAGCGCTCGAAGAAGCTGAAGGGGCCGATCCTCTGCCTCGTCGGCCCTCCGGGCGTGGGTAAAACGTCGCTCGGCAAGTCGGTGGCAAAGGCTACGGGGCGTGAGTTTATCCGCATCTCGCTGGGTGGCGTGCGCGACGAGTCCGAGATCCGCGGCCACCGCCGGACCTACATTGGTTCGATGCCCGGCAAGATCATTCAGGCGCTGAAGAAGGCTAAGACCACCAACCCGCTCATCCTGCTCGACGAGATCGACAAGATGGGGCAGGACTTCCGCGGTGATCCGGCGTCGGCGATGCTCGAAGTGCTCGACCCGGAGCAGAACGGCACCTTCGTGGACCACTATCTTGAGGTGGAATACGACCTCTCGAACGTGATGTTCCTGACCACGGCGAACTCCTACAACATGCCGGGGCCGCTGCTGGACCGGATGGAGATCATCAGCCTTGCCGGTTACACCGAGGACGAGAAGCGCGAGATCGCCAAGCAGCACCTGATCGAGAAGCAGAAGAAGAACCACGGGCTGAAGAAGGCCGAGTTCTCGCTCGACGATGAGGCGCTGACCGAGATCATCCGCCGCTACACCCGCGAGGCGGGCGTGCGGAACCTCGAGCGCGAGCTGGCGAAGCTGGCCCGTAAAGCGGTGACCCGGATCGTCCGAAAGAAGGACGAGAAGGTGGAGATCGGCATCGAGGACCTCGAGGACTATCTCGGCGTCAAACGGCACCGGTATGGTCTTGCGGAGATGGAAGACCAGATCGGCGTGGTGACGGGCCTTGCATGGACCTCCGTGGGGGGTGACCTGCTCTCGATCGAAGCCCTCAAGCTGCCCGGCAAGGGCCGGATGAAGACCACCGGCAAGCTGGGCGACGTGATGAAGGAGTCGATTGAGGCCGCATCGAGCTACGTGCGCTCGATCAGCCCGCAGATCGGGGTGAAGCCGCCGCAGTTCGAGCGGTGGGACATTCACGTGCACGTGCCGGACGGGGCGACCCCGAAGGACGGGCCTTCCGCCGGCCTCGCGATGGTGACTGCCATCGTCTCGGTGCTGACCCAGATCCCGGTGCGCAGGGATATCGCCATGACCGGCGAGGTCACGCTGCGGGGCAACGCCACCGCCATTGGCGGGCTGAAGGAAAAGCTTCTTGCGGCACTCCGGGGCGGCATCAAGACGGTGCTGATTCCGGAAGAGAACGAAAAGGACCTGCGCGACATCCCCGACAACGTGAAGGAGGGGCTGGAGATCATCCCCGTGACCCACGTGCGCGACGTGCTGAAGCACGCTCTGGTACGTGAGCCCGAAGCGATTGAATGGGATGAGGCCGCCGAGGAGGCCGCCGCTGCTGCGGCTGCCGCTGCCAAGGGTGGCGAAGGCGGAAGTGCCGTGGCGCACTGAGCCGTCAGGCCATTGAGAACAAGGGGCGCGCTCTGCTGGGCGCGCCCTTTTTTGTTGTGGAGATCGGGCGGGGCCGCGACACCGTGGTGCTTTGGTCGCCCTTGCAACTGGGCATGGGCCATGCAGCATGGGCCCGCAGAGGAGGACCGGGCCGGATGACATCACTCAATTCGATCGACGAGGTGCAGCAGGCACTGGCGGCGCAGGATTATGTCTGCGGGCGGGCGCTGGCGACGGTGGTGTTTTTGAGCCTCAAACTCGGGCGGCCGCTGTTCCTTGAAGGCGAGGCGGGCGTGGGCAAGACCGAGATCGCCAAGGCGATTGCCGCCGCGCTGGGCCGCCGGTTGATCCGGCTGCAATGCTACGAGGGGCTGGATGCCTCGAGCGCGGTCTACGAGTGGAACTTCGCGGAACAGATGATCGCCATCCGCACGGCGGAAGCCAGTGGCGGGGCGGACCGGGATGCGCTGAAGAGTGAGCTTTTCACTGAGGATTACTTGATTGCGCGGCCCCTGCTGGAGGCGATGCGCCCGCAGCCGGGCGGCGCGCCGGTGCTGCTGATCGACGAGCTGGACCGGACTGACGAGCCGTTCGAGGCGTTCCTTTTGGAGGCGCTCAGCGATTTTCAAGTGACGATCCCCGAGCTGGGCACCATTGCCGCGCCGGAGCCGCCCATCGTGATCTTGACCTCCAACCGCACGCGGGAGGTGCATGACGCGCTGAAGCGCCGGTGCCTCTACCACTGGGTCGACTACCCCAGCTTTGACCGCGAGCTGGAAATCCTGCATGCCCGTGCGCCGGAGGCGGCAGAGGCCTTGAGCCGCGAGATCGTGGCATTTGTGCAGAAACTTCGGACGGAAGATCTGTTCAAGAAGCCGGGCGTGGCCGAGACAATCGACTGGGCGAAGTGCCTGCTCGCGCTGGATGTGTTGACGATTAGCCCCGAGACCATTGCCGACACCATCGGCGCGATCCTGAAGTATCAGGACGACATCGCCCGCCTCCAGGGCGGCGAGGCCTCGCGTATCCTCGACGAGGTGCGGGCAGAGCTTGCCCCTGCCTGAGCAGTGTGAAATTTCTTTGTCATCTGCCGCCTGTATCGAGGCAGGGAAGTCATTGAAAGGATTGTGAGATGGGTTTGGAAAACGACGCGCTGGGCAAGGGGGTCGGCGGGGCTGTCGACATGTTTGCCAGCTTCATGCAGGGGCAGGTCAACCGGGCCGTCATGCATCAGGCGCGGCAGCAGTGGTACGAGTATCACCGCGACCGGGTGCTGGAGACGCTGCGCAATCCGCCGACCGAATCCCGTGACCAGTGCCTTGTGCCGGGGGCCATCACCGGCGTGCTGCTGGTGATCGGCGTCGAGGAGCCGCGCACGGTGGACCTTGGGCTAGAGCCGCGCTGGCGCCGCTTTCTGGCGCTGGGCGTGGCCGGATACGGCAATGACCCGGTGCGGGTGAAGGAAGAATACCTGCGCCAGCCCCGGATCGAGGCGATCCCCGAGAACAACCGCTCGCTGATGCGGGTGAACTACTATGTCTGGATGAACTACGCCCAGGCACTGAGCTGGTAAGCGGTGGAAGGGCTCGCGCCGCTTGATATACCCGAGCACCCGCGCCTGGTGGAGAATATCACCTGGTTTGCGCGGGCGCTTCGCAAGGCCGGGTTGCCGATTGGCCCCGGCCGGGTGATCGATGCGGTGCGGGCCGTCGAGGCGGCGGGGTTCACCAGCCGTGCGGATTTTTACCACGCGCTTCAGGCCTGCTTTGTCAGCCGACCTGAGCAGCGCGCGGTTTTTGCGCAGATCTTCCGGCTGTACTGGCGCGATCCGCGTTACATGGAGCACATGATGAGCTTGATGCTCCCCTCGGTGCGCGGGGTGCAGGAGGAGAAGGCGGCGCAGGCGGCCGAGAAGCGCGCGGCGGAGGCGCTGCTGGACGGGGTTGAGCGCGAGGCGCCCGAGATCCCCGAGAGCGATGAAGAGCAGAAGATCGAGATCGATGCCTCGGCCACGGCCTCCGGCGAGGAGCGGCTGAAGACGCTGGATTTCGAACAGATGAGCACGGCGGAGGTGGCCGAGGCCAAGCGGGTGATTGCCCGGATCGAGCTACCCGTGCGCCCGCTGGTGAGCCGCCGAACGCGGGCGGATGCGCAGGGGCGTGTGGCGGACTGGCGTGCGACCATGCGGGCCGCCCTTCGGCGGGGCGGCGAGGTGCATGACTTTGCCACGAAGAACCGGGTGCAGCGCTGGCCGGATCTCGTGGCGCTTTGCGATATCTCAGGTTCCATGAGCCAATACAGCCGCCTCGTTTTGCATTTTCTTCACGCTGCAGCCAATACCAAGGGAGCGGGCTGGGCGCGCGTGCATGGGTTCACCTTTGGCACCCGGCTGACGAACATCACCCGACATCTGGCGACGCGCGATGTGGATGCCGCCCTCGCCGCTGCGGGGGCGGAGGCGCAGGATTGGGAGGGCGGCACCCGGATTGGCGCGTGCCTGCATGAGTTCAACCGCGATTGGTCGCGCCGGGTGCTCAGCCGTGGCGCGGTGGTGCTGCTGATCACTGACGGGCTGGACCGGGGCGCGCCGGAGGATTTGGCCCGCGAGATGGAGCGGCTTGGCCTTTCGGCCCGGCGGCTCATCTGGGTGAACCCCTTGCTGCGCTGGGATGGCTTTGCCCCGAAAGCTGCGGGGATCGCGGCGATGCTGCCGCATGTCAGCAGTTTTCGTGCTGGCCACAACATCGCCTCGCTGGAGGCGCTGGCACAGGCGCTTTCGCGCGAGGATGGCGGCGGTGAAAAAGCGCGGCTGATGCAGATGCTGCAGCACGGCTAGGCGGAACCCGTGGGGCAGGGGCCGCGTTGTGGCCCCAACGATAACCCCATTGGAGGAGCAGTCGACATGTCTGCGAAGTTCCGCAATACAACGGCCCTCGTCGCCGCAATTTCCCTTTCTATTCCGGCCGTTGCGCCGGCGCAGCAGGTGGTTGACCGCTGCGAGGCAGGCACCATCGGCATCTCTGCCGAGGTGGCCGACGAGCTTGGCCTGACCCTCAACGACGAGCAGCAGGCAGCGCTCGACGGTGGCGCATCGAGCGATGCCGTAATCGTGAGCAATTTCGACCCCGCCGCCCCTGAGCTCTGCATGACCGTCGCCGAGCTGGAAGAGATGGGCGTGACGGAAGCCGAGGTTGTCATGGCCGTAGAGGCCGAGCCGACCGCCGAAGAGCTGGGTGGCGAAGCTGCTGCCGCAGCCGAGGTGGAAACCGAAGAGAAAGGCGTTCTCGAGAAGGCACTCGACGCCGTGACCGGTGATGATGCCGCCGAAGAGCCTGCTGAAGCCGAAGTGGCTGCCGATGCGGAGGCCGAGGTCGAAGCTGATGTGACGGCTGAGGCTGAGCCGGAGGTGGAGGCGGAAGCTGAAGCGACTGCCGAGGCAGAGGCCGAAGCTGAGCCGGAAGTTGAGGCGACTGCAGACGCCGAAATTGAGCCGGAAGCGGAAGTGACCGCAGAGGCGGAAGCAGAACCCGAGGTTGAAGCCGAAGCTGAGGCTACCGCAGAAGGTGACGACAGCGGCAGCGCGCTTCAGGAAGCCCTCAACGAGGTGACGGGCAATGATGTTGCCACGCCCGAAGAGGCGGAGGAAGACGCCGCAGAAGCCGAAGCCGAGGCTGCGCCCGAGGCAGAGATGACTGCCGAAGCGGAGGCGGAAGCCGAGGCCGATGCTGAAGCCAACCCCGCTGTGCCGGATGTTGTAGCAGAGATCGCGAAGGCGATTGAGGCCCAGTCCGCCGAAGAAGCTGACCCTGAAGAGCAGGCAGCTGCAGCCGAGACCGAGGCGCCTGAAGCCTCTGCCGCGACGGATGAGACTGCCGAAGCTGCCGATGTGGAAGAGACCACGGTGACCGAAGAGAGCGCACGCTCCAGCTCGGAAGAGTTTCTCGACAAGGTGACGGGCGCGAAGGCCGATACCTCCGCTTCTGCCAGCGCCAGCAATGACGATGATGGCGGGCTGAGCGACCTCGAGAAGGCTCTTCTCGTGGGCTTGGGTGCCGTTGTTGTCGGCAAAGCTCTTGAAGGCAATGGCGATGCGCAGGTCGTGACCAAATCGGACGACCGTGTGGTTGTGTTGGAAGATGGCCGGTATCGCGTGATCCGCGATGACAACGAGCTGATCGAACGCCCGGGCTCCACGGTGCGCCGCGAGACCTTCCAAGATGGCTCGACCCGCACGATCGTGACGCGTGAGAACGGCGTGCAGATCATCACCATCCGCGACCCCGAGCTGCGCGTTCTGCGCCGTATCCGGGTGGATGCCGAGGGCAACCGCACGGTGCTGATCGACGATACCGCCGATGTCGAACCCGTCGACGTGGCCGCGCTGCCCGATCCGGTGGCCGAGGCCGAAGTGGACGCAGGTACCGATGCAGAGACCTTGCGGGCCGTGCTCTCGACCAAGAGCGCTGCCGACCGCCGCTTTGCGCTCTATCAGGTGCGCAACATCGAGCGGGTCCGTAAGCTGGCCCCGGCGATTGACCTCGATGCGATCAACTTCCGCACCGGGTCTGCCGTGATCGACCCGCAGGAGGCAGAGGAGCTGAGCGAGCTTGGCAATCTCATTGCCGCCTACGTGGAAGAGAACCCCGGTGAGGTGTTCCTCGTGGAAGGGCACACCGATGCGGTGGGCAATGCGGCCTTCAACCTTGCCCTGTCTGACCGCCGCGCTGAGAGCGTGGCGTTGGCACTGACCGAGTATTTCGACGTGCCGCCGGAGAACCTCGTGGTTCAAGGCTATGGTGAAAGCGACCTGAAGGTGAAGACGCTGGATGACGAACGCGCCAACCGCCGTGCTGCGGTGCGCCGGATCACCCCGCTGATCGCGAGCGGGTCGTAACCCCCTTATTTCGTGACCCTTCGGTTAACGAGTGGAGAGGCGGGCCCTTCGGGGTCCGTCTCTTTGTTTTGTCGGGGGCGAGGATGCGACCAAGGTGGGCGAGACATTTGTTATTGGCGTGCTAGGTTCTGCCGGCGAGGAGGGCCGCATGATGGCTGAGATTTCCGACAATATCCCAGGCGTGGCACTGGCTTGGCATCAGGCTGGCAAGGGCGCAGTTCTGGCCACGGTCGTCGAGACATGGGGCTCTGCGCCGCGGCCCGTGGGGGCACATCTGGCGATTTCCGGGGCCGGGGAACTTGAGGGCTCGGTTTCGGGTGGTTGCGTTGAGGGCGCAGTGGTAGCTGAGGCGTTCGAGGCCTTGGAGACAGGGCAGAGCAAGCTGCTGACCTATGGCGTGAGCGATGACGAGGCGTTCCACGTGGGCCTCGCCTGTGGGGGCACGATCCGCGTGATGGTTCAGCCGGTGGGCGCGGGCATGAGCGAGGCGGCTCTGGCCGAGGTGGTTGGGGCGATCGAGGCGCGGCGCCCGGTTGCCTACGTGGTGGATACCGAAAGCTGGGGCGCGCGAGTGCAGGGCCCGGACGGCTTGGAAGAGCGGTTCCGGGCGGACCGCTCCGGGTTCGAGGAAGACGGCAAGACCTTTGTGGGCATTCACAACCCGCCGCTGCGGATGGCGGTGGTGGGGGCGGTGCATATTGCCCAGTTCCTCGTGCCGATGGCGCGCATGGCGGGCTATGACCCTTTCATCGTGGACCCGCGCGAAGCCTTTGCCACGCCCGAGCGCTTTCCCGAGACCACGATCAGCCATGACTGGCCCGATGAGGCGCTGGCCGCCTGGGGGCTCGATGCCCGTACGGCGGTGGTGACGCTGACCCACGATCCCAAGATCGACGACCCCGCGATTGCGGCGGCACTGGCCTCCGATTGCTTCTACCTCGGGTGCCTTGGCTCGACCCGGACCCACGGCAAGCGGGTGGATCGGCTGAAGGCGGCGGGAGCATTCGAGGCTGATATCGCCCGTATCCACGCGCCAGTCGGCCTGAATATCGGCGCGAAGAGCCCGGCGGAGATTGCCGTTTCGGTGCTGGCGCAGGTGACCGAGGTGCTGCGGGGCCGCAAGTGAAGTTTGGGCCAGTTCCTGTTGGCGAGGCCGAGGGCGCGGTGCTGGCGCATTCGGTGCGCGCGGGCGGACGGATGCTGAAGAAGGGCGCGGTGCTCGGTGCGGAGGCGGTGGCGGCGCTGGAGGCCGAGGGGTTGGCCGAGGTGATCGTGGCGCGGCTGGAGCCGGGCGACGTGGCCGAGGACGTGGCGGCGGAGGCGCTGGCAAGGGCGGTGAAGGGCAGCGGGTTGAAGTTGACTGCCGCGCATACCGGGCGGGTGAACTTCAAGGCGAGGGGGCCGGGGGTGCTGGTGGTGGATGCCGCGAAGGTGCGCGCCATCAATGCGGTGGACCCGGGGCTGACGCTGGCAACGCTTGCGCCCTACACGCGGGTCACGCCGGGGCTGCTGGCGGGGACGGTCAAGGTGATCCCCTACGCGGTGCAGGGGGCGGCGCTGGAGGCGGCGGTGGCTGCGGCAGAGGGCGCGATGCGGCTGGCTCCGGTTGTGCTGGAGCGGGCCGTGGTGGTGCTGACGGAGGTGCCGGGGCAGAAGCCTTCGATCACCGAGAAGGGCCGCGCGGCGGTGGAAGGGCGGCTGAAGGCGCTGGGAATCGCGGTGGCCGCCGTGGAGGTGGTGCCGCATGAGACCGGCGCGGTGGCTGCGGCGCTCCGCGCGGCGGAGGCGGACCTTGCGTTGATCCTGACCGGGTCAGCCACATCGGACGCGCATGACGTGGCCCCGCAGGGGCTGCGGCAGGCTGGGGGCAGTGTGGAGCGCTTCGGGATGCCGGTGGACCCGGGGAACTTGCTGTTTCTCGGCGCTCTCGGCGAGATGCCCGTGATTGGTCTGCCGGGTTGCGCCCGCTCGCCTGCGCTCAACGGGGCGGATTGGGTGCTGGAGCGGGTGGCCTGCGGCTTGCCGCCGGGGCCGGAGGAGTTTGCCGAGATGGGGGTTGGTGGTTTGCTGAAGGAGATCCCGATCAGGCCGCAGCCTCGGGAGGCGTGGTAGGGCGCGCGCTAGTAATGCGCACAGCGGATAGGTCACCCATGAAAAAGGGCGGCACCGGGCCGCCCTGATCGTATCTCTGAAAGTCTGCCTTACTTGGGCAGCGGGTTGATCATCATCACCATCTGGCGGCCTTCCATCTTGGGCATCGACTCGATCTTGCCGATTTCCTTGATGTCATCCGCGACCCGCTCAAGCAGAGCCCGGCCCACATCCTGGTGCGCCATCTCCCGGCCCCGGAAGCGCAGGGTGATCTTCACCTTGTCGCCGTTCTCAAGGAACTTGAACACGTTGCGCATTTTGACGTCGTAGTCATGCGTGTCGGTGTTGGGGCGGAACTTGATTTCCTTGATCTCGATGATCTTCTGCTTCTTCCGCGCCTCGGCTTCCTTCTTCTGGGTCTCGTACTTGTACTTGCCGAAATCCATGATCTTGCAAACGGGCGGGGTCGCGTTGGGCGAGATCTCGACGAGGTCGAGACCGACCTGTTCGGCGAGCTCCATCGCGCGCTGGGGCGTGACCACGCCCACGTTCTGTCCTTCGTGTCCGATGAGCCGGATTTCGGAGGCCGTGATGCGATCGTTCACGCGGGGGCCTGTGTCACGCACCGGCGGGGCGTTGTGGGGTCTGCGGGCTATGGGATATCTCCTGTGGAAGCCTTGGGTTGAATGGGCGGCAAAATAGACGGCGCATGGGCGCGGTTCAAGCGGATTGCGGGGCAAGGGCACAGCGAAACGCATCTGCGCGGGTTTCGGCGGAGCGGCGCGGGTTATGCCGCACTGCCGCAAACGCGCTTTTCATTCCGGCAGGGGATGTCATATGATGGGGCGGGCCTTTTGAAAGGCAAGTGTGGGACAAGGAATTACCCTATGGATAACAAGATGATCGGCGGCGTCGTTGTGGCCGCACTCGCCATCGGCGGCTACATTTACGCCACCCAGAGCGGCGATGAACCGGCGCCCGAGGCCACCGAGGCCGCGGCTGAGGCCACTGAAGCAACCGAAGAGGCAGTGGAGACGGCTGAAGAGACTGCCGAGTCCACCGAGGAAGCCGTTGAAGAGACCACCGAAGAGGCAGCTGCCGAGGGCGAGAGCGCCATCGAGGAGGCCGTTGAAGAGGTGGTCGAGGAAACCACCGAGGCTGCCGATGCGGTGACCGAGGCCGCCGAAGAGGCGGCTGGCGACGCGATGGAAGCCGTGGAAGGCGCTGCGGATGCGGCGGCCGAGACCGCCGAGGAAGTGGTGGACGAGACCGCGACTGCCGTGGAGGCTGCGGGCGATGCAGCCGAGGCCGCGATGGAACAGGCTGCCGATGCCGTGGACGCTGCCGAAGAGGGCGCGACCGAGGCCGCAGCCGAGGCGATGCAAGCGGCGTCTGAGTCGATGGAAGCCGCATCCGAGGCAATGGGTGAGGCCGCCGAGGCTGTGGACGGCGCGACCGATGCAGCCGCCGACACCACGACGGAAGCTGCCGAAGGCGCCACTGCCGCCGCCGAAGCCACGGCTGATGCCGCGGGCGAGGCTGCAGAGGGCATGGACCTGACCGCGCTCACCGCCGAAGGCTTTGACCTGGAGAAGGTGACCGAGATGATCGAAGGATCCGATCTTGGTGACTTCCAGAAAACTGCCCTTGTGAAGGCCGTCGAAGCCGCCAAGGACAACCCCGAGGCGCTGACCGGCGCGCTCGACAAGGTCAAGGAAGCGCTCGGCCTCTAAGAGGCGGGCTATTCCAGCCTACGAAAAATTCAGGCCCCGCGCTGCACGGCGCGGGGTTTTTCTTTTATTCGCAGTGTCTTGCAGGGTCGAGTTGAGGCAGCGCCTCAAGCGGCGTCTTGCGCGTTTTCGAGCTTTTCGCCGACGCTCATCCAGATCGCTTCGGCGCGCTCCAGCCCTTCCATAACCTCGGCGTATTTGGCGTTCCAGGTGGCGAGCTCGCCCTTGCGGGCGTCTTCGTAAAGATCGGGGTCGGCCAGCTTGGTGGCGAGTTTGTCGCGCATCTCTTCCAGTTTGGCGACGCGGGCTTCGGCCTTCTTCAGCTCCGACCGGAGGGCCTGGATATCGGCCTGGCTCACCCGTTTGGCGGGTTTGGGCTTTTCCTTCTCCTTGCTGGGCTTCTCGGGCGTGGCGAGGAGCAGGCGGCGGTAGGCTTCGAGATCTTCGTCAAAGGGTTTGACGGTGCCGCCATCGACCAGCCAGAGCCGATCAGCCACGTGGCTCAGCAGGTGCATGTCGTGGCTCACGAGCACCACGGCGCCGGTGTAGGCAGTGAGGGCCTCGACCAGAGCCTCGCGGCTTTCCATGTCGAGGTGGTTGGTCGGCTCATCAAGGATGAGCATGTGGGGGGCTTCGAGCGTGGCTATGAGCAGGGAGAGCCGCGCCTTCTGGCCACCGGAGAGTTTGCCCACGGGGGTTTCTGCCTGCGCCGCCATGACACCGAAGCCAGCCAGCCGGGCGCGATGCTTGCCGGGCAGCTCATCGGGCTTCATCCGGCGCAGGTGCTCGAGCGGGGTCTCTTCGGGGCGCAGCTCGTCGAGTTGGTGCTGGGCGAAGTAGCCGATGCGGAGCTTGCGGGCCGAGATCATTCGACCGGAGAGAGCCTCGAGTTTGCCGGCGAGCAGCTTGGAGAGGGTGGATTTGCCCTGACCGTTGCGGCCTAGCAGGGCGATGCGGTCGTCTTGATTGATGCGCAGGCTCAGGCGTTGCAGGACGGGCGTGCCATCGTAGCCGACGGCGGCGCCTTCCATGTTGACGATGGGGGGCGAGAGCTCTTCGGGCTCGGGGAAAGTGAAGACCTTCAGCGCGGCTTCCTGCGGCGTGCTGATGGGCTTGAGGCGGGCGAGCATCTTGAGGCGGCTTTGCGCCTGTACGGCTTTGGAGGCCTTGGCGCGGAAACGGTCCACGAAGCTTTGCAGGTGCGCGCGGCGGGCCTCTTGCTTGCGGTTTTCGGCCTCGGCCACCGCGAGGCGGGCGGCGCGGGTCTCGGCAAAGCTGTCGTAGTTGCCTTGGTAGAAGGTCAGCTTGCGGTCTTCGAGGTGCAGGATCCCCCCGACGGCGCGGTTGAGCAGGCCCCTGTCATGCGAAATTACAATGACGGTGTGCGGGTAGCGGGCGAGATAGCTTTCGAGCCAGAGCGCGCCTTCGAGGTCGAGGTAGTTGGTCGGCTCGTCGAGTAGCAGCAGGTCCGGCTGCGAAAAGAGCACGGCGGCGAGGGCCACGCGCATCCGCCAGCCGCCGGAGAAATCGGCGCAGGGGCGCTGCTGGTCTTCGTGCGAGAAGCCGAGGCCGGAGAGGATGGAGGCGGCGCGGGCTTCGGCAGACCATGCGTCGATATCGGCCAGCCGGGTTTGCACCTCGGCAATGCGGTGGGGGTCGGTGGCGGTTTCGGCCTCAGCCAGCAGGGCGGCGCGCTCGGTGTCGGCGGCCAGAACGGTGGTGAGCAGCGAGTCGTCGGTTGCCGGCGCTTCCTGTGCCACGCCCCCGATGCGGGCGCGGGTGGGGTAGGAGATGTCGCCACCCTCAAGCGCGAGTTCACCGCGGATCAGGCGGAAGAGGGTGGTTTTGCCCGTGCCGTTGCGCCCGACGAGGCCGACCTTGTGGCCCTCGGGGATGGTCGCGGAGGCGTGCTCGAAGAGTGGTCGGCCTTCCATGGCAAAGGATATATCGGAAATGCGCAGCATGGCGCGGGCCTAGCAGAGCCCGCGCGGCAGTTCCATAGGCATCGAAAGGCAGGTTACTCGAGCGTCACGTCGAGTGCGGCGCCGTTGTTGCCCCAGCCCCACTTATCGCGCGAGGCGACGATCGCGGAGGTGGCAATGGCGGCAACGATGCCCACCGGCGATGCGCCTGCGACAACGGTGCCCTGAATCTGCGGCTGGATCACCGCATCACCCTCGCCAGAGGCGCTTTGGCACGAGATGCGCAGGGGCGTCGGCTTCCCTTTCAACTCGGGCAGGCGCAGGGTGACCGGGGTGGTCAGCGGCGGCATGGTGAATTCGGCGCTGTCGAGGGTGCAGCGGGCGCCGACGACTTCCTTGCGCTTGGAACCCTTGCCCACATAGCTGCGCAGGACCGGCTCGGAGAAGCCGAGGATACGGTCATTGATGCTGGCGTGTTTCGCGCGGGCAGTGACGGGCGCTTGGGTGACAGGCGCGCCGCTCATACAGGCAGAGAGCGTGAGCAGGGCGGCGGTGGCGGCGATCTGTGCTTTCATCATATTTCCCGGTGTTTTCAAGGCGGTGCTTGATAGGGGGCCAGGGGCCATGGATCAAGGCGTGATCTCCTTACCGTCCCATGCAAAGAGCTTGCCGCTGTCGTCCGGGGTGGTAGCCGCGATGGTGCGCCAGAGGTGGGCGGCACTCTCCGATGGCGTGAAGACCTTGGGGGCATTGCCGCGGTAGGGCTGCGACAGAGCGGTGGCAACGGTGCCGGGGTGGAGGCCGATGAGGCGCGCCTGAGGGTGGGTGCGGGCGAGTTCGATGGAAAAGGTGCGGATGACCTGGTTCAGCGCAGCCTTGGACGCGCGGTAGCTGACCCAGCCGCCAAGGTTGTTGTCGGAGATCGAGCCGACGCGGGCGGAGAGCGCGGCGGCGAAGGCGGGGGCCTTGCGGGGCAGGCGCGGCAGGAAGTGTTTGAATATCGTCGCGGGGAGGATGGCGTTGACGCGATAGACCTCGGCCATTGCAGCTGGGTCGAGGGCTTTGAGGCTCTTCTCCGGCGCGTAGCTATCGGTGTGCAGCGTGCCGAGGGTGATGAGCAGGCCGGAAATCTCGGGCAGATCCTCGGCGAGTTGCGCGAGGGCTGTTTCGTTATCCGGATCGAGATGATGGGCAGTCGTGCCTTCTGGCGCGGTGCCACGGGTGACGACATGAACGGGCGGAGCTTTGGGCGCGGCGAGGGCGGCCTGCGCGAGCGCGGTGCCGATGCTGCCAGCGCCGAAGATCAGGAGGGGCGGGGTGCTCATGCGGCTTAGCTAGGGCGCATTCGGGGGCTTTCAAAACCGAATGCCGCGTGTTACCGCAGCCGCGAAATTCGGACCGGGCCAGCGCCCGGCACATAAAGGAGATGCCAGATGGCCACCGAACGCACGCTTTCCATCATCAAGCCCGATGCCACCCGCCGCAACCTGACCGGCAAGATCAACGCCAAGTTCGAAGAGGCCGGTCTGCGGATCGTCGCCCAGAAGCGGATCAAGCTTTCGATGGAGCAGGCCGGCAAGTTCTACGAAGTGCACGCCGAGCGCCCGTTCTACGGTGAGCTCTGCGAGTTCATGGCCTCCGAGCCGGTGGTCGTGCAGGTGCTGGAAGGCGAGGGCGCCATCCTGAAGAACCGCGAAGTGATGGGCGCGACCAACCCTGCCGATGCGGCCCCGGGCACCATCCGTGCCGAATTCGCCGAGTCGGTTGGCGAGAACTCGGTGCACGGTTCGGACGCCCCCGAGACCGCCGCGCAGGAGATCGCCTTCTTCTTCAGCGGGCTTGAGCTGGTCGGCTAAGGCCGAAGGGATATGGCGGACAGATGTTCGCCGGCCAAGGGGCGCTCTTCGGAGCGCCCTTTTTGCTTTGAGCGTTAACTGGGAACGGTCACATCGCGGGCGAGTGTCGCCTGTTTTGCGAGGTTCTTCTCCAGCAGGCACACGTTTCGGATGTTGGCGTTGTAGGCAGCGTCGAAGATGTCGCCCAGGACTGGGATCGAGCCGATTGACCAGTCGAGCGCCATGTTGAACCCCATGTAGGCCAGGGCGCCGGGTGTGGCGCCCAGTCGGTGGGCCTTCCAGATGATATAGGCGGAGGGGGCGGCGGCGAGGGTGTCGCCGACCACGGGGATCAGGCCGAGGAATGTGTCGAGGCCCACATCGATCTGGGTGCCGGGCACGCGGACGAGTGCGTCCATCCGCCGGGCAAGGCGGTGAAGCGCGGCGATTTCGGCGTCGATGGCCGGGCCGGAGAGAGGCATTGGCGAGGTCATATAGAGTATATGGGGACGAGTGGGCCCAATGTGAAGGGTATTCACATCGGGTACGTCTCAGCGCGGGCGCACGCCGATCTGGTCGAGCACACGCTCAAGTTCGGAAAGCCCGGGGTCGTGCGCGTCTGCAACGATGGCATCGAAGCGGGCACGGAGGCGCTCCTTTTCCTTGCCCTTGCAGTCGTTCCACGGGCGGCCCTGCAGGCCCATCTCTATTACGTAATACGCAATGAAATGGGGGCGGGCACCGTTCTTCAGCAGGCGACGGTAGGTTTCATCGGTCCCTAAGGCCGCGAGCTCTTCGGCCGAGTGGATACCGGCACGGGCACAGGAGGCCTCCATTGCGGGGCCGAGATTGCGGATCGAGGAAACGGGAGAGCGGGAGTCGGCCATGATGGCCGCAACTTAGCGCCGGGTTTCGGCGCGGAACAGGGGCGAGATCCGCCCCTGCTGACAGGTCGTGTCAGCGGGTCAGATGCTGGCCCAGTCGGTGATGATGTACCGCTTGTCTGTCTCGGCATCGGGGGAAATATCCCAGATGTCGGACTTGTTCTCGCGCTGGCGCTTGTCGGCGGCGCGCTCTTCGGTCTTCATCTCCGGCTTGGCGGATTTCTTCGGTGCCATTGCCCTTTTCCTTTGCTGTGTCACCACCCCAACGGGCGCTGCCCGGCGATGGTTCCTGCCTCACATGTGGGAGTTTGCCTCCTCTGTCTGGATATTGGGTGCCGCAATTGTGACCAAAATGGGGCGGGGATATTGGATTTGCCTCGAAATGAAGGGGTGTGGCAGGAAGGCCGCGACGGTCCTTGTGGGGATCGGCGGAATATGCTTAACATGTGAACGAAATGGCCAGGGAGGGCGGCATGAGCGGCAACAAGGCGGAGCGGACCACGGGCGAGGCGCTGGCGGCTGGGCTGGCAGAGGCCGGGACCGAGGTGGTTTTCGGCATACCCGGTGCACATATGTACGCGTTCAACGACGCTTTGGCGCGAGAGGCCGGGCGCATCCGGTTTATCCACACGCGGCATGAGCAGGGGGCGGGTTACATGGCCTATGGCTATGCGCGCTCATCCGGCAAGCCGGGGGTGTTTACCGTGGTGCCGGGGCCGGGGGTGCTGAATGCGGGAGCTGCGGTGAGCACAGCCTATGCCGGGGGGACGCCGGTGCTGTGCGTCACCGGCAACATCTTTTCCAACCTCATTGGTCAGGGCCGGGGGCAGCTGCATGAGTTGCCAGACCAGCTTGCGACGCTGGGTAGTTTCACCCGCTGGGCGGGGCGGGTGGAGCATGCGAGCGAGACCGGGCGGATGCTGGGCCGGGCCTTTGGCGAGATGGCGCGGGGCCGGGGCGGGCCTGCTGCGATCGAGGCGCCGTGGGATGTGATGGCCGCCAAGGGGACCGTGCGCGGGGGCTTTGAGCGCGAGGAAGTGCTGCCGCCGCCGCTCGATGAGGAGCAGGTGGCGCATGCTGCCGAAATGATCGCCGCCGCCGAGAACCCGATGATCTTCGTCGGCTTCGGCGCGATGGAGGCGGGCGCAGAGGTACTCGCGCTGGCCCGCAAGCTGGGCGTGCCGGTGGTGGCGCATCGCTCCGGCAAGGGGGTGATCCCCGAGGATGATCCGCTGAGTGTGAACATGGTGGCGGGGTATGATCTGTATCGTGACTGCGACCTTGTGATCGGCATCGGCTCGCGGCTGGAGTTACCCTTCATGCGCTGGCAGTGGCGGCCCGAGGGGCTGAAGGTGCTGCGGATCGACATCGACCCAACGGAGGCGGTGCGGCTGAAGCCCGATGCTTTCGTTCTGGGCGATGCGGCGGAGGCTTGTGCGGCGCTCGTGGGCCGCGTTGCTCAGGGGCCCAACCGGAGCGAGGCGATTGGCGCGGCGCGGGCGGCGGCTGAGGAGAAGATCGAGGAGGTGCAGCCGCAGGTGGGCTTTCTCAAGGCGATCCGGGCGGCGCTGCCGCGGGACGGGTTCTTCGTGGAGGAGATCAGCCAGGTGGGGTTCACGGCGCGGTTTGCCTTTCCAGTCTATGAGCCTCGGACCTATGTGACGAGCGCGTATCAGGAGAACCTCGGGTTCGGCTACAACACCGCGCTGGGGGTGAAGGTGGCCAATCCGGAGAAAGCCGTGGTGGCGGTGACCGGCGACGGGGGGTTCCTCTTCGGGGCGCAGGAGATGGCGACGGCGGCGCAGCACGGGATCGGCGTGGTGGTCGTGGTCTTCGACAACGGGGCCTTTGGCAACGTGCTGCGGGATCAGGACACGCAATACGAGGGGCGCAGGCTGGGGGCGGAGCTGGGCAATCCGGATTTCGTGGCGATGGCGAAGAGCTTTGGGCTGCATGCCGAGCGGGCCGATACGCCGGAGGCGCTGGAGGTGGCGTTGAAGGCGGCAATCAAGCGGGATGAGCCGGCGCTGATCTGCGTGAAGCAGGAGCGCGGCAGCGATGGCTCGCCTTGGTCGCTGCTGATGCCTGCGCCCCATGGAGCACCGCCGAAAAAGGGCTATTTCTGAGCCGCCTTGCCCGCTAGGGTCCGGGCGAGGGAGGACGGCATGGACAAGTCTGTGGCAAGCCTTGAGGCGGCGGTGGCCGATATTGCCGACGGGGCGGTGGTGATGATCGCGGGCTTCGGCGGCTCGGGGATTCCGGTGGAGCTGATCCATGCACTAGTGGCGCGGTTTCGGGCGACGGGGCATCCGGGCGAGCTGACGGTGGTCAATAACAACGCGGGCACCGGGGCAGTGGGCATTGCAGCCATGCTGGATGCTGGGATGGTGGCCAGGGTGATCTGCTCCTTTCCGCGCTCCTCGCAGCCGCAGGCCTTCCAGCGGCGCTATGAGGCGGGCGAGGTGGAGCTTGAGTTGGTGCCACAGGGCACGCTGGCCGAGCGGATCCGGGCCGGGGGCGCGGGCATTCCGGCGTTTTACACCGCGACGGGGGTGGGGACCGAGCTTGCGGAGGGCAAGCCGGTGGAGGAATTCGAGGGGCGGGCCTATCTGCGCGAGCGCTGGCTGAAGGCGGATGTGGCGCTGGTGAAGGGCGAGCTGGGCGATGCCCATGGCAACCTGACCTACCGCCTGGCGGCGCGGAACTTTGCGCCCATCATGGCGATGGCGGCGGGCTGCACAATTGCGCAAGTGTCTCGGCTGGTGAGGCCGGGGGAGATTGCGCCAGAGCAGGTGGTGACGCCGGGGATCTTCGTGGCGCGCGTGGTCGAGGTGCCGGAGCCCGCGCAGGAAGAGGTACTGGTGCGGGCGGGGGAGGCGTTCTGATGGAGAAGCTCAGCAGCGCGGGCATCGCCTGGAGGGCGGCGCAGGACATCGCGGACGGCGCCTATGTGAACCTCGGTATCGGGTTTCCGGAGATGGTTGCGCAGTTTCAGCCTGCGGGCCGCCACGTGACCTATCACAGCGAGAATGGCATCCTCGGGATGGGCCCTGCGCCGGAGGCGGGCGCGGAGGATTGGGATGTGATCAATGCGGGCAAGAAGGCGGTGACGCTGAACCCGGGGGCCAGCATCTTTCACCATGCGGACAGCTTCGCCATGGTGCGCGGCGGACATATCGATTTGGCCGTGCTCGGCGCCTACGAAGTGGCCGAGAACGGCGACCTCGCCAACTGGCGGATCGGCAACAAGGGCACGCCGGCGGTGGGTGGCGCGATGGATATGGTGACGGGCGCGAAGCGGGTGGCGGTGGTGACCGAGCATGTGACCAAGACCGGGGCGCCGAAGCTGGTGGAACGCTGCGCCAACCCGCTGACAGGCGTGGGCTGCGTGAGCCGGATCTACACCTCTCTTTCGGTGGTTGACGTGGTCGAGGGGCGCTTTGTGCTGCGGGAGAAACTCCCAGGCCTGACGTTTGAAGCGCTTCAGGCCGTCACCGGCGCGCAACTCCATCAGGCGGGGCCGGTTGGCGACTTGATGGTGCCGGAGGGGCTATGAAGCCGCCTGTGGCGCGATTGCGCCCATATTGCTGCAGTTTTTGCGGGAACCTTGCGCATTAAGCCCAGGTTAGTCATTCAAGATCAATAAAAGGGACGACCGCGCGGCTTGAGGGCTGCGCCCTCGTCTCTGACTGAGCAGAGCCGAGATGCCGAATTAACGGCACAACAGCTATTGAGGTGGCAGATGAAGTCAGGTCTTTCCTGGAGCGTGAGAGCTGCGTTTGCAGCGGTACTGGCTCTAACAGCACTTCCGGCAGCGGCGACTGTGGGCGGCAGCTTTCTTGTGGCGGCACGTGCTGCGCCGGCTCCTAGCGGTGCACAGGCGCTGTGTTCAACATATAGCTGGGCTTGTGACGGCCGTGCAGGTGCGCAGCGCTCCCGCGAGATGGATCTCGTCAAGCGCGTCAACCGCTCGGTCAACGCATCGACCCGCGAAATCTCTGACCGCAGCCAATATGCGCGCGAGGAGCACTGGGCGTTGCCCACCCGACGGGGCGGGGACTGCGAGGACTTTGCCCTCATCAAGAAGCGCGAACTCATCCGCAGCGGTGTTGCGCCCGCACGGCTTTTGATTGCGACTGCGCTCGACCGCCAGAGGCGGTCTCACGCGGTGCTGATCTACCGCAGCGCGGGCGGCGATGTTGTGCTCGACAACCAGACAGATCGCCTGCGCGGCTGGCAGCAGACCGGCTACGTGTTCCTGCGGATGCAGGACCCGGCCGATCCGCGCCGATGGGTCTCTGGCTTTACCAGCCGCTAGGCGAAGTCGCTCTCAGAAGGTCTTGAGCTTTGGTTCGACCTAAACCTGGTCGTAGTAGTCATCGTAGCACTTCTCTGGTTCCTGCTCCGGCTCCTCCTCGGGCTCCGGTTCAGAGACGGTGGTCACGGGGCCACGGCCGCTGGGCGGGTTGGAGATTGCCGGGGCCGGGGCCGCGGTGGGCAGGTCGGTGAGCAGGACGCCGAGCTTCGGGCACTGCTGCTGCACAGTGGTCAGAAGGCCGGGAAAGTTGTCCTTCCGGGTGACGCTGCGCAGGAAGCCCTGGGTCACCACCTCACAGCCGCAGAGCTCGGCGGCAGAACTCATGCCGCTGGCGGTGAAGGCAGAGCAACGCTGCTGGGCAGCCGACTGGCTCGGCGCGATGAGGCCGAGACCGAGTGCTGCAGTGAGTACAATCGAGGTACGGGTCAGATAACGTGTCATTGAAAATCCTCCTTGAGGCACGTGGAAACAAGTCAAGTAATGCCGATAGGTTATGTGCCTTGCTCGTTTTCCCGCCATGGGGGCTGTGCCGCTTTCACGGCCGGCCCCCTGAAATTCACGCGGCGTTCACCATGATGCGGTGAGGTCGCCACCGAGGCGTGCTGCCCCGGCCCGAGGGGGTCAGTGGCCCTTGCCTTTCCCTTTGCCGCCACCCTTGCCGCCATCGGATTTTCCTTTGCTGCCGCCGCCCCAATCTCCTTTGCTGGGAGTTTCACCGGCCTTCCCGACATCCTTGTCGTTTCCGGGATTGCCGGAGCTGCCGCCAGGGTCACCGCCACCGTCACCGGTATCGCCGCCCGGCCCACCGTCGCCTGTGTCATCCTCATCAGTGCTGCCATCGGTGCCACCGGTATCCCCGGGATCGCCACCACCGTCCCCGCCCGTGCTTCCGGACCCGCCCGGCCCATCACTGCCATCGCCGTTTTCCGGATCGATCGCCGCGGTCGGCAGGTCGGTCAGCACGATGGCGAGTTTCGGACATTGCGATTCAATGGCCCCCAACAGCTCTGGGAACTGCGGGTTGCGTTGTACGCGCCGGATGAAGCTCTGGGTTACAACGGCGCACCCGCAGAGGGCATCGACCGAGGCGTAGGTCGTGGAGCCCGTGCAGCGTTTGCCTTCGGCGGCAAGACTTGCTGGAGCGGTGGCGACAGAACCGGAGAGACAGAGCAGCGCTGCCGCTACGGCATGAGGCTTGGGAAACATCACAACTCCCCCAGTGGAAAAAAATTTTCGAAATAGGCCTAAACGTGCCTCAGAATGAGCGAAATTTCGCCATATTTCAACAAAATTAAGACAATTTCCTGCCACATTCCCTGACGCGGGCGCAATGAGACACTTGACCGGGGATTGTTTCTGTTTGCGCCGAAGTGGTCGCGACCGCCTGCATGGGCGATGGGCCTTTGGGAGGACCATCGGTGTAGCGGCCATACTGAAGTGCGCACTCCACAAGCAGGCTTCGCTCAACGGGAACGCATGCGACGAATTAGCCGTACGTCGCACGGCTGCAGATACTGGAGTTTCCTTAGAAACTTGGGAAATTGGCTCCGGCGGTAGGGATCGAACCTACGACCAATTGATTAACAGTCAACTGCTCTACCGCTGAGCTACGCCGGAACACTGGCCGGGCTTTTAGCAATGGGCCGGGGGGGCGTCCAGAGGGTTTTGCGGAAAAATTTCTGGCGTTACGCGAGGGCGTATGTGGCGCTGGCCGAAAGGGTGGGGCTGGCGGTTGCGAGGCCCTGTTCGGTCAGGGCGATGAGCTGGGCGAGGAGGTTGCGCTCGGCGGCGGGGAGGAGGGCGGGCGGGACGTCGGTGTAGACCCGTGCGGTGAGCTCTGCGGGGGTAGCGGGGCCGGCGGCGAGGGCTTGGAGCACCTGGGATTCGCGGGCGCGGCGATGGTCGGCCAGCCAAGTGAGTCGCGCGGCGGGATCTGTGATGGGCGCGCCGTGGCCCGGGTGGTAGACGCGGGAAGGTCGCTCGGCGAGGAGGGCGAGGGAGGCCATGAAGGCTTTCACGTCGCCATCGGGGGGGCTGATGAGCGAGCTTGCCCAGCCCATCACGTGGTCGCCGGTAAAGACGGCCTCGCCCTCGGGGCGCTCGAGCGCGAAACTGAGATGGTTGGCGATGTGGCCGGGTGTGTGGAGGGCGGTGAGCCTCCAGCCAGGCCCCTCCAGCACGTCACCATGGGCGAGGCGGATATCAGCGGCAAAATCGGCGTCGATCCCTTCTCCGCCGCCTGCGAGGCCGCTTTCGGCGAGGCTTTGCATCACCGGACGGCGACCGTCGAAGTGGGTGCCGAAGGCGTAGATTTGCGCACCGGTTTCGGCGGCCATGCGCGCGGCGAGCGGCGAGTGGTCGAGATGCGAGTGGGTGCAGAGGATGTGGGAGATCGTCTGACCGGGCTTCAGCGCGGCGAGCAGCGCCTCGGCGTGGCTGGGCAGGTTCGGCCCGGGGTCGATCAGTACCAGCTCCGTTTCTCCGACGAGGTAGCTGTTGGTGCCCCAATGGGTCATTGGGGAGGGGTTGGGCGCGATCACGCGGGTGATGCCCGGCTCCAGCTCCACGGGCTTGCCTGTCTCGCTTTGCATCTTTCGTTCCCTGCCTGCCGCCCGTAACCTTGTGGCATGGATTTTTCGTGGTTGAAACGCTCGATGCCAAAGGGGATCTACGGCCGGGCCGCGCTGATCCTGCTTCTGCCTATCGTTGTGCTTCAGGTCGTGGTTTCGGTGGTGTTCATCCAGCGGCACTTCGAGGATGTGACGCAGCAGATGACCGACTCGCTGCTGCTGGAATTGCGGCACCTGAACGAGGAGGTCGAGGCGGCGCCCGATGCGGAGGCGGCCCTGCAATCAGTTGCAGGGCTTGCTGCTGCGCTCCGGCTCGAATTGACGCTGCCTGCGGAGGAGATGCACGGGTTTCGGCGGCCATTTTACGATGTGTCTGGCGCGACGGTGATTGCCGAGCTGCGCCGTGGGCTTGAGGGCGTGGAGGCGGTGGACCTTTCGGAGAGTTCCCGTCGGGTCCTTTTGCAGGTCAGCACCCGGCACGGGCCGCTTGGCATCAGTTTTGACAGGCGAAGGGTCAGCGCCTCCAACCCGCATCAGTTTCTGGTGCTGATGGGGTTCGTCGGTGTCGTGATGGCGCTTGTGGCGTTCATTTACCTGCGCAACCAGCTCCGACCGATCACGCGGCTTGCGGCGGCGGCGGAGGCTTTCGGCCGGGGCCGGATCGAACCCTACAAGCCCGCGGGCGCGGTGGAAGTGCGATCGGCGGGCCATGCGTTTTTGGACATGCGGGCACGGATCGAGCGGCAGACGGCGCAGCGCACCATGCTGCTCAGTGGCGTGAGCCACGACCTGCGGACGCCACTGACGCGGATGAAGCTGGGCCTGTCTCTGGCCGAGGCCGATGGCGCCGACGTGGAAGACCTAGGGCGCGATGTGGCGGAGATGGAGGCCATGCTGGATGGGTTTCTTGCCTTTGTCCGCTCTGAGGCCGGAGAGGCGGCGGAGCCGGTGAATGCGGTGGAGCTTGCCGAACAGGTGGCCGAGAAGGCGCGGCGCGCGGGCGGCAGGGTGGAGGTTGAGCGGCGTGGAGAAGGAGAGGAGGAGATTGCGGTGCGGGCGCTTTCAGTCGAGCGGGCGCTGACCAACCTGCTCTCAAACGCGCGGCGCTACGGGCAGACGGCGAAGCTGAGTGTCGATCTGGGCGAGCGCATGGTGCGCTTCACGGTGGAAGACGACGGTCCGGGCATCCCTGAAGCGCGGCGGGAGGAAGCGGTGAAGGCCTTTACCCGGCTTGATGCGGCCCGCAATCAGGATGCAGGTGGCGGGGTCGGGCTCGGGCTGGCGATTGCGCTGGATGTGGCGCGCAGCCACGGCGGCACACTGCGCCTCGGCGACAGCGAGGCGCTGGGTGGGCTTAAAGCTGAGTTGGTGCTGGCGCGGTAAGGAGCGCGGCCCGGATGGGCCACGCCCGATGTTTAGAGCTCGACGATCTCAACGTTCTCGCCTTTGAGAGCCAGCGCGACCCGCCCCTCGCAGAGCTTGAGGGCATCTTCACCGAAGACCTCGCGCCGCCAACCCTTCATGGCCGGAATGTCACGTTCGCCCGCGGCGATCTCATCCAGCTCGGCGGCAGAAGCGATGAGCCGCTGGGCGACGTTGAATCGTTCGCCTTTTGCCTTGAGCAGCACACGGAGAAGATCAGCCAGAGCGGGATTGACCTGCAGCTTCTCGCGCCGCCTGTCGACCTTGGGGAAGCTTTCGGGATCTGCTTCAAGCCCGGCCGAAACCGCTGTCAGGATTCCCTCGGCAATCTCGCCCCGGCGCGCTTCGCGCAGGAGGAGGCGGGATCGGGAAAGTTCTTTTTCATTTGAGGGCTTTGTCGAGGCAAGCTCAAGCAGTGCATCATCCTTGAAGACCCGGTTGCGGGGCACGTTGCGTGCCTGCGCATAGCCTTCACGGAAGCGCGCGAGTTCTCGGACGATCGCAAGAAAACGTCCGGAGTTTGTGCGGGTCTTGACCCGCTTCCAGGCCTCATCTGGATGGATCACGTAGGTCTCGGGGCTGAGCAGAACGCCAAGCTCCTCCTCGACCCATGGCGCGCGCCCGGTTTTGGCCAGTTCGGCTGCGAGATACTCATAGACGACCCGCAGGTGGGTCACGTCGGCCAAGGCGTATTCTTTCTGCGCATCGGTCAGCGGGCGGCGCGACCAGTCGGTGAATCGGCTGGATTTATCGACCTGTGCTTTCACGATCCGCTTCACAAGTGTCTCATAGCCGACCTGCTCGCCGAAGCCGCAGACCATGGCGGCGACCTGCGTGTCGAAGAGCGGCTCGGGGATGACCCCGCCTTCCACGAAAAAGATCTCCAGATCCTGCCGCGCGGCGTGGAAGACCTTTACCACATCGCGGTTGCGGAACAGCTCGTAGAGCGGTTCAAGCGACATGTCTTCGCCGAGGATCGGGTCCACCAGCACGGCCTCGCCGTCGCCCGGGAGGGCAAGCTGCACGAGGCAGAGTTTGGAGTAGTAGGTGCGTTCCCGCAGGAACTCGGTATCGACGGTGATATAGGGGGCCGTGGCCGCTGTTTGGCAGTAGGCCTCCAGCTCCTCGGTGGTCGTCAAAGTGCGCATAGATTGCGGGGCTCTCTTGTTGCAGGCGCGTCTCGCGCCACTGTTCTTTCCGCTTCACGTTTTCTAGGCGCAAGCGCTGGGAAAGGAAACCCTGCCTTGACGTCGATTCAAGACAGCCAGATCGGCTCGCGCTCGCCAGCGGCGAACCGGCGCAGGCAGGCCGGGTAGAGCCGGTGCTCCTGTGCAAGCACCCTTGCGGCAAGCGCATCAGGCGTGTCGTTGCTCAGGATCGACACCCGGGCCTGGCCGAGAATCGGGCCTTCATCCAGCGCAGGCGTGACCTCGTGCACGGTGCAGCCAGCTTCGTCATCTCCGGCCTCGAGGGCGCGGGCGTGGGTATGCAGGCCACGGTACTTTGGCAGCAGCGAGGGGTGGATGTTGAGCATCCGCCCTTCCCAATGACGGACGAAGCCCTCTGTCAGCACTCGCATGAAGCCCGCGAGGCAGATCAGATCTGCCCCAGCGGCCTCCAGGCGTTTGGTAAGTTCGGCCTCGAAGGCCGGGCGATCCTTGCCGAAGGGGCGGTGATTGACCGCGTCGGTTGCCACGCCAAGGGCCTGTGCCTTGGCCAGCCCGCCTGCGTCTGGATCGTTCGACATCACAAGCACGGGCCGGGCAGGGTGGCCCGCCTCGGCCATGCTCTCGACGAGCTTCACCATGTTCGAGCCGCCGCCCGAGAGCAGAATCGCGCAGGCTTTGGTCAAAGCAGCTTGCCTGTGTATGACACGCCTTCGCCTGCCTTCACGCGGCCCAGCACGCTGACCTGCTCGCCGGTGTCTTCCAACAGCGAGGTGAGCGCCTCTGCCTGATCGGCGGCGACGACGAGCACCATGCCGATGCCTGCGTTGAAGGTTTTCAGCAGTTCGGCTTCTTCCAGGCCGCCGGTTTCGGCCAGCCAGCGGAAGACCGGGGGCAGATCCCACGCACCAAGGTCCACCTCGGCGCCGAGGCCTTCGGGGAAGACGCGGGGCAGGTTCTCGGTCAGCCCGCCGCCAGTGATATGGGCCAAACCGTGGACACCGCCTGTGCGGATCGCGGCGAGCACCTGACGGACGTAGATGCGGGTGGGGGTAAGCAGGGCCTCGCCAAGCGTGCCATTGCTGAAGGGCGAGGGGGCATCCCAGCCCAGCCCGGCCATCTCGACCACACGGCGGACGAGGCTGTAGCCGTTTGAGTGGACGCCATCAGAGGCCAGCCCAAGCAGTACATCGCCCTCGGACACGCCATCGGGCAGGGCGGCGCCGCGCTCCATCGCGCCCACGGCGAACCCGGCGAGGTCGAAGTCCTTGCCCTCATACATCCCGGGCATTTCAGCGGTCTCGCCGCCGATGAGTGCCGCACCAGCCGACTTGCAGCCTGCGGCGATGCCCTCGACGATGGCCGCGCCTGCGGTGACATCGAGTTTGCCGGTTGCGAAGTAGTCGAGAAAGAAGAGCGGTTCGGCGCCTTGGCAGACGAGGTCATTCACGCACATGGCAACAAGGTCGATGCCCACGCCGTTCACCACGCCGGTGTCAATTGCGATCCGCAGCTTGGTGCCCACGCCATCGGTGGCGGCGACCAAAACCGGATCGTTGAAGCCCGCGGCCTTGAGGTCGAAAAGCCCGCCAAAGCCGCCGATGGAGCCCATCACGCCCGCCCGGTCGGTCGATTTCACCGCGGGCTTGATTGCCTCCACGAGCGCATTGCCCGCGTCAATGTCCACGCCCGCCTGTGCATAGGTCAAACCATTCTTGCCGTCGCTCATTCGCGCTCTCCTCGGTGCCGTCGCCCGCGCTTTAAGCCAAGCAGGCAACAATTGCCAGACGCGCTTGACCATGTCGGGCCGCGCGCCTAATCAGTCCCTCGGCGGGCCTGTAGCTCAATTGGTTAGAGCAGAGCGCTCATAACGCTTTGGTTGCGGGTTCAAGTCCTGCCGGGCCTACCACATGTTTCTCCTCGCCGCCCAATCCGATCCGCGCTAGCGTGCCGCATGGTCGACGATCTCACCCCCGCCCGCATCCCTTTGGCAGAGGCCGTGCAGGCCGCCCGCGCGGGGGACGAGGCAGGCTTGAAGGGCCATGCTTTGAAGGCCCTCGCGATAAAGGAAATCTCGGCGCCAGAGCTCAGCAAAGCTGTCGGGCTTTTGCTGGAGGCGGGGCAGTCGCAGGCGGCGTTGCGGGCGGTCAAAAAGCACTGTGAGGGCAAGGCGCCCTTGGCGGCGGGGTTCGCCAGCCTTGGCGCGTTGCACTTTGAGGCCGGCAAGGCTGGCCCGGCGGTGCGGGCGCTCGAACGGGCGTTGAAGATGCAGCCGGACGACCGGCAGAGTGCATTTTTGCTGGCGGACCTGATGTTTCAGAAGGGGGATGAGGCGAAAGCCGAGGCGGTTTGGAGCCGGGTTTTTGCGGCGCGCCCGGCAGATGCCGATATTCGCCTGAGGGCAGCGACGCAGATGGCGCATTTCGGGGCGGCAGCGGCGGCGCGGCGGGCGGTGGAGCAGGCCGAGCCGCTGCATGGTGACCCGGCCGAGTTTGCCTTCATGGCCGCCGCAATCACCGGGGACGATCCGCCGGACCTGCCGGATGCGGGCTACATCGCCCGGTTCTTTGACCGCACAGCGGCGCATTTCGACCAGAGTTTGGCGGGAGTACAGTATCGCGGGCCGGAGGTGCTGGCTGCTGCGCTGGAGGCGGTTGGGATCGCGCCTGGCGCGGGCCTGACGGTTCTTGACGCAGGTTGCGGCTCGGGCCTCTCAGCCCCGATCCTTACGCCAGTGGCCGCGCGGCTTGACGGAGTGGATATCAGCCCGGGCATTCTGGAAGAGGCCGCAAAGACAGGGGCTTATGTCAAGCTCTTCACATGCGACCTTGCCCGCGAGAGCCTGCCGGAGCCGGGCCTCTACGACCTGATCGTCGTGATGGATGTGTTCATTTACACCGGCGCTATAGCCCGGCCGCTCGCGACGCTCGCCAAGGGTCTGAAACCGGGAGGCCGGCTGATTTTCACCTGCGAGGCGGCGGTGGACAAGCCCGGGGGCTGGCAGCTCACGCCGAGCGGGCGCTATCGGCATGGCGAGAAGTTCATCTGCGAGGCGCTGGAGCGCACTGGGTTCAACCCGCCAGACCTGATGGTCACGGAGGTGCTGCGAAACGAGTTTCGTCGGCCGGTTGAAGGATTCGCGGTGGCTGCGACTCTCGCCTGAAAAGCGCGGAATGTGCCTCCCACTGTCAGCTCAGCGGCTGGCGCTCCGCTGGTTGACCTGGCCGCGCACCACAATCCGGCTGATGGAGGCCAGTTCGATGTTCGAAAGATGAATACCCACGGTGACTTCACGCGAGCGGGGCGGCCCCTCGATCTGAAACTCGAGCGGGCGCTCGATGCGGAAGTCGTAAACCATTACGCCGTTCCGGGGCAGGCCGTCGGGGGTGGCGGGCACAAGCTCGGCGTCCCAATAGCCCTGCGACGGCGGAAGGCCGACCGCGGTTATGATCGCGCCGCCCGGCGTGCGCTCTACGCTGAGGCGGGTGACCTGACCGACGAGCTGGCGGCTGTCGCGCACGGTGACGGTTTCAACTGCCGGGGCGGTGCGAGCCTCGGAGCGGGAGCCGCCAAACCAGTTGAACGGGTTGATCCGGCTTTCCGCGAGGCGGGAACAGCCTGTCAGCGCTGTCACCAGCACCATGGTGGCCAGAAGCGGTTTGATCATGCTCGTCCCTCGGCTTTTCTTTCATTGAGGGTTAGCGCAAAGGCGGCGCGTTGAAAAGCCCGGTGGAGGGCTGGACCTCGGGCGACGGAGGCCCTAGCTCTGGCCTTCGAAAGGAGCCCGCACCATGGCGAGAGACGCGTTTGAGGAGATCGTCGAGACCTTCGAGTTTCTGGACGACTGGGAAGACCGGTATCGGCACGTCATCGAGTTGGGCAAGGGAATGGAGCCTTTGCCGGAGGCGCAGAAGGTGCCGGCAACCAAGGTGGAGGGCTGCGCGAGCCAGGTTTGGCTGGTGCCGGAGGTCGAGGGCGCAGGGCCGGGGGCGGTGCTGAGTTTTACCGGCGAGAGCGATGCGATGATCGTGAACGGGCTGATCGCGGTGCTGAAGGCGCTTTACTCGGGGGCGTCGGTAGCTGAGGTGCAGGCCGTGGATGCCCCGGCAGAGCTGAAGCGGCTGGGGTTGGACGAGCATTTGAGTTCGCAACGGTCGAACGGGTTGAGGGCCATGGTGGCGCGAGTGCGTGCCGTGGCGGAGAAAGCGGCAGCAGCCTGAGGGAGAGAGACATGCGTGCATTGATCGTTGAGAAGGATGACGAGGGAAAGACCTCGGCCAGCGTTCAGGAGATCGAGGAGAGCCGGTTGCCCGAGGGCGAGGTGACGGTTGCGGTCGAATACTCGACGGTGAACTACAAGGACGGGCTCTGCATTGGCCCGGGCGGAGGGCTGGTGCGCAATTACCCCCATGTGCCCGGTATCGACTTTGCCGGTACGGTCGAGTCCAGCGATGACCCGCGGTACAAGGCGGGCGACAAGGTTGTGCTCACCGGCTGGCGTGTGGGTGAGGCGCATTGGGGCGGCTATGCCGAGAAGGCGCGGGTGAAGGCTGACTGGCTGGTGCCACTGCCCGATGGACTCAGCACGCGGGCGGCGATGGCTGTTGGCACCGCCGGGTTTACCGCGATGCTGGCTGTGATGGCGCTGGAGAAGCACGGGTTGAAGCCGGGGCAGGGGCCTGTGCTGGTCACCGGCGCTTCGGGCGGGGTGGGCTCGGTTGCCACTGCGATTCTGGCGAAACTCGGCTACGAGGTGGCGGGCGTCACCGGGCGGCCCGAGTCGGTAGATTACCTGCGCGACCTCGGTGCGACCCAGATCGTTGCGCGGGATGAGATTGCCGAGACCGTGAAGCGCCCGCTGGAAAGCGAGACATGGGCAGGCTGTGTGGATGCCGTGGGCGGCGCGATGCTGGCCCGTGTGTTGGGCCAGATGAAATATGGCGCGTCCGTTGCGGCTGTGGGCCTTGCAGGCGGTGCGGGCCTTCCGGCAACTGTCGTGCCGTTCCTGCTGCGCGGAGTTAATCTGCTGGGCATCGACTCTGTCATGCAGCCCTATGAGAACCGTCTCGAAGCGTGGAAGCGGGTCGCCACGGATCTGCCGATGGAAAAGCTCGAAGCGATGATCAAGCCTGCAACGCTGGCCGATTTGCCAGGGCTTGGCGCCGATATCCTCAAGGGGCAGGTGCGCGGCCGGGTGGTGGTTGACGTGAACGCCTGAGGCAAGCTGCGGCCACTCGCTGGCCGCCATATGTCGGAATCCGTGAAAGAAATGCCGGGGGCGGGTGTCGTCTCCGGCATTCTCACGTTACACTTGTCTCACATCTGCTCAATTTTCGGGCGGCACAGAGTGGCCGAACCCGGGTAGCCAGCCTGACGGCGGTTCCCGGGGCCAGTCTCTCGCATGCGCCGCGCTTTGGAGAAGCAGAGGCAAAGGAAACAGCGTGGGGACATACCATGAGTGACACAACCACTGACGATCAGGGCATACCGGCGCCGGAAGGCACCGCGGCCGTGATCGAGACCGATCATGAGATCGGCGAAAACAACATCGAGGGGAAGTTCGGCCCCTACGGATTTGACATTCACAACCCGGTCTTCTGGATTTCGGCGGTGATCATCGTGGCCTTCGTGGCCTTCGCGCTCCTTGCGCCCGGCACCGCCTCGGCCATCTTCAACGGGGTAAATGCGGCAGAGGTCGAGGGCTGCGAGGCCGGGGCCTTCTGTGACCTCGGGCTGCGCGCTTGGATGACCTCGACCTTTGACTGGTTCTTCCTCTGGGGCGCCAACATCTTCGTCATCGTCTGCCTCGTACTTATCGTAAGCCCCTGGGGCTCGGTGCGGCTGGGTGGCTCGGAAGCCACGCCCGACTACAGCTACGCCGGCTGGTTCGCGATGCTCTTCGCCGCTGGCATGGGCATTGGCCTGATGTTCTTTGGCGTGTTGGAGCCTGCCTATTACTTTGGCACCCCATGGGGCGACGCGCCGCTCGGCGCCGCGCGGCCTTTTGATGCCGATGGCAACCTGATCATGGAGAACGTCGATGAGGCGCGGCGCATGGCGCTGGCGGCGACCTCCTTCCACTGGGCGCTGCACCCTTGGGCGATCTACGCGATCGTGGCTCTGGCGCTTGCGCTCTTCAGCTACAACAAGGGCCTGCCGCTCTCGATCCGCTCGGCGTTCTACCCGATCCTCGGTGAGCGGGTTTGGGGCTTCTGGGGCCACCTGATCGATATCACGGCGGTCTTTGCCACGCTCTTCGGCCTTGCCACATCGCTGGGTCTCGGGGCGCAGCAGGCGAATGCGGGCCTGAACTTCGTCTACGGCGTTCCGGCCAACACGACGGTGCAGATCATCCTGATTTGTGCGATCACCGCCATCGCGCTCGTCTCCGTGCTGCGTGGGCTCGAGGGCGGCGTGAAGCTGCTCTCGGAGGTCAACATGGTGATCGCCGTGCTGCTGCTGGCCTTCGTGTTCTTCGCCGCGGGCGCCGTGGCGATCCTAAGCGACTTCGTCGCGACGCTTGGGGCCTACCTGCAGGAGGTGATCCCGCTCTCCAACCCGCACGGCCGTGAAGATCTTGGCTACATGCAGGGCTGGACGGCCTTCTACTGGGCCTGGTGGATCAGCTGGTCACCGTTTGTGGGCATGTTCATCGCCCGCGTGTCGCGTGGCCGTTCGGTGCGTGAATTCATCATCTGCGTGCTCATCATACCTAGCCTCGTCTGCGTGTTCTGGATGGCGGTGTTCGGCGGTGCGGCGATCAACGATATGGTTGCCAACCCGGAGACGAGCCTCGTGAAGGCGCAGGTGATCGACGCCTACAAGCCCGAGCTTTCGCTCTTTGCCATGCTTCAGGGCCTGCCCTGGACCTCGGTGACCTCGACTATCGGCATCGTGCTGGTGATCGTGTTCTTCGTGACCAGCTCCGACTCCGGCTCTCTGGTGATCGACACGATCACTGCGGGCGGCAAGGTCGATGCGCCGGTGCCCCAGCGGGTGTTCTGGTGTACCTTCGAAGGGTTGGTGGCCATTGCGCTGCTGCTTGGCGGCGGATTGGGGGCTTTGCAGGCCATGGTGATCTCGACGGGCTTGCCCTTCACCATCGTGCTGCTCCTGATGTGCTTTGCCATCTTCAAAGGGCTGATGGCAGAAAAGCGGGCCTAAACCCCGAGACTGAGCAAGAATGTGCCCGCCCGGAGCGATCCGGGCGGGCTTCTTTTTTTGGCAACTTTGTGCAGGCGAGGGCGGCTGTTAGGCTGCTTTCGTTCGGTTAACGTGGGGTGCGCCATGAGACGAGTTGCTTGTGCCTTCGGGCTTGTTCTGGCCAGCGGAAGCGCTGGCATGGGGCAGGAAGGCGGTGGCGTGGATTGCGTGGCGCTCTATGCGGATCTTGCCAATCAGTTCCCTGTCAGCCTTGAGCAATGTGAGCCGAAACAGGTGAGTTTCGCGCTGGAGACCTGCGAGCCACCTACGAGCTTTGAGGCAAGCAGCGTGACGACCCATATTATCCTGGCTCTGGATGCCTCTGGGTCGATGGCCGGGTCGGCGGGCAGCCTCTCGAAGATGGAGGCGGCGAAGCGGGAGGCAAAGACATTCCTCGGGGATGTGCACAAGGATGTGGACGTTGGCCTCATGGTCTACGGGCACAAGGGCTCCAACAAGCCGGAAGGCAAGGCCGAGAGCTGCGCGGCGACGGAAATGGTGCACGGCTTTGACAGCGCGCGGCGCAAGCTGGGAGAGACCATCGACGCCTTGCGACCTGTTGGCTACACGCCGCTTGCGGGAGCGCTGGAAGAGGCGGGGCGGCTTATTGCATCGCTGCCCGAGGGCAAGGAGGGTGAAAGCCCTGTGCCGGTCGTCTATCTGATTTCCGATGGCGAGGAGACCTGTGATGGTGACCCGGTTGCGGCGGCCAAAGTGCTGATCGAGGCTGGTGTGAAAACGACCGTCAACACGATCGGCTTTGCAGTAGATGCCGAGACCGAGGCGCAGCTTCAGGCCATCGCAGAGGCCGGGGGCGGCAACTATTACCCAGCGGAGGATGCAAACGCGCTTCAAAGGCAGTTGAACGCGATCAAGGAAGCGGAAGACTCGGGGCATCGCTACCGGTACTGTGTTGAACAGAACGTCGGGAAGATCGGCGTGGCGACGCACAACGAGATCATCCGCATTACGGGATGCTTCCAGAAGAACGGTCCGGCGCGCGCCCAGAGCGGGATCAACAAGTTCTTGCGCGAGGCCAAGCGCGACAGCAGGCCCGAGGCGGCCTGTGCGGGGGAAGTGAACCTGATGATGAGCCGCGATTTGAGGCCGAAGTTCAGATGGCTCTCGGAGCGGACCAAGGTGCTGAATGATCAGGCTCAAGCAGACATAGCGGCCTATCGCGCGACGACGGGGTTTGCAGCTGACTAGCCCATTCGGAGTGAGATCGGCACACACGACGGCTTCTTCGTTGTGTGCAATTTGCATCTAATGAGCGAGCGACTGCTCATCGAGCGGGCGAATGCGCGGTTTTCATGCGCCAATCCGCTCAGATGTGTCACGCTTCCGTTACCTTCGCCGCCCTCCAAGGCAAGCTGAAGGATGAACAACCGCGAACAGAGCCAACAAGGAGACGCGGACGATGGGATTTCTAGACAGTATCTTCAATGTCATCAATGACCTGACATGGGGCTGGGCGCTTGTGCCCTTTCTCGTGGTGTTGGGTTGTTTCTTCACCATTTCCAGCGGGTTTGTGCAATTCCGCTTCTTTACCCGCATGTTCAAGGTGCTGACCGGCACCGATGAAGATAACGACCCCACCAAGATCAGCGCCCGTGAGGCGCTCTTCGTTTCGGTCGGCGGGCGCGTCGGCGGCGGCAATATTGCTGGCGTTGCGGTGGCAATCACCGCAGGCGGGCCGGGCGCGGTCTTCTGGATGTGGGCGATTGCGCTGGTGGGCATGTGCTCGGCACTGGTCGAGGCCACGCTGGCACAGGTGTTCAAGCGCACCGAGGAGAACGGCGACTATCGCGGCGGCCCGGCGCGGGCGATCATCCACGGGCTGGGCATGAACTATCGCTGGCTGGCAGTGATTTATGCGGTGTGCCTGATCGCCTCCTTCTCGATCGGGTTCAACGCCTTCCAGGGCAACACGGTGGCGGGCGCGGCGCTCGACAGCATGAACATTCCGCGCCTCGCAACGGGCGCCGTGCTGGCCGTGCTGACGGCGGTGATCGTCTGGGGCGGTATCCACCGCATCGCAAAGGCAGCCGACATCATCATCCCGGTCATGGCCTTCATGTACATCGGCATGGCGCTGGTGATCATCGTGATCAACATCGGGTCGCTCCCGGCTGTGATCACCGATATCGTGGCCAACGCTTTTGGGTTCCGTGAAGCGGTCGCGGGCGGCATGGGTGCAGCCATAGCAAACGGGTTGCGGCGTGGCCTCTTCTCGAACGAGGCAGGGCTCGGCTCGGCGCCCAACGTGGCGGCGACCGCTTATGTGAAGCACCCGGTCAGCCAGGGCATCACCCAGAGCTTCTCGGTCTTCATCGACACGATCATCATTTGCTCCTGCACGGCCTTCGTGATCCTGCTGGGCGATGTCTATCAGCCAGGCGCTGAAGGTATCGATGGCGTGGCGCTGACGCAGCAGAGCATGGTGGGCCATGTGGGTGGCTGGGTGCAGTATTACCTGACCGTGGCGATCCTGCTCTTCAGCTTCTCCTCGATCATGTACAACTACTACCTAGGCGAGAACGCACTGACCTTCATGACCGACAGCAAGATGGCCATTCAGGTGTTGCGGGTGGCAATCGTGTGCATCGTCTTCCTCGGGGCGGTGGCCCCGGGTGCGACCTTCGTGTTCAACTTCTCCGACCCGATGATGGGCATCCTCGCGGTCGTCAACCTGCTGGCGCTGGCGATGCTCTTCCCGGTAGCGGTGCGGCTGATCAACGACTTTCGCGGGCAGTTGAAGGCGGGCGTAAAGATGCCGGTGTTCGATCCTGCGAAGTTCCCGGATATTGACAGTGATCCGACGGCTTGGCCCGATGCGCCCAAGGCGCCCGCCGAGTAAGGGGTAGTCGCTCGAAACATAGCCTCTTCCGGCGCACGTCGGGCGAGGTTTTTTGTGCGAGTGCCTCATCTGGCCGCTCAGGAATATTTGACCCGTTGCGCTGGCCTGTGCGTTACGTCCTTGACGACTGAACGGAGGCCCCATGACCCGCACCACGATTCTCTGGCACCGCCGCGACCTGCGGCTCTCTGACCTGCCCGCATTGACGGCGGCGCGGGAGCATGGCGCGGTGATCCCGGTGTTCATCCGAGAGCGGAAGGTAGATGCCTTGGGGGCTGCCCCGGCTTGGCGGCTCGGCCTTTCGCTGGAAGCGCATGCCAAGGAACTGGAGGCACTAGGCGGCAGGCTCACCTTGCGGTCGGGTGATGCGTTGGACGTGCTGCGCGCGCTGGTGGAGGAGACGGGGGCGGATGCGGTCTACTGGAGCCGGGAGTATGACCCGGTGAGCATCGAGCGGGACAGCGAAGTCAAGGCGGCGCTGCGTGGCGATGGGGTCGAAGCCAAGAGCTTTCCCGGAAAGCTGCTTTGGGAGCCTTGGGAGGTGAAGACGGGGCAGGGGACGCCTTACAAGGTCTTCTCGCCAATGTGGAAGACGATGAAGGGCGAGGCACCGGATGAAGAGTGCCCGCGACCAAGGGAACTGGCCGGCCCGGAGAACTGGCCTGACAGCGAGTCGCTGGCGGATTGGGCGTTGGGTGCCCGGATGCGGCGCGGCGCCGAAGTGGTGGCCCGGCATGCGGTGGTGGGCGAGAAGGCGGCCCAGAAGCGGCTGCGGGATTTCGTTTCGGACCGGATGCACAATTACCCCAAGGGGCGCGACATGCTTGCGGAAAGTTGGACATCGGGGCTGAGCGAAAACCTTACCTATGGCGAGGTCTCGCCCCGGCAGTGCTGGAACGCGGCGGAGGGCGAGGGCAGCGAGACCTTTCGCAAGGAATTGGCATGGCGGGAGTTCGGCTGGCAGCTGGGCTATCACTTTCCCCATATGTTCGAGCGGGAATGGCGCGAGGAATGGAGCCGCTTTCCATGGAAGGATGATGAGCGCGCAGCTGAGGTGAAAGCGTGGAAGCAGGGGCGCACGGGGGTGGAGGTTGTGGATGCAGCGATGCGTGAACTCTACGTCACCGGCACTATGCACAACCGCGCCCGGATGATCGTGGCGAGCTATTTGACCAAGCACATGATGACCGATTGGCGCGTGGGACGTGATTGGTTCGCCGACACGCTGGTTGACTGGGACGAGGCCTCGAACAGTCTTGGCTGGCAATGGACGGCAGGTTGCGGGCCCGATGCGGCGCCGTACTTTCGGGTATTCAATCCGGCAAGCCAGGCGGAGAAGTTCGATGCCAAGGGGTCTTACCGCGAGCAATGGCTCGGCAGCGGCGAGGACGCCGCCATCTATTACGAGGCGGTTCCCGAAAGTTGGAAGCTCGAGCCGGGCAAAGATCGGCCAGATGAGCCGGTTGTCGGGCTGGACGAAGGCCGTAAAGCCGCGCTCGAGGCCTACGAGAACCGCGATTTCTGAATGCGCGACAATGGGCGGCGCAGACGGGCTCTGTCGCGGGTTTCCCGAGGTTTTGCCATATTTTCGCCGGTTTCACATGGTGTGATCGCGCCATTCGAGGGGCAGTCACGCGCCCTTGCCATGTGATGGAACGCCGATGCCTACCGCAACCAAACTGATGTCTGCGCTGGTCTTTGCCTTGCTAGCCTTCTTTGCGTCCGAGGTCTTCAAGCCGCTTTTGCCTGAGGGCACGAAGATGGGCTTGCTTTCGTTCGTAAATGCCGGGATCGGGCTTCTCTGCGGCTGGATGATCATGGGGCGCCTCGCCGGGCGCGGCAAATTCGCCGCCGCCGGGGGCGGGGTCCGTACATCGCTTGCTCTGGCCTTCTGGTGCCTGCTCTTCTGGTCGATCTGGGAAATGCTGCGCCAATCGACGCGGCCGGGCACCTATGAGGGCGTGGTTGAGGCGATCAATGGTGCCTTTGCGCTGATGTTCGATTACGCACTGCTGATCCTGACCGACGCAAGAATGGCCTTTACCCTCGCCGAGGGAAGCTATTTTCTGCCGCAGGTGCCGGTGGTCCTGATCGTCGGTGGCATGCTCTGCGGATGGTTCGCGGAGTGGACCGAGGAGCGCTCGGCGGACGCAGGCAAGATCGCCTGATCTCCCAATTGCGCCCGGATGGAAGGGGCGCATGGCCGATATCTTCATTTACGGAACACTGATGCACCAGCCGCTCTTGCGGGTGGTGCTCGGCGCTGGCTTTGATGTGGTCGAGCAGATCGCTGCGCGGCTGCCGGGATGGCGGGTCGAGGCGGTGCCGGGCGAGGTCTACCCGATGGTGCGGGCCGACGCGGAGGCCGAGGCGCACGGACTCTTGCTGCGGGGGCTCACGGAAGTAGCCCTCGCGCGCGCCGATTTCTACGAAGGGTTGGATAACTACGGCTACCTGCGCAAGCCTGTCGTGGTGCAAACGGAGGATGGCCCGGCTGAGGCGACCGTCTATGTGCCTCTCAGTCAGGATGGCGTCAGCGCAGGTGACTGGAACCTTGCGGCTTGGGCGGAGAAGTGGGGCGAGCTTTCGACCCTCGCAGCCGAAGAGGTGATGTGGTGGATGGGCCGGGCGACGACAGCCGAGGTCGGCCGGCGCTATGGGGTCATCTGCACGAGAGCTCAAGCGCGATTGAATGCGCTGGAAGAAGCGCCTACAACGCTGCGCCGCAGGGCGCGAGAGGGCGATGTGCGGGTAAATGCTCTGCGTCGCCCCTATGCGGAGTTCTTCGCGGTGGAAGAGCTTGAGTTGTCGCATGTCCGTTTCGATGGCGGCGAAAGTGGGCCGATCCAACGGGCGGCCTTTGTGTCTGCCGATGCGGCGACCGTGCTGCCCTATGACCCGAAACGTGACCGCGTGATGCTGGTTGAGCAGATGCGCCCCGGCCCTCTGGCACGAGGCGATGCCCAGCCTTGGGTCTTGGAGCCCATCGCGGGACGCGTCGACCCGGGTGAAAGCCCGGAGGAATGCGCACACCGCGAGGCGATGGAAGAGGCCGGGCTGGTGCTGGAACGTCTCATTCCCACAGGTGGCTACTACCCCAGCCCCGGTGCCAAGACCGAGTACCTGTACGGCTTCATCGGGCTGGCAGACTTGCACGATGACGCGGCAGGGCTCGGGGGCGTTGCTGGCGAGGGGGAAGACATTCGCGCTCATGTCGTCAGCTTCGACGCCGCAATGGCGTTGCTGGAGAGTGGGGAGATCAACGTGGGCACCACGGTCGCCTCGCTCCTGCACCTTGCTGCGCGGCGCGACGGTTTGCGCGGCCAGAGCTAGAAAATCACACAGAATTCGCAGGCGCGGGCAGAGACGCGGAGAATGTTCTGCCCGCAGAAGGCGCGCTGAACCCTGTCAGGCGGAGTGCTTTGTGATTGGGCCGTCGTTCCGCCGCCCTTCGCCTTCGACGCTGCCACCCCTGTTGACCTCGCCTGCCGCTGGCCTATCAAGTGGATGAGCGCCCGAACCGGGCCCGAAGGAAGGACGGCCGTCATGGATATCAAACCCGATCTCGCCGCAGCGGTGGGAAACACCCCGCTCATCCGGCTCAACAAGGTCAGTGAAGCGACCGGCTGTGAGATTCTCGGGAAATGCGAGTTCCTGAATCCTGGCCAATCGATCAAGGACCGCGCGGCGCTCTTCATCATCAAGGATGCGGTGGCCAAGGGCACGCTGCGGCCGGGTGGTACGATTGTTGAGGGGACAGCTGGCAACACTGGCATCGGCCTTGCGCTTGTAGGCAGTTCGATGGGTTTCAAGACGGTGATCGTGATCCCGCGGACCCAGAGTCAGGAAAAGAAAGACATGATCCGCCTCGCCGGTGCAGAGCTGGTCGAGGTGGATGCCAACCCCTATCGCAACCCAAACAACTACGTGCGTTATTCCGGGCGCCTTGCCGAGAGGCTTGCGCAGAGTGAGCCCAACGGGGCGATCTGGGCCAACCAGTTCGACAACGTCGCCAACCGGCAGGCCCATGTTGAAGGCACCGGCCCGGAAATCTGGGCGCAGACCGAGGGCAAGGTGGATGGGTTCATCTGCGCCGTTGGCTCCGGTGGCACGCTGGCCGGAGTGGCAGAGGTGCTTCAGCCTAAGGGCGTGAAGGTCGGCCTTGCGGACCCGATGGGCGCGACGCTCTTCAACTACTACACCACCGGTGAGCATAAATCGGAGGGCGGCTCGATCACCGAAGGCATCGGGCAGGGGCGGATCACCGCCAACCTCGAGGGCTTCACCCCGGACATGGCCTATCAGATCCCGGATGCTGAGGCTCTGCCATATGTCTTTGACTTGCTTGAAGAGGAAGGCCTCTGCCTTGGTGGGTCCAGTGCGATCAACATCGCAGGTGCGGTGCGGATGGCCAAGGAGATGGGACCCGGGCACCGGATCGTGACCGTGTTGTGCGATTATGGCACGCGCTATGCGACCAAGCTCTTCAACCCGGAGTTCCTGCGCGAGAAAGACCTGCCGGTGCCCGAGTTTCTGACCCGTGGCACCCGGACGGACATGCCGGACGTAACGCTCGACGCATGATGCGCCTGCTTCTCCTTCTGAGCTTTCTTGCCACTGCCGCGCTGCCGGTGGCCGGGCAGGCGCAATCACTGGCCGACGATCTGGTGAACGGGGCAGGGGAGCCGGGCGCTACCGTCTCCGATGCCAACCCCGGGGATGCGGGCACCACGGTGCCTGCTGTGACCGATGCGCTCGAAGCGGCCTCGCTGAGCCTGCCCGGTGGCCCGGACTACGAGGCATGGGAGAAGGTCGCTAGCCAGGCGGAAGATGTGCTCGACAGCGATGGCGCCTCGTCCCTTGCGCTTGAGCAGCTACGGGAGCGGCTGGCCGATTGGCGCATCGAGTTTCAGGATGCGCAGTCAACCAACTCGGGGCGGATCGATATTTTGCGCCGGCAGATCGATGCGCTAGGCCCTGCACCGGCTGAGGGGGAGACAGAGGCCGTTGAACTGGCGCAGCGACGTGATGAACTGACCTCGCAGCTCTCACGCCTGCTGGTGCCAATCCGGGCTGCGGAAGAGGCGTACATCCGTGCCGATGGGCTGATCGGCGAGGTCGATGCAGTTCTGCGCGATCGTCAGACGCGCGAGCTGCTCGATGTCGGGCCAAGCCCGCTCTTCCCGAACAATTGGGCCGAACCTCTCGAGCAGCTTGGCGGCGTGGGTGAGACCTTGCGCTCCAATTTGCGGTCGAGCTGGGAGAACCAGATACAACAGGCGAAGCTGAGCAAGAACGCGGCGCCGGCGATAATCGTGGCGCTCATTGGTCTGATTCTGGTGATCCGGGGGCGGGGCTGGAGCATGCGGCTCTCGGAACGGCTGCTGACCCGGTCCGGTCGGCAGCAGCGCACGGTGATCTTTGCCATGCTGGTCTCGGTGGGGCAGCTCCTTTTGCCGCAGATCGGCCTAGTGCTCATCGTGGTCGGTGTGACGATTACCGGCATCGGCGGTCTGCTGACCGATCAGGTTCTGCAGACCATACCGGTGATGGGTATCCTCATTTTCGGTGCGCGTTGGCTTGGCTTCCACAGCTTCCCGAAGATCGAGATCCTGCCGCCGCCGCTGGAGCATGATGCGGCGCAGCGCACCTCCGGACGGCTCTGGGCCACGATGGCAGGCGTTTCCGGCGCGCTGGGCGCTCTGCTCCTTTCTCTCACGGCCTTCTCGGGTATCACCGAAGAGGCGGCGGCCTTTCTCAACTTCCCGGTCCTTTTGCTGGGTGCTGTTGCGCTGTTCCGGCTCGGGCAACTGCTGGTGGTTCACGCGCGTGGTGGCGCTGGCGAAGAGATCGATGCGCATACGTCGAAGGGGTTCCGCGCGCGTGTGGTCCATCTGATCGGGCGGGCCGCCGTGCTCTTGGCGCTCGCCGGGCCGGTAATGGCGGCGCTGGGATATCTGAAGGCGGGGGACTTCCTGATCTCCGCACCGCTCTCGACCCTCGCGGTGCTCGCCGTCGTCTCGCTGCTCCAGCGGTTCTTCAGCCACCTATACGCGCTCTTCTTCGGGCGGCAGGCCGACGGGACCGACGGGCTTGTGGCGGTCCTGATCTCCTTCCTGATCATGCTGCTCGCTCTGCCGCTGCTTGCGCTTATATGGGGCGCGCGGACCGCAGACCTCACCGAGTTGTGGTCGCAGTTCATGGGGGGCTTCTCCATTGGCGAAAGCACGATCAGCCCTTCGAACTTCCTGCTCTTCGCGGTGGTCTTCGTGCTGGGCTTCATGGTCACCAGGCTCTTGCAGGGCGCGCTGCGCACCTCCGTTCTGCCCAAGACCCGGATCGACACTGGCGGGCAGACGGCAATCCTCTCGGGTGTCAGCTACATCGGCATCTTTCTGGCCGCCGTGATTGCGATCACAGCGGCGGGTATCGACCTGTCGAGTCTCGCGATCGTCGCGGGGGCGCTTTCGGTTGGCATTGGCTTTGGCCTGCAAACCATCGTCAGCAACTTTGTCTCGGGCATCATCCTGCTGATTGAGCGACCGATCTCTGAGGGCGATTGGATCAGCTCGGGTGGGGTTATGGGGATCGTGAAGAAGATCTCGGTGCGCTCTACCCGGATCGAGACTTTCGACAAGACGGATGTGATCGTTCCCAACGCCGATCTCATCAGTGGGCAGGTGACAAACTACACCAAAACCAACATGTCGGGCCGTCTGCTCATTCCGGTCGGGGTGGCCTATGGTTCGGACACCCGCAAGGTGGCCGAGGTGCTGCAAAGCGTGGCCGAAGAGCACCCCATCGTCATTCTGAACCCGCCGCCGCAGGTGGTTTTCACCGGTTTCGGCGCCGACAGCCTCGACTTCGAAATCAGGGTCATCCTGCGGGATGTCTTTTCGATCATCGTGGTCCAGACCGAGATCCGCCACCGCATTGCCGAGCGGTTCAAGGAAGAGGGGATCGAGATCCCCTTCGCGCAGCGCGACCTCTGGCTGCGCAACCCCGAGGCCCTTGGAGATGCCATCCGAGGGGCGCGCGCGGGTGGTGCGGTGGTTGAGGTCGAGCCTGTCATTCCGGGGACGGAGACGTCGCCTCCGGAAGAACCTGAAACGCCCTCCCGAGCAGCGGCACGTGCTGGCCTGACGCAGGACGACTTCGAGGGCGGCGGAGATGGAGGTGGCGACCGATGACTTTGGCCCTGTATCGTGATGATCCCTACATGCGCGATGCCCGTGGCACCGTGCTGGCGCAGACTTCCGAGGGCGGCCTCGTGCTGGATGCCTCGATCTTCTACCCGACGGGCGGTGGCCAGCCGGGAGATGCTGGCATGCTGCATTGGGATGGCGGGCAGCTTGAGATTGCGACATCGGTCAAGGGCGAGGGCGATCAGGTTGTGCTGGTACCATCAGCACCGGGCACCTTGCCGGAGGTCGGGCAGAAACTGCGGCAATCGCTCGACTGGGAGCGCCGCTATGCCCACATGCGTATTCACACGGCGCTCCACCTGCTTTCGGTTGTGCTGCCGTTTCCGGTGACTGGCGGTAGCATCGGGGCAGAGAAGGGGCGGCTCGACTTCATGATGGAAGAGCCGATCGAGGACCGCGATGCTGTCGAGGCCGCTTTGAACGATCTGGTCGGGCGCGATTTGCCAGTGACGGAAGAGTGGATCACGGATGAAGAGCTCGATGCCAATCCCGGGCTGGTGAAGACCATGTCTGTGGCGCCGCCACGGGGATGCGGAAAGGTTCGGCTGGTCCGGATCGGTGCAGGAGAGGATCAGGTAGATCTTCAACCCTGCGGCGGCACCCATGTTACACGGACCGGCGAGATCGGGCCGCTGAAACTGGGCAAGCTCGAGAAGAAGGGCCGTGCGAACCGTCGGGTGAACATCACCTTCGGATGAGCCCTTCGGCCGTATCGGTCCACCTGCTGAGTAAAGTCTAAAAACTGGGAGCCGGTCCGCGGCGGGAACGCGCAGACCGCGTTGAGCGTTAGCCCTCCAAGGGAGGCAACGCCATGGCAGAGCACACACAGCCGACAGTAGACATGATTGAGCGTCTGCTCTCACACCCGGATATCGCCGTGCATGTCTCGGGCTTGTCGCGCCTGCGCGTGGCTGTGAACCCTGAAGCAGGGGCAGTTTCGGGTCATGGGCGCGCTGGGGGCACTGAGCTGGTCATAACAGGCCCGGTGGATGCCGAGACGGCGGAATTGGCATTTCATTTCAGCCGGGTGATCCCGCGAGATGATGGCGGTCTGCGTGTCGATTTTTCCTATCCGCCCGCAGACCTTTCGGGCACGGCCCGCATCGATGCCAGCGGATTGCTTGTGGCGGTCGACGCCAACGACGGCTGACCTTGCAGCTTTGCGCGCGCCATCCTGCGTGCTAGCCTATTGGCATTTGTAGCACCAAACGGCCCATATTCCGGAGCAGTTCAATGATTTTTGCCCATGCATTCCGCAAGGATTTTCCGCTCACCACTGTCTTTCTCAGAAGCCGCCTTCCTTCGACGCCGCATTGGGCTTCGATCTGGCCCGCCTTCAAGAAATGGGGCCAACTCAGCGAGCAGGAGGCGTTGGATGCGATCACCGAGGGCAACCCGCCCACCATCAATTGCGGCGAGTTTCCCAATGGCAGCTACGGCGACTATTGGGGCGACAGCGACCCAAGCCAGAAGGATTACATCTACCTGAATTCCCAATACCTTCGATACTTCGAGTTCTCCTACGCCAACCGAAGCGACCTGCTCTTTCAGCGTTTCCTGCATGCGGTCACCCTGCACGAGATGGTGCATTGGGGCGATAACCGCGACGGGGTGGATCAGGCGCCGGAAGAGGGCAACGAGTTCGAGAAGGAAGTCTGGGGCGCCCGGGTTGGCGACTGGGACTATTGGCGCACGAACGCTGAGGCGACGCTGCACAGCCGCTATCCGCGCGCGACGCTTTAGGCAGGGCAGGATCTGTCTGATAATGCGGCCAAGGCTTGCACCACAGCCCTGCGGCTGACAGGCTATCAGCGGGAAGGGTCGCCCGGGATGGAAGGCGACGCAAAATGCGATTTGCACCCGAGATGCGGACAGAGTTTCCGCTCGCCACGGCGTTTCTGATCGCCCACATTCCCGCAATCATGGACTGGTGGCGCTGGCGTGTTCGGCTTGCCTTCCGCACAACGGCAGAGGTCAGCAGGGAGCAGCTTGCCAAGGCCGTCTCACCACATGGCTGGCCATTGTTCAAAGCTGCCGATCTCGACCTTTTCGGCAAGAGCCAAGAGGACTTCTGTGCCGGGCGCTTTCCCGGCACGATTTCGAGCGCCGCCGAGTTCAAGCAGGTGATCGACCTCAGCAAGCACATGCTGCGCTGGTACGAATGGTCGGAGCGTAACCGGGCTGATCGAAACATGCGGTTTTTTCTGCAGGTCACCGCATGGCACGAGATGGTGCATTGGGCCGATCAGCTTGATGGCAAGGACAACCCCGAGGAAATGGATCACCGGTTCGAGGGCCGTGCCTTTGGAACCAACGTCAGCCCAAGCGTCGACAAATGGAACGAAGCCGTGCGTCTCGAACACGGGGTAAGCCTTGCTTGAGGCGCGTTTGACCGTGGCCGCGCAGGGCGAAAGCCACGGAAAAACGCAGATCGCATCTTCGCGCCAAACCCCTCTTGCACGCCGCGCCCCACCTGCGCTAAGAGGCGCGGGCCGGAGAGGTGGCCGAGTGGTCGAAGGCGCACGCCTGGAAAGTGTGTAGGCGGGAAACCGTCTCCAGGGTTCGAATCCCTGTCTCTCCGCCAGCATCCCCCCAAAGCTGTGACTTGACCGGTTGCCGCGCCGCCCCGCAGGGTGGCGTCGGGGGTAAACATGCGTTTTCTCAGCCTGATCCTGTTCTGCTTTGCTGCCACGCCCGCTGCGGCGGAACTGGTGCATCGGGAAACGCTCGGCGGGCTGCGCGGAGTCTCTCTTGCCTATGATGCTGAGGTTTGCGGGGTCTGGGTGGCAACCGAAGGCCGAGAGGTCATCCTGATCGGCACGACAGGGCGAGAGATCACGCGGTTCGACAGCGGGATGCGCTCGGTACGCAGCCTTACCGTCGAGCCTGATGGGCTGCTGCTGGCCGATGGTTGGGGCACCTTTCGGCGAGTAGATCGTGATGGGCGACCCCGCGAAGTAGATTTCAGCCTCTCGGCCACGCTGGTGGATACGGAGGGTCTGCACCGCGATGCGGATGGCAGCTTTCTGGTGGTGGAGGATGATCCCTCGCGCCTGATGCGGGTTGCGCCCGATGGCTCTGTTCTGATGGAGCTCTGGGGAGACGGCTTCGAGCCGCCGATGGTTGAGCCGCAGGGCGTTGAACGGGATCCGTTCTCGGGCAACATTCTCGTAGTGGATGACAACGAAGGGCTGAATGCGCTCTTCGAACTGGCGCCGGATGGGCAAGTGCTCACCGTCACGCCACTATCGGAGTGGGGGTTCGACGCGGAGGGAGTTGCGCTTCAGCCGGAGACCGGGACGCTCTTCATCGGGTTTGATGGCGGTCAGGCGGTGGCGATTTTTGAGTGGCGCCCGTCCGGCATGTCGATCGCAGAGCCGCTGGATCGGGGACCGGATTGCGCATTCATGTGAGGGCAATATGAGCAACGATCAGGTGGATTGGACCGGCGGCTGTTTTTGCGGTGCCCTGCGCTATCGGGTGACTGCCGAGCCGGTTTTGAGGGCCCAGTGCCATTGCCGGGCTTGCACCCATATCTCTGGCGGAGGTGTGAATACCTTCATGCTCATCCCACCGGGTGGCTTTGCTTGGGAGGTTGGTGAGCCTGCCCGATTTCAGCATCCGGAAAGCCAACGCGCGGTGGAGCGGTTCTTCTGCGCGACCTGCGGCACCCACATTTTCACCCAGCGGGGTGGGTTGGAGGGCGTGGTGCTGAAGGTCGGTACCCTCGATGCGCCAGAGGTATTCGGTGGGCCGCGCATTGCGATCTTCTGCGAGGAGGGGCAGGCTTGGCACCATGTTCCGGAGGGCGTTGCAGCCTTCGACCGTTTGCCGCCGGGCTAGAGAGCCACGATCTGTCCTGACCGGATGCTCTCGTCGGCGGCAAGGCAGATGGCAAGGCTCTGCACGGCATCTTCCATGTGGCGGGTGAGGTCGATGTCTTCGGCAATCGCGCGCAGCAAGAAGTCCTGCTCGGCGTCGCAAAGGGCCTGATGGTCGGGCTCATCGGGCAGGTCGATCAACCTGTCGCCAGTCGGCCGATGCACCAGCAAACCACCCACCCGGGTATGCCCCTCGATTTCGGCGCTGCCACCCTTGTCGCCATCCATGATCGAGACGGAGCCGGCCGGGCTGACGATATCTTTCACGAAAAAGGCAGTTTCGGACATCATCGGCCCCCAGCCGGCCTCGTACCATCCTACGGACCCGTCATCAAAGACGACCTGAAACTGGCCGTAGTTGTACATATCCTCCGCGATCTCATTCGAGAGCCGCACCCCCATGCCATGCACGCGAACCGGGCGGGCATCAGTGACCTGGCACATGACGTCAACGTAGTGCACTCCGCAGTCGACGATGGGCGACATGGTGCGCATGAGCGCTTTGTGCGCCTCCCACGCGGCTCCGGTGGATTGCTGGTTCAGATTTAGCCGGAAGACGTAGGGGCCGCCTAGCGCGCGAGCCTCGGCGATGAGACGCTGCCAGGAGGGGTGGTGCCGCAGGATGTAGCCGACAGTGAGTTTGCGCCCGGTGGTGCGGGCGCAGTCCACAACGCGGCGGGCGTCTTCGACCGTGGCGGCGATTGGCTTTTCAATGAACACGTGGGCGCCGCCTTCCATAGCTGCGATGGCGAGGGAGGCGTGACTGTCGGCGTGGGTCGCGATCACCACCAGATCGGGATTGAGTGCCAACCCTTCCTCGGCACTGGAAAACATCGGGTAGCCTGCCAGCGCCTCAGGCAAATCAGGCTGCGAACGGTTCACGAGGCCGATGATCTCGCACTCAGGGTTGGCGTGGTGGGCCAATGCATGGCTCTTGCCCATGTTGCCAAGACCGATGATCAGAACGCGTGTCATATGGGGCTCCCTTTTGCGGGAGACTGGCGCGGCTGGCAGGCGAGGGCAAGCATTGTGGACGGGGCGGGGGTGGGGCAAGGTCGCGCTAACAGGGAGGCGCGTGATGACAGACAAGAGCCTGATGCGGCAGGAGATCGAAGAGATCCCAGAGGCCGTGGATCGGTTGCTGGCAGCAGGGCGGGTTCCTGAGGTCGCGCGGGCGATTGCAGCGCTTGATCCCCGATACTTCGTGACCGTCGCGCGGGGTTCTTCGGACCATGCCTGCACGTTCTTCAAATACGCGGCCGAGCTGGTGCTCGGGCGGGTTTCTGCCTCGGTCGGGCCTTCGGTTGCCTCCGTCTACGGGGCCTCGCTGTCTTTGGAAGGTGCGGTTGCGCTTTCGATTTCACAATCCGGTGGGAGCCCGGACATCGTGCAGATGACTCAAGCGGCACGGGCGGGCGGGGCGCTGACTGTGGCTTTCACCAATACGCCGGGCTCTCCCCTGACCGAAGCTGCCGAGCAGGTGGTGGATATCTGCGCCGGGCCGGAACGTTCGGTTGCCGCGACCAAGAGCTTTGTCACCTCGGCTCTAGCTGCGCTTTGGCTGGTGGCTGAGGTGGCGCAGGACGCCGCGCTGCTCGCGGCCATCCGCGCGCTGCCGGAGGCGCTTGCGCGGGCGGTGCAGGCTGATTGGAGCCTTGCGGAGCGGGCAATGGATGAGGGCGGGTCGCTCTACGTGCTGGGCCGGGGGCCGGGTTGGGCGATTGCGCAAGAGGCGGCTTTGAAGTTCAAGGAGTGCTGCCAGACCCATGCAGAGGCTTACTCCTCTGCCGAGGTTTTGCATGGCCCGGTTTCCATCGTGGGGCGCGGCTTTCCGGTGCTCGCGTTGGCCTGTGGCGATGCCGCCGAGGGCGGGGTGGCCCAGATGGCGGACCGACTGGTTAGGCAGGGCGCGGATGTGTTTGCGACCACGTCCAAGGTGCAGGCGGCGCAAGTTCTGGAGGTGCCGCGCACCGGGCATGGCCTGACGGACCCGCTTGCGCTGATCGTGGCGTTCTATGCGATGGCCGAGCGCGTTGCCCGCGCAAGGGGCCTGAACCCGGATGAGCCCCCGCATTTGCAGAAAGCGACTGAGACACTGTGAATTGCTCGTTCGGTCGAGCAGGACGTGGCCGCCCAGAGCAGGGCGGCCACCGCAGCTTCAATGTGCCCGGAGTCGTGGGCGCTCAAGGTCCACGTTCCGGTTGGTGAGGGCACGGCGACGGAGGCTGTCATCCGGCGCCTCTGGGTGGCTGATCGCATAGTCAAGGTCAGCGCGGGTGATGCCGATGTCGCGCAGCATACGGTCGTCGAGGTGCTCGATCCGGCGGACGCGCCGCTGACGAGCGCGGCGCTCTGCGCGGGCTCGGAAGTTTTGCGCGATGGAACGCCCAAGTCGGGCAACAATGCCCCGCAAGATCGGAAGGCGCGCGGCTTCGGCGGGGTGGTATTGAATGTGGGCCATGTCCTGGCTCCTCTTTTCAGCGTTTCGATTGCCTCAAAAGGTGCGCCTTGACTGAAGTTCAATCAAACGAATAGTATTTAGTCTATCGTTCAGAAAAATTGAAAGGCAATCGAATGCTCGCGCCGCAGATGATCGACACCGACCTCATCCGCACCTTCCTGGCGATCCACGACACCGGCTCGTTCAGCGCGGCCGCCAAGGCTGTTCTGCGGACGCCATCTGCGGTCTCGATGCAGGTGAAGCGGCTCGAAGAGCAGTTGGGGCGCTGTTTGTTCGAGCGCCTGCCGCGCGAGGTTCGGCTCACGGGCGATGGCGAGGCCTTTCTGGCCTATGCCGAAGAGATCATGCGCGTGAGCGAGGCGGCGCTGGCGCGCTTTGCGGGTACGCCGATGGAGGGCGAGGTGCATCTGGGCGCACCTGGGGACATGGGTGCTCATGCGCTGCCAATCATCCTGAAGCGCTTTGCTACCACCCACCCGGGTGTGCATGTGCGGGTCACGCTCGATACGTCTGCACGGATCATTGAAGCCTCCAAGGCCGGTGATCTCGACGTGGCACTGAACACGGTCTGTGCCATCGAGGGCGGGCCGGGTCGGGTCGTTTATGAAGAAGCACTGGCCTGGGCTGGCAAGCGCGGTGGCCGGGCGTGGAAGGCCGACCCTGTGCCACTGGCGCTGGCGCAGGAAGGCTGCATCTGGCGGCGCAAGGCGCTGAAATCGCTGGGCCGCGCCGGCAAGACCTCTCGCATTGCCTATGTGTCGGAGAGCGGGCAGGCGCTCTTGGCGGCTGTCGAGGCAGACCTCGCAGTGAGCCCGTTGCCGGTTGCCAATTTCACGCCCGAGATGGAGCGTTTGGGGCCCGAGCAGGGCTTCGAGGAAATCGGCCGCTACCAGCTTCGCATGATCGAGCAGGAGGAGCCCGGCTGCTGCGCGGCGGCGCTTGCCGAGCACGTGGTCGAGAGCTTTCGCACCCGGGTCGATGGCCCGGCCATCGCAGCTGAATAGAGCCGCCTGAAAAGCCGGGAATTTGAAGGGGGTGCAGGTTGACCCTCCACCGGGGCGGGAGTAAGACCTGAGGCAGCCACGATGCGCGTGCGCCGGGGGTCGATCCCCGCCCGTGCAGCACGCGAGAAAGGAGCCGGCTTTGGACGCTTTGCTCAGGGAATACCTGCCCATCGTCATCTTTCTGGCCATTGCAATTGGTCTTGGACTGGTGCTGATCCTCGCTGCTGCCGTGCTGGCGGTGCGCAACCCCGATGCGGAAAAGGTCAGCGCCTACGAGTGCGGCTTCAACGCCTTCGATGATGCCCGGATGAAGTTTGACGTGCGGTTCTACCTCGTCTCCATCCTCTTCATCATCTTCGACCTCGAGATCGCTTTCCTGTTTCCTTGGGCCGTGGCTTTTGCCGACATGAGCATGCTGGCCTTCTGGTCGATGATGGTGTTCCTCGCCGTGCTCACCGTGGGCTTTGCCTATGAATGGAAGAAAGGGGCGCTCGAATGGGAGTGACGACCAAACCCGAGAGCCCGCTGGCGCCGCCGCAGGTGCAGGGTGATCTGGACCCCTATGGCGCCACCACTGCGGGCGCCGATAAGGAAGTAGCCGTGCAGTCGCTTAACCGCGACCTGCAGGACAAAGGCTTTCTGCTGACCTCGACCGAAGACCTGATCAACTGGGCGCGCACCGGCTCGCTGCACTGGATGACCTTCGGCCTCGCCTGCTGCGCTGTAGAGATGATGCACACCTCAATGCCGCGCTACGATGCTGAACGCTTCGGGATCGCGCCGCGCGCCTCCCCGCGCCAGTCTGACGTGATGATCGTGGCTGGCACTTTGACCAACAAGATGGCCCCGGCTCTACGCAAGGTTTACGACCAGATGGCGGAGCCGCGCTACGTGATCTCGATGGGCTCCTGCGCCAATGGCGGCGGCTACTATCACTACAGCTACTCGGTGGTGCGCGGGTGCGACCGGATCGTGCCGGTCGACATCTATGTGCCGGGCTGTCCGCCCACGGCGGAAGCGCTGATGTACGGCCTGCTGCAACTCCAGCGCCGCATCCGGCGCACCGGCACCTTGGTACGCTGACCCAGGAGGGGACGACCTATGAGCGATGCTCTGAACGAACTCGGCCAGCACCTTGAGGCGCGCCGCCCTGACTGCGTGGTGAGTTGGGATGTGGCCTTCGGTGAGCTGAATGTCGATGTGGCGCCGTCGAACCTGCGGGGCTTCGTAGACTTCCTGAAGGCCGATGCGAATTGCCGGTTCTCGACGCTGGTGGACATCACCGCCGTCGACTACCCTGAGCGGGACAAGCGCTTTGACGTAGTCTACCACTTCCTCAGCATGTACCAAAACCAGCGCATCCGCCTTCGGGTGGCTGTGCGCGAAGATGAGATGGTGCCCTCGATTGTGGGCGAGCATCCCTCGGCCAACTGGTTTGAGCGCGAGGTGTTCGACATGTTCGGCATCATGTTCTCCGGCCACCCGGACCTCCGTCGCATCCTGACGGACTATGGCTTCCGGGGGTATCCGCTGCGCAAGGACTTCCCGACCACGGGTTACACCGAGGTCCGCTACGACGAAGTTGAAAAGCGTGTGGTCTACGAGCCTGTGAAGCTTACGCAGGATTACCGCCAGTTCGACTTCATGAGCCCTTGGGAGGGTGCTGAATACATCCTGCCGGGCGATGAGAAGACGGAAGAGGCGAAATGAACAAGCACCTCGACGCAGAGATCGACACGGAGTTGACCGCAGCCATCGAAAGCTATTGCCGCGCTCTGCACGCGGGCGATGGCGGCGTTCTGGACATGCTCTGCGACGATCGTTTTCTGATGCATTGGCTCGGCGCCGATGGTCAGACAAATGCGCTCGACAAGGCCGGCTTCGTTGCGCGCGTAGGTGGGCGAGATGCCTTCCCCGGCGCGCCCGACTTCCGCATTTTGCGATTGTCGAGTGCGAGCGAAGACATGGCGCAGGTCAAAGTCGATGTGCGGGTGCCGCCGCGGGTGTTTTGCGATGAGCTCGGCTTTCTGCGCACGGCGCAAGGCTGGCGGCTCATCACCAAGCTGTTCCGCGTTGCCGATGGCCCCGCGATGGAAGCCAAGGCCTGATCGGTGAGCACGCAGGCGACATTGCTCTATGCCATTGGGGCGCCCAAGACCGGCACAAGCTGGCTCTACGGGTTTCTCGACGCGCATCCGCAGTGTGCCATGCCGGTCGCCAAGGAGTTGCACTACTGGGATAGCATTGAGGGCCTTAAACCAGAGTGGCAGAGGGATCAGGTGGTAGCCCAGATTAGTCGCCTGCGCGACCGGATCGCCCGGGTTGAAGCCGGAGAAGAGGAAGGGCGCCTGCCGCGCCTGCGCCGTAGGCTCAAGCAGACGGAGCGTTGGCTGGCAGCCCTAGTGATCGGTGAACGGGATCATCGGGCCTATATCGACCTGCTCTATGACGGCGCAGGAGACGCAAAGCTGGTGGCGGATATCACGCCGTCCTACTGCCTGCTGCCGCAGAAGCGGCTGCGCGAGATGGCAGACCTTGTGCCAGACACCCGGTTCCTTTTTCTCATGCGCGACCCGGTTGAGCGCTACTGGAGCCAGTGCCGTTTCATGGCCGGCAAGCGGGCAGAGCGGGGCCGGACGAACGATGCGAACGCCTACGCGCTGCAGTTGCTGGATAAGGCGCTGCGGGGCGAAAACGCCGATATTGCGCAACGGAGCGATTATGCTTCCGTTCTGGCAAAGATGGCGGCGCTGCCCAAAAGCCGCGTCATGTGCGGCTTCTACGAAGATCTCTTCAAGCCCGGCTCGATCCGGGCTCTCTGCGATTTTCTTGGCATCGACCGGATGAAGGCAGAGCTAAAAGAAAAGGTGAACGCAGGGCCGGAGCTGGAGTTGGACGACAGCCACCGCGCCGCCCTGCAAAGATTGCTGGCGCCGCAATATGCGGCGGTAGCCGATGAGATGGGGGCGCTGCCCGAGGCTTGGCAGCGCAACATGGAAAGGGTCTGAGACGATGGACGGCAAGGGCTTTGATGACGCGCTGACAGGTGAGCAGCAGATCCGTAATTTCAACATCAACTTCGGTCCGCAACACCCTGCGGCACACGGCGTTTTGCGTCTGGTTCTGGAGCTTGACGGCGAAATCGTGGAGCGGTGCGACCCGCATATCGGCCTGCTGCACCGTGGCACCGAGAAGCTGATGGAGAGCCGAACCTACCTCCAGAACCTGCCCTACCTCGACCGACTCGATTACGTGGCTCCGATGAACCAAGAGCATGCTTGGTGCCTCGCGATCGAAAAGCTGACCGGCACGCCGGTCCCGCGCAGGGCGTCGCTGATCCGCGTGCTCTTTTCCGAGATCGGTCGGGTTCTGAACCACCTGCTTAACGTGACCACGCAGGCAATGGACGTGGGCGCGCTGACCCCGCCGCTCTGGGGCTTCGAGGAGCGCGAAGACCTGATGATCTTCTACGAGCGGGCCTGCGGCGCGCGGCTCCACGCGGCCTACTTCCGGCCCGGCGGCGTGCATCAGGATCTGCCGCCCGAGCTGCTGGACGATATCGAGGCTTGGGCGAAGAGGTTTCCCAACCGGCTCGATGACATTGACGGGCTGCTCACCGAGAACCGCATTTTCAAGCAGCGCAACGCCGATATCGGCGTGGTCAGCCAGCAGGAGGCGTTGGACTGGGGCTATTCGGGCGTGATGGTGCGCGGCTCGGGCATGGCCTGGGATCTCCGCCGCGCGCAGCCCTACGAGTGTTACGACGAGTTCGACTTCAAAGTGCCGATCGGCAAGAACGGCGACTGCTACGACCGATACCTCGTGCGGATGGAAGAGATGCGCCAGTCGACCAGCATCATCCTGCAAGCCATCCAAAAGCTGCGCGCACCGGAGGGGCAGGGCGACATCCTGGCTCGCGGCAAGATCACCCCGCCGAAACGCGGTGAGATGAAGCAGTCGATGGAAGCGCTGATCCATCACTTCAAGCTCTATACCGAGGGCTTCCATGTGCCCGAAGGCGAGGTCTATTGCGCCGTTGAAGCGCCGAAAGGCGAGTTTGGCGTATATCTGAAGGCCGATGGCACCAACAAACCCTACCGCGCCAAGCTGCGTGCGCCGGGCTATCTGCACCTGCAGTCGATGGACCACATCGCCAAAGGCCACCAACTGGCCGATATTGCCGCCATCATCGGCACGATGGATATCGTGTTCGGCGAGGTGGATCGCTGAGCCGATGACGCCTGTGCTCGTCTCCCTCCTGATGCTGATCGCATCGCTGTCAGTCACGATCTTCGTGGCACGGCGGGTTCCGAGTGCGTTGATGGCCTATCCGGTGGCCATCGTGGCGGGCGGGGCGACCTTTATCGCGCTCTTCCTGCTCTTCACCTTCACGCTCTCCTTCGCGCTGCTGAACGAGATGCCGACCTTTCCGACCACGGAGTAAGCCATGCTTCGCCGCCTCTATCATGACCAGCCCGAGAGCTTTGCCTTCACCCCCGCCAACAAGGCTTGGGCCGAAGGGCAGATCACCAAGTATCCCGAGGGCCGTCAGGCGAGCGCCGTGATCCCACTGTTGTGGCGAGCGCAGGAGCAGGAGGGGTGGCTCACACGCCCGGCGATCGAGCATGTGGCCGATATGCTGGGCATGGCTGACATCCGGGTGCTTGAGGTGGCCAGCTTCTACTTCATGTTCCAGCTGCAACCCGTTGGTTCTGTTGCGCACATTCAGGTTTGCGGCACCACCAGCTGCATGATCTGCGGCGCCGAAGACCTGATCGGTGTGTGCCGCGAAAAGATCGCGGCGAACCCGCATGAGATTTCGGAAGATGGCAAGTTGAGCTGGGAGGAGGTCGAGTGCCTCGGCTCCTGCGCCAATGCGCCGATGGCTCAGATCGGCAAGGACTACTACGAGGATCTGACCGCCGAACGCTTTGGCGAGATGATCGACGAGTTCCGTGCCGGCAAGGTGCCGGTGCCCGGCCCGCAAAACGGTCGTTATGGGGCTGAACCTTTGAGCGGTCTGACCTCACTGACCGAGCACGAAAGCGGCAAGACCAAGTACAATGCGAGCGTCCAACTGGCGACTGATATCGGCGACACGGTCAAACGGATCGACGGCAGCGAGGTGCCGCTGCTAACGCCGTGGTCGGGCAAAAACGCCACACCGACCTCCAAGGCCCGCGCAGAAGCCGCCGGGCTGGCGGGCAAGCCTGAAAAGCCGGAAGCGCCGAAATCTGCTGTTCAACAGGCGGCTGAGGCCAAGAAAAAGCCTGCCGCCAAGGCCAAGCAGGCCGAAGCGGACCATGAGAAGGTCGATGGCGCAGGTGATGCCGAGCGCGAGGAGGATGCCGGAAAGGACGCCAAGGACGCCAAAGGTCAGGCGACGGCTCCCAGTGGCGACTCCGGGGCGGACAAAAGTTCCAAGGATGGTGGCAAGGCCAGCGAAGCGAAGGCCGAAAAGCCCGGCCCGAAGGCGGGCGCAAAGGACGCAGAGCCCGCGGCAGGCAGCAAGCCGGAGACGCTGACAGAGGCCCGAGGCGGCAAGGCCGATGACCTGAAGGCCATCAAGGGCGTCGGGCCGAAGCTCGAAAAACTCCTCCATTCCATGGGCTTCTATCATTACGATCAGATCGCCAAGTGGACAGATGAAGAGCTGGAGTGGGTCGATCAGAACCTCGAGGGCTTCAAGGGCCGTGCCCGACGTGACCAATGGGTCGGCCAGGCGCAGACGCTGGCCGAGGGCGGTGACACGGAGTTCTCAAATCGCGTGAAGAAGGGCGATGTCTACTGAGGCCGCCTGCGGAGCCGCGCCCATGACGCCTGAAGAGGAAAAGGCATTTGCCCGTGCCGGTCGCCGGATTGCACTGTTGATCGCGGCGGCGGGTGTTTTGGCGGTGTTAGCGCCATGGCTTGTGGTCAAGCTGGGGCTTGAGGCACGCTATGAGCTCTTCTTTTATCTCGTGGCCATGGCGTGCTTTGTCTTCGCGATGGTAAATCTTGCCGCGATGTGGCGGCGGAGAAAGTAAAACAGGCCCCGAAGCCTCAGGTGCAGGGCCACGGAATGTAAATCTGCTGGTGTGAGAACACACTGGAATTGAGCCGGGGGGTCCGCTATCTCCCGAGTTGCGAAGCCGAATTTGGAGCCATCCCATGTTGCAGGACAGCGACCGCATCTTCACCAACATCTACGGGATGCATGACCGCACCCTGAAGGGGGCGCAGAAGCGGGGTCATTGGGATGGCACGGCGGGCCTGATCAAGAAGGGCCGCGACTGGATCATCGACGAGATGAAGGCGTCCGGCTTGCGCGGACGCGGCGGCGCGGGCTTTCCGACCGGCTTGAAATGGAGCTTCATGCCCAAGGAGAGCGACGGGCGCCCGGCCTACCTCGTGGTGAACGCCGATGAATCCGAGCCGGGCACCTGCAAGGACCGCGAGATCATGCGCCACGATCCGCACACACTGATCGAGGGCTGCCTGATCGCCAGTTTCGCGATGAACGCGAACACTTGCTACATCTATATCCGCGGCGAATACATCCGCGAGCGCGAGGCGCTTCAGGCGGCCATCGACGAGGCCTATGACGCCGGGCTGGTGGGCAAGAATGCTGCTGGCTCCGGCTGGGATTTCGACATTTTCCTGCACCACGGGGCAGGGGCCTACATCTGCGGCGAGGAGACCGCGCTGCTGGAGAGCCTTGAAGGCAAGAAGGGCATGCCCCGGATGAAGCCGCCGTTCCCGGCGGGCGCGGGCCTCTATGGCTGCCCGACCACTGTGAACAACGTCGAAAGCATCGCCGTCGTGCCGACGATCCTGCGCCGCGGCGGAGCTTGGTTTGCAGGGTTCGGCCGTCAGAACAACGCGGGTACGAAGCTGTTCGCCGTCTCGGGCCATGTGAACAACCCCTGCGTGGTTGAGGAGGCGATGAGCATCAGCTTCGAGGAGCTGATCGAGAAGCATTGCGGCGGCATCCGCGGCGGCTGGGACAACCTTCTGGCCGTCATCCCTGGTGGCTCCTCCGTTCCCTGCGTGCGCGGCGAGAAGATGAAGGACGCCATCATGGATTTCGATTACCTGCGCGGCGAGCTGGGCTCCGGCCTCGGCACCGCGGCGGTGATCGTGATGGACAAAAGCACGGATATCATCAAAGCGATCTGGCGGCTCTCGAAGTTCTACAAGCACGAGAGCTGCGGCCAGTGCACGCCGTGCCGCGAAGGCACCGGCTGGATGATGCGGGTGATGGACCGTCTGGTGAGGGGCGAGGCGAGCGTGGAAGAGATCGACATGCTCTTCGACGTGACCAAGCAGGTCGAGGGCCATACGATCTGTGCCCTTGGCGACGCGGCGGCTTGGCCTATCCAGGGCCTGATCCGCAACTTCCGCGACGTGATCGAGGATCGTATCGCGGGCAAACGCGGCGCTATCGCAGCGGAATGACCGAAACCGCCATCATCGCCGGGCAAGTCATAGGGTACCTTTCGGGCCTGATCCTCGCCGGGGCCATCGGTCTCGTAGCTCTGAGGGCTGGGCTCGGTACGGGCGCGGCCCTCGGTATCAGCCTCGGGATGGTTCTCGTGGGCATGGTCATTCCCTACGCATTGCGGAGCGTCGGTTATTCGTTCGGGTTGCCGCCGGAATTGCTTTTTTTGGCCTACCCTGTCTGCGGGTTGATCTCTTCTGGCCTTGCACTTGTGGTTGCCCTGATGCCGTGGCCGCGCCCGCAGTGATCATTGATCGGGGCCAGTATCCGGCCCTTGGTGAGTGGAGGTGTGTATGATCGGCAAGTTCCGTTTCAAGGGCGGGCCTGAAGAGGTCGCGACCGATATCCGCGAAACATACGGCTACGATGGGCCGATGCTGGACGCCTATGTCGGCAACGATGGACCGCGGGTGCACAAGTGGCATCACTACCTCCCGCTCTATGATCGCTACTTCGGGCGTTTTCGCCAAAAACCGGTGAAGTTCCTTGAAATCGGGGTCTGGGAGGGCGGCAGCCTGCAAATGTGGCGTCGGTTCTTTGGGCCGGATGCGGTGATCTTCGGCATCGATATAGACCCAAAATGCGCCGCACTCGATGGCAAGGCCGCGCAGGTGCGGATTGGCTCGCAAGACGATCCGGCATTTCTGGCCAAAGTGGTGCGCGAGATGGGCGGGATCGACGTGGTGCTGGATGATGGCAGTCACAAGATGCGGCATATTCAGGCCTCTTTGGTCGAGCTGTTCCCGAAGCTCAGCATCGGCGGCACATACATGATCGAAGATTTGCACACGGCCTACTGGCCCAACTGGGGCGGGGGCGTGGGCGCGCCGCGCAATTTCTTCAATACCTTGCGGCCGATCATCGATGATATGCACCGCTGGTACCACGCCCAGAGGCTGAGCAGGCCCCGTCTGCGCGGTGAAATCTCTGGAATTCACGTTCACGATTCGATTGTGGTGTTCGACAAAGACCCGGTCCACCCGCCGCGCCAGTCGATGATCGGGGATCCGCCACGCCCCGCTGGCTAGAAGATCGTGCGTGGTCGGCGCTGGCGGGAAACGAAACAAATTCAACCGTTTGAGAGCGGATGTCATTGGATTTCAGGGGCCGCGTTATTGCATAGCAGGTGGCACGGCACCATGTGAAACCCCGAAACCGAGGTGCGGAGCGCACCCAGAACGGACGGAGTGGACGACCAATGACAAATGCAGGCAGGGCTCTGGCAGGGGCAGTTATCGCGGTGATCCTGGCGCTCGGATTCTCGGGCGCGGCATCGGCAAAATCGCTTGCCGACAGCAAAGCGGTGAACTCCGGGCTGATATCGGTGGGCATCGCGCTCGAGATTTCGGAGAAATGCCCTGACATCTCCGCGCGGACCATTCGCGGCTACAGCTTTCTGAACAGCCTCAAGAAGCAGGCCCGGTCCGAGGGCTTCTCTGATGCAGAGATCGACGCCTATGTTGACGACAAGGCTCAGAAGGCCCGTCTGATCAAGAAAGCGCGCGCCTACATGGCCTCCAAGGGCGCGAACGGCAGCACCGAAAGCTACTGCAAAGTGGGGCGTGCGGAGATCGCCGCAGGCACCCAGGCCGGTAACCTGATGCGGGCCCGGTAGGCGGCGCATACGCAACCGCGCAAATGCGCCGATAAGGCGCGGCGAGTGTTAAGGATTTTTCGGGAGCGTGAGGGTTGAAACTCACCCTCCCGCAAGCCTAAAAGAGCGCAGCACCACCCGGATGCGGCGCGGCGGGGCAGGGGCCCACAGCAGGCGCCCGTTCGGGGCAGCCAAGAGGGCCCCGCATGAGCGACCTGCGCAAGATCATCATCGACGATCAGGAGATTGAGGTAGAGGGCGCGATGACGCTCATTCAGGCTTGCGAGCAAGCCGGGATCGAGGTGCCGCGTTTCTGCTATCATGAGCGCCTGAGCATTGCTGGCAACTGCCGCATGTGCCTTGTGGAGGTTGTCGGAGGCCCACCCAAGCCCGCCGCTTCGTGCGCCATGCAGGTGAAAGACCTGCGGCCGGGGCCGGAGGGCCAGCCGCCGGTGGTGAAGACCAACTCTCCGATGGTGAAGAAGGCCCGCGAAGGGGTGATGGAGTTTTTGCTCATCAACCACCCGCTCGATTGCCCGATCTGCGATCAGGGGGGCGAGTGCGACCTGCAGGATCAGGCAATGGCTTACGGCGTGGACTTCAGCCGCTACCGTGAGCCCAAGCGCGCAGTGGACGATCTCGATCTCGGCCCGCTGGTCGAGACTCACATGACCCGCTGCATCAGTTGCACCCGCTGCGTGCGTTTCACCACCGAGGTCGCCGGGATTACTCAGATGGGCCAGACCGGCCGCGGTGAGGATGCCGAGATCACCTCCTACCTTGGTGAGACGCTCGACTCGGAGCTTCAGGGCAACATCATTGACCTCTGCCCGGTGGGCGCGCTGGTGAGCAAGCCCTATGCCTTCACCGCCCGCCCGTGGGAGCTGACCAAGACAGAAACAATCGACGTGATGGACGCGCTCGGCTCCAACATCCGCGTGGATGTGAAAGGTCGCGAAGTCATGCGCATCTTGCCCCGCAACCATGACGGGGTGAACGAGGAGTGGCTTTCTGACAAGTCCCGCTTTGTCTGGGATGGCCTGCGCCGTCAGCGGCTCGACAAGCCATATATCCGCAAAAACGGCAAGCTTCGGCCCGCAACATGGGGCGAGGCTTTGGCCAAGGTTGCCGAGGCGACCAAAGGCAAAAAGATCGCCGGCCTTGTCGGGGATCTGGCCCCGGTGGAGGCCTCCTATGCGCTGAAGCAGCTGGTCGAGAGCCGAGGTGGCAACGTCGAGTGCCGTACCGATGGTACCAAGCTGCCTGCGGGCAACCGTTCCGGCTATTCTGGCACGGCCCGCATCGAGGACATCGATGAGGCCAACGGCATCCTTCTGATCGGTTGCAACCCGCGCAGTGAAGCGCCGGTTTTGAACGCGCGCATTCGCCAGGCATGGCTGAAGGGTGCGCAGGTCGGCGTGATCGGCCCGATGGCTGATCTGACCTATGACACTCATAATTTCGGCACGGACCGTTCGGCACTGACCGAACACATCAAGCTGGCAAAGAGCGAGCCTGTGGGCGATGACGAGCGGGGCATCGTGATTGTGGGGCAGGGCGCGATCCGTGAGGCGGATGGCGCGGCTGTTCTGGCTGCGGCGATGGAGATTGCCACAGCGCGCAAGGCCAAGCTGATGATCCTCCACACCGCGGCCTCCCGCGTGGGAGCGATGGATGTGGGCGCGGTGACCGATGGCGGCATGGAAAAGGCCATCGAAGGGGCCGAGGTGATCTGGAACCTCGGTGCCGATGAGGTCGAGGTCGGCGACGGGCCCTTCGTGATCTATCAGGGCAGCCACGGTGACAGAGGTGCTCACCGTGCCGATGTGATCCTGCCTGCCGCTGCATGGACCGAGGAGAACGGCCTCTTCGTCAACACCGAGGGCCGCCCGCAACTGGCCTTCCGCGCGGGCTTCCCTCCGGGTGAAGCCAAGGAAAACTGGGCAATCCTCCGCGCCGCCTCGGCGCAGATGGAGGGCGACGCCCAGTCTTGGGACAGCCTCGCACAGCTCCGTCAGGCGCTGGTTGGTGAAGTGCCGCATCTTGCGGGGATCGACGAGGTGCCGGAGAACGACTGGCAACCCGAAGCCACCGGCAAGCTCGGGTCGGCCGACTTTGTGCCTGCGATCAAGGATCACTACCTCACCAACCCGATTGCACGTGCAAGCCAGGTGCTGGCGGAGCTTTCCGCCAACGCCAAGGCCCGGCGCGAAGCCCCGCTGGCGGCGGAGTAAGCCGGGTGCGCACGGCACTTCCCTTCGTCGCGGCGCTTCTCGTCGCCGGGTGCTCCGCCGGGGCGCCCGAGGGGCATGGCATTGCCTTCGACAACCCCGAAGGTGATGCGCTGCCAGAAGTGGTGAGCCGCCGCGCACTGCCCTTCGAGCCGAGTTACAAGGGTATCGATACGCGCCTTCTTGATGGCGATCTCGTCAGCTTTGTGGTGGAGATGGAAGGGGCTCGCGACGAGGTGGATGTAGAGGAATACGCGCTTTGCGCCGCCGCCCAATACACGCTGATCCGCGGCTATGGTTTCGTGCGGCATGTCCGGACCCGGGTCGCCGAAGAGGCTGGCCTTTGGCGGGCGGATGCTGTTTACACCATATCGCCAGCGCTCCCGAGCGGGCCGACCAATATCGACGCGGAAGTGACGGTAGAGGATTGCAAGGCTCGGGGCATACCCACGGTTTGAGGACGTAAGGCAGAATGGCAGAATTCTTCACCAACACCGGCTTCGGCATCTTCCTTCTGACCGTAGGGCAGATCCTGCTGCTGGTGATCCCGCTGATGGTGGCGCTCGCCTTCCTGATGTACGCCGACCGGAAGATCTGGGCGGCAGTTCAGATGCGGAAAGGCCCCAACATCGTGGGGGTCTTCGGCCTGCTGCAGTCCTTCGCAGACTTCGGCAAATACATCGTGAAAGAGATCGTGGTGCCCGCCGGGGCCGACAAGGCGGTGTTCTTCCTCGCGCCGATGGTCAGCTTGGTGATGGCGCTGATTGCCTGGGCCGTGATCCCGTTCAATGACGGCTGGGTGCTGGCCGATATCAACGTGGCCATTCTCTACGTCTTCGCCGTCTCCTCGCTCGAGGTTTATGGCGTGATCATGGGCGGCTGGGCCTCGAACTCGAAGTATCCCTTCCTCGGCTCGCTCCGCTCTGCCGCGCAGATGATCTCCTACGAGGTCTCCATCGGCCTCATCATCATCGGCGTGATCATTTCCACCGGCTCGATGAACTTCGGCGCTATCGTGGCGGCGCAAGATACCGGCTGGGGTGCGCTCGGCTGGTATTGGCTGCCGCACTTCCCGATGGTGTTCCTGTTCTTCATCTCGGCTCTGGCCGAAACCAACCGTCCGCCCTTCGACCTGCCCGAGGCGGAATCGGAGCTGGTGGCGGGCTACCAGGTTGAATATTCCTCCACCCCCTTCCTGCTTTTCATGATCGGCGAGCTGGTGGCGGTGGTGTTGATGTGCGCTCTTGTCACGCTCCTCTTTTTCGGCGGCTGGCTCTCGCCCATTCCCGGGCTGCCCGACGGCATCCTGTGGATGGTGCTGAAGATGTGCTTCTTCTTCTTCATCTTCTCGATGATCAAGGCAATCACGCCGCGCTACCGTTATGACCAGCTTATGCGGATTGGCTGGAAGGTGTTTCTGCCATTCTCGCTGGCTTGGGTGGTGGTCATCGCCTTCCTCGCCAAGTTCGAAGTTTTCGGTGCCTTCTGGGCGCGGTTTGCGATGGGAGGATAAATCATGAGCGAAGGTGAACAGACCCCTGCCGATGTGATCGCCACATGGATGGAAGAAGCTCCGCATCAGACGATCTACAAGGAAGCGGGCGACTTTCGGACCGTGATGCTTGGCAGCTTCGGCGAGAGCAAACCCAAGTGGGATCAGATCACGCCCGAAAGTACTGGCATGGTGGTCAACAACTGGCTCGCGCAGGAGAGGCTGGGGTACGACCTGCCGGCACTCGAAGGCGAGCAGCTGGCCAAGACCGGGCAGGTGGTGAACGAGTGGTTCAGCCATCTTGCCCAAAAGGTCAAAACGCCGGCGCTGGTGAGCGTCGATGAATTCACCGGCGTCCTGCATGCCCTTCATTGCTCGCTGCGCGGGGTCGACCCGTTCGCCGAGATGAAGGACCAGGAAGAGAAGATGAAGAACGCGCCAAAGATGCGCAGCGATTTCAACCTGCGGGGATGACGAGACCCATATGACCCAGATCGACTGGAACCGCGCGACCAAGTATTTCCTGCTGTCCGATTGGATTGCAGGCTTCAAGCTTGGGCTGAAATACTTCTTCGCTCCAAAGGCCACGCTGAACTACCCGCATGAGAAGGGTCCGCTCAGCCCGCGCTTCCGCGGCGAGCACGCGCTCCGGCGTTACCCGAATGGTGAAGAACGCTGCATCGCCTGCAAACTCTGCGAGGCGATCTGCCCGGCCCAAGCGATCACGATTGATGCCGAACCGCGTGAAGACGGCTCCCGCCGGACAACACGCTACGACATCGATATGACTAAGTGCATCTACTGCGGTTTCTGCCAAGAAGCCTGCCCGGTGGATGCCATCGTCGAAGGCCCCAACTTCGAGTTCGCCACCGAGACCCGCGAAGAGCTTTTCTACGACAAGGAAAAGCTGCTGGCGAACGGCGAGCGCTGGGAAGCCGAGATCGCCCGCAACCTCGAGCTGGATGCGCCCTACAGATGACCGCTGATTTCACCAAACTCTTCCAGCAGCTCATGGAGCAGGGGCAGGAGATGGCCAAGTCCATCAACCCTGATCTCGCCTCCTTTAAGATGCCCGGGATGGGGGATTTCATGCCCACCATGCCCAAGGACATGATGGAGATGTGGATGGGCAAGACGTTCAACCCCGAGGGGCTGGACGCGCGGACCCGTCTGCTGGTGACGCTCGCCGCTCTTACGGTGCTGGGTGCGCAGGCCGAAGACCAGATCACTCTCACGGTGCGCCATGCGCTGGAGGCCGGGGCGACCCCGCAGGAGGTGGCCGAGGTCATCGCCATGATGAGCATGTTCGGCGGCGTTCCGGCCATGACCAAAGCGATGGAGCTGGCGCAGGCCGAAATTCAGAAATCCAAGGGAGAGGGCGCATGACGGTTGCCGACTTCGCCTTTTACGTGGCCGCGTTCATCGTGGTGGTGGCGGGTTTCTTCGTGGTGGTCAGCCGCAACCCTGTGCATTCGGTGCTCTGGCTGATCCTTTCCTTCCTCTCAGCTGCCGGGCTCTTAGTTCTGCTCGGCGCCGAGTTCGTGGCGATGCTTCTGGTCATCGTCTACGTGGGCGCCGTAGCGGTGCTCTTCCTCTTCGTCGTGATGATGCTCGATGTCGACTTCGCCGAGTTGCGGGGCGAGATGGCCAAGTACGTGCCGCTGGCCGCCGTAATCGGCGTGGTGCTGCTGATGGAGTTGGGCATGATCTACGGGGCTTGGAGCGCAGCCGATGGTGTGGCCGTGGCAGGCAGCCTCGGCGAGATCACCCCCACCAATAACCCGAACACTGGCCTGCTGGGCATGGTCATCTATGATCAATACTTTCTGCTCTTTCAGGTCGCTGGCCTGATCCTGCTGGTCGCGATGATCGGAGCCATCGTATTGACCCTGCGCCACCGGACCGACGTCAAGCGGCAGGACGTGCTCGCGCAGATGTACCGCGATCCGGCAAAGGCGATGGAAGTTGTCGATGTGAAGCCGGGGCAGGGTCTTTGAATGCTGGATCTTGCGCAGATGATCTTTGCCAGCATCGGGCTTGGCGGCCTGGCCGCGCTGTGGGTGCTGAAAGCTGTTCTGGGTATCGGCGCATTGCGCCTCTGGCGGCGCTGGCGTAACCGGCGGGCCGTGCTGGCCACGCCGGAAGTCTGAAAGAGAAGAAACGAGGGACCAGATGGTCGGACTTGAACATTACCTGACGGTGGCCGCCGCGCTCTTCGTCATCGGGATTTTCGGGATCTTCCTCAACCGGAAGAACGTGATCATCATTCTGATGTCGATCGAGCTGATGCTGCTGGCAGTCAACATCAACCTCGTCGCCTTCTCCGCCTTTTTGGGCGACCTCACGGGGCAGGTCTTCACCCTCTTTGTGCTGACGGTCGCCGCTGCGGAGGCCGCCATCGGCCTCGCCATCCTTGTCTGCTTCTTCCGCAACCGTGGCACGATCGCGGTGGAAGATGTCAACAACATGAAGGGGTAAGGGGCCATGGAAACCATCATCCTCTTCGCGCCACTTCTCGGTGCCATCATCTGCGGCTTCGGCTGGCGGATCGTGGGCGAGAAGGCGGGCATGGTCATTGCGACCGGGCTGCTGTTTCTCTCGGCGATCCTGAGCTGGATCGTCTTCTTCAGCTTCGATGGGCAGACCGAGCAGATCACCATCATGCGGTGGATCGAGAGTGGGAGTCTCAGCACCGATTGGGCGATCCGGCTCGACCGGCTGACCGCGATCATGCTGATTGTGGTCACCACCGTCTCCAGCCTCGTGCACCTCTATTCCTTCGGCTACATGGCGCATGACGAGCACTTCCGCGATGGCGAGAGCTACCGGCCACGCTTCTTTGCCTACCTGTCGTTCTTCACCTTTGCGATGCTCAGCCTCGTTACGGCCGACAACCTCGTGCAGATGTTCTTCGGCTGGGAAGGCGTGGGCGTGGCCTCCTACCTGCTGATCGGCTTTTATATCCGCAAGCCTTCCGCCGGTGCGGCGTCGATCAAGGCCTTCGTGGTCAACCGGGTCGGCGACTTCGGATTTGCGCTCGGCATCTTCGGCCTGTTCTTTTTGACCGACAGCATTGACTTCGATGTGATATTCGCCTCGGCGCCTGAGCTGGCCGAGACCAACATCACCTTCCTCTGGACCGAGTGGAACGCAGCCAACCTGCTGGGCTTCCTGCTCTTCGTCGGTGCGATGGGCAAATCGGCGCAGCTTTTCCTGCACACCTGGCTGCCGGACGCGATGGAAGGCCCGACCCCCGTTTCGGCCCTGATCCACGCGGCAACCATGGTGACGGCGGGGGTGTTCCTCGTGTGCCGCATGTCGCCGCTCTATGAATTTGCGCCCACTGCGGCCACCTTCATCGTCTACATCGGCGCCTTCACCGCCTTCTTCGCGGCGACTGTCGGCCTCGTGCAAAACGACATCAAGCGCGTGATCGCCTATTCGACGTGTTCGCAGCTCGGCTATATGTTCGTGGCCGCAGGCGTGGGCATGTATTCCGCCGCGATGTTCCACCTCTTCACCCACGCCTTTTTTAAGGCGATGCTCTTCCTCGGCGCGGGCTCCGTGATCCACGGGATGCACCACGAACAGGACATGCGGAACTATGGCGGCCTCAAGGACAAGCTGCCGATCACGTTCTGGGCGATGATGATCGGCACGCTGGCCATCACAGGCGTCGGCATCCCGCTTACTTACATCGGCTTTGCCGGGTTCCTCTCGAAGGATGCTATCATCGAAAGCGCCTTTGCGGCGGGCACGCCTGCGGGCCAGCTCGGCTTCTGGCTGCTTGTGATCGCCGCAGCCATGACCAGCTTCTACTCATGGCGGCTCATTTTCCTGACGTTCTTCGGCGAGCCGCGCGGTGACAAGCACACCCATGAGCACGCCCATGAGAGCCCGATGACCATGCTCATCCCGCTCGGCGTACTCGCGCTCGGCGCGGTGTTCGCGGGCATGATTTGGATGAGCAGCTTCTTTGGGCACACCGATCAGGTTGCCAAGTTCTACGGCATTCCGCTGGCCGGTGAGGCCCATGCGGAGGAAGGCCACGGCGAAGTGGCTGCGAACGGGGACCACGGCGAAGAGGCCGCGACCGAAGAGCACGGCACCGAGATGGCGACCAGCCCTGAGGACGTGGAAGTCGTTGTGACCGATCACGCCATAGACGGCGAGCACCATGCGGCCTTCGGTGGCAACCCTGGTGACGGCGCGCTCTACTTCGGGCCGGAAAACACCGTGCTGGACGACGCGCACAACGTGCCCAAGTGGGTCAAGCTCTCGCCCTTCCTGGCCATGCTCTTCGGTCTCGGCCTAGCTTGGGTTTTCTACATCCGCCGCCCAGAGACGCCCAAGCAACTGGCCGAGAACCAGCCCATTCTCTACCAGTTCCTGCTGAACAAATGGTACTTTGACGAGATCTATGACGTGGTCTTCGTCCGGCCCGCCAAGAGCCTCGGCAACTTCCTCTGGAAGAAAGGCGACACGGCGACCATTGACGGCGGAATCAACGGCTTGGCGATGGGAATCATCCCCTTCTTTACCCGGCTCGCGGGCCGGGCGCAGTCCGGCTACATCTTCGCCTATGCGGCGGCGATGGTGCTCGGAATCGTGGTGCTCGTCACTTGGATGTCTATCACTGGAGGGGCGAACTGATGGACAACCTGCTCTCTATCATCACCTTCATCCCCGCCATCGCGGCGGTGATCCTCGCGCTCTTCCTCCGCGGGGAGGATGCGGCAGCCCAGAAAAATGCCAAGTGGCTGGCCCTGATCGCCACCGGCGCGACATTCATCGTCTCGCTGTTCCTGATCGCGCAGTTCGACCCCTCCGATACTGGCTTCCAGTTCGTGGAAGAGCGGGATTGGCTGATGGGGCTGAAGTACAAGATGGGCGTGGACGGCATTTCGGTGCTCTTCGTCATGCTCACCACCTTCCTGATGCCGCTGACCATCTGGTCGGCCTGGAACGTGAAGGTGCGTGTGAAGGAATACATGATCGCCTTCCTGCTGCTGGAAACGCTCATGCTCGGCGTGTTCTGCGCGCTCGATCTGGTGCTCTTCTATCTGTTCTTCGAGGCGGGCCTCATTCCGATGTTCCTGATCATCGGCATCTGGGGCGGGGCCAACCGGATCTACGCAGCCTTCAAGTTCTTCCTCTACACCTTCCTCGGCTCGGTGCTCATGCTGGTGGCGATGATCGCCATGTATGTCGATGCCGGCACGACCGATATTGCCGCGCTGCTTCAGCACAATTTCTCGACTGGCACGATCAGCCTCTTCGGCTTCCAGATTCTCGGCGGATTGCAGACTCTGCTGTTCCTCGCCTTCTTCGCCAGCTTCGCGGTGAAGATGCCGATGTGGCCAGTGCATACTTGGCTGCCTGATGCTCACGTGCAGGCGCCCACGGCGGGTTCGGTGGTGCTGGCGGCGATCCTGCTGAAAATGGGCGGTTATGGCTTCCTGCGGTTCAGCCTGCCGATGTTCCCGGTCGGGTCCGAAATCTTGGCGCCGCTGGTCTTCTGGATGAGCGCCATCGCCATAGTCTACACCTCGCTGGTGGCTCTGGCGCAGGAAGACATGAAGAAGCTGATCGCCTATTCGTCGGTCGCGCACATGGGCTATGTGACCATGGGCATCTTTGCGGCCAACCAGCAGGGCATCGACGGCGCGATCTTCCAGATGATCAGCCACGGTTTCATCTCCGGCGCGCTCTTCCTCATCGTGGGCGTGATCTATGACCGGATGCATACCCGCGAGATCGACGCCTACGGCGGCCTCATCAACCGGATGCCAGCCTATGCGCTGATCTTCTGCTTCTTCACTATGGCCAACGTCGGACTGCCGGGCACCTCGGGTTTCATAGGCGAGTTCCTCGTGCTGATGGGCATCTTCCAGGTAAACACTTGGGTGGCTCTCTTTGCGACCTCCGGCGTGATCCTCAGCGCGGCCTACGCGCTCTGGCTCTACCGCCGGGTCGTGCTGGGCGATCTGATCAAGGAAAGCCTGAAGACCATCACCGACATGTCGCGCCGCGAGCGTGCGATCTTCGCGCCGCTGGTGGTGATGACCCTGCTGCTCGGCGTGTACCCGGCTCTGGTGACCGATATCATCGGGCCTTCGGTGGAGGCCCTCATCGGCAAGTATGAAACCGCCGTGGCAGACTTCAGCCCGGCGACCCAAGTGGCGGAAACGGGAGACCACTGATGATTTCGACCGACCTCGCCATTCTGCTGCCCGAGATCTTCCTCTCGCTCTTCGCGATGGTGGCGCTCATCGGTGCCGTTTACACCGAGAAGGATGAGCTTGCTGGCACCATCACATGGGCGGCCAGCGCGGTGATGATTGCTGTTGCCATCTGGGTGCTCATGTCGGGCGGCAATGACCGCACGGCCTTTGGCGGCCTCTTCATCGACGATGGCTTCTCGCGCTTTGCCAAGGTGGTGATCCTCATCTGCGCGGCCTGCGTGCTGATGATGGGGCAGGAGTTCATGGCCCGCCGCGGGCTGCTGAAGTTCGAATACCCGGTGCTCGTGGTGCTCGCCGTCGTTGGCATGATGCTGATGATATCGGCGGGCGATCTGATGGCGCTCTACATGGGGCTGGAGCTGCAATCTCTGGCGCTCTACGTGGTTGCGGCGATCCGGCGTGACGGGGTGAAGTCCACCGAAGCGGGCCTGAAGTACTTTGTGCTTGGCGCGCTTTCTTCGGGCCTCTTGCTCTACGGCGCCTCGCTGACCTATGGCTACGCAGGCACAACGCAGTTCGCCGGTATCATCGCGGCAGCGGGCGAGGGGGCCATGCCGATCGGGCTGCTGATCGGCCTCGTATTTATCATCTCGGGCCTCGCTTTCAAGATTTCCGCCGTGCCGTTCCACATGTGGACGCCGGATGTGTACGAAGGCGCGCCCACGCCGATCACCGCGTTCTTCGCGACCGCGCCCAAGGTGGCGGCAATGGGCCTCTTCGCCCGGGTGCTGCATGACGCTTTCGGCAATGCCACCGGCGATTGGGGGCAGATCCTCGCGCTGCTGGCCGTGCTCTCGATGTTCCTCGGGGCAATTGCCGCCGTGGGCCAGCGCGATATCAAGCGGCTGATGGCCTATTCCTCGATTGCCCACATGGGCTACGCGCTCGTCGGCCTCGCCTCTGGCACCGAGCAGGGCGTAACGGCGATGCTGATCTACATGGCGATTTACGTCACCATGAACATCGGCACCTTCGCCTTCATCCTCTCGATGGAACGCGATGGCCGGCACATCACCACGATCGACAGCCTGCGTCAGCTGGGCAGCCGCGAGCCGGTGAAGGCGCTGGCCCTGCTGGTGCTCATGTTCTCGCTCGCCGGCGTGCCGCCGCTTCTGGGCTTCTTCGGCAAGTTCGCCGTGCTGATGGCCGCCGTGGACGCAGACATGACCTGGCTCGCCGTGCTGGGCGCAATCGCTTCGGTGATCGGTGCCTTCTACTACCTGCGGATCGTCTACTTCATGTACTTCGGCGATGAGAGCGTTGAACCGGTAGAGGGGCACATGAGCCCGCTTTCTTTCGGCTTCCTCGTGGCATCGGCGGCGATCATGATCCTCGGCATCGTCAACCTCTTCGGGGTCGACGGCTACGCAGCGGCGGCGGCGGCCACCCTTGTCAACTGACGCAGGACGAGTCGTTCTCGACAGCTGCCCTTCCACGATGACGGTGGCCCGCGACGGCTTCGCGGGCTACACGCGCCCCACCTGGGTGCTGGCACACCGCCAGACCGGCGGACACGGGCGACGTGGCCGGCCATGGGCGAACCCGCGCGGAGCCTTTACAGCCACGTTGGCTCTCCCGAACCCCGGCACGGCGCAGGCGGCGGCACAGCGCAGCTTCGTAGCCGCACTGGCCCTTTTTGATGCGTTTGTTACTGTCACCGGACGGCCTGACGGGCTCTCACTGAAGTGGCCGAATGACGTGCTGCTGAACGGCGGCAAGGTGGCGGGCATCCTGCTGGAAAGCCTCGGCTCCCGGCCGGATGGTGCGCTCGACGGGCTGCTTATAGGTATTGGCGTCAACCTGATCGAACCGCCAGACGTGGGTGAAGTTGAACCCGGCGCCGTGCGCCCCGTGGCGCTGGCGCAGGAAGCGGGCGTTCGGGTTACGCCGGAAGATTTCCTCGATGTGCTCGCACCGGCCTATGATCGCCAAGAGGCCAGCTTCACCACACACGGCTTTGCCCCGATCCGCCGGGCGTGGCTCGACCGGGCTGCCAAGTTGGGTCAAACCATCACCGCGCGGCTCCCCGGCGAGGAGCTGACCGGCACCTTCAAAACCATCGACGAGATGGGCTACCTTCAGCTTCAAACTCTATCCGGCCTGCGCGGCATCGCTGCTGCCGAGGTCTTTTTCTGAGAGGCGCGCCCATGCTCCTTTGCATCGATTGCGGCAACACCAACACCGTCTTCTCTGTCTGGGATGGTGAAAAGTGGCTCGCTACCCTGCGCACCTCGACCGAACACCAGCGCACGGCGGACCAATACTGGGTCTGGTTCAGCCAGCTGATGGAGCACCGCTGCGTCGAGGTCGACATCGACGCGGTGATCATCTCGTCGACCGTTCCGCGCGTTGTTTTCAACCTGCGGGTCTTCTCAGACCGCTACTTCAACTGCCGCCCAATGGTGGTGGGCAAACCGGGTTGCGAGTTGCCCACCGCGCCCCGGGTGGACGCCGGCGTTGCGGTTGGCCCTGACAGGCTGGTGAACACCGCAGGTGCTTTCGACCGGCACGGAGGCGATCTCATCGTGGTGGATTTTGGTACTGCCACCACCTTTGACGTTGTGGCCGAGGACGGCGCCTATGTGGGCGGTGTGATCGCGCCTGGCGTCAATCTAAGTCTCGAAGCGCTGCACATGGCCGCCGCCGCGCTGCCCCATGTGGATGTGACCAAGCCGGACAAGGTGATCGGCACCAACACGGTGGCCTGCATGCAATCGGGTGTGTTCTGGGGCTATGTGGGCCTCGTCAACGGCATCTGCGACCAGATAAAGGCCGAATATGGCAGGGAAATGCGGGTGATTTCGACCGGCGGGCTTGCACCGCTGTTCCAGATGGGACATGCCCGGTTCGACGCATTTGAAGACGATCTGACGATGCATGGGCTGACGGTGATCCATGCCTATAACATGAGCCAAGCGGGGCAGACGGAATGAGTGAAGAGCGGTTGATCTACCTGCCTCTCGGCGGGGCCGGGGAGGTTGGCATGAACGCCTATGTCTACGGCTACGGCAAGCCGGGGCAGGAGCGCCTGATCCTTGTCGATCTCGGTGTGACCTTCCCCGACATGGATGGCACGCCCGGCGTTGACCTCATTTTCCCCGACATGAGCTGGCTGAAGGAAAATCGCGACCGGCTGGACGCGATCTTCATCACCCACGGCCATGAAGACCATGTTGGCGGTATCGGTCACTTCTGGGCCGATCTGCGCGCGCCGGTTTACTGCCGTCGCTTCACCGCCGCGCTGGCGGTGCGCAAGATGGATGAGCAGGGGCAGGACGTTGAGCATGTGAATGCGGTCGGCCCTTACCCCGAAACCATCGAGGCCGGGCCGTTCAAGGTGGCTTTCGTGCCGGTCTCGCACTCCATCCCGGAAAGCTCCGGCCTCGTTATCGACACGCCTGCCGGGCGGGTGGTGCATACCGGCGACTTCAAGCTCGACGGCAACCCGGTGGTGGGCGAGGCCTTCGACCCGGAACTCTGGAACGAGATCGCCAAGCCGGGCGTGCAGGCGCTGACCTGCGACAGCACCAATATCATGAGCCCACATCCGGGCCGCTCCGAGGCCACCTTGCCGCCCGCGATCATCGAGCTGGTCGAGAAATCCGAAGGCATGATCGTAGCCACCACCTTTGCCTCCAACGTGGCGCGGGTGAAGACGCTGGCCGAAGCCGGGGCGAAGGCGGGACGGTCCGTGTGCCTGCTGGGGCGCGCGATGAAGCGCATGGTCGCCGTCGCCATCGATACCGGCGTGCTGGAGAAGTTCCCACATACAGTAACTCCCGAAGAAGCCGCTGACATTCCACGCGAGAACCTGATGCTGATCGTCACCGGCTCGCAGGGTGAGCGCCGCGCGGCCTCGGCGCAGCTGTCGCGCGGCAAGTTTCTCGGCCTGACGATGAAGCAGGGTGATACCTTCCTGTTTTCCTCCAAGACGATCCCCGGAAATGAGCGGGGCGTGTTGCGGATCGTGAATGCGTTTTCCGAGATGGGCGTCGATGTGATCGACGACCGCAGTGATCTCTATCACGTCTCCGGCCACGCGAACCGGCCCGACCTTGAGGCGATGCACGACCTGATGCACCCCAAGATGCTTGTGCCGATGCATGGTGAGCACCGGATGCTGCGTGAACACGCCAAGGTGGGCGAGGCCAAGGGCATCCCTTCTGTTGTGGCCGTAAACGGCTCAATGGTTGACCTCACCGGCCCTCAGCCGGAGATCGTGGAGTACATCGAAACCGGACGCACCTATCTGGACGGTTCAGTGAAGATCGGTGCTCTGGATGGTGTTGTGCGCGACCGGATCCGCGTTGCTCTGAATGGCCAGGTCTTCCTTACGTTGATCCTCGACGAAAACGATGAGCCTCTTGGCGAGCCTTGGGCCGAGCTTGTCGGACTGCCGGAAGAGGGCCGCTCGCGCGCGCCGCTGGTGGAGTTGATCGAATCTGCCGCCGACGCCTTCCTCGGCCGGGCGGATGACAAGGTTCTGACCGACGATGACAAACTTGAAGAAGGTTTGAGGCGTGTCGTCCGGCAGACCTCGGTTGAAGAAATCGGCAAGAAGCCAGAGGTCGTGGTGGTGATCAGCCGCTTGAGCTGATGTCGGGTGCCTCGTTGCCCCAGCCCCTTCCCGGATGACTTTGGTGTGCTAGGATGCCCCGGTGCGCCACGGTTTTGACGCCTGACTATTTTTTGGCGCGAAAGTCATTGGGGAAGAAACGGGGACATGAATTCCGGGATCTGGTTCGGCTTTGCCGTCGATGTGGGCGGGCACTTGGGTATATGGGGCACCAACACCATGTATGCCAACTTCTATTCGCTCGACAGCTATCAGAAGAGCTTTACCGTGCAGAGCGAGCGCACCCGCTGGGGGCCGGGGCTGGGCGGCGGGATCGGGCTGAATTTCTATATCGTCACCTCGCTGCAGGACCCGATGGGCGTGCAGGCGATGGAGACCGAGACATGGGACTTTCAACTCGCCATCGGCGCCAAGTGGGGCGCGGTGATCAAGGGGCTGTCGAAGTCGCGGAAGCTGGCTCAGGTGGTCAAGCACGCCTCAGAGACCAAGGGGCTGACCAAGGCGGCGCTCAAACTGATGACCCGGCTGGAGCCGGGTGATTACGTGGATATCTCGAAGCGGCTGCGGGAGATGGTGCAGTCGATGGACCTGAAGACCGATGCGGCCACACCTCAGACCTTCAACATGGGCATTCCAATCCCTGGCGCGCTGGAGGTGAGCGTGTTCAAGCAATACGGCACGTGGACGGTACTTTCGGTCAACCAGCCGACGCCGTGAACCGAGGGAGGCAGGGGCCGCCGGCCCGGGCTGCGGCTTAAGCGGTCGGGTCCGGCGTTTCGGACCGGTCGGCAAAGCTGCGGGCGATAAAGTCCGGCAGGTGGTCGCCCAAGCCTTGCGGGGTCTGTCCACCACGCTCGCCGCCGCGATCCCCGCCTCGGTCTCCGCCACGGCCACGGCCACCGCGTGAACGGCGGCGTGGTTCACGCTCTTCGTTCTGCTCAGGTGTCGCCTCGGTTGCGGCCTCGGGGGCAGGGCTTTCCTCGGGCGTCTCGTCCTTCTTGCGACGGGAGCGCGAGCGGCTGCGCTTGGGCTTCTCTTCGGTGGTCTCTTCAGTAGCCGCGGGGGCCGGAGTGCCTTCGGGCGCGTCAAGACGCGGGATCTCGGACTGAACGAGCCGCTCGATGTCGGCGAGGTTCTTCTCGTCGATCGGAGCGCAGATCATGTAGGCCACGCCCGACCGGCCGGCACGGCCCGTGCGGCCAATGCGGTGAACGTAATCTTCGGCATGGCTCGGCACGTCGTAGTTGAACACATGGCTGACGGTCGGAATGTCGAGCCCGCGTGCGGCGACATCGGAGGCAATCAGGAAGCGGATGCTGCCATCGCGGAAGCCGGCCAGCGTTTTCATTCGCTGGGACTGGTCAAGGTCACCGTGGATCGGCTCAGCGTTATAGCCATATTTCTTCAGCGACTTCGCGACTACATCGACATCGACCTTGCGGTTGCAAAAGATGATCGCGTTGGTGCAGGCGTCGCCCTCGGCGTCGATCAACCCGCGCAGGATCTTGCGCTTCTCGGTCGCTGCGCGGTCGCGGCGCGAGGGTTTGAACATCAGCACGCCTTGCTTTATGTTCTCGCCGGTGGTCGCGGCGCGGGCGACCTCGATCTTTTCGGGGTTCGACAGGAAGGTGTTTGTGATCCTCTCGATCTCGGGCGCCATGGTGGCGGAGAAGAACAGGGTCTGCCGGGTGAAGGGCGTGAGCTGGAAAATTCGCTCGATGTCGGGGATGAAACCCATGTCGAGCATCCGGTCGGCCTCGTCCACGACCATAATCTGCACGCCGGTCAGCAGCAGCTTACCGCGCTCAAAATGGTCGAGCAGGCGGCCGGGGGTTGCGATCAGCACGTCGACGCCGCGGTCGATCAGCTTGTCCTGCTCGCCGAAGCTCACACCACCGATCAGCAGGGCCTTGGTGAGCTTGGTGTGCTGGGCATAGATATCGAAGTTCTCGGCCACCTGGGCAGCGAGCTCGCGGGTGGGCGCCAGCACGAGAGAGCGGGGCATCCGGGCGCGGGCACGGCCGCGCTTTAGCAGCGAAATCATCGGCAGCGTGAAGCTCGCCGTTTTGCCGGTGCCGGTCTGGGCAATGCCCAGAACATCGCGGCCTTCGAGGGCGGGCGGGATCGCGCCGGCCTGAATGGGAGTGGGGGTTTCGTAGCCGGCATCTTCGACGGCTTTGAGGACCTTCGGGTCCAGCTTCAGATCGCTAAATTTTGTCATGTACGTCCGTGTCTTGCGGGGTCGAACCCCGCGGGATTGGGACGCAATGTTCAGGCGCCCCGCGCTGCCCGCACGCGCATCGTGAGAGCATTGGCCACCTAACCCAGTTTGGCGGCAAGGTCAATCAACCAAGCCTTGGCGCGCAAGGAAGGCATCGACCGTGTCCGTGTAGGGGCCGGGCAGGCCGAGGGCGCTGTTGATTGCGGCGTGTGAATAGTCGATCTCGTAGATCTCCGCCTCGACCTTTCGGGCCTTGGCGACGCGGGCAAAATTTCGGGCTGCCGAAAGCGAGGCGCGGCGTTTGGAGGAGGCGACGAGAAGGAAAGGCGTGGCGCCGGGGCCGAGGCGGGCCATGGGAGAGGCATCCTGCCAGAAGGCGCGGCTGGTGCCGAAAGCGCGGCGGTGGATGCGCGAGGGCTTGCGGGCCATGTAGCGCTCGGTGTCGTAGACGGCGGAATCCAGCGCCACCGTGGCCCGCCATGGGCCGGCACCCCAGCGGCGGGCAAGGCCCGGATCGGCGCCCAGCAGGGCAGCGAGATGCGCCCCGGCGGAATGGCCCATCAGCGCAATCCTCGCTGGGTCGGCGCCCCAACTCCGTGCGTTCTGCTGCACATGGGCTAGTGCACGGGCCAGATCGGCGGCCTGCTGCATCGGGTCGGCCTCAGGAAGTAGCCGGGTGTTGACCGAGACAAAGCCGATGCCACGACCGTTCCAATGCGCCGACTTTGCCTTCCAGACATTTTCATTGGCTTTGTCGCCAAAGGCCCAGCCGCCGCCGTGGAGGAAAACGACGAGAGGCGCCGCCGAAGCGCCCTCGGGCATGTAAACATCGTAGCGCTGCAAGGCATGCGGACCGTAGGCCTGATCGCGGCGCAGGGTGGAGGCGCGGGCGGGCAGGGCGCTTGTGGCGGCCAATGCGGCGATGCCTGCGAGGGTGTGGCGGCGTGTGAGCATGGGCGTTTCGTGCCTCCTTGCGGCATCTTACGCGCCGTGCGGCGTTTGCCCACGCGATCACAAAAAGGTTTCTTGGCCTGCGGCTTCTGCGCCGCAAATCTTGGCGCATGATCACCCGCCGCACCATGCTCGCCGCCCCCGCTCTGCTACTCGTCGCCCGTCCGCTGATGGCCCAGAGCGTGGAGGAGAAGGCTCGGAGTTATGAGCAACTCCGCTCCCTCATCGTGCAGCGCGGCGGAGAACGGGTGGTGGAAGAGGTTGTGGCCGGCCCAGCTGTGACCCGGCCAGTAAACGTGAAGTCAGTGTCGAAGACTCTCGTTGCGGCCTTGCTCGGCTGCGCGGTGGATCGCGGTGAGTTGAGCGGCGTGGCGGCCACGTTGGGGGAGGTGACGCCGGGGCTGATCCCCTCGGACGCTGACAGCGGCGTTGCCGAAATCACGATGGAGGATCTCGTCACCCTCAGGGCCGGGCTCGAGCGAACCTCGGGGGCGAATTACGGCGCGTGGGTTTCGAGTAGTAACTGGGTGGCCAATGCCTTGGGGCGCAAGATGGTCGCCGCGCCGGGTGGGCGGATGCTCTATTCTACCGGCACGACACATGTGCTTGGCGCGGTGCTGGCCGAGGTGGGCGATGCATCCCTGCTATCGCTCATGCGTGACCGTCTCGGCGCGGTTTTGGGCGAGATACCGGCGTGGACGCGCGACCCGCAGGGCCGCTACCTCGGCGGCAACGAAATGGCCGTTTCGCCCAATGGCCTCACCCAGTTTGGCGAGATGATCCGGGCGGGTGGTCTTTGGCAGGGAGAGCAGGTTTTGAGCACAGAATGGATCGAGTCGAGCTTTGTGCCGCGCACGCGCTCGCCGTGGTCCGGGCTGGGCTATGGATACGGCTGGTTCATTGGCGAAGCTGGCGGCATGCCCTATGCCCTCGCAAGGGGTTATGGCGGGCAGGTTCTGGCGGTCTGCCCGGAGGCCGAGGTGGTGGTGACGATCACCTCCGACCCAACCCAGCCAGCGCGGAGCGGTGGCTACTTCGGGCAGTTGCAGGCACTGGTGGAAGAGGTCATCGCCGGGGCTTGAGGGGCCCGGCCGTGGCCCGACCTACACCATCATTTCCTTGGTCGCGGTGAGCCGGACATCGGGATAATCGCGCTCGACCCGGTCGATATCCCATTGAAGGCGCGTGAGATAAACGAGGTCGCCGTCGTTATCCTCGCCCATGTGCTGCTTGTTGGCGGCGGCGAAGGCTTCCACCGCCTCCTTGGGGCCGGAGACCCAGCGGGCGGAGGTGAACTGAGAGGCCTCGAAGCGCACTGGCAGGCCGTACTCCAGTTCGATCCGGGAAGCCAGCACCTCGAATTGAAGCTGGCCAACAACGCCGACGATGAAGCCGGAGCCGAAGGTGGGTTTGAACACCTTGGCGGCGCCTTCCTCGGCGAACTGCATCAGCGCCTTGTCGAGGTGCTTCGCCTTCAGTGGGTCGCCCGCGCGGCAGTTTTGCAGGAGTTCCGGCGCGAAGGAGGGGATGCCGGTGACCTTCAGCGCCTCGCCCTCGGTCAGCGTGTCGCCGATGCGGAGCTGGCCGTGGTTGGGGATGCCGATGATGTCACCCGCCCAGGCCTCTTCTGCCAGCTCCCGATCTGATGCGAGGAAGAGCACGGGCGAGCTAACGGCCATGGGCTTCTTGGTGCGCACATGGGTCAGCTTCATGCCGCGCTGGAAATGGCCGGAGGCGAGGCGGAGGAAGGCGACGCGGTCGCGGTGCTTTGGGTCCATGTTCGCCTGAACTTTGAAGACAAAGCCGGAAACCTTTGTTTCCTCAGGTGAAATCTGGCGTGGCTCAGCGGATTGTGGCTGCGGCTCGGGGCCGTACTCTGCGATACCGTCCATCAGCTCCTTCACCCCGAAACTGTTGATCGCGGAGCCGAACCAGATGGGGGTGAGCGTACCTTCGGAGAGCGCCTGCGCGTCGAGCGGAGGCAGCAACTCGCGGGCCATCTCGACCTCTTCGAGCAGCTTTTCGAGCAGGTCCGCAGGCACGTGCTCGGCCAGTTTGGGATCGTCGAGACCGTTGATCTTGATGCTCTCGGCCACCTTGTTGCGGTCGGCACGGTCCATCAGCTCGAGGCGATTATGGATCATGTCGTAGCAGCCGAGGAAGTCGCGTCCGACGCCGATGGGCCAGCTTGCCGGGGTCACGTCGATCGCCAGCATCTCCTGGATCTCGTCGATGATCTCGAATGTGTCGCGGCTCTCGCGGTCCATCTTGTTACAGAACGTCAGGATCGGCAGGTCGCGTAGACGGCAGACCTCGAAAAGCTTCTGCGTCTGGCTCTCCACGCCCTTGGCGCCGTCGATCACCATCACCGCGGCATCCACCGCAGTCAGGGTGCGGTAGGTGTCTTCGGAGAAGTCGCTGTGGCCGGGGGTGTCGACGAGGTTGAAGCGGAACTTGCCGTAGTCGAACGACATGGCGGAGGCGGAGACAGAGATGCCCCGGTCCTTCTCCATCTGCATGAAGTCCGAGCGCGTGCGCCGCGCCTCGCCCTTGGCCCGCACTTGGCCAGCCATCTGGATTGCGCCGCCGTAGAGCAGGAACTTCTCGGTCAGCGTCGTCTTGCCGGCGTCGGGGTGCGAGATGATCGCAAAGGTCCGGCGGCGGGCGATTTCTGGGGGCAGGGTGGGGCGATTATCGAGCATGGCGCTCTCTACCATGCCCGGCGGGAACGGCAAGCGGGCATGGGCGTTGTGCCGTTGAAGGAGACACAAAATGGCGAAGAAAGAAGACCCGGGCCCGAGTGTGAAAGACCACGACACCTACGAGGCTTTGCGCGACAAGGGCTACTCGAAGGAGAAGTCTGCGCGGATCGCCAATGCGCAGGCGAACCCCGACATGGACCCGAGCGAGAAGGGCGGGAAGGCGCCGCCCTACGAGGAGTGGACGGCCAAGGAACTCTATGAGCGGGCGCAGGAGCTTGATGTGGCGGGGCGCAGCGAGATGACCAAGGATGAGCTCATCGAGGCGCTGCGGAAGTAAAGAAAGCCTTAACGCCCCGCGCTGCCCTTGAAGATCTTGCGGCGCTTGTCGGCGCTGAGTTCCTTGCCCGAGACCTCGGTGCCGAAGGCGGGCGTGTGGGCGAGGTCGCCAAACTCCGCTTCGATCCCGGCGGCAATTTCGCCTGGCAGGCTTTGCCTTGTGTCCGGCGAAAGCTCCAGCGATTCCACGGGGATACACTCGGCGTAGATCACCTCATGGTGGTCGAAGACGAGGGTGAAGTAGTCGACAAAGCCGCCCTTGCGGATGAATACCGCGTCGTCATCGACCAGCAGCGTGGCCTTGACGAGCATCTCTGCGGTCTCGGTCACCCGGTCGGCGCCGCGTTGATAAACGAAAAGCCGCTGGTGCTGGCTGAGGATCAGATCGGCGGCATTGCCCAGCGTGTCTTTGGAGATCACCACGGGCGCATAGGCGCCGACCGCCCGGACCGTTTGCATGCCGATCCAGCGCACGGGTTGGGCGCCGTGGTCGCGGGTCAGCACCCTGTCACCGGCTTCGAGCTCCTCCACTGGCTTTTGCGCGCCGGAGGCGAGGGTTATCGCCGTGCCGCGGGCGAAGGCGAAGGAGGTGAGATCGGAGAGTTGCACTTCGCCCGGCTCGTCCGACACGCCGATGAGGGCGTAATCGACGCGGGGCTCCATAGGTTGGAGCGGCAGGAAGTGGCGGGCGCTGCCGTCGGGGCCGGACAGCTCGATCACCAGCAGGTCCATCCCGCCGCCATCGCCACCCATGAAGGTCAACCGACCGGCGAGGGTGACGGCATTGCCCGGCTCGCCGAGCTCGGAATCGCTGGCAACGAGCAGGCGGCCCTCCTCGGTGACCAGTGCGAGCTTGGAAACCTCGGCCTCTTCTGACAGCCCGTAGGTGTCACCCTCGCAAAGCTCGTCAATCGGGCCCAGCGTGTCGCCAAGGTTGGCGCCAGAGGTCACGTGCAGATCATCCCCGGCGAACACGTGGCAGCCATAGCTCGCACGGCGCGGACTGCTGGTTGCCGTGGTTTCCGGCCGGTCTTCGGATGAGGCGTGTGGCGTGGTCATCAGCACTCGAATTCTTCGTGTCTTGCGAAATTCCTTCCGCAACCTGTCATGCCACCACCTGCAAAAAACCCTTACCTGAGGTCGCGCCGAGGTCAAGCAGGCGGGCTTGGCGCGGCGGTCTGGTGCGGCGGATTGCCCAGAGCTTGTGGCAATTGTGCAGGCTGACAATTAACAAGGACATAACGCGCGGTGCCACCCCGACCAGTCTGGCGAATCGACGGGCGGGCAGGCACCACGGCGGCAATACAATCAGGGAGAACCAAGATGGATCTGGGAATTTCAGGCAAGCGCGCACTGGTGGCGGCGTCTTCCAAGGGCCTCGGGCTGGGCTGCGCACGGGCGCTGGCAGAGGCGGGCTGTTCGCTGGTGATGAACGCCCGCGGCGAAGAGGCGCTGGAAGCCTCGGCAGAAGCGATCCGCAAGGATTTTGGTGTCGAGGTCGAGACCGTGGCCTGCGACGTGACCACCGAGGAGGGCCGGGCCAAGCTGCTGGGTGCAGCCGGCACCGTTGAGATCCTCGTGACCAATGCGGGCGGCCCGCCCCCGGGCATGTGGCAGGACTGGGACCGGGACGACTTCATTGCCGCCCTGGATGCCAACATGCTCACCCCAATCGCGCTGATGCAGGCGGCCCTGCCGGGCATGATCGAGCGGCGCTGGGGCAAGGTGGTGAACATCACCAGCCAGTCGGTCAAAAGCCCGATTGCGGTGCTCGGCCTCTCCAACTCTGCGCGTGCAGGGCTGACTGGGTTTGTGGCGGGCACGGCCCGGCAGGTGGCAGAATATGGCGTCAATATCAACAACCTGCTGCCCGGTATTCACGCGACCGATCGGGCGGAATCTCTCGATAAAGGGGTTTGCGAGAAGGAAGGCATCAGCATGGAAGAGGCGCGGGCCAAGCGGGCCTCGACCATTCCGGCCAATCGTTATGGCACCATCGAGGAGTTCGGGGCAACCTGCGCCTTCCTCTGCTCCAAGCACGCGGGCTACATGATCGGCCAGAACATCCTGCTGGATGGTGGTTCGCTCAACTACACGCTGGCCTGATCGGGCCGACTTGCCGGGCGGCGGGGCGGCTGCTACCACCGCCCGAAACCCGATTTTTTCGGTCGGGTAACGGGAAGGCATTGGCGTGGCGGAGAGCGACAGGCTTGATGTGCAAAACCTCACCCGCCGGCTTGGCGGGCGCGAGGTGGTACGCGACCTGTCGCTTCAGGTGGCGGCGGGGCAGGTGACCTGCCTGCTTGGCCCTTCTGGCTGCGGCAAATCCACTACGCTGCGCATGATCGCGGGCGTCGACCGGCCCGATGCAGGGCGGGTGCTTTCGGAGGGCAGGGTGCTCTCGGACGCAGGTAGCTTCGTGCCGCCGGAAGAGCGCCAGATTGGCCTGATGTTTCAGGACTTTGCGCTGTTTCCGCATCTGACGGTGGCGAAGAACGTGGCGTTTGGCCTCAAGCGCGGCGGAGCAAGGGCGCGGGTGGCGGAGCTGCTAGACCGGGTCGGTCTCAGCCGCCATGCGGAGGCCTATCCGCACGAACTTTCAGGCGGGGAACAACAGCGGGTGGCGCTGGCGCGCGCGCTGGCCCCGCGGCCGCGCGTGATGCTGATGGATGAGCCCTTCTCCGGCCTCGACATGCGGCTGAGAGACGATATCCGCGACCAGACGCTGAGCGTGTTGAAGGAGGAGGGCACGGCGGTTCTGCTGGTGACCCACGAGCCGGATGAGGCGATGCGGATGGCCGACGAGATCCTGCTGATGCGGGATGGCGTGATTGTGCAGAGGGGCGCGCCCTACACGGTTTACAACAACCCGGCGGACCGAAAGGCGGCGGCGTTTTTCAGCGATATCAATATTCTGCGCGGCAAAGTTGAAGGGGCACTGACGGAAACGCCCTTTGGCTCCTTCCTTGCGCCCGGCGTGCCGGATGGACGGGAGGTGGAGATTGTCTTTCGCCCGCAGCACCTGACGATCGACTTCGACAGGGGCGGGCGCGGGCCGAACCCGACGGAGAGCCACGGGATGCCGGCGCGAGGCGTTGTGCAGCGCGCACGATTCATGGGGCGCGAGAGCCTTGTGGAGCTGCAGATGGACCATGACGGCGAAGTGCTGAAAGCGACGATTCCCTCCGTTTTTCTACCCAAGCCGGGCACTGTGCTGTGGCTCACCATTCGGCGCGACAGGTGCTTTCTGTTTCCTCTTCGCACGGATTGACCGGGCGCTGCGGCGGTTTGACCGTGGGATTTGCCCAATCGTGATGTAAACGCCCCTTTCGCCCGGGCCGGAAACTCCATAAATAGGGACGACTTCGCGGGCCCTCCGGGCTCCGTTGCAAGGCTTCAGGGATCAAAGGACGGGCAAATCATGCAAGCGATGTTCATCACCAATATCCCCCCGGTCGGCTGGCTTCTCATCGCCGTCGTGGTGCTGGTGCTCTTCGGGCGCGGCAAGATCTCTTCGCTGATGGGCGAAGTGGGCAAGGGGATCACCTCCTTCAAGAAGGGCGTTTCGGAAGGCACGAAAGAGCTGGAAGAGGCCGATACCGCTGCCGCGCGTGACGTGACGCCGGAAGAGAAAGACAAGGCCTGACAGGCGCTTAGGGGCTGACGAATGGGCTGGAGCGAGCTTCTGCTGATCGGCGTTGTGGCGCTGATCGTGGTCGGTCCGAAGGACCTTCCGGTGATGTTCCAGTCGCTCGGAAAGATGACGGCCAAGGTAAAGCGGATGGCGCGCGAGTTTTCGCGAGCCATGGAAGATGCGGCCGACAGCACCGGCATGAAGGACGTGGCCTCGGACCTCAACAAGACGATGAACCCCAAGTCGATGGGGATCGACAAGCTGCGCGACGCCGCTGACCGGTTCGACAAGTGGGAGCCGGGCAAGAAGGAAGCGGAGAAAAAGCCGCTCGGGCCGGAAACCCAGAAGCTCTCGGAAGAGCGGGCGGAGGCCAAGCGCAAGATCCACGACGCCACCGCCAAGGCCGCCGAGGAGCGCAAGGCGCGGGAGGCTGCGGCTGCAGCCTCGGAGGCGGCGGAGCTTTCGGGCGAGCCGGAGCCTGGTGAAGGCGCGGTTAACGGGGCGGACGCTGCCGCAACGCCTGCGCCCAAGAAGCCCGCTGCCAAAAAGCCCGCCGCGAAGAAGGCGCCCGCCAAGAAACCTGCGGCAAAGAAGGCGCCTGCCAAGCCTGCCGCCAAGAAAACCGCTGCAAAAACAAAGCCCAAGCCGGCCCCCAAATCCGGTGCGTCGGGCGATGCGGGCGTGAGCTGACCCTATGACACAGGCCGAAGACGAACTTGAGGACAGCTCCGCGCCGCTGATCGAGCATCTGGCGGAGTTGCGCACGCGGCTGATCCGCTCGGCGATTGCCTTCATCATCGCGGTCTTCATCTGCTTCTATTTTGCAGGCGAGATCTTCGATTTTCTTAAACAGCCGGTCTGCGACGCGATGGCGGAGCGGATGCAGAGCTGTAATCTGCAGATGATCCGCCTGCAGGACGGGTTCTTCGTGCAGATCCGCATTGCTATGCTGGCCGGTTTTGCGCTGGCCTTCCCGGTGATCGGCTTCCAGCTCTGGCGGTTCGTGGCGCCCGGCCTCTACCGCTCGGAGCGCTCGGCTTTCCTGCCGTTCATGGTGTCGTCGCCCGCGATGTTCCTGCTGGGCGCGGCCTTCTGCTACTACATCGTGATCCCGCTGGCTTACGACTTTTTCCTTGGGTTCCAGGACTTTGGCGGCAGCGTGCCGGCAGGGGAGACGGCGGATGGGGACCAAGTTGCGGCGGGTTCGGGCTCGGTCGTTTTCCAAGGCTCAATCTCGGAATATCTTTCGCTGACCATCACCTTCGTCATGGCCTTTGGTATCTGCTTCCAGCTGCCGGTGCTGCTGACGCTGCTGGGCAAGGCGGGCCTCGTGAGCGCCGCAGGGCTGGCCGCGGTGCGGAAATATGCGGTGGTGGCGATCCTCGTGCTGGCGGGCATCGTGACCCCGCCCGATATCTTCACCCAAGTCATTCTGTTCGTTGCGGTTTATGGCCTATACGAGATTTCGATCTTCCTCGTGGCGCGGGTTGAGCGGAAGCGGACGGCGCGGCTGCGGGCTGAGGGCATACTGGACGAGGACGAAGAGTTTTGAGCGTCGACGACCCGCTGGACCGTATTGCCAAGGCGCTGGAGCGGATGGCTCCGCCACCGCTGGAAAACCCAGATTTTACAAGCGCTTCTGCCTTCCTTTGGCACGCTGACCCGGACGGGCTGGAGCCGGTGACGCAGGTGAACCGGGTCGACATTGGCCTGCTGGTGGGCATCGACCGCTCGCGCAACACGCTGGTGGAGAACACCCGCCAGTTTGCCGCCGGTCTGCCCGCCAACAACGCGTTGCTCTGGGGCGCGCGCGGCATGGGAAAATCCAGCCTTGTCAAAGCGGTGCATGCCGCAGTTCAAGCGGATTTTCCGGAGTTGAAGCTGATCGAGGTGCAGCGGGAAGACCTGCCCTCCATCGGGCGGCTGCTGGGGCATTTGCGCCGGTCTGACGCGCGATTCCTGCTGTTTTGCGATGACCTGTCGTTCAGCCATGACGATGAGCATTACAAATCGCTTAAGGCGGTGCTCGATGGGGGCATAGCTGGTCGTCCAGAAAACGTGGTGTTCTACGCCACCTCTAACCGCCGCCACCTGATGCCGCGCGATATGATCGAGAATGAGCGCAGCACGGCGATCAGCCCAAGCGAGGCGACCGAGGAGAAGGTCTCTCTGAGTGACCGCTTCGGGCTTTGGCTGGGCTTCCACCCCTGCAGCCAGGATGAGTATCTGGCCATGATTTCAGGCTATTGCGCCGAGCATGGGCTTGAGGTGAATGCCGATGAGCTGCGCGCCGAGGCGATCGAATGGCAAGCCACGCGCGGCGGCCGTTCGGGCCGGGTGGCGTGGCAGTTCTTCACCGATCTGGCGGGGCGGAAGGGCGTAAAGCTCTAAGATCTGGCGGCGTTCATCCACGCCTCACAGCACCCAACTTTCGTTAACTTTTGCACTGTTAACCCTGCGTTCCGGGCGATGCACAACTGATGCACATCCCATGCACATCCGATGCATACGCGATATGCATCGGAGTGGTTAACGTGACCCCACCGAACGGGGGCTGATCAGGGCAGATAGCCGGAGGGATCGACCGCCTTGGTGCCGTTGCGGACCTCGAAGTGGAGGAACGACGGGTTGCCCGCGCGGACCTTGGCGATGGTCTGTCCCTTGGACACCTTGTCGCCCTTGGCCACGCTTACACCGTCGACGTTGGCATAGACGGTGAAGAGGCCGCCTGCGTGGCGGACCAGCAGGATCGGCACCTTGTCGGTGCTTTGGGTGATGGCGGCGACGGTGCCCGCATCGGCGGCCTTGACGGCGGTGCCGGCTGGGGCGCCGATGTCGATGCCGTTGGACTTGGCCGAGAAGGCGCGGATGATGTTGCCCTGCACCGGAGAGGCAAAGCGCGACGAGCTGGCGGAGGCCGAGGTGGCCTGCTTGCCGAGATCGGGGCTGTCGGGCGTGCCGGGAGCGGGCTTGGCCTCGGCCGTTCGGGTCTGGGCCGCCGGTTCATCCTTGGGCAGGGGCGTGGAGGCCGAGGGCGGCGTGGGGGTGGCCGTGCCGGCACCGGGCTTGGTGACGGTGGTCGCAGCGGGGCGCGTGGGCGCCTCCGGCGGGATCAGGAGGGTCTGGCCGACGCGGAGGGTCAGCTTGTCATCCAGGCCGTTCCAATCGTCCAGCGCCTTGACCGAGACGCCGTAGAGCCGGGAGACGGAATAGGCGGTTTCGCCCGATTTCACCACGTGGCGGATGGGCTCCTGGCCGGTTTGCGGCTTGCGGGTCGGCGTGGTGGCCGGGGTGATCGTGCCCTCGGCGCGGGAGATCGCATTGTCGGCCAGAACGGCGACATCGACCTGCTCGGGTGGGCGGATCGGGCCGGTGGTGACGGCACCGGTGGCGGGCGAAGGCTCGGCCACGCGGCGCGGCAGCAGCAGCACGGCGCCCGCGTTCAGCGGCGCGCCGGGGGGCACGGAGTTGCGGGCGGCAAGCTCGCTCTCGGGCAGGCCGATGCGGGCGGCGACGGAACTGACGGTATCTCCGCGCCGGGCAACGGCGACTTGATAGCCGGGGTAGGAGAGGATGCCGCGATTGTCGGGCGCAGGGCGCGGCTCGGTGGCCTTTTGTGCGGCGGAAGTGGTGTTGAACCCACCGCCGAAGCCACGGAAATCGCTATCGAAATCTTCACAGGCGGCAAGCGCGAACAGGCTTGCGGATGCCACGAGAGTTGCGGTGAGACGCATGACGCTCGTTCCCTCAATATGGTGGGGGCGCCTTGTTTCGGCACCTCCCTGACTACTCCTTGCCCAACCCCTCGAGGAGCGGAACGAAACGCACATCGCGCAGCTCGTCGTAGTGCAGGCCTTCTTCGGTGCGGCGCACGCGGATCAGGCTTTGCACCGCGTCCGACTGGCCAACGGGCAGCACCATGATACCGCCAATCCGAAGCTGGGCCAAGAGCGGGCCGGGCGGGTCTTCGGCCGCGGCGGTCACGAGGATCTTGTCGAAGGGAGCATGCTCGGGCAGGCCGTGGGAGCCATCGGCGGTGAAGGTGGTGATATTGGTCAGATCGAGGCTGCGGAAGAGCTCCTCGGCGGTGCGGGTGAGGCGGCGGAAGCGGTCGACGGTATAGACCCTTCGGACCAGCAGGCTGAGGATCGCGGCCTGGTAGCCGGAGCCGGTGCCGACCTCGAGCACCTTGTCGCGTGGGGTCAGTTGCAGCGCTTGGGTCATCAGTCCGACGATGGAGGGCTGCGAGATGGTCTGGCCGCAGGCGATGGGCAGGGGGGTGTCATCATAGGCGCGGCCCGAGAACAGGCCTTGGACAAAGGCGCCACGGTCGATCTTTTCCATCGCCGAGAGCACGGCCTTGTCGGTCACCCCGCGGGAGCGCAGGGCGAAGAGGAACTGCATCTTGCGTTCCGCTTCGGAGCCGTCGGTCATCCCAGCTTCTCCCGGAGCGGCGCGAGGGCGTCATGGGCCGTCAGGTCGGCGCGCATGGGGGTGATGGAGATGTGGTTGTCGAGCGTGGCCTCCACATCGGTGCCGGGGCCGGTGCGCTCGTGCTGGGGGCCGCCCTTGATCCAGAGGAACCGGCGGCCGGAGGGGGCGATATGGGGCTCGACAGCGAAATTGGTATTTTTTCTGCGGCCTTGGGTGGTGACCTTCATCTCGCCTACATCCCCAGCCGGGCAGGGCGGAAAGTTGACGTTGTAAAAGGTGTGATAGTCGCGGCCCTCCCAAGTGCCGTGCTCCAGCAGCGCGCGGATGGTGGCGGCGCCGTGGGCGGCGGAGGCCTCGAAGGGGTTTTCGAGGGCCACATTGTCGGGGCCATAGAACTGCGAAAGCGCGATGGAGCGGACGCCCTGAAGCGCGCCTTCCATCGCGCCGCCGATGGTGCCGGAGTAGAGCGTGTTCTCGCCCGCGTTGTTACCGCGGTTCACGCCGGAGAGCACGAGGTCGGGGTGCTGGCCGTCGAGCACATCATAGAGGCCGGCGAGGACGCAGTCGGCCGGGCTGCCCTCGGCGGCAAAGCGGCGCTCGCCAAGCTGGGCGATCATGGTGGGGTGGGTGTAGCTGATGCAATGGCCGACGCCCGATTGCTCGAAGGCGGGCGCCACGACCCAGACCTGGCCGGAGGGACCGGCCAGCTCGGTGGCGATCTCTTCGAGCACGGCGAGCCCCGGTGCGTTGATGCCGTCGTCATTGGTGATCAGAATGCGCATGCTGCCCCGCTTTTTGCTTGCTCCCTGAATAGGCGAGGCCCCGCCCACTCACAAGCGGGAGGCTGCCCGGCGGGCAGGCCGGGGTGCATTTTGTTGCTGAAAACCGCGGGAAGGCGCTGCGCTCAGGCGAGCAGCTCGGGCAGAAGGCGGGCGGCCTCATCTTGCGGGGCGGTCAGGGGCGCGCGGTCTTCGCCGGGGAAGAAGCGCGCGCGGGTGGCGGTGGGCATGGGCGCGGGTTCCAGCACCAGCACGCGCGGTCCGGTTTTGACGGTTTCGGCCTGCCAGCTGCGCACCAGCGCCATCTGTGCCGCCTTGGTGGCACCGTAGTGGCCGAAGAACTTTTGCCCGCCGCGCGGATCGTCGAAGAAGACAGCGCGGCCTTCGCGGGCGAGAAGCAGCGGCTCGACCAGCCCGATCAGCCGCCGGGTGGCAGTGACGTTGGTGTCGAGGCTTTTTTGCCAGTCTTTCTCGTCGAGATGCGCCGCCGGGCCGAGGGGGGCGGCGTGGATGGCGGCGTGGACCCAGAGATCCAGCCCGCCCCAGCGCCCGGCCACGGAGGCCACAAGCTGCTGCATGGCTGGCTCGACGCCGATATCCATGGGCGCGAGGGTGGCGGCCCCGCCGCGGGCGCGGACCCTGTCATCGAGCTCTTCGAGCGCGCCGGTGGTGCGGGCTACGGCGATGATGTGATGGGTCGGTGCAAGGGCCTCGGCCAGGGCGGCGCCAAGGCCGCGCGAGGCGCCGGTGATGAGGGCTGTTTTCTCGGGCGTGGTCATGGGGCGGGTTTGGCGTGGGGCGGGGGCGGCGTCAAGAGGTGGGCGGCGTCAAGAGGTGGGCCGCGTCAGGCGGTAAGGGATGTCAGCCGGGGAGGGCGAGGCGGAGTGGCTTGCCATCGAGCTTGAGGGTGAGGCTGTTGCTGTCGATCCCGGTGACGGTGCCGCCTGCGGCGCTGCTGCCCTCTGTCACCGTCTCGGTCCGGCCCGAGCGGTGGCGCAGGATCGCGCGGCGCGCGTTGGGGCTGCCGGTGACGGCGATGAGGCTCAGCGCGCGCAGATTCAGCGCGTTGGGCGTGGTGGCGAGGCGTGCGGCGTCTTTCTGGCCTGCCGTGGGTTGGGTCATTCTCTTCTCTCCGACTATGCAGCGCCCGGGGGAAGCCGAGCGGAGCGGCGGCCTAACAGGGCAACGGGAGAAGGGCGAGAGGGGCAGGAGGTCGCAGCCGGACACGGCTGCGTGAAACGGCAGAGACCCGCCGGGCGGGGTTGTCAGCCGGGCTCGGCGGGTGGGCCCTCGGTGGGAGCCTGGACTATTTCGAAGCCGCAGCTCTCCCCCTCTTCGGTGGCGAGGTGGGGGGCAAGGTTGGTACCGGTGGTGGCGTAGAGTTCGAGCAACTGGTCGAAGCTGACGCCGCCCTGCTGGGCCGCCCGCATCGGCCCGTCATGCGGAAAGAGCGCGGGCCGGTCGGCGGGGCCGGAGGTGGTGAGCAGGCAGGCGGTGGGCAGGCGCGGGTTGGAGCCGGGCAGGCCGTTGGCCAGAACCGCATCGCATCCGTCGAAGGGCGGAAAGGGCGACATGGTGGATTGCGCATAGGCCTCGAAATGCTCCCGCGCCACCCGCGCCCAGGGGCCGAAGCAGAAGTAACCATCGTAGCCGCGGATTGGCACCGGAAGGATGCAGCGGATGAAATGGGCGTCCTTGAAGCGGCAGAGGTCGGAGGTGAGCCTGTCGGCGCCCGCCTGCATCAGGTGCTCGCCGGTGGCGTCGCGAGAGCCGTGGGGCCAGACATCGGGGTGATCGAAGCCGAGGTCGGTGAGGCCGGGCGAGCTGCGCCCGCAGCCGGGGCAGCGCCACTCGGGATCGATAAAGCGCGCCCATCGCGGGTCACGGTCGAGCGCGGGGTCGCCGGAGGCGGTGGTGAGCGCGTCGGAGAACCATTGGGGGGCGTTGAAAGGCATGGGGCGATCTGGCGTGAATGGGGGCGGGGGGTCAAGGGGCGGAGAGGGACGGCCGTGCGTGGCGGAACGCCCACCCACCCACCCCGTTCCGCCACGCACGGCCTGCACACGATGTCTGAGGGGGCTTAATGCTCGGGACTCACCGAAGCAGGATGGCTTGTGGTGGGGTCACCCCTGAGTGGGGGCGGCCTCGAGGGCGGTTATGATGGCGGAGAAGTCTGCGGCCTTCAGGCTGGCGCCGCCGACGAGGGCGCCGTCGACGTTGCTGACGGCGAAGATTTCGGCGGCATTCGAGGGTTTCACCGAGCCGCCGTAGAGGATGCGGGTGGAGCGGCCCACGCCTGCGCCGAAGCGGCGCTCGAGCCGCATGCGGATGAAGTCGTGGACCTCGCCGATCTGGTCGAGGGTCGGGGTGCGGCCGGTGCCGATGGCCCAGATCGGCTCGTAGGCGACGACGAGGCTGTGGCCGGTCACGCCGTCGGGGATGGAGCCGGAGAGCTGGCCGCCGATGATGTCAAGCGTGTTGGAGGCATCGCGCTCGGCCTCGCTTTCGCCCACGCAGATGACGCAGGTAAGCCCGGCCTCCAGTGCGGCGTTGGCCTTGGCGCGCACGTCCTCGTTGTGCTCGTCGTGATCCTGCCGGCGCTCGGAGTGGCCGAGGATCACGTGGGTTGCCCCGGCATCGGCCAACATGGCGGCGGAGATGTCGCCGGTGTGGGCGCCGGAGGCGGCGGCGTGACAATCCTGCCCGCCGGTGGCGAGTGCGGTGCCTTGGGCGGCGGCGGCCATGGGAGCGATGAGCGTGGCGGGCGGGCAGAGCAGGATATCAACGCCGGGCGCGCCGTGGGCCTCGGTGAGTGCGGTGACCTCGGCGAGGTTGGCCTTCAGGCCGTTCATCTTCCAGTTGCCTGCGGCGAGCTTCTTGCGCATCCCGATCCTCCCTTGGCGGTTTGGCGCGAGTAAGCCCGGAACGGGGCGGGCTTGCAAGGTGGGAGGTTTGGGCGAAATGGCGCGGGTTGGGGGCCGCAGAGGGGAAAGGATTGGAACCGGGCGGGGCGGATGGAGTTGACTGAGCATGGGGGCGCGGCGGTTGCGCCCCGAGGAGGCTGCCCTGATGAAACTTCCGATGAAACGCCCGATCCGATGGATTGCAGTTGTGAGCCTGATTGCGGCGATGGCCGTTGTGCAGGCACCCGGTGAAGCGGCGGCGCAGGGATTTCTGAAGCAGTTCGAGCGTGATCTGAAGGAGGCGCGGCGGGATTTGCGGCGCAAGATGGGCGTGGATGTCCGCGTGGAGCGGCAGCGGACACAGCCAAGGCAGACAGGGCCGCGCGGGCCGGTGATCCGCCGGGAGAGCGGGTTGGTGGCCACCTCGCTGCGGCCAGAGATGCGGCCGGGCAGTGAGGCGCGCGAGAGCGCGGCGACGGCGCTGCCGCAGAGCCGGGCGGGGCGGAACCTTGAGATGCTGCTGAGCGCTGCGGTTGCCACGGGCGACGTGGCGCCGGAAGTGGCACAGGTGATCCGGGCCGGGAGCTTTCCGACGATGGAAGAGCTTGAGGCGCGCACGGCTGGGCTGGGCAACGGCTGGTTGCCGGGCGGCGTGACCCATGCGCTGGAGGCGGGCAAGGTGGTGTGCTCTGACAGTGGCAGCGGGGGCTGCGCCAAGGTGGCAGAGGATGCGACGCTGGCCGATGTGCGCGAGGAGATCGGCGTGATCGAGGCGCAGGCGGAGGCGGTGATGGCTGTGGCCGCGGTGCCGGGGCTGGCCGAGGCGATGGAAGAGGTCGCGGCGGAGCGGGCAGCGGCGGCGGAGCCGGAGCGGGCCTATCCGGTGGCGCGGGGCGAGGAATTGCCCCCGATCGACAGTCTGCTGGACGCGCAGGGCCAGTAGGCGCCGCGCGGCGCGGCGCTTGAACCCGGCGCGCGGCTGGGGCATCACCTTTGCGATGCGCAGAGAGGGTGCGAGATGATCCCGAGAATTGATGCGAAGGCCCTGCTGGGTGGCGAGGCGGCGGCGCTGGAGGCGGTGCGGGCGGCGGCCTTTGATACCGGCTTCATGGTGGTGGAGAACACGCCCTTTGCGCCCGAGCGGATGGCGCGACTGATCGAGACCTACCGCGCGTTCTTTCACCTTCCCGAGGCGGAGAAGGCGCGGGTGGACATGGCGGCGACCGGCTCCAACCGGGGCTGGGGCGGAATGCGCAGCGAGCAGGTGGACCCGGAGAGCAACCCGGACCTCAAGGAGGTGTTCGACTGCGGTTACGAGTGGCCGGGTGCGGCAGAAGCGGGTGCGCCGGAGCGCTACTATGCGCCGAACCTCTGGCCGGAGGCGCCGGACGGCTTTCGGGACGAGGTGGAGGGTTATTACCGGGAGGCGCTGGGGTTTTGCCGTGAGCTGCTGGGGGCTGTGGCGGAGGCGATTGGCGAGGATCGGGGATATTTTGCCGAGAAGTTCGCGCATCCGATGGCGCTGCTCAGGGCCAACTTCTACCCCGCGCGGCCGGCCTGGGCGGGTGACAAGGACTTCGGCATTGCGCCGCACACCGATTACGGCTGCCTGACCCTGCTGGCGACCGACGGGGCGGCGGGGCTGGAGGTGCTGCGGCGGGACGGCTCATGGGAGCCGGTTGCGGCGGCGCCGGGGGCTTTTGTGATCAACTTCGGCGAGATGCTGGAGATGTGGTCAGGCGGGCGGGTGAAGGCCACGCTGCACCGGGTGAAGGGCGGCGCGGCGGAGCGGATTTCGATACCGCTGTTCTTTAACCCCGAGTGGGATGCGGATGTGTCGCCCGAGGGGGCGGCGGCGCCGATCCGGGCGGGGGATCATCTGTCGAAGCGGTATGATGAGACTTATCTGCATATGAGCAAGGCGGGGCGGTAAGGGGCGGGTCTGCCGTGCTGGGGCCAGTGGCGCGCACCGGGCTCCGGGGGCTCTGCCGCTAAACGGGTGCGGCCGCGAGGCGTTTGGCGAGTATCCAGCTCAGCAGCGCGGCCAGCAGTAGGAAGACCGCAGCGGCGCTCCAAGCGATGGAGGTGGAGTAGGCTTCGGCCAGCGCTCCAACCATGACCAGCCCGATCATGGCGCCGAGTTGTTGCAGGAGGGAGCGCAGGGAGAGCATGGTGGAGCGCTGATGATTCTCCACGCAGCGATGCAGGAGACTGCTGGCGGGGGTTTCGCTTACGCCGAGGCTGATGGAATAGGCGATGAAGACGCCGATGAACCCCACGATACCCAATTGCATGGCCAAGATGACTTGGAGCACCGCGAGGCAGGTGAAGGTTGCCGCAAGCGTGACGGCGTGGCGCCGCTGGAAGACGCGGCTGACATAGGGTGACAGGGTGGCGCCGAGGGCGATTGCGAAGAAGTAGGTTGCGGTGAGGGCACCGATGGCGGTGTTGGCAAAGCCCTCGTCCAGCATGGGCTTGGCATAAGTCGGCCAGATCACCTCGACCGGGTTAGTTGCCATCGCGAAGAGGGCCAAGGCCGCGAGGAGCAGTGACAGTGTGGCGTGCTTCAGGGCCAAAGCGCTGGCCTCGGCAATGACCGAAGGTACGGTGGCGAAGCCTTGCCGGAGGGCGCTCGGGCGGAGGGGGCGCGGCGGCTCCGAGATGGCGAAGTAGGTGAAGAGCAGAACGCCGATCATCACGGCAAAGCTGGCGGCGTAGGACACGTCATAGACGCTGATCCCGTGGCGCAGGCCCGCCGCGCCGAAGAGGTCGGGCAGGACGCCGCCGAACACGGCGCCGGTCGCGAGGCCCATTGCATTGGCCCATTGCGCCTTGGCGAGCGCGGGTTGGACATCGACATTCGGCGCGGCCTCCCTGAACGTTTCGACAAACCATGCGTCGAGCGTGCCGGAGCGCAGCGCGCGGCCAAAGCCGATGAAGGCGAAGGAGAGCGCGAGGACGGTGAAGCTGCTGGACGACAGGAAGAGCGCCAGCGAGATCAGGCTGGCCACGACCGCCGATAGGAACACCGGCTTGCGGCCAATGGCATCGGCCAAGCCGCCGAAGGGGAGTTCCATCGTCATGGTCGTGAGGGAGTAGACGCCGAAGAGCAGCGAGATCTGGAAGAGGTCCATGCCGCGATCGGTCAGGGCGAGGGCGACGACGGCCACGGTGAGGCCCATCGCGAAGCGGTCGAGGAACTGGTGTATCTGGAACACCCGGATGTGGCGCCGCGCCGCGTGGCTCAAGGCCTTGAAGGAAAACTCGATTTCGGTCGCCATGGCGGCAGCATCTGCCTTTGGGCGTAGCTGCGCAATGGGGCTTGGGGAGGGCGGTCGCTTGGCACGGATCGCCGGGCTGGCGCCTTAAAGAATCTTCTCGAGAGCGATGGTCACGAAGAGGGCGACGATGGCAAAGATCAGGGCGTAGACGGCCATGTATTGCAGCTTGTCGAGCCGGTTGCCCTTGCGGCGGCTGGCGTGGAGGAGGCCCGCGAGGGCGCCGAGGATGATGGCGAGAAGAACGATCATGGCTGCGGTTCCGGCAAATGCTTCGGGGCGCCTTCTAGTGCAGAAGACGCCCCGTTGAAAGCGGGCTCGCCCCGGTGCGGCGCAATGGCCGCAGGGGCGGCGGTGTGGGCGCTCAGTTGAAGCGCGGGCGGCGGGCCGGGGTGAGGGCGGAGATTTCGCCGGCGCGGGCGCGGACCACGGAATCGGCGCCAAAGCCGTAGCGGGCCCAACCCAGCGCCTCGGTGCGCACGGCGGCAGCCGGGCCGGTGCGGCCCATCAGCTCGTAGGCCTCGGCCTTCAGCAGCAGCAGGGTGGAGAGCAGCGCCGCGTTTTCGGCGCGGCGCACGGCGGGCAGCACCTCGTCGATCAGCCCGATGGTGCCATCGGCCTGACCCGAGCTGAGCGAGAAGGCGGCAAGCTGCATTGCCACATGGGCGGCCTGGATCTGGGTTTCGGGGTTGTTGCGGTAGAGGCGCGAAGCTTCGAGGAAGCTGGCCAGTGCCAGCTCCGGCTCGGCGGAAAGCGCGAGGCGCCCGAGCGCGTAGAGCGAGAAGGCGGCGCGGTTGTCACGCCAGCCCTGTGCCTTGGAGATGTTCACCGCGCGCTTGGCGGCATCGAGCCGGGCCGAAGGCCGGGCGCGCGGGCCGAGCGCGGCTTCGATGGAGTCGATCCAGGCACGGGGGGTGTAGGAAGCGTGGCCGCCGCCACCGCGATTGCCGCCCGGGTTGATGCGCCCGAAGATGGCGGGCAGGCGGGCGGCGACCTGTTCACGGCTCATGCCGGAGTGCAGCGAGGGGTCGTAATAGGCGCGCAGCATCAGCATGTCGAAGCCGGTGAGCACGGTGTGGAAGTTGTCGTCGTTAAAGACCGAATCCGGCAGGCGGTAGAGGTCGTTCAGCGGGCCGAGGGCCTGGGCGATTTCTTCATGCAGGCAGTCGCGCACCTCTTGCGGGCTCACGTCGCCGGGCAGGAAGACGGCGATCTGCTGGCGCTCGCCGAGTGAAGCCCAATCGACGGTGCGGCTGCGGCGGGCCTTGCGGAACTCGGACCAGCTGGAGACGCGCGGCACCACGAAGCAGGCGGCCTGCGGGACCAGACGCTGCAGCTCGCGCTTGGGCACGATCTGGACGGTGATGGAGGGCTTGGCCTCGCCGCCGCGCGACAGGTGAACGTCGATCCGGGCCTCGGAGCGGAGCCGGGCCACGAGGCGGGAGAGGTCGCCGGTGAGCGAGGCGGGCGCTGCGCCTTTGACGGCGATGGTCACCGGCCCCTCGAAGCGAGAGAACTGGGGCAGTTTGCGGCCGCTTTCCATCTGGAAGCTCAGCTCGAGAAAATCGGCGGCAAGCTGGGCGTTGGAGCGGTAGGTGGGCACTGCGCGGGGCGTGGAGAAGGTGCGCATGGCCGGCAGGTCACCGGTGTAGCTGGCGCGCCGCTGGGGCACATCGACATCGGGAATGGACGAGGTCGAACAGGCAGCGAGGACAAGGGCAAGACCCGCAGGCAGCAAGCGGTTCAGCATCAGGCAGCTCTCCGTTGGTATTTGATGAAGGGCGTCAGCTCACCGATCCGGTCGTAGAGCTTGCGCGCTTCGATATTGAAGTCCTGCGTCATCCAGTAGACGTAAGGCGCCCCCAGCGCCTCGGCGTGGCTGTAGACAGCCTCAATCAGAGCCCGCCCGGCGCCGGTGCCGCGCAGGGTCGGGTCCACGTAGAGATCGCCGAGGTAGCAGACATCCTCGACCCTCCAGAGGTGGCGGTGGATCACGCAGTTCACCAGCCCTATGGGCTGCCCCTCGACCTCGGCTATGAAGCCGAAGGTGCCGGTATCGGACGGATCGACAAGCCGGGCGAAGGTGGTGGCATACACCTCCTCGGGCCGGGTGGCCTTGTAGAACGTCAGATAATCGGTCCAGAGCCTGCGCCAAGCGACTTCGTCGCCGGGCGCGAGGGCTCGGATGGAGGCAGTAGAGGGCATGGCGGTCCCATATGTCAGGCGAGGGGTAGATTACCCGGAGTCTGCGCGAGGGCGAGCGAAAATGTCAGTAAAAGGGCAAGTATGTGGCGTGGTGTTCCAATGGCCCCAATGGGTTAGGACACAAACCTCAAGTAGTGGGCGCATTGTTGCCTGCCCCAAGATATTGCCGCACCGCGCCCGTTTCTGGTTGGGAAACAGTGGTGATCAGGCGCGGTTTTTATCCAGTTTCGACGCAAAAGGCGCCACTGTGAGGCCCTGAACGATGATCGAGAACAACACGATCACGTAGGTTGTGGTCAGAATCAGAGGCTTCCACTCCGAATCGGGCAGGCTGAGCGCGAGGGCGACCGAGATGCCGCCCTTGAGGCCGCCCCATGTCATCACCGGGATGACGTTTTCGGGCATGGTGCGGAAGGGTTTGAGGATCAGCACCGGCACGGCCACGGCGGCGAGGCGGGCCAGCAGAGCAAGGCCGATGGCGGCGGCGGCGGAGGTGAGGAAGCTGGCGTCGAAGCTCACCGCGAAGATCTCGACACCGATCAGCAGGAAGAGCACCGCGTTGAGGATCTCGTCGATCAGTTTCCAGAAGGCATCGACATATTCGCGGGTCTCCTCGGACATGGCGTCACGGTAGCTGACCTCGCCGATGAGCAGCCCGGCGCAGACCGCCATGATGGGGGCGGAAACGTGGAGCCAGATGGCCAGCTCGTAGCCGCCGAAGGCGAGGGCGAGGGTGATCAGCACCTCCAGCGAATAGTCGTTGATCCGGCGCATGATGCGCCATGTGATCCAGCCGAGGATCATGCCGAGCGCCGCGCCGCCGAGCGCCTCCTGGGCGAAAAGGATGGCAGCGTTGGTCAGGGCGGTTGAGGTCTCTTCGGCGTGTTCGGCGCCGTGGGCTGCCGCCTCGCCGTGGCCGCCCGCGCCGGGGAAGGCGAGGCCGACGAGCACGAGGTAGACGACGTAGCCGACGCCATCGTTGAAAAGGCTCTCACCGGCGATCTTGGTTTCGAGCCGCTTGTCGAGCTTGGCCTCGCGCAGCACGCCCAGCACTGCCACGGGATCGGTGGGGGAGATCAGCGCGCCGAAGACCAGCGCGATAAGCAAGGGCATGCCGGTGATCCACGAAAAGCCCACGCCCGCGATGGCGGTCGAGAGGCCGACGCCAATGGTGGCCATGAGCAGGACGGCAGGCCACTCGGCGCGCAGATCGGCGATTTTCACATGCAGAGCGCCTGCAAAAAGCAGGAGGCCGAGCATGCCCTCCAGCAGCGCATCGGAGAACTCGATGCCCTTCACCACGGCGGTGATGCTCTCTTCGACATTCGAGGCGGGGAAGACCGCATCGAAGGCCAGCACGCCGAGGGAGGCGAGCAGGGCCACGATAAGGATGCCGATGGCGGAGGGGAGGCGGAGGAAGAAGTAGTTGATGGTGCCGAAGGCGGCGGCGAGCACGATGAGGAGCGAGGCGATTTGCAGGAGGGTCATGGGCGCGTGGAGGTCTCTTGCTTGCGGCCCCGCGGGGCCTGTGATCTGGGTGCCGGAGCGGCGTTGGGTCCGGTTATAGGCGAGGGGCCGATGGAGCGGAAAGACAGAATTGATGCCTTCGGGGCGGCCTCGCTGGTGGGGTTCTCGCTGCTCTTGGGCTTTGGGCAGGTCATCATCAAGGTGGGCAACGAGGGGTTCGGGCCGGTGTTCTTTGCCGGTCTGCGCTCTGTGCTGTCGCTTGTTGTGCTGCTGCTGTGGATGCGGGCGCGGGGGATCAGGTTGGAGCTTGGACGCGGCAACTGGGGGCCGGCGCTGGTGATGGGGCTGTTCTTTACCGGCGAGTTCGTTGCGCTCTTCATCGCACTCGATCTCACCACGGTCGCCCGCTCGGCGCTGATGTTCTACACGATGCCGGTCTGGCTGGCGCTGATGGCGCATTTTCTGCTGCCGGGGGAGAAACTGACCGCGGTCAAGCTGGCTGGGCTGGCGCTGGCCTTTGCCGGGGTGGCGCTGGCGCTGCTGGTGGGAGAGACGGGGGAGGGCGCCTTGATCGGCGATCTATGTGCGCTGGCCGGCGCGTGGTGCTGGGCCGGGCTGGCGCTGATGGCGCGGGCGACGCGGCTGCGAGAGATGCGGGCCGAGAGCCAGCTGGCGTGGCAGCTGGCGGTGAGTGCGGTGCTGCTCTGCGCGATGGCACCGCTCTTCGGGCCGCTGCTGCGGGGGCCGGAGCTGATTCACTGGGGCGTTCTGGGGGTGAGGCGCTGGTGATCTCGGGTGCGGGATTTCTGTTCTGGATGTGGATCCTGAAGATCTACCCGGCAAGTTCGGTGGCGAGCTTCGGGTTTTTGACGCCGGTCTTCGCCAGCCTGCTTGGCTGGTTGATGCTGAACGAGGCGTTGCGGCCTTCGGTGCTGATGGCGCTGGTGCTGGTGGCTGCCGGGCTGTGGCTGGTGAACCGGCCCGTGGGGCGTGTGCGCACCCAGTGACGAGGCCGGATCAGGTGCCGCAGAAGGTGGCTTGCACGACCTCATGAGGCTCGGGGGGCAGGCGCAGGTCTTCGCTGCCTTCGGGCGGGTCGTAGGGCCGTGCCAGCGCTTCGATCAGCCGGGTGGCGGGGGCGAGGTTGCCTGCGACGGCGGCCTGAATCGCCTCTTCGATGCGATGGTTGCGCGGGATGATGGCGGGGTTGGCCTGCGCCATCATCTGAAGGTCCGGCGTGCGGGCCTGCCAGCGGCCATGCCATGCGGCGAAGGCGAGGCTGTCGGGCAGCGGGTTATGGCCCTCGGTGAGGGCGCGGAAGGTGTTGGTGAAATCGGCCTCTTCCTCGGCCATGATCCCGAGGAGGTCGGTGATCAGGGGCAGGTCGTCCGCCGTGGCCTCGGACAGGCCGAGCTTGGCGCCGAAGCGGGCGATATATGCGTTCTGGTAGGCATCGCGGAAAGCGTTCACCCGTTCGGTGGCCTCGGGGATCGCCTCTTCGCCGCCCATGATGGGCAGGAGCGCGGAGGCAAGCTGGGCGAGGTTCCAGCCGCCGATCTGGGCCTGCTGGTCGTAGGCGTAGCGGCCCATCCGGTCGATGGAGGAATAGACGGTTTGCGGGTGGTAGCCATCCATGAAGGCGCAGGGGCCGTAATCGATGGTCTGGCCGGAGATGGCCATGTTGTCGGTGTTCATGACGCCGTGGATGAAACCGAGAGACATCCAATGGGCGATGAGCTTGGCCTGCGCCGCAACCACGGTGGAGAGTAGGCCCATCGGGCCCTCGGCCTCAGGGTAGTGGCGTTTGAGCGCGTAGGCGGTGAGCGCCTCCAGCGCCTCGGTGTCATTTCGGGCGGCGAAATACTGGAAGGTGCCGACGCGGATGTGGCTGGCGGCGACGCGGGTGAGGATGGCGCCGGGGTAGGCGCGCTCGCGCTGCACCCGCTCGCCGGTGGCCACGGCGGCCAGCGCGCGGGTGGTGGGCACGCCCATCGCATGCATGGCCTCGGAGACGATGAACTCGCGCAGGACCGGCCCGAGCCATGCCCGGCCATCGCCGTTGCGCGAATAGGGGGTGCGACCGGAGCCTTTGAGCTGGATGTCGAAGGTGCCTTGGGGCGTTTCGACCTCACCCAGAAGCAGCGCCCGGCCATCACCCAGTTGGGGCGACCAGCCGCCGAATTGGTGGCCGGCGTAGACCTGCGCGATGGGGCTGTGTTGGGCGGGGGGCGCATTGCCGGAGAGCAGGGCGAGGCCCTCGGGGGACTTCAGCGCCTCCGGGTCGAGCCCGAGGCTGCCGGCCAGCGCCTCGTTCAGCAGCAGGAGTTCGGGCGCGGCGACAGGCTCGGCCTCCTGCGCATGAAAGAAGCGGGGGCCGAGGGCGGTGTAGCTTTGGGTCAGGGGCAGGTGGAGGGTCATGCCTTGGGAGGTTTGCTGAGGTCCTTTGACATCAGGACGTAGCGCTCGCGCAGTTCGAAGCCAGAGCGGCGGTAGAGGCGTTGGGCCTTCTCGTCATCGCGGTCGACCTCCATGTGCATGAAGCGGACCCCGGCGGCGGCCAGCGCGGGCAGCAGCTTGTGGAGGGCTTCAGCGCCGATGCCGCGACCACGGACGGAGGGGCGGATCCAGAATTCATCGATGAAGCCGTCGATCCCGCCCATCTCGATGGCCCAGCCGAAGCAGACGCAGATGTAGCCCACCGGGGCGCGGCGGGGGCCGATCAGGTAGATCGCGCCGAGCGGGTTGCCCTCGAGCAGCGGAAGGACGGCGCTGGCACGGTGCTCGTCGGAGAGGTCGAGGCCGAACTCCTCGTGGAAGCGGGCGACCATGGAGAGGACGCGGTCGGCATCATCGGGGCCGGCGAGGTGAATCTGGGCGCTCATGGCAGGGCTGCCAGACGCTCGGTGAGGAGCTTGAAGAAACCGGGCGCATCGACGGTGCCCATGAAGATGGCGTTCGGGGCGCGGTCAGTGACGCCCCACCAGTCGGCCACGGTCATGCCGCGGGTGAGGGGCGAGGCGACCTCGATCTCGACGTTGATGTGGCGGCCGGTGAAAAGGGTGGGGTCGAGCAGGTAGGCGATGGTGGAGGGGTCGTGCAGCGGCGCACCCTCAGAGCCGTATTTGGCGGTATCGAAGCGCTCGAAGAAGCCGATCCAGCCTGCGACCACCTCGCCGGTGCGGTTGCCGAGGGCGCGGATCGCCTCGACCCGGGGGCGGGTGACGAGCATCTTGTGGGTCACGTCGAGCGACATGACAGTGAGCGGGACGCCGGATTTGAACACGATGTCAGCGGCTTCGGGATCGACGTAGATGTTGAACTCGGCGGCGGGCGTGTAGTTGCCGACCTCGAAATAGGCGCCGCCCATGAGCACGATTTCGGCGATCTTGGGAGCGATATCGGGCGCTTTTTGCAGGGCGGTGGCGATGTTGGTGAGGGGGGCCAGCGGGCAGAGGGTAACGGTGCCGGGCGGCTCGGCGCGGAGTGTTTCGATGATGAAGTCAACGGCGTGCTGCTCTTGCAGGGGGAGCGTGGGCTGAGGGAGGTCGTAGCCATCCAGCCCGGTCTGGCCGTGGACGTGCTCGGCGGTGGTGAGGCTGTGAGCCAGCGGCTTCTCGCAGCCGGCGAAGACGGGGATATCGGTGCGGCCGGCCACCTCGACTGCTTTGCGGGCATTGAGGGAGGTGAGCGCCAGCGGGATGTTGCCGGCGACGGCGGTGATGCCGAGCACTTCGAGCTCGGGTGAGGCAAGGGCGAGCAGAATCGCCACGGCGTCATCCTGGCCGGGATCGGTGTCGATTATGATCTTGCGGGGGGACATGGCGGCTCCTTTGGCGCGGAGAGTGGGGCGGGGGGTGCGGGATGTCCAGCCGGTCGGACGGGGTGCAGGGGTGGAGTGGGGGCTCTGCCCCGACACCCCCGGGAATATTTCCGGCAAGAGAATGGAGCTGGGGCAGGGACAAATTTGGACGAATTGTACGGGGTGGGCCGGTCCGTCAGTCGGCGAGCGTGGTGGCGATCTCGGAGCTTTGTTCGAGGGTGCGGTGGACCGGGCATTTGTCGGCGATCGCGAGCAGGCGCTGGCGCTGGTCGGGAGTGAGATCGCCGGTCAGGTGAATGGTGCGGTGGAAGTGATCGACCTTGGCGGGAGCCTCGGTTTCGGCATCTGTCGCGTGCTGCTTGTCGTGGGTGACATCGACGCTGACGTGGGTGAGGGGCCAGCCTTTGCGGCGGGCGTACATGCGGATGGTCATGGAGGTGCAGGCGCCGAGGCCGGCGGCGAGGAAGCCGTAGGGGGTCATCCCGCGGTTGGTGCCGCCGAAGCTGACCGGCTCGTCGGCGAGCGTGTGGTGATGGGGGCCGGATTGCACGTCTTGTAGAAACCCCTCTGGGTCGGCCTCGGAGACGCGGGTGACGCCCTCCGGCGCGCCTTCTGGCGCGGGCGGCTCGGGGAGGTCGAGGTAGCGGTCGGCCCAGGTGGCGATGACCTCTGCGGCGTATTCGGCGTCGTCCGCAGTGGTCACCAGATGGTCGGCGTCATCGAGGGTGACGAAGCTCTTGGGGTGCTTGGCGGCGGTGAAGATCTGGGTGGCGTTCTCGATGCCCACCACGGCGTCGCGGGGCGCGTGGAGGATCAGGAGGGCGCGGTGAAGATCGGCGATGTCGGGGGCGAGGTTTTCGGCGCGGACATCGTCGAGGAACGCGCGCCGTATGGTGAAAGGGCGGCCGCCAAGGTCGACCTCGGCGGCGCCTTCGGCCTGGATGGTCTCGATCGCGGGGCCGAAGTTGTGGGTGACATGGGCCGGGTCGAAGGGGGCGCCGATGGTTGCGATGGCCTTCGCGCTCTCGATCCGGCGGGCGGCCTTGAGCATGGCGGCGCCACCGAGGCTGTGGCCGATGAGGAGGGAAGGGGCCATGCCCTGCGCCGCGAGCCATGCGGCGGCGGCCTCGAGATCGGCCACGTTTGAGGTGAAATCGGTATTGGCGAACTCGCCCTCGGAATGGCCCAGCCCGGTGAAGTCGAAGCGCAGCACGGCGAAGCCCTCCGCGGCCAGCCGGGCGGCGATGCGGCGGGCGGCGGGGATATCCTTGGAGCAGGTGAAGCAATGGGCGAAGAGTGCGGTCGCCAGATGCTCCCCTTCGGGCCGGTCGAGCCGGGCGGCGAGGGCGTGGCCGGAGGCGGAGGGGAAGGTGATGCGTTCGGTGGGCATGGGCGGCTCCGCGGGGTAAGGGTTGGCCCTGTTGTGAAAGGATTCGACGCGGGATGGAACTGATCCGGGGTGTGATGGTGGTGGTGGCCCTGCTGGGTCTGGGTGCGCTCGGGGCGAGCTTTGCCGGACGCTGGTGGGCTTGGGGCGACAGCCTTGCGGTGGCGCGCAGCACGTTGGGTTTGGCCGGGTTGGTCTGGCTCGTTCTATGCGGTTTGGCGGGCGCGATGACGTGGGGCTGGGTCGGCGCGCTCTGGTTGGTGGTGCTGGCGGCGCTGGCGCCTGTGGGTTGGGCCAAATGGAGGCCGGAGACGGGCGGGGCGGCGGCGCTGGTGCTTTACCAGAAGAACATGAACTTCCGGATGCCGTCGGTGGAGCCGCTGCTGGCGGATATCTTAGAGGTCGCGCCTGATCTGGTGACGCTTCAGGAGGTGGATGCGGACAACCGTGCGATCCTCGCGGCGCTGGCAGAGCGCTATCCGGGGCAGCACAGTTGCGACTTTACCGGGGTGGGCGGACCGGCGGTATTGGCGAAGTGGCCCGTGTTGGAGACGGCCTGCGGCTATGGCTGGGCCGCGATGCAGGTGGATCATCCGGACGGGGCCTTCTGGCTGGTGTCGGTGCATCTGCATTGGCCCGCGCCCCATGCGCAGCACGCCCATCTGGCGCAGGCGCTGCCCGAGTTGGCGGCTCTGGAGGGGCCCGTCTTCATGGGGGGAGACTTCAACATGGTGCCGTGGTCGGGCGCGATGGCGCGGGTGGGCGAGGCCGTGGGCGGTGTGATGGTCGGCAAGGCGCGGCTGAGCATCGAGCAGATCGGCGGCAAGCTGTGGTTGCCGATCGACCATGTGCTGGCGCCCAAAGGCTGGGGCGGGCGCAGTGTGACGCGCCCGCAGCTTGGGTCAGACCATTTTGGTGTGGTGGCGGAGTTGGTGGCGCCTTGAGCGGCGCAGGTGCGCGGTAAGGCGGGACGCGTCCCGCCCTACGGTGCAGCGCGAGCAGATCAGCCGTCGATGGCGGTGCCCATGATGGCGAGGCTCTGCTGGTAGACGGTGGCGGCGTTCCACTCTTTCAGGACACGGAAGTTGTGGGTGCCTTCGCCGTAGGGCTGCCCCGCGCGCCAGCCCTTGGCGCGCAGGTAGTTGGCGGTGGAGGCCAGCGCGTCGGACTGGTTGTTCAGGTCCAGCCGGCCATCGCCATTGCCATCGACGCCATACTTCAGCGCGTTGCCCGGCAGGAACTGGGTGTGGCCCAGCTCGCCGTGCTTGGCGCCAATGGCACCGGGCGACATGATCCCGCGGTCGATCATCCGCAGTGCGGCGATGGCGTGGGGCAGGAAGAAGGCCGGGCGGCGGCAGTCGTAGGCGAGGGTGATGGTGGCGTTCAGCACGTTGCTGTCGCCCATGTAATTGCCAAAGGCGGTTTCCATCCCGTGGATCGCGATGATGATCCCGGCGGGCACGCCGAAGCGCTGCTCCAGCCCGTTGTAATAGTTGGCATTGCGCGCGCGGCGCTTCTTGCCTTGGGCGATGATGGTGTTGGAGCCGCGCACCTGCATGAACTTTTGCAGGCTGTACTTGAAGCTCTTCTGGTTGCGGTCGGCGGCGATGGTGCGCTTCGCGTAGCTGGTCCCGGCGAGGGCCTGAAGGCCGCGCTGGCCGATGCCGTTCTGCTGCGCCACCTTGGCGAAATCTTTCTTCCAGGCCTCGAAACCGCCAGCGTTGTTGCCGCAGCCGATGGCCATGGCGGAGGCCGGGACGAGGGCGATGAGGGCGGCGGTGAGGAGAGGTTTGAAGAGGGGTTTCAACATGGGGACAATGCCTCGGAAAAATGAACTTTCCGGCAGGTTAAGGGGGCGGCGGGGAATGGCCAAGTCACAAACCGGCTATGGCGGATTTTTGCCGGGTGCGATGACGTTTGCGTCAAGCTGTCAGGACAGCAAGCGGGGGTCGAAGGGGTAGGAAGAGAGGCGCTCGTGCCCGGACTCAGTGACGAGCACCTGCTCTTCGAGCTTGATGCAGAAGTCGCCCGGCGTTTCGCCCACCAGCGCTTCGACGCAGAGCACCATGCCGGGGAGCAAGGGGTAATCGAAGCCGCCGTGATCATCTTCGGGGTAGGCGACGTGGGGCCACTCGTCGCATAGGCCAACGCCGTGGGCGAGGCAGGAGTAGCGGCCTGCGGTGTATTGCGGTGCGAGGCGGTGGCTCTGGGCTGTCCACTCGGGGATGGTGAGGCCGGGGCGGATGAGGGCCATGTTGGCCTCGATGTGTTCGACGGCATGGGCCATTGCGGCGCGCATGGGGGCGGGGGCCGGACCATCGCCCAGCCACCATGTGCGGGAGATGTCGGTGCAGATGCCATAGGGGCCGATAAGGTCTGTATCGAAGGCGAGGATCTCGTTTTGCTGCACCTCTCGGGGGCCGCATTCCTGAAACCACGGGTTGGTGCGGGGGCCGGAGGTGAGCAGGCGGGTTTCGATCCACTCGCCGCCGCGGCGGATGTTCTCGGCGTGGAGGACGGCCCAGATATCATTTTCGGTCACGCCGCCTTTGGGCACGTGGGTGCGGGCGAAATCTTCCATCACCTGCATGGAGGCCTCGCAGGCGTGGATGGCGCAGCGCATGGCGGCGATCTCATCGGGGCATTTCACCGCGCGGGCGTGTTCGGTGACCTCTTCGCCGGGGAGCAGCTCGAAACCTTGCTGGCGCAGGGCATCGACGCCGTGGAGCATGGGCTTGTCGACCGCGAGGCGGCGGTTGCCCGGGCTGTGGGCGGCGAGGATTTCGCCCACTTCGGCAGAAAAGCGGCGGGCGGCGTCGGCGGTGGTGTCGCCGGTGGCGAAGTAGAACATGGAGGCCCCGCCGCGCCGCTCGGAAACCAGCGGGTTGAACTCGGAGAGAAACGGCGAGCGGTCATAATCCCAGAGCACCATGTGGCCATCGGGGCAGACGAGGCAGGCGCGGAACGGGTTGTGGGCGTTCCAGAGCTGCATGTTGGTGCTGTCTGTGGCGTAGCGGATGTTGAGCGGGTCGAACATCAGCAGGCCGGCGTAGTCGCGGGTTTGCAGCGCGCTTGTGAGGCGGGAGAGGCGGTAGGCGCGGAGGGTGGCGAGGTTGGGGGCGGCGAGGCCGGCGGCCTCCCACTCCCGCAGGGCGAGGGGCGTTGGGCCGATCTCGACCCGGTTGGCATCGTTGGGGGTGCCATCGGGCAGGCGGGCGCCGCGGGTGGGGTCGATCTTGCGGGTGGCGGCGTAGGGCGTGTCCATGCTGCAAGGGTGGCGGCGGGACGCGGGGTGAGTCTGAGCGGTTTGCGACGCGCGGGGCGTCGGTTTTGTGGGCTTGTGGGGCGTGCGGGATTTGCCCACGGTGTGGGGATGGAAGCGATTTTGCAGACGCGATTGGGAGAGCTGCCGCCCGGCTACGGGCGGCTGCCGGGGACGGGGCCGCTGGATATGGCGCGGTGGCTGATGGTGGATGACGCCTATGCCGCCCAGATGGCAGAGCGGGAGCGGTTGTTGCGCGATCATCGCGGCGAGGTGGTGGCAATGGAGCCGGGCCGTGAGGCCGTGGCCGCGGAGGCGCTGCGCATGGTGCTGGCGCATCTGGGCGAGCGGGAGGAGTGGGCTGAGGAGGCGGGCCGGGTGACCTGCCCGGATGGGCGAAGGGTCACGGTCGACGAGGCCGACCCGCTGGGCACGCTGGGGCGGCTCATTGCTGAAGATATCTGCCTGCTGGAAGCGCGCGACGGGGCGCAGGTGCTGGTGGGCGCGGTGCTGTGCTTTCCGTCCCGCTGGGTGCTGGCGGAGAAGATCGGGAGGCCGATGCTGCGCATTCATGCGCCGGTGCCGGGCTATGGCGAGGCTCTGAACGCGCGGGTGGAACGGATGATGGGGGCGCTCAGGCCGGGCGTGGGACTGTGGCGGGCGAATGGGCATTTTCACTCGGACCCGATGCTGTTCTACCCACGCCCCGAGGTCGCGAAGAAGGAATGGGAGGCGGAGGCGCGGTATTTCAGGAGTGAGCGGCAGGCGCTGATCCGGATGCCGGAGACAGGGGCGACGCTGTTCTCGATCCACACAACGGTGGTGGAGGCCTCGGCCCTGACCGAGGCGCAAAGGGCGCGGGTAACCGGCTAGAAGATACCGCCGAGCAGGGCGGACCAGCCGGAGCGGGGCTCGCCATAGCTCTCGTAATAGTCGCGCTCGACGAGATTGGTCGGCTCATAGGCGGAGCCGCTGACGAGTGAGACCTCGCCGCCCATGACAAGCGACATCAGATCCATGTAGCCGAGCTGCGGCGAGGCGCCGGTGAGCACGGCGCCGAAGACCACGAGGCAGGCGAGGCCGCCATAGACGTAGTAGGGCATCGGGCGCAGCAGGTGCAGCACGAGCATCAGCGCGGCGGCGATGGGGTGGACCATGGCGACGGCGGCGATGGCGAGCCACGGCAGGGCCTTTTGCAGGCCGGGCGAGGTGGCGGCGGTCTGCCAGCCGGGGATGCCCGCGCCGAAGAGGAAGCCGACCCATTGCATCTGCTTCACATGGGCCTCCGACTTGCGCTTCTCGCGATCCATCCGGTCTTTCGAGGCGGCGCGCAGGGCATCGATGCCGCCGAGGGCATCGCTGGCGGTGCCTGCGAGGCCGCCCATGGCGTTGGGGCGCATGACCCCGGCGGTGGCGGCCTGACCGATGCGCTCGCGGGCGGCGGAATCGGGCGTGGAGAAGAAATCATCCACCGCGTTGCCGGTTTTACCAGCGGGCTGCAGGGGACCGGCGGGGGCGGTTTCTGGCGCGGCTTCGGCCATGCCTTCGGGGTTGTAGGCGCCCTCGGGTTGAAGCTGGAACACGCCCTCGCGCTCGCGCAAGGTCAGCTCGATATGGCCCTGCGGATACTCCTCCGAGGGTGGCTTCATCGCCACCGCGATCATCTCGCCGGGGGAGGCGCCGAACTGGGCACCATCGCCGAGGATGCGCCCGTTCTCGCGGCAGTGGTCGATGAAGGCATAGGCGCGGTCGAGCAGGTAGGGCAGGCGGGCCGGGGCCTCGCGGAAGAGCAGCGGGCGGCCAAGCACCTGATCGGCGCGGTCCAGCCGGAAGCCGATACATTGGGTGCCCTCGGCGACCCGGCCCGAGGAGAACGGCTGGGGATGGCAGAAGAGCGGCAGGGGGAAGAGCACATCGGCCATCGCCAGAAAGCGCTCGGGTGAAAACAGCTGATCGGACTGGCCCCAGTGGATCGCCAGCGGCTCGGCCTCCATCGCGATGTGGCTGGTGGCAATCTGGGTGAGGGCCAACAGGGTCTCGAAGGTTTCCTGGCTGCCGGCGTCGAAGCCCTTGGCCTCGGCCACCACGGCGACGAAGGCATGGTGCGCGGCGACTTCGGCGGGGCCGTTCAGCCCGGTGAGGCGGGTGTAATCGGAGGCCATGGCCTTGGCGAGGCGGGTCTCGGTGAGCCGTTTGCCCGCCATCGCGATGGTGAGCGACAGGCCCTGCGACTCCAGTTTGGCGCCTTGGCCCGGCTTCATGGTGGTGGTTTGCAGCGCAATCCCGGCGGGCGCCATGATGGCGTTCACCTGCTCCGCGATGGCGGCGAAATCCGGGTTGGGGACGGCGGCGTAGAGAAGCGCGGCGTCGACCTTGGCGGGAAGGGGCATGTTATTGCCTCTGTTCTGTTTGCACTGCTTGGCCCGCGTGATGGCAGGGCAATCGGGCCTTTCTAGGGCGGGCAGGGGGCGCGAATGGGCGAGGTGGGTGGCCGTGGGGGTGGCGTCAGCCAGTGGCGGCCTCGTGGAAGACTATCAGCCCTTCGACCCATGCGGTGAAGCGGGCGGGGCCGGAGGCTTTGTCTTTCAGGTGGACGGCGCAGCCCTTGTGGGCGGTGAGCGCGGCCTCGGCGATGGCGAGGCGGTCGGCCATCGGGCTGCCTGCGCCCATCGCCACGGCATCGAGCGGGTGGGCGGCGATCACGGCCTGCGCCTCGGCCAGCTTGGTGGCTGGGTGACAATGGGCGCGGGGCGCGAGGGCGGCGCAGGTTTGAACAATCACATCGGGGCGGGAGCCGACGAGGAGGAGGTGGAGCATGGGGTGGCCTCGCGCTGGGGTGGCGCGAGGGTGGCATGGGGCGCGGCGCGGGGAAAGCGCTCAGATGCCCTGTTCGATGCTGTCTTGCAGCGCGTCCTGCGGCTCGGGTTGCTCGGCGCCCGAAGTGTCGGGGATTGCCAGCGACAGGATGATGGCGGAAAGGCCGGAGAGGGTGATCGGCGTGGCGACCACCTGTTTGAAGAAGGCGGGCAGGTGCTGGGTGGCCTCGGGCACGAGGGTCACGCCAAGGCCGAGGCCGAAGCTGACGGCCATGATGTAGACCTTGCGGCGGTCGATCTCCTGCGTGGCCAGAATGCGGATTCCGGCAACGGCGATGGTGCCGAAGAGCACCAGCGTGGCCCCGCCGAGCACCGGCTTGGGGACCAGCAGGAAGACCTGCCCGATCACCGGCAGGAAGCCCAGCACGACGAGGATGCCCGCGATGTAGAGGCCGACATGGCGGGAGGCGACGCCGGTCATCTGGATGACGCCGTTGTTCTGCGAAAACGTGGTGTTGGGGAAGGTGTTGAAGAGCGCGGCGAGGCCGGAGTTGATGCCGTCTGCGAGGATGCCCCCCTTGATCCGCTTGAGGTAGACCGGCCCCTTGACCGGCTGGCCGGAGATCACGGAGTTGGCGGTGAGGTCGCCGGAGGTTTCGATGGCCGTGACGAGGAAGACGAAGGCGATGGGCAGGAAGAGCAGCAGGTCGAAATCCAGCCCGTATTTGAGCGGCTGCGGGATGGCCACCCAGTCGCCCTGACCGAGGCGGGAGAAGTCCACCATGCCGAAAAGCGCGGCCACCACGGTGCCGAGCAGGATGCCGATCATGATGGCCGAGATGCGCAGGGTGGGGTTGCCGAGGAAGGTGCAGGTGAGGATGACTGCCATGACCAGCGCCCCGAGCGCGAGGTTAAGCGGCGCCCCGAGGCTCTCGCCCGCCGTAGCGCCGCCCGCGAAATCGGTGAAGCCGACCTTCACGAGGCTGAGGCCGATCACGGTGATGACGATGCCGGTGACGGTGGGGGTGATGATGCGGCCCAGCTTGGTGATGAATTGCGACAGGATGATCTCGACGAGGCAGCCGACGAGGCAGAGGCCGAAGATCATCGCCAGCATGTCTTCTGGAGCGCCGCCATCGTTTTTGACCGCGAAGCCCGCGGCGAGGATCGGCCCGAGGAAGGCGAAGGAGGTGCCCTGCACCGAGAGCAGGCCGGAGCCGACCGGGCCGAGGCGGTAGCATTGGATGAAGGTCGCCACGCCGGAGACGAAGAGCGACATGGCGATGAGGTAGGGGATCAACGGGCCGAGGCCGAGCACGCCGCCGATGACGAGGCTGGGCGTGACGATGCCGACGATGGAAGCGAGGATGTGCTGGAGCGCGGCAAGGGCGGCGGGGCCGGGGGCGGGCGTGTCTTCAAGCCCGTAGATCAGCGTGCTCTGGTCTGACATCGGTGTCCCCCTCGGTGTCATGTCCCTCAATGCGAAGTCGTGGAGGGGCAGCCTCGCGCAGGCCGCTCCCCCGGTGGAATGCTGCGCCCGGGGCGGGCGCTTCGCCAATGGAGCGGGGTCGGGCGGCGGGGCGGAGGGCACGGCGTTGTGCGTTTTCCGGCCGGATGCGCCGGGTTTGCCGGGTTTTTTGGCGTTTTGGGGATGGGAGCAGGGCATGGGTGCCCGCCCTGTCGGTCAGAGCGGAAAATGAACCAGCGCGAGGCCGGTCTCGTGGAGGCGCAGCAACCAACCGCCCTGCCAGAGGCGGAAAAGCTCGGCGTAGAGGCGGCTTTCGTCTTCGGTGAGCAGGGCGGAGATGATCCAGTCGCGGGGCGCGTAGGTGTTTCCGCCGGCCATGTAGAGCGGCTCGTCGAGAAAGTCGCGCGCGGCCTCGGTGGGCAGGGTCTCGGGTGGGATGGGGGCGAGGACGGAGCCTTCGAGCAGCACCGTGATGTCATCGGACCTGCGCAGGATCTCCTCCCCTTCGGGGGTGGTGCTGTCGGCGACGGCGCTGATGGAGACCTCCCAGGGCTCGTTCGTCCCGACCTGCTCGAAGAGGGTGGCGAGGCCGGGAATGGCGGCGCGGGCCTCGGCCTCTGGCATCGGCGCGGGGCGGCTGGATAGGAAGGCCTCTGTCCGCCGGTACAGCTCGGCGCCAAGTGGCAGGAGGGCAAGGCAGGCGCGGCGGGTTTCGGGCAGGCTGCGGGAGAACTCGCAGATCAGGCGGTAGTCGCGGTTGATCTCGTTGGGAAGCGGGTCGTCGCGGGTGCTGCCCTCGGCGATGAGTTTTTCGTCACGGTCGAAGATGTCGTGCCAGGCCAGTTGCCACTCGCGGTGCCGGGCCTTGACCCAGGCCCTCTGCTCGGCGCGCTCCGTGGGGAGCGGATCGGGGCGGGCGCCGGGGAGGAGGGCTTTGAGCCAGTTGGGCATGGGCAAGCTTTCGGTCGGGTTGTGCGGAGGCCAAATTGCCCAACCTGCGGGCCTTTGGAAAGGGGGGCTGGCGCTGCCCACGAAAAAGGGGCGCCCCGTGGAGCGCCCCTCTCGTGTTCACTGTCCCACGCTTTATCAGCAGGAGTAATACATTTTGTATTCCATCGGGTGCGGCGTGTGCTCGTAGGCGTAGATCTCTTCCCACTTGAGGTCCATGTAGCCCTCGATCTGGTCTTGGGTGAAGACATCGCCGGCGGTGAGGAAGTCGCTGTCTTTTTCCAGCTCTTCCATCGCCTCACGCAGCGAGGCGCAGACGGTGGGGATGCCGGCCAGCTCTTCGGGCGGCAGGTCGTAGAGGTCTTTGTCCATGGCTTCGCCGGGGTGGATCTTGTTCTTGATCCCGTCGAGGCCGGCCATCAGCAGAGCCGAGAAGCACAGGTAGGGGTTGGACGAGGGATCCGGGAAGCGGGCCTCGACGCGCTTGGCTTTCGGCGACTCGGCCCATGGGATACGGATGCAGCCCGAGCGGTTGTTGGCCGAATAGGCGCGCAGAACCGGGGCTTCGAAGCCGGGGATCAGGCGCTTGTAGCTGTTGGTCGAGGGGTTGGTGAAGGCGTTGAGTGCCTTGGCGTGCTTCAGGATGCCGCCGATGTAGTAGAGCGCCTCGTCGGAGAGGTCGGCATACTTGTCACCTGCGAAGAGCGGCTTGCCGTCTTTCCAGATCGACATGTTCACGTGCATGCCGGTGCCGTTGTCGCCCGCGATGGGCTTGGGCATGAAGGTGGCCGATTTGCCGTAGGCGTTGGCCACGTTGTGGATGACGTACTTGTACTTCTGAAGCTCGTCGGCCTGCTTGGTGAGCGAGCCGAAGATCAGGCCCAGCTCGTGCTGACAGGAGGCCACCTCGTGGTGGTGCTTGTCGACTTTCATGCCCATGCGCTTCATGGTCGAGAGCATCTCGGAGCGCAGATCCTGAGCGTCGTCGGTCGGGTTCACGGGGAAGTAGCCGCCCTTGATGCCGGGACGGTGGCCCATGTTGCCCATGTCGAACTCGGTGTCGGTGTTCCAGGCGGCGTCGCCTGCATCGACCTGGTAGCTCACCTTGTTCATCTCGACGGAATAGCGCACGTCGTCGAAGAGGAAGAACTCGGCCTCGGGGCCGAAGTAGGAGGTGTCACCGATGCCGGAGGACTTGAGGTAGGCTTCGGCCAGCTGGGCGGTGCCGCGCGGGTCGCGGTTGTAGGCCTCGCCGGTGTCGGGCTCGACCACGGAGCAGTGCACGCAGAGGGTCTTCTCGGCATAGAACGGGTCCATGTAGGCCGAGGAGGCATCGGGCATCAGCTTCATGTCGGACTTATCGATCGACTTCCAGCCGGCGATGGAGGAGCCGTCGAACATGAAGCCCTCTTCGAGGAAGTCCTCGTCGACCTGATCAGACATGACCGTGACGTGCTGAAGCTTGCCGCGCGGGTCGGTGAAGCGGATGTCGACGTATTCGACGTCTTCATCCTTGATTGTCTTGAGAACGTCCTTGTTGCTCATGATGACTTCTCTTTCTCCTTGCTAGAAGTATGGTCTCGGGCGGTTGGGCAGCGCGCTCAGAGCGCGTCTTCGCCGTCTTCGCCGGTGCGGATGCGGATGGCCTGTTCGATGGTGGAGACGAAGATCTTGCCGTCGCCGATCTTGTCGGTCTTGGCGGCGTTCATGATCGCCTCGATGGCGGCATCGAGCTGGTCATCGGCCAGCACCACCTCGATCTTCACCTTCGGCAGGAAATCGACGACGTATTCGGCACCACGATACAGCTCGGTGTGACCCTTCTGCCGCCCGAAGCCCTTGACCTCGATGACGGAAAGCCCCTGCACGCCGATGTCCTGGAGAGCCTCCTTCACGTCGTCGAGTTTGAAGGGTTTGATGATTGCCTCGATCTTTTTCATGACAGACCGACTCCCTTGATGTCCGTTCCGCTAGGGGTGAGAACACTTATCGCGCAGGGCGGCAACGGGGCCGCCTCACGCGCGGGTGAGCGTCTCGGGTGAATTCTCGGATGTGATGAAAAAATGTGCAAGTCGATTTGCGCTTGGGCGGTTTGGAAACTTTTTGGGCGGAGGGGCCGGTGGAACTTCTGACATCTGCACAAATGCGCGCCATTGAAGAGGCGGCGATTGCCTCGGGAGAGGCCACCGGGCTGGAGCTGATGGAACGCGCCGGGCGGGGCGTTGTGGAGGCGGTGTTCGAGGAGTGGCCGGAGTTCAGGGAGGGCGGCCGGAGGGCGCTAGTGCTCTGCGGGCCGGGGAATAATGGCGGCGACGGTTACGTGATCGCGCGGGTTCTGGAGGGGCGTGGCTGGGCGGTCAATCTGTTCGCATTCGAGGATGTGAGCAAGCTGCCTGCGGATGCCGCCGAGATGCACCGGCTCTGGGGCGGGGAGGCGCAGGCGATGGCGGTGGAGGCCGTATCGGCCTGCGAACGGCCTGACCTGATCGTGGATGCCGTGTTCGGCACGGGATTGACGCGGCCCTTGCCGGGGGCAGTGGCGGAGGTGCTGCGTCTGCCCCGGATGCTCGGATGGGAGGGAACTTCCCGCATCCGCAAGGTGGCCGTCGATTGCCCTTCGGGCCTGCCCCTCGATACCGGCCTGCCGGCGCGGGAGGGCGGTGGCCCGATGAAGGTGTGGCATGCCGATCTAACGGTGACGTTCCATACTGCAAAGGTCGGGCACTACATCGGGCGCGGTCCGAGCTTCTGCGGTGCGCTGAAGGTGGTCGACATCGGATTGAGGGACCGCGAGAGGCGTTCGGTGGTGGCGTCGCCCGACAGCGAGAGGGTGCGGCTGGTCGCGCCGCAATGGTTTCTTTCGAACGAGCGGGGCCACGAGCCAATCCCGGCGAAGGTCTGGCCACTCGGGAACATCATGAAGCGCCGGCTTGGTGGCCACAAATATGACCACGGCAGCGTGGCGGTGTTTGCGGGCGGCGTCGGGCGTGGCGGCGCGGCGCGGCTGGCGGCAAGGGCGGCGCTGCGGGTTGGCACGGGGCTGGTGACAGTGATCGCGCCGAAGGCGGCGCTGATCGAGAACGCGGCGCGGCTGGATGCGGTAATGCTGCGGGGGCTGGGCGAGGTGGCCGAGTTCGATGAGGTAGTGGACACGCGGGTGAGCGGGTTCGTCATTGGGCCGGGGTTAGGTGTGGGCGCGCGGACGCGGGAGATCGTCGCCGCGGCCTGTGCGCGGGATGACGAGTGGCGACGACCGGCGGTGGTGCTCGATGCGGATGCGCTGACGAGTTTCGCAGATGACCCGCAGGCGCTCTTCGCGCTGCTCCACGGGCGCTGCATCCTGACGCCGCACGAGGGCGAGTTCCGAAGGCTGTTCCCCGACTTGGCCGAGGGCTCCAAGGTCGACCGGGCGCGGGCGGCGGCGGCGCGGGCGGGCTGTGTCGTGCTATTGAAGGGTTCCGACACGGTCATTGCCTCGCCGGGCGGCGGGGCAAGCGTGCATTCGGCGGACTACGCGCGGTCTGCGCCCTGGCTGGCGACGGCGGGGGCTGGGGACGTGCTGGCGGGGCTGATCGCGGGGCTGGCGGCATCTCCCGTCTCGGCGGACCTGCACCAGATGGCAGAGGTCGCTGCCTGGCTGCATGTGGAATGCGCGCGCGAATTCGGGCCGGGGCTGATTGCGGAGGATTTGCCGGAGGTTTTGCCGCGCGTTTTGGCGCGGCTGGAGGGCGGGGAAGGTGCGCCATGAATGCGCACCCTACGCGGTGGCGGAGCGGTCAGGCGGCCTGGGCGGCCTCGTCGGGCTCGAAGGCGCATTCGAGCATGCCGATGTAGAGGATCTGGGGCGCGTCGAACTGCAGCGTGACCATTTCCATCCCCTTCAGCCGGGGCGTTCGGGTGATGTAGCCGCCGTCGACCAGCGCGGCGGCGGGGGCGAGGGCGGCGGAACTGCCGTAGAGCAGCTTGGCGCGCCAGTCGCGCAGCAGGAGCTTTTGCGCGGGGCTGACGTGCAGCAGGTCGGAGGGCCGGCCGTTGCCGAGTGCGTGGGGCGCCAACGCGATCGGCACGGCCTCGCAGGTGAAGCGGGTGAGGCCGGTCAGCCGGATCATGCCGGAGGTACGGGAGACGATCCTGTCTCCGGGCTCCAACTCGCCCAGTCGGCGCTCGCCATCGGCGGTCAGAATACGGGCGGAGGCGGAAATGCCCGCCGGCCCGAGATCGGGAGATTGCACCTGCGCTGCCCGGCGCAGGCCTCCCAGTGTCATGTCAGACATGGGGTGCTCGCTATGAAACTGCCTCGTTTTTCTTTCACGCTACCGTAAAGGAAGCGTTTAAGGCCAGAGTTATCCACAGGCTTTGGCCATTTTTGTGGCGGTTGATTTTCGGGCTTCCGTGGGTCGGGCAGCGCTGTTAGACACCGCACCCACGGATAGCGGGTGTGGCGAAATTGGTAGACGCACCAGATTTAGGTTCTGGCGCCGCGAGGCGTGGGGGTTCAAGTCCCTCCACCCGCACCGAAATTCTCTCAGGGCAGGTCTTCAGATGGTGGCGGGTGACTGGTAGCCTCGCAGCCATGGGATTGGCTGTTGTGACGCGGTTCGTTTTGGCTTTTGGGCTGGCTCTGCTGGTCGCGGGCGGGGCGCGGGCGCAGGGTTCGCTTTACGAAGAGCTGGGCGCGGCCTACGGGCAGATCGCGCAGGATGCCGGGGCCGCCGCCGAGCGGCTGGGCGGGCTGGTGGCGCGCTATGATGCGGAAGGGGTGGATGACCCGTTCTTGCTTTCGGACATCTACCTTGCGCTGGTGCTGGCGCATCACGCGGCAGGGGAGGCGAGCGCGGCGCTGGCGCGGCTGGACGAGGCCGGGGCAAGGCAGCCGATGCTGACCAAGCGCATCCCCGAGATGGCCTATCTGCGGGGCGAGATCCTCGCAGGGTTCGGGCTCTTTGCGCAGGCCGGTGCATCCTATGGAAATGCGGCGGATTACATGGCGCTTGGCGGCTGGGCGGAGCGGTTTGACGCGGCCACGCGGGCGCGGGTGCAACTGCTCGGGCTGCATGCCGAGGCGCGGGCGGCCTGGGTAGCCGATGAAGGCGCGCGGCTGGCCGAGGCGGAGGCGTTGTTGCCTGCGCTGGCGCCGGTGATCGGGCAGCCGGGCGGGGCGGTGCTGCCGCTCTTGCCATTGAGAATGAAAGAATACCGGGGCGAGCTGCTGGCGGCACGGGAGGGCTACCTTGCGCAGGCGGAGGGCAGCGAAATGCGCGCCGGGCTGCTGGCCTTGGCGGCGCTGGCGGACTGGCGGCTTGGGCGAAGAGATCTGGCGCGCAAAGAGGCCGAGGCGGCGCTGTCCGATGGCGGGCTGGGGCCAAAGCGGGCGGCGCTGATGGAGGCGGTGTTGCTGCTCACCGCAGAGGGCGTGCCGGATATGGCGGCGATGGCCCCGCTGGTCGCCCGTTTCGCGCCGGAGCCAAGGGCGGACTATGTGCATGCCGACATGGTGGACCTGCTCGAACTGATGACCATGCTGGTGCAGGTGGTGGCCGCCGCGCCCGGGGGCGAGAGGCCGGAGGTCGCGGCGCTTGAGATCCCCGCGCCGCTGCTCGATTTCGACACCATGTCGCAAGACGGCTACGGGCGGCGGCTGATTGCGGCGCTGCGGCTCGATCTGGCGCGGATGCTGGAGGCGGAGGGCAAGGCGGAGGCGGCGCAGGCGCATTACAGCGCGGTGCGCTTGCAGGTGGATGCGACGCTGGGCGAGTTGGCGGTGGCGCTGGCTGGGCTGTCGCGCGTGGGCGGCGAACGGCCAGAGATTCTCACCAGCTTTGCATACGCCGCCGCGCAGGTGGCGCGGGGGCAGGTGGAGGCGGTGCCGTCACGGATGAGCGCGGAAGCGCGGCGCCAGCAGGAGGCCTATGCCGCGCTCTTCGAGGGTGGGGTCGATGCGATCTACGACCGGATGGAGGCCGACCCGCCGATGGGGCCGATGGGGGCCGCGCATGTGACCGACTTCGTACAGAGCGGACCTTACGTGTTTCCGTGGCGGGAGGCGGATAGCTATGTGCCGCTGGAGGCGGGCCGGTTCTGGGTGGACCGGCTGGAGGAGGCCTTCGGGATGATGCAATCGGCCCGGCAGAGCGCGGCGGGCCGGGCGATCGAGGCGATGACTGCGCGGCTGGCGGCGGGGGGCGGCGAGGTGGGTCGGCTGCTGCGGGCGCGGGATGCGGCGCTGGTGCGGCGCGATGCGCTGGTGGCGCGCGGGCCTGCGGGGCAGGCGGAGGTCGCTGCGGTGGATACGGAGCTGGACCGGATCGAGGCGGCGCTGGCCGAGGCTGCTCCGGAGTGGCAGGCCGCCGCCGCGCCGGAGCCGCTGGGGCTGGAGGAGGCGCGAGACTTGCTGGGCGAGGGCGAGGCGCTGCTGGTGCAGTTGCAGACGGCGCGGGGCTTTCATGTGTTCATCGTGACGCCGGATGTGGTGGTTTGGCAGCGGAGTGACGTAAGCGCGGGAGAGATTGGCGAGGGCGTGCGGCGGCTGCGGCGGGCGCTGGACCCGTCCGGCCCGCAGAGGGCTGCGGTGGCGCTGAAGGCGGCAGAGGAGGCCCCGGAGGTGTTTGACCGGGCATTGGCGGAGAGTCTGCACGGTGCTGCGCTGGGGGCGGCGGTGGGGTTCGTGCCCGAGGAGACGGTGATCTTTACGGTGCCGGATGGGGCGTTTCAGGCCTTGCCGCTTGGGGTGCTCTTGGCCTCGCCTGCGGGCGAGGGGGACGGCTGGGGCGAGATGGATTGGGCGATCCGCCACCATGCCTTTGCGACGCTGCCGCTGCCTGCCTCGCTCCGGGCGCTGAGAGACGGGGCGGGGGCGAGCGCGGGGGAGCTGGCGTTCTTGGGGCTAGCGGACCCGGCCTTTGGCGCGGCGCAGGCCGGGTTGAGCCTGCCGCGCCTGCCGGAGACGGTGGGCGAGGTCGAGGCGCTGAACGGGGCCGTGGCGGGCGGCGCGGGGCGGCTGGTGACGGGTGCGGCGGTGCAGGAGGCGGCGCTGGGGGCGGAGATACCGCTGGGCGCGGCGCGGGTGGTTGCATTTGCGACCCACGGGTTGCTGGGTGGCGAGGCGGCCGGGCTGACCGAGCCAGCGCTGGCACTCGCCGCACCGGAGGGCGGCGGCGACGGGCTGCTCAGCGCCAGCGAGATCGCGCTGCTGGAGCTGGATGCCGACTGGGTGCTGCTCTCGGCCTGCAATACGGCGCTGGGGCCGGGTGGCGAGGGGGCGGAGGGGCTCTCGGGGCTTGCGCGGGCCTTCCTCTATGCGGGCGCACGGCGGCTGTTGGTGAGCCATTGGGCGGTGGACTCGCTGGCCACGGTGGAGCTGACGACAGGGATGTTCGACGCGATGGCCGAGGCGGAGCCGGGTCCGGCTGCGGGGGCGCGGGCGCTGAGGGCGGCGATGTTGGGAATGATTGATGAGCCTGCCCGCCCGCGCTATGCGCATCCGGCGGCATGGGCGCCGTTCGTGACTGTGGGCGGCTAAAAGGGGGCGGGAGGGGCCTTGGAAAAGGCCGCTCCCCTTGGTGCTTGTTCAGGCGTGCTCGGGGTCCAGCGTGGTGGCCCAGAGCTCGGTGTTGGCGCGGTCCATCAGGCGGACGGTGAGCTGCTCGGTCGCGCCGTCGATCTCGACCAGACCGAAGAATTGCAGCCCGGCGGAGGGGGGCAGGTTGGCCTGCCCGGCCTCGGGGGCCTTCACGTAGCGGACCTCGGGGCCGAAGGTCATATCGAGATCGTTCGGGCCGAAGGTGCCGGCGTGGATCGGGCCGGAGACGAACTCCCAGAAGGGCGCGAAATCCTGAAACTGGGCGCGGTCGGGCGAGTAGTGGTGCGCGGCAGTGTAATGCACGTCTGCGGTGAGCCAGACGGTGTTTTTGATCTCCGCCGCTTTGATGAAGCGCAGCAGCCCGGCGATCTCCAGCTCGCGGCCCTTGGCGGGGCCGTTGTCACCGTTGGCGACCGCCTCGGCGCCGCCGCCGACGACGAGGCCGATCGGCATGTCGGAGGCGATGACCTTCCATGTGGCGCGGCTGTTCGTCAGCTCACGCTTGAGCCATGCCATCTGCTCGGCGCCGAGAATGCGGCTCTCGTCAGTCAGTTTCTCCTGCATGTTGTCGGAGTTCGGGCCGCGATAGCTGCGCAGGTCGAGGAAGAAGATGTCGAGCATGGGACCGTAGCTGATTTTACGGTAGACACGGCCCGGCTCGGCGGGGGTGTAGCGGATCGGGGCCATCTCGTGGAAGGCCTGGGCCGCGCGGGCGGCGAGGACGTGGATGTTTTTCTCCGAGTAGCGCTCGTCTTCCATGATCGAGCGGGAGGAGGACCAGTTGTTGATCACCTCGTGGTCATCCCACTGGAAGAAGGTGGGCACCTTGGCGTTGAGGGCCAGCACGTGCTCGTCCATCATGTTGTAGAGCCATTGGCCGCGATACTCGTCGAGGGTTTCGGCGACCTTGCGCTTGGCGTCGGTGTTGACCGTGTTGCGCCAGATGACGGTGCCGCTCTCGTCGGTCACTTCATCTTCCAGAGGGCCGTCGGCATAGATGGTGTCGCCGGAGTGCAGGAAGAAGTCGGGCTGGTGCGAGGCCATGGTGCGGTAGCAGGCCATGCCCTCCTCGTCGATGCCCCAGCCCTGACCAGCGGTGTCGCCGGACCATGCGAACTTGACCGAGCGGCGCGAGCCGGGGGCAGTGCGAAAGCGGCCCACCAGAGGCTCGGAGGTGGCGTTGACATCGGAGAGGTCCATCGCGGTGAAACGGTAGAAGATGTCCTGATCGGAGGGCAGGCCCTCTACCAGACGTTTGATCGCCATGTCGGAGCCGGGCAGAGCGTTCATCGGGGCGAGCTGGCGGGCATTGGAGAAGCTCTCGGTGGTGGCGACCTCCATCATCACCTTGGCGGGGCGGTCGGTGCGGGTCCAGATCATGCCGGACGACGCATCGACATCGCCGGACTGCACGCCGTGGGTGAAGACCGGGCGCGACTGGGCGCGCGAGATGGCGGGCATGGCGAGGGTGGTGGCGAGGGCGGAGCCGCCGATGAGAAGGTTGCGGCGGGAAAGGCCTTTGAGTTGGGTCATGTCTGTCCTCTTGCGGGCGTGAATGTGCTGGCTGGCGCGCGCCGGGCGCGGTGCGGGCAAGCTCTGCCGGGCGGGTGACAGGCGCGTTACTCCGGGCTCACAGTTTCATGACGATGCCCGCTTTGGGCGGATGGGCGCCGGGCGCGGCCGGGCGGGCAAGCGGCGCCCGCGTGAATCGCCTTGCAACCCTGCCCTTGGCCACCTAAAAGGCGCCTGATTTATCACCCCCTCGGCACCGAGGGGGTTGCGGTGCTTATACGAAGAAGGAAGCAGGAATGCAGGTCACCGAGACCCAGAACGAAGGCCTCAAGCGCGGCTACGAGATCACCATTCCGGCCGGTGAGCTGGACGAGAAGGTGAGCGGCAAGCTGGAAGAAGCCCGCCCTGACATCGAGATGAAGGGTTTCCGCAAGGGCAAGGTGCCGATGGCCCTGCTGAAAAAGCAGTTCGGCCCGCGCCTTTTGGGCGAAGCCATGCAGGAAGCCATCGATGGCGCCATGGCCAAGCACTTTGAAGACAGCGGCGACCGCCCGGCGATGCAGCCCGAGGTCAAGATGACCAACGAGGACTGGAAAGAGGGCGACGATGTTGTTGTTTCCATGTCTTACGAGGCGCTGCCGGAGATCCCCGAGGTGGACCTCAAGCAGGTGAAACTCGAGAAGCTCGTGGTGAAGGCCGACGACGCCGCCGTGACCGAGGCGCTGGAAGGGCTGGCCGAGCAGGCCAAGACCTTCGAGACCAAGAAGGGCGCGGCCAAGGACGGTGACCAGGTGGTCATGGACTTCCTCGGCAAGGTCGACGGCGAGGCCTTCGAGGGCGGCGCGGCGGAAGACTTTCCGCTGGTGCTCGGCTCGGGCCAGTTCATCCCCGGCTTCGAAGAGCAGCTGGTGGGCGTGAAGGCCGGTGACGAGAAGAACGTGGAAGTGAGCTTCCCCGAGGAATACCAGGCCGAGCATCTGGCCGGGAAGGCCGCTGTCTTCGAGTGCAAGATCAAGGAAGTTAAGAAGCCCGCCAAGGCCAAGCTCGACGACGAGCTGGCCAAGCAGTTCGGTGCCGAGGATCTCGAGGCGCTGAAGGGCCAGATCACCGAGCGTCTGGAAGCCGAATATGCCGGTGCTGCGCGCGCTGTGATGAAGCGTGGCCTGCTGGACGAGCTGGACAAGCTGGTGAGCTTCGAGCTGCCGCCGACCCTGCTGGACGCCGAGGCCGGCCAGATTGCCCACCAGCTGTGGCATGAGGACAACCCCGAGGTGGAAGGCCACGATCACCCCGAGATCGAGACCACCGAAGAGCATAAGACCCTCGCCGCGCGCCGCGTGCGCCTTGGCCTTCTGCTCGCCGAGATGGGCCAGAAGAACAGCATCGAGGTGTCTGACGCCGAGATGACCCAAGCGATCATGGCGCAGGCCCGCCAATACCCCGGCCAGGAGCGCGAGTTCTTCGAGTTCGTGAAGAACAACGCCCAGGTGCAGCAGCAGATGCGCGCCCCGCTGTTCGAGGACAAGGTCGTGGATTACATCTTCGAGCTGGCCGATGTGAGCGAGAAGGAAGTCAGCAAGGACGAGCTGAAAGAGGCCGTGGACAAGCTCGAAGACGAGTGAGTTTTGCCTTGCATGGAATTGGAAAGGGCCGCCCACTGGGGCGGCCCTTTTGCTTTGGGAGCGGTGGATGGATTTCTTTGAGCGGTTGACCGGGTTCGTGGAGCGCGGGCCGGAAAGCGTGCGGGAGAACCTTGTTGCGGAGGACGGCGTGCTGCGCAGCCGGGTGAACGGGCGGGTGATGCGGCCGGGCGTGCTGGAGCGGGTGACGAGTGCCGGGCTGGGGCCGGTGCCGGAGCGGGGGGCATCGCGGTTCAGCCAGGTGGTGGGGGATGCGCAGGCGCTGCATCTGGCGCACCCCGGCGCGCTGTTTCAGGTGGCCTCGCAGTTCAACCTGCTGGAGATGATCGGGCCGGATGTGACGCCTGCGATGGGGATCACCCGATATGCTGGCGACCCGACACAGGGGCCGGCCTGCGCGATTGCCTGCGTGGCGGGCACGATCTGGCGGAACTACTTTGCAGAGCATGATGGCTATGTCGGGCAATGCGAGCGGCAGATCGATTGCCTTGCGCCGCTTGGGCAGGCTCTGGGCAACGAGTGGGGCACGCTCTGGGAGATGCGCAATGGCTACGCGCTGCCGCAACCCGGCGGGCTGGAAGAGGTGCAGGAGAAGCTGCGGGGCCGGTTTGATGACTATCGCGGGCTGCTGGAGGTGGGCTTGCAGCGGGGCACCGAGGTGACGCTGGAGGGCGGCGGGCATGAGGTGCATCAGGTCTATTGCTCGGCCCTTCCGGTGGCCTATGGCGGCGAGGGGGAATGGCAGCTCTTCGCCCGGCTGGTGCTGGAAGAAGCCTATGAGATCACGCTGGGGCTGGCCGCACGGCTGGAGGTGCCGGTGTTCCTGACATTGCTGGGCGGCGGCGCCTTTGGCAACGAGAAGTGGTGTATACTGGAGGCGATGGGCCGGGCGATGCGGATGTATCGGAACGCCGGGCTGGACGTCCGGGTGGTGAGCTACCGGGCGGAGGATGCCGAGGTGGCGGGGCTGATCGAGAGCCTGGGGTAGCGCGCGCCAGCAGGTCAGGCCGGCCTGCGGGGCGGGTCGATCAGGTCGTAGAGCCAATTGAAGACGAACGCGTAGACCAAATAGAAGAGCGCAAAGGCGATATCCATCTGGAGCGCCTGCCAGAGCGACACCCCGAGATACCATGCGATGAAGGGCAGGAGCGCCAGCAGGAGGCCCGCCTCGAAGAGCAGCGCGTGCAGGATGCGAAGCGGCAGGCTTTTGGCCGTGTGGCCTTGAAGGCGCAGCAGCGCGTGGTCGAAGCCGAGGTTGTAGAGGTAGTTCCAGACCGTGGCGAGCGTGGCGCCGACCACGGCGACAACGCCGCCTTCGCCCATGTCGACGCCGAACAGCAGCGAGAAGGCGGGGATGACGATGGCGAGGCCGATCAGCTCGAAGCTGAGGGCGTGGATGATACGGGATTTGGTGCTGCGCATGGGGTGGCCCTTTCGATATCTGCGGGCCGTCCCGAATGCGTGGCTTGATGGCCGGAGGTCGTCCTCCTCAATGGCCTTCACCTATGCCATCTAGCCGGAAATGCAAGTGCCCGCGCGTGTGCGGCGCGGGCGCTGTGTTCGGGGGCGGGCATGGGCTGCCCGGATGGCTCAGAGCGTGATGCGGAAGGCGGCGAAGCCGTCTGCGCCGTCACCGGCCGGTTCGATCGTGACGCCTTCGACCGAGGCTGCGTAGTCCGCGGCCTTGGGGCCGGTCTCGAAGATCACGGTGGTGCCTTCGAGGGGGGCGAAGGTCCAGTTGGCATCGGCGGCGGGGGAGATCTCGCCCTTGTCGACGATGTAGCGCACGATCACGTCGCGGTTGGTGTCGGGGCCTTCGAAGATCACGGTGGAGCCATCGGCACCGGGGAAGCTGCCGCCGCCGGAAGCGCGGTAGTTGTTGGTGGCGACGACGAACTTTTGCTCGGGGTCAATGGGTGCGCCGTTGAACTGAAGGTTCACGATGCGGCTCGCCTCGGGGTTCAGTGGCTCGCCCTTGGGGCCATACTTTGACGGCTGGCTGAGGTCGATCTGGTAGGTGACGCCATCCATGATGTCGAAGTTGTAGGAGGGGAAATCGGGGTTGAGCAGCACGGCATCCTGGCTACCCGGTTCGATCTGGTTAAACATGCCTGCCGAGCGCTCCAGCCAGTCTTTCACCTGTGCGCCGGTGATGGCCACGGCGCGGACGGTGTTGGGGTAGAGGTAGAGGTCGGCCACGTTCTTGATGGCGACGGCGCCGGGGGCGACATCGGTGTAGTACTCCGGCCCGCCACGCCCGCCAGCCTTGAAGGGGGCGGCTGCGGAGAGGATGGTCAGGCCCTCCCACTCGGTGCCCTGCATCATCTGCTCAATGTACCAGGTTTGGGCATTGCTCACGATCTGCACAGAGGGATCGTCGGCAACCAGCGCGAAGTAGCTGTGGAGCGGGACGGCGGTGGTGCCGACGGCGCGGCGGACGTATTCGAGCGTAGCCTCGTGCTCGGCCTTCACGCTCTCCAGCACGGCGGCGTCATCCTCCACCAGAGCGGTGATCGAGCGGTCTTCGTTGCGCTTGGAGATTGGCCGGGCCTCGGAGCTGTGGCCGGTGACGCGCCAGCTTGAGCCGTCTTTCTCCAGCATCAGGTCGATGAGGCCGAGGTGGCTGCCCCAGAAACCGGCCATGGCGGCGGGTTTGCCGTGGATGGTGCCGGCCTCGGCGTCCACCCCGGCGAAATCGGCGTAGTTGGAGGAGGGGAATACGAGGTGGCTGTGGCCGGTGAGGATACAGTCGATCCCGTCGACGGTGGCGAGGGGGACGGAGGCGTTTTCCATCATCTCGGTCTCGTCCGCCGAGCCGATGCCGGAGTGGGAGAGGGCGATGACGATATCGGCGCCCTTCTCCTTCATCTCGGGCACGAGGGCGCGGGCGGTGGCGACGATGTCGCGGGCCTCGACGTTGCCTTCAAGATGCTTGCGATCCCAGTTCATGACCTGCGGCGGGACGAAGCCGATGATGCCGATCTTGATGGGATGCGCCTCGCCCGCGCCATCGGTCAGCTCGCGGTCGAGGATGACGTAGGGCTCCAGCAGGGTCTCGCTGCTGCCGGGCTTCACGATGTTGGCGCAGACCACCGGGAAGCCGGAGCCTGCGAGAGCCTTGGTGAGGAACTCGAGGCCGTAGTTGAACTCGTGGTTGCCCAGCGTGCTGGCCTCGATGCCGACGGTGTTCATGGCGGTGATGACAGGGTGGCTGTCACCCTCCTTCATGCCGCGCTCATAGGCGATGTAATCGCCCATCGGGTTGCCCTGCAGGAAGTCGCCGTTGTCGAGCAACAGGGAGTTGGTGGCTTCGGCGCGGATCTCGTTCACGATGGAGGCGGTGCGGGAGAGGCCCAGCGTGTCGACCTCGCGGTCGGCGTAATAGTCGTAGGGGTAGACGTGAACGTGCAGGTCGGTGGTTTCCATCACCCGGAGGTGGGCCTGACCGGCCGCAGCGCGGAGCGAGAAGGGGTGCAGCGCGATGAGGCTGCCTGCGGCGGTGGAGGCGAGAAAGCTGCGGCGGGACAGGGTGATGGGCATGGGGGCGGTCCTCTCTGTTGTGCGTTGTCGCCGGTGTGCCCCGGCCTTGTAACGCGGGTGTGTCAGGTTCTGAGACCTGTTTCGTATAGCAGGCCGAGGCGCTTGGCCTCGTAATAATAGCCGCGGGCGTACCAGCCGATCGCCTCGTCGATATCGCCGCCGGAGACGAGCCAGGCGCCTTTGAGGTACTTGCCCGCGTATTTCAGGTTGGTCTCGGCATCGAGCAGCTCGGAGGGCGGGCCGCGGTGGCCCATGGTGCGCGCGGTTTGCGGCAGCACCTGCATCAGCCCGTAATAGGGGCCGTTGCGGGCCTTGGGGTTGTGGGTGCTCTCGCGGATGCAGACCCGGTGGATCAGTTCGCGGGGGATGTCGTGGATCGCCGCATACTTGTTGATCAGCGCCCGCAGCTCGGGGGTTTCCTGCGGGTAGAGCGGCGGGTCGAATGCCTCACGGCTGGCAGGTTCGGGGCTGCCACCGCCGCAGGCGGCGAGCGGCAGGGCGGCGAGGCAGGCAATAAAGGCGCGGCGAGTCGTCATCCGGCGAGGGTGGCAGGATGGCGGCGGCTTGGCGAGAGGCAGCGGGGCGACAGGGGGGATATTTGCCGACCTTGGCGGAGCCGATGCCGCATTTCTGCCCCAATTCGAATGCTGGGATGGCTCAACAAACGACTCGCATAAGAGGAGCAGGCATATGGGGCAGCACGGCACGGTTGATGGGCTCTTCCGCGACAATCCGGAAGACAGCGGTGCGTGCCTTGCTGAGTGGCTGGTCGGTCAGAGCCAGGAGGTTTGGGCTCATGTGATCCGCGGTTTGGAGGGGCAGGGGCACACGCCGGAGGGCCGGGCGCTGGAGTGGATGGTGGGCCGCCGCGAGTTGGATCGCTCCAACGCGGTGCGGCTGTTCTGGAGCCTGTTCGACGCGGAGGTCTGGATGGGAACGCGCGAGGATGCGCGGCTAGCGGCGGCGATGGAGCGGCTGGTGGAACGGTTCGAGGCCGGGTTTTATACGGTGCAGGCGTTGGAAATCACCCGGGCGGAGGCCTTTTGCTTTCGGCACCGGCTGCGCCGCGTGGTGCGACGGGCCCGGCATGAGGGATGGCAGGAGGGCGCTGCGGTGTGTTCGGTACCGGAGGCCTTTGTGCGGCCGATGAAGGGGCTGCCAGTGGCGGAACAGCCTGGCCTGCACCCCTCGCGGAGCCTGACCGGAGAGGCGCGGCGCGTAGCGGAGGCGTTGGGCGCAGGGCTGCTTGCTGCAGGGCGCGGGGTGATGGCCGCGCGGAGGCGAGAGGCGTGGCGCGGCTGGTGCAAGCTGCGGACGCTTCAGGGCTTTGGCGTGACGATGCTGGCCGCGATGGGCGCCGGGAGCTGGATGTTTCTGACGCAGGACATGCGGCAGATGCTGGCGATGGTGGGGTATTAGGTTTCAGGCACCGGGCGTCTGGCATGGTCGGTAGATTGCCCACACTAGACGGAAATTGACCGCAGTCATGTTCGGAACGCTGCAGAGAAAAAGGCCGCCCCCGATGGAGCGGCCTTTCTGCGTTTCTTGCCTGTGAAAACTCAGTTGTTTTCTTCGTCGTCGCCTTCGGACTCTTCCACCGCTTCGGCAGCGGGGGAGGGCTCGTCACCGAAGTCTTCGTTGGCGGCCTGACCGATATCGTCGAAGAGTTCGGAGATTTCGAACTCGGCAGCGGCTTCTTCCTCGGCGGCGAGTTCCTGGATGGACTTGCCGGAGGCCTGAAGCTCGGCCTCTTCTTCGGAGCGGGCCACGTTGAGCGTGATGGAGACTTCCACCTCGGGGTGGAGCACCACGTGCACGGTGTGCAGGCCAAGCTCCTTGATCGGCGCGGCGAGCGCGACCTGACGCTTGTCGACAGTGTAACCGGCGGCGGTCGCGGCATCGGCGGCGTCACGGGGGGTGACGGAGCCGTAGAGCGAACCGGCGTCGGAGGCGGAGCGAATCACGATGAAGGTCTCGCCGTCGAGCTTGGCGCCGAGAGCGTCGGCCTCTTTCTTGGTCTCGAGGTTGCGGGCTTCGAGCTGGGCCTTCTCGTTTTCAAAGCGGGCGATGTTGTCTTCGTTGGCACGCAGCGCCTTGCCCTGCGGGAGCAGGTAGTTGCGGGCGTAGCCTTCTTTGACGTTCACCACTTCGCCCATCTGGCCGAGCTTGGCGACGCGTTCGAGCAGGATGATTTCCATGTCGGTCTCTCCTTACTTCACGGCGTAGGGCAGCAGGGCGAGGAAGCGGGCGCGCTTGATGGCGCGGGCCAGTTCACGCTGCTTCTTGGCCGAGACTGCGGTGATGCGGGAGGGCACGATCTTGCCGCGCTCGGAGATGTAGCGCTGAAGCAGACGGGTGTCCTTGTAGTCGATGGCGGGCGCGTTCTCACCGGAGAACGGGCAGACCTTGCGACGGCGGAAAAACGGTTTGGTAGCCATAGCTTACTGTCCTTTTCTCAGGTTGAGGATCAACGGCGCTCGCGGCGCGGCTCGCGCTCGTCACGCTTTTGCATCTGCACGGAGGGGCCCTCGGCGTGCTCGTCGACCTTGATGGTCAGGACGCGCATCACATCGTCATGCAGGCGCATCAGGCGCTCCATTTCCTGCACGGCGGGCGCGGGGGCCTCGGTGCGCAGGAAGGCGTAGTGCCCCTTGCGGTTCTTGTTGATCTTGTAGGCCATGGTCTTTACGCCCCAGTACTCGTGTTCGACGACCTTGCCGCCGTTGTCACCGAGGACGGAGGAGAAGTGTTCGATCAGGCCTTCGGCCTGGGCGCCGGAGAGATCCTGGCGCGAAATGAAGACATGCTCGTAGAGCGGCATGCGGCAGTTCCTTTTGTTTCGAGCGGGCTTCAAAGCCGGGCCGTTGCACTCTTCGCGGCCCGGGCACGAGTGGCTCCGCTGTGGATAGGTTTGCGAAGAGATGGGGCCTTTTACACGAGCGCAGGCAGGTTGCAAGCCTTGTGGGCCGTGCGGGCACGGGGCGGGGCTGTTGCGCAAAGGACTCGGGAGGAGGGGAATGCGGCGTGGCCGGTGAGATTCTGTCTTAATTTCGCCGGGTTAGGCGGCAAGATGGGTGCAAACGGGCGGAAAGCCCGGAGCAGGTACACCACAGAGGCAGGCAGAGCGATGGCGTCGATCGAGATGCATTCGACACGCGAGGGATTGCGGATCACCGAACGGCTCGGGGGCTATGTGCTCTCGGAAGATGGCGAGATTGCCGCTGGGCAGCCGATGGGGCGCCTGTTGGGCGTGAGCCTGATCGTGGCCGGACTCGGCCTTTTGGCGGTGCCGATGGCGGTTGGGCTGCTGACAAAGCTGGTGATCGGCGTGGTGTTGATCGTCGCGGGCGGAATTATTGCCGTGCGGGCAAGCCGCGCTCCGCGCATGGAGCTGGATGTGGACCTCGAGAAACGCCTGCTGCGGCGCCGGAGGCTGACCGCCTCGGGGCAGGCGCAGCTCGTGGCGCAGTGGAGCTTCGACTCTATCTCGGGGATCGACGTGGAGGGCGATGCCGGGCGCGGGGCGCTTTTTGTGCGGTCCGCAGGGCGGAAAGGGGCGGTTCTGCGGGGCGCGCCGGATGCGCTGCGGGAGGCTGCGCGAAGGATCGGCAGCGATCTGCTGCGGGGTCGTCAGGCGGGCTGAGGGCGCTCACGCCGACAGCGGTCACAAGACACAAATTCGTTACATGATGCACAGTCTGCGCGGGATGCCACAGGCTCTGTGCGGTGATGCGCGTTGCCTTCTGCGCTGCGGCATCAGATGTGTCTGGGGAGAGATACACTCCTGAAAGGACACCAACGTGTTGAAATCCCACTTCCTTGGCGCTGCTGTCGCCGTTGCCACCACCGCCCCGCTCTTTGCCGAGACCGAAAAATATGCGCTCGACGCCAGCCACAGCCAGATCGTGTTCACCTACGACCACTTCGGTTTCTCGACCACCACCTCCATGTTCTCCGGTTTCGACGGCGAGATCATGTGGGACAAGGAAGACCCGGCGGCCTCGAGCGTGACCGTGAGCTTCCCCGAAGCCAGCCTGATCACCGGCTGGGACGAGCGGACAGAGCACTTCATGAGCGGTGACTTCTTTGGCGCCGATGCGGGCGAGGACGTGAGCTTTGCCTCCACCGGGATCGAAGTGACCGGGGAAGATACTGCGCTGATCACCGGCGATCTGACGATCAACGGTGTGACCAAGGAAGTCGTGCTCGACGCCAAGCTGAACGGCCAGACCGACAGCCACCCGATGGCCGGTGTGCCGTGGGCGGGCTTCAGCGCCACCACCACGCTGGTGCGCAGCGACTTCAACCTCGGCGCCTTCGCCCCGATGGTGAGCGATGAGGTCGCCGTTGAGATCTCGATCGAGGCCGGCAAGGCCGAGTGATCCCGCGGGATTGAATGCGAAGGGCCGCCGGAGTGATCCGGCGGCCCGTTTTGTTTGGACGCGCAATGCCTGTCCTGCGGGTGGGTTGATGTGCCGGGTGCCGCCTTACCGGGTTGCGGTGATCTCGATGGAGATCTCGACGGGGAAGGCGAGGGAGCCTTCATCTGTCTTGTTGTCACCGACGTGAAAGGTGCGGCGGTCGAGCGTGGTGCTGCCCGATGCGGTGGCGGTATCGCCCTCGATGGTGAGGGTGAAGGGCAGCGGCACGGAGGCGGCGTGGCCTTTGATCGTCAGGGTGCCATCGACGGTAAGGCTGCCATCTTCCCCCTCGACGATGGGGCCGGAGTAGGTGGCGGTGGGGTGCTGGGCGCTGTCGAAATAGTCCGGCCCTTGGGCCTGGGCGGCGACGGAGCCGAGGGTGAGGGTTGCGATATCTATGGTGACATCGGCTGTGCCCTTTTGCGGGCCGGGGGCCTCGGGATCATAGGCGATGGTGGCGGTGAAGTCGGGGAAGCTGCCCGAGACGGCGCTGCCCATCTGGATGATGCTGAGGCCGATGGTGCCGGATTGGACGGCCCAGATCGGGCCTTCGGCGGGGGTTTCGGCTGCCGTGGGCGCTTCGGTTGAGACCTCTGCGGCGGCAACGGGTGCCTGGCTCTGCTCTTCGCCGGTGACGAAGGGGAAGACGAGGGCGACGGCGAGGACGGCGGTGGCGAGCAGGGCGGGCAGGGCGCCGTGGGATTTGCCCTCGGGCGGGGTCGGCGGTGCTTTGCGGCTGAACCACATGCGGGCAAGGGTGCCATCCCGGTCGATGACCGTGTGCTTGAGGGCGCCCGCGATGTGGAAGCCGACCGCACCGAGGATGACCCATGTGAGCGCCACGTGCATATGGGCGAAGGCGACGGCGAGGGGCACGTCTTTGGGAATGAAGGGCAGGTCCTGGCCGAAGGGCCAGAGGATGGGGGCGTAGCCCTCGGAGGCGGCGTGCTCGATCCAGCCGGTGATTGGCAGGGCAATGATGGAGCCGTAGAGCAGCCAATGGATGGTGGAAGCGGCGAGGCTCTCGACCCGGTTTTCACCAAGGTGGTGGGGGTGAGGCTGAGACAGGGTCCAGCCGATGCGGGCGAGCGCGACGAAGAACAGCGCGACGCCGAGGGTCTTGTGTAGGGAGAACAGGAGCCACTTGGTATCGAAGGCCTCCTGGGTGTCGTAGGGCCATGAATTGGCGAACCATCCCAGCGGCCAGAGGGCGAGAACGAGAAGGGCGGTGATCCAGTGGAAGCTCTTGGCGATGGTGCCGTAGCTGGAGGAAGTATTGGCGAGGGGCATCAGGTGTCTCCGGTTGTTGGGCGCGAAGATACGCATGTGCGGAGCCGGAGAGTAGGGGCCGGATGTGAGGGCCGGTTGTGCGCGCAGGCACAGAATAAACCGGCGACCCGGCGCGTAAGTGCTCTGGCGCAGGAGGTGGGGGCGATGCTTGTCGTGCGGGGCGCGACAGGCTAGGACGGGCCAAACAACCATGGAGGGGGCGATGAGGGCGTTCGTATTTCCCGGTCAGGGCGCGCAGGTGATCGGCATGGGCAAGGCGCTGGCCGAAGCCTACCCGGCATCGGCAGCTGTTTTCGAAGAGGTGGACGAGGCGCTGGGAGAGAAGCTCTCGGCGTTGATCTGGGAAGGTGAAGCGGAGGAGCTGACTCTCACTGCCAATGCCCAGCCCGCGCTGATGGCGACCTCGATGGCCGCGATGCGGGCGCTTGAAGCTGAAGGCGTGGAGGTGACGGCGGCGAAGTTTGTGGCCGGGCACAGCCTTGGCGAATACTCGGCGCTCTGCGCGGCGGGCTGCCTGACACTGGCCGACACGGCCCGACTGCTGCGCACGCGCGGCAAGGCGATGCAGGCGGCGGTGCCGGTGGGCGAGGGTGCGATGGCCGCGATCCTCGGACTGGACTTTGACGCGGTGGAAGCTGTGGCAAAGGATGCCAGCGAGAACGGCGTTTGCCAGGCGGCGAATGACAACGACCCGTCGCAGGTGGTCATCTCGGGCACCAAGGCCTGCGTTGAGGCGGCCTGCGAAATCGCCAAGGAGCGGGGCGCCAAGCGGGCGATGCTGCTGCCGGTGTCGGCGCCGTTCCACAGTGAGTTGATGGGGCCAGCTGCCGAGGTCATGGCGCGGGCGCTGGCGGAGGTGGACATGGATAACCCCAAAGTGCCGCTGGTGACCAACGTGCTGGCCCATGCCACGAGCAACCCGACGACGATCCGCTCGCTGCTGGTGGAGCAGGTGACGGGCCGGGTGCGTTGGCGCGAATCCGTGCAGTTCATGGCCCATGAGGGTGTGACGGAGATCTGGGAGATCGGTGCGGGCAAGGCGCTCAGCGGCATGATCCGGCGGATCGACAAGGAAGTGGCGACCCGCGCTGTGGGAACGCCCGACGAGGTAAAGGCGGCGGTTGCGTCGCTGAACGAGGAGTAGGCAGGAATGTTTGATCTGACAGGGAAATGCGCCCTTGTAACGGGCGCATCGGGCGGTATTGGCGGCGAGATCGCCAAGGCGCTGCATGCGGCGGGCGCGACGGTGGGCCTGAGCGGCACCCGTGAGGAGCCGCTGAAGGCGCTGGCCGCCGAGCTGGGTGAGCGGGCGCATGTGCTGCCGTGCAACCTTGGCGATGCGGATGCGGTGAACGCGCTGCCCAAGCAGGCGATCGAGGCGATGGGCGGGCTGGATATTCTGGTCAACAACGCCGGTGTGACCCGTGACAACATCTTCATGCGGATGAGCGAGGAAGAGTGGGCGCAGGTGATCGAGGTCAACCTCACCGCCGCCTTCCGCCTGTGCAAAGGCGTGCTGCGGGGCATGATGAAGAACCGCTGGGGCCGGATCATCAACGTGTCTTCGGTCGTGGGTGCCACCGGCAACCCGGGGCAGGGCAACTATGCCGCCTCCAAGGCCGGGCTCGTGGGCATGAGCAAGAGCCTTGCCTATGAGGTGGCCAGCCGGAACATCACAGTGAACTGCATCGCGCCGGGGTTCATCACCACCGCCATGACCGACAAGCTCAACGATGAGCAGAAAGGCGCGATCATGGGGCAGATCCCGGCTGGCCGGATGGGCGATGCGGCGGAAATCGCCGCAGCTGCGCTATATCTTGCCAGTAACGAGGCTGGTTACACTACAGGAACCACCTTGCACGTGAACGGCGGGATGGCCATGATCTGATCCGGAGGGGGCCATTTGGCGCCTCTGGGAAAGCGTTTGCGTCCGCCTGAAACCATGTTATAGGCGGCGCACATTTCGAGCGGCCGGGGGCGAATAGCCCTTGGCAGGCAGGGCCTAGGTGGGGCTTCCACCCGGGGCAAGGGACACCGGAAGGGCGCAAAGGCCCGGAAACACTGACGGAGAAATTTCATGAGCGATATCGCTGATCGGGTCAAAAAGATCGTTGTCGAGCACCTGAGCGTTGAAGAAGCCAAGGTGACCGAGAACGCCTCGTTCATCGACGACCTGGGCGCGGACAGCCTCGACACCGTCGAGCTGGTCATGGCCTTTGAAGAAGAGTTCGGCATCGAGATCCCCGATGACGCCGCCGAGACCATCCAGACCTTCGGCGATGCGGTGAAGTTCATCTCTGAAGCCGCCTGATCCACCGAGGATCGGCAGCAAGCACGAATGCGGCGCCTCCGGGCGCCGTTTTTCATTTATGGAGGCGTGTTCATCCGCGGGCGGGATGCCGCGCGGCAGCATTGATCGTGCCTTGCCGCGCCACCACATTACCGTGTAATTGAACCGACCGAGAAGACCGAGAACACCAAGAATGGGGGCCGAGCAGATGGCAGACAGCACGCGGCGTGTCGTGATTACCGGGCTGGGGATGGTTACGCCTCTGGCCTGCGGCGTGGAAGAGACCTGGAGCCGGATTTTGGCGGGCAAGTCGGGGGCGGGGACGATCACCCGGTTCGACGCGAGCCATCTGGCCACCACCTATGCCTGCGAGATCCCGATGGGGGACGGCTCGGACGGCACCTTCAATGCCGATGACTGGATGGAGCCGAAGGACCGCCGCAAGGTGGATGACTTTATCCTTTACGGCGTAGCTGCCGCGATGCAGGCGGTGGAAGATGCGGGCTGGACGCCGGACAGTGAGGAAGACCGGCTGCGGACCGGCGTGATGATCGGCTCCGGCATTGGCGGGCTGAATTCCATCGCCGATACCGCCGTGCTGCTGAAGGAGCGGGGCCCGCGCCGGGTGAGCCCGTTCTTCATCCCCGGGGCGTTGATCAACCTCGTCAGCGGGCAGGTGAGCATCAAATATGGCTTCAAGGGGCCGAACCATGCAGTGGTGACGGCCTGTTCGACGGGCGCCCATGCGATTGGGGATGCCGCACGGTTGATCCAGTGGGGCGATGCCGATGTAATGGTGGCCGGCGGCACGGAATCGCCGATCAGCGAGATCGGGATTGCCGGGTTCAACGCCTGCAAGGCGCTCTCCACCAAGCGGGGCGATGCGCCCGAAACCGCCAGCCGCCCCTATGACGAAGACCGCGACGGCTTCGTGATGGGCGAGGGCGCGGGTGTTGTGGTGCTGGAGGAGTACGAGCACGCCAAGGCGCGGGGCGCGAAGATTTATGCCGAGGTGATCGGCTACGGCCTCTCGGGCGATGCCTATCACATCACCGCGCCGAGCGAGGATGGCGAGGGCGGCTACCGCGCGATGGAAGCGGCGATCAAGCGGGCCGGGATCAGCCCCGAGGATATCGACTACATCAACGCGCATGGCACCTCGACTATGGCCGACACGATCGAACTTGGCGCAGTGGAGCGGATGATGGGGGATGCGGCGGCGAGCAAGGCCACCATGTCTTCGACCAAATCCGCCATTGGCCACCTGCTGGGGGCTGCCGGCTCGGTTGAGGCGATCTTTGCCACGCTGGCGATCCGCGATCAGGTCGCGCCGCCGACGATCAACCTCGACAACCCGGCAGTGCAGCCCAAGCTGAACCTCGCGGCCAATGCCAAGCATGAGCGCGAGATCGATGTGGCGCTCTCCAACAGCTTTGGATTCGGCGGCACGAACGCCTGCCTGATCCTGCGGAAAGTCTCTGACTGATGTGGCGTGCATTGGCCTCCAACGGCCTCACGGTGATCATCGTTCTGATGATCTCTCTCGCCGTGGGCGTGACGTGGGCGCAGAAGCAATACACCGGTGAGGGGCCGCTGGCCGAGGCGATCTGCCTTCAGGTGCGGTCTGGCTCGAACATGGGCGTGGTCAGCGACGAGCTGGTTGAGCGCGGTGCCGTCAGCAATGGCATGATCTTCCGGATGGGTGCGGAATACACCGACCGGACGCAGTTGCTGAAGGCAGGCTCCTTTCTGGTGCCGCCCGGTGCCTCGATGCAGGAGATCGTCGACAGCATTACCACGGCGGGCCGCAGCACTTGTGGAACCGAGGTGAACTACCGGATCGGCGTGCTCCGCGCCGAGCTGGTGATGCGTGAGCTGGATCCGGCCACGCAGGAATACGTAGAGGTCGCCAAATACGACCCCGCCGCAGAGGAGGCCCCGGCAGAATATGTAGAGGGCACCGGCGGCTCAGATGTGCGCTTTCGGGTGACGCTGGCCGAGGGCGTGACCAGCTGGCAGGTGGTCGAGAGCCTGAAGGCCTCGGGCTTTCTCGTAGGCGAGGTGGAGGTGCCCGCGGAGGGCAGCCTTGCGCCCGACAGCTACGAGGTGCGCGAAGGGTCTGAGGTGGCCACGCTGATCGAGCGGATGCAGTCGGCGCAGCAGTCGATCCTTGCCGAAGCCTGGGCCGAGCGGGCAGAGGGCCTGCCCTATGACAGCCCTGAGGAAGCGCTGGTCATGGCCTCTATCGTGGAGAAGGAAACCGGGGTGGCCGAGGAGCGCGGGCAGGTGGCCAGCGTTTTCGTCAACCGGCTTGAGGTGGGCATGAAGCTGCAAACCGACCCGACGGTGATTTATGGCGTGACGCAGGGCCGGGGCTCGCTTGGCCGCGGGCTGCGGCAGAGCGAGCTGCGGGCGCGGACTGATTACAACACCTATGTGATCGATGGGCTTCCGCCGACGCCGATTGCCAACCCCGGGCGGCTCAGCATTGAGGCGGCGCTGAACCCCGAGACCACGCCTTACTTGTTCTTCGTGGCCGATGGCACTGGCGGCCATGCCTTTGCCGAGACGCTGGAAGAGCATAACGAGAACGTGGCGCGCTGGCGCGAGATCGAGGCCGAGCGGGCCGCGAGCGAGCCGGAAGGCAACAACTGACCGGGCCTCGGGCCGCACAGTGCAGAGATTTGCGAGACGATCTTCGGGCGGTGACCTTGACAGGGCGCCGCCCGATGCTTTGATGAGGTGCATTGCACTTACGGATTTATTCTGATGTCTCAACCAGCCGCCCGGATCACGGATACGCATGTCTGCTCGATGTGCCCTGTGCCGCCCGGCCTTCCGATCATCCCGCCCTGCGCGATCACGGTTCTGACCGGCAACCTGCCGCAAGCCCGACTGGGCGACCTTTGTGCCTGCATCGGCCCGCCGCCCGCTGCGATAGATGCCATCGTGTTCGGCTCGCCGACGGTGCTGGTGATGAACCAGCCTGCCGCGCGCATGGGCGACCCGACCGCCAAGGGCGGCGTCATCACCAAGGGCCAACCCAACGTGCTCATCGGTCTTGCCGGGGCAGGTGGCGCCGGTGGCGGTGCTGGGGCGATGCCGGGCATGAACCCGAGGCCAGTGTGCGTGACGCTTGCCGCAGAGCTGGCCGAGAACCAGACGGCGCAGGATATGGCGGCGATGTCGGCGGCGGCCTATCTCGACGGTGAGGGCGGCGACCTGCCCGCCAACACCCGCCGGGCCACGCAAGCCGATCTGGAGGCGCTTGGCCTGCATGATGGCACCAATGACCTCACCGCGATGCCGGACAGCGATTTCAACGCCGATGTCTTCGTGCATACCAACCCGGTGACGGGTGAAGAGACCTATACCGTGGCCTTTGAGGGCACCACGCCAACCTCGACCGGGGATTGGGGCGCCAACCTTGGCCAGGGCGCGGGCATGCAGACCGAGTACTACCGCCGCGCCAACGAGATCGGGCGCACCGCGAGCGCGGCCCAGCCGGGCAAGGTGCGCTATACCGGCCACTCTCTGGGCGGCGGCATGGCCAGCGCGGCCGCGACAGCCTCGGGCGATCCAGCCTATACGTTCAACGCGGCCGGCCTGCATGAGAACACCATGGAAGGCGGCGACCCGAATGCACCCGTGGAGGCCTACTACCTGCGCACCGATCCGCTGAATGCCGCGCAGGACCATAGCTGGAGCCCGATGCCACAGGCCTTCGGCAACCGCCGCGAGATGGAACCAACTGAGATCTGGTCCGCCAGTGACAGGGTGCCGCGCGAGATGGCGAACCCCGACAACTACGTGCCGGACTTCGTGGAGCAGCCTGCTCTGGATGCCAAGCGGGCGGCGCAGGAAAAGGCCAACCAGCAGCTGCGCTTTCACTCCATCGAGGAGATGCAGCGCTCGCTTGAGGCACAGGAACAGCAGATCCGTCAGGATCAGCAGGACAATGGCTGCACATGAACCGGCGCGGCTGGGCCTTGGGGGCGGCGCTCGCCCTCGCGGTGCTCGGCGGCGGCATGTGGACGGCCCTGCGCTCCGGCGCATTTGAGACTGGAGGGGCGATGAGCACCGTCGATATCGAAGAGAAGGGGCCGGATGGCCTGCCGATCATCCACTGGTGGGTGGAGCGCGAGGAGTTCGCGAAGATCGAGGCGCTGCTCGAGGCGGGCGGCGATATCGAGGCGCCCGGCTTCCAGTCTGCCACGCCATTGCTGAAGGCCGCCGTGGCCGACAGCTGGCCGATGGCGCTGTTCCTGATCGAGCGCGGGGCCTTCATCGGTGCGGTGGACCGGCGCGGCATGACGATGCCCTGGCTGGCGGCGACGAGTCGGGTGAAAAAAGGAAACCCGGACTTTGAGGCATTGGAAAAGGTGCGGGCCATTCTGAACGAGCGGGGGATGCTCGGGCAGTACTACGAGCCCAACGATGTGAAGAAGCGGATTGCCGAGGGGAATTGGCCCCCGAAATGAAGGGCTTGCGCGCCGCGCGCTGAGGTGCAGTGCGTCGAGGGTTAAGAAAACCCTAACGAAACAACCGCTTAGCGCGTGGCGCTCGCCGATTTGGCTTGACTCTGCGAACGCTCTCATCTATAGGTTGTGACACGATGAGAGAGGTGGGCGCGGCAACCCTTGGGGGGTGTGCCGCTTTTTTAATGCCGGCCCTGCGGGACACCGGCCTCTAGCGAGACATGACCATGGATGATCGACCCGACCGCGAGGGCGGGGACGCAGGCGGCGTGCTGTCTGCGGCTGAGCAGCTCGTGGCCGAGGGCGCGGGGGCGCTTTCGGCGGTGATTGGACAGAGCGGGGCGGGGCCGGGGGCGGTTCCGGACGTGGTGCTGGGCGATATCCGGCAGCTGCGGCGCCTGCTCCTTGCAGCCTACCAGGAGAAAGAACGTGTTGCGGAACATAAGAAGCGAGGCGGCGGCGGCACAGGACGGCCCCGTGGTGGCGGCGGACCCGGTGCAGACGGCGGGACCGGTGAGCGCGGGGACGGCGCAGGACGCGTGCTCGACCTCGACGCTGCAAGGGCTGAGATCGGGCGCCGCCTGGCTCGCCTCCGCGACGCTGGAGGAACAGGAGAGCTTTCTGGAGGGGCTGAGCCCTGAGGCGCTGGCGGCGCTGCCCTGGCTCTTCGAGTTCTGGGCGCTGCCGCATCAGCTTGCCCCGGAGGGCGACTGGCGGGCCTGGGTGGTCCTTGGCGGGCGCGGCGCGGGCAAGACCCGCGCGGGTGCCGAGTGGGTGCGTTCGCAGGTAGAGGGTGCAGGGCCGTTCGACGAGGGCCGCTGCCGCCGTATGGCGCTGGTGGGCGAGACCATCGACCAGGCGCGTGAGGTGATGGTGTTCGGAGACAGTGGCATTCTGGCGTGTTCGCCGCCTGACCGGAGGCCGGAGTGGAAGGCGGGCCGCAAACAATTGGAGTGGCCCAATGGCGCCGTGGCGCAGGTGTTCTCGGCCAGCGACCCGGAGGCGCTGCGGGGGCCGCAGTTTGATGGCGCATGGGTCGATGAATTGGCGAAATGGAAGAAGGCGCAGGAGGCTTGGGACATGCTTCAGTTCGGCTTGCGGCTGGGCGACAGCCCGCGGATGTGCGTGACCACCACGCCGCGCAAGCAGGCGCTTCTGCGGGAGCTGCTGGAGCGGCAGAGCACGGTGGTGACCCGCGCCGCGACCGAGGCCAACCGGGCGTGGCTCGCGCCATCGTTCCTTGAGGAGGTGCAGGCCCGTTATGGCGGCACCTCGCTTGGGCGGCAGGAGCTGGACGGCGAGATGCTGGATGACATCGACGGCGCGCTCTGGCGGCATGGCGCCATCGAGGCGGCGCGGTTACGCGAGGTGCCCGAACTGATGCGTGTGGTCGTGGCGGTGGACCCGCCGGTGACCGGGCACAAGGGATCGGACGCCTGCGGGATCATCGTGGCCGGGCTGGAGGCGGGCAGCGGTGAGCCGAAGGACTGGCGGGCCGTGGTGCTGGAGGATTGCTCGGTGAAGGCGGCCTCGCCGCTGGACTGGGCCAAAGCCGCGCTGGAGGCCGCCGAGCGCCACGGCGCAGAGCGGGTGGTAGCGGAGGTCAACCAGGGCGGTGATCTGGTGGAGACGCTGCTGAGGCAGATCGACCCAACGGTGCCGTTCCGCGCCGTGCGGGCCTCGCGCGGCAAGGTCGCGCGGGCAGAGCCCGTGGCGGCGCTCTACGAGCAGGGCCGGGTGCGGCATGTGGCCGGTCTGGGCGCGCTGGAAGACGAGATGGGGCGGATGACGGCGGAAGGCTATCAGGGCAGCGGCTCGCCCGACCGGGTGGATGCGCTGGTTTGGGCGTTGACCGAGCTGATCCTCGAGCCCGCGGCCCGCTGGCGGCGCCCGAAGATGCGGACCTTGTGACGCGATTGGTGGGTTTGGCCCACCTTACGGAAATCGACAAAGGAGAGACGGATGGTCTTCGACTTCCTCAAGCGGGAGCGGGGCGGCGGAGCCGTGCCTGAAACAAAGGCCTCGGCCACCGGGCCGGTGATTGCATATCACGGCGCGGGCCGGGTGGCGTGGAGCCCGCGCGACACGGTTTCGCTCACTAAGACGGGGTTCACCGGTAATCCGGTCGGGTTCAGGGCGGTAAAGCTCATCGCAGAGGCCGCCGCTGCCGTGCCGCTGATCTGCCAGGACAATGACCGGCGCTACGAGACACATCCGGTGGCCGACCTGATGCGGCGGCCCAACGGCGCGCAGGGTCGCTCGGAGTTTTTGGAGGCGCTCTATGGGCAGATCCTGCTCTCTGGCGACGGCTACGTGGAGGCGGTGCTGGCCGATGTGGGGCTGCCGGGGGAGTTGCATGTACTGCGCTCCGACCGGATGAGCGTGGTGCCCGGCGGGGATGGTTGGCCGGTGGCTTATGAGTACGCCGTGGGCGGGCGGAAGCACCGCTTCGATGCCAGCGGCGAGCTGAAACCTGTGTGCCATATCAAGGCGTTCCACCCGCAGGACGACCATTATGGCCTCTCGCCGCTGAAGGCTGCGGCCAATGCGCTGGATGTGCATAATGCGGCCTCGAAATGGTCCAAGGGGTTGCTCGACAATGCCGCGCGGCCTTCGGGAGCGATCGTCTATCGTGGGGCGGATGGGTCGGGGCATCTGAGCGCCGATCAGTATGATCGGTTGCTGGACGAGATGGCGAGCCACCACCAAGGCGCGGCCAATGCGGGCCGCCCGATGCTGCTGGAGGGCGGGCTGGACTGGAAGCCGATGGGGTTCAGCCCCTCGGACATGGAATTTCAGAAGACCAAGGAGGCCGCCGCGCGGGAGATCGCCACGGCCTTTGGCGTGCCTCCGATGATGCTCGGCATCCCCGGCGAGGCGACTTATGCGAACTATCAGGAGGCCAACCGCGCGTTCTACCGGCTCACGGTGCTGCCGCTGGTGGCCAAGGTCAGCGGCGCCTTGGGCGACTGGCTGAGCGGGCTGGGCGGCGAGGCGGTTGAGTTGAAGCCCGACCTCGACGGGGTGCCGGCGCTGGCCACGGAGCGCGAGGCACAGTGGCGGCGGGTCAGCGAGGCGGACTTCCTGACGGCGGGCGAGAAGCGGGCGCTTTTGGGGCTGCCGCCGCTGGAGGCGGGCGATGAGTGAGAGAGAAAGGCAAGCGATGGCAATGGATTACGGGCCGGAGTTGGAACATAAGTTTTGTGCGCCGGAGGCCAAGCTGGCGGTGGATGAGAGTTTTGAGATCGCGGGCTACGCCTCGCTCTTCGGCGCGGCCGACCAGGGTGGCGACGTGGTGGTGGCGGGGGCCTATGCGCGCTCGCTGAAGGCGATGGCGGCAAAAGGCCAGCCGATCCGGATGCTCTGGCAGCATGACCCGCGCGAGCCGATCGGGATCTGGGATGAGGTCCGAGAGGACCGCCGGGGTCTCTGGGTGAAGGGACGCCTGCTGAAGGAGGTTGCCCGTGCCCGTGAAGCCGCCGCGCTTATCACCGCGGGCGCCATCGACGGGCTCTCCATCGGCTACCGCACCAAGCGGGCGGAAAAGGACGCGCAGGGGCGCAGGCTGCTGCACGATCTGGAGCTTTGGGAAGTGTCGCTGGTGACCTTTCCGATGCTCCGCGAGGCGCGGCTTTCGGGTGCCAAGGGGGACGAATTGCCCCCGGCGGCAGACGAGGGCTGGCAAGAGCTGGCGGAGGCGCTGCGGGCGGCTCGCCGGGCGCTGGCGGGTTAAGGCCGCCTGAACCTTCGGGGGCAGTCATGCCTCCAACCATTCTCACGAAAGGAAGAGTTGCGATGAGCACTCCCGAGACTGGGTCGGGGGGCGGGCGGAGCGTGCCTGCACCCGCGCCCTCACAGGCATCGCCGGTGGCCGAGGTGGCCACGGCGCTCACGGAGTTTATGGGCGAATTCAAATCGTTCCAGGACGACCTGCAATCCCGCGTTCAGAAACAGGAAGAGCGACTGACCATGCTGCACAAGAAGAACATCTCTGCCGGGCGTCCGGCCCTTTCCGCCGCGCAAGAGGCCGGTGCGCCGCACCAGAAGGCCTTCAACGCCTATCTCCGCAACGGCGATGATGACGGGCTGCGCGGCCTCGAACTGGAGGGCAAGGGCCTGTCGACGGCGGTGGCGGGCGACGGCGGCTACCTCGTGGACCCCGAGACCTCGGCAACGATCAAGACCGTGCTCTCCAGCACCGCGAGCCTGCGGGCGATTGCCAATGTGGTGACCGTGGAGGCGACCTCCTTCGACGTGCTGATCGACCGGGCCGACCTTGGCGCCGGCTGGGCGACCGAGACGGGCGCTGCGGTGGAGACCGACACGCCGACCATCGAGCGCATCACCATCCCGCTGCACGAGCTTTCGGCCCTGCCCAAGGCCAGCCAGCGGCTGCTGGATGACAGCGCGTTCGACATCGACGGCTGGCTTGCCGACCGGATCGCCAAGAAGTTCGCCCGCTCCGAGGCGGCGGCCTTCATCAACGGAGATGGTTCCGACAAGCCGACGGGCATTCTTGACCACACCATCGTGGCCGAAGGCAGCCAGACCTGGGGCGAGCTGGGCTACATTGCCACCGGCGCGGATGGCGACATTGGCGATGCCGATGCGCTGGTGGACCTGGTTTATGCGCTCGGGGCTGAATACCGCGCCAATGGCACCTTCGTGATGAACTCCAAGACCGCTGGCGCGGTGCGCAAGCTGAAGGACGCGGACGGGCGGTTCATGTGGTCGGACGGGCTGGCGGCGGGTGAGCCTGCGCGGCTGCTGGGCTATCCGGTGCTGATTGCTGAGGACATGCCGGACATCGCCACCGGCGCCCATGCAATCGCCTTCGGGGATTTCCACGCGGGCTACACCATCGCCGAGCGCCCCGACCTGCGGGTGCTGCGCGATCCGTTCTCTGCCAAGCCGCATGTGCTCTTCTACGCGACCAAGCGCGTGGGCGGCGATGTGAGCGACTTCGAGGCGATCAAGCTCCTGAAGTTCTCGGCCTCCTGAGGCTGAGGGTGCGCCGGGGGTGTGCAACCGCCCCCGGAGCAAGGGACACGGGCGTGCGCCGGGGTGGTCGGGCAACCGGCTGCACCATGCGGTGCCAATGCTGCTCCCCTCCGTCCGGGCGGCGCATGGGGCGTGCGCCCGTGGCCACCCGCGAGGCGCGGGGGAGGGCTGGGTTTTCAGGAGACTGACACATGATTTTGACCGAGCTGACCTCGGTGCAGGCCGCCGCGCTGCCGGTGACCGAGTTCAAGGCGCATCTGCGCATGGGCACCGGATTTTCGGACGAGGGCGCGGAGGACGGCTTGCTGGAATCGCTCCTGCGAGCGGCAATTGCCGCGGTAGAGGCCTGGACCGGCAAGGTGTTGCTGGAGCGGGATTTTCGCTGGGTGCTGGCAGGCTGGCGGGGGGCGGATGCGATGACTTTGCCGGTCGCCCCGGTGAGCGGCATCACCTCCGTGAAGACGGTGGACCTGCTGGATTGGGAAACCACGGTGGAGCCGAGCAAATACCGTTTGGAGCCGGATACGCACCGCCCGCGCATCCATGCCACGGGCACGGCCTTTCCGAGCGTGCCGAAGGGCGGGAAGATCGTGATCGAGTTCGACGCGGGCTTCGGGCCCAGTTGGCCTGACATTCCGGCTGATCTCGCGCAGGCGGTGCTGCTTCTGGCGGGGCATTACTACGACTATCGCCACGAGGCGCGGCCCGGTGAAGGAGTGATCCCCTATGGCGTATCGGCGCTGATCGAGCGGTGGCGGAGCATCCGCATCACCGGGGGGCGGACATGAAGGCGTCGCCGGTTTTGAACCGCAAGCTGGTGCTGGAAACGCCGGAGCGGGTGCCGGATGGTCTGGGTGGTTGGAGCCGGACCTGGGCCGAGCTGGGGCAGCTTTGGGCAGAGGTTAAATCGGGCAGTGGGAGCGAGCGGGCGGATGAGTTCCTGACCGTCTCCTCGGTGCCGTATCGGATCACCGTGCGGGCGGCCCCGCCCGGCGCGATGAGCCGCCCCAAGCCGGAGCAGCGCTTCAGGGAAGGGAGCCGGATATTTCGGATATTGGCGGTGGCCGAGCGGGATGAGCATGGCCGCTACCTGACCTGCTACGCGCGCGAGGAGGTATCGGCATGAGCTACGGAGCCTCTGCGGCGCTTCAGGCAGCCGTTTACCAGCACCTCATCGGGGACGCTGGCGTGACATCGCTTGTGGGCAGCAACATCTACGATGCCGCACCGCCGGGCAGCCCGCCCGGCACCTATGTGAGCCTCGGGCCGGAGGAGGTGCTCTCGCGCTGCGACTGCACCGGCGATGGCGCGTTGCACCGGTTCACCGTGAGCGTCGTCACCGATGCGGCGGGCTTTGGCGCGGCCAAGCAGATTGCCGGGGCGATCAGCGATGCGCTGGCCGGAGCGGCCCTTACGCTCTCGCGCGGCACGTTGGTTGCGCTGAACTTTGAACGTGCTCGCGCCCGACGGGTGGGCGAGGGCGACCAACGCCGGATCGACCTGCGCTTTGCCGCGCGGATCGACGACTGACCCTCATTTTCAAGGAGAGACCCAGATGGTTGCCCAGAACGGCAAGGACCTTTTGATCAAGATGGACATGACCGGATCGGGCCTGTTCGAGACCGTGGCGGGCCTGCGGGCCACGCGCGTGAGCTTCAACGCCGAGAGCGTGGATGTGACTTCGCTGGAGAGCCAAGGTGGCTGGCGTGAGTTGCTGGCTGGAGCGGGCGTGAAGAGCGCGAACATCAGCGGCTCGGGGGTGTTTCGCGACGAAGACAGCGACGAGCGGGCGCGGCAGATTTTCTTCGACGGGGAGACGCCAGAGTTTCAGGTCATCATCCCCGATTTCGGCGTGGTGGAGGGGCCGTTTCAGATCACCTCGGTGGAATACGCGGGCAGCCATGACGGCGAGGCGACCTATGAGCTGGCGCTCGCGTCGGCAGGTGCGCTGAGCTTCACGGCGATCTGAGCATGGCGAACCCCTGGGCAGGAGAAGCCGTGCTGGTGCTGAATGGCGCCGAGCACCGCTGCAAATTGACGCTGGGCGCATTGGCCGAGCTGGAAGCAGCACTGGAGACCGGCACGCTTATGGAGCTGGTCGAACGCTTCGAGGCGGGGCGGTTCAGCACCCGCGATGTGCTGGCGCTGCTGGTCGCCGGGCTGCGCGGCGGGGGCTGGCAGGGCCGGGCTGCGGACCTGCTGACGGTTGAGATCGGTGGTGGGCCAGTTGAAGCGGCCCGGGTTGCGGCCGAATTGCTGGCCCGCGCCTTCGCCCTGCCAAAGGGCGCCTGAAATGGATTGGGCGGGCCTGCTCCGCCGGGGGCTTTTGGAGTTGCGACTTAAGCCTGTGGACTTCTGGGCGCTCACCCCGGTGGAGCTGATGGTGATGCTCGGGCTGGAGCAGGCCGCCCCGCCGCTTACGCGCGCCCGGCTGGCGGAGCTTTCCGCCGCCTTTCCTGACAAGCAGAGGGACTGAAGATGGCAGATTTCGACGGGGCCGAGGCCCTTGAGACGCAGGTGGATGCGCTGGAAAGCGCCTTTGGCGGTGCGGCGCAGATGGTGGCGGCCTTCGATGCCGAGCTGTTGCGGATGCAGGCGAGCCTGACGGTGACGCAGGCCAATGTGGGCCAGCTTTCCAGCCATATCGGGCGCGGGCTGCGCAAGGCTTTCGACGGGCTTGTGTTTGATGGCATGCGGCTGTCGGAGGCGCTGCGGACTGTCGCGGAGGCGATGATCAACGCTACCTACAACGCCGCGATGAAGCCGATCACCGACCACTTCGGGGGGCTGATCGGCACTGGCATCGAGAATTTCATCACCGGGGGGCTCGCCTTTGAGAAGGGTGGGGCCTTCAGCCAGGGTCGGGTGCAGCCCTTTGCCAAGGGAGGGGTCGTCTCATCGCCCACGTATTTCCCGATGCGGGGTGGGCGCGGACTGATGGGTGAGGCGGGGCCGGAGGCGATCATGCCGCTGTCGCGCGGGGCGGATGGCTCCCTGGGCGTGAAGACGCAAGGCGGTGGGCGGCCGATCAACGTGGTGATGAACATCTCGACGCCCGATGTGAAGGGCTTCGAGCGGAGCCGGGCGCAGGTGGCGGCGCAGATGAGCCGGGTGCTGGCGCAGGGCCATCGCAACCGCTGAGGCGAGCAGCAAGAGCAGCAATTGGAAGGATCGGACATGGGATTTCACGAGGTGCGGTTTCCGGCCAGCCTGAGCTTTGGCTCGGTGGGCGGGCCGGAGCGGCGAACGGAGATCGTGACGCTGGCCAACGGCTTCGAGGAGCGCAACACGCCCTGGGCGCATTCACGCAGGCGCTATGACGCGGGGTTGGGCATGCGGTCGCTCGATGACGTGGAGGTGCTGCTGGCGTTCTTCGAGGCGCGGCGCGGGCAACTCCACGGGTTTCGCTGGAAGGACTGGTCGGACTTCAAGACCGGGGCGGCCAGCGGCACGCCGGGCTGGCAGGACGAGGTGATCGGCACAGGCGATGGGGTGACGAAGAGCTTTCAACTCTCGAAAACCTATCGTTCGGGCGAGGCCAGCTACACCCGGCCCATCACCAAGCCTGTCCTTGGTTCGGTCACGGCGGGCATCGAGGGCACGTTTTACCAGCAGGGCGTCCACTTTGAGGTCGAGACGACGACCGGGATGATTACCTTCGAGGATGCGCCTTCGATCGGCTTCGCGGTGACGGCGGGCTTTGAGTTCGATGTGCCGGTGCGGTTTGACACCGACCGCATCCACACCTCGGTCGCCAGCTTCAAGGCGGGCGACGTGCCGACGGTGCCGGTGGTGGAGCTTCGGCTGTGAGCGGGGCGGAGGCGGCGGCGCTCTACGCGCATCTGGGCGGCGGGATCACAACGGTTTGCCGCTGTTGGGCGGTTGCGCGGCGGGACGGCGCGTTGCTGGGCTTCACCGACCATGACGAGGGGCTTGGCTTTGACGGCATTGCCTTCAAGGCGAACTCCGGGCTGACCGCCAAGGCGCTGGTGCAGGGCACCGGGCTGGCGGTGGACAACACCGAGGCGCTGGGTGCGCTGATGAGCGAGGCGATCACCGAGGAAGACATCCTTGCCGGACGTTACGATGGCGCGGAGGTGCGGGCCTGGATGGTCAACTGGGCCAACCCGGGCGCGCGGCTGATGCTGTTTCGCGGGACCATCGGCGAGGTCAGCCGGGCGAACGGGGCTTTCGAGGCGGAGTTGCGTGGGCTGACGGAGGCGCTGAATCAACCGCAGGGCCGGGTCTATCAGCCGCAGTGCAGCGCAGTGCTGGGTGACGGAATGTGCCGGTTTGATCTGTCTATCCCCGGATACAGCGCCGAGGTGGCGGTGGAGCAGGTGCAGGACGGGCGGGTCTTTCGGTTTTCGGGCATGGCCGAGTTCGACCAGCGGTGGTTCGAGCGGGGGCGTTTGCGGGTGCTGAGTGGGGAGGCCGCGGGCCTTGTCGGGCTGGTCAAGAATGACCGCCTGAGCAACGCAAGGCGCGAGGTTGAATTGTGGGAGCAGCTTCCGGCGCAGGTAGCGGTGGGCGACGTGGTTCGGATTGAAGCGGGATGTGACAAGCGCGCCCAGACATGCCGTTTGAAGTTTGACAACTTCCTGAACTTTCGAGGCTTTCCACACATCCCCGGCGAGGACTGGCTGATGAGTTACCCCAAGTCCGGCGGCAGCGAGAAGGATGGCGGTAGCCTGGCACCCAAGCCCTTTTCACCCATTCTGACCCTTCTGACAGGCCAACAGAATGGTGGGTGATATGGGGGCGAGGACCGTGGTGGCGGCACGCGGGTGGCTCGGCACGCCCTATCGCCATCAGGCCTCCTGCAAGGGGGCAGGATGCGATTGCCTTGGCCTGCTGCGTGGCATCTGGCGCGAGCTCTTCGGCGGCGAGCCTGAGGCGGTGCCGGCCTACAGCCGCGATTGGTCGGAGCCCGCGCGGGAGGAAGCGCTGTGGCAGGCGGCGCGGCGGCACTTGCGGGAGAAGGCGGCGGGTGAGCCACCAGCGCCCGGAGATGTGCTGCTGTTCCGGATGCGCGAGGGGTCAGTTGCCAAACATCTGGGTTTGCAGGCGCGGATCGGCCCGGCGGCCAGCTTCATCCATGCCTATTCCGGCCACGGGGTTGTGGAAAGTTCGTTCTCCCGGCCCTGGGCCCGGCGCGTGGCTGCACGATTTGAATTTCCCGAAGGGGGGCGCTGATGGCGACGATCTTACTTTCGGCGGCGGGGGCCGCGCTTGGCTCCACGCTGGGCGGCACGTTTCTGGGACTGTCGGGCGCAGTCATTGGCCGGGCGGTCGGTGCCACCTTGGGGCGGGCCATCGACCAGCGGGTATTGGGACAGGGCAGCCAGATTGTTGAGACCGGCAAGGTTGAACGCTTCCGCGTGACCGGCGCCAGTGAAGGCGCGCCGATCGGGCAGGTCTACGGGCGGATGCGCGTTGGTGGTCAGGTGATTTGGGCGACGCAGTTCAAGGAGAGGGTGCGAGAGGAAAGCACGGGCGGCAAGGGTGCGCCGAGCGGTCCGACGGTGCGGAGCTACTCTTACTCGATCAGCCTCGCGGTCGCGCTGTGCGAAGGCGAGATCAGCCGGGTTGGACGTGTCTGGGCCGATGGGGTGGAAATTGCGCCCGCCGATCTGAACATGCGGGTGTACACCGGCAGCGAAGATCAGTTGCCGGATCCGAAGATGGAGGCCGTCGAGGGCGAGGGTAACGTGCCAAGCTATCGCGGCGTGGCCTACGTGGTGATCGAGGACCTGCAACTCGCGGAGTTTGGAAACCGTGTGCCGCAATTGTCGTTCGAGGTCGTGCGGCCCGTGACGGAGGAGGTCGACACGCCTGAAGCTCGCAGCCTCAGCCGGGTGGTGAAGGCCGTGGCTTTTGTGCCGGGCACAGGGGAATACGCGCTGGCCACAACGCCGGTGCACTATGACTTTGGCCAAGGGCACAGCCAGTCGGCGAATGTGAACAACCCGACCGGCAAGACTGACTTTGCGCTTTCACTTGAGACTCTGAACGATGAACTGCCTGCCTGCGGTTCGGTCTCATTGGTGGTGAGTTGGTTCGGGAGTGATCTGCGCTGCGGGAACTGCGAGATCAGGCCGAAGGTCGAACAGGCCGGTTTTGACGGCAAACCGATGGCTTGGCGGGTCAACGGCGTGACGCGCTCGGCTGCGCAGCTGACACCCCGCGATGAGGAGGACCGCCCGGTTTATGGGGGCACACCGGCGGACGCGGCGGTGATCGAGGCGATCACGGCGATGAAGGCGGCGGGTCAGGAAGTGGTCTTTTACCCCTTCATCCTGATGGACCAGCAGGAGGGCAATGGCCTGCTGGACCCGTGGACCGGGGCTGCCGACCAGCCGAAGCTGCCTTGGCGCGGGCGGATCACCCAATCTGTCGCCGCAGGGCGCGCGGGATCGCCGGATGGCACAGCCACGGCGGATGCGGAGGTGGCCAGCTTCTTTGGCACGGCCACGGCGAGCGACTTTTTCGTCAGCGGCAAGGTGGTGAGCTACAGCGGTCCGGCAGAATGGTCGTTCCGCCGGTTTATCTTGCACTATGCACATCTGTGTGCGGCGGCAGGAGGCGTGGAGGCATTCTGCCTCGGCTCCGAGATGCGGGGCCTGACGCAGATCAGGGGCGCAGGCGGCTTTCCGGCGGTTGCTCAGATGAAGGCTCTGGCGGCTGAGTTGCGCGGCATTCTGGGGGCGGGGTGCAAGATCGGCTATGCCGCCGATTGGAGCGAATACTTCGGGTATCATCCGCAGGATGGCTCTGGGGACGTCTACTTTCACCTCGATCCGCTCTGGGCCGATCCGGAAATCGACTTCATCGGGATCGACAACTATATGCCGCTCTCGGACTGGCGGGATGGTGAGGAGCATGCGGATGCATCGGCGGGCGCGATCTACGACCTATCCTACCTCAAGGGTAATGTGGCTGGGGGCGAAGGGTATGACTGGTACTACGCCCACCAGGCGGCCCGCGATGCCCAGATCCGCACGCCGATCACCGATGGTGCCTACGGCGAGCCGTGGGTGTGGCGTTACAAGGATCTGAAGAGCTGGTGGCAGAACACGCATCACGAGCGGATCAACGGGGTGCGGCAGGCAGCACCGACTGATTGGCTGCCGGAATCCAAGCCGATCTGGTTCACCGAGTTGGGCTGCGCGGCCATCGACAAGGGCACCAACCAGCCAAACAAGTTTCTCGATGCAAAAAGCTCGGAAAGCGGTTCGCCACATTACTCCGATGGAACGCGCGATGACTTGATCCAGGCACAGTATCTGCGGGCGATCTCGGCGCATTACGAAGCGGTTGAAAACAACCCGGTCTCTGCCGAGTACGGCAGGCCGATGGTGGACATGGCGCGCGCCCACGTCTGGGCGTGGGATGCGCGGCCATTTCCCTACTTTCCAGCCGCTCTGGAGACCTGGAGCGATGGCGAGAATTACGCGCGCGGGCATTGGCTGAACGGGCGGGCCACGAGTGAAGCTCTGCCGGCGGTGGTCGCCGAGCTTTGCTTGCGGTCGGGCGTTTCGCTGGATGCACTCGATCTCGGCGCGCTCTACGGGCTGGTTCGAGGTTACACGGTTGAGGATCTCGGCGGCGCGAGGGCCGCGCTGCAGCCGCTGATGCTGGCGTTTGGCTTCGATGCCGTCGAGCGGGAGGGCGTGTTGCGCTTTGCCAGCCGGACGGGGCGGGCGCGAGACGGGATTGCGCGTGAAGCACTTGCCGTTACCGGTGATCTGGACGCTGACATTACCCTCATCCGCGCGCCGTCGGCTGAGACGGCAGGCCGGGTCCGTTTGAACTACGTGGAGACCAACGGCGACTACGAAGTGCGGGCGGCGGAGGCGATCTTCCCCGACGAGGTGTCTTACGGCGTTGCGCATTCCGAACTGCCGCTGGCTCTGACCCAATCGGAGGCACAGGGGATCGTGGAGCGCTGGCTGGCGGAGAGCCGGGTGGCGCGCGATACGGCACGGTTCGCCCTGCCGCCGTCGCGGCTGGGGATCGGGGCTGGGGATGTTGTGACACTGCCGACCGATGACAGGATAGCGGACTATCGGGTGGACCGAGTCGAGCAGGCAGGGAGCCAGATCATCGATGCGGTCAGGGTCGAGCCATCTGTTTACAAGCCGAGTGATGCTATCGAAGACCCCGTTGCGCTGGTGCCCTTCGTACCGCCTCTGCCGGTGTATCCGCTGTTTCTCGACTTGCCGCTGCTGACCGGACCGGAGGTGGAGCACGCACCGCATATCGCGGCGACGGCGGTACCTTGGCGGGGGTCGGTAGCGGTTTATTCATCGGTGTCCGGGGAAGACTACGAACTGAACCGGCTGATCTCTTCACGTGCCACGATCGGGCAGACGGAAACCGTCCTTGCCGCCGCGCGTCCGGGCCAATGGGACCGGGGTGCGCCCTTGCGAGTGCGCTTGGCCGCCGGGGTGCTCTCCTCCGCCAGCGAAGCGCAGGTGTTGGCTGGCCGCAACGCCATTGCGATTGGAGACGGCTCATCTGGCAATTGGGAGATTTTCCAGTTCGCGCAGGCCGAATTGGTGGGTGAGCGCACCTATGAGCTGAGTCTTCGGCTGCGTGGCCAGCTTGGCACGGACGGGCTGATGCCGTCCGAGTGGCCGGTGGGCAGCGAAGTGGTCTTGCTCGACGACAGCCTGACCCAGATTGAACTGGCGAGCGGGGCGCGGCGGCTTGCGCGCACCTATCGGATCGGAGCGGCGGGTCGGCCCTATGACGATCCGTCTTTCGTGGAGCGGCAGGAGGCTTTCGATGGCAACGGGCTTCGGCCTTATGCGCCGGTCCACATTATCGGGCGGCGTGATGGGGCAGGGGACCTGGCTGTCGGTTGGGTGCGCAGAACGCGGATTGACGGTGACGGATGGGACGTGCCGGAGGTGCCGCTTGGCGAGGCGAGTGAGGCTTATCTGCTGCGGGTGGTTCAGGGTGACGCAGTGGTGCGAGAGGCGACCGTAGGCACGCCTGCGTGGACCTATGGCGCGGCGCTGCAGGCCAGCGATGGCGTCACCGGGGCGTTTGAAATTCATGTCGCACAGATCTCCGAGCGCTACGGGCCGGGACTTTTTGGAAAGGGTGAAATCCATGACTGAGACCACGCAGCTCAAACTGCCGCTCCTGCAGGCCAGCCAAGCGCAAAAGCACGTGACGGTGAATGCCGCGCTGATGCGGCTCGACGGGCTTGCACAGCTGCGCCTGCAATCAGCGAGCAACACGACCCCGCCGGGCGTGGTGGTGGACGGTGAATGCTGGTTCGTGCCCACAGGCGCGGTCAACGCATGGGCCGGGCAGGCAGGACAGATTGCCATTGGCGACAACGGGGGCTGGGTATTTCTGGCACCTCAGATCGGGTGGCGGGCGTGGATCGTCGATACTGCGACCGATGCGCTTTGGGATGGTTCAGCATGGCAACCGCCGCTCATGGCAGCCAGCCCCTCGGGCGCGGCATCGAAGATGCAGGTGCTGGAGTTTGATCACGCCATCGCTGCGGGCGCGAGCGACAGCACGACAACGCAGGTGCCGGCGAACTCCATGATATTTGCGGTCTCGGCGCGGGTTATTACCGCGATCACCGGCACACTGACGAGCTGGACCTTCGGCATCACCGGGTCCGAAAGCCAGTTCGGCTCGGGACTTGGGCTCGAGCAAGGCTCCTACTGCACTGGCCTTCTCGGGTCGCCCACCACTTGGTACGCCGCCGCGCCACTGAAACTGACCGCGGTCGGCGGTGACTTTGCCGGCGGCGCAATACGTGTGGCGGCGCACTACTACACCATTGATCTGCCCACCGCCTGATGCGCCCGCTGCATCACAGCGACATCTGCGAGGTTGCCCGTGTGCTCCTGCCGCTGAGCGAAGAGGAGCGTCCGCGCGCGCTGAAGCGATTTATTGCCTTTGCCGACGCAGCCGACCGGTTTCGACAAGTCACCGGACGGGCGCACAAGGCGTGGGGCGACGGCACGTTGGGCGCGGCAGTGGCCCGACAGCCTCGCGGTCTGGCACGCAGCTTCGAAGACTTCGACTATGCGCAATGCTGGGCTATGGTGCTCGATGCAGTCATCCGGTATCGCACCGGGCGGCGGCTGTTGCCCTAAGGGTCATCCGCGGGCACAGGACATGCAAAGCGCCACCGCCGGCTCTTGTTCCAGCCGGGCGGCGGCGATCTCCTCCCCGCAATCGGTGCAAAAGCCAAACTCCCCCTCATCCAAGCGCGCCAGAGCAGCCCTGATCCGCCGCTCCTCGGCCAGGCGCATCCGGCTGGCGGCCTGTGCCATGGCCTGCGATTGCAGCGCATCCATCCGGCTAAGCCGCCCGACGGATTGCTGATCAAGCTCCACCACCTTCTTGCCACCCCGTCCCAGCGCCTCACCAGCGGCGAGCTCTTCGAGCCGCGCCAACAGGTGGGCGCGAAATGCCTGTTGCCTCTCCCCCTCCATCACCGCTCCTTTTCCTGCGCATCAGTCTTTGCAATTGGCCAGACGGGCCTATCTGGGCTAGAAGGCTAACAGCACGCGCAAGGACATGACCATGGCCCAGACCAAGAGCAAGCTGAGCGAAGTCGATCCCGTATGGGATCGGATCATCCGCGAGGGGGAGGAGGCAATTAGCCTCGAGCCGCTTCTGGGCGGGCTCATGCACTCTTGCGTTTTGCACCACAAATCCATGGAGCAGGCGCTGGCCTTCCGCATTTCGATGAAGCTGGCGTCGGGCGAAATGTCGGAGCAGCTCCTGCGCGAAATCGCCGATGAGGCCTATGCCGCCGACCCCGCGATCGGGCAGGCCGCACGGGCCGATCTTGTGGCAGTCTACGAGCGCGATCCGGCCTGCCACCGCTTTCTTCAGCCGCTGATGTACTTCAAGGGTTATCAAGCGATCCAAGCCTATCGCGTAGGCCACTGGCTGTGGAAGCAGGGGCGCCACGACATGGCTTATTTCTTCCAGATGCGGATTTCAGAGACCTTCGGAGTCGATATCCACCCGGCCTGCCGTGTGGGAAAAGGGATCTTCCTCGATCACGCCCATTCCATCGTATTCGGCGAAACTGCGGTTGTTGGCGATAACGTCTCGATCCTCCACTCGGTAACCCTCGGCGGCACCGGCAAGGAGGATGAAGACCGTCATCCCAAGATCGGCGATGGTGTGCTGATCGGGGCAGGGGCCAAGGTGCTCGGCAACATCAGGGTAGGCTGCTGCTCGCGCATCGCCGCAGGCTCGGTGGTGCTGCACGACGTGCCGCCCGAGAGCACCGTGGCGGGCGTTCCGGCCAAGATCGTTGGCAAGGCTGGCTGCTCGCAGCCGTCCGTCTCGATGAACCAACTCCTTGGCGGTGCCGACTAGGGCCAATCACCACAGATCGTCGACGAAATCCCAGGCGCTGCCAGCGGCTTGCTTGCCCGTTCCCAGAATGCTCTGGGCCATCTTGTTCACTGATTTCGCGGCATTCACGGCCTTGTCTGCCCCGAATTTGGCCACCTTGCCGCCAATCCGGGCGGCCTTGTCGACGACCTTGGCCAGCCGGTTCAAGAGGCTGTCGACAAATCCGATGAGCGGTTTGAGTAGCGATACCGCCTTGCCAATGATCTTGGTCAGCGTTTTCAGCAGGCGCGACTTCGCAGAATGAAGCAGGCTGGTGGCGGACTTCACCCCGGTCTTGGCAATCGCGAGCAACGTTTCATGCACGGCCCGAGCAATGCTTTTGACGCCGCCCAGCACGTTGGCAAGCGGCGGGTAGAGCGGGCTTTCCTTGATGGTCTCTGCAACGGCGGACTCGACCTCCGCGAGGCTCGGAATGTTCATAGCAATCTCTCATCATCAAAATTGAATGCAGAGAGCGTAAGCGCTTTGGCCATTCTGGCAAGAAAAAAGGCCGCGCGAGGGTATCGCGCGGCCTTGTAGCTGGCTCTGACCGTGGCTCAGGCGAGCATCACCATCGGGTTTTCGAGGTTTTCCACCAAGGCCTTGAGGAACTCGGCCCCAAGCGCCCCGTCGATCACCCGGTGATCGACCGAGAGCGTCACGCTCATCACAGTGGCCACGGTCAACTCGCCATCGGCGCCCACAACCGGCTTCTTCACGCCCGAACCCACCGCGAGGATCGCGCCATGGGGCGGGTTGATGACCGCGTCGAAGTTGTCGATCCCGAACATACCGAGGTTGGAGATGGCAAAGGTGCCGCCCTGGTACTCATGCGGCGCGAGCTTGCGGTCGCGGGCACGGGTGGCGAGGTCTTTCATCTCCGCCGAAAGGGCCGAGAGGCTCTTGGTGTCGGCATCCTTCAGCACCGGCGTGAACAGACCGCCCTCGATGGCAACGGCCACGGCCACATCGGAGGGCTTCAGCTTCAGCACCCGGTCACCGGCCCAAACGGCGTTGCAATCGGGCACGGCCTGAAGCGCCAGCGCACACGCCTTGATGATGAAGTCGTTCACCGAAAGCTTCACGCCGCGGCCTTCCAGCTGCTTGTTCAGCTGGCTGCGGAACTTCAGCAGCGCGTCGAGCTGGATATCACGGCGCAGGTAGAAGTGCGGTATCGTCTGCTTCGCCTCGGTGAGACGCGCGGCAATGGTCTTGCGCATCCCGTCGAGCTTGACCTCTTCGTACTCGCGTCCCTCGTACATCTTGGCGATGGCATCGGCAGAGGGGCCAGCGGGTGCTGCAGCGGCGGCGGCAGGGGCCTTGGCCTCTTCCTTCGCAGGGGCCGCGCCGGGCTTGGCGTTCTCCACATCCGATTTCACGATCCGCCCCTTGGGGCCGGAGCCTTTGATCGAGGCAAGGTCGATGCCCTTGTCGGCGGCAATCCGGCGGGCCAGCGGCGAGGCGAAGATGCGCTCGCCATCCTTTGACGGTGCCGCAGGGGCGGCGCTTGCAGCAGGGGTAGAGGCAGGCGCTTCGGCCTTTGCCTCTTCCTTGGCCGGCGCCTCGGACTTTGGTGCAGAGCCGCCTTCCTTGATGTCATCGGCGCTTTCGCCCTCTTCGAGGAGCACGGCGATGGGGGTGTTCACCGCCACGCCTTCAGTGCCTTCCTCAATGAGGATCTTTCCAATGACGCCTTCATCGACCGCTTCGAACTCCATTGTCGCCTTGTCGGTCTCGATCTCTGCCAGCAGGTCGCCGGAAGAGACGGTGTCGCCTTCCTTCACCAGCCATTTCGCAAGGGTGCCCTGCTCCATGGTGGGCGAGAGGGCGGGCATCAGAACTTCTGTGGGCATCGCTCTCTCTCCTTACCGGTAGGTCACTTTTTTCACGGCTTCGATCACCTCGTCGGTGGTCACCAGCGCGTGTTTTTCGAGATTGGCGGCGTAGGGCATCGGCACGTCCTTGCCGGTGCAGTTGATCACCGGAGCGTCGAGGTAATCGAAGGCCTCCTGCATGAGCACCGAGGAGATATGCCCGCCGATGGAGCCCACCGGCCAGCCTTCTTCGACCGTCACGCAGCGGTTGGTCTTCATCACCGATTTGATCACCGTGGCCGTGTCCATCGGGCGCAACGTGCGCAGGTCGATCACCTCGGCGGATATGCCGTCCTCGGCAAGCTTTTCTGCCGCTTCAAGGGCATACTGCATCCCGATGCCGAAACTGACCAGGGTCACATCATCGCCCTCGCGCCAGATCTTTGCCTTGCCGAAGGGGATGGTGAAGTCATCAAGCTTGGGCACGTCGAAGGTGCGCCCGTAGAGGATCTCGTTCTCAAGGAAGATCACCGGGTTGGGGTCGCGGATTGCGGTCTTCATCAGGCCTTTGTAGTCGGCTGCCGAGTAAGGCATCACCACCTTCAGGCCGGGGATCATGGCGTACCATGCCGCGTAGTCCTGACTGTGCTGGGCTGCCACGCGGGCTGCTGCGCCGTTGGGGCCGCGGAAAACCATCGGCGCGCCCATCTGGCCGCCCGACATATAGAGAGTCTTTGCCGCAGAGTTGATGATGTGGTCGATCGCCTGCATGGCGAAGTTGAAGGTCATGAACTCCACGATCGGGCGCAGGCCGCCAAAGGCTGCACCCGTGGCGATGCCGGCAAAGCCGTGCTCGGTGATCGGCGTATCGATCACCCGCTTGGGGCCGAACTCGTCGAGCATGCCTTGGGAGATCTTGTAGGCGCCCTGATACTCGGCAACCTCCTCGCCCATCAGGAAAACGTTTTCATCCTTCCGCATTTCCTCGGCCATCGCATCGCGCAGGGCCTCACGGACGGTGGTTTGCACCATCTCGGTGCCCTCGGGCCAATCGGGCGAGGCATCAACCTTCAACTCGGTCGGCGCCTCGGCCTCGGGCTTCGCGGCCGCGGGGGCAGAGGGTTCTTGTTTGGCTTCAGCGGGTTCGCTGCTGCCGGAAGATACGTTTTCGGCGGCAGAGGCATCTTCGCCCTCTTCGAGGATCACCGCGATGGGGGTGTTCACTTTCACCCCTTCGGTGCCCTCGGACACGAGGATCTTGCCGATGGTGCCCTCGTCAACGGCCTCGAATTCCATCGTGGCCTTGTCGGTTTCGATCTCGGCCAGGATGTCGCCGGACGACACGGTGTCGCCCTCCTTCACCAGCCATTTTGCAAGCGTGCCTTCCTCCATCGTCGGGGAAAGCGCGGGCATGAGCAGTTCGGTTGCCATCTCTCAGTTCTCCCCTCAGGCTTCCTGCGGCGCCACGTCGGCGTAGATGTCCGTCCAGAGCTCCTCGAGCGCGGGCTCGGGGCTTTCCTTGGAGAACTCGGCGCTCTCGTTGACGATGTCCTTGATCTCCTTGTCGATCCCCTTGAGGTCATCTTCGGAGGCGTGCTTGCCTTCGAGCAGCATGGCGCGGACGCGCTCGATCGGGTCGCGCTCCTCGCGCATCTTCTGCACCTCCTCACGGGTCCGGTACTTGGCCGGGTCAGACATGGAGTGGCCGCGGTAACGGTATGTTTTCACTTCCAGAATGTACGGGCCTTCGCCCGAACGGCAGTGCGCCACGGCCTTCTCGCCGGCTTCCTTGACCGCCAGCACATCCATCCCGTCGACGATCTCTCCGGGGATGCCGAATGGCGCGCCGCGGGTGTGGATGTCTTCGGTCGAGGTGGAGCGGTTCTGCGAAGTGCCCATGGCATACTGGTTGTTCTCGATCACGAAGATCACCGGCAGCTTCCAGAGGGCGGCCATGTTGAAGGTCTCGTAGACCTGGCCCTGGTTGGCGGCACCGTCGCCGAAGTAGGTGAAGGTGACGTTGTCGTTCTCGTTGTACTTGTCGGCAAAGGCGAGGCCTGCGCCGAGCGGCACCTGCGCGCCGACGATGCCGTGGCCGCCGTAGAAGTGCTTCTCTTTCGAGAACATGTGCATCGAGCCGCCCTTGCCCTTCGAGTAGCCGCCTTCACGGCCAGTGAGCTCGGCCATCACGCCTTTCGGGTCCATACCGCAGGCCAGCATGTGGCCGTGGTCGCGGTAGGATGTGATGCGCTTGTCGCCTTCCTTGGCAGCGGCTTCGAGCCCAACCACAACGGCTTCCTGACCGATGTAGAGGTGGCAGAACCCGCCGATCAGGCCCATGCCATAAAGCTGGCCGGCCTTTTCCTCGAACCGGCGGATCAGCAGCATGTCGCGGTAGTAGGCGAGCAGGTCGTCCTTCGATGTGTTGGACTTCGCGGGTGTCTTTCTGGTGGTCTTCCGAGCCGCCATGGCAGCCTCTCCTCCCCGAGTCTTGAAAAGTAGTTTAACGTTGAACCATGTCTTAGCATTGCCCTTCCGGACATGCACATGAAATTTTAACGCAGACGGGAGCGGCGGCGTTCCGCCTGTATTGACAGGCGGTTAACGGACCGAGCGGTGGGGGAAGGAGGCGTGCAATGGCCGCGCTTGCGATGCCGCAGCGCAGCAGGGAAGGTCAGCGAATGACGATTTCGTCGGCGCGGATCAGGCCCAGCACGTCGCGCGCCTGCTGATCGAGCAGGTCGAGGTCGAGGTAGTCATCCGACATGCGGCGCGCCTTGTTGCGCAGTGCGGCAACCTCAACTTTCAGACGTTCCCGCTCTGCCTTCAGCTCGCTCGCCTCGGCTTCGATCTCGATGCGCCGGAACAGGCCATAGTCGCCCTGAACCGCCGCGAAGGTGAAGTAGAGACCAAGCGACAGGGTGACGGCGAAATAGATCACCACCCCAAATGCCGGACGTCTGCGGGAAACTGCCATACCGTTGTGCCTCTTCGTACGGGCCTCTTTGCGGACCTCGTGCAATGAATCTGACACACTCCGGCGGTCAAGTGAATCCCCTTTCTGCTCCGATCACCCGAAAATGCACTGAAATCAGTGGCAAACAGGTTAACGGTGCGGTCAGGGGCGTGCGCAGGGCCGTTTCAGCGCCGCCTTGCGGGGCGGCGCCGTGGGCAGGCGCAGATCAGCCGGCGACGGAGGCCGCGTGGATCGAGCCGATGGCGGAGCCGAGAGTCTCGTTGAACTCGCTGTCAGACTGGTCGTCAGACAGGCCCTCGGTCAGCGCGCGGGAGAAGCTGGCGACCATGCCGGTGTTCTGCGCCAGCCGGGTGTTGGCCTCCTCGCGAGAATAGCCACCCGAGAGTGCGACGACCTTCAACACGCGCGGATGGTCGATCAGCGGCTTGTAGAGGTTTGCCTCTTCCGGGAGGGTGAGCTTGAGCATCACGTCCGAGGTGCCGGGCAGGGCATCAAGCCGCTTGAGGATCTCGTCGCGCAGCAGCGCTTCGGCCTCGGCCTTGTCGGGCGCGTTGATGTTGATCTCGGGCTCGAGGATCGGCACCAGCCCATGCTCCACCACCTGCGCGCCAAGCTCGAACTGCTGTGCCACATTGGCGGCAATCCCTTCGGCGTTGGCGGCATGGATCACCGAGCGCTCCTTGGTGCCGAAGATGCCCTTGTCGGCAGCGCGGGTGAGCAGCTCGGAGAGGCCGGGAATGGGCTTTATCAGCTGAACGCCATTGGCCTCTTCTTCCAGCCCCTTGTCGATCTTCAGGAAGGGGACAACGCCGCGGTCTTCCCACAGGAACTGCGCCGAGGGCTTGCCTGCGATGTCGCGGTCCATCGTCTTTTCGAACAGGATCGCGCCGATCACCTTGTCTCCCGTGAAGGCAGGGGCGGTGGCGATGCGTGAGCGCATCTCGTGGATGAGGTCGAACATCTCGTCATCATTGGCATAGCGCTCTTCGGAGACGCCGTAGAGCCGGAGCGCCTTGGGGGTGGAGCCCCCGGACTGGTCGAGCGCGGCGATGAAGCCCTGACCTGCGGCGATCTTCTGTTTTTGCTCGGCGTTCGGCATGGGTCCGTCCCTCGTTTGTGACCTTCGGGCAGAGGGATAGCGGCGGGCGCGGGGGAAGGCAAAGGTGATTGCGCTAACGCCCGTTCCGGGCCGCCGGGGCGACGAGTTTCTGTAGCAGAATTCGTGGTCCGGTCAGCCTCAGCCCCCCAGCGCCGCGACGCCGGGCAGGGTCTTGCCCTCCATCCACTCCAGAAACGCGCCGCCGGCGGTGGAGATATAGGTGAACTGGTGCACCGCCTTGGCGTTGTTGAGCGCCGAGACGGTATCGCCGCCACCGGCCACGGTGATCAGCTCGCCCCGGTCGGTCAGCGCACCGGCCTGACGCGCGGCGGCATAGGTGGCGGCGCCGAAGGGCATGATCTCGAAGGCGCCGAGCGGGCCGTTCCAGATGACCGTTTCGCTCTCGTCGAAAATTTCACAGATCTTCGCCACCGTCTTCGGCCCGGCATCGAGGATCATGCCCTCTGCCGGGCAGGCCTCGGCGGGGCAGACCTTGTGCGGGGCGCGGGCCTTGAACTCTTCGGCCACCACCACGTCCACCGGCAGGTGGATCTGGCAGCCAGAGCCCTTGGCCTTTTCGAGGATTTCCAGCGCGGTGCCGGTCATCTCGGCCTCTGCGAGCGACTGGCCGATCTCGTGGCCTTGCGCCAGCAGGAAGGTATTGGCCATGCCACCACCGATGATCAGGTGGTCGACCTTGTCGAGCAGGTTGGAGAGCAGGGTGATCTTGGTCGAGACCTTCGCGCCGCCGACCACGGCGGCCACCGGGCGGATCGGGTCGCCCAAAGCGCCCTCCAGCGCCTCCAGCTCCTCCTGCATGTTGCGGCCCGCGCAATTGGGCAGCAGATGCGCCACGCCCTCGGTGGAGGCATGGGCGCGGTGGGCGGCGGAGAAGGCATCATTGCAGTAGATGTCACCCAGCGCGGCGAGTTCCTTGGCGAAGGCCGGATCGTTGGCCTCTTCGCCGGGGAAGAAACGCATGTTCTCCAGCAGCAACACCTGGCCCGCAGAGAGCGTGGCCACGGCGGCATCCCAGCCGCCATCGGCGAAGGCCACTTTTTGGCCGAGCGCCTCGGAGAGGGCGGGCACGACCTGCTCCAGCGACATCTCGGGCACCACCTTGCCCTTGGGCCGCCCGAAGTGCGCCAGCAGGATCGGCTTGCCGCCCTTGGCCAGAATATCCTCGACGGTGGGCACGATCCTGTCGATGCGGGTGGTGTCGGTGACTTTGCCGCCATCCATCGGCACGTTGATATCGACCCGCACCAGCACGCGCTTGCCGCTCAGGTCCATGTCATCAAGGGTTTTCCAGGCCATGCGATCCTCCATCTGTCGCCCCGTTCTCGCTGGTTTGATCGGCGCGGTCAACGCGGGGGTTTCCCTTTGGCAGCGCGCCGCATAGGGTGCCCGCGACTTATGACTGAGGAGGCGCGTATGGCCGAGATCAAAGACCCCGAAAACACCATCCTGATCGAGCTGGACGGCGGCACCGTGACCGTCGAGCTGCTGCCCGATGTGGCCCCGCAGCACTCTGCCCGGATGAAGGAGCTGGCCCGCTCCGGTGCCTATGACGGCGTGGTGTTTCACCGCGTGATCGAGGGCTTCATGGCCCAGACCGGCGATGTGGCCCACGGCAAGGCAGGCGGCGACCTGCGGCGCGCGGGCACCGGCGGCTCCGACCTGCCCAATGTGCCGGCCGAGTTCAACAAGCTGCCCTTCGATCGCGGCGTGCTGGGTGCGGCCCGCAGCCAGAACCCCGACAGCGCGAACAGCCAGTTCTTCATCTGCTTCGATGACGTGCATTTCCTTAATGGCAATTACACCGTCTATGGCCGGGTGATCGACGGGATGGAGCATGTCGATGCGATCCCGCGCGGCGAGCCGCCTGCGCAGCCGGGCGTGATGAAGAGCGTGAAGGTGGCGGCAGATGTCTGACAGCAAGGTCTTTGCGGGCGGGCTCTTTGCCGTGGGGCTGGCCTTTCTGGCGGCCTTCTTTCTGTTCACCAACGGCACCGTGACCGAGGCCGCAGCGGCCGAAGATACCGCCGGGCCGAATATGGTGATCACCGTGGCTGGCAAGGGCGATGTGGTGATCGACCTGCGCCCCGACCTCGCGCCGCAGCATGTGGAGCGGATCGTGGAACTGGCCGAGTCCGGTGCCTATGACGGCGTGGTGTTTCACCGCGTGCTGGAGGGCTTCATGGCCCAGACCGGCGATGTGCAGTTCGGCAAGGGCGACGACCTGAGCCGTGCGGGCACCGGTGGCTCCGATCTGCCTGATCTGCCAGCGGAATTTTCCGACGCGCCCTATGTGCGCGGTGCCGTGGGCATGGCGCGGACCAACGACCCGAACAGCGCCAACAGCCAGTTCTTCATCATGTTCGCTCCGGCGGAGCATCTGAACGGGCAATACACCGTGGTCGGAAATGTGCTGGAAGGCATGGAGGTGGTCGATGCGATCACCCGTGGCATGCCGGGCAGCGGCATCGTCGAGACCCCGGACGTGATGGAGAGCGTGACCATCACACAGTGACGTAAACCCTGCGTGAGCGGGGTTTGTCGAGACAATGGCCCATGGCATCCTTGCCCCGATCAGGGAGGGAGGATGCCATGGGTTTTCTTTTTCGGGCAATGGCTTGGCTGTTTTTGAGCGCCGGGCTGGCCGCGGCTGATCCGGGGTTCTGGAAGCACGAATGGCCGCGCACCGACTTTTCCAGGACGAGCGTGAAGAGCTGGGTCGAGATCCTCTCGGGCGGGCCGGGGAAGGATGGGATTCCGGCAATCACGGGGCCGGAGTTCAGGGCGGTGAAGGGCGCGAAGCTCTCGGCGCGGGAGCCGGTGATCACTGTGGAAATGGGCGGCGAGGCGCGGGCCTATCCGCTGCGCTACCTGATCTGGCATGAGATCGTGAATGACCGGATAGGCGGGGTGCCGATTGCGGTAACCTATTGTCCGCTCTGCAATTCTGCGCTGGTCTACGACCGGCGGCTGCGCGGGCGGGAGCTGGAATTCGGGGTGACGGGCAAGCTGCGGCATTCGGATATGGTGATGTATGACCGGCAGACCGAAAGCTGGTGGCAGCAGGCTCTAGGCACCGCCATTGTGGGGGAGCTGACCGGGGCGGAGCTGAAGGCGGTGCCGAGCTGGATGGAGAGCTGGGAGAGCTTCGCCACGCGGCACCCGAAGGGGCGGGTGATGGCCGAGCCGCGGCACAATCGGCCCTATGGGCAGAACCCCTACAAAGGCTACGACAGCTCGAAAAAGCCCTTTCTTTTCAACGGAGAAATGCCGCCGCACGGGGTGCCGCCGCTGCTGCGCGTGGTGCGCGTGGGCAACCGGGCCTGGCCGCTGACGCGGGTGGCTGAGGCGGGCGAGATCCGGGAGGCGGGGGTGGTGATCTCTTGGGCCGCCGGGCAGGCCAGTGCGCTCGACAGCGCCGCCATCGCCAAGGGGCGCGACGTGGGCATGATACGGGTGCGCGACAAGGCTGGGCGGGATGTGGCCCACGACCTGATGTTCGCCTTTGCGTTTCACGCGTTTTACCCGCGCGGTGAGTGGATGTTAGCCGAGAGCCGCTAAGATCCGGTTAACGGCGCGAAATTGCATGGCAAATCAATGGGATGCCGGAGGTTTGCAAAGTTTCTGCCTTGCGGCATGGCGGGGTCAGGCTCGGCTCCGCATCCAAGCGGTTTTTCGGCCTAAGGCCAGAGGGTTAAGCGGCGACCCTGTTGCAAATGGGGTAGGGAAATACCGGATGCACAAGTGATGCACATCCAATGCACATTCCATGCATATCGCAGGTGCAGCATGATTTTCTGCGCCTGCATTGCAAACCCCTGGTCCGGGCCATTGACTCCGCGCGGTTTTCTCATGTAGGTGGATATCAACCTAAAATGGGAGGCCAGCATGACCATAGCGAAGAACACCATCTGCCTTTGGTACGATTCCGACGCCGAAGGGGCGGCCCGGTTTTATGCCGAGACCTTCCCCGACACTGCGGTGGAGGCGGTGCACAAGGCGCCGGGCGACTTTCCCGGCGGGACCAAGGGGCAGGTGCTGACGGTGCAGTTCACCGTGCTGGGCATTCCCTGCCTCGGGCTGAACGGCGGGCCGATCTTTTCACACAGCGAGGCGTTCTCGTTTCAGGTGGCGACGGACGATCAGGCTGAGACCGACCGGTACTGGGAGGCCATCGTCGGCAACGGCGGTAAGGAGAGCGCCTGTGGCTGGTGCTCCGACCGCTGGGGCATCCACTGGCAGATCACCCCGCGCGTGTTGACAGAGGCGATGGCGCAGGGCGGCGCGGTCGCCGAGCGGGCCTTTGCCGCGATGATGGAGATGGGCAAGATCGACGTGGCGAAGATCGAGGCGGCGGTGAAAGGGTAGGGGCGATGCACTGCGCCGGGTCAGACCCCGGCAGAGGCGAACTCCGCCAGCAGCGCGTTGAACCGCTCCGGCTCTTCCCAGAACGGCGCGTGGCCGGAGTTTTCGAACACATGGGGCTCGGCATGGGCGAATTCGGCGGCGCATTCATCGAAGATCGGGCGCGGCATGACCCGCTCGTGGGCGCCCCAGACCACGAGACAGGGGTTTATCGTGGCCCGCGCGGCGGGGCGATAATCGGCGTGGCGCTGGCGGGTCTGGCCACGAATTTCGGGCGGGCACATCATGTTGAAGCCGAGCATGGCGGCAAAGTCGGCTTCGGAGGGCTGCTGGTGGAAGCAGGCGCGCAGGAAGGCCTGCGTGGCCGCGAGGTTCTCGGGAAGCACGTCGGAGAGCATGCCCTTGGCGAGCACCGCCTCATCGGCCATGCGCAGGGCGCGGGCCTCGGGCGGGATGAACTTGCCGGACGTCGGGCCGGTGCCGATCATCGCCGTGGCCCGCAGCGCGGTATCGCCGTGCAGCGCGAGGTAGTCGCAGAGCGCCTTGCCGCCCATCGACCAGCCCAGCAGCAGCGGGCGGTGCAGCGAGAGCGCTTCGATCACCGCCGCGATGTCGCCGCCCCAAGGCTCGGAGCCATCGTAGGCATCCGGCGCGGTGGGCTTGTCGGAGGCACCGTGGCCGCGCAGGTCGAACCCCACCATGCGGAAGCCTGCCAGCTCCGGCGCGGCGAACTGCCGGGCGAAGGAGAGGTGGCTCTGCGACCAGCCGTGAACGAAGAGGATCGGCGGGCCATCGGGCGCGCCATATTCGGCCACAGCAATGGACGTGCCGCCGTGTCCGGCAATGCGATGGGTGGCGAAGGGGGTGGGCAGGTCTGTCATATCGGTCTTTCGCCTTTGGCGCGGGGCTGGCGTTTTGGTTCGGCTCAGGGATGGCGTTTCAATTTGGCTCAGGGCTGCATTTGTCAGCAGACACATGACGGGAGCAAGAATTTTTGCCCGTGCCTCTGGACGGGGCGGCCCAAGTCGCTAGGTTCCGCGCAACGCCGCGCCGCAGAATGCCCGCGCGCGCTCATCTGAAAGGACAGACCATGCAACAGGCCGCTGCCCGGCCAGAGGGCCTTTTCCGCTCGGCGCTCATCCTCGGCCTGATGTCGATGGTGGGGCCTTTCGCGATCGACATGTACCTGCCGATGATGCCCGAGATCGGCGTGGCGCTCGGCGTGGACGAGGCCGCGATGGGGGCCACGATCATCGGCTATTTCATCGCCTTCGGCCTTGCCCAGTTGATCTATGGCCCGTGGGCCGACCAATCGGGGCGGCGGTTGCCGATCTACTTCGGGCTCGGGGTCTTTGCCATCGGCTCGGTGGGCGCGGCGATGGCCGGGAGCCTCGGCACGCTGGTGGCCTGGCGCTTTGTGCAGGGCCTCGGCGGGGCGGCGGTGATGGTGGTGCCACGGGCGATCATCCGCGACATGCACACCGGCGCGGCGGCGACCAAGATGATGGCGCTGATCATGCTGGTGATCTCGGTCTCGCCGATGCTGGCGCCGCTGGCCGGCTCGGGCGTGGCCGCCGTGGCGGGCTGGCGCGCGATCTTCTGGGTGCTGGCCGTGGCCGCCGTGGCCTGCGTGACGCTGATGCATTTTGCGCTGCCGGAGACCCTGCCGCCGGAGCGCCGGGTGAAGGTGAACGTGGCCGCGCTGACCCGCGTGGCGGGGATGCTGCTGCGCGATGCCAAGTTCATGGGGCTGACCTTTGTCGGCGGCTTCGGGATGGCGAGCTTTTTCATCTTCATCGCGCTGGCGCCCTTTGTTTACACACAGGATTTCGGCCTGACGCCGACCCAGTTTTCGCTGGCCTTTGCGGTGAATGCGGCCGGGTTCTTCGGCGCCAGCCAGGCCGCCGGGCCGCTGGCCGACCGGCTCGGGCTGACCCGGGTGGTGCTGGGCGGAGCGACCGGCTTTGGCCTTGCCACGGCAACGCTCTTTGCGGTGGTGGCGACGGGCGGCAGCTCGCTCGTGGTGGTCATGGCGGGGCTCTTCATCGGCAACGCTTTCCTTGGCCTCGTGATCCCGACGACGATGGTGATGGCGCTGGACGATCACGGCGAGAACGCGGGCATGGCCTCGAGCCTCGGCGGCACCTTGCAGATGGTGGCGGGCGGGGTGGCCGTGGGCTTCGCGACGCCCTTCCACAATGGCACCGCCACGCCGATGATCGCGGCCATCGCGGCCTGCGGTCTGGCCTCGGCCACGCTGGCCTGGGTGGTGCTCTCGCGGGTGCGGCAGGCGGCCTGAGCCGCGCGGGCTGACGATTTCCGGGCAGGGTTAAGCCTATTTTAGCACCCTTCGTGCATTTCCGGTCCTGAGGTCCGGCCGCCGCGTGTTGCGCGGGCCGGACGTTCAGGATCTGGAGATTTTGCATGCCCCTGCTGCGCAACATGAAACTGCGGACAAAGCTGCCGCTGCTCATCTCTCTCACGGTTGCCATCACGGTTGCCGGCTTTGTCGGCCTGCTGGCGATGCAAGGCTGGAAGAACGCCGAGGAGGCGGCCAATGCGCGGCTGAAGAGCACGCTGGAGCAGGATCAGGGCGCGGTGCAGGAGTGGGTCGACCGGATCCGGAACGACCTGCAGTTCAACTCCACCGAGGGCACGGTGCTGGCCGCGCTGAGCAAGTTCACCGGGGCGTTTGCCGCGATGGGCGATGACCCGGTGGGGGAGTTGCAGCGCATCTACATCGAGGAAAACCCGCATCCGCTGGGCGAGAAGCACCTGTATGACTTCGCGCGCGACGGCTCGGGCTACTCGATTGCGCACAAGCGGTTCCATGGCTTCTTTCGCGCGCTGCAGCAGACGCGTGGCTATTACGATGTGTTCCTCTTCGATGCCGAGGGGAACCTCATTTACACCGTGTTCAAGGAGTTGGATTTTGCCACCAACCTGATGGAGGGGCCGTGGGCCGACAGCGGGCTCGGCGAGGCGTTTCGCGGTGCGGTGGCCAAGGCGGGCAGCGAGGATGCGGTCACCTTCGTCGATTTCGCACCCTACGGGCCCTCGCACGGGGCGGCGGCGGGCTTTGCCTCCATCGCGCTGACCGGCGAGGATGGCACCTTGCTGGGCGTGCTCGCGGTCCAGATGCCCACCGATCAGATCGCGCCGATGGTCAGCACGAACGACATCAGCCACAGCGGCATGTCGATGATCATCACCGGCCCAGACGGCCTGCCGCGCAACCACGTGGGCGAGGCCGGGCTGGAGCCGGTGAGCAGCGAGGCGCTGACCCGCGCCCATGCCGGCGAGCGCGGCCAGATGCGCGGCACCCTCAGCGATGGCAGCACCGGCCTTGCCGTTTATGGCCCGATCGATCTCGGCGCCTTCACCTGGGCCATCACCGCCGAGATGACCGATGCCGAGGCCTTTCATGCGATCAACCGGCTCATCACCTATTGCGCCATGGCGGGGGCCGGCCTGCTCGTCTTTGCCTCGTTGGTCGGCTTTGGCCTGTCGCGCGGGATCGTCGCGCCGGTGAACGGCATGCGCCGCGGCCTCGAAGATCTGGCCCGTGGTGCCTATGAGCGCGCAATTCCGGGGGCCAACCGCGGTGACGAGCTTGGCGAGATGGCCCGCAGCGCCGAGGTGCTGCGCGGCGCCCTGCAAGAGGCCCGCGCTGCCGAGAAAGACAACATCTTTCGCGGGGCAGGATTTCAGGCCAGCTCCGCCCCGATGCTCATGCTCGATAGCGATCTCTGCGTAACCTACGCCAATGACGCGGCAGTGGAGTTCATGCAAAAGAACGCCGGGGTCTTTGCCGCCGCCGGGCTCTTCGACGGCTCCGAGGACCTCACCGGGCAGAGCATCGACCGTCTGATGCCCAATCCTGACAGCCTCGAGCGCGCCGTAGCCAGCCCCGAAGAGCTGCCGCGCAGCCTGTTCTTCCGCCTCGGCGATACGCGGCTCTCCATGCGGGTGGGCGCCGTGGCCGATGAAGCGGGGCAGATCATCGGCTCGGTGGTCGAGCTGAGCAATGCCACGCAGGAGTTCATGGACAGGGCGCTGATGGTCACCATCGACAGCTTTTTGGCGACCATCAAAATGGATCGCGAGGCGCGGATCTTCGAGGTCAATGACACCATGGCCACTGTACTCGGGCGCCCGGCCGAAGGGATGGCCGGGGCAGCGGCGCTGGATGTCTTTGAATTCGACGCCGATCTCGCCGAGCAGAACGGTGCCGTGCTGGACCGTTTGGAAAAGGGCGACTCCGTCTTTGGCCTGTTCCGCCTACGCGGCGCGGACGGGGCGCTGCACTGGCTCCAAGGCGGATTCGCCCCTGTGCTCGATACTGATGGCCAGCCCGCCATGTACCTCTTCATGGGCTCCGACATCACCGCTGACCGGGAGAAATTGCTGTCGGCGGAGCAAGAGCAGCTGCGCCTCGCCGAGGCCCAGGCCCAAGTGGTCGATGGGCTTCGGATCGGCCTCAATGCGCTTGCGGAGGGCGACCTGACCCGCGTGCTGGAAGAACGGTTTGCCGAGGATTACGAGGAGTTGCGGCTCAACTTCAACGAGGCCGCTGGCAAGCTGCGCGAAGCCATCGCCATGGTGATGGAGAATGCAGGCGTCATTCACCGCGAAATCGGCGAAATCGCCTCATCCGCCGACGATCTGTCACGCCGCACCGAGCATCAGGCCTCGACCCTTGAAGAGACCGCCGCCGCCCTCGATGAGCTGACCTCCAGCGTGCGCTCGGCCTCCGAGGGCGCTGACCGGGCCAACAAGATGGTCAGCGAAGCCCGCGGCAATGCCGAACAGGGCGGCCAAGTGGTGAGCGAAGCGGTCGCCGCGATGGGGCAGATTTCGCAGAGCTCCGATCAGATCTCCAAGATCATCTCGGTGATCGAGGACATCGCCTTCCAGACCAACCTGCTGGCCCTGAACGCGGGCGTCGAGGCCGCCCGCGCAGGCGAGGCCGGTCGCGGCTTTGCGGTGGTCGCCTCAGAAGTGCGGGCGCTGGCACAACGCAGCTCCGATGCTGCACGCGAGATTTCCGGCCTGATCTCCTCTTCCGGTGATCACGTGAAACGCGGAGTCGAACTCGTCGGCCAGACGGGCGAGGCCCTCAGCGGGATCGTGACCAGTGTGAGCGATATCGCCGCCCATGTCTCCGAAATTGCCCGGTCGGCCAAGGAACAGTCCAGCGGGCTCGACGAGATCAACACAGCGATGAACCAGCTTGATCAGGTGACCCAGGAAAACGCGGCCATGTTCGAAGAGACGAATGCGGCCAGCCAGTCGCTCTCGGGCGAGGCCAATGCGCTGAAGCGCACGATGAGCCGCTTCCGCATCGGCGATGCTGCAGCCGAGCTGGCCCCGGCACCGTCGCCCGTGAACAGACCCGACGCCGTGCCAGAGCCGGCGAGCACTGGCGGCATAGGCGAGACCGTGACGGCAGAGGCTTCCGAGGAGGCACCAGCGGCACCCGCCTTGGAGGGGGTACCCGCCACCCCGACCTTTCGCAGCGGGCGCACAAGCCCGCCGCCCGTAAGCTCGGATGGAAACGCGGCCCTTGCTGTCGACCCGGCCGACGAAGACTGGGAAGAGTTCTGAGCGGCGCAGGTCCTGAGGGGTGAAGCACGTGTCGGATTTGGCCGAGAAGCGCCGGGTGGTGATCGTCGATGACAGCGCCAGCATGCGCGCCATGCTCGCGCGCCTGCTCCTCGCGGATGGACGTTTCGAGGTGGTGGGCGAGGCTGGAGACCCGTTCGAGGCCCGAGCAGTTATCAAATCCACCCATCCGCATGTGGTGACGCTCGATGTGGAGATGCCTCGGATGAACGGGCTGAGCTTTCTGGAAAAGATCGTTTCGCTCCGGCCTCTGCCGGTGGTGATGCTGTCGTCGGGCACCGTCCCGGGCAGCGACATGGCGATTGAGGCCCTTGCCCTTGGCGCCATCGACTGCCTCGGCAAAGATGGCTTCGGTCGGCCTGAGAAGGCCGCCGATGTTGCCGAACGCATCTTCGAGGCGTCACTAGCCCGTGTGGAGCCCCGGGCCTCACGGCCCGTACCGGTGAGCCATACCGAGTTCACTTGGAACGGAAAGATCGTACTCATCGGCTCCTCGACTGGCGGGGTCGAGGCGCTTGAGCGGGTGCTGGGTGCAATGCCCTCCAACGCCCCGCCGATCGTGGTCGTTCAACACATGCCGGCGCAATTCATGGAGAGCCTTGCTCACCGCCTCTCGGGCCGTCTTGCCCCACGTGTAGTGCTCGCGCGGGACGGAATGGCCCTGACCCAAGGCATGATGGTCTTCGCCCCCGGCGGACAGTGCCACCTCGAGCTGGTTGCGGGCACCGGGGCAGGTGCCATGCCGCGTTGCAGACTTGTGGAGGGCTCCCTCGTCAGCGGGCACCGCCCATCCGTCGATCACCTTTTTGGCTCAGCGGTGCATGTCGCACCGCGCAGCCTCGCGATCCTCCTTACCGGCATGGGGCAGGACGGCGCGAAGGGGATGCTGGCACTGCGTGGCGGTGGAGCGCGTACCCTCGCACAGAGCAAGGAAAGCAGCACGGTCTGGGGTATGCCCCGCGTGGCCTGGGAAACAGGTGCGGCCGAGGCGCTCGTGCCGCTTAATGACATCGGCGGTCGGATATTGCAGATCTGTGGGCGAAGGGGCGGGAAGCCAAAATGATATCACGCGAGAAAACACAGCATGTGGCGCAGGGGGAGTTCGGCGTATCGGCGGACCCGGACATGTTGCTGACGACAATCCTTGGTAGCTGTGTCTCTGTCTGCCTGTGGGACAATCAGGCGCGGCTCGGCGGGATGAACCACATCCTTCTGCCGGGTGGCGGAGGAACCGATCTCTACGAGGCCGCTGTTGGCGCGAATGCCATGGAGCTGCTGATCAACGGGATGCTGAAGGCAGGTGCCCGGCGAGACAGTCTGGAGGCAAAGATATTCGGCGGTGCGCGCATGATCGCGGCGCGCTCGGACATCGGAGCGCGGAACGGGGCTTTTGTGACGGAGTTTCTCGAACGTGAGAATATTCCGCTGATGGGGCAATCCCTGGGTGGCACCCAAGGGCGCCGCGTGCAGTTCTGGCCCGAAAGCGGGCGGGCGCGCCAGATGCTGATCGCGAAGTTTGAGGAGCCCGCAGCGCCGACACCGGCCCCCGTGCCTGCGGCGGCAGAGGATGACCTCGAGCTGTTCTGAAGCGTAGAGCAAGACATGCTGAGGCTCCCGGCAAACCTTGTGTCAGGCCGGTCGGAACCCAGACGCTGGAGTGGAACCTGTCGAACACGGCCCGCCCAGAGATTTGCTGGCGGAACGCAATATCGTTGAAACGATGCCGACGCCGGCTGAAGGAGCGTTAACTGGCGGATTAAGGCGGGTTTGCAGAGCCTTGATTACGACGTCGGATCCTGACGATCCCTCTTTCTGGAGATGGGCGGTGATCCAAGGTTGAGAACCTTAGATGTAAGCTGCATGAAGCGGGGCGCAACAAGAAAGGCGCGAGGCTCCAGCGATCTCGCTCAGAAGAAATCGATCTCGCCGCTCGGTTGTTCTTGTTCGAGCGCCGCCTCGCCGCCTTGGAGGAGCGCGATGCGGCAGCTTTCGAGGCGGAGGAGATCGGCGAGGGCTGCGATGTCGATGTGGTCGTTCCGGCCAGCGGCGTCGGCGGCGAGGTGGGCGGCGGCGCGGAGGTCGTCGAGGGTCTGGTGGATCAGGTCGAGGCCCTGCAATTCGCGCAGCTGGGCGCGTGTGGGATGGCCTGCCTGGGTCAGGAAACTCCCGAGGTCGTCCTGCATCTGGGCGGTGCGGCCGGCGAGTCCATCGAGCGTGTCGGCCAGCCGGGCGAGGAGTGCTGAGATTGGCAGGTCAGCCGCGGCCGGACCTTGGGTTGCGAGTGCGCCACGGCTCATAGCCGGCCTACCACGGCTTCCATGCAGGCGTGCAGATCCTTGGGCTGGAACGGCTTCTTGATGAAGTTGTTCATGCCGAGCGCGCGGCCGGTATCGATGATCTGCTTGTCGGCCTTGCCGGTGATCAGGATGAAGCCGATGCCCTTGAGGCGGGCATGGGTGCGCAGGGCCTTCAGCAAGTGAAGGCCATCCATGCCGGGCATGTTGTAATCCGAGATCACGAGATGCGCAGGCTTCTTCTCCAGCTCGGCGAGGGCGGCGTTGCCGTCGGCGGTGTAGCGGACGTTGGTCACGCCCATGGCGTCGAGGGCTTGCAGGATCAGGCCGCGGCTGGTGGACATGTCGTCGACCACCATGACGTGCAGTTTTTCGCGGAGGGACATCGGGTTACTCCTGATGGGGGCCGGGGCGTTGCGGGACGTGGGGCTGAGCAGCTGGTCCGAAGGCGAAGGCGGTTTGCCCGACCTGGCGGAAGGGGGCGCCCAGGCCTGGATCGATGCGTTCGGAATGGCCGAGGTAGAGCATGGCGCCGGGGGTGCAGAGATGGGCGAAGCGGGTGATCAGACGGTTCTGGGTGGGCTGATCGAAGTAGATCATGACATTCCGGCAGAAGATCGCATCGAACTGCCCCTTCATCGGCCAGTCGCCCATGAGGTTCAGGTGGCGGAAGGCCACGAGCTTGCGGACCTCGTCGGCGACCACCATGTCACCGCCGCCGGCGGGGCGCAGGAACCTGTCACGCCCGCTCGCCGCGAGCGGTGTGACCAGATCGGCGGCATAGGTGGCGGCGCGGGCGGCGGCCAGGATTTGGGTATCAATGTCGGTGGCGAGGATGCGCAGATCGTGCCGCGCGGCCTCGGGGAACTGCTCAAGCACCACCATGGCGAGGCTGTAGGGCTCCTGCCCGGAGGAGCAAGCGGAGGACCAGAGGCGGACGCGGCCACCCTGACGGGCGCGTGCAATGAGGCCGGGCATAACCTCGCTTGCGAAGTGCTCGAAATGGTGGCTTTCGCGAAAGAAGCTGGTGACATTGGTGGTGAGCGCCGAGATCAGGTGTTCGCGCTCGTTGGCGGCATTGGGGCCCTGCACCAGCGCGATGTAGTCATCGATGCTGCCGAGCTTCAGCGCCCGCAGCCGCTTGCCGATGCGGGAGAAGACCATGGCGGATTTTTCCGGCACGATATGCAAGCCCGCCGCCTCGCGAGCCATGCGGGCGATGGCGTCGAACTGCGCGCGCTTTTCCGGCGTGAGCGGCTCGGGGCCGCCCCCGGCGAAGGCCTGCACCGCGCCGGCCGGAGAGGAGGGGAGTGCGACGTTCACGCGGCCTCGGCATCGACATTGGGCAGGACTGCGGCGAGATCAAGCACGCGCAGCATGCGTTCTTCATGGATGGTGAGCGCGCGCACGCATTTCAGCGAGCCGTCGGACGACATGTCGGGCGGGGCCTGTAGCTCGGCTTCGGAGACGGCGAAGATGTCGGAGACCGCATCGACCAGCAGGCCCACGGTATCATCGCCGGATTGCACCACGACGATGACGTTGCGGTCGTTCTTTTCGCCCGCCGCGATGCCGAGGCGTTTCGCGAGGTCGATGATGGGCAGTACGGTGCCGCGCAGATTGATGACACCGCGTACGTAGGGCGGGGCGTGGGGCAGGGGGGTGGCCTCTGTCCAGCTGCGGATCTCGCGGACCGAGATGATATCGATGGAATATTCCTGCGTGCCGACGTGGAAGCTGAGCAGCTCCTGACGCGTGGGATCGTGGGCGTTGTCATCGGGTGTGGTCATGGTCTTGTCCTGCTTCTGTCCGAGGGTGGGCCTTGAGCGTTATCCGGCGAGATCAAGGGCTTGCATGGTGCGACTGCTGCCTGCCGATGCGATCAGGTCGGCGGGGTCGAGGATCAGGGCGATGCGGCCGTTGCCGAGGATGGTGGCGGCGGCGATGCCGGGGATGCGGCCATAGCTCTCTTGCAGACCTTTGATCACCACTTGCCGCTGCTCGACGATCCGGTCGACCACCAGCGCGGAGCGGGTGTTGTCTTCCATCGCGATGAGCAGCACCGAGCTGCCCTCGTAGCTGGCCAGCGGGGAGCGGAAGCCGAGCTTTTCGGCCATGTCCAGGATCGGCACGAACTCCTCGCGAATGCGCACGAGTTGGGTGCCCGCGCCGAGCTGTTCCATGTCGCTGGCCTGAAGTGTGAGGGTTTCAGAGATGGAGCCGAGAGGCACCACGAGAATCTCGCCGCCGGCCTCCACCACCATGCCGTCGAGCACGGCGAGGGTGAGGGGCAGGGAGATGGAGAAGGTTGTGCCGATGCCCGGCTCGGAGGTGATGGTAACGCGGCCGCCGAGCGCCTGGATCGAGCTGCGCACCACATCCATGCCGACGCCGCGGCCCGAGAGGTCGGAGACCTCCTTTGCGGTAGAGAAACCGGGCAGGAACAGGAGGTTGTCGATCTCCTGATCCGACATCGGCACGCCGGGCGGGATGAGACCTTTCTCTTCAGCCTTGGCCTTGACCACCTCTCGGTTGATGCCGCCGCCGTCGTCCTTGATTTCCAGCACGACGCGGCCCGACTTGTGGGCGGCGGTGAGGGTGACGACGCCATCGGCGGGTTTGCCGGCGGCGATGCGGCCCTCTGTGGTTTCGAGCCCGTGGTCGACGGCGTTGCGGACCATATGGGTGAGCGGATCGGCGAGGCGCTCGATCACCGTCTTGTCGATCTCGGTCTGCTCGCCATCGGTGATGAAGCGCACCGACTTGCCGACCATGGCGGAGCTTTCGCGCACGATCCGGCTCATCCGCTGGAACAGGGATTTGACCGGCTGGGCGCGGATCATCATCACGCTTTCCTGGATGTCCCGGGTGAGCTGGAGGAACTCTTCAAGCCCAGAGGAAACGGCGGAGTTGGCGGGGATGCCGGCCTCGGCCACGCTCTGGCTCAGCATGGCCTGGTTGATCACCAGCTCGCCGACGAGGTTGACGAGCCGTTCGATGCGGTCGAGGTCCACCCGCACGGTGGCCTTGGCGCCGCCAGCGGCCTGTTTGCTATCCTTGCCGCCTGAGGGAGCTGCGGCCTGCGGTTTGGCGGCCGGGGCGGGCGCGGGCTTGGCGGCGGGCGTCGGGGCGGCCTCCGGAGGAGGGGCGGGCGTTGCGGCCACAGGCTCAGGCTCCGGGTCTGGTTCGGACTCCTCGCCCGATGCAACTTCGGGGGCCTCGCCGTCATGAACGGTGCCGGGGATGACGATGCTATCGAGGTCGGGCAGGCCAGCGGAGGGGGTGCCGGTGGCCTCGATGGAAAGCTCGCAGAGCCCGTCGACGAATTCGAAGACCTCGGCGGCCTCTTCCTTTTTGGCATTGGTGGCGATCGAGATCTCCCAGCCGATGGCGCCCTCTTCAGGGGCCAGATCGGCAAGGGCGGGGAGCTTGGATAGGTCGCAGGTGCTGGTGATCTCGCCGAGGTCGCGCAGGGCGGCAAGCATGTGACGCGGCTCGTTGCCGGAGGAGAAGAGCTCTGCCGCCGGGTGAAAGCGGATCCGCAGGCCGGGGGGCGTGCCCTCCGCCGGAGCATCGGCGCCGTCGTCGTCGATCGGGTCGAGCGAGAGGGTCATCGGGGCGAAGTCGATCTCTTCTTCGGCCTCCTCCTCCTCGATCACGCCGCCGACCAGCGCCTCGAGGTCGCCCAGCACGGCCTCGGTGGTGGCGGTGTCGAGGCTTTCGCCGTCGCGGGAGGCGCGGACGATGTCGTATAGAACATCGGCGCCGCGGAAGAAGAGCGCGATGGTGTCGCGGGTCGGCTCCAGCCGGCCATTGCGGATTTCGTCCATCACCGTCTCGAAGCGGTGGGCGAAGCGCACCAGATCTTCGAGCCCGAAGGCCCCGGCGCCGCCCTTGATGGAATGCACGGCACGAAAGCAGACATTGATTGTCTCGCTGTCGGTGTCGCCGTCATCCATTGCGGTCAGCCCGTCTTGCAGGCTTTCGAGCAGTTCCTCGCATTCGATGAAGAAGCTGGCCCGGATCTCGGCCATCGGGTCGTTGGACATCAGGCGGCTCCTTTTCCGGCGACCATGTTGATGGCGCGCACCAGCTTGACCGGGTCGAAGGGTTTGACGATCCAGCCGGTGGCGCCGGAGGCGCGGGCGCGGGCCTTCAGCTCATCGGCGCTTTCGGTCGAGAGCACGAGGATCGGCATGGCGGAGTGATCGTCGCGCGCGCGGACTGCGTCGATGAAGCCGAAGCCATCCATCCGGGGCATGTTGATATCGGTGATGATCGCGTCGGGGGGCGTGCCGTCATCGACCATGTCTTCGAGCACTTCGAGGCCATGCAGCCCGTCTTCGGCGACCTGCGGCTCGAACCCGGCCTGGGCGAGGGCGAGCTTGAGCATGTCGCGGATGGTGCGGCTGTCATCCACCGCCAGAATCTTGAGGCTCATTCGGCGAGCTCCTTGCTGCAAAGGTCATCGGGGGAGAGGCCGAAGATGGCGAGCTGGGCCCTGCAAACGTCGCTGAGGCCCTCGACGTTCAGACTCACCCCGGCCTCGCGCCAGCTTTTGGCCGCGGCAAGCAGCACTTGCAGGCCGGGGGTGCCGATGCTTTCGCAGGGGCTGGCATCGATGCTCAGGGGCTTGCCCTCGTGGCCAAGCAGCGCCTCGCGCAAGGGCGCGGCGGCAGGCAGGTCGAGCCGGGCCGGGAGCGGCAGGCTGGCGGCGCTCATCGGGCGGGCTCCCGCTCAGGCGAGGCGAAGGGCTCAAGCATGGGACGACTCCTTCATCCAGTCGGTCGGATGAAGGCAGGGATGCCCGAGAGGTCTTAAGATTAACTTACAGCCGGTGAGGAAATCGCACGCGGGGGAGAGGAATTTTCAACCCGGCCCAAGAGAGCTCGGGGCAGGCGGCCTTTCAGGCGCTGCGGCGCTCGTGCAGATGGCTCGCGCAGCCGATCAGCGGGGCGCGGTCATCGGTGACCAGCGTGACCGGGAAATCCTGCATGAACGCGCCGAAACGGCCCTTGTCGCGGAAGCCTTCGGCAAAAGCGCCGCCCTTCAGCAGCCCGGCCAGCCCCACGGCCACGCCGCCGACCAGATAGACGCCGCCGAAGGGTAGATGCTCCAGCGCGAGGTTGCCCGAGACGGTGCCCATGAAGCGCAGGAAGGTCTGCACCGCGGCCACGGCCTGCGGGCTGCGGGCGCTCTCGGCGGCGGCGATGATCTCGCTACCGCGCAGCTCCGGCGCGCCCCCGGTCTCGGCGCAGTGCCAGCGATAGACGTTCTCCAGCCCGCGCCCCGAAAGCACCTCTTCGACCGCCGGAAAGCCGTGGCTGTCATCGACATAATGGCTCAGCCGCAGGTCGGCCTCGGTGCGGATCGGCAGATTCACATGGCCGCTCTCGGAGGGTGGCACGAAGCGCCCGCCGGGGGTGGTGTGGACCGGCACGGCGTTGAAGCCGGTGCCGACATTGACCACCAGCGCAGTTGCACCGGGGGCAGGGGCTTCGGCCACCGGGATCACCGGCACCAGCCCTTCGGGCGCGATCCGGCCCACGGCGTGGCCGGGGGCTTGCAGGTCGTTCAAGAGGGCCACATCCGCGCAACCGGCGGCGCGGGCGATGGTGGGGATATCCAGCGTCCAGTCGATGTTGGTCAGCTCGGCCACGCCATCCACCACCGGACCGGCGGCAGCGACGCAGGCGCCCTGCACTGAAGGCGCGCCGACCTGCGGCAGATATGCGGCTACTACAGCCTCGAAATCCGGGTAATCGGCATTGCGGAACCGCTGGATGCTGGACACCTCGAGCTCCGGCCCACGGGCCAGCGCCAGACGGGTGTTGGTGCCGCCGATATCGGCGATCAGGGCGGTGTCGGTCATCCGTTGGTCCTCAGCGCGGCCTTCAGTGCCTCATAGGAGGCTTTGGGGGTGCGCTGCAAGCTGTCGTAATCCACGTGGACCAGCCCGAAGCGCGGGCCGTAGCCATGCGCCCACTCGTAATTGTCGAGCAGCGACCAGATGTAATAGCCCTGCACCGGCACGCCCTCGGCGATGGCCTGTTTGACCGCGCCGAGGTGGGCATCGAGGTAGGCGATGCGGGTGTCGTCGGGCACGCCGGGCGTATCGGGCCAGGCCATGCCGTTCTCGGTGACGTAGAGCGGCAGGTCGCCGGTGTAATTGGCGGCGGTGTCGGTCAGAAAGTGGTGCAGACCCTCGGGGTAGATCTCCCACCCCACCTGGGTCTTGGGCAGGTCGCCCGCGCCCTCGGCGTAATGCGGCCAAGGCTGATCGGGGGCGGGAGAGATGAGCTTGCGGGTGTAGTAGTTGAGGCCGCACCAGTCGAGCGGGGCGGTGATGGTGGCGAAATCGTCCTGCCAGCCCTCGGGCATGTGCGGGCCGAGGCCCTCCAGCACATCGGCGGGATATTCGCCCTTGAAGATGCCGGAGCGGAACCAGCGATTGTAGATGCCGTCATAGCGCCGGGCGGCGGCTTCGGCCTCGGGGGAGGCATCGGCGGGCTGGGCATATTCGAAGTTGAACACCGCACCGAGGTTGCCCATGCCCTGCGCCCGCATCGCGGCGATGGCCTCGCCGTGGGCAAGGCAGACGTGGTGCATGGCGCGCGCGGTGGCGCGAATGTCGCGCAGGCCCGGTGCGTGGAGGCCCATGAAATGGCTCAGCCAGCCCACGCACCACGGCTCATTGATCGGCGCGGCGGACCAGATCCTGTCTCCCAGCGTGGACATGATGGTGTAGGTGTAGTCGGCGAACCACTTGGCGATGTCGCGGTTGCGCCAGCCGCCCTTGTCGAGCAGGGGCGAGGGCAGCTCCCAGTGGTAGAGCGTGGCGGCGGGCTTGAGGCCGCGCTCCAGCATGCCATCGACCAGCCGGTCGTAGAAGGCGACACCCTCGGGGTTGGCCGGGCCGGTGCCCTCGGGCATGACGCGCGCCCAGGACAGGCTGAAGCGATAAACATCAAGCCCGGCTTCAGAAATCAGATCAAGGTCTTGCGGCCAGCGGTTGAAGTGATCACAGGCGATCTGCCCGTGCTCGGCATGGGCCACGTTGCCGGGGGTGGCGGCAAAATCATCCCATTGGGTGCGGCCTGCGCCGCCCATGCCGTGGCCCTCGATCTGATAGGCAGAGGTGGCGGTGCCGAAGAGGAAGCCTTCGGGAAAGTCGGCGCGGCTGTGGGTGAGCATGGGAGCGTTCCTGTGGCGATGTGCAGGGCTAGCGCGGGGCCGGGCCGGTGGAGAGGCCGAGGGTCAGATCGGCCTCCATGATGTGCTGGCGTGGGCCGTTCTGGGGCGTGTCGATGAGACCGAGGAGCATCTCGGCGGTGATCCGGCCTGCCTCGCGCACGGAGCTGCGGGTGGCCGTAAAAACAGGCACTTCTCCGCCGTTCTTGAAGTAGCCCAGATCGTCGTCATGGGTGATGATCGAGATGTCGCGGCCCATTTGCAGCCCGCGCTCCTCGACAGCGCGGCGCACGCCCATTGCGGTGATCAGCGAGGAGACGAGGAAGGCGGTGGGCGGATCGGGTTGGGCCAGCATTTCGCGCGCGGCCTGGTAGCCGTAGCTCTCTGTCATTTCTTCAGAGCGGTGGAACTGGGGCAGGAAGGGCAAGCCGCGGGCCTTCAGCGCCGCTTCGAAGCCCTCGCGGCGGCGGATGGCAAAATCCATGCTCTCAAGGCCGTTCAGCAGCGCCATGCGGGTGTGGCCGAGGTCGGCCAGATGCAGGGTGGCCCGCTCGAAGGCACGGCGGTTGTTCACGTCGACATAGGAGTAATCGGTGTCGTCCACCGGGGCGCGGCCGTGAACGATGAAGGGCAGGCCGACCTCCTTGAGCAGGGCGATCCGCGGATCGTCGCGCCGGGGGCCGTGGATCACGATGCCATCGACCGAGTTGCGCTGTGCCATGGAGCGATAGGCGCCGTCTTCGGCATCGTCGGGCACCACGCTGAGCATCATGTCATACCCCGCGCGGGCATAGATTTCACCCGCGCCGCCGATGAAGTCACCGAACACGGGGTTCATCATCTCGTGGTTGGTGCTGATCGGGATCACGTGGCCGATTGCCATTGAGCGCCCGGTGGCGAGGCTCTGGGCGCGGGTGTTGGGGCGGTAATTGTGCTGCGATGCGGCGGCGATCACCCGTTTGCGGGTGTCCTCGTTCACCTCCGGATAGCCGTTCAATGCCCGGCTCACGGTGGTTTGGGAGAGGCCCAGATTCGCGGCGAGCTCCTTTAGGTTCATGGGTTCGTGTCTTCCAAAGCGCTTTAAACTCCAGCCCAAACTAGCCGCGCTTTGGGCAGGCGTCAAAGCCTGTGTCTGCAGCACGCATATGCTGCGGGTGCAGCATTGCCCAATGAAACAAAAGCACTATCTGCGGTGCCATGTTGACGCAGAAGGCGGCTTAGGCCATGCTGAAAGTGTCCAAAGCGCTTTGGAGGATCGAGTCGGATCACTCCTGACCAACAGAAGGCGCGGGAAGAACAGAGGGGCGCGCCACGCGCGTCGCCCTGCAACCGGGAGGATAAATTCATGAAGCATACCATCAAGTCCAGTTGTGCCGTTCTGGCGCTGATGAGCGGACCGGCGCTGGCCGAGCAGATCACCGTCGCCGGCCCGTGGATCGGGGCGGACGAGGAACATGTGCAGGCAGTGCTGGGCGCCTTTGCCGAGGCCTCGGGCCATGACGTGCGCTACACCGGCTCCGACAGCTTCGAGCAGCAGATCGTGATCGATGCCGAGGCGGGCTCTGCCCCCAATGTCGCGGTCTTCCCGCAGCCCGGCCTTGCCGCGGTCATGGCCGAGCGTGGCTTTCTGACCCCGCTGGCCGAAGGCACCGGCGACTGGATCAACGAGAATTACGCCGCAGGGCAAAGCTGGGTCGATCTTGGCACCTATGCCGGGCCGGACGGCAATGATGCGCTCTACGGCTTCTTCTACAAGGTCGATGTGAAGAGCCTTGTCTGGTACATCCCCGAGAACTTCGAGGATGCGGGCTACGAGGTGCCGGAAACGCTGGAGGAGCTGAAGGCGCTCTCGCAGCAGATCGCCGATGATGGCGAGACGCCGTGGTGCATCGGCCTCGGCTCGGGCGGCGCAACCGGCTGGCCCGCGACCGACTGGGTCGAAGACATGATGCTGCGCACCCAGCCGCCCTCGGTCTACGACCAGTGGGTGAGCAATGAGATCCCCTTCACCGACCCGGCTGTGGTGGGCGCGATCGAGGCCTTCGGCGAGTTCGCCCTGAATGATGAATGGGTCGCGGGCGGCACCGGCGCGGTGGCGACCACCGACTTCCGCGAAAGCCCCAAGGGCCTCTTCGATGCGCCGCCCGCCTGCTACATGCACAAGCAGGCCAGCTTCATCCCCTCCTTCTTCCCCGAAGGGTCGGAAGTGGGTGAGGATGTGGATTTCTTCTACTTCCCGGCCAGCGGCGAGGGTGACCTTGGCCAGCCGGTGCTCGGCGCGGGTACGGTCTGGGCGATCACCAATGACAGCCCGGCAGCCCATGAGCTGATCGAGTTCCTGAAGACCCCGGAGGCGCATGAGATCTGGATGGCGCGCAAGGGCTTTCTGACCCCGCACAAGGGCGTGAACCTCGATGCCTTCTCCGATCCGACCCTGCGCAAGATGAACGACATCCTGCTGGGCGCCACCACCTTCCGCTTCGATGCCTCCGACCTGATGCCCGGCGCCGTGGGCGCGGGCAGCTTCTGGACCGGCATGGTCGACTACGTGGGCGGCAAGGACGTGGGCACCGTCACCAGCGAGATCCAGCAGAGCTGGGACGCGGCGAAGTAATCCACCACTCGTGAACCGGTGTGCGGCGGGAGATCGCCGCGCGCCAACGGCCAGCGCGACCGCGGGACAGCTCCCGCCCACCGCCTGCCGCAACCGCCGCCAGACCGCCCTCAGGGGCGCCGCAGCGGCCACCCGGGGAGGGGCGCCATCATGCATCCGGCACTACAAGGGGTCATCACCATCATCGTCGGTGTCGGCGGATGCGTGGCCTACTTCTATTTCTCCAATCTCTTCCTCGACAAGGTGCTCTACCCGGCGCGCGGGCCGAACGCGGGCCGCAATATCAACCGCGCCAACCTGATCCGCCCTTGGCTCTTTCTCGCGCCCGCCGTGCTCGCCCTTGGCCTCTACCTCGCCTATCCGGTGGTGGAGACGCTGCGGCTCTCGCTGACCAACCGGCTGCCGGGCGGCGGTTACGAGTGGGCGGGCCTTGAGAACTACAGCCAGATGGTGGCCGACCCCAAGTTCGGCGAGGCGCTCTTCAACAACATGCTCTGGCTGTTCGTGGTGCCGGCGCTCTCCACCGCCTTCGGCCTGCTGGCCGCCCAGCTGACCGACCGGATCAAATGGGGCGCGGTCGCCAAGTCGATCATCTTCATGCCGATGGCGATCAGTTTCGTCGGTGCGGCGGTGATCTGGAAGCTGGTCTATGATTACCGCGCGGCGGGCGAGGAGCAGATCGGCGTACTGAATGCCATCGTGGTCAGCCTCGGTGGCGAGCCGACGGCCTGGCTCACCGTGCCGTTCTGGAACAACTTCTTCCTCATGGCAGTGCTGATCTGGATCCAGACCGGCTTTGCCATGGTGATCCTGTCGGCCGCCCTGCGCGGCATCCCGGAGGAAACGGTGGAGGCCGCCATCGTCGACGGGGCCAACCCGTTCCAGATCTTCTTCAAGATCAAGGTGCCGCAGATCATGGGCACCATCGTCGTGGTCTGGACCACCATCACCATCGTCGTGCTCAAGATCTTCGACATCGTCTTTGCCATGACCAACGGGCAATGGGAGACGCAGGTGCTGGCCAATTACATGTATGACAAGCTCTTCCGCGCGAATGACTGGGGCGTGGGCAGCGCCTCCGCGATGGTCATCATGCTGCTGGTCACGCCGATCCTTGTCTGGAACGTTTACAACGCCCGCAAGGAGATGCGCTGATGGACAACATCGCAGGCACCAAATCGGGCCTCTCCTGGGCCGTTCAGATATCCACCGTGCTTCTCGTGCTGCTCTGGCTCTTTCCGACCGTGGGGCTGCTCGTCAGCTCGTTCCGCACCGCCGACCAGATCAGCGCGACCGGCTGGTGGAAGGCGCTGTTTCCGACCGAGCAGGTGGTGCAATACCGCACCGACGACCCGGACGACGCCCGCGTTGCCGATGGCGCCGGGTTCGTGGTGAGCGGCAACCTCTTTGGCGAGGAGGGCGGCTCGGTGAAAGCCTTTGGCGTCTCCTCGCGTGACGTGGGCGCCTTCGGCCCCGGCGACACAGCCGACATGGGCGAGGGCGAGAGCATGACCGTCGAGGAAGACGGCAGCTACACGTGGCGCGGCAATGATGATCAGATATCGGGGCGCGGGCAGCGCGTGTTCGTCACCACCACCACGCCGCCCGAGTTTACCACCGCCAACTACGAGCGTGTGCTATTTTCGGGCGACCGGACGGACAGCATGGCCAAGGCCTTTTTCAACACGCTGACGGTAACGATCCCGGCGACGATCATCCCGATCCTGATCGCGGCCTTCGCGGCCTATGCGCTGGCGTGGATGGATTTTCCGGGCCGGGCCCTGCTGATCGCCGCCATCGTCGCGCTCTTGGTGGTGCCGCTGCAACTGGCGCTGATCCCGCTCTTGAAGCTCCACAACGAGGTGGGGATCGGCAAGGGCTACCTTGGGGTCTGGCTGGCGCATACGGGCTTTGGCCTACCGCTCGCCATATACCTGCTCCGAAACTACATGGTCGGCCTGCCGCGTGACATCATCGAGAACGCCAAGGTCGACGGGGCGACGGACTTTCAGATCTTTACCAAGATCGTCCTGCCGCTCAGCTTTCCGGCGCTCGCCAGCTTTGCCATCTTCCAGTTCCTCTGGACATGGAACGACCTGCTGGTGGCGCTGGTCTTCCTCATCGACAGCTCGGGCGACACCACGGTGATGACCCGGCAGATCGTTGAACTCCTCGGCACGAGGGGCGGCAACTGGGAGATTCTGGCCACGGCGGCCTTCGTCTCCATCGCGGTGCCGCTCTGCGTGTTTTTCGCAATGCAAAGGTTTCTCGTGCGCGGCCTGCTGGCCGGCTCGGTGAAGTGAGATGACAATGAAAGATATGAACAAGGTTGAAGAGGCGATCGCCCAACGTGCGGCCAACCCCGACTGGTGGCGCGGTGCGGTGATCTATCAGGTCTATCCGCGCAGCTATCAGGACAGCACGGGCGACGGGGTGGGGGACCTCGCGGGCATCACCGCGCGGCTCGATCACATTGCCTCGCTCGGGGTGGATGCGCTCTGGATCAGCCCCTTCTTCAAGAGCCCGATGAAGGATTTCGGCTACGACGTGAGCGATTACCGCGATGTCGATCCGATGTTCGGCAGCCTTGCGGATTTTGACGCGCTGATCGACCGGGCGCATGACCTCGGGCTGAAGGTGCTGATCGACCTCGTGCTCAGCCATACCTCCGACCAACACCCGTGGTTCAAGGAGAGCCGGAAGGATCACACCAACCCGAAGGCAGATTGGTATGTTTGGGCCGATGCCAAGCCGACCGGCGCACCGCCCAACAACTGGCTCTCGATCTTTGGCGGGAGTGCGTGGCAGTGGGATGGCGGGCGGATGCAGTATTATCTGCACAACTTCCTGACCTCCCAGCCCGACCTCAACTTCCATTGCCCGGAGGTGCAAGACGAGCTGCTGCGCGTGGCCGAGTTCTGGTTGGAGCGCGGGGTGGATGGCTTCCGCCTCGATACGATCAACTTCTACGTCCATGACGCCGAGCTGCGCGACAATCCGGCGCTCGACCCGGCCTTGCGCAATGACCAGACGGCCCCTGCGGTGAACCCCTACAACTGGCAGGAGCACCTCTACGACAAGTCCCGCCCCGAGAACCTCGCCTTTCTCAGGCGCCTGCGCGCGGTGATGAAGCCCTATGGCGCCGCTGCCGTGGGCGAGGTGGGCGATGCGCAGCTTGGTCTCGAGATCCTCGGGCAATACACGGCGGGCGATGACATGATGAACATGTGCTACGCCTTCGAGTTGCTCGCCAAGGACATGCCCACCGCCGGTTACGTGGCCGACACCATGCACCGCGTCGAGCGGGTGGCGGCGGACGGCTGGGCCTGCTGGGCCTTTTCCAACCATGACGTGCCGCGCCACATCAGCCGCTGGAACCTCTCCGAAGAGGCCGCTCGGGCCTATGTGGTGCTGATGATGTGCCTGCGCGGCTCCGCTTGCCTCTACCAGGGCGAGGAGCTGGGGCTGCCCGAGGCCGATGTGGCCTTCGAAGACCTGCAAGATCCCTATGGCATCGAGTTCTGGCCCGAGTTCAAAGGCCGCGATGGCTGCCGCACGCCGATGGTCTGGGATGCGGGCGTGCATGGCGGGTTCAGCCACGGCAACGAGGCGCGGCCTTGGTTGCCGGTCTCTGCCGACCATCTGCCCAAGGCGGTGGCCGAGCAGGAAGGCGACCCCGAGGCCATGCTGGCCCATTACCGCCGCGCCATCGCGCTGCGCCGCGCCCATGCAGTGCTGGCCAAGGGCGCACAGGAGATCGAGGCGCAGGGCGACCTGCTGGTGATCCGCCGGAGCGGGCAGGGCGGGGAGGTGCTGGCGCTGTTCAATCTCGGCGAGGGCCGCGTGAGCCATGCCGTCGAGGCCGGATGGGCGCCGCTGCCCGAGGCCGCCGGGCTGGGCGCCGCTGCGCCCGAGGGCGGCAAGGTTGATCTGGGACCGTGGGGCTTTGCCCTGCTGGGCCGCTGAGGAAAGAGGGAGGAGACCGCCATGGCGGAGCTGAAACTGACCGATGTGGCCAAGACCTACGGCGGCACCGTCGATGTCTTGAAAAACATCAACCTCGATATCGAGCAGGGCGAGCTGATCGTCTTCGTCGGCCCCTCGGGCTGCGGCAAGTCCACCCTGCTGCGGATGATCGCGGGGCTCGAAAAGATCACCGGCGGCACGCTGGAGATCGACGGGCAGGTGGTGAACGACGTGCCGCCCTCCGAGCGCGGCATCGCGATGGTGTTCCAGAGTTACGCGCTCTACCCGCATATGACGGTGCGGGAGAACATGAGTTTTGCGCTGAAGCTGGCGAAGAGGTCGCAATCCGAGATCGACGCGGCGGTGAATGCCGCCGCGAAGAAACTGCAGCTCGAGCCCTATCTCGACCGTCTGCCCAAGGCGCTCTCGGGCGGGCAGCGGCAGCGGGTGGCGATTGGCCGGAGCATCGTGCGTGACCCCAAGGTGTATCTCTTCGACGAGCCGCTCTCCAACCTCGACGCCGCCCTGCGGGTGGCAACCCGGATCGAGATCGCCCAGCTCAAGGAGGCCATGCCTGAGAGCACGATGATCTATGTCACCCATGACCAGGTGGAGGCGATGACGCTGGCCTCCCGCATCGTGGTGCTGGCGAACAAGGGCATCGCGCAGGTCGGCACCCCACTGGACCTTTACGAGCGGCCCGAGAACGAGTTCGTCGCGCAGTTCATCGGCTCTCCCGCGATGAACCTGCTGCGCGGTGTGGTGGTGGAGACCGGCGAGCGGACCGGCGTGACCGTGGGCGATGGCGGCGGCATGATCTGGTCGGACGTGCCGACCACGGGCGATGACCTGAACCGCGAGGTGAACGTGGGCATCCGCCCCGAGGATATGCTGCCAACCGAGGATGAAAACTACGCCTTCGAGGGCACGGTGGATATCACCGAGGCGCTCGGCGAGGTGACACAGCTCTACTTCGCCGCGCCGAAGATGGATGAAGACACCGATACGGTGATCGCCAAGCTGCCAGGCGTGGTCCGCGACATGCGCGGCAAGACGGTGCGGCTGACGGCGGCGCCGGAGAAGGTGCATCTCTTCGCAGAGGGGCGCTCGCTGCTCTACAGGTGAGGGGCGATGGCAGCTGTGCGGCATGCCTGCACGGGATCAAGCCGAAGGCGCCGTGCAGCGTCATGCTGGAAGCATACCTTCAGCATGGCCCGCCCCCGGGCCGGCGCTGCACCGCTTCGACACACTCAACCTAAACGTGTGCCGCCCCCGCGCTTTTGCCATTGTCTTTCAACACCGCACTCCGTTATGGTCGGTCCACGGACCGTCCGGGGCATGTGCCGCGCGGTGGTCTGGAGCGATTTCCCTGGCAGGGACGGGCCTACCGCGAGCCGCAAGCGCCGCCACCGCCCATCCGCCAGAGTTAACCGGCCCCGAGAGCATCTGACTTGAAGGGCCACATGGCCCGGCCCGCCACGTGCAGGCCAGCCCCCCGAACGGGCGCGACCGCCTCATGGCCGGGACGCGTCGGAGACAAACCGCGATGCAACGCGTGAGAACAGGCGAGGAGGCAAGGGAAGCTGCATCAGCACGCGCCCTGCCGCTCATGTTCCGCGCCCATCCCCAATCCAGACACGGTCATCCAAGCCTCAGCCCGCCAGGGCGTGGGCGAGCTTCGCCGTGCAATGAGTTAATATGGCTAAGAAAATGCTTATCGACGCCACCCACGCCGAGGAGACTCGGGTGGTCGTGGTCGATGGAAACAAGGTCGAGGAATTCGACTTTGAAACAGTCAACAAGCGCCAGCTAGCAGGTAATATCTACCTCGCGAAAGTGACCCGCGTGGAGCCCTCGCTTCAGGCGGCCTTCGTGGATTACGGCGGCAACCGCCACGGCTTCCTCGCCTTCAGCGAGATCCACCCTGACTACTACCAGATCCCGGTGGCCGACCGGCAGGCGCTGCTGGAAGAAGAGCGCGCCTACGCCGAGGCCCAGGCCGCCGAAGAGGAGGCGCCCAAGAAGTCGCGCCGCCGCCGCTCGCGCTCGAAGAAGTCCGACACCAAGGATGCCGTCACCACCAAGGAAGTGGATGGCGCCATCGCCGGTATGGATGTGGTCGACCTCGGTGACGAGGAAGAGGCCGATACGCTGGTGAGTGAAGAGGGCGCCACGCCCGAGGCTGCGGCTGAAGAGACCGCCGCCGAGGCTGGCTCCGAGGCCGAAGAGACCCCCGAGGCGGCACCTGCCGCAGAGGCCACGCCTGAGACGGCGTCGGACGATGAAGACGAGGCAGGCGACGACGAGGACGACGGTGACGAGGGCGATGAGCCCACCGCCGCCGACAAGGACGAAGAGATCGAGTCCGTCGCCGAAGAGGACGTGCAGGAAGAGATCCGCCAGCCGCGCAAGCCGCGCCCCCGCCGCTACAAGATTCAGGAAGTGGTGAAGGTCCGCCAGATCATGCTGGTGCAGGTGGTCAAGGAAGAGCGTGGCAACAAGGGGGCCGCCCTCACCACCTACCTGTCGCTCGCTGGCCGCTACTGCGTGCTGATGCCCAACACCGCTCGTGGCGGCGGCATCTCCCGCAAGATCACCAATGCCGCCGACCGCAAGAAGCTGAAAGAGATCGCCTCCGAGATCGACGTGCCGCAGGGCGCGGGGCTGATCGTGCGGACGGCGGGTGCCAAGCGCACCAAGACCGAGATCAAGCGCGATTACGAATACCTCAAGCGCCTCTGGGAGCAGATCCGCGAGCTGACGCTGAAGAGCGTGGCGCCCGCGCCGATCTACGAGGAGGGCAACCTCATCAAGCGGTCGATCCGCGACCTCTACTCGAAGGAGATCGACGAGGTCTGGGTCGAGGGCGAGACGGGCTACCGGACCGCCAAGGACTTCATGAAAATGATCATGCCGTCCCACTCCAAGAACGTGAAGCAGTACAACGAGGGCCTGCCGCTCTTCGCCCGCTACCAGGTCGAGAGCTACCTCGCCGCCATGTTCAACCCGACGGTGCAGCTCAAGTCGGGCGGTTACATCGTGATCGGCGTCACCGAGGCGCTGGTGGCGATCGACGTCAACTCGGGCCGGGCCACCAAGGAAGGCTCGATCGAGGAAACCGCACTCAAGACCAACCTTGAGGCCGCCGAAGAGGTGGCCCGCCAGCTGCGCCTGCGCGACCTTGCCGGCCTCATCGTGATCGACTTCATCGACATGGAAGAGCGCAAGAACAACGCCGCCGTGGAGAAGCGCTTCAAGGACAAGCTGAAGACCGACCGCGCCCGCATTCAGGTGGGCCGGATCAGCGGCTTCGGCCTGCTGGAAATGTCGCGCCAGCGGCTGCGCCCCGGCATGCTCGAGGCCTCCACCCAGCCGTGCCCCTCGTGCCATGGCACCGGCCTGCTGCGCTCCGATGACAGCATCGGCCTCGCCATCCTCCGCCAGATCGAGGAGGAGGGCACCCGCCGCAAGAGCCGCGAGGTTCTGCTGAAGGCACCGGTGGGCATCATCAACTTCCTGATGAACCAGAAGCGCGAGCACATCGCCTCCATCGAGGCGCGCTACGGGCTTTCGGTCCGGCTGGAAGCCGATGCGCATATGATCTCGCCCGATTTCGCGCTGGAGAAGTTCAAGACCGCGACCCGCAGCATCGCCGAGGTGACCGCCCCGGTGATCTCTATCGACACCACCGACCTTCCCGACATCGAGGAGGAAGAGGAGGATCTGGCGCAGGCCGAGGCTGCGGAGACCTCCGAAGCCAGCGGTGACGAAGAGGACAAGCCGAAGCGCAAGCGCCGTCGTCGTCGTCGCCGTCGTGGCAGCAGCAATGGCGAGGAGAATGGTGCCGAGGCCCAGGGCGAGAGCCAGGGTGAAGGCCAGAACGAGGGTCAATCCGAGGGTCAGTCTGACGGCAGCGGCGCCGAGGCGGCACAGGCTGAAAGCACTGACGCCGGGTCTGAGGGCAATGCGCCCAAGGAAGCCGCCGAGGGCGAAGAGGCTGCCAGCGAGGAGAAGCCCAAGCGCTCCCGCCGCCGCCGCTCCCGCAAGAAGCCGGCCGAGGCCGAAGAGGGCGCAAGCACCGAGGCCGCCGAGGCACCGGCAGAGGCTCCTGCCGAGGCCGCCGAGGCTGCCCCGGTTGAGGAAGCGCCTGCCGAGGAGCCGGCTGCCGAGGAGAAGCCCAAGCGCCGCCGCACCCGCAAAAAGGCCGCGCCTGAACCGGTGGCCGAAGAGACCCCGGCCGAGGCCCCTGCGGACACGCCGGCCGACGCGCCTGCCGCTGAGGCTGAGGCTGAGGCTCCGGCGGAAGAGGTTGCCGCCGAAACGCCCGCCGAGCCGGAACCGGTGCTGGAGACGGCCGAGGCCGAAGCCAGCGAGGAGCCGGCCAAGCCAAAGCGCAAGGGCTGGTGGTCGCTCGGGCGCTGAGCCTGCGGCGATACCAAGAATTATAAAGGGGCGTGCCTTGCCGGGCGCGCCCCTATTTCTTTTGGATCATCCAGACTATGGCCGCGCCCGCCTCTTCCTGCGACAGCAGCAGATGGCCCGACTCGGCGCAGTAATGCGGCATGTCGATAAGCGCGGCAGGATCATCGGTCTCGATCCGCAGCACCTCGCCCGGCGCAAGCGCCTGAAGCCGCTTGGCGGTTTTCAGGACGGGCAGAGGGCACAGCAGGCCGGTGGCGTCGAGGTGGGCGTGGTGGGTCATGCGCAAGGGGTAGCCGAAGGCCGGGGGAGGGGGAAGGGGGCTGAGAGGGCCTGGCTTTCATGGAGAGCGTGTTTCCCGGTGGCACCGTCATGCAGTGGGGGGCCAGCCCCCCACACCCCCCGGAGATATTTGAACCAAGATGAAGGGCAGGTGGGCGCGGTGATGCGCCACGGGGTTGTGAGGAAGCAGGGGGTTTTCGGCCCGGTGCGGGCGGCTTAAAGGGGAAGGCATGTTTGGCATCGACATCATGGACGCCGCGCTCTTGCCGGCCATTCTCATCGCCATCGTGGGCGGGCTGATCTCTTTCGTCAGCCCCTGCGTGCTGCCGATCGTGCCACCCTATCTGGCCTATATGGGCGGGATCTCGATGGACGAGATGGAGGGCAGCGGCGCCTCCGCCGGGCGGCGGCGGGTGCTGGTGGCCGCAGGGTTCTTTGTGCTCGGCCTTTCGACCGTGTTCCTGCTCCTCGGCGCGGCGGCCTCGGCGCTTGGCGGCGTGTTCCTGCAGAACCGCGAGTGGTTCACCATGGGGGCCGGGCTGGTGATCATGGTGTTCGGCGCGCATTTTCTCGGCGTCTTCACCCTGCCGTTCCTCAACCGCGAGGCGCGTATCGATGCGGGCGACCGGGGCGGCTCGGCGATGGGGGCCTATGTGCTGGGCCTCGCCTTCGCCTTCGGCTGGACCCCCTGCCTGGGGCCGATCCTCGGCGCGATCCTCTCGATGGCGGCGATGGAGGGCGATGTGGCGCGCGGGGCCTTCCTGCTGGCGCTCTACGCCCTCGGACTGGGCCTGCCGTTTATCGCGGTGGCGGCCTTCTTCCCGCGGCTCAAGGGGCTGATGGGCTGGATGAAGCGGCACATGGGCCAGATCGAGCGGATCATGGGCCTACTGCTCTGGACGGTCGGGCTGCTGATGCTCACCGGCGCCTTTTCCGATTTCTCCTACTGGCTGCTCGAGATCTTCCCGGCGCTGGCGACCGTGGGGTGAGGGGTGATCGAAAGATCACCCCACTTTGCTCGGAACCTAGCGTTTGGGCATCTTATCGTAAGTCTTTCTAAGAGTGCCTATTGTGGGCACTCGGATGCCGAACCAGTTGAATTTGTTGACGGCACTGATTTCCGTGAGGATATCTTGGCCATCACGAGAAACAACACCATCGCCAGGCAACTCTGAGTCCTTGTTCACGACGATTACGTTAAGCGGCGGTAGGTCATTATCGATGCAATAATGCCCAACTATTCCCAGTTGTCGATTGAGCGTATGCTGTGCGCCTGGCTTTCCCATTAGTTCGGCAAGTTCGTCGTAATGGATTAACTCAGGAAGCTCGTTGCGCAGCCGTTCTGGTATCGCAGGATTCGTCCTCATCATCGAAAAACCCGTTAGAACGAGCCAAATCTGCTGTGCCTGAACGTATAGGGGGTCTCCTCTTCCAAAAGTTTTGATCTGGTTAGCTGCCAATTTCTTATCCGAAGCCATGTTTGTGTTCCTCTGTGATTGGGATCGGTGCGGTTTTGCACTAGAGATGCGATATAGCATGAAACGTGCGATATGGCAAGTGTGAAAATGCGTGTCCCAAGTTTCGCCAAAATCCCTTGCTAAGAGCGCCGGAACGGCAAGGATAGGGGCCATGGCTGAGACGCGGGCAGAGCAGGATGTGGCACGCCGCCGGGTGATCTATATCCCCGGCTACGACCCGTTTCATCCGCGCCGCTACCGCGAGCTCTACCGCAAGGAAAGTGCCGCGCAGGCGGCGATTTCGGGCTATGAGATCAGCCAGCACGCCGCGAAGGGGCAGGGGCCCTTTGCATGGGGCGTGGAGAGCGTGGTTGGCGGGGCGCGGACCGAGGCGGAGATCGAGGTGCTGCTCTGGTCGGACATCGTGAAGGCCTCGATGAACCCTTCGATCCCGGCGACCTATGCGATGCTGCTGCGTACCGCATGGACTTATATCGCCTCTGGCGCGCTGTTCCGGCTGATGCGGCTCAGGAAGGGGCCGGTGATTGCCGCGCTTTACCCCATCGTCTTTCTGCTCGGGCAACTCCTGCTGGCCGTGGGCCTTGGCTACGGGGCCGCGCGGCTCGGGGCCTGGGCGCTGCTGCAACTGCCGGTGCCGGTGCATCTGGGCACGACCGGCGTGATGCTCGGGATCATCCTTTTCGTGGCGGTCACATGGGGCGTGCTCAGCTGGTTTCGCAAGCGCGACAACAAGTTCTTCGCCTACTACCTGATGCACGATTACAGCTACTCGGCCCGCCACAAGGGCGCCAACCCGCCGGAGCTGGAGGCGCGGATCGCCGCGTTTCGGGCGCGGGTGGAGGAGGCGCTGGCGAGCGATGCGGATGAGGTGCTGGTGGTCGGGCACAGCTCGGGCGCGCATATCGGCATCTCGGTGCTGGCGGACCTGATGCGCAGCGGGTGGACTCAGGGCAGCGGGCCGCGGCTTGGCTTCCTCACCCTCGGGCACGTGGTGCCGATGGTGAGCTTTCTGCCCAAGGCCGACCGGCTGCGCGCCGATCTGCACGACCTGTGCCAATGGGACCAGATCACATGGGTCGATGTGACCGCGCCGGGCGATGGCTGCGCCTTTGCGCTCTGCGATCCGGTGGCGGTGACGGGCGTTGCCCCCGAGCAGGGCAAGCGCTGGCCGCTGGTGTTCTCTGCCGCCTTCACCCAAACGCTGTCGCCCGAAACATGGGCCAAGGTGAAGCGGCGGTTCTTCCGGCTGCATTTTCAATATCTTTGCGCCTTCGACCGGCCCGGCGATTACGACTATTTCCTGATCACCGCAGGCCCGCTCTCGCTCGGCACCCGCTATGCCGAGCGGATGCCATCGAAGAGCCGGATCGAAACCCCTGCCTCGCGCTATACCTCGCGGGCGGCGTGACGCCGCGATGAGCTGCCCGCATCTGCCGCCCAAGCCGCCCTCGCGGCCCGAGAAGACCTCGCTGCTCAACTACGCGCGGCTGTTCCGGGCCGATATCCTCTCGGCCCAGCCCGCCAAGCTCTACCGCGCGTGGATGGCCGAGTTCCGCACGCCGTTCTTCCGCAGCTACCTCATCAACCAGCCCGCTCTGGTGGACCTTGTGCTGAAGGAGCGGCCCGATGACTTTCCCAAATCGGGGCGGGTGCGTGAGGGGCTGGCACCGCTCCTGGGCAATTCGGTCTTCGTGACCAACGGCGAGACATGGAAGCGTCAGCGGCGGATCATCGACCCGGCCTTCGAGGGCGGGCGGTTGAAAGAGACCTTTCCGGCGATGCTGGAGGCGGCGCAGGCCTGCGTGGCGCGGATGGAAGCGCGGACTGGTGAGATCGAGGTGGAGGAGGAGACGAGCCACGCGGCGGCGGATGTGATCTTCCGCACGCTGTTCTCGATCCCGATCGAGCATGAGGTCGCCGCACAGGTCTTCTCCGAGTTTCGCGCGTATCAGCGGGCGCAGCCGATCCTGAATATCGCCGCCTTCCTGCCGCTGCCCCGGTGGTTTCCGCGCTTCCACAAGCGCGAGGTGAAGCGCACGGCGGCCTCGATCCGGCGGCTGATCACCGGGCTGACGGCGGACCGGGCAGCGGAGATCGCGGCGGGCAGGGCGCCGGACGATCTGGCGACCAAGATCATGACCACGGCAGACCCGAAGACTGGCGCGCGGTTCGACACCGAGGAGATGGTCGATCAGGTGGCGATCTTCTTTCTGGCCGGGCATGAGACCTCCGCCTCGGCGCTGGCCTGGGCACTCTACCTGCTCGCGGCCTTCCCCGAGGTGCAGGAGCGGGCTGCGGAGGAGGCGGTCACGCTTCCGGAAAATCCCGGATTTTCAGATATCTCCGGCCTCAAGTTCATCCGCGATGTGTTCCGAGAGACACTCCGGCTCTACCCGCCGGTGCCGATGATGGTGCGGGAGAACGTGAAGCCCGAGACCTTCCGCGACCGTAAGGTGAAGCGCGGCAGCCAGATCGTGCTCAGCCCTTGGCACCAGCAGCGCAACGAGCGGCTCTGGAGCAACCCCGATGGGTTCGATCCGGGCCGTTGGGCAACCGAGGAGGGGCGGCGCTGCGGGCGGGAGGCCTATATGCCGTTCTCCGCCGGGCCGCGCGTGTGCACCGGGGCCGGGTTTGCGATGGTCGAGGGGCCGCTCATTCTGGCGATGCTGCTGCGGCGGCTACAATTCGAGACGGTGGAAGGCAGGGTGCCCCGGCCAGTGGCGCATCTGACGGTGCGGGCGGCGGAGGGTATCCATCTGAAGGTGTCGCGGCGGTAGCCTCGCGGATGGGTCAGCCCTGGCCCATGTGATGCCGCAGCACATAGACGCGGATGGCCGAGGCCAGGCCGCGCTCGATCCCGCGATCTGCATCAATCTCGGCGGCCAAGGCATTGATCGTCATGCCTTTATCTTCTGCAATGGCGCGGAAAGCGGCCCAGAACTCCGGCTCCAGCGACACGGAGGTGCGATGCCCGGCGAGGGTCAGCGAGTGCTTCTCTGGCCGGGCCATCTGCCTAACCGCGCGCGCGGTCGCTCAGGCCGGGGCGGACGCGGGGGCCATAGGTTTCCATCTCGTGCTCCAACTCCGGCAGCACTTCCATGATCTCCGACCAGAGGCTCGCCTCCGAGGCGGTGGGGCGCAGGTTGCCGGGGTGAAAGCTCTCCATCTCCAGCCCTTCGACCACCATCAGCGCATGGCGCTCCAGCAGGATCTGGACATAGGTGATGCCATTGCGCGGGATCGACTTGCAGAAGCCGTCGCGCCGGGTGAGGGCGGTGGCCGAGACCAGCCGCTCGTCCTCCGGGTCGGCATTGGAGCGCATCAGCAGCCCGGCGTTGGGCGAAATCTCCATGTCCTGCCGCGGATAGGTGCCATCGATGCTGGCCGCCTTGATCCGCACCGGGCAGAGCGCCGGGCTTTGCGAAAGCTGCTCGCGGGTGACCCGCGTCAGCCCGACCCATTTGACCTTGAGCGGCCCCAGATCCTTGGTTTCGACCACATCGCCCACGCTCAGCTGCCCGGCGGGCGTGGCGCCCTCGGGGGTGAGGATGCGGGCCTCGGCCGATACGGCGCTTTCGAGCCACGTGCCCGGCTCGGGCATGCGGGTGAAGCTCTTGAGCGTCGGCTTCAGCGCGCGGCTGATCCGCCGGGCGTTGGGCAGTAGCTGCGCCAGCCCCGGGGCCGCGTAGGCCTTGGAAAACATGCCGGTCTCGCTGACCGTATGTGCGGTGAATTCTTCGATGTCGGCTTGAATCTCGGCACGCGTCAGCCGCTGTGCCTGCGCCAGTTCGGTCCCCATTCCCGTCTCCGTCTCGCGGGGTGAACCCGCGCCTGCCTCATTGTTTTTGCCCGGTTTTCCGGGTCTGGGGCGAAGGTCGGGCTGAAATGTGGCGAGAATGTGGCAGGCTGCCGGGCCGATGTGTCATCCGACAGGGCTGTGGCAAATATACCCGGCGTTTTGCCCGGCCGGCCCTCAGCTTGCCTCGCCGGAAAAGAAGGCGCGGATGCGCGGGCCGATCCAGCCCCAGAGGGTGGGCGCGCCGCGCTCCATCGGCGGGCGGAGCCGGGCCTCGACCTGCGTGTAGCCCACGTTGAACGGGGTCCAGCTTGCGCCGCCATTGGCGAGGTTCAGCACCGGGGGCTGAAAGCGGTCGAGCGCCTTGGCAAAGCGGGCATCGGCGGACTCTGCCGCCTCAAACTCATCCCAGAGCGCCCGCAGCGCAGCGCCCTGCGGCTCGGGGAGCATACCGAAGATACGGTCGGCGGCGGCGGCCTCGGCGGCCTCGATCTCGGCCTGGTCCAGCCCGGCCTCGAAGATTGGCGCATCGCCTGCGTCGATCTCCACCAGATCGTGGATCAGCGCCATGCGGATCACCCGGTTGATGTCGACGCCCTCGGGCGCCTCACCCTCAAGCACCAGCGCGAAGAGCGCGAGATGCCACGAGTGCTCGCCCGAGTTCTCGTGCCGCGAGCCGTCGGCGAGCTTGGAGGCCCGCTCGATGCCGCGCAGCTTGCAGGCTTCGGTCAGAAAGGCGATCTGCCGGTCGAGATCGGGGGTGCGATCGGGGGTAGGGGCGCCGGCGCCGCTAATGGCCATCGTCCATCAGCTTGGGGCCGGTGTCCTTTTCCAAGAAACCCTGCTCGATCTGCTTTTCCAGAAACTGGCGCGCCCGGCGCTCGGCGAGGCGCACGCGGATCGAGGTCATGAAGGTCTCTTCCATCGTCGGGGAGGAGATGCCCAGCTTCTTGGCCACGGCGCGGATCACGTCATCCTCCTCGCCGAGCTTGGCGGCGTGGTCGATCGTGTCTTTCGCCAGCTTGTCGGCGAGGTCTTCCAGAACGCCCATGCCGGCCTCCGTCAGCGCGTGGTTTCGGTCAGGCGGCGGCGCACGTAGGTGTCCACCTCGCCGAGCATCTCGTCCATATAGGGATCTTCAAAGAAGTGGCCCGCACCCTCCACCTCGGTGTGGGTGATGGTGATGCCCTTCTGCTCGTGCAGCTTTTCGACCAGCGTGTGGGTGTCCTTCGGCGGCGCGACGCGGTCGGCGGTGCCGTTCAGGATCAGGCCCGAGCTGGGGCAGGGCGCGAGGAAGGAGAAGTCATACATGTTGGCGGGCGGGCTGACCGAGATGAACCCGGTGATCTCGGGCCGCCGCATCAGAAGCTGCATGCCAATCCACGCGCCAAAGGAGAAGCCCGCGACCCAGCAATGCTTGGCGTTGGTGTTCATCGACTGCAGGTAATCCAGCGCCGAGGCGGCATCGGAAAGCTCGCCGATCCCCTGATCATACTCCCCTTGAGAGCGCCCCACGCCGCGGAAGTTGAACCGCAGCACGGTGAAGCCCATTTTGTGGAAGGTGTAGTGCAGGTTGTACACGACCCGGTTGTTCATCGTCCCGCCGAACTGCGGATGCGGGTGCAGGATGATGGCGATGGGGGCGTCTTTGACACCCTGCTGCGGGTGATACCTGCCTTCGAGCCGGCCCTCGGGGCCGGGAAAAATCACTTCGGGCATACCTGACCTTTTTTGTCCTCTTTTATGCCCGGGGGCGGTTGACGTGGTCGCGGGGCAAATCTAGAATTATTCTAAATTGGCGCGACCCCACCCGAACGGGTGCGACGGAGGTAATCACCATTGCCTCTGTCGTCAATGCAATTTGGCCCCTCGGGGCTCTCTGCCGTAAGGATCAGGCGATTGAAGCTCTCGACCAAAGGACGCTACGCGATGGTTGCGCTGGCCGACCTCGCCCTGTCGCAGAAGGGTGAGGCCACGGCGCTGGTCTCGCTTTCTGAAATTTCCAAGCGGCAGAGCATCTCGCTGTCGTATCTCGAACAGCTTTTCGTGAAGCTCCGGCAGGCCGGGCTGGTGGAGAGCGTGCGCGGGCCGGGGGGCGGCTATCGGCTGGCCCGCTGCCCCGAAGAGATCCGCGTGGCCGAGGTGCTCGAAGCGGTGGATGAGACCGTGAGCGCGCTGCACACCGGGGCAGGCTCCAAGGGCGCCGTCTCGGGCAGCCGCGCGCAGAGCATGGTCAACCGGCTGTGGGAGGGGCTTTCCTCCCATGTTTACGTTTACCTGCATCAGGCCACGCTGGCCTCGGTGATCGAAAAGCCGATGGCGACCTGCCCGGCGGTGCCGAACTTCTTCATGGTGGTGGACGAGGAAGAGGCGGAGGCCGAGGCGTGAGCCGCAGCTACCTCGATTTCAATGCCACGGCGCCGCTGCTGCCGGAGGCGCGCGCGGCGATGCTGCAGGCGATGGAGATCGTCGGCAACCCGTCGTCCGTTCACGCCGAAGGGCGGGCGGCCAAGGCGGCTGTCGAGCGTGCGCGTGCTCAGGTTGCGGCAGCGGTGGGCTGCAAGCCGCAGGAGGTGGTGTTCACCGGCGGGGCGACCGAGGCGGCGCAGGTGCTGTCAGGCGGCGCGGTGGTGGAGCCAACGGCGCATGATGCGCTCTGGGCCCATAACGCGCCCGAGGGCCGGATCTACGCGATGGGGCTGGCCAACAGCGAGACCGGGGTGATCTCGGAGGTGCCTAAGCCGCACCCCTGCGAGTTGCTGCTGCTCGACGTGACGCAGGCCATTGGCCGCATACCCTTTGCCTTTGGCTGGTCCAGCGCCGATCTGGCGGTGCTTTCGGCCCACAAGCTGGGCGGCCCCAAGGGGGTTGGCGCGCTGATCGTCCGCGAGGGGCTGGATATCGCCCCGCTGCTCAAGGGCGGCGGGCAGGAGATGGGCCGCCGCTCCGGCACCGAAAACGTGATTGGGATCGCGGGCTTCGGGGCCGCCGTTGAAGCGGCGGAAAAGCGGCTCGCCGCCGGAGACTGGGCGCGGGTGGCCAAGGCCCGCGACACTTTGGAAGCTCTGGTGGCAGAGGCCGCGCCGGAGACCATATTCATAGGGCAAGAGGCGAAACGCTTGCCCAACACCTCGTGCTTCGCCGCGCCGGGCTGGAAGGGCGAGACGCAGGTGATGTCGATGGACCTCGCCGGTTTTGCCATATCCGCCGGCTCCGCCTGCTCCTCGGGCAAGGTGAAGGAAAGCCGGGTGCTCCGCGCGATGGGGTTCGATGAGGCCATTGCCCGCTCCGCCATCCGGGTCTCGCTGGGGCCGGACACCGCTGAAGAAGATATCGCCCGCTTTGCCGAAAGCTGGGCCGCCGCACACAGAAAACACCAGGCGCGGGTTGCGTGAGGAACGCTCCCCAAGCCGTTGAAAGGAAAGACGATGAACGATCTTGACGTGAAAGAAGGCGTGGACGCCGAAACCGTTGAAGCCGTAAAGGCGATGGGCGCCTACAAATACGGCTGGAACACCGACATCGAGATGGATTTTGCCCCGATGGGGCTGAACGAGGAGATCGTCCGCCTGATCTCCGCCAACAATGGTGAGCCCGAGTGGATGACCGACTGGCGGCTGCAGGCCTTCGAGCGCTGGAAGCAGATGGAAGAGCCCGACTGGGCGATGGTCGACTACCCCGAGATCGACTTCCAGAAGCAGTATTACTACGCCAAGCCCGCCTCGATGAAGGATAAGCCGAAGTCGCTCGACGAGGTCGACCCGGCGCTGCTGGCCACTTACGAAAAGCTCGGTATCCCGCTGAAAGAACAGATGATTCTGGCAGGCGTCGAGGGGGCGGAGAGCGCCCCGGCCGAGGGCCGCAAGGTCGCCGTGGATGCGGTGTTCGACTCCGTGAGCGTCGGCACCACCTTCAAGGCCGAGCTGGCCAGCAAGGGCGTGATCTTCTGCTCCATCTCCGAGGCGATCAAGGAACACCCGGAGCTGGTGAAGAAGTACCTCGGGAGTGTCGTGCCGCAAGGCGACAACTTCTATGCCTGCCTGAACAGTGCGGTCTTCTCCGATGGCTCCTTCGTCTACGTGCCGCCCGGCGTGCGCTGCCCTATGGAGCTTTCGACCTATTTCCGGATCAACGCCGAGAACACCGGCCAGTTCGAGCGCACGCTGATCATCTGCGACAGCAACGCTTATGTCAGTTACCTTGAAGGCTGCACCGCCCCTCAGCGCGACACCTCGCAGCTGCACGCCGCCGTGGTCGAAATCGTGGTGATGGACGACGCCGAGGTGAAATATTCCACCGTGCAAAACTGGTTCCCCGGCGACGAGAACGGCAAGGGCGGGATCTACAACTTTGTCACCAAGCGAGCCGACTGCCGCGGCGACCGCGCCAAGGTGATGTGGACGCAGGTCGAAACTGGCTCTTCGGTGACATGGAAGTACCCCAGCTGCATCCTGCGCGGCGAGGAAAGCCAGGGCGAGTTCTACTCCATCGCCATCACCAACAACTACCAGCAGGCCGACACCGGCACCAAGATGATCCACTTGGGCAAGAACACCCGCAGCCGGATCGTCTCCAAGGGCATCTCGGCGGGCCGTGCGCAAAACACCTATCGCGGCCTCGTCTCGATGCACCCCAAGGCCAAGAACAGCCGCAACTACACCCAGTGCGACAGCCTGCTCATCGGCTCCGACTGCGGGGCACACACCGTGCCCTACATCGAGGTGAAAAATAACAGCAGCCGGGTGGAGCACGAGGCCACCACCTCCAAGGTGGATGACGACCAGCTCTTCTACTGCCGCCAGCGCGGGATGGACGAGGAGGAGGCCGTGGCGCTCGTGGTCAACGGCTTCTGCAAGGAGGTGCTGCAGGCGCTGCCGATGGAGTTTGCGATGGAAGCCCAGCAGCTTGTGGCGATCTCGCTGGAAGGTTCGGTGGGGTGAGCCATGAAGGCGGCCTTGATCGCAGCATTCACCACCGGGGCGTTTTGCGCCGTCTTCGCCGTGGGCGTAGATCAGGTGGCGGGGATGCTGCCGCTCGGGGCTGTGGTCTTGGTGTCCTTTGTGTCGGGGTTCCTTGGTTCGCTCTTCGCGCGCTTCGTCTGGCGCCAACGGGAGAAGTAAGATGATCGTCACAACCACGCCCTCCGTCGAGGGCAAGAGCATCACCGGCTACAAGGGCATCGTCACCGGCGAGGCGATCCTCGGGGCCAACATCTTCCGCGATCTCTTCGCCGGCATCCGTGACATCGTCGGCGGGCGTTCGGCGGCCTATGAGCAAGAGCTGGGCCGCGCGCGGGAGACCGCGCTGCGCGAGATGCAGGAGAAGGCCGCCGCGCTGGGGGCCAATGCGGTGGTGGGTGTCGATCTCGACTACGAGGTCATCAACAACATGCTGATGGTCAGTGCCTCGGGCACGGCTGTGACTCTGGGCTAGGAGCCACGCATGGCCTTGAACCGCAAGAAACGTGCCGAATGGCTGATCCAGAATCTGAAGCTGGAGCGCGAGCTGAACGTGGCCGATATCGGTGCCCGGCTGACCAATGAGAAGCCCGGCTACCGGCTGATCATGGGCGCGGGTGCGGCGCAGCTTCATGCCTTCGAGCCCGAGCCGCTGGCTTTTGCCGAGCTGGAAGAAGCCAAACCGGAGCGCACCACGCTCTATAACGCCGCCGTCGGCAAGCCGGGCAAGGCGACCTTCTATGCCCACCAGCTTGGCTCGCTCTCCTCGGTCTTCGAGTTCTCCGAGGCCTGCGCGCGCTACCTGAACAAGGGGTTCTGGACCAAGCGCGAGATCACCGAGATCCCGATGACCCTAGTGGCGCTCGACAACGTGAAGGATTTTCCCAAGCTCGACCTGCTGAAGATGGATGTGCAGGGCGCCGAACTGGATGTGATGAAGGGCGGCCCCCAAACGCTCTCCGAGGCGGTCATGGTGATCCCCGAGGTGCGGTTTTATCAGATGTACGAGGATGAGCCGACCTGGGCCGAGCTGGATACCGAGCTGCGGCGGCAGGGCTTTGTGCTGCACAAGTTCCTGCATCAAAAATCGGTCGTGCTCTCGTCGCGGCGCTGGAAGCAGTTCAAGCGCAAGGCGGGCAGCCAGTTGCTCGATGGCGACGCGGTTTACATCCGCAACATGGAAGCCCCTGAAAAACTGAGCGATTTCCAGCTGAAGGCCCTCGCGCTGCTGGCCGATGCCGTGGCCGAAAGTTATGACCTCTGCGCCTTCTGCCTGACCCTTCTGCAGGATCGCGGGGCGATCGCCAGCCACGTTGTGGGCCACTACATGGGCCGGGTGCCCGAAGAGGCGTTGAAAGAGCCGGAGGAGGCGCCGCAGCCTGCCGATCCGGTGGGAGCTGCGAAAGTCTAGACGATGCAGGTCGCTGTTTCTCTCTCCTGCGCATCTGCGCCACAGCGCCGCCATGGCCCGGCGGGCGGTTTACCATGCCCGCCTTTCGAGACGCATTTTCCCCAATCCTGCCCCAATCGGTTGATAGTTGGTTCACCAACACGCAAGACCGACGATGAGGCTGAGGGCACCCGTGGCGAGCTTGGATACGTTCAACGACCGGATCTCCCGGATCAACAAGGGCAAGCAATGGGCCCCGGACGGCGTTGTGCACTCTCCGATCCAGCAGCAGCGCCGCAAAGGCAAGAACGGGCCGGTCGCGCGGGTGTTTCACACCGTCTCGCTGCCGATGGCCTTTGCCATCGGGCTGCTGGCGATCTCCGTGGCGCGCTACGGGCGGCTGGCGGTGAGCGGCGTGCCCGAGGGCGGGCAGGTGCTGACCAGCACCTTGGCGGTGGATGCGGTGATGGCCGTGATTCTGACCTTCGTGCTCTGCCAGATCGTGCAGATGCGCTCGGTCACGCAGGTCGTCGTGGCCACGGTGGGCACCGGGGCCGGCACGCTCACCATGCATATGCTGGTGCATCGAGCGCCGGAGCTCTTTGCCCAGTTCTTCGGCCCGACATGGGTGAACGCGGTGATCTCCACGACCGACCCCAACACGGTGCTCTACGGGCACCTGTTGCAGCGGTTGCCGGTGTAGGAGGGCAGGGCGTTGGCGCAGCAGGACTTTCAGGCCCGTCTCGCCCGGCTGGATGCGCAGCCGAAAGCCGCGCCCGCCACGGCGGCGGAGCCTTCCGCGCAGGCCCCGGCACGGCCGGTGAGCGACGAGCCGGGCGCAGGGGATGTGGCCCGCGGCCTGATGCTCGGCGCGGTGGCGAGCCTTGGCGCCTCGATGGTGGAGTTTCACCTCTGGCTGGGCGGCGACGCGATGGCCTATCTGGAGGGCACGGGCGCGATGGTGGGCATCATCGCGATCATGGTCATCGCCTATGTGCTCTCGCAGGGCATAAGGGCGCGCGGCTTTCTGGGGCAGGGCGCGCTTGTGGCCGGGGTGGTCGGCGAGATGTCGGCCGAAACCATGCTGCCCGAGTTTGCCCCTGGCCTCTCGGCCGCGCTCTTCAATCAACAGTTCGTCTCGCTGGTGCAGGCGGGCTACAGCTTCTCGATCTTCTGACCGCATTCCACGGTCGGTTTCTCACACCCCCGGCACCCCTCTGGGTCGCCGGGCCATTCGCTTTGCAAAGGTAAGAAAAATGTTGGAAATCAAAAACCTCCACGTCAAACTTGAAGAAGAGGACAAGCAGATCCTCAAAGGCGTCGACCTCACCGTCGAAACCGGCAAGGTCCATGCGATCATGGGGCCGAACGGCTCGGGCAAATCCACGCTCTCCTACGTGCTCTCGGGCCGCGAAGGCTACGAGGTGACCGAAGGCTCCGCCGTGATGGAAGGCGCCGACCTGCTGGAGCTGGAGACCGAGGAGCGCGCCGCCGAGGGCCTGTTTCTGGCGTTCCAGTATCCGGTCGAAATTCCGGGCGTGTCCAACATGACCTTCCTGCGCACCGCTGTGAACGCGCAGCGCAAGGCGCGCGGGCAGGAAGAGATGAGCGCGACCGATTTCCTCAAGGAGGTCCGCGCCAAGGCCAAGAGCCTGAAGATCGACGCCGAGATGCTGAAGCGCCCGGTCAACATGGGCTTCTCCGGCGGCGAGAAAAAGCGCAACGAGATCCTGCAGATGGCGATGCTCGAGCCGAAGATGTGCATCCTCGACGAGACCGACTCAGGCCTCGACGTGGACGCCATGAAACTGGTGGCCGACGGGGTGAACGCCCTGCGCAGCGAGGGCCGCAGCTTCCTCGTGATCACCCACTACCAGCGCCTGCTCGATCACATCAAACCCGATGTGGTGCACATCATGGCCGATGGCCGCATCGTCAAAACCGGGGGCCCCGAGCTGGCGCTCGAGGTCGAGCACAACGGCTACGCCGACATTCTGGCGGAGATGGCCTGATGGCAGCGCAATCCCGCAAAGAGATCATGGCCGCCGACCGCCGGGCGCAGGCCGAGGCGCGGCTTGCCGCCACGCCTGTGCCTGCCGCCTCCGGCTGGTCCGCCACGCCCCGTCAGGAGGCGCTGAGCCGCCTCATCGACCTCGGCCTGCCGCACCGCCGCGACGAATACTGGAAGTTCACCGACCCGACCACGCTCAGCCAGCCCGAGCCGGTGAAGGCGGCCACCTTCGACCCGCAGGAAACGCTGATCTTCGGCGGGGTGGACCGCCTGCACCTGACCTTCGTCGATGGTGTCTTCGATGCAGAGGCGTCCGACAGCCTTGAGGGCGAGGGGCTCGAGATTGCCCGGCTATCCGAGGCTGAGGCTGCCGATATCCATTGGGCGCAAAGCCTCTACGGCACGCTCGAGGCCCGTGGGCAGCAGCCCGTGGCCCGCCCGCTCGCCGCACTCAACACCGCGCTGGCAACCGATGGCATCCTGATCCGGGCGACCGGCAAGGTCTCCAAACCCGTCCACATCACCTACCTGCATAACGCCGAGGCCTCCGACGCGATCCTGCATCACGTGGTGAAGGTCGAGGCCGGGGCCGAGCTGACCCTGCTGGAGAACGGCCCTGCCGCCGCCCGCTTCAACAAGGTGCTCGAGGTGGACGTGGCGGATACCGGCGCCTTCCACCACATCCGCGCACAGGGCCGTGACCACGAGCGCCGCGCCGTCAGCCACATCTTCGCCCGTCTGGGGGAGGAGAGCACCTTCAAGAGCTTCACCCTCACGGTGAACGGCGTGCTCACCCGCAACGAGGCGGTGATCGAGTTCACCGGCGACGATGCGGTAGCCCATATCGCGGGCGCCTGCCTTGGCGATGGCGACTTTCACCACGATGACACCGTGTTCATCACCCATGACGCGGTGAACTGCGAGAGCCGGCAGGTCTTCAAGAAGGTGCTGCGCAACGGCGCCAAAGGCGTGTTCCAGGGCAAGATCCTCGTGAAGGAAGGCGCGCAAAAGACCGACGGCTACCAGATCAGCCAGTCGCTCCTGCTGGACGATGACAGCCAGTTCCTCGCCAAGCCGGAGCTTGAGATCTACGCCGACGATGTCGCCTGCTCCCACGGCTCGACCACAGGGGCGATCGACGAGGATGCGCTGTTCTACTTCCTGTCGCGGGGCATCCCGCGCAAGGAGGCGCAGAGTTTGCTGGTGCTCGCCTTCGTGGCCGAGGCCATCGAGGAGATCGAGAACAAGGATCTCGCCGGTGAGCTGACCGAGCGGCTCGCCGCATGGCTCCAGCGGCACAGCGGCTGAAGGGCAGGGCATGGCCGTCACCACCAATATGCTGGCCAGCCTGCGGGCGCCGCGCGCCACGCTGCGCCGGATGCTCGCAGGCCCGCCCCGCGAGGAGCGGGCGCTGATGCTGCTCATGGCGGGCTGCCTCGTGATCTTCATCGCGCAATGGCCCCGGCTGGCGCGTGATGCCGAGCTGCAAAAGCTCGGCGCAGAGGCAGAGCAGCCGCTGCAAATGCTGATTGGCGGCACGCTGCTGGCATGGCTCTTCATAATGCCGCTGGTGTTCTACCTCGTGGCGCTGCTCTCGCATCTCGCCTGCAAGGCGCTCGGCGGTCGCGGCACGGCCTATGGCGCCCGTCTGGCGCTGTTCTGGACGGTGCTGGTGATCTCGCCTCTGATGCTGCTCTACGGCCTTACCCGTGGCTTCATCGGTGACGGGGCCGAGGCCACGCTGGTCGGTGCCATCGTCACCATCGCCTTCTTTGCCCATTGGGGCCTCTGCCTTGCGGAGGCCGAGTTCGGCCCCTCCGCCGAAGGAGCCAGCGCATGACCAACGCGCCCAGCCTGCTGAAACTGCTCGAACTCACCGCCCGCCGCCCGCGCGAGGCGATGGCCCGGGTGAAGGACATGCGCCTTGCCGCCTCCACCGCATGGCAGATCTTCGCCCTCGTTCTGGTGATCGAACTGATCTTCGCCCATGTGCTCGGCCTCATGATGGGGCCGGTCGAGATGCCGCAGGACAACGCCCTTGCCCCTGCGCTCGCGCTCAGCCCCATGCTGCTGGGCGCGGTTCAGGGCTGCCTGCTGATCCTCATGGTCTTCGGCATCCACTGGGTCGGCCGCGCCTTTGGCGGCAGCGGGCGGCTCGAGGATGCGATCCTGCTGATGGCGCTGCTGCAATTTGCCCTCATCGTGCTTCAGGCGGTCGAGATCCTGCTGATCCTCATCTTCCCGCCGCTGGCCGCCGGGGTGATGCTGTTCAACGTCTTCGTCTTCTTCTACCTGCTCACCAGCATGACCACCGAGCTCCACGGCTTCACCAAGCCGCCGTTGGTGTTTCTCGGCATCCTGCTCACCGGCCTCGGTGCCATCTTCGCCCTGTCGATCCTGCTCGCCATCATCGGCGTGACCATCCCCGGAACCCCGCCCAATGTATGACGTTTCCGCCATCCGCGCCGACTTTCCGATCCTCGCCCGCGAGGTGAACGGCAAGCCGCTGACCTATCTCGACAACGGCGCCTCGGCGCAAAAGCCCCGCGCGGTGATCGAGGCCGTCACCCGCGCCTACGAGATGGAATATGCCAACGTTCACCGCGGCCTGCACTTTCTCTCCAACTTGGCGACCGACAAATACGAGGCCGTGCGCGGCACCATCGCCCGCTTTCTCGGCGCGAAGGACGAGCACGAGATCGTCTTCACCACCGGCACCACCGAGGGGATCAACCTCGTCTCCTACGGCTGGGCTGCGCCCCGGCTGGAGGCGGGCGACGAGATCGTGCTGTCGGTGATGGAGCACCATGCCAACATCGTCCCCTGGCACTTCCTCCGCGAGCGGCAGGGCGTGGTCCTCAAATGGGTCGAGCCCGAGGCGGATGGCTCGCTGCCTGCGCAAAAGGTGATCGACGCGATCGGCCCGAAGACCAAGCTCGTCGCCGTCACCCACATGTCCAACGTGCTCGGCACGGTCGTCGACGTGGCCGCCATCTGCAAGGCGGCCCGCGAGAAGGGCGTCGCCACCCTCGTCGACGGCTCCCAGGCCGCCGTCCACATGCCGGTCAACGTCGAGGAGATCGGTGCCGATTTCTACGCCATCACCGGCCACAAGCTGTACGGGCCCTCCGGCTCGGGTGCGATCCACATCCGCAAGGACCGCATGGCCGAGATGCGCCCCTTCATGGGCGGCGGCGACATGATCCGCGAAGTGGGCCGCGAGGCCGTCAGCTACACCGACCCGCCGATGAAATTCGAGGCAGGCACCCCCGGCATCGTCGCCACCATCGGCCTCGGCGCGGCGCTGGAGTACATGATGGGCCTCGGCATGGAGCACATCGCCGCCCACGAGGCCCGCATCCGCGACTACGCGCGTGAAAAGCTCTTCGGCCTCAACTGGCTCACCGTCCAGGGCGACGCCCCGGGCAAGGGCGCGATCTTCTCCTTCACCCTCGAAGGCGCAGGCCACGCGCATGACATCTCCACCGTGCTCGACAAGCGCGGCGTGGCGGTGCGCGCCGGCCACCACTGCGCCCAACCCCTGATGGAGCACCTCGGCGTCACCGCCACCTGCCGCGCCAGCTTCGGCCTCTACAACACCGAAGACGAGGTCGACCGGCTGGTTTCGGCACTGGAGCTCTGCCACGAACTTTTCGCCTGAATTTCCCGATTGCGGGAGCAGGGCGGGGCAGCTATACGAGGCGCCACGCGGACCCATAGCTCAGCTGGATAGAGCGCTGCCCTCCGAAGGCAGAGGCCAGAGGTTCGAATCCTCTTGGGTCCGCCAGCACAATCCCTAAGTTAAACAGTGGCTTAACTCGCCCCTGTCACTGTGCAGAAACCTCCTGAAGACCGGCTTGTCACACTCTGGTCACACCAACAGGAGGTTACAGCGTGGCGACTCTCAGAAACCGGAACGGCAAGTGGCAGGCCCAAGTGCGCATTAAGGGGCACGCCCCTAGGGCACGGTCCTTCACATCCAAGAAGGACGCCCAGAAGTGGGCACGGCAAGTTGAAGGCGAGCTTGAAGCAAGTGCGTTGCGGGTGGACCTGAGCTCACTCGACAGGACAACCGTGCGGGATGTGCTGGAGCGATACCGGCGTGAAGTGACTGTCAGCAAGCGCGGCGAAGCCTCCGAGAATAAGCGGCTGGATGGCTTCGCGCGTCAAGCTTGGGTCGATAAACCCCTGTCGAAGGTCACCACTCAGGTGTTTGCTCGGTATCGCGACCAACGCCTTCGACTGGTAAGCCCCGGCACCGTCATCCGTGACCTTGGCCTGCTGCGAACGATATTTGAGGTTGCGATGACCGAGTGGGACTTGCCCCTTGGTGAGAACCCGTTGGCTAAGGTCCGCAAACCAAAGACCCCGCAGGCGCGGGAACGTCGGCTTGCCGCAGGTGAGCTTGAAGCCCTGCTTGGTGCCTGTGGTGGCGTCCGCAACGATTGGCTTCGCCCGATCATCACCTTGGCGGTGGAAACTGGCATGCGCAGAGGGGAGATACTCGACGTGTGCTGGGGCGACCTGTGCGAGGAGACGGCAACGCTGCGCATCCCGGTGACCAAGACCGGGCAGCCGCGCCGCATACCACTAACGCGTGGCGCTGCTGCCGTCTTTCGGTCTCTTCGGCCTGTCACTGCAGATGCGCGGGCCAAGGTGTTTTCTGTGTCCCCCAACGCGGTGCGCCAGTGCTGGGAGCGGTTGAAACGGAAGGTGGCAGCCGAGCTGCCCGGCGTCACTGACTTGAGGTTCCATGACCTCCGGCACGAGGCGGTCAGCCGCTTCTTCGAGTTGGGTCTGAGCGTGCCCGAGGTCGCACTTATCAGCGGTCACCGTGACCCTCGGATGCTGTTCCGCTACACCCATTTGCGGGCTGAAGATGTTGGCGCGAAGCTGAGGAGCGCAGCATGAACTTAGGGAGGCTCATTGCGGCAGCGACTGTGCTGTGCTGCCCCGTGCCGCTGACTGCACAATCGTCCGTGGCAGTGCTGGAGAATTGCACCTTCGACATCCTTCGTTCCAGTGAGGGCGTCATGACGCTGGCAGACTTCATGTACAGGGTCCGATGGTCGAACCGGGGTCTGTGGCTGGAGCACTTGATGTCGGACGGTATCTGGCACCCGATTGGTCCGGTGGAGCTTCGATCTTCAGCCAACTACCGGACCTACCTCGCCGTTCATGAAGGCGAGGTCAACACAGGCGTCACCCTTCTCTCCATCACGGAACGCGGCGGGGCGGTGCTCTTAGTCCACCACATCTACGGGTGGGGCGCAATTGGAGCACGTGGCGGGGCGATCTTCCAAGGCACCTGCGAGCGCCAGAAGTAGCTAGGCGCCGAACAAAAAGCGGACCCGGACCGACGAAAGTCACGGGTCTGCGGCACGGTCAGCAGAGCGATCCGTGTGCTTAACTCTCCTCTCATAGAGCAACTACCCCTTGTACACCGTTGGGTGTGGTGTGGCATTTGGCTAGCGCACTGAAAACACGTAAAAATGTTGACCCATAGCGAAAGGTGGGTCCCAGATCTTTTGCGCCAACACGCTGCATTCTGACGCTTAACCGCTCCCTCATAGAGAAACCAAACTGCGTGACCTGAGGTCGCTACGTCAGCACAGCGTTTCTCTCCCCCGAAAATTGGTCCGACGGACCGCAACCATTGGAGGTCATCATGACCCACATCCGCATCGTGGACCGCCCCTGCGGCTACGGCAAATCCACCGAGATTATCAACAGCTACCGAACGCCCGAGAAGTACATCACGGTTGTCCCGTTCCTCAGTGAGATCGACCGTTTCATGCAGACTGCTCTTGACCTGCGCGGCTTCCGTATGACGCAACCCGAGGCTTCGGAGGGGCGGAAGACCGACCACTGCGAAAAGCTCATCCGTGCAGGCAAATCGGTGATCTGCACCAGTGCATTGTTCTACCGGCTTGGCAGTCTCGCCACCAAGGGCAGCAACACGCCACACCTCGTTGAGTGGGACGGGACGGGTGCACCCACGCTCACCGAACGCAACCTGCTGGACGACTACAACCTCATCATCGACGAGGTGATCACCCCGTTTGAGCATGCCACTTCGGTCAAGCCCACCGAGTTCGCACAGGACTACGTTGACCTTGGCATGGCCCGAGTGGAAGCTGATGGGCGGGTGGTGCCCACCGAGAAGTGGGATGCCACCTACGAAGCCGGAAACGGCACCTTCGACCGGGAGCTCTACCAGAAGGCAAAGTCCGGTGCGCTGTATCAGGTCAGCGACAACCTGTTTGTCCTGACGGTGCCGTTCGAGCTGCTGACGCGGCCCAAGACTGTGACGATCTATACCTACCTGTCGCAAGGCTCGGTGCTGCTGCACTTCCTCAACAAGCACCTGGCCCAGCACCCCGGGTTGTTCACGCTGGAGGTGGACCGGCTGCCCGCAGATGTTGAAGCCCGCTGGCGGCAGGACGTCTCACAGGCCCTGACGGTCGAAGGACTTCCAGAGCTGGAGAAGTGGCGGTGGAGCTACTCCGCCCAGCTCAAGGACCTGAAGACGCGAGCACAGTGCGTCCCGGCAGGCAACGCCCTCCGCAAGTTCCGGGGCAGGGTGCTTCGGGGTGTTGATTTGACCACGGTCATGTTGACCTCGGCACGTCCGATCTGGTGTGCGCACAAGACCGGCGACAAGCCGGTTGCAGGCAAGCTCTCCGTGCATACTCGGATGTTCGGGCGAGCGACACAGGAGAGCCGCTTTGCCACGGACGTACAGGACCATGTGAAGGACTGGAGCACAACCGGCGTGCAGTTCGTCTCCAACACCACGCGGGGCACCAACAAGCACAGCGACTGCAACACCGCGATCTACCTCTACGATCAGCACCCACAGCCGCAGCTCCTGCGGTTCCTCGGCTTGGCCCAAGGCAGCCCTGAAGCTCGGGAATTTGCCGATGCCTACGCCCTCACGGAGCTGGTGCAGTGGCTCTTCCGGTCCTGTATCCGCAAGGGCGGTGTGAATGGCACCGGGCAGTCGTGGCAGCCAAGACAGAGGGCCACTGTCTATCTGCCCTCGCAGCGTATGCGGAACCTCCTGACGAATTGGCTGGAGATCGGCGAGGTGTCGAGCCGCGACAAGGACGGCATTCCTCACAACCCACAGCGGAGGCGCAAACGGGTGCTGAAAGGCACCGTGCCAGCATGAGGCCAGCCACCACACCAACCCCGACCACCCGAGGAGAGGCCGCCCAGCGCGGCCTTTCTCGTTTCTGGACCGGGCGTCCCTGCAAGGCCGGTCACCGGGCCGAAAGGTACGTCAGCAACGGCCAGTGTGTCGCCTGCAATGCCGAGAAGGCCCGGGCACGGGAGACCCAGCGCGGTGAAGCCGACCCGGGTTACCGGATGTTCCGGTCGGTGCAGCGAAGGGCAGGGCAGATGCTGCGGGGCAGGGGCAGCCCCCGGGAGGCTCTGGGGTGCGATTTGGAGCGCCTCCGGGGCCATATCGCCGGGCAGTTCACCCACGGCATGAGTTGGGACCGCTACGGGCAGTGGGAGGTGGACCACATCATCCCGCTCTCGGCAGCGCGGACGCTGGATCAGCTCTTGGCGCTCTGCAACTTCCGCAACCTCCAGCCACTGTGGAAACGAGACAACCTGCTGAAGGGCGGGGCATGACGATGAAGGGCGGGGCGCAAGCCTCGCCCGCATCACCTCTCCGGGTATCTGTCTTCTTTCGGCTACCGCTCCGCGCCGTAACGGCCACCGTCCAAAGGCACCGCCTGCCCAAGGGCTGCTAGGCTCTCCAGAAGGGGCTGTACGCTCGTTGTGCGTGCCCGCTTGAAGGTCCGGGCGATCTGCTCGGGTGTGGCCTCCTGGGCCTCCTCCAGCGCCTCCCGCACGGCGGCGATCTGGTCGGGCAGGGCCTTGGGCCACGGGGCCTTGTCCACGATGATGACAGGGCCAAGGTCCATCTCGCCGGTCTTGCCCTTGGCCTGCGCCGCGCCTGCCGGGTTCTGATACTCCGGGCGGAGCCAGCGGACGTGGCCCTTGGCTTCCTCCTCGGCGCGTTCCTTGTTGACGGCCACGAGGCGGAAGAGAATGTCGTCGTCAGAGAGATCGGCAGGCCAGCCGTAGGCTTCGGCCACGGCGGCGTCGATCTGGTCGTGGAGGTCGCGGAGAATGCCGATCAGTCCTTGGTCGTATATCTCCCGGTCCTTGCCTTCGATGGTCTCCCCGGCGCGGAGTTTTTCCAGCACGTTGTACATCTGGGTCAGGGTGAGCTTGGGGTGGGCAGCTTGTTGGGCTTTGCGGTGGGTGTCCAACTCTTCACCCAGTTCACGGAGACGCTTGCGCAAGACCTCTGTTAGTTCGGGGAAAGGGAAGGGATCGAAACACACTGTGGCAGTGTACACCGGTCGATCTTCCAGTGTCCCTCCCTTGGCGAGTGTCCAGACAAGATGATGCCGTGACGAAAGAATGGACAGGTACTCAGATTCTTCCAATGCAAACACTCTCAATTTTTGGTCGGGAAGAATGCCCTTGTCCATGAATGAAAAGGTTCGATGCTTTGAGGTTTCGACGGTTGCGATGTACCGGTGTAGGCCAGCTAACGCAGATCGCATACCGTGGCGTTGTTCGCCGAACAGCCACCAGTTCTCTCGGTGACCCTTGCGCCTAACTTGATCCCGAAACGGCTTCACCTCATCCATCAGGACTTGTAGCAATCTAGGGTGCCTGGCCTTAGCTTCTTCCAGAGTGTGGCCAAAGAAGTCGATGATGAGCCGGTTTCGCCTACCTGAAGTAAGATCGCTCCCATTCATGTAACTTCTGAGAACAGTGGGCAAAGACTGCGGGTCGTAGCCGAAGTTTTCAGCCTGCCTAGGAGTTATCACAAACCCTAAGTTCACTGGGATGACACCCATGTACCCCAAGTCAGAGTTTGCCATCAGCGCCTTGCAGCCGAGAGTGTCAGCGCCGATTCTGAGATTTGCGTAAACCTTCCCGAAGTTATGGTCGAACGTGACTTGCCTGCCTTCCGCTTCAGAACGTTCCTTTGACTCGGCCTTGGAAATAAGAAGGCTTCCTTGGCGGGTTCCTTTTGCGGCAACCGTCATGCCGATGCGAACTGCTGCGCCGTATAAGCTATCGACCCAAGGATGGTCCGGGATCGCAAATACCAGCGAGAGGGGGTTCCTAGTGGCCTCGATGTGAGGCCGCAGAACTCGGGTGTTGAAGGTCATAGTGATTGAATTGGTGGTAATTAGGCCAAAGCGTCGGGTGCCTTTCCCCTTTTTGGCATCATAGGACCTTACGGTGAGGGCGGCCTTCTCCCACCAAAACATGACCAGATCGGCACTCTGGGGCATCTTGGGGTAGGCCTTCCAAAGCGCCTCAACGTAGCCGTCTCCGAGGTTCTCCCGCATCCGCTTGTTGCCGATGAAAGGCGGGTTGCCGATTATGAAATCCGCCTCCGGCCACTTGGTCGCCTTGGGCTTGATGTATTCATAAACCTGCACCCGCGCTGAAGGGTCCGGCACTTCTTCGCCGGTCACCGTGTGGCGCATCGTCGTCACCCCGTCCCATCGGGTCACCGGCTTGCCTGCCTCATCCACGCGCGGCACCCGGTCTTCCCATTCCAGCACGGCATCCCGGTGCTCGATGTTGTGGAAGTCCCGCAGCACCGGCTCCGAAGGGGCGGCGTTGCCGTAGGTGCGGAAGTGCCATTGCAGATAGCCGATCCACAGCACCAGCTCCGCCACATTGGCGGCCCAGGGGTTCAGCTCGATCCCGAGGAACTGGTGCGGGTCCACCGTCATGCCGGAAAGGCCCAGAGCGCCCTGTTCCTCGCCCAGATCGGTCAGCAGGGCCGTCACTTCGCCCTCCAGCCGCTTCATCATTTCCAGCGCCACGTAGAGGAAGTTGCCTGAGCCGCAGGCCGGGTCGAGCACCTTGGTTTCGCAGAGCTTGCGGTGGAAGTCATGCACTAGCTTGCGGGCATCATCCGCCTTGCCGTCCTCGGTGAGCCGCTGCACGGCGGTCTGTACGTCCTTCCAGTCGGCCCGGAGGGGTTCCATGATGGTCGGCGTCACCAGCCGCTCCACGTAGGCCCGGGGCGTGTAGTGCGCCCCCAGCTTGTGCCGCTGGGTCTTGTCCAGCGCACGCTCCAGCAGAGTGCCGAAGATGGCGGGTTCCACCTGCTTCCAGTCGGCTGTGGCAGCTTCGATCAGCAGCCCGAGCTGGAGTTCGTTGAGGGGCAGGGCGGACGGGTCCTTGAAAAGGCCGCCATTGAACTTCTTCACCTTGGTCGTGAGGGCGTGGGCATACTCGCCCTTGTCCATGGCGTCCCAAAGGCCAGCGAGCGCGTGCACGGCGTCCTGCGGGTGCCCTCGCAGCTTCTTCAGAAGCTCGGTGAAGCTGTCGCGCGGGATGAGTTCAACGTCCTCCGCGAACATGGAGAAAAGGCAGCGCATGAGGAAGCGGGCCACGGTCTCGGTGGAGTGACCCTGACCTTCGAAGCTCTTGCCGAGTTCGGCCAAATGCGCGGCGATGTCCCGGGTAACGGCTGCGGTGACAAGCGAGGGGTCCAGCTCCTGCGGTTTCTCCCAGATGGCCTTGAGCCGCTTGCGCACCTCTTCATCCCGCAGGTCGTCCATCCCGATCCGGTAGCGATTGCCGTCTGGGAACTGGGTGTAGCCCTGACCTTGCCCGGAGAAGTCGGCGTAGACCTCGATGACATGCCCCACGTCCACCACCAGCAGGAAGGGCGGCCAGCCGTCCTCCCGGGCGATGGCTCGTGCGTATCTGTCCGCCTGATTGCGGGCCTTCAGCATGGTGTCATCCCACTTGCGCGACCCGCGAACCCCGTGGCCGGTGCGGACGGTTACGGGCTGCGGGTCAAGCGCGAGGCTGGTCTGGTTCGGGTCCCTTGCGGCGGCGTTCGCCCCCTGCTTGCCTTCCATGACGAAGGAGCCGCGCCTGTAGAGGTCGATGAAGCCTGTCTTCTGTGCGGCGGTTGGGCCGAAGGCCACCGGGCGCTCGAAGCGGTAGTGGTCATTCTGGTCGCTGCTGGAGGCAACCTTGGGCTGCTCGACACCGAGGAGCTGCGTCAGGTCGTCTGCAAACCGCTGGAAGTTGGCCCGCTCGCTGCCGCCACTCTCCCGCCACTTGCCAATAAACTCTTCAACGTCCACGCAGTCCTATCCCTCTTCAGGGTCGTTGCCCCATTGGCAGCATAAGAACCGTCTAGCGGGAGGCGGTCAATCTGCTGCGGTCTGGTGCCGGGCCAACGTGATTTTTCGACACATTTTTCCGAGGGGGTATCTACCTATCCCCGCAAGCCTGTTTCCCCCTTGGCCCCCCTCTCGGTCACACTCCTGTCACACCGGACTGTGACAGAGCGAGGCCGTGCCTGCTTGACGCTGCTTCGCCGTGGGACTAGCTTGCCACCCGTAACAAGCTGTAATCGTGTGTGTTTCTGCATTGTGCTGGTAGGTGTCGCTCCGGGGTGCTTCCCCGTCCAAGCTGCCCTCCGAAGGCAGAGGCCAGAGGTTCGAATCCTCTTGGGTCCGCCAGTATCATCGAAATTTGTTCGTAAGAACAGTGATTTAAGTGCGGCGGGCGTTGCGCTGCCCCCCAAATTGACCGCCATCTTGCGTTGGATCGACTTCGAGAATCCCCCAATTGTGGAGACACACAATGCATGGTTCCGCCGGGTCCCAGTGCAATGTAGCTGAATTTCTATGTGCCCCCCTCTACATGGGGCAATGGATTGGACAGTGGTGGACGTTCGAACCGCAGTGACGTAAGCACTCCGGATGCTCAGACTGTCCACCATCGCCGTTATTCTCTGTGCCAGCGCTGTATCGGCACAAACCTCCCGCGTTGAATTTGACGAAGACGGGAATCTAGTTTTTGACGGAGAAGTGCTCCGTCCTTCTCGTCCAATGTCCCAATCTGAAAGCGTATCCGAAGAGGTCTCTGTGCCTTCAGGACCATTTATAATATCAGCGGGCGGTAGAGTGGTATGGGTTGCAGATCCTGCGACAGGTCAAGTGAAGGTGTGTGGGGTAAGCAAAATCTCCGAGCGGCCAAGGTGCTCCCCTTGGAGTGCAAACTAGCGTTCGCATCAAGTTCACTATTGAAAACGGAATGCCGGGTGCAGGCCAATCCTTTTAGTGAGAAGTGGGGGGCAACCCTAGGGTGAAACGCTGGGGCCATCGCGCACCATTGGTTGCATAACTCGTTGAAATTGTTTTGGAATGTCTGCAATATCCTTGCCGTTTAATCAGTGTTCGCCTTACCGTCCTCCAGAAGTTTTGCGTCGGAGGGAAAATGCGGAAACTTGGATTTGCGGCAATTGCCGGACTAGCAGTGCTCGCCGCTGGATGTGCAAAGCAACCAGAAGCGGTCGCCGCTGCGAAAATTGATCATCGGCCATATAAAGCGTATTCGTGCTCGACGTTGTCCCAGATGCAGGCCAAGGGCGAAATTGCCGTAGAGCAACTTTCAGCAAAGCAAAGCGCGGCAGCTAGCAATGACGCATTCGGTGTTTTTATGCTCGGTCTGCCGGTCGCAAGTATGGCTGGCAACGATCCGGAAGCGCAGCTTTCCATCGCTAAAGGCCAACTGAATGCCATTAAATTGGCAAGGTCGGAAAAACGCTGCAGGTGAACTGACGATTGCTTGGCAAGGATGAACTGTGCAATCTCAATCTAAGCATTACAATGCAGTAACCCGCCTTTGAGTGCCGATTAAATCAAGAGACGACATGCCCGGACCCGACCCTCATGCTCTCTGGATTGACCATGAATCAGATAGCCCAAGGGTATTGTTTCATGCCTACCTCTGGAGCGGAAACGAGGGAAACCGTAAGGCCCGCGCTACGCGGATCTTGCGGCGGTTTGCTAGCGGCACTTGGGTATGTCGTCATTGCGCTAGCGAACTGCCTGACTACCTCCGCGCCGATGCCGTCTATTGCAACGCTCGCTGCAGGAAAGCTGCGGCACGAGAACGGCGCGAACTTCGCCGCGCTTGTTGAGCATTGTTGACCCTGTCCATCCGCGACCGCGTGTTTCTCGGAGGCTCGCGTTTTGAAGCGCAGTTCATGTTAGGGCATTCTTAGGGCTCGGTCCGCCAAAGCCTCGTGCCCTGTGGCTAGAGCGGCCCCAGCTCAACTCTGCTTTGACGGGCCAGGGTGTCCTAGCTTCCACTGTCCTATGCGGTGCGTGTTTCTCACGCTCAAAGCTCAGGTGAGTGGTAAGTATTAGTGTTCCATCTCAGAACCGACGAGCGGCGCGGAAACGGCGCTCACGGGTGCCGTGGCGGACCCAAAGCGGGCGCGTGGGTTTCAGGGCGGAACCACCAGATCGGCTGACGGGTCCGCATGAGAACCGCGTTCTGTTTTTGGCCGGGGCGGCGTGCCGGAGTCGGGTCGCCAATCTCGCCAGTCATTCGTGGGCGGTTGTTTCCCCTTCACCAGATCGACGGGCTTTGTCGTCAATCGCCATTCGTGCGCGGAGCGGTGATACCAGCTTCCCGGCGTGGTCAGAGCAATGAAGCCCTTGGCCTGCAACTCTGCATAGGCGCGGCTGACGGTTGCCTTGCCGATGCCCAGCGCCTCTGTGGCCTCATTCATGGATAGCCGAACCTTGCCGTTGTTCCCGCCGTTGTAGCGGGCATGTAGCTCGAACCAGAGCTTGACGGCGGCCCCTGAGAGGGACCGCCAAGCTGCAGATTTGAGCATGGCGTAGGGTACGTTCACATATTGGCCGCTATCGCCGCGCTTGCCTCTGTGCTTCTTACCCATAGAGAGCATTCTCCCCGTACGCATGTGGCGCAAGTGCGCCCGCGCTAGGCTCTGACAGGCCGTGCTTTCGCATCAGGCGCAGAACGGCCAACGGCGGGGCAGGGGGGCGCTTGTCAGTCATGTCAGCACCTCCGGCCCTAGAATGCGCACTTGAGCGTCACAGGCGAGCCTGTAGCGCCCATGGTGGCCTGAGTAGGTGCCGCCGTGTTCTTCCATCTCGGTTTCAATGGGAATCCCTGCCTTTCGGAGCTTGTGGACGTAGGCGCTCCAGCGGGGTGCGGGGTTGGTGACGGGTGTCACCCCCTTTGCGCCTGCATTGGCAAGCTGGACCATCGCCCAGCCCATACGGCCATCGAAGTGGAACGTGCGGGATTGTTCGCTCAAAAGCGTTACCTCGATCTTCATGAGATTTCCTTGTCTCAGATGTTGAGGCGCGTTAGGTGGGTAGGTGCTAACTGTGCCCAGCGCCCGCGCCAGTTTTCTGACTGCGTGGGCGTTGGTTTACCTGCCCTCTGCCCCTGCAACCGGTCGTGCAGCCAGCCAGGCGCTGACGGCGCTCTCGGGCCAAGCTACGGCGCGTTTCCCAATGCGAATTGGGCGCGGGAAATCGCCCGTACTGATCAGAGAATAAAGGCTAGACCGGCTCAAGCCAGTCAGTTCCTGAACGGCAGGGCGGCGGAAGTGTCTTTCGGTCATGGTTACCTCGCGGAAGGGTTAGGATTCCTTCGGTGGTAGCCGGACGATTTGGCAGAACAAAATGGAATAATCGGTAATTATCCAGAGCCAAGTTCGTTCCCACTTTTTTCCGATTTTGCACCCTCGATTAGCTTTAGGCCGTTTCGAATTGTCTTCGAGCTCACGCCGAATTCATCCGCCACTTCCTGCCACGTCTTTGGTGCATGGCCCTTCGGATACTTGAGTCGATATGCCCTTGCTGCCTTCGCTGCCATTGGTGGGCGTCCGCCGCGAGGCCGCTTCATCCTCCCAATGGTCTCCGCGCTTGTGTCGTTGAGATGGCCCTCAAGTTTTGCTGCAATTGAGCCTTCCCTAAAGCAGACCGACCAGCCGAAAAACGGCTGGACCAGCTCAAATTCAGTCCAAGTATCATCGGGGTACAACTGTGAGACGTGCGTCTTTTCCTCTCCAGTCTTTTTGTTAAGCGCGTCTGCCAAGCCAGGAGGTTCCTCCATCATTCGTATGATGCCGGTACCAGTATCAATGTAGCGAAACTGAGGGTGGATGGCGTATGTGAACGTGTCATAAAGATGCTGATAGGACAGGAAGGACGCCGTGACTGGCTCTTGGTAGGCGAGCGAGTCATCAAATTTCTCCTGCCATTGGCTTGCTGAGAAGAAAGTACTCCCTGCCCGAAAAATTTGCCCGTCACGGGACGCCAAGTATGCTTCGCAATTCGATACGACACGGTTCATCAGCCATGTGCTATAGAGCATATGCAGCGTTATGTGGTCGCCATTCCAGTCAATTGAGCCGTCTTCGAGACACCTCACCATGTTACGGTTCATCGGCCACTTTGCCTCTGCAGCGGTATAAACATGCCCAGCGACTTCATCGAATGTGCTGAATCCCAAGGGGGCGAACATTAGTTAAACCCCACGACAACGGCACGGTCAGCGACATGTGTCGCAGCCCAGGAGTCCATAATTCTTCGCCGCTTCTCGAATAAATCTGACCGAGCATAGGCCGCTTCGGATTTGTCCGCTACGGCATGGGCCAACGCCGCCTCTGACACCTCCCGCGCGAAGTTGGTCCGCTCCTGCGCCCAAGTCTTGAACGAGGTGCGGAAGCCGTGCACGTCAACGTCATAGCCCAGCGCCTTTACCAGCTTTGAAAGGGTCATGTCGGAGAGGGGTTTGCCGTGTTTCATGCCGGGGAAAACCAGACCTTCACCGCCATTCAGCTTGCGGGCGTCGGCCAGAACCTCCAGAGCGCGTGGAGAGAGCGGAACGCGGTGCTCCTTCTTCATCTTCATGCGCTCGGCAGGGCGGGTCCAAGTGGCGTTCTCCAGATCGAACTCGGACCAATCGGCCAGCCGGACCTCGCCCGAGCGGGATGCGGTGAGGATGAGCAATTCCAGAGCCAGTTTGGTGGCCTCGCCCGCCTCTGAGGCTTTGAGGGCCACCAGAAACTCCGAAACCTTGTCATAGGGCAGTGCTTTGCGGTGCTTCGGTGTTCGGTCGTGTTTCGGCAGGGCTTGGGTAATGGCCTCGGCAGGGTTGTCTTGCCGCCAGCCGTTCGCCACAGCCCATTTCATAACGGTGCCTATCCGTTGACGGACGCGCCGCGCCGTTTCGGCCTTCTCCAGCCAGATCGGTTGCAAAACGGCCAGCACGTCTGCCGTTGTCACTTCCGAGACTTTAAGTTTGCCGATGCGCGGAAAGGTGTAGGTCTCCAGTGTCGAGATGAATTGTGCCGCGTGCTTCTTGTTGCGCCATGTCGGTTCGTGCAGCTTGTGCACCTTACGCGCGGCCTCTTCGAATGTCAGAAGCGCCTGTGCGGTGCGCTTGGCCTGCAAAGGGTCTCCACCGGCGCGAGCCAGCTTCCGGTTCTCCAGCGCCTTCTCACGGGCTTCTGCGAGGCTCACAAGCGAGGTGGAGCCAAGGCCTATCTCGGTGCGCTTGCCGCGCACCATAATTCGCTGAATCCACCGTTTCGCGCCCGACTTGTCCACTATCAGAGTCAGGCCGTGGCCGTCGCTATATTTGCCGGGCTTGGTGGTGGTCCGAACGAATGCCGCAGAAAGCGCCTTCTCGGGATGCTTGCGCCGTGTGCCGGTATCTTCCTCAGTCATGCTACCCGCCATTCTACCCCCCAATTCTTATTGGAATATGGGGGGTGTCTTCGGAACTTACAAGACAAGTGAAGCCATTTAGACTTTGTAAATAAGGGCTACTCGGAACGGGTTAGAATTCCCAGCGGCGGATCTTGGGTCCGCCAGATTTCTCCGATCTAACAGATGCTTCGCTACAGGCGCCCGCCTATCCGCCGACCAGCCTCGCGTGTAGGATCAGCTCTGGCCGGTATTCGAAGTGCATGCCGTCGAAGTGGTGCCATTTGCCGCCCCAGATGAAGCCGTAGCGTTCCATCTGGCGCACGAGCGCCTCGGGGTATTGGTTGCGGTAGGCGCCCGCGTTGCCCTCGGTGCCGCCCGACCAGCGCCAGTATCCGCCCAGTGCGGTGTTGAAATCCACTGCGATTCCAAAGCTGTGGGCGCTCAGGCGGGAGGTGCCGGCGATCTTGCGCCAGTTGAAGCTGCCGCCCACCTCGGCAAAGACCTTCTCCACCTCCGGCCCCTCTGCCGCAATGGCATCAAGCGCGGCCTGGAGTTGGCTCGCCACGCATTGCCGGCTGCTGGCCGAGAACCGGGCGGCCGTGCCGCCGCGCCGGAAGTCGGCGCGCATGAGGCTTGCGGCCACCTCGGATTCGGTCGCTCCATAGAGCGCCTTGAAGAGCGCGTCACTGCGGGCGCGGCCCGGGTCGAACCAGGGCTGCTCCCTTGGGCCGAGGTCGAAGGCGAGCGGGTAGACCTGTGCGAATGTCTCTGCAATCGACGGGTCCGCCAGCCGCTCTTGCGGTTTGCGGCCCGGATCTTCTCCCAAGGCGAATGTTTGTCCGTTGTAGGTGAGCACGCCCGCCGCCTCATCCACCACCAGACCTTCGTAGGCCAGCTCCAGCGCCAGCGCGATGTCGGGGCGTTCGGGGGCCACGGGCAGCGGCAGCGCCAGAAAGTCCCGCGCCACGCAGTCGGCCATGCTGGCAGGGGGCATCAGCCCCAGCGCCAGCGAGAGCGCGGCGAGCTTCGTTCTCAGCATCCTTGCGCCTTTTCAGTGGCTTGCAACATCTCGACCTGCTGCTTTTCGGCTGCGGTCAGACGCGGCGAGCGGGTCGTGCAGCGGCTGGTGTCAAAGTACTGCTTGGCCCTGTCGGACTGGAAGCAGAAGCCCTTCTGATGAAAGATCAGGTTGCGGGCGTACCAGAGGTTAAAGCAGCTGTCCCCGGCCGGCACCGCAAGCTGGGCCGGAGGTGTCGGCGCGCTCGGGGCGAGCAGGGTTGCGAGCCGTTCCTCGGCGGCGGCAAGGTAGATCGGGCAGTCGGGATATTTGCGCAAAAAGGCCTTCAGCGCCTCGGCGCTCTCGGTGGTGGCCAGCACCTGCCAATCGCTCCGTGCCCTGTCGCAGGGGTCGATAGCGCGGGGCGCGGCTTGCGGCTCAGGCTCGGTTGCCTGAAGGGCGGGCGCCGTCAGTGAGGCCGCGGTTGGGTTGAAGCTGAAATCCCCGGAAAGCTGGTCGTAATAGGCCGGGAACTGGTTGTGCTGCACCGTTCCGGCCATGTCGCGCACATCGGTCCGGACCGCCCGCACCAGATCGTGGATTGCCATGCCCTGTTGCCGAAGGCGCGGCAGCAGCGCGCGGGTGAACACCGAGTTCGGGTCCGGGTCGCCATCGGAGAGCCGGTCGAGCGCGGTCTGCCCGGATCCGGCAGAGAACAGGATGAACGATCCCTCGGGCGGGTCCATCCGCGCGAGCCCGCTCGCGCCGCCCAGCGAGCGTTGCGCATTGGTGGGGAAGGGGTTGTTGCGGCAGGCGTCGAGGATCAGCAGCGTCACCCGCGCGCCCCGCGACCTGAACCCACTGAGCACCCGGTCGGCGGCTATGCTCTCGCTGACGACGAACTCCTCATCCCCCGGCAGGGCAGAGGGCACATCTGCCGGAAGCAAATAGTTGCGCCCGTTCACCTCGATGCCATGACCGGCGAAGTAGAATACCACCTCGTCGCCCGGCCTGATCTCGGCCGAAAAATGCGAGACCGCGCGGTTGAGGCTGCGCCGGTCGGCATCCAGCACCCGGGTCACCTTGAAGCCGACGCTCGCCAGCGTTTCAGACACGGCGGTGGCGTCGTTGTTCGCTTTCTGGAGCGGGGTGACGTTGTCGTAATTGTCGATGCCAACAACCAGCGCCAGCCGGGAGCCGGCGGAGGCGGGCAGGGCAATCGCGGAGCGGTCCTGCGCGCGCAGTGCGGGCGCCGTGCAGAGGCAGATCAGCAGAAGCAGAAGCGCCCGCAAAACCCGGTCAGGTCGAAGCCCTTGCTGCGCAATGGTCATCTGTTCCCCGCTCATCTGCCCATCACGCGCCGGCAACGGGTGCGTGCCCTCGGGCTGCCAAAGCGGAGCATGACGGCGGCGATATGTCAAACCCGTGAAGCGCCGTGATCGGTGGCAGCATCGCGGGAGAGGGGAGGGGGTGCCTGCCGGGTGGCGGCGCTAGCCCGCCATCTGCTCCGCGTGCTGCGCCCGGATGCTGTCGTAAAGCTCGCGGTATTCGGGCACCTGCATCAACTCCTGCGCCCGGTTGCGGTGCCATGCCAGCGCCGCCTCGTGCAGGCGCTTCAGCTCAGGGTCTTTCAAGAGCTCGTCCACCGCGTCGCGCAACCCGGGCAGGGCGGTGAAGCTGGTGTCTTCCACGTCGTTCCTGTTGAACCGCCGCCAGTATTTCATGGCATCTTCCATGTTCAGCACCGTCTCGGTCTGGCCCTTCAACGGATTGGCCGAGCCCCGGTCACGTTGAAGCAGGAAGCCCTGGTAGGAGCGGATGGTGTAATGCGCCACTTCGACCAGATCGAACCCTGTGTGCACCGCCTTCATCCCCTTGAACGGCTCAGCGATCAGCTCACGCGGCAGCGGGGTGCCATTGCCGTTGACCCAGTTGACCTGGTCGAGGTCTTCTTCGGCGATCTGGGGGGAGTTGTTGTTGAACTTGAGCCAAGGAAAGTCGCCGCGGGCGAGGTATTTCACCGGGCTTCTGTGGCGGCTGCTGTCGCCGCGCCGGGTGAAGGTTTCCGTCACCAGCTTGTCGCCCGGCGCAATCTCGTCGACCCCGCCGTTGCCGAAGGTCTGCAACGACATGGTGATGCAATGGGCCTCGGGCAGGGCGGTGAAGAGATCTTCGAGCCGGCCGCCACCGGTGTTCACCCGCACGAACTCGTCGGCATCGAGGTTGGTCACCCAGTCCGAGCGGCGCAGGCGGAGCACCTCGTTGATGTAGCGGATCAGGATGATGTGGTGGCGCGGGTTGGTGTGAAGGATTGAGGGGTTCGGCATGTGCCGCACCAGCCCCATCTCGTCGAGCCGTTCGAGGATCTGGTCGGTGCCGTCGGTGCAGTCATTGGTGAAGACGAGCATGTCGTTGAGGCCGATGGCCCGGTTGTGGGCGACCCACTCCAGAATATACGGCCCCTCGTTCTTCATCGGGGTGATCGACGTCACGCGCATGTCACTCTGCTCCTCATGGCCCCTGCGGGCTCGGTTGCTTGCGCTGAGTCTACCCAATGGCGCGGTGCTTACCAATCGGCTCTGCGCGGCAGGCTTACGGTTGGGTTAATCCGGCGCAGGGGCGCAACAGGCTCAGCCGCCCAGCACCTCGGCGGCGATCCCGAAGCTCTTGAGCCGGGCGGCATGGTCGTGAATCTGGCCGGTCAGGATCAGCTCATCCGGCGCGTAGCGGGCAATCAGGCTCTGGAGCTTCTCGGCCACCGTCTCGCGGCTGCCCACGGCACTCACCTTCAGCGCCTCTTCCACCATCGCCAATTCGGGCGGGGAGGCCAGCGCGGCGATGTCATCGACCGGGGCGGGCAGGTAGCCCGGCATGCCGCGCCGCAGGTTGAGAAAGGCCTGCTGCATCGAGGTCCGCAGCCGCGTGCCCTCTGCATCCGTGTCGGCGGCGAAGACATTGACCGCCAACATGAAATGGGGCTCGGGGTGGGCCTGCGAGGGCCGGTAATTGGCGCGGTAGGTGGCGATGGCATCGTCGAGCGCACCGGGGGCGAAATGGGAGGCAAAGGCATAGGGCAGCCCGAGGTGGGCAGCAAGCTGCGCGCCGAAGAGCGAAGAGCCCAGCATCCAGATCGGCACCTGCGTGCCCATGCCGGGCACCGCCCGCACCCGCTCCGCCTCTTCCGGCGCGGCCAGATAGCCCATCAGCTCCACCACGTCCTGCGGAAAGGTATCTTCTCGGCCCAACCCCCGGCGCAGGGCGCGGGCGGTGGCCATGTCGGTGCCCGGCGCGCGGCCAAGGCCAAGGTCGATCCGGCCGGGGAAGAGCGTGGCCAGCGTGCCAAAGGCCTCGGCCACCATCAGCGGGCTGTGGTTGGGCAGCATGATGCCCCCGGAGCCGACGCGGATGCGCTCGGTCGCGCCCGCCACATGGCCGATCAGCACCGCCGTCGCGGCAGAGGCGATGCCCACCATGTTGTGGTGCTCGGCCAGCCAGTAGCGGCGATAGCCCAAGGCCTCGGCGTGGCGGGCCAGCTCCACCGTGTTGCGCAGCGCATCGGCGGTGGTGGCGCCCTGCGGAACGGGGGCGAGATCGAGCACGGAATAGGGGATCATCGGGGGGCCTCTTGCAGTGGTCCCGCGCATCTAGCGCCTTGCCTGCGCCGGGCAAGCGAAGCGCGCGTGTCGCGGCGGGCGCGCGGGCATGTTGCCTCACACCCGATGACGCCACCCCCAACAAAAAACGCCCGAGGCAATCCCGGGCGCGTTTCAGCAGGCTGGTGAGGGCAGGGGGCTCAGCCGCCCCAGCTGCGGACCACGCCGCAATCCATATGCACGAAGTTGGAGCCGTGGTAGCGGCCCACACCGCCAGCGCGGCACGCCTCGGCGGCCCGGGCCACCTGATTCACCGAGCGGGACTTCAACCGCAGGTCGGCGGCTTGGCCCTTGAGGTGCAGCGAGTTCTTGGCCACGCCGCTGGAGCGCGAGCGCAGCATCGCATTGGTCGCCGGGCTGCGGTAGCCCGAGAGCAGCATGTAGGGTTCGCGCACATCAAGCAGGTTGTGAGCGGCGGCGATGATGTCGATGGTGCGAATGTCGATCGCCTTCACCTCATCGCGCCGCCAGTCGCGCATGAAGTAGTTCACTTCCTTGATGCTGTCCTTGATGTAATCGCCTTCGATCCAGTAGATCGCGTCCATGCTTTCGCCGGTCCGGCCATTGTACATGCGGATGCGGCGGATATCGCCGGCGCCGCGGAGGAAGCCTGCTGCCTTGGTATAGGTGGGTGCGGCCACGAGGGCCGTAGCGGCGAACGCTCCGAGCAACCCGCGCCGCGAGATTTTGGAAGAGCCTGTCTCGATTGTCATGCCTGTCCCCGTGCCCGTCTCTTGCACTTGGCCGCCTTTTCGGCTGACCGCGTTGTCATCCCATCCCCAGATGCACGTTTTCTATGCCACAAAGCGATTCTCCGGCCAAGGCGCAATTCTGCAACGCCCCTGTTTCGGGGGTAAATAAGCAGGAATTTGCTTAAGATCGCGTTGATCTGGAACAATTTTCAGCACTGCCGTGGCGCGGCTTTGGCGCAACAGCGCAAGCCCTTAGGTTTGCGGCGCAATGCTCTGATTAGAAACAGTTAATTGCCAATTCGGCACGGTTTCCCCCCCCCCGCTCCGCACAAACCGACTCAAATGTGAATCGACAATCATGGAAGCTTCGGGAAACCTTGGGTAATCCTGATTGAAGCGAACACTTAGTCCCGAGGACCCTATGCCCCTTTCGATGACGTTCCGCCCCGCCCGTGTTGGGCGCGCAGGCCTTGCCGCCCTCTTTCTGGGCTGTGCGGCCATCAGCCTTCCGGCCACGGCGCAAGACGTCAGCTCGCAGTTCCAGATCTCTGCCTTCAAGCAGGCGGTGGCCGAGTTCGCCTCGGAGAACGAGAGCATCGGGGCCTTCTACCGCAACCGTGATTACCAGCCGCTCTTCACCGGCGAGGCCGACATGGAGCGCCGCGCGGCGCTGCTGCGGGCGCTGGCCTCGGCCGATGATCACGGGCTGCCCTCCGTCCGTTACGACCCCGCCGAGTTGAAGGCCGCCTTCGCGCAGGCCCGCTCCACCCGCGAGCGGGGCCGGGTCGAGGTGCTGGCGGCGCAGATGCTGGTGCAGTTCGCCCGCGACCTGCAGTCGGGCGCCACCGAGCCGCGCAGGATTGATAGTGGCATCGTCCGCGAGATCCCGCGCCGCGCCCCCGAGGCGCTGCTCACCGAGTTCACCCGCAAGGAGCCAGCGCAGTTCTTCCGTGGCCTGATGCCCCGCACGCCCGAATATGTGCGGCTGATGCGCGGCAAGCTGGAGCTGGAAAAGACGGTGGCCCGTGGCGGCTGGGGTCCCACGGTGCAGGCCAAGGCGCTGGAGCCGGGGCAGGAGGGGCCTGCCGTGGTCGCCCTGCGTAACCGTCTGATCGCAATGGGCTATCTCGCCCGCTCCGCCTCGCAAAGCTATGACGCCGCGATCGAACGCGCGGTGCAGACCTTCCAGATCGACCACGGCCTCTCTGCCGATGGGGTCGCCGGGCCGGGCACCATTGCCGCGCTCAACGTCTCGCCGGTCACGCGGCTGGAGTCGGTCATCGTCGCCATGGAGCGCGAGCGCTGGCTGAACCGCCCGCGCGGCGAGCGCCACGTGCTGGTGAACATCCCCAACTTCAAGGCCCAGATCATCGACAACGGCAAGGTCACCTTCGAGACCCGCTCGGTGGTGGGCAAGAACGTCCCCGACCAGCGCACGCCCGAGTTCTCCGACACGATGGAGCACATGGTGATCAACCCCACCTGGAACGTGCCGCGCTCGATCGCCACCAAGGAGTATCTGCCGCTGCTGCAACGCAACCCCAACGCCGTCAGCCACCTGCGGGTGATCGACCGGCGGGGCCGCGTGGTGCCCCGCGGCGCGGTGAACTTCCGCGCCTACAACGCCCGCAACTTCCCCTTCGCCATCAAGCAGCCGCCCTCGCGCGGCAATGCGCTCGGGCTGGTGAAGTTCATGTTCCCCAACAAGTACAACATCTACCTGCACGACACGCCCTCCAAGAGCCTGTTCAACCGCGATGTCCGCGCCTTCTCGCACGGCTGCATCCGGCTCGCTGACCCGTTCGACTTTGCCTATGCCCTGCTGGCCCGGCAGACCGACGATCCTGTTGGCGCCTTCCAGTCGCGCCTGCGCACCGGGTCCGAAACGCGGGTCGATCTCGACGTGCAGGTCCCGGTCCACCTGATCTACCGCACCGCCTTCACCCAGGCCCGCGGCCACATGAACTACCGCGACGATATCTATGGCCGCGACGCCCGCATCTGGAATGCGCTGGCCGAGATGGGGGTAAAGCTCCGCGGAGTCGAAAGCTGACACCGTGACACCCCTGAAGATAGAAGACATTGCCATCGCCCTCGGAGCCCGCTTCGAGGGCGATGGTGCGTTTGAGGTGACCCACGCCGCCGAACCGGCCCGCGCTGGGGCCGATGCGCTTGCACTGGCGATGGACCCGAAGTTCGCTGCCGGGCTGTCCGAAGGCGCGGCCAAGGCGGCGATGGTCTGGGAAGGGGCCGACTGGCAGGCGATGAACCTGACCGCGGTCATCTTCGCGCCCCGCCCGCGCTACGCGATGGCCGGGCTGACCGCGATGCTCGACGCCGGGCCGCGCATCGCGCCCGGCATCCACCCCTCCGCCGTTGTGGATGACACCGCGATCATCGGCGAGGGCGCCGCCATCGGCCCGCTGGCGGTGATCGGGGCCGGAGCCGTCATCGGCCCGAACGCCCGCATCGCCGCCCATGTGAGTATCGCAAGCGGCGCACAGATCGGGGCGGATTGCCTGCTGCGGGAGGGCGTGCGCATCGGCCATTCCGTCAGCATCGGCGAGCGCTTCATCGCCCAGCCCGGCGCGGTGATTGGCGGCGACGGCTTCTCTTTCGTCACCCCCGAGGCGGGCGCAGTCGAGGCGGTGCGCGCCACGCTGGGCGAGCGCGGCGAGGCTGTCCAACAGGCCTATGCCCGCATCCACTCCCTCGGCGGCGTGGTCATCGGCGATGATGTTGAGGTCGGCGCCAACGCCTGCATCGACCAAGGCACCATCCACCCCACCGAGATCGGCTCGGGCACCAAGATCGACAACCTCGTGCAGGTCGGCCACAACGTCCGCACCGGGCGCGACTGCCTGCTCTGCGGGCAGGTCGGGATCGCCGGCTCCACCCGGCTGGGCGACCGCGTGGTTCTGGGCGGCCAGGCGGGCGTCACCGACCATCTCGACATCGGCGATGACGTGATCGCAGGCGCCGGAACCCTGCTGCGCACCAACCAGCCCAAGGGCCGGGTGATGCTGGGAAATCCGGCAATGGAGATGAAGGCCAGCATCGAAGCCTACAAGGGCCTGCGCCGTCTGCCGCGCCTTCATGCAGACGTTACAGAGTTGCGAAAGAAGCTTTCCAAACCCGGCCCCAGCACATAAATGGGCACAAGGGCGTAACAGACAGGTGGGCGGTATGTCGGACGCAGTCAAAACCAAGGTCATCCAGATCATCGCCGAGCAGGCCGTGCTCGAGCCATCGGACGTGAAGATGGACAGCACGCTCGAAAGCCTCGGCATCGACAGCCTCGGGCTGGTCGAGAGCATCTTCGCCATCGAAGAGGCCTTCGACATTCAGGTGCCCTTCAACGCCAACGAACCCTCCGAGAGCGATTTCGATATCTCCTCGGTGGCGGCCATCGTCGAGGCCGTCGAAGGGCTGGTGAAAGAACAGGCCTGACGGCCGCAGCAAGACCCCGAAAGGCAGGCCCGATGCCCCGAGCCATGAACCGTGTTGTGATCACCGGCATGGGCACGATCAATGCGCTCGGCAAGAGCGTGCCCGAGACCTTCACCGCAATGGCCGAGGGCCGCTGCGGGATCGACACCATCAATGTCCGCGACGTGGAGCGCCTCTCGGTGCAGATCGGCGGGCAGGTGCGCGGCTTCGACCCCGAAGAGTTCTTCAACCGCCAGCAGATCGCGCTCTACGACCGCTTCACCCAGTTCACCATGCTCGCTGCCAAGGAGGCGCTGGCCCAGTCGGGGCTGGAGTTTCACGGGCTGCTCGCGGATGAGGCGGGGGCGATCTTCGGCACCGCCGGCGGCGGAGTGAACACTTGGGATGAGAACTACCGCACGGTCTATGAAGAGGGGAAGAACCGGGTCCACCCCTTCGTCGTGCCCAAGCTGATGAACAACGCAGCCGCCTCCCACGTCAGCATGGAGTACAACCTCAAGGGCCCGAGCTATTCGGTCTCCACCGCCTGCGCCTCCTCCAACCACGCGATGGGGCAGGCCTTCCACATGGTTCGCTCCGGCGCCAGCCGCGCTATGGTCACCGGCGGGGCCGAGGCCATGCTCAGCTTCGGCGGGGTGAAGGCCTGGGAGGGGCTTCGGGTGATGTCCAAGGACGCCTGCCGCCCGTTCTCCGCCAACCGCAACGGCATGGTGCAGGGCGAGGGCGCGGCGGTCTTCGTCTTCGAAGAGATGGGCCACGCCCGCGCGCGCGGCGCCGATATCCTCGCCGAGGTGGTCGGCTTCGCCATGTCTTCGGACGCCGCCGACATCGTCATGCCCTCCAAGCAGGGCGCGGCGCGGGCGGTGCGCGGGGCGCTCCGCGACGGCGGGATCAACCCCGCCGAGGTCGGCTACATCAACGCCCACGGCACCGGCACGGCGGCCAACGACAAGACCGAATGCGCCGTGGTGGCCGATGTCTTCGGCTCCCACGCCGACAAGCTCATGATTTCCTCCACCAAGTCGATGCACGGCCACCTGATCGGCGGCACCGGTGCGGTGGAGCTTCTGGCCTGCATCATGGCCCTGCGCGACGGTGTGATCGCCCCGACCATCGGCTACGAGGAGCCAGACCCTGAATGCGCGCTCGACGTGGTGCCCAACGAGGCCCGCGACGCAAAGGTCGATGTCGTCCTCTCCAACGCCTTCGCCTTCGGCGGGCTGAACGCGGTGCTGGCGCTGAAGAAGGTCTGAAACAGCTGCGCCCGTTCCGGCTCACCCGGCCGAACGAACCGAGGGCTGGCCCCAGCGGCAGGCACACCTGTGCGGAAAATTTGAATCAAATGCGCCCCTGATAAACCGCGCCCCTGATCTTCATCTTGGTTCAAATATCTCCGGGGGGTGTGGGGGGCTGGCCCCCCACTGAAGGGCGCGGTGTGGGGGGCTGGCCCCCCACTCTGACGCTTGCAAACTGCGATACGCCCGCCAAACTCCCCCCATGCACCCTGCCCAACACCCACCCACACCCAAAGCCCTCGCCGCCGTCCTCCGAGGCCCCGCCACTGCCCGCGAGCTCCTAATCTTTCGCCATCCGCTCACCGGTGACCAGCTGCCCAAGGGCACCATCGAACCGGGGGAAGACCCGGCCGAGGCGGCCATCCGCGAGCTGCAGGAAGAATCCGGCCTCATCCTCTCCAACCCAACCGGCATCGGCACATGGCACCGCCCGTGGGAGGAAGGCTATGCCGCGCCCCAGCTCTGGCACCTCTTTGCCTTCGAGGCGCCCACAGGCCTGCCCGAGCGCTGGGACCATGTGGCCGAGGGCAGCCCGGCCGAGGCGGGGCTGATCTTTGCCTACCGCTGGGCCGCGCTCACCCCGGCGCTCGCCCACGCCATGCGCCCGCTCTTCTCACCGGTGGTCAGCCGCATCCTTGCAGCCCAAACGTAAAACGCCGCCCCGAAGGGCGGCGCTTCAAACTCGATCTTTGGCTAACCTCAGTTGCCGGCCACCTGCGCCTGCAGCGAGGTGAACCCGGCGGTGAAGCCGGTGAGCGACACCTTCAGCCGCACGCGCTGATCGGGCGCGCCAGCGGGCACCAGCGAAAGCGTGGCGGCGCTGCCGGCCTTGAAGCCGTTCACATCGGCCTGGGTCATCCCGATCCGCGAGATGCAGCCGATCCGGGTGCAGAAGGTGTAGGGGTAGCGCTTGCCCTGCGAGCCATCGACCGAAAGCGTGATCTGCTCGGTCAGCAAGGTCTCCAGCGGGGTGACGATGTTGGCACCGGCCACGGCCTGGCCACCGGCGGGCAGGGCGAAGAGATTGATCTCGGCCACCGCGTTGCCGCCTTCATCGCTCAGCAGCTGGTAGAGCTGGCATTGCTCTTCCTCGACACCCTCGACCTTGGCGCAGCGCAGCTCCCAGTCGCCGTGGGTTTCCTTGGTGTAGGGCGCGGCGGGGTCGGTCCCGGCGGCGGCCTGGCCTTCCGGCGTGCCCATGTTCAGCCCGGCATCGGGGGAGGGGGTGGCGGCCTCTTCGGCCGCCGCATCCGCCGCACCTTCACCGGCAGCCTCGGCGGGCGCTTCGGTGGTGGTCTCTTCGGCAGGGGCTTCCCCGGTGGTGGTGGCGTCCTGTGCCCAGAGCGGCGTGGCCGCGATCATCAGCGCCAGAAAACTCGCTTTTGTCAGATTCTGCATAGTCCTCAACAACCTTCTCGGGTTTTGAAATCGTGCCGCCGTCTAGCACAGGGCGCAGGGGATGTCAGGGAGAAATGCGGGCGCTCTGACAGGACCGTGAGGGGGCGCATCGGCGGCACTCCACGGCGCCGCTCCAGACCTGAAAAAGGGCCCCGAGAGGCCCTTTTGTGCGGGTCCGTTTACCGGCCCGAACGGCTGTTTTTTGCCGCTATGTGCAACCACGAGGGCTGCCTGTTCTTGGTTCTCCCTGCCGGACTGGCCGACTTGATGCCCGGACGCTATGGCAACTTGCCGCAGCCGTCAACAGCTAAAAGAACACCCCCCAAGAATTTGAACACGCTCAGAAAAAAGCCGCGTCACGAGTGTGACGCGGCCAGTCTGACAGGGAGGAAGTCAATCCGGGCCAAGAGGACGGAGGCCCGAACAAGATCGATACTGGCAGAGAAAGGTTAATACTTTATGTTGGGTCCGAAACAGGACTGGAGGGCCATATGAGCGGTTCGATTTTCGTGGGTGGCGGCGGTGAGGGCTATGGCGATCCGCAGGAGCTTTTGCTGAACTACGCCAACCGGCACGGGCTGATCGCCGGGGCCACCGGCACCGGCAAGACGGTGACACTCCAGATCCTCGCCGAGAGTTTCTCGGCCAATGGCGTTCCGGTGTTCCTCTCGGACGTGAAGGGCGATCTCTCCGGCCTTGCCAAATCCGGCTCGCCAGAGGCCAAGCTGCACGCGCCCTTCATGGAGCGGGCCGCCAAGATCGGCTTCACCGACTATAGCTACAGCGACTTCCCCGTCACCTTCTGGGATCTCTACGGCGAGCAGGGCCACCCGGTGCGCACCACCGTCGCCGAAATGGGCCCGCTGCTGCTGGCCCGTCTGCTGGAGCTCTCCGAGGCGCAAGAGGGCATCCTCAACATCGCCTTCCGCGTGGCCGATGAGCAGGGCCTGCCGCTGCTCGACCTCAAGGATCTGCAATCGCTGCTGGTCTGGGTCGGTGAAAACCGCTCCGAGCTGAGCCTGCGCTACGGCAACGTCTCCACCGCCTCCATCGGCGCCATCCAGCGCCGCCTGCTGGTGCTCGAGAACCAGGGCGCCACCCAGTTCTTCGGCGAGCCCGCGCTCTCGCTGGATGATCTCTTCCTGACAGATGCAGAGGGCAGGGGCCGCATCAACATCCTCGCCGCCGACAAGCTGATGGGCGCGCCCCGGCTCTACGCCACCTTCCTGCTCTGGATGCTCTCCGAACTCTTCGAGATGCTCCCCGAGGTCGGCGACCCCGAAAAACCCAAGCTGGTGTTCTTCTTTGACGAGGCGCACCTGCTGTTCGACGACGCGCCCAAGGCGCTTGTCGACAAGGTCGAGCAGGTCGCGCGGCTGATCCGCTCCAAGGGCGTGGGCGTTTACTTCTGCACCCAGAACCCGGCGGATGTGCCCGAGGATATCCTCGGCCAGCTCGGCAACCGGGTGCAGCACGCGCTCCGCGCCTTCACCGCCAAGGACCGGCGCGAGCTGCGTCAGGCCGCCGAAACCTACCGCGATAACCCCCGCTTCTCGACCGAGGACGCGATCCGCGAGGTCGGCACCGGCGAGGCGGTCACCTCCTTCCTGATCCGCAAGGGCGCGCCCGGCATCGTGGAGCGCACGCTGATCCGCCCGCCCTCGTCGCAACTCGGCCCGATCTCCGCCGCCGAGCGCGGCGGGGTCATCGGCGCCTCTCCGGTGGCGGGCAAGTATGACACCGCCGTAGACCGCGAAAGCGCCTACGAGATGCTCGCCAAACGGGCCGAGGCGGCAGCCAAGGAGGCCGAAGCGGCAGAGGAGCAAGAAGAAGAGGCAGAGATGGCCGAGCGCGAGTTCAAGGCCGGGCGCCGCTACTCCGGCACCCGCGTCAGCCGCTCCACCTCCAAGCCGACCCGCTCCCGCAGTTCCCGCTCCGACAGCGTCGGCGAGGCCTTCGCCAAAAGCTTCGCCCGCCAGCTCGGCACCCGCAGCGGCAAGGCCCTGGTGCGGGGCATCTTCGGCACGCTGTTTTCGGGGCGGTAGGCGCGGGACGTGTCCCGAAGCCCCTGACGCGCCGCTCTAGAGTGGCGCCGCCCGATGCGCGCCGTAAGGCGCCGGGCAGCGCCGACCCGTCCGTCGCACCAGAGGTGCGCCGAGTTTTTGTCGGCCCGCCTTTGGCGGGACGGGGCGGCGTTTTGGTGAGGGGTGTGCGTCACCATCGAGGAAGCGCCCGAGCTGCGCCATAAAGTGCCACGAGCGAGCGTCAGCACCGCCACCCCGCGGCTCGGCGCTGCCCGGCGCGCCCAGCGCTCTACGTCAAATAGCGGTTGAACCACTCCACCGTCCGCTCCCAAGCGAGCGTCGCAGCATCCTCGTCATACCGGGGCGTCGTGTCATTGTGGAACCCGTGGTTGGCCCCGGCATAGATATGCCCCTCATAGACCTTGCCATGCTCCCTCAGCGCCGCCTCGTAATCCGGCCAGCCCGCGTTGATCCGCTCGTCCAGCTCGCCGTAATGCAGCAGCAGCGGCGCCTGGATCTTCGGCACATCCTCGACCGAGGCCTGGCGGCCATAGAACGGCACGCTCGCCCCCATCTCCGGATAGGCCACCGCCAGCGCATTGCACACGCCGCCGCCGTAGCAGAAGCCCACGGCCCCCACCTTGCCGGTGCTGCCCTCGTGGTTCATCAGGTGCTCGAACCCGGCGAAGAAGTCGTTCATCAGCTTGGCGCCGTCGAGCTCGCGCTGCATCTCGCGCCCCTCGTCGTCATTGCCCGGATAGCCGCCCGCAGGGGTCAGCCCGTCGGGGCCCAGCGCCAGAAAGCCCGCCTTGGCCACGCGGCGCACCACATCCTCGATATAGGGGTTCAGCCCCCGGTTCTCGTGGATCACCAGCACGGCGGGCAGCTTGCCCTCCACACCCGCAGGCCGCGCCATCAGGCCCTTGATGGTTCCATGCCCCTCGGGGCTGTCATACTCCACCACCTCGGTCTCGATATCGGGGTCATCCGGGGCGACCTGCTGTGCCAGCGCATAGTTGGGCTGAAGGCTCTCCAGCACCGCCGCCGCGGTCACGCCCGCCGCCACATATTTGCCCGCGCCCTTCAGAAAGTCGCGCTTGCTCATCTTGCCATGCACGTAGCCGTCGTACATTTCGAGCAGCTTGGGGTGAAAGTCGCTTGCCGTCATCCGGCCTGTCGGTTTGTTCATCGGAGGTCTCCCTGTTCCCGAGGTTCCGCGTCATCCCGGCGCGAGGCTAGCACCCCGCAGGCAAGCCGCCGCCTCACGTTCCCGTCATCCGGAACCCGTGCCGCCCGCCGCCCGTTGAGCGGGTGAAAGGAGGCCCGACATGACCGAGGCAGACTTCTGGAAGATGGAAGAGAAATACTGGACCGCCGGGGCCGACTATGCCCGCTCGGTCACCCGTGACGATGCGGTGTTCGTCTTTCCCTATCCGGCGGGCATCCTTGGCGCCGAGGCCTCAATGAAGGGGCTGGAAGGTGCCGCGCCTTGGCGCTCCGTCACCTTCCACGACCACAGCTTCACCCGGCAGGGGCCGGTGGCGGTGCTGGCCTACAAGGCGCAGGCCGAGCGCGATGGTGAAGACTACACCGCGCTCTGTGCCTCGACCTACGTCGATGATGGCGATGGCTGGCGGATGATGAGCCACCAGCAAACCCCCGCCGCCGTGGCCGAGGCCGGCGCTTAGGGCAGGCAATCTGCGCACCGCCCGGCTGTGCTTTCATTAAGGCGGGTGCAACCCCACCGCGCGCCTACTCGGCCAGTGTCGCCAAGGGCCGCAGCTTCAACCGGGTCAGCCGGTTGTCCTTCCGCGCCACCACCTCGAACCGGAAGCCGTGGAACGAAAACACCTGACCCACGGTCGGGATCGCCTGTGCCTCGTGAATCACGAGGCCAGCGACGGTGTTGGCCTCCTCGTCCGGCAGGTTCCAGTCGGTGGCGCGGTTCAGGTCACGGATGGTCATCGCGCCATCCACGATCCAGTCGCCCGCATCGGTGCGGCGCAGCGGGTGGTCCTCGTCGAGGTCAAACTCGTCGGTGATCTCGCCCACGATCTCCTCCAGGATATCCTCCAGCGTGATCAAACCCTGCAGGGTGCCGTATTCATCCACCACCAGCGCAAAATGCGTGTTCCGCCGCAGGAACTGGCGCATCTGGTCGTCCAGCGTGGTGGTCTCGGGCACGAAGTAGGGCTCCATCGCCACATCCATCACGTCGAGCGTGCTCAGCGCCTCGGGCGCCCCGCCAGAGGCCAGCGCGGCTCGGTGAATCGCCCGCAGCAGATCCTTAGCGTGGATCACACCAACGATGTTTTCCTTGTCGTCCTTGTAGAGCGGCAGCCGGGTGTGGCGGCTCTCCAGCGCCTGCGCGAGCACCTCGTCGGGCGTGGCATCCACGTCGATCATCTCGATCTGCGAGCGGTGGAGCATGATCTCCTCCACCGTCCGGTCGCCAAGGTCGAGCGCGCCAAGCAGCCGGTCGCGGTCTTCCTTCTGCACCACGCCCTCGGAGTGGCCAAGCGCCAGCGCCCCGGCGATCTCTTCGTGCACGCTGAAGAGCTGGCCGTCCGGGTCGGTCTGCACCCCGAACAGCCGCAGGATCGCCCGCACCAGCGCCTGAATCGTCCGCACCACCGGCGAGAGGATGGTAACCAGCAGGCTGATCGGCCGCGCCACCCGGCTGGCCGCGCTTTCGGCGTTGGAGATCGCATAGGTCTTGGGCAGCACCTCGGCGAAGACCAGCACCAGCAGGGTCATCACCAGCGTCGCCAGCGCCACGCCGCCCTCGCCGAAAATCCGGGTGAACAGCGCGGTCGCAAGCGAGGCCGCGAGAATGTTCACCACGTTGTTGCCCAGCAGCACGGCGCCGATCAGCCGCTCGCTGTCTTCGGTCACCTCCAACGCCACCTCGGCGCCGCGCTCGCCCTTGTCGGCCTTCGAGCGCAGCTTGCCGCGCGAGGCCGCGGTGAGCGCGGTCTCAGAGCCGGAGAAGAATGCGGAACAGATGAGCAGCAACAATATGCTGCCGGCGGTCAGCCAGAATGCGGTGTCGATCACGAAAGGGGGCCGGGTTGCCTCATGGTGGCACAGTTATGGGGTGCGGGGGCAGCAGGTTCAAGATGGCGCGACACTTCCCGCGCGTCCCTCCGCCGCCTAAACTCGCCCCATGCCCGCCCGCATCACCTTCCGCCCCGCCACACTGGCCGATCTGCCGATACTCCGGCGCTGGCTGGCCGTGCCCGAAGTCGCCCGCTGGTGGGGGCAGGACGACCCCTTCGATGCCGAGGCGCTGGAAGGTACCCGCCACGTGCCGCACATCGTCTCGCTGGAGGGCCAGCCCTTCGCCTATATCCAGGATTACGACCCCCACGGCTGGCCCGACCATCCCTTTGCCCACCTGCCGCCCGGATCGCGCGGGATCGATCAGTTCATCGGCCTGCCGCAACTGCTGGGCCAGGGGCATGGCCCGGCCTTTATCCGCGCGCATATGGCCAGCCTCTACGCCGCCGGTGCCCCGGTCATCTGCACCGACCCGCACCCCGACAACACCCGCGCCATCAGCGCCTACACCAAATGCGGCTTCACCATCTCCGGCCCGCCGCGTGACTCGCAATGGGGCCGCATCCTGCCGATGGAAGCGCCTGCGTAGGGTGCGTATTCACGGCGCACCGCCGCCCCCACCAAACGAAAACGGCGGCCCGAAGGCCGCCGCTCGCATCCGGATATGACCGCGGTCAGAACCCGGCCTTGATCTTCTCGAACTCGGCGATCATCTGCTCGCGCAGCGCGTTGTCCATCGGCAGCTGGGCCAGCACCGGGGCGCTCACCTCACCGAGGCCCACCTCGTCGAGGGTGCCGCTGTCGATCTTGGCCATTTCCTCGGTGTTGGAGTTGCCGTAGCCCCATTCGCTCACGATGTACTCGACCGAGGAGGGCGAGAGCCACGAGTTGATGAAGTCATGCGCCTTGTCTTCCGAGCCGGGGCCGTCGACGAGGTTCACATAGCCGCAAAACCAGACCGAGGAGCCTTCTTCCGCCTCACGCTGGAAGCCGATGTTATAGCCATCGCCGCGCATTGAGGCAGGCGTCTCGCTCCAGGCCCAGGAGAACAGCACTTCGCCCGTGGCCATCAGCTGCGCCAGCTCGGCACCATCGGCCCAATAGGCGCGTACGTTCGGATGCACCTCGCGCAGCCATGCGCTGGCCGCCTCGAAATCTTCCTGCGTCGCCTGCGTCCAGTCACTCACGCCGGTCGCCAGATAGGCCAGCGCGTAGATATCATCCACGTTGTCGGGCAGGGAGATGCGGCCCGCGTATTGCGGATCCTTGAACACCTGAAGCGTGGTCAGATCGTCGGCGCTCATCTCGTCGGCGTTGAAGGCAATGGCCGTCGAGCCGTTATCCGCCGGGATGAAATAGACCTGATCGCCATCGGTAAAGATCGGGTCCGCCTTGTAGCTCTCGGCCACGGTCGCGTAGCGCGGGATCTTCGAAATGTCCCACGGCTCGAGCAGCCCGGCCTGCCGCCATTTGTCCACCGACTGCGAGCAGGGGTGGGCAATGTCGGCCTTGAAGCCAGAGCGCAGCTTCTGGAAGGCTTCCTCTTCTTCGCCGAAGAAGGTGAAGGTCGGGTTGTCGCCGTATTTCTCGATGTACTCGCCAAAGAAGCCCGGATCCTCGAAGCCCGACCAGTCGAAGATCAGGAGTTCGGAGTCGGCCGCGCTTGCGGTGAGCGTGGTGGAGAGAAGAAGCGCCGCAGCAGCAGAAAAGTGTCGCGCCATTTGTGGTGGGTCCTCCGGTTGGCGGGTGTGATCACGGTTCAGAACGCTAGACGCGCCCGGCCTGCCTCACAAGGATAAAAACGCGCGGTCGGTGCTGTGCGGGGCAGGGGAGCCGCCGTGCCTGTTTTGCAGGCAGCGCAGGGCTGCGGCGAACCGCCGACACGCGGCTCGACGCCATCACACCTCAGGCCTCCGCCCCAAACTCCAACCAGCACCGCGCCTCTGGCGCAAGCGCCGCCTGCATCGCCGCGTCATAAGCCTCCAGTTCCGCCGCAGTCAGCTTGCCCTCCCACTGGCCATTCGCCCCGCTGGCAAAGAACCCCGCATCGGAACGGAAAAACCCCTTGCCGCCCGAGGGGCAGAACCGCGCGGCATCCGCCTTCATGTTGTCGAAGGTCGCGGCCTGCACCAGCCGGGCCATCAGCCCCGGCGGGTGGGTCACGCCCAAGATCTCCGCCACCCGCGCAAAGGCCCCCGCCAGATCGCGGCGCATGTCGGCAAAATGGAACAGGTGCACGTTCTCCCGCTCCGCCACCGCCCGCGCGGCCTCGTAGTGCCGCAGGATATGCGCCAGCGGCATCGCATCGGTGTCAAATCCCTCCGGCCCGCCATCGAGGAACCGCTTGAACGCAACTCCGCCCGGGTCCTCCTCCGGATACCAGTGATCGAACCACCGCAGCGGCGTGTTGCGCACATGGTTGCGGAACGAGAAATGCGCATCGAGCGGGTGCCGGAACACGCAAATGTACTGCGCCGCCCCGTCCAGCGGCACGCCATCCATCGGCGTGTGGCTCTTCATGCTCCGCCGCTCCGCCATCGCCTCCAGCCGCGCGGCGACCTCGTCGATGTCACGCAGCCGGATATCGACCCACGGCATCCGGATCGAAAGCTCGGTCTCCACCTCCGGATCGCCCGAGAGCAGCAGTGCCACGATGGTCTGCATCCATGTCGTGCCGCATTTCGGCGGCGTGACGACAATCACGTCATCGGGCCGGATCGCCACCCGCTCCCACCGCCGGTTGTCCGTCAGCGGCCCGAGGTAAAGCCTGCGCTGTGTCATCTCCGCCCGCTCCCGCCTGCCGTCATCTCCGCCAGCCTAGGGCAGGGCCGGCCAGATTGACAGCGCCGCGCCCGCTGGCAAAACTTGCGCCGAACAATGAGAGGGACGGCGATGATCGGGGTCGAATGGGTGCGCATGATGGCGCGCTACAACGCCTGGCAAAACGAGCAGCTCATGGTCGCGGTGCGCCGCATCCCCGCCGCCGAGCTGACAGCGGATCGCGGCGCCTTCTTCGGCTCCATCCTCGGCACGCTCAACCACATCGTCTGGGGCGACCTGCTCTGGATGAGCCGGTTCGATCGCGGCCCCGGCCCCGAATGCAGCCAGAAAGAGAGCGCCGCCTGCCTCCCCACCGCTGGCGCGTGGGAGGCCGCCCGCTTCCAACTCGACGGGCGCATCAAGATCTGGGCCGCGGGGCTGAAGGAGGTCGCGCTTGTGGGGGACCTCTCGTGGTACTCAAAGGACTACGACGCGTATTACCGCAAACCCATGGGCGTCTGCGTCACCCAGCTTTTCAACCACCAGACCCACCACCGCGGCCAAGTCCACGCCATGCTCACCTCCATCGGCGCCGACCCGGGCGTCACAGACGTGCCCTTCCTGCCCGGCAACTGAGCCGCCCGCGCCTCACGCCCCTGTGCGGGAGCACACCCCGTTTCGGCATGAAATAGCCCGTGAGCTTACGCGACGGCATATGGAACCCGCTGAAAACGCTGGCATAAATCGTCGGCCACTCTCCGCTGATGTGCCTGTGTCGCAACGCTTTGGGCGAGCACGATTTCGTGTGCCCATCGTGTCCTTACCCTCGGTCTCCAGCCCCTTATCTCTCTGCCCATCCCGTGGCCCACGAGGCCGCCAAACCCTCTGAGAAGGAACAGGAGACAATGAAAGCACCCGCCACCTTCGCCGCCATCGCGCTCGGCACCGTCACCAGCTTTGCCGCTGGCGCCGCGCTGGCCCAGACCACCACCTTCGACAACCGCGACGCCGCCGAGGATCGCCTCGAAGACCTGCAGGAAGACATCACCGACGACTACGACCGCGATGTCGACGCCTTCGGAAACACCGGCCGCAAGCTCGGCTTCGATGGCTCCGTCGCCCTGCGCTCCACCGCCCAATCGGGCAACAGCGACAGCTTCGACCTCGGCCTCGGCGCCAACCTCGGCTGGTATGACGGCACCAACGGCTTCGACTTCAACGTGGTCTACGACTACGGCGAGAGCGACGGCATCAAGGACACCGAGAGCCTGCTCTACGGTCTCGAATACACCCGTGACTTCGGCGACCGCTGGTACGCCTACGGTCAGGTCCAAGGTAGCCAGGACGACTTCGCCTCCTACCGCCGCGATACCTTCGCGGGCTTCGGTGTGGGCTACAAGGTCGTCGAGACCGCCAACACCGCATGGTATGTGTCGGCCGGCCCCGGTTACCGCTGGGCCGAGCTCGCAGATGGCACCGAGATCGAGGAAGAGGCCGCCTCCATCGGCTCCAACTTCCAGACCCGGATCACCGACACGGTCTATCTGACCAACGACACCGACTTCATCTTCTCGGAGTCCGACAACGTGATCTACAACGACCTCGGCGTGAACGTGCGCATGTCTAACGCTCTGGCGCTGCGCACCTCCATCGCCACCGAGTATCACACCGATCCGCTGCCCGGTGACAAGAACACCGACAACACCTTCGGCGTGAGCCTCGTTTACAGCTTCAACTGATACGATTTCCCTCGTTATCAGAAGAAGGAGGCTCGCCCGGAAACGGGCGGGCCTTTTTCGTTGCGGCGTGCTATCAGGGCCGAAAAGCCCGGAGGCGCAGCGATGACCGACAGCACCCCTGACAAGGACACCACCGCGCTGGTGCTGGAGTGTTACGCCCGCGGCTATTCCACCCGGCAGGCCGCCGAACGGGCAGGGGTCAGCACCCAGACCGTCGAGCGCATCCTGGGCGAGGCCATCGCCGCCCAGAACCGCCCCGCCTGACCCCGCCACACGCCAAGCCCATTGAGCCGCGCCGCCCTGCGCGCTACATCCTCCTCCCAAAGGGAGTCCCGCGATGAAAGACCTCGACCAGAATATCCCCGCCCTCGTTGCCGACATGGGCCAACGCGCCCGCGCCGCCGCCGCCGAGTTGGCCTATGCCCCGGCCGAGGCGCGCAATGCTGCGCTCACCGCTGCCGGCCGCGCTCTCATCGCTTCCCTCCCGCAGATCCTCGAAGCCAACGCCGCCGACATGGACTATGGCCGCGACAAGGGCCTCAGCCCCGCGATGATGGACCGGCTGATGCTCGACGAAGCCCGCGTGCAAAGCATGGTGGACGGGCTCGAGGCCATCGCCGCCCAGCCCGACCCGGTGGGCGAGGTGATGGAAGAGTGGGATCAGCCCTCGGGTCTTCACATCCGCCGTGTCCGCACGCCCCTCGGCGTCATCGGCGTGATCTACGAGAGCCGCCCCAACGTGACCGCCGACGCCGGGGCGCTCTGCCTGAAGTCCGGCAACGCGGTGATCCTGCGCGGCGGCTCCGAGAGCTTCCATTCCTCCCGCGCCATCCATGCCGCCCTCGTCACCGGGTTGCGCGAGGCCGGTCTGCCCGAGGATGCGATTCAGCTCATGCCGACCCGCGACCGCGAGGCTGTGGCCGAGATGCTCCGCGCCACCGCCTATATCGACGTGATCGTGCCCCGCGGCGGCAAGGGCCTCGTCGGCCTCGTCCAGCGCGAGGCCCGCGTGCCCGTCTTCGCCCACCTCGAGGGCATCTGCCACGTCTATGTCGATGCCGCCGCCGATCCCGAGAAGGCCATGAAAGTGGTGCTCAACGCCAAGACCCGCCGCACCGGCATCTGCGGCTCCGCCGAATGCCTGCTGATCCACCGCAGTGAAACTGACCTCGGTCAGAAACTGGTGGATGCGCTGATGGAAGTTGGCGTCGAGGTTTATGCCGAGGGCCTCACCGGCACCCGGCCCGCCACCGAGGAGGACTTCGGCAAGGAGTTCCTCGACATGAAAATCGCCGCCCGCGTGGTCGACGATATCGACGCTGCCATCGCCCACATCCGCAAATACGGCTCGCAGCACACCGAGGCGATCCTGACCGAGGATCAAGCCGCCGCCGACCGCTTCTTCCAACGGCTCGACAGCGCGATCCTGATGCACAACGCCTCCACCCAGTTCGCCGACGGCGGTGAGTTCGGCATGGGCGCCGAGATCGGCATCGCCACCGGCAAGATGCACGCCCGCGGCCCGGTGGGTGCCACCCAGCTCACCAGCTTCAAATACTTGGTCACAGGCGACGGCACGACCCGCCCGTGATCCACCCGTAACCCGCTCATTTTCTTGCTCTAAATATCTCCGGGGGGCGTGGGGGGCTGGCCCCCCACTGAAAGGCGCGGTGTGGGGAGCTGGCCCACGACTGCCTGATGGCGCCACAAGCGCACCGCTGCATCAGCGCGGGACACGCGCCATAGGTCGAAACCCGACCCACTCCCCCTCAAAACCGCACAACGATCTCCCCATCCCCCCGCACAACCTCCAGCTCTCGCCCCAGCGCCGCCACCGCCTTCGGCAACAGCGCAAACTGCACCTTCGCCGGGCCAACCTCCCCCGGCCCGCCCTGCGCCACGCCCCAGGCTTCTTCCTCCCCGCGCATCCGCTCGGCCTGCGCCACGATCTCCCAGCCCGGCTGCACCGTGATCACGCCGCCATAGGCCAGCTCCACCTCGAGGCAGTTGATCGCCAGAAAGATCGCCCGCAGCTCGTCGCGCGGCACCGCGCCCGGCTCGGGCCAGTCCACCGCCACCCGGCCGCCGCCGATATAGCCTGCCAGCGTATCGGCAATCTCGCTGCCGCTCACCGCCTGTCCCGGCTCGGCCCGCCCGAAGGCCACGCGGAAAAACCTGATCCGCCCCTGCGCCCCCGCCACGCTCTCTTCCACCAGCGCCAGCTCCGGGCTGCCCTTCAGGCCCGTCATCGCCAGAAGCTCCATGCCATTGCCGATCGCGCCCACGGGGCTTATCAGGTCATGGCATATGCGCGAGGCCAGCTTCGCGGCCAGGTCGAAGTCGTCATCCATCTTTCTCTCCTCCGGAGCGCCCCATGTCCGCCGATCTCAACGCCATCCTCGAACCCGGCATGCTCGTCCGCCACCCCGGCGAGCCCGATTGGGGGCTGGGGCAGGTGCAATCCAACATCGGCGGCCGGATCACGGTGAACTTCCAGCACGCCGGCAAGGTGACGATCGACGGCAAGCGCATCCTCCTCGAAATTGTCTTTGACACCTGAGCTACGTCAATCTTGGTTAACATGTCATTAATGCCCCGCCCGGAAATCGCTCCCGCGCGGCGGCCCTCCGCCGGGGCGGCCCGGGTTGCATGGGGCGGGCGGGCTGCCTAAAACCCGGCGCAGGGGCCGGGGGCCAGGGTTGAGGCGGTCAGGATGAGCGGCGACGCACCAGAATTCGAGCTGCGGCTGGCCGCATCGGCCGCCGATCTCGCCGCGGCCCAGCGGCTCCGCTACGAGGTCTTCGTCGAGGAACTCGGCGGCGATGGCGAGATGGTCGACCACTCCGCCCGCCGCGAGGCCGATGCCTTCGACCCCCATTGCGACCACCTCCTGCTGATCGACCGTGCCCGCAGCGCCGATCTCGCCCCCGATGGCGGCGGCGCGGTGGTGGGCGTCTACCGCCTGTTGCCTGGCGACCGTCTGGCCCAGACCGGGCGGTTCTATACCGAAGGCGAGTATGATCTCACCCCGCTCAAAACCTCCGGCCGCAAGCTGCTGGAGCTGGGCCGCTCCTGCCTCGCGCCCGCCTATCGCGGCGGCATCGGCATGTATCACCTCTGGGGCGCGCTCTGGGATTATGTCGAGGCCCGCGGGATCGAGGTGCTCTTCGGCACCGCCTCCTTCCACGGCACCGACACCGCCGCGCTGGCCGCGCCGCTCTCGATGCTGCACCACAACCACCTCGCCCCCGAGGCCCTGCGCCCCGCCGTGCTGCCGCCCCACGGCACCGCGATGGATCTCATGCCCGAAGCCGCGCTCAACCGCGCCGAGGCCATGCGCGCCGTGCCTGCGCTTATCAAGGCCTACCTGCGGCTCGGCGGCTGGGTCGGGCAGGGGGCCTGGGTCGACCACGCCTTCAACACCACCGATGTCTGCCTCGTGCTTGACGCCACGCAGGTCAGCCCGCGTCAGGTCGCGATCTATCGCAAGGGCCGCAGCGGGTGACGCGCTTTTCAGGCCGAGACGCCAGCAGCGCGCCCGCCGCCACCCCGCTCTGGCACGGCGCCTCCGAGCTGCCCCCGCCGCGCCTCGGCGCCCTCGGCTGGGCGCGGGTGATCCTGCGCGGCGCGCCCCTCGGCATCATCACCTTCGGCTGCCTCGCCCTCCTGCTGCTCGTCCGTCTCATCGAGCGCCCGCTCTGCGGCCACCACCGCCCCGTCACCCCCTTCATCACCCAGTTCGTGTGCAAATCCGCCTTCCTCTGTCTCGGGATGAAGCACCGCACCCTCGGCACGCCGATGGCCCACCGCGGCGCCATTGTCGCCAATCACGCCAGCTGGCTCGACATCTACGCGCTGAACGCCCCGCAGCGGATCTACTACGTCGCCAAGGCCGAGGTCGCCGGCTGGCCCGGCATCGGCTGGCTGGCGCGGGCCACCGGCACCGTCTTCATCCGCCGCGACCGGCGCGAGGCGAAGGCCCAGCAGGAGATCTTCGAGGAGCGCCTGCGGATGAACCACCGCCTGCTCTTCTTCCCCGAAGGCACCAGCACCGACGGCCTCCGCGTCCTGCCCTTCAAGCCCACGCTGTTCCAGGCCTTCCATGCCCACGACATGCCCGACATCCTCCACATCCAGCCGGTCACCGTGGCCTACCACGCCCCGGAGGGAGAGGATGCCCGCTTCTACGGCTGGTGGGGCGAGATGGATTTCGGCACCGGCCTCCTCCGCGTGCTCGGCGCCCGGCGGCAAGGCGTGGTGGAGATCGTCTTCCACGAACCGATCCCGGTCGCCGGGGCAGGGGGCCGCAAGGCGCTAGCGGCGGCGTGCGAAGAGGCGGTGCGAGAGGGGTTGGAGGCTCGGCTGGCCGCCACCAACTGAGCGCAACGTCGAGATGCTCGCGCGTGCCGCGGCTTCGACCTTCAAACGGTAACTTCAGGGTCCGCTTCGAGCCCAAACCTTCCGAATGGTGCAAATCCGCTAAATGATCCGTTGCTCCAGCTCGGCAGGATCGGCAACGTCGACATGCCAGAAGGCGCGCGCTTCAGCTGGGAGTTTGGCCAAAACGCGCTCGAAGTCTCTTCCGTTGGTGCAGCGCCGAACCGCCCATGCCGTCGCCTCAATCGCATTGTCCGGCGTTAGGTTGTGGTTCACCCGCACCTGCTTGACTTCCGAGAGTAGCGTCTCTCGGTCGCCAAACGCCGCGCGAGGCTCCGTAACATCCCAATTTTGAAGAAAAATCGCGCGAAGCACGCTGGGCAAGATACTTGCGAAGTTCAAACCCTCCTGAGCAGTCAGACGACGCCGGAACACCTGAAAGACCGCATCGACCGCCGTGTAAGCCATGTTGTCTGACTCGAGAGACATGCGCTCTTTCACGTCATCAAGGAAAGCGCGCCATTCTTTGGAGGCGTGCCGATATGTCCACGGCATTGGCATGGGTCGCTAGTTCCTTTGCCGGCATCGTCGCCGACACGTTTACCTAACTCCCCGGTATTTGTCGAAGAAACCAACGACAGCTTTGTCCACAGAGCGCCCAATCGCAAGCCAAGCGTTCTGTTGAGCCGATACTACAACGGGCGGCCCGGTAACGCGCCCCGAAACTCTGGCAACCCCGGCCGCTCGGCCCGTTAACCTCTGCCGATTGTGCGAAAATCGCGTATGTATGGATTGTGCATCAGTTGTGCATCACTTCTGCATCGCCGGTTTTCAGGGTTAACGCCAAAATCGCCCCAAAAAACCGCGTCATGTGCGCAAGTGCACAGATATTCGAAGCCAACCCCGCTCAGGCCCCCGCCATCAGGCTCCGCAGCGCCGCCGCCGGGTCATCCTCGGCCCAGATCTCCGGGCCGATCCCGAAGAAATCGGTCATTCCGGCCAGCGCCGTGATGCGTCCCGCCGAAAGCCCGCCTTCGGCCACAACCGGCACTTCGATCATCTGGCTCCACCACTCGAAGAGCCCGTCTTCGGCCACCGTGCCATCGCCCAGCCCGGTCGCGGCGACCGGCCCGAAGCTCACGTAATCCGCGCCCGCTTCCCCGGCGCTCATCCCGTCATGCCGCGAGGCACCGCAATAGGCGCCCACGATTGCATCCTCGCCCAGCGCCTTGCGCGCTGCCCGCACACTGCGCGCGCCGTCGGTCAGGTGAACCCCGTCCAGCCCCAACCGCTCCACCATGTTCAGATGACGCTCAATCACCAGCGCCACGTCGCGGGCATGGGCCACCTCGCGCAGGCTGTCGGCGGTGCGGGCCACCTCATCCTCGTCGTTCGAGGCGAGCGCCAGCCGGAGGCAGGCCACCTCCACGGCATCGAGAACTGCAGCCAACCGGTTGGGAAAGCTGGAGAGTTCCACCGCTTGCGGGGTGATGAGGTAGATCTGGGGCGCCTCTTGCGGCTCGGCCATTTTCGGCTCCATTGTCGCGGGTTTCCGGCCCTATACCGGGGTTTTGCGGGCTTGGCTACTTCGGCGGAAGCGCCTGCACATAGGCCAGCGCCAGCGCCATCAGCCGTGCGCGGGTGTCATCGTCGCCCATCGCCGCGTCATCGGCGCGGATAAACCCGCCCATCCGCCGCCCGCCCATCTCCATCACCCGCGTGCCGGGCAGGGCCAGCGCCTCTTCTTCCGCCTCCTTGCCGACCCGAAACATCGTATCCGACCAGCCCGAAGCGCCGCAAAGCATGTTGCCCTTCAGCAGAAAGCACAGCCCCCCGAACATGCGCTTTTCCTCCACGCCGGGCAGGCCCTCCAGCCCCTCGCGCAGCTGCTCCGCGATCCCCTCGTCATAGGCCATTGCACCGGCTCCTTCGTGAAATCTCCGGCTAACTTGTGCCAGATGCACAGGTATCGTATCACCCGCGCCATTCCGCAGGGCAAGCAAGGTGCTGACAACATGGATCCCGTCTTCGTACTTGTGCGCCCGCAGATGGGCGAGAACATCGGCGCGGCGGCCCGTGCGATGTGGAATTTCGGCCTCGACCGGATGCGCATCGTCTCCCCCCGCGACGGCTGGCCCAACCCCCGCGCGGCGGCGCTGGCGAGCGGGGCAGGGCGCCTGCTCGACAACGCCAAGATCTGCGACAGCGTCGCCGAGGCGGTGGCCGATTGCCGCACCATCTACGCCACCACGGCCCGTCCACGCGGCCTGACCAAGCCGGTGCTGACCCCCGAAGAGGCGATGGCCGATGCCCGCCGCCGCTCCGCTGCAGGCCAGCGCGTGGCGGTGCTCTTCGGCCCCGAGCGCTCGGGGCTGGAAAACGAGGATGTCGCCCGCGCCAGCTCGATCATCACCGTGCCGGTGAACCCCGAGTTCTTCTCGCTCAACCTCGGCCAGGCCGTGCTCTTGATGGCCTATGAGTATGGTCGCCACGACCTGCCCCGCGGCGAGGAGGCCCCGGCCGAACCCGCCTCCGGGGTCGAGATCGAAAAGCTCGGCGACCACTGGGAGGAGCGGCTGGAGGAGGCCGGGTTCTTCTTCCCCGAGGAGAAGGCCGCCGGGATGAAACTGGTGCTCCGCAACATGTGGCCCCGCCTCATGCTCACCCGCTCCGATGTGCAAATGCTCCACGGCGCGCTCAAGCAGCTCCTGCGCGGCAAGTCTTGAGACCCGTCGCTGGCCGCGCTACCTGAATGCGCGAACAGCCAGACGAGCGAGCACAGGGACGACAATGGCCGGAAAACGCAGCATCTTCGAAGAGGTCGGTGAGGGCGAGGCCCCCCGCAGCGCCCCCCGCCAAACCGGGCTGATCGACAAGGGCAGCCGCTCCGGCGCCCGCCTGACCATCCGCAGCTGGCTGGTGCTGCTTTTCGCGCTTGTGGTGGTGATGATCCTCGTCGGCGGCCTCACCCGGCTCACCGACAGCGGCCTTTCGATCACCGAGTGGAATGTGGTCAAGGGCGCGATCCCGCCGCTGAACGAGGCCGACTGGCAGCTTGCCTTCGACAAGTACAAGACGATCCCCGAGTACGAGTTGCAGAACAAGGGCATGTCGCTGGCCGAGTTCAAAACGATCTACTGGTGGGAGTGGGGCCACCGCCAGCTTGGTCGCCTGATCGGCCTCGTCTGGGCCGTCGGCTACCTCTATTTCCTGCTGCGCGGGCAAATCCCCACCGGCTGGAAAACCCGCCTGCTGATCCCCGGCGTCCTGGGCGGCATCCAGGGCTCCATCGGCTGGTGGATGGTCCACTCCGGCCTCTCCGGCGAGATGACCGATGTCGCCTCCTACCGCCTCGCCACCCACCTCGGCCTCGCCTTCGCGATCCTCGGGCTGCTGGCGTGGTATATCCTGCTGCTGTCCCGCCCCGAGCGCGAGATCATGCAGGCCCGCCGTGCCCGCGAGCGCCGTATCTTCGGCCTCGGCACCGGTCTGATGCATTTCGCCTTCCTGCAAATCCTCATCGGTGCGCTGGTGGCGGGCATCGACGCGGGCCGCAACTATATCGACTGGCCGCTGATGGCGGGCGGCTTCACGCCCCCCGGCATGTGGGAGATCACCCCGCTCTGGCGCAACTTCTTCGAGAATGACGGTACCGTGCAGTTCATCCACCGCATGGTGGCCTATGCGCTCTTTGCCTTCGGCCTCTTCGCATGGGTCCGCTCGCGCCGCTCCGCCTATGCCGCCACCCGCCGCGCCTTCGACTGGGCAATGGTGCTGCTCTTCGGGCAGGTGGTGCTGGGCATCGTTACGGTGATGCACTCCGCCCCGTGGCACATCGCCATCACCCATCAGGCGCTCGGCGTGGCGCTCTGGGTCGTAATCATCCGCGCTCGCTTCCTCGCGGGCTACCCCAAGGCCGGAACCCTCCGGGAAGGACTTTAAACCATGACCGCATTCGATGACCTGATGGCCCACAACCGCGAGACCGAGGCCCTCGGCCAGGTCATGGGCCGCCTTGGCTGGGATCAGGAAACCATGATGCCGCGCGGCTCCGCCGAACAGCGCGGTGATGAGATGGCCGCGCTCTCTGGCGTGCTCCACGCGCGCCGGATGGATCCGCGCATCGGCGACTGGCTCAGCACCGCGCAGGCCCCGGATGCCGCCGGGGACGCCGCGCTGCGCCTCATCCGCCGCAGCTTCGAGCGCACCACAAAGGTGCCCGCCAAGCTCGCCGCCCAGCTCGCCAAAACCACCTCCATCGCCCAAGGCAAATGGGCCGAGTCCCGAAAGGCGCAGGATGTGGCCGCCTTCGTGCCGGTGCTGGACGAGGTGCTGAAACTCAAGCGCGAGGAGGCCGCCGCGCTGGCCTCCGGCGGCGATCTCTACGATGCCCTGCTGGATGATTACGAGCCCGGCGCAAAGGCGGCGGACCTCGAAGCCATGTTCGGCGCCCTCCGCCCCCGCCTCGTGGCCCTGCGCGAGGCCGTACTCGGCTCCGAGCACCAACCCGCCGAGCTGACCGGCAGCTACCCCGAGGCCACCCAGATCGCGCTTTCCCGCAAGCTGGCCGAGGCCTTCGGCTATGATTTCTCCCGCGGCCGGATCGACAAGGCCGTGCATCCCTTCAGCTCCGGCTCCGGCAACGATGTGCGCATCACCACCCGCGTGGCAGAGGATGACCCGTTCAACTGCTTCTACTCCACCATCCACGAGGTCGGGCACGCCTGCTACGAGCAGAACATCTTGCAAGACTACCTGCTGACCCCGATGGGGCAGGGGGTCTCGATGGGGGTGCATGAGAGCCAGAGCCGCATCTACGAAAACCAGATGGGAAGGGGCCGCGCCTTCACCGGCTGGCTGCACAGCCAGATGGAAGAGGCCTTCGGCCCGCTCGCAACGGATGCCGATGCCTTCTATGCCACGGTGAACAAGGTGAAGCCTGGCTACATCCGCACCGAGGCCGACGAGGTGCAATACAACCTCCACGTCCTCCTGCGCTTCGACCTCGAGCGCGATCTCGTGGCGGGCCAGCTCGAGGCGGCGGACCTTGAAGAGGCGTGGAACGCCCGCTTCGAGCGCGACTTCGGCTACCCGGTCGACAAACCCTCCAACGGCTGCCTGCAGGATGTCCACTGGTCGGTCGGCCTCTTCGGCTACTTCCCGACCTACAGCCTCGGCAACGTCTATGCCGGTTGCCTGATGAAGGCGCTGCGCGAGGCCGTGCCGGGCATTGATGCCGCGCTGGCCTCGGGCGATGCCACCCCGGCCACCGCATGGCTCAAGGCGAACCTCCAGCAGCACGGCGGGCTACGCACCCCGCGCGACACCATCCAGCACGCCTGCGGCTTCGCGCCCTCCGAGGCCCCGCTGCTGGACTACCTCGAAGAGAAGTTCGGGGCGATCTACAAGCTCTGACCGGGGCGGTGCGCCATGAATGCGCGCCCTACGGTCGAGCAATGCCCCGCACGGAATCAAGCCGCAGGCGCCGTGCAGCGCCGTCCCGTCCCCGGGGGCGGCGCTTCGTCCAAGTCAGCGCTTACCCCTGACGTGAGATGACCACCCAACCATAAAGTGCCACGAGCCGCCGTTGCGAGCGCCACCCCACGGGACGGCGCTGCCCGGCTTGCTTAAGACAGGGGAGTCTGCTGGCGAGTCGGGACACGTCCAGCCCGCCCGCTTAAACGCTTCGTAAACCCTTTACGCCATCCTCACCCCTGCCAATCCGGCGGGCGCTTCTCGATGAAAGCGGTGATCCCTTCGTCGGTGTCGCGCCAGAGCATGTTCTCGACCATCACCTCCGCCGCATGGGCATAGGCCTCGGCTGTCGTCAGAGGAAGCTGATCATAAAACGCCCGCTTGCCGATCTTCACCGCCGCGCCGAGCTTGCTGGCCACCACATCGGCCAGCGCGCGGGTTTCGGCCTCCAGCGCCGCCTCGGGCACCACCCGGTTGACCAGCCCCACCTCGCGGGCGCGGCCTGCTTCGATGAATTCGCCCGTGGTGAGCATCTCGAAGGCCACCTTGGGCGCCACGTTGCGCGAAAGCGCGACCATCGGGGTCGAGCAGAAAAGGCCGATGTTCACCCCGTTCACCCCGAACCGCGTGCCTTCGGCGGCCACCGCCATGTCGCAGCTCGCGACCAGCTGGCAGCCCGCCGCGGTGGCGATGCCATGCACCTGCGCGATCACCGGCTGGGGCAGGGTTTGCAACCCCATCATCACCGCCGAGCAGCGGGCGAAGAGATCCTCGAAATATCCGCGCCCCTTGTCCTCGGCCTGCCGTCCGGCCTGCATCTCCTTCAGGTCATGCCCGGCGCAAAACACCTTGCCCGCACCGCGCAGGATCACCACGCGCACCGTGCTGTCGCCCTCCAGCGCCGCGATCTCGCCCGCCAGCGCGGCGAGCAACTCGTCAGAGAGCGCATTCAGCGCGCCGGGCCGGTTCAGCGTGAGTTCCGCAACGTTACCACGGTCCACCCGGGTCAGCACAGGGTCAGTCATCTTGCCATTCCTCCCAATGGCAGAAACTCTGGGCCGCAGGGATACGGAGTGCAAGAGGAGGGGGCATGTTCGATCAGGTGGTGATGGACAAGAGCGCGCTGGAGCGGTTCATCGAAACCAAGTTCAGCCAGGTGCAGGGCGATTTCTCGGTGGAGGAGATCACGCCAGATGGCGTGCTGGTGCGGCTGCTGACGCAAGACAAGCACCTGCGCCCCGGCGGCACGGTCTCGGGGCCGTCGATGTTCGGGCTGGTGGACGTGGGGATGTATTTCGCCGTGCTCTCCCGCATCGGCCCGGTCGCCCTGACCGTGACCACGAACTGTTCGATCGACTTCATGCGCAAACCCGAAGCCGGGCGCGACCTGATCTGCACGGCCCGGCTGCTGAAACTGGGCCGCACTCTGGCGGTGGGGGAGTGCCACCTGCGCTCCGAGGGCCGCGAAGAGGTGGTCGCACGGGCCAGCCTGACCTACGCGATCCCGCCAAAACGCCCCGAATGATGGGGTAAAATAATACCGTTATCGCAAGTCATTGAAATCACGCAATTAATCCAAAGCAATGCCTCTTGACTGGCCGCGCCAGATGCTTAGAACGGCGCAATCGAATGCCAAGGGCGCCCCGGCGGTGCCCACCAAGAGGAACGAGAGATGAAAACCTTCACTGCCACCCCGGCAGACATCGACAAGAAGTGGATCCTGATCGACGCCGAGGGCGTGGTTCTGGGCCGCCTCGCCTCGATCGTCGCCATGCGCCTTCGCGGCAAGCACAAAGCCACTTTCACCCCGTCGCAGGACATGGGTGACAACGTGATCATCATCAACGCCGACAAGGTGCAGCTCACCGGCGCCAAGCGTGACAAGCCGAACTACTGGCACACTGGCTACCCGGGCGGCATCAAGTCCCGCACCACCGGCCAGATCCTCGAGGGTGCCCACCCCGAGCGCGTTGTCATGCAGGCCGTCAAGCGGATGCTGCCCGGCAACAAGCTGAGCCGCCAGCAGATGACCAACCTGCGCGTCTATGCAGGCGCCGAGCACCCCCACGAGGCCCAGAGCCCCGAGGTGCTGGACGTCAAATCCATGAACAAAAAGAACACGAGGGTCTGATAGATGGCCGACCAAGTGAATTCGCTCGAAGAGCTGGGCACCGTCGCCGAAGGCGCTGCCCCCGTGACCGAAGAAGTCATCAACCGTGAACCCCAGCGCGACGAGCTGGGCCGTGCCTATGCCACCGGCAAGCGGAAGGACGCGGTCGCCCGTGTCTGGATCAAGCCCGGCTCCGGCAAGGTCATCGTCAACGGCAAGGACCAGGACAAGTACTTTGCCCGTCCCGTGCTGCAACTCATCCTCCGCCAGCCCTTCCAGGTTGCTGGTGTGGAAGGCGAGTTCGACGTGCACGCCACCGTCAAAGGCGGCGGTCTGACCGGTCAGGCTGGCGCGGTGAAGCACGGCATCTCCAAGGCCCTGCAGCTCTACGAACCCTCGCTCCGTGGCGCCCTCAAGGCCGCCGGCTTCCTCACCCGCGACAGCCGCGTGGTCGAGCGGAAGAAGTACGGTAAGCCGAAGGCCCGCAAGAGCTTCCAGTTCTCCAAGCGTTAAGCTCCGGAGCACAAGATTTGTGGAAGGCCCGCCGCTCCGGTGGGCCTTTTGCTATTGTGGTGGTGGGGGCCGGTCAGACCGGCGGGCGCAACTCGAAGGCCAAGGCGAGCAGCAGCATCGCCGCGCACCACGAGGCGCCGGTGCGCCAGGCGATGTCCAGCCACTTGGCCTCGCCCCAACGGTCAAAGCTCATCCGCACAAGGGCAGTCGTGGCCACGGCGATGAGCAGCGTCGCAAAGCAGATACCGACGTAGATCGAGACCGGCAGCGAGCCAAACGGATGTTCATCGAGCGCCCCAAGCATCACCGCAATGCCCGCTACGAACCCTGCCGCCGTGCCGAGCGCCCGCTGTGGCGCCAGCCCTGAGGCGGCGAGCAGGGCCACGCAGAGCCCGGCCACATGCGGGGCCACGCCAGCCAAAGCGGGTTGAAACGTCGAAAGCGCAATCCCGACGGCAATACCGGGCAGAAAGCCAAGAAACACCGGCCGCGCCCCCAGCCGGTACCAAAGCCCGGTCAGAATGCCCAGCGCGATGAGGCACACAAGGGCAGGGGGCCATGACAGCGGCACAGAGGCCCCCTCCACAAAGCTGGCGTATTGGTCGGCCCCGGCGGTGAACTCATGCGCCGCGGCCCGCGTGGCCAGCAGAGCCGCAGCCATGCAGGCCGCCGCGCGGGCGGCGCGCCGTCCAAAGGGTGTCACGCTCAGGCCAGACCGGCCAGAAACAGCCCGCCCACGGCGGCAATCACAACACCCGCGGCCCGCACCACCATCCGCCCGGCGGCATGGCCGGTGAACAGGCCCAGCCCGATGCCGATGGCATGGAGCAGCCCGGTACCCACCACGAAGCCCACGCCATAGGCCAGCGGGTTGGCGGCCTCCGGTAGTTCGGTCCCGTGTGCATGGCCGTGGAAGATGGCAAAGGCTCCCACGATCACCGCCGCCACCCAAAGCGGCGCCTTCACGAAGAACGCCACCAAAAGGCCGAGCACCACACCCGAAAGGGCGATGCCGGTCTCAATCGCCGGGATCGGGATGCCCATCACCCCCAGCGCCCCGCCAAAGGCCATCACGAGCGGAAAGACCACCGGCAGCACCCACATGGCGGGTGCGCCAAGCACCGCGCCCCAAAGGCCCACGGCGACCATCGCCACCACGTGGTCCCACCCGAGGATCGGGTGCAGAAAGCCCGAGAGCAATCCGCCCGCAAGCCCCTCGCCGGTATGCGCCAGCGCCGGGCCCGCCAGCACCGCGAGTGCGGCGGTCAGGAACAGGGTCGAAGTGGTGAATTTGCTCTGCATCGGTCAGCCCCCATGGTGTGTTTCCCTCATTGGTATAGAGTTCTGCCCATCCCACAAGCCCTGCAATCACAGGCCCGGCAAAGGGGCAACCGGGCTGGCCGGAGCGCCCCGATGTGTCAGTCTCTTGACAGGGCTGCAATCCTGACCTATATCTAATGACGATCTCCTGGGGCGTGTTTCATTGGAAGCACGCCCCATTTGATTCCGCCTTCCTTCCGTCAAACCCCGCTTTTGCCGCGCTGCCGCAAATCACCCCTTGAGCGTGACTGTGTTTCGCATAACCTCCCCAGAACCAAAGCAATGTCGGGGGACAGGCGATTGAGCGCAGGCCAGGGGCTGAGCGAAGCGAAAAAGGGGTTGCTGCTGGCCGCGCCGCCGGGGCTCTACGCCATCCTGCTTCTGGCCGTCCCTCTGGGCGCGGTGCTCCTGCTGTCGTTCTGGAGCCAGGACTTTCTGACTCTGGACCGCACATTCACCCTCAAGAACTACCGCGAGGCCTTCTCCGAACCGCTCTACATGCTGCTTCTGGGCCGCTCGCTTCTGATCTCCGGCGCGGTCACCCTCGTCACCGTGTTGCTCGCCTTCCCGATCGCCTATTTCGTCTCATTCCACGTGCGGCCCGAGCGCAAATCGCTCTGGATCTTCCTCATCACCATCCCGTTCTGGACCAGCTACCTGATCCGCGTGTTCCTGTGGAAGGTGATCCTCGGCTACAACGGCGTGCTCAACACCGCACTGCTCGGCGTGGGCTTCATCGACGAGCCGCTGACCTTCATCCTCTACAACGCCAACGCCGTGGTGATCACGCTGGCCCACGCCTTCGCCCCCTTCGCGATCCTGCCCATCTTCGTCGCGCTCGAAAAGATCGACCGCTCGCTGCTTGAGGCCTCGCGTGACCTCGGAGAGGGCACCGTGCGCACCTTCACCCGTGTCACCCTCCCGCTGGCCATGCCCGGCGTGGTGGCGGCGATCCTGATCGTCTTCATCCCCACCATCGGAGACTATGTGACCCCCGATCTGGTGGGCGGGCCAAACGGGCTGATGATCGCCAACATGATCCAAACCCAGTTCCTCAAGCTCAACAACGCGCCGATGGGCGCCGCGCTGGCGGTCATCGCGATGGTCTCCGTCTCGGTCATCTCTCTGCTCATCGTGCTGGTCACGATGCGCTGGAGCCGGAGGGGCGCATGAGCGGCTGGCTGTCAAAACGGGGCGGGTGGCTGGGCGTCTATGCCGTCGTCTACCTCGTGTTCCTCTACGCGCCGATCTTCCTGCTGCCGACCTTCGCCTTCAACGACAGCACGGTTATCGCCTTTCCGTTGCAGGGCTTCACCACCGAATGGTTCTCGGGCCTGTCCGGCGTGCCAGCGCTGACCGGTGCGGTCAAAACCTCGCTGCTCATCGCCGTCACCTCGGCGCTGCTGGCCACCACGCTCGGCCTCTGTGCCGCGCGGGCAGGCGTGCGCTACCGCTTCCCCGGAAAGGGGCCGATTATGGGGCTGATCATGGTGCCGCTGGTGCTGCCAGAGATCATCGTCGGCGTCTCGCTACTGGTGGTGATCGTATCGATCCTCGGCCTGCCGCTCTCCAGCTGGACGGTGATCCTCGGCCATACGCTGATCTGCACGCCCTTCGCCGTAGCCATCCTCAACGCCTCTTACCAGTCACTCGATACCTCGCTGGAAGAGGCTGCCATCGACCTTGGCGAAACCCCGGCCAGCACCTTCCGGCTCATCACCCTGCCGCTGATCATGCCGGGCATCATCGCCTCGCTGCTGATCTCCTTCACCATCTCGCTCGACGAGTTCATTATCGCCTTCTTCCTCACCGGCGCGGAGCCGACGCTGCCGGTCTACATCTGGTCGCAGCTCCGCTTTCCGCAGAAGCTGCCCATCGTCATGGCGCTCGGCACCATCCTCGTGGCCGCCTCGATCGTGATGCTCACCCTCGCCGAAATCATGCGCCGCCGAGGCCTCAAGAAGGCCGGCAAGAAAGACACCGGAGGCTTCCTCTGACCATGAAACCACTCATCACCCTCTCCGGCCTGCACAAGAGCTTCGGCGATGTCGAGGTGCTCAAGGGCATCGAGGCCGAGATCGGGGAGGGAGAGTTCTTCTCGCTTCTCGGGCCGTCCGGTTGCGGCAAGACAACGCTGCTGCGGATCATCGCCGGTTTCGAGACCCCCACGAGCGGCGTGCTCAGCATCGACGGGCGCGACATGAGCACGGTGCCCGCCAACAAGCGGCCCACCAACATGGTGTTCCAGTCCTACGCCGTGTTTCCGCATCTGTCGGTGGCGCAAAACGTGGGCTTCGGCCTGCGCCGGTCGGAGCTGTCGAAGGCCGAGAAAGCCAAGAAGATCGAAGAAGCGCTCGGCATGGTCGGCCTCGCCGGGCTTGGTGGGCGGGCAGCCCATGCGCTCTCGGGCGGGCAACGCCAGCGGGTCGCCCTGGCCCGCGCGCTGATCCTCGAACCCAAGGTGCTGCTGCTCGACGAGCCGCTCTCGGCGCTCGACAAAAAGCTGCGCGAGCAGATGCAAAGCGAACTGCGGCGCCTGCAACGGCAGGTTGGCATCACCTTCATCCTCGTCACTCACGATCAGGAAGAAGCGCTCATCATGTCCGACCGGATCGCGGTGATGTTCGATGGCCAGATCGCCCAGCTTGCCCCGCCGCAGGAGCTGTATCGCCGCCCGGTTAGCCGCCGGGTGGGGGACTTCATCGGCGTGATGAACTTCCTGCCCGCCGAGGCGCGGCTGGAAGAGGGGCGCGATATTGCAGTGGAGATCGCCGGTCTGGGCCGCACCGTGCTGGAGCAGGAGCAATGCCCTGCAGGCTTCGTCAACGGTCGCGGCGCGGTCGGCGTGCGCCCCGAGAGCCTTTCGGTGCTGTTCGATGGCGAGCAAGCGCGCGGTGAGGTGGCAGAGGGCGAGGTGGCCGAGGTGATCTACTATGGCGACATGACCTATTACGAGATCGCGTTGCCCGGCGCACCCGAGCGGCTGACCGTCTCGATGAAGAACCGGGCAGGGCGCCCCGTGTTGGAGCGCGGCGCGGCGGCCCGGTTGGAGTGGGATGCCTCTTCGCTGATCTACTTCCCGTCGTAGCGCAAATTCTTCAGCTTACCCGTCTTTCGCCAGCGGGTGATGTTCCAGCACCAGCGCCTTCAGCCGTTCTTCCAACACATGGGTATAAATCTCGGTCGTCGAGATATCGGCGTGGCCCAGCAGCACCTGAATCGAGCGCAGATCGGCCCCTCCGGCCAGCAGGTGGGTGGCAAAGGCGTGGCGCAGCCGGTGCGGGGTCACGCGCGAGGGCATGACCCCGGCGACCACCGCGATCTCCTTGATCAGCGCGTAAAACCGGTGGCGGGTCAGGTGGCCCTCCTTGGAGCCGGAGGGAAAGAGAAACCGCGAGGGCGGCGTGCCCCGTTCGGCCTTGGCCTGCTCCTGCGCCGCATCCAGCAGCTTCAGCCAGTCGGCCAGCGCCTGACGTGCCGGGGGCGAGAGCGGCACCATCCGCTCCTTGCCGCCCTTGCCCTTGACCAGCAGCATCCGCGGATCGCCACGTGCGGCCTGCACCGGCAGCGAGACCAGCTCAGACACCCGCATCCCGGTGGCATAGAGCAGCTGCATGAGGCAGGCGTTGCGCATCCGGTCGTCGCCCCGCCCGGTCTCTGGCGCGGCCTCCAGCAGGCGCTCCACCTCTTCGGGTGAGAGCGTCTTGGGCAGCGCCTTGGAGCGGCCCGGCCCCTTGATTTGCAGGGCCGGGTTGTCGCCCCGTAGCCCTTCCTCGAAGGCAAACCGGTAGAGCTGCTTGATCGCCGAGAGCCTGCGCGCGCGGGTGGATTTGGCCAGCCCTTGCGCCTCGCAATCCACCAGATAGGCCTCGATCGTCGCCCTGTCTGCCGCCTCGATCTGCACTGTCTTGCGGTCGAGAAACTCCGCAAAATCAGTCAGATCGCGGGCGTACGCCAGTTGCGTGTTGCGCGCGGCATCCAGTTCGGCGGCCTGGGTGGCGATGAAGGCGCTGATCCACCGTTCCGCCGTGCCGGGCATCGCGCCTCAGCCCCGGCGGTCCAGCAGCATAAGCTGGAGCGCATAGCGCCGCGCCACATCTTCGAGCCGGACGGAACGCAGGAAGGCGATGGCATTGGTCACATCGTCAAGGTCGCCCTCGGCGCCGTTTTCCAGCACATCCATTGATAGCAGGATCGCCTCGCCAATCCGGCCTTCCCCGGCAGGGCGGGCGAGGCTCTCTGGCACCTCGGTGGTGGTAAAACCCTCGGTGATCGCTTCGGCTAGGCTGTCGGGCGCGGCCGCATCCTCTGGCAGCCCTCGGGCGAGGGCGGCGAGGAAGGTATCCATCGTGCCGGTCGGAGCTGTCTCGGTCAGCGCGAGGCGCTCGTAAGCCTCCGTCAGCAGGCCGATGCGCCAGGCCAGCACGGCGCTTTCGCCGCTCATGGCAGCCTTTTCCAGCCGTGGGCCGAAGAGGTTGGCGAAGGCCAGTTCCAAATGAGCGGCTTCGGCCTGCGCCCAAGCCGTGGGCAGGTGGCGCGCCACGGCGTCGCCATTGCCTTCTTCAAGTGCGAAATCAAGCCGTTGCATCACGTCAACGCGGTCCCACACGCCGCCGGAGGCCGCCGGTTTCTGCTCTGACCAGATCTCCATGAGCTGCTCGGGCAGCAGGCTGCCCACACGGGCCAAACGCTCTGCCGCGCCGATCCGGGCCTTCCAGCCCGCGGTGTCGCGCAGGTCGGCATGGGCGAAGGCCAGCGGCAAGCGCGTGGTCGGCACCGGCTCGCCGATGGCCTCCAACATCCGGTAAACCAGCGGCGAGGGGCGCTCCGGTGCGGGCAGCGGCTCGGCGCCATCGGCCAGTTCCGGGTCGAGGAAGCGGGCCAGAAGGGCATCTTCCTCGTCGGAAAGGTGGCCCAGCGCCTTGGCGGTATCGAGGGTGAGCGCGGCTGTCTGCCATTCACCGGTGCGGGCAAGGCAGAAGATGCGGGTGCTGTAGCTGGGCGAGATACCCGGCGTGGCGCGCAACTGCTGGCAACCGGCATCCTCGTGGCCCTGAAGCAGCGCCACGTCGAAGCTGCGCTGAAAGATCGCCGGCGCCTTGGAGCCGGTGCGCTTGAGCATCTCGGCGGCCTCATCCACCGCCCCGCGGGCCAGAAGCGCGTCGATCCGGGCCTGAAACAGCAGCCCTTCCGGGCCGGCACCGATGGGTGGGTCCAGCTCGGTGAGCAGCAAAAGGCGGATCAGATCCTGCTGGGCCGGCATCGGCTCCACCGGCAGCTCGGCAATGAGGCGGCGCAACCGGTCCAGCTCGGAACTGCCCCAGATATTGCCGGGAAACCCGGCCTCGCGTCGTCCGATCAGCCCGATTCCATCGGGCGAAGGGGCGCCGAGCGGTGTGACGGTCACGGTTTCGATCCCGGCGGAACTGGCCACCGGCGGCTCGTTCGAGGGCGCAACGGCCACAACCGGCGTGGCGAGGCTGTCAGAGAGCCAGTCGATGGAGGAAATGGGGGCCTCTTGCGCCCAAAGCGCCGTGCCAAGGCTCATCGCCCCGGCTGCTCCCAACCCCAACGCCTGCGCAATTCTCATCGTCAATCCACGTCGAGCTCCACCGGCTCGCGCACCTCTTCCATCTCGGGGCTGAGATCGCCCAGATAGGCAAACCCTACCAGCCCGATGAACCCGAGCACCAGTAATACCACGATCAGTTTGAGTATTCGGAGCATATGCCCTGCCGTCCTGCCCTTGTTTTTGTGCCTCATTCCCCCGGCTGGCGAGATTATATATGGCAATCCGCGCGAGTTCACGCCATTGAGGGCGACAAAATTTTTTGACCGGCAGGAAGGTGCCAAGAGGTTGGCGGAACGGCTGAAAAAGACAGTCGCCCTCGTGGGGATGATGGGGTCGGGCAAGACGGCCGTGGGAACGGCGCTGGCAAAGCGCCTTGGCGTGCCGTTTCTCGACAGTGATGCCGCCATCGTTCAAGCCGCCAACATGAGTATTGCCGAGATCTTCGAGCGCGATGGTGAGGCCTTCTTTCGGGCGCGCGAGTCGGAGGTGCTCTCGCGGCTTCTGGTGGGGCAGGTGGGGATCCTGTCGACGGGGGGCGGGGCCTATCTTTCGGCCGCGAACCGCGAGCTGATTCACACCAAAGGGGTGGCGCTCTGGCTAAAGGCCGATACTGACCTTCTGTGGAACCGGGTGAGGCACAAGACGACCCGCCCGCTGCTGCGCACCGCCGATCCGCGCGCCACGCTGGAGGAACTAGTCGCCAAGCGCGAGCCATCCTATGCGCTGGCCGAGTTGACTGCGCAGGCGCGGCCAGAATACTCCATCGCCGAAATGGTGGAAGAGGTAGTGAAGGTGCTGGCCACACGTGAAGACGTGCTTTCAAGAGATTGAAACGATAGGGGTATTTCCATGATCGAGATCGTGCCTGTTGCCCTTCCGGGCCGTGAGTATGACGTGCGGATCGGCGAAGGGCTGATCGCCCGCGCGGGCACCGAGATCAGCCCCTTGCTGGCCCGGAAACGGGTGGCCGTGGTGACCGATGCCCATGTGGCTGCGGCGCATTTGGAGGCGCTGGAAGCGGGCCTGCGGGCGGAGGGAATCGAACCGGTTTCGCTGGTGCTGCCCGCTGGAGAGGCGACCAAGAGCTGGGAGCAGCTCGGCCGCACGGTGGAATGGCTCATCGCGCAAAAGGTCGAGCGGCGCGATGTGGTTGTGGCCTTGGGCGGTGGGGTTATCGGCGATCTGGCGGGCTTTGCTGCGGCCGTGCTTCGCCGGGGCGTACGCTTTGTGCAGGTGCCTACCTCGTTGCTTGCGCAGGTCGACAGTTCGGTCGGTGGCAAGACCGGCATAAACTCGCCCCTCGGCAAGAACCTCGTCGGCGCCTTCCACCAACCGAGCCTCGTGCTGGCCGACATTCTGGCGCTGGAGAGCCTGACCGAGCGCGACTTTCTCGCAGGCTATGGCGAAGTGCAGAAATACGGGCTGCTCGGCGACGCGCAATTCTTTGAATGGCTTGAGAAAAACGGCCCCGCGCTGGCCTCGGGCGACCGTGACGCGCGGGCCTATGCAGTGCGGCGCTCGGTGGAGATGAAGGCCGAGATCGTGCTGCGGGACGAGACCGAGCAAGGCGACCGCGCGCTTTTGAACCTTGGCCACACCTTCTGCCACGCGCTGGAGGCCGCCACGGGCTACTCCGACCGGCTGCTGCATGGTGAAGGCGTGGCAATCGGCTGCGCGCTGGCCTTCGAGCTCTCGGCCCGGCTTGGCCTTTGTGCGCAGGAGGCGCCGAGCCGCGTGCGGGCGCATCTGGCCGAGATGGGGATGAAGAAGGATCTCAGTGATATTCCGGGCGAACTGCCGGGCGCCGAGGCGCTGCTGGAGCTGATGGGGCAGGACAAGAAGGTGGTGGACGGAAAGCTGCGGTTCATTCTCGCCCGCGGGATCGGTGAAGCCTTCGTGACCTCTGATGTGCCGCATGATGCGGTGCTGGGCGTGTTGGAAGACGCTCTCGCTTAAAGGGGCGCGCGCTGCGGACTTTCGCCAGGCAGGCCGGCTTGCGACCGACCTCTGCTGTGCAGTGCCACGCGCGTGCCAGCGTCCACCAGCGCCGCCAGCCAGCGGGCCCAGAGCGCTGCTCCGAGAATGATGAAGAGATAGACTGGCGCGCCAAGTGAGGCCTTGCTGCTGATTGCGAAGAGCAGGGTGCTGAGGCCGTAGTGAAGCGCCAAGATGGGTACGCCGCCCGCGACGAGCGCGAAGACGCGTGGTGCGAAGGCAGGGGCGGAGTGATCAGGCAAGAGCTTCGCAAGGCCCACGGCCTGCAGCAAGACCAGAGCGCTCCAGGCGACGGATAGGTAGATCACCTCACGCGCCGCGGGGCCGATGATAGCTTGCCGAGGAGGCGGAATGGCATCCGGCTCGGGGATAAACTCCCAGCCGCCCGCCGCGAACTCGGTTACGAGGTAAATGATCGTGATGAACAGGTAGCAGCCCAACGGCACGGCCCAAAGCCAGAAGGCCGCGCGCCAGAAAAGCCCGTGTGGCGGGGCAGGGGCGCCGCGCCGGGCGATCATGTGGCGCAGTGTTGCGGTAACGGCCCAAGGCGCCGCTGAGAGCAGAACCGCGAGCAGGAAGAGGGCGACAGTTGCTGTGCCCATGAAGATGAGCGGCACGATCGAGATCACGGCGAGTGCCGCCCATAACGCCCAAACGCGCCATGGGCGGTGACAGCCTTTCAGAAAACGCAGGAGTGCGGCGGCGGTCAGTGTGAGCGCCCCGCGCATGTGCTTGGCTTAGAACGGAATTTCGTCGTCGATGTCGCCGCCAGCAGGGGCGTTTCCGCCGCCGTAGCCGCCACCCGAGCTGCCGCCGCGGTCGTCATAGCCGCCACGGTCATCGTAGCCGCCACCGGAGGAGGAGCCGCCGCCGTAGCCGCCGCCACCACCGCCGCCGCCTTCGCCGCGGCCGTCGAGCATGGTCAGCGTACCGTCATAACCCTGCAGGACGACCTCGGTCGAATAGCGGTCCTGGCCGTTCTGGTCCTGCCATTTGCGGGTTTGCAGCTTGCCCTCGATGTAGACCTTGGAGCCCTTGCGCAGGTACTGCTCGGCGATGCGCACGAGCCCTTCCTGAAAGATCGCCACCGAGTGCCACTCGGTCCGCTCGCGGCGCTCGCCTGTGTTGCGGTCTTTCCATTGTTCGGATGTGGCGATGCGCAGGTTGCACACCTTTCCGCCGTTCTGAAACGTGCGGGTTTCGGGATCGCGGCCGAGATTGCCGATCAGGATCACCTTGTTCACGGAACCGGCCATGCCCGGACCTCCCCATATATTGTGGCTCGAATCTTTCGGTGACGCTACACCACCTGAACATGGTTAAAAACCGGTTTACGGCGCCTGACGCAACTGTGCGGAATTGCGGGGTGGCCCCGAGAGCGATTTTGGCTAGAATGCGGGCTGCAAGGGGGCCGAACGGCCCGGAAGGAACGGGGCCGAGGGGCATGAAACGAGCAGTTGCGGCGGTTGTCTGCCTTTGCATGGCAACGCCATTGATGGCTGAGAGCTTTTCGTCGAAGTCACGCAAGAAGCTTTTCCTGAACCAGACCAAGCTGCTCGACAGCCGGGCCGCCAGCCAATACGCGGCCTCGGTGCGGTTGCAGCCGCCGACGGTGAACACGCCGTCCAAGTATGATGGCACCGGCCCGCGCTTCAACGGCTCCTACAAAGGGGTCTACCTGCCGATGGCGAAAGCTGCGGCCTCCAAGCACGGCGTGCCAGAAGACCTGTTCTTGCGGCTGGTCCAGCAGGAGAGCGGCTGGAAGCCCAAGGCCAAGAGCCACAAAGGGGCTATCGGCCTTGCGCAGCTCATGCCCTTCACGGCTGCCAAGATGGGGGTGGACCCGCATGACCCCAAGCAGAACCTAGAAGGCGGCGCCAAGTATCTGCGGCTTATGTACGACCGCTACAAGAGCTGGCGCCTTGCTCTTGCGGCCTACAATGCCGGCCCCGGCGCGGTAGACAAATACGGCGGCGTGCCGCCCTACCGCGAGACCAAGAATTACGTGAAGGTCATCTGGGGCTCCTGAGCCGCTTCCCATGCGCAAGCTATTCGTTCCTCTGATCGTCGCGGTGATCCTGATCGGGATCGGCAGTGTGGCATGGCAGGGTTACCGATGGGTAACCGGAGTGGCCGAGACTTTCACCGAGATGGACGACCCGGTGTTCGCCATGCATGCGGCGATGGCTGAGAACGAGGATGAGAAGGCCTATGCCTTCCTCGCACCGGAGCTTCAGGAGCGCGTGTCGATTGCCGAGTTCGAGCGCGAGTTCCGCGCCCAGCAGATCTGGGGCGACGCGGGCAGCTTCAGCTTCAGTGGCCGCTCAATCAACAACAGCAAGGCGCGCATCCGGGGCAGCTATACCCGCTCCGATGACACCGTGTTGCCGGTGTTTGTGGAACTGGAGAAGCTTGGCGACGAGTGGAAGATAACCCGCTTCCATTTCGGCGCGCCGCCGCCGGGGCAGGAAGAGTGGGAGATCTGACCGCGCAGCTGGTCAGACGATTTTCCTGAATGATTTCAGTTTAAACGGCGGCTTTTGGCCGAGTCGGACCACCCGGATAGGTTGATTTCTGCCGCGGGTGTTCGGCCGATCTGGCAGGGGCCGCGATGGCGGACTAGATGCAGGGTAGACCCGTGAAAGGTTTGACCCGTGACCAGCACTCCGTTCCCCCGCAACATGCCCGCTGATGTGCGGGCCGAACTTGCCAAACACGGCCTTCTGGCCCGCTATGGCGCTGCCCCGGCGGAGCGGCGGATGAGCTACCTCGCCCGGATCGAGGCCGCCCGGCAAGGCCCGGCGCGGGCGGCGCGGATCGAGCAGATGATCGAGGCTCTCAAGCGGGGTTAGGCTGACTTTACAAAGCGTTGCGCGGCAAGCCTCATTCGGCCGCGACCTTGATCACCGGTTCCATCGCGGCGAACTCTTCGTCGGACAGGTGGCATTTGACCTGGTGGCCACTCGCCATCTGCCGCATTGGCGGCACCTCCTTTTCGCACAGCCCGCCGGGGACCCGGTCTTTCCAGCGGCAGCGGGTCTGGAACGGGCAGCCGGATGGCGGGTTCATGGCGGAGGGGATATCGCCCTCCAGCACGATGTGTTTTTTCTCCACGCTGGTATCGGCGATGGGCACCGCCGAGAGCAGCGCCTCGGTGTAGGGGTGATAAGGCGGAGCGAAGACCTGCTCGGTATCGCCGATCTCGACCACGTGGCCGAGATACATCACCATCACCCGGTCGGACAGGTAGCGCACGATCGAGAGGTCGTGGCTGATGAACAGGAGCGTTGTCTTCTCTTCGCGTTGAATTTCCATTAACAGGTCGGTCACGGCGGCCTGCACCGACACGTCCAGCGCAGAGACCGGCTCATCCGCAACGACGATCTTGGCGCCGCCCGCAAAGGCCCGGGCAATGCCAACCCGTTGTTTTTGCCCGCCCGAAAGCTGGCGCGGCATGCGCTCTGCGAAGGCGCGGGGGAGTTTGACGAGGTCGAGCAGTTCGAGCATGCGCTGCTCGCGTTCCCTGTCATTCTTGCCGATGCGGAAGATCTCCAGCGCGCGGATGATCTGGCGGCCGACGGTCATGGAGGGGTTGAGCGTGTCGAAGGGGTTCTGAAACACCATCTGGACGGAGGAGACGGTATCGGGGTTGCGGGCCTCGATCGGAGTGTCCTGAATGTCTTGGTTGAAGAGCAGGATCTGGCCCTCGGTCGCCGTCTCCAGCCCCATCAGCACCTTGGCGAAGGTGGATTTACCGCAGCCGGATTCGCCAACGATGGCAAGGGTTTCGGACTCGCGGGCTTCGAAGCTGAGGGTCTCGTTGGCCTTGACCACGCGGGTATCGCCGCCGCCGAAGAGGGCGTTGGAGGCGACCTCGTAGTACTTTTTCAGGTTGTCCATCTTCAGGACCACATCGCCGGGCTCGGCCTTTTTGTGGGTGGTCTCGGTGACGATGGGGGCGCTCCAGTCGATCTCCTGAAATTTCAGGCAGCGGGTGGCGTGGCGGTCGTTGCCGGGCACGTCGAACATGGGGATCGCGTCGGCGTCGCAGCGGCCGGCCTCGAAATAGTCGCAGCGCGGGCCGAAGTTGCAGCCGTGCGGACGCTCGTGGGGCAGGGGGAAGTTGCCGGGGATCGCGACCAGCGGGCGGGCGTTTTTATCGGCGCCGGGCAAGGGGATAGAGCGGAAGAGGGCCTGGGTGTAGGGGTGCTGCATCTCGTCGAAAACGTCTTCGATGGAGCCCCGTTCGACGGCCTCGCCGGAATACATGACGCAGAGGCGGTCGCATGTTTCGAGCACCAGCCCGAGGTTGTGGGAGATGAACAGCATCGAGGTGCCGTATTTCTTGCCGAGGTCCTTCACCAGTTCGACCACAGCGGCCTCGACGGTTACGTCAAGCGCGGTGGTGGGCTCGTCGAGGATGAGCAGAGAAGGCTTTGACATCAGGGCCATGGCGATGACGATGCGCTGCTGCTGGCCGCCGGAAAGCTGGTGTGGGTAGCTCTTGAGCATGCGCTCGGGGTCGGGGAGCTTGACGTCGGTGACGACCTCGAGCGCACGGGCCCAGGCCTCCTTCTCGCCGATGCCCTCGTGGATCATCGGGACTTCCATCAGCTGTTTGCCGATCTTCATCGCAGGGTTCAGGGAGGCCATAGGCTCTTGATAAATCATGGCAATTTCCTTGCCACGAATGTCGCGCAGCTCCTCGAGGCTCATCTGCCCGAGGTCTCGCCCCTTGAACTTGATCGACCCGCCGACGACCCGACCGTTGACCCCCAGATCCTGCATCACGCCGAGCGCGACGGTGCTCTTGCCGCAGCCGGATTCTCCAACCAATCCAAGGGCTTCGCCCGGCATCACCTTGGCCGAGAAGTCCATCACTGCCGGAATTTCGCGCAGGCGGGTGAAGAAGGAGATGGAGAGCTTGTCGATCTCCAGAATGGGGCCGTCGTAATTTTCTTCAGCCATGGGAGTCTCCGGCGTTAACCATGCGTTGGGGGCGATGCACAAGTGATGCACATCCGATGCACATCCCATGCACATGTCGGATGACATAGGGGGTGAGGTCTTGCCCCTGCGTGCGCAGGGGATTGACGGGATTTTGGCGGGTGGGTTGCGCCCATCCTGCGGCGAAGCGCGCCTGCATCATCAATCCTTCAGGCTCTCTTCGCGCAAGCCATCGGCCAGCAGGTTCAATCCGAGGACAAGGCTCATGAGGGCGAGCGCCGGGGCGAGGGCGGGGTGGGGGTAGATCGACAGGAGCTTGCGGCCCGAGTTGATCGTAGTGCCCCAGTCGGGGCTGTCGGGCGGCAGGCCGAGGCCGAAGAAGCCCAAGGTGCCGAGCAGGATGGTGGTGTAGCCGATGCGCAGGCAGAAATCGACGATCAGCGGGCCACGGGCGTTGGGCAGGATCTCCCACAGCATGATGTACCACGGGCCTTCGCCGCGGGTCTGGGCGGCGGCCACGTAGTCCCGCGTCTTGATGTCGAGCGCGAGGCCGCGGACGATGCGGAACACGGTGGGCGAGTTCACGAAGACCACCGAGACGAAGACCACGAGGATGTTGCCGGGCATGGAGATGAGGCCGAAGGGGTCGGCGTTCCATGCGACGCCGAGGTAGATGTAACCGCCGATCAGCAGCGACAGGCCGATGTAGAGGTTCCGCTTCATCGGGTCGGTGAAGTAGCGCGAGTTGAACAGCACCACGAGGAACACGATGGGGAAGAGGAAGAGCACGCCCGCCATGTAGCGGGGCAGGCCGCTTGCCACGATCTCGGGCGTCACCAGCAGGTAGAAGAGCAGGATCACCGGGAAGGCGAGGATGAGGTTGGCGAGGAAGCTCAGGAAGGTGTCGAGCTTGCCGCCGTAGTAGCCTGCCGGAAGGCCGAGGGTGATGCCAACCATGAAAGCGAAGATGGTGGCGAAGGGGGCGATCTTCATCACCTCCCAGCTGCCTGCGACCATGCGGGAGAACACGTCCCGCGCTAGGTTGTCGCCGCCGAGCAGATACCACTCCAGCCCCTCGGTGCCCTCGGGTACGGGGGTGCCGGGCACCTTGTTCTTGAGGCCCGAGACGGCGGTGAGCGGCTCGTGGGTGAGGATCATCTGGTAGAAGATCGCGGTGAAGATCCAGAACAGGACGATGCCGAAACCGATCATGCCGACTGTGCTGTCGAACAGTTTGCCGTAGAGGCCGAGGCGGCGCTTGAAGGTGATCGAGAGGGCGAAGACCACGGCCATGCCGATCCAAACCGGCAGGAGCCGGGCCGAGATATGGCCGATGATGCCCTTGGAGCCGCCGGGCAGCAGCATGCCCACCAGCGCGTAGGCGAGGATGCAGGCGAGTGCCACCAGCAGGGCGCCCATGGTGACATAGCCGATGTAATCCATCGGGGTGCGGGTGCGCACGGCCGTGCCGTCATGCTGGATGATCAGCTCGCCGGATTTCATCCCGAAGAGGCCGAGCAGGAACTGCACGAGGAAGGCGATGACGAGGAGCGCGCCTGCGGTCAGGAAGACCGGATTGAGGAAGGAGAGCGCGCCTGTCCAGGTAAGGGGGTCCATCTGTTGTCTCTCCTTACGAAATGCGGATGCGCGGGTTGAGGTAGACGTAGCCGATGTCGGAGATCAGCTGGGTGATCAGCACGACGAGCACGGAGACGATGGAGACGCCGAGCAGCAGGTCGATGTCGTTGTTGCCGGCGGCCTGCACCAGCGCCCAGCCGAAGCCCTTGTAGTTGAAGAGGCTCTCGACGATCACCACGCCGTTCAGCAGCCAGGGGAACTGGAGCATGATGACGGTGAAAGGGGCGATGAGGGCATTCCGGAGGGCGTGCTTCATCACGATGTTCGGAAAGCTCACGCCCTTCAGGCGGGCGGTGCGGATGTATTGTGCGGTCATGACCTCGGCCATCGAGGCGCGGGTCATCCGGGCGATGTAGCCCATGCCGTAGAGCGCGATGGTGAGGACGGGTAGGAAGAAGTTTTCGAAGTTCGCGCCGTCCATCGCGGAGGTGGCCGTGCCTTTGAACCATTTCAGCCCCACGGCGGAGCTTGCGAAAATGGCGATGAGGATGACGCCGGAGACATATTCGGGCATCGCCGTGGTTGCGATGGAAACGGTGGAGAGCGTCCGGTCGGTGCGGCTTCCTTCGCGCATGCCGGCGAGAACGCCGATCAGCAGGGCGCAGGGGACCATGAGCAGCATGACCCAGAGCATGAGCTTGGCGGTCAGCCCGAGCCGTGTGCCGATGATCGAGGCCACGGAGTCGCGGAACACGGTGCTCTCGCCCCAGTAGCCTTGCAGGATGCCGCAGAAGCTGGGCGCCTCTGCCGGGGTTTCGGCCAGCCCGACGCAGCGGCCTGCGACCACCTCGCCGCCGTCGCCCTCACGGGTCCAGCCGGGCACCACGCCGAGCCATTCGCCGTAGCGGACCACCATGGGCTGCCCGAAGCCGTTGTTCGCCAGCCAGCCCTGCACCTCTTCGTCCGACATGCGCGAGTTGCCCTGAAACTTGGCGAGCTTCTCGAGGTTGCTGTCGAGGTTGGTGAGGTAGAAGACGATGAAGCTGAGGCAGAGGGCCGTCAGCAGCATCGTTCCGATCCGTCGGACGAGGAAAAGGCCCATGGAATATCCCTGTCTGGCCGCGCGTGGTTATGCGTTCTTGGTGGCGCGGTGTGGATGGGTGGGGCGGGGCCGGGTGATGGCCCCGCCGCCGTGTTCAGCTGTAGGGCCCGATCAGGCCTGTTCCATCCACCACTTGTAGTGATGCATCTCGAAGGTGGGATGCATGTCCACGTTGTGGACGTTGGACTTGTAGTGGCGGAAGAGCGAGCGCCAGTAGGGCTGGATGACCACGCCCTCGTCGATCATGATCTGCTCCAGCTTGGCCATCACCTCCGAGCGGGTGGCGGCATCGGAGATCGACATGGCTTCGGCGAGCAGGTTGTCGAACTCCTCGTTGGCGAAGGCCGCCTCGTTCCACGCCACGCCGGACTTGTAGGCCAGCGCGAGGATCTGGACGCCGAGGGGGCGCATGTTCCACTCGGTGGCCGACCATGGGTAGGCGAGCCAGTCGTTCCAGAAGGTGGAGCCGGGCAGGATGGTGCGCTTCACGTTGATGCCGGCGTCGCGGCACTGCGCGGCCACGGCATCGCAGGTGGCGGATTGCCAGTCGTCGTCGATCGAGATCAGCTCGAACTCGGTGTCGGCCTGACCTGCGGCGGTCAGCATCTCCATCGCCGCCGCCGGATCGGGGGCGGGGGTTTCGATCTTGGCGTATTCCGGGTGGATCGGGCAGACGTGGTGGTTTTCGGCCACGGTGCCGAGGCCGGAGTAGCCAAGCTCGAGCACAACGGCGTTGTCGACCGCGGTTTGCAGCGCCTTGCGGACATCGGCGTTGTCGTAGGGCGCGTTGCTCTGGTTGAAGCGCACGCAGATGGTGGCGGCGGTCACGGCCTCGGACTTCTCGAAGCCGATGCCGTCGAGCACCTCGATGAATTCGCCGGTGGACTGGTAGGTCATGTCGACCTCATCGGCGTCCATCGCGGCCATCCATGCGGCCATGTCGGTGCCGAAGTCGATGAACTCGATGGTGTCGAGATAGGCTTCGCCGCCCCACCAAGTGTGATCGGCGTTCTTGACCAGCGTCTGCTTCACGCCGACCTCGTTTTCGCCGGGCAGGAAGGGGCCGGTGCCGATGGGGTTTTCGGCGGGGTCGCCGCCATCGTAGCTCTGGTGGACGATGGCTGCCGGATAGTCGGCCATGCCGGGCACGATGGTGATGTCGGGCGCGGAGCAGACCAGCTTGACGGTCATGTCATCGACCACGGTGATCGCGCCTTCGCGGGCGGCGCCGCTCTCTTCGTCGATCAGCGAGGACATGCGGGAGGCCATGGAGTTGCCCTCGACGCCCTTTTCGCACCAGCGGTTGAAGTTGAAGGCCACATCCTCGGCGGTGAAGGCATCGCCGTTGTTCCAGGTCACGCCGGGGCGGACCTTGAGGGTGTATTCGGTGGCGTCCTCGTTGGCTTCCCAGCTCTCCAGCAGCCGGCCCTCGAAGGAGCCGTCGGCGTTGTACTGGACGAGATACTCGAGCCAGCCGCGCGAGAAGTTGGCCATTTGCGACCAGTCGTAATTGCGCGGGTCTTTCAGCGCCTTGGTTTCCATCTGCACGCGCAGGGTGCCGCCCATCTGTGGCTCCATACCGTGGCTTTCGGCGGCGGCGGGCGTGGCGCCGATCAGGCTGTAGGCCCCGGCGGCGGTGACGCCCAGCGCGGTGGCGCGGGTCAGAAACTCGCGGCGGTCTAGCTTGCCGTCGAGATGCTCGGCGGCATACATCCGCGCGGCGTCATGCACCGGCTTGGTGGCTTGGGTGGGGTGCGTCATCTTGTTCTCCCTGTGACACAGTTTTTGGGTCGGCCCCTGAGCGGCGCCTGTTCTGTTTTGCCGGAGGATGCGCGGTGGCCTGATCTCGCGCGCCGTTGCTTGTGCAATCCGGCCCGTAGGCCGCATCCCCCCGATAACGCAATGAGGCCTCAGCGATGGCCCCGCGTCAATGTCGCTTTCCGCCATAGCATGTAACAAAAGCGACATGGGCGCGAGCCAAAAACGACATGGCGCGCCAGCAGCGACGGATTACGGGCGTTTCGGGCTTTGCCGGGATTTCAACGACTTGCCCGCGCGCGCGGCGGAGCGCGGCTGCCCCAGGGTCAGGCTTTGCGCGCCGCGCGGAAGGCGGTTGGGGTCTGGCCGGTGCGCTCGTGGAAGACGCGGGAGAAGTAGGCCGAGGAGCGGTAGCCCAGCATCTCGGAGACGCGGCGAACCGGCATGTCGGTTTCGACCAGCAGGCGGCGGGCCTCGTAGCCCAGACGGTCGGCAAGGATCGCAGAGGCCGGGCGGCCGCAGCTTTGGCGGCAGGCGCGGGAGAGATGGGTGGAGGTGACGCCGAGGGTTTCGGCATACTCCGAGACCGACTGGCCGGTGTAGAGCCCGCGCTCAACCGCATCGGTGAACCGCTGGGCCAGACGGCGGGAGGCGGTATCGGCGGCGGTATCCTGCGCGCCCGCGTGCTGCCGTTCGATCCAGACAGAGAGCAGACCGCCGTGGTGGGTGAGGGCCTTGTCGCGGGCCGGGCGGGTTCCGTCGATCTCGCGCTGCATCGACTCGAGCAGGGTGGTGACCTCGCCCTGGGCCAGCGCATCGCGCACCCGCAGGTGGCAGGGCGCGGCGGGCAGCTCGATGCCGGAGTTCTCGTTGAAGAAGACGGCGGTGCCATAGACCTGCGCCGTCACCTCGAAGCCGAACATGGTGCGGGGCGGGATGAAGATGGCGTTATGGGCGCCGTAGCCACGGGTGAGGCCGGCCACGGTGATGCGGCCCTGACCGCGGGTGAACCAGAGCATCAGCGGGGTGCGATAGCTGCGCATCGCCTCGGTGCGCCACTTGCCGCCGGTCGCCAGCCGGGCAAGCGGCACGAGTTCGATCGGGGCCTTGGGCGGCGCCGGGGTGAGCGGGCCGGTCACGGGGCGGTGGGTGGTGCGAGGCAGCATGGCAGCAGCGGGTCCTGAAACGGCGAAATGGCTGAAAATGGCGAGACTATGGTGAGCAGAAGGCGGGCAGATGGCGGGATGATTGCCGAGGCGCGGGGGGGCTTTCAAGGGTTATGTTGGAAATGTGCAAATCGGGCTTTTGGCGCCGGATTGTTGAGGAAATCGGCGCAATCGCCGGTTTGGGGCGATATCTGGGAGGGGTATCCGGCGTGCCCCCAAGATGCTGCGGTCAGAGCGCGCTGGCGGAGACGTTTTGCCAGGCCTGCATCCGCGCCCGGAACCAAGAACGCTGTCGTTTTGCGTACTGCCGTGTTGAAATTTTGGCACGTTCGGCGGCCTCGGAGAGACTCATCTTGCCGCGCAGGTGGGCGATCAACTCCGGCGCGCCGATGGCTTTGGCGGAGGGCAGGGTGGGGGACCAATGGGGCAGATTCGCCCGGGCCTCGTCCAGCGCGCCGGCTTCCAGCATCAGGTCGAAACGGCGGGCGATGCGGGGCGTGAGCCACTCTTTCGGGGCATCGACGAGGAAGGGCTGGGCGTCGGAGAGGGGCAATATCGGCGGCGGGGTTTCATCCTGCCAGCGCCAGAGCGGCTTTCCGGTAGTGCGCAGCACCTCCCATGCGCGCTGGACACGGGCGCGGTTGGCGCAATCGATCCGGCTGCGCTGCTCATCGTCCAGCGCGGCGAGCAGGGCCGCGAGGGGCAGGGCATCGGCCTCAGCGCGGACCTCGGGCGGCACCTCGGGGATCTCGGCCAGCCCCTCGGTCAGCGCGGTGAAGTAGAGGCCCGTGCCGCCCGTGATGATCGGGCGGGCGCCGCCAGTGAGCATTGGCGCGACATCGCGCAGCCAATGGCCAACGGAATAGGCGGTATCGCCCGGCACATGTCCGTAGAGTGCGTGGGGTGCGGCGGCCTCTTCCTCTGCCGAGGGGCGAGCGGTGAGCACGCGCCAGTTGGCGAAGACCTGAAGCGCATCTGCGTTCACCACCACCCCGCCGGAGCGTGCGGCCACCTCGAGCGCGAGGGCGGATTTGCCTGATGCCGTGGGCCCGGCGATGAGCACGGGGCGGTCGGCATCCAGCGATTTCCAGTCTATCATGTCGCCTGCACACATCCGCCGTTGAACCCGCCCGCAAATTCCGACATTTTGCGCGCCAGATGCAAGTGGCCCCGGGGAGAGCGCGATGATGGATGCAATCGGAGATGGGGCGGCAACGAAGTATCGGCGGGTTCTGCTGAAAATTTCCGGCGAGGCGCTCATGGGCGATCAGGGCTTTGGCCTGCATCCGCCCACGGTGGAGCGCATTGCCCGCGAGGTGAAGAGCGTCAGCGATCTGGGCGTCGAGATCTGCATGGTGATCGGCGGCGGCAACATCTTTCGCGGGCTTGCGGGTGCCGCGCAGGGGATGGAGCGGACCACGGCCGACTACATGGGGATGCTCGCCACGGTGATGAACGCGCTGGCGATGCAGGGCGCGCTGGAATCGCTCGGCATCCACACCCGGGTGATCAGCGCGATCCCGATGGATCAGGTGTGCGAGCCCTATATCCGCCGCCGCGCGGTGCGCCACCTCGAAAAGAAGCGGGTGTGCATTTTTGCCGCCGGCACGGGCAACCCCTATTTCACCACCGACACCGCGGCGACTCTGCGGGCCAACGAGATGGCCTGCGAGGCGATCTTCAAGGGCACCAAGGTGGACGGGATCTATGACATGGACCCCAAGCTGCACCCCGAGGCCAAGCGCTACGACAAGGTGAGCTACGACGAGGTGCTGATGAAGAACCTCAAGGTAATGGATGCGAGCGCCATTGCGCTGGCGCGCGACAACATGCTGCCGATCATCGTGTTCAGCCTCGACGAGCCGGGCGGGTTCACCAGCATTCTGGCGGGCGAGGGCACCTATACGATGGTGAAGGGCTGACGGATCGCTCGTGCTGAGGCAATTGGTGGGTTGCACCAAACCTACGGCGCTGGAAATGCAAAGCGCGCTGGCATAGAAGCGCGGGCAGATTGAGAAGAGGACGAGCTGATGTCTGACGAATTCGAGCTGGATACCGACGATCTGGAGCGCCGGATGGATGGCGCCATCGCCAACCTGCGGACGGAGTTTGCGAGCCTGCGGACGGGCCGGGCCAGTGCCAGCATGCTGGAGCCGGTGCAGGTGGAGGCCTATGGCCAGATGACCCCGATCAACCAGGTCGGCACGGTCAACGTGCCGGAGCCGCGGATGGTGACGATCAACGTCTGGGACAAAGGCTTGGTGAACGCGGTTGAGAAGGCGATCCGGAACTCCGGCCTCGGCATCAACCCGCAGATGAACGGCACCATCATCATGCTGCCGATCCCCGAGCTGAACGAGGAGCGCCGCAAGGAGCTGACCAAGGTGGCGGCGCAATATGCCGAGAACGCCCGGGTCGCCGTGCGCAACGTCCGGCAGGACGGGATGCAGCAGATCAAGAAGGCCGACAAGCTGGCCGAGGATGACCAGAAGTTCTGGGAACAGTCGGTGCAGGAGATGACCGACGCCCACATCAAGAAGATCGACGGGGCGCTGGAGGCCAAGCAGGGCGAGATCATGCAGGTCTGAGCCTGCAGAAGGGATCTGGTAACCCGATTGCAACGCGATGCGCGTAGGGCTGGAGCCGGGCTCGGCCCGCCGCGCAGACCCGCAGCAAATCCGGGCGGCCGCCGGGACATTCTGGCAATGGCCGCCCTGCCGCGCTAAAGACGGCAGTGCCGGTGCCCAGAACGGGCAACACGGCGAGGAGGCCGGCAGTATGGCGACAGAGGCGAGCGAAGGGGCGGCACCGCGGCACGTGGCCATCATCATGGATGGCAACGGCCGATGGGCAACGCGCCGGGGCCGGCCAAGGCTCTTTGGCCATCAGGCGGGCGCGAAACGGGTGCGCGAGATCGTCGAGGCCTGTCCTGATCTGGGCGTCAAGTATCTGACGATCTTTGCTTTTTCGACCGAGAACTGGAAGCGGACCCAGGCCGAGGTGGCCGGGCTGATGCTGCTGTTCCGGCGCTACATCACCAAGGAGGCGCAGCGCCTGCTGGCCAAGGGCGTGCGGGTGCGGTTCATCGGCGACCGGGTGAAGCTGGATGCCAAGCTGGTCGCGCTGATGGATGAGTTGGAGGCGCTGACGGCGGGCAACGAGAAGGTGCATCTGACCATTGCGCTCAACTACGGCGGCCGCGACGAGGTGACCCGCGCGACCCAGCGCATGGCGGTGGAGGTGGCCGAGGGCCGCCTGAAGCCCGAGGATGTGGATGCCGAGACTCTTGGCCGCTTTCTGGACACCTGCATGCTGCCCGACCCCGATCTGGTGATCCGCACCAGCGGCGAGGCGCGGATCAGCAACTTTCTGCTCTGGCAGTCGGCCTATGCGGAATACGAGTTCATCGACACGCTCTGGCCCGACTTCTCGGCGGAGTGCTTTGCAGAGATCACCCGGGGCTTCGCCTCCCGGGACAGGCGATTTGGAGCCGTGAAGGCATGAGTGGAAAGTGGGACGATCTGGCGCCGCGGGTGATCGCGGGCGCGGTGATGGTGGTTGTCGGCGTGGCGGGCATAAGGGCCGGGGGCATCTGGTTTCAGATGCTGGCGGTGTTTGTGACCGCGGTCATGATCTGGGAACTGGCCAGAATGATCAAGCGGGAGGGCGAAAGCGCGATGCTGCTGGCGGCCATCACCGCTTCGGTGCTCTCGGGCCTGCTGGCGCATGAGGCGAACTGGGCGCTGCTGCTGCTCTTTGCCCCCGCCGTGGTGGGCGCGCTGATGATGCCGCGCGAACGGCTCACGTTCTTCCTGTTTGCGCTCGGGATCATGACGGCGGGGTGGGGGCTGGTGAGCTTCCGCGATGTCTATGGCGGCACTTGGCTGTTCTGGCTGGTCTTCGTGGTCGTGGTGACGGATGTGGCGGGCTACTTTGCCGGGCGGATGCTTGGCGGGCCGAAGTTCTGGCCGGCGGTCAGCCCGAAGAAGACATGGTCCGGGACGGTGGCGGGCTGGGTCGGTGCGGCCTGCGTGGGCGCGCTGTTTTTGACCTTCACCAACGCCGGGCGCGACCTGATCTGGATTTCGGCAGTGCTCGCCTTTGCCAGCCAGATGGGCGACATCGCGGAATCGGCGCTGAAGCGGCGGATGGGGGTGAAGGACAGCTCCTCGCTGATCCCCGGCCACGGCGGGCTGTTTGACCGGTTCGACGGGTTGCTTGGCGCGGCGCTGCTGATGCTGCTGGTCGCGCTCATCGTCGACGTGCCCGAGGTGCGGATTTGAAGCGGGTCAGCCTGCTCGGCGCGACCGGCTCCATCGGCGAGAGCGCGATTGACCTGATCGGGCGCGGCGGCTTCGAGGTAGAGGCGCTGACCGGCGGGCGCAACGTGGCGCGGCTGGCGGAGCAGGCGGTAGAGACCGGCGCGGCGCTGGCGGTGACCTGTTTTCCGGAATGTTACGAAGAGCTTGCGGCGCGGCTTGAAGGCAGTGGCGTGGAGATTGCGGCGGGGCCGGATGCGGTGGCGCAGGCGGCGGCACGGCCTGCGGACCTGGTGCTGAACGGGATAGTCGGGGCGGCGGGGTTGCAGCCCAGCCTCGCGGCGGTGCAGGCCGGGTCCACGCTGGCGCTGGCCAACAAGGAGAGCCTCGTTTGCGCCGGGCCGCTGCTGATGGAGACGGCGCGCCAGGCGGGGGCCACGGTGCTGCCGGTGGACAGCGAACATTCAGCGGTGTTTCAGGCGCTGGTGGGCGAGGAGATGGCGGCGGTGGAGCGGGTGGTGATCACCGCGAGCGGCGGCGCGTTCCGCGATTGGCCGCTGGAGAAGATCGCCCGCGCCACGCCGGAAGAGGCGGCCACCCACCCGAATTGGGACATGGGGCAGCGGATCACCATCGACTCGGCCAGCATGTTCAACAAGGCGCTGGAAGTCATTGAGGCGCATGAGTTCTTTGGGCTGGAGCCCGAGCAGATCGAGGTGCTGATCCACCCGCAGAGTGCGGTGCATGCGCTGGTGGGCTTTCGCGATGGGGCGATGATGGCGCATCTGGGCGCGCCCGACATGCGCCACGCCATCGGTTATGCACTGAACTGGCCGGAGCGGGCCGAACTGCCGGTGGAGCGGCTCGACCTTGCGGCGCTGGGGCGGCTCGACTTTGCCGCGCCTGACCCGGCCCGCTACCCGGCGCTTGGCCTCGCGTGGGAGGTGATGCGGGCAGGCGGGCTGATGGGCGCGGTCTTCAACGCGGCCAAGGAGGCGGCGCTGGACGGGTTCATCGCGCACACCATCGGCTTTGCCGAAATGGCGCAGGTCGTGGAGCAGGTGATGGGCCGGATGGCCTCGCAAACCGGCCTTAACAATGACATGATGACCCTTGATAACGTGCTGCAAGCTGACCAGATGGCACGAGAACTGGCCCGCGAGGCCATGGCAAAGACAAAAGAGGCAACGGGCTAGGCATGGAATTTTTCGGGATTCTGGGAGGCACGGCAGGTTATGTCGTGGCCTTCGTGGTGGCGCTTTCGATCATCGTGGCGGTGCATGAGTACGGCCATTACATCGTGGGCCGCTGGTGCGGGATCCATGCCGAAGTGTTCAGCCTCGGGTTTGGCAAGGTGCTCTACAGCCGGACTGACAAGCACGGCACGGAGTGGCAGGTCGCCGCGCTCCCCTTTGGCGGCTACGTGAAGTTCATGGGCGATGCCAATGCTGCCTCTGCGGGCGCGGATGGCGAGGCGATGGCCGGGCTGAGCGAGGCCGAGAAGCGCCGCACCATGCCGGGCGCGCCGCTATGGGCGCGGGCGGCCACAGTGGCGGCAGGCCCTGTGTTCAACTTCATCCTCAGTTTCATCGTCTTCGGGGCGATCTCGCTGATCCGCGGCGTGGCGAGCGAGCCGGTGCAGGTGGGTGCGCTGGAGCCGCTGCCGCAGGAAGTGCGGGTGCTGGAGCAGGGTGATGTGATCCTCTCCATCGGCGGGGCCGAGATCACCGATTTGGGCAGCGTCTATGAGGCGAGCCGCGATCTGGATCTGAGCCAGCCGGTGATTTACCGCGTGGAGCGCGGTGGCGAGGAGTTGGAGCTGGAGGGGACGACCCCGTTTCCGGCGCTGGTCTCTTCGGTTTCGCCCAACTCGGCGGCGATCGACGCGGGGCTTCAGGTGGGGGATGTGATTGTCGGGATCGACGGTGAGCAGATCACCGCGTTCCGGCAGCTGCAGGATGTGATCTCCAGCGGTGGCGGTGAACCGGTTGAGCTGGACGTGTGGCGCGAGGGCAGCCGGGAGGAGTTTACCCTCAAGCCGCGCGAGACCGACGTGCCAATGCCCGATGGCAGCTTTGAGAAGCGTTACCTGATCGGGATCAACGGCGGGCTGGCCTTTGAACCTGCAACGGTGCGGCTGGGTGCGCTGGAGGCCGTGGAATACGGCGTGCGGCAGACGTGGTTCATCGTGACCAGTTCGATCTCGGGGCTCTACAACATGATCACCGGGGGCATTTCCAGCTGCAACCTGAGCGGGCCGCTGAAGATTGCCACCACCGCCGGGCAGATGGCGAGCCAGGGCAGCCAGAGCTTTATCTGGTTCGTTGCAGTGCTTTCCACAGCCGTGGGTCTGCTGAACCTTTTCCCGATCCCGGTGCTGGATGGTGGACATCTGGTGTTTCATGCATGGGAAGCGGTCAGCGGCAAGCCTCCGCCCGAGAAGGCGCTGAACGTGCTGATGATGATCGGGCTGACGCTGATCCTGAGCCTGATGGTCTTTGCGCTCGGCAATGACCTGTTCTGCGAGGGCGGTCTGTTCTGGAAGCTGCGCGGCCTCTTCGAGTGAGGGCAGGGGCGGCCTGAGGGCCGTGCCTCAATCTTGCCACAATCTCCGGTCGGGCGGCCAAATTCGCGCCATAGTCGGTGGCTAGAACTTTGGGCGAACCAGAACCGGAGACGCAAGGCAAACGCCCATGCAAACGATGACTGAAGGATACCAGAGCCTGAGCCTGATCGTCCGCCTCAACTCGGACCGACTGCTCTATGTGGCCACGATCGCAACCGCCCTCGGTGGCGGCGCATGGATCGGCTCGCTCTTCCACTGATGTGGCCTGACAGACAGGCAAATGAAAAAGGCGCCTTCGGGCGCCTTTCGGCGCTTTGACACCATCCCCAGAACCCGCTAGTGAAGTTGGATAACAAAAGGCGGTAAAAACTGGGGGCTGAGGGCATGTTGCGAGCACGCGAGACCGGCGCAGAACTGGGCGCGGCGAAGGGGCTGATGCACCGCATCGCGCTGGTTATTTTTACAACGTTTGCAGTAGCTTGTACCGTGGCGCCGAGCCCGGTGGCAGCGCAATCGTTCAGCTTCAGCCGGGTCGAGGTGAACGGCAACCAGCGGGTTGATGCGGCCACCATCGTCTCCTACGCCGGAATCGCTCGCGGTGAAACTGTGAGCGCGGGCCAGATCAACGACGCCTACCAGAACATCCTCGCCTCCGGTCTTTTCGAGACGGTCGAGGTGATCCCGCGGGGCGGCACGCTAGTCATCAATGTTCGGGAATACCCGACGATCAACCGCATTGCCTTCGAGGGCAACCGGCGCCTGAAGGATGAAGACATGGCCGCGGCGATCCGCAGCCAGTCGCGCCGGGTGTTCCAGCCCAGCCAGGTCGAGGCGGATGCGGCCGCGCTCACCGAGCTTTATCGGGTTCAGGGCCGGGTGGCTGCCACTGTCTCGCCGAAGGTGATCCGTCGCAGCGGCAACCGTGTGGACCTCGTGTTCGAGGTGCGCGAAGGCCGCGTGGTTGAGAACGAGCGCATCAGCTTCGTCGGCAACCGCAAGTTCTCGGACCGCCGTTTGCGGGGCGCGCTGGAGACCAAGCAGGCCGGTCTGTTCCGCCAGCTCATCCAACGTGACACGCTGGTCGAGGAACGGATCGAGTTCGACAAGCAGGTGCTGCGCGACTTCTACCTGAGCCGGGGTTACATCGACTTCCGCGTTCAGAGCGCAACTGCCGAGATCACCCGCAACCGCGATGCCTTTCTGGTGACGTTCAATGTGCAGGAAGGGCAGCAGTTCCGCATCGGGCGGGTGACGGTGACCTCCAGCATGGCGGAAGCCAACGCCAACGAGTTCCGCAATGCGCTGCGCATTCGGAGCGGCCGGGTTTACAACCCGCAGATCGTGGAAACCAACATCAACCGGATGGAGCGGCTCGCCGCCCAGAAGGGGATCAACTTCTTGCGGGTCGAGCCGCAGATCAGCCGCAACGAGCGGACCCAGACGCTGGACATCAACTTTGCCATCAGCAAGGGCCCCCGCATTTTTGTGGAGCGGATCGACATCGAAGGCAACGCCTCCACGCTGGACCGGGTGGTGCGCCGCCAGTTCCGCGTGGTCGAGGGCGACCCGTTCAACCCGCGTGAAATCCGCGAAGCGGCAGAGCGCATCCGGGCGCTCGGCTTCTTCGAGACGGCGGATGTGAACGCGCGGCAAGGCTCCTCGGAAGACCAGGTGATCGTGGACGTTGACGTGGTCGAGGCCTCGACCGGCTCGCTGGGCTTTGGGGCCTCTTACGGCTCCGATGCGGGGCTTGGCTTCAACATCAACTTCTCCGAGCGCAACTTCCTCGGACGGGGCCAGTCGCTCAGCTTTGGCGTGGATACCACCAGCTCGTCGCGGAGCGTGACCTTTGCCTTCCGCGAGCCGGCCTTCCTTGGTCGCGAGGTGACCTTCGGCCTCGACGCCAGCTTCCGGCAGACGGAATCGGAGAACTCGCGCTACGACTCGGCCATCGGCCTCATTCGCCCGCTGTTCGAGTTTCCGCTCGGCGAGCGCAGCCGTATGCAACTGCGCACGGCGGTGAACTACAAAGAGCTCTCCGGCATCGACATGGGTGACGGCGGGGCCGATACCGGCTCGTCCTTCATCCTGCGGACCGAAGAGGGCGAGCGCTGGGATGCCTCTGTGGGCTACACCTACATCTATGACAGCCGGATCACCGGCCTGAACCCGAATGCGGCGATCCGCTTCTCCTTCGGGCAGGACTTTGGCGGGCTGGACGGCGAGAACCAGTACATCAAGACCACGGCGGCGATGACGGCGCAGACGCGGGTCTGGAACGAAGAGGTCACGCTGCGGGCCGAGCTTGAGGGCGGTGCGCTGCACTACACCTCGGGCGGCTCAACGGTGCTGGACCGCTTTACCCTCAACGGCCGGATGCGCGGCTTCGAGGCGAACGGCCTTGGCCCGCGCGACCTGAACGTGACCAACGAGGATGCGCTCGGCGGTAACTACTTCTTCGTGGCGCGGCTCGAAGCCGAGTTCCCGCTCGGTCTGCCGGAGGAATACGGCATCTCGGGCGGTGTCTTCTATGACATTGGTTCGGTCTGGGGCCTCGACAACACCGGTGGCGGACCGGACGGCACCTTTGAGGTGGACGACGATCTGCACTGGCGGTCGGCCATTGGTGTCTCGGTGTTCTGGGATACGCCGATCGGGCCGCTGCGCTTCAACTTCTCGGAAGCGATCATGAAGCAGGACTACGACAAGACCCGCAGCTTCGATATTTCGATCCGCACCGAGTTCTGATGCCACGCCGCTCACATAGCCTGGGGCGAGTGCTCCGGGCAGGCGTGGCGGCGGCGGGGCTCTGCGGCGCGGTTCTGGTCGGGCCGGTCTGTGCACAGGATACGGGCCGGGCCGCGCCCTCGGTGCTGACGATCAATCAGGAACGGTTGTTCAGGACCACGCTGTTTGGCCAACGTTTGCAAAGCGAGTTGAACACGGCCCGCAGTGAGCTCATCGCCGAGAACGCCCGCATTCAGGAAGGGCTAGAGGCCGAGGAGGCCGAGTTGACCGCGCAGCGGGAGACGATGGAGCCTGCCGCCTTTCGCGACCTTGCCGATGCCTTCGACGAGAAGGTGACGGAGATCCGCGCCGAGCAGGAGGCCAAGACCCGCAGCCTGCAGCGCCGGCAGGAGCGCAGCCAGCAAGTGTTCAGCTCTGCGATCGGGCCGGTGGTTCGGGAGGTGCTGGAAGAGCGCGGTGCCTCGGTGATCCTCGATTCCCGCGCGATCCTGCTCGCCGTGGCCGATGTGGACGTGACGGATGTGGTGCGCGCGCGGGTGGATGCGATATTGGGCGATGGCGGCACACTGGCGGTTCCCGCCGACGAGGCCGAGGACGCCCCGCAGGAGACGGAAGAGATTCCGTTCTCGACCGGGGAGCCGGTAGAAGAAGAGACTGCCCCGGCAGAGTGACGATCAGGAAGGACAGACCATGAGCGAGACCCCGGACACCGTAGATCTGGAGATGATCCAGCGGATCATTCCGCATCGCTACCCGTTTCTGCTGGTCGACAAAGTGCGTGACGTGAAGTTCTGCGAGAGCGCCTGCGGGATCAAGAACGTCACTTTCAACGAGCCGCATTTTCAGGGCCACTTTCCGGGGGCACCGATCATGCCGGGGGTCACGATTATCGAGGCGCTGGCGCAGACCGCTGCCGTGATGGTGGGCGCAAGCCTTGAGCTGCAGGACAAGGGAATGCTCGTGTATTTCATGGGTATGGAGGGCGTGAAGTTTCGCCGCAAGGTGGTGCCCGGCGATGTGTTGGAGCTGCATGTGCAGGTGACCCGCGGCAAGCCCGGCGGCAAGGTCTGGAAGTTCAAGGGCGAGGCAAAGGTGGAAGGCGAGATGGCCGCCGAGGCAGAGTTCACCGCGATGATGGATATGCCTGCGGAGGCAAAATGAGCGTCGCCTCGACCGCCACGATCCACCCCACCGCCTGCGTCGACGAAGGCGCAGTGATTGGCGCGGGGGTCGATGTTGGCCCCTTTGCCTATATCGGCCCAGAGGCGGTGATCGGCGAGGGGTGCCTGATCAAGAGCCATGCGGTAATCACCGGCAACACCGAGATCGGGCCGGAATGTACGATCTTCTCCTTTGCCGTCATTGGTGAGATCCCGCAGGATCTGAAGTTCGCGGGCGAGAAGACCAAGCTGGTGATCGGTGCGCGCAACCGCATTCGCGAGCATGTGACGATCAACTGCGGCACCGAGGGCGGCGGCGGCGTGACCCGTGTGGGAGACGATTGCCTGATCATGGCGGGCGCCCATGTGGCGCATGATGCCCAGGTCGGCAGCCGGGTGGTGATCGTCAATTCGGCGGCCATCGCCGGGCATTGCGTGATCGAGGATGATGTGATCATCGGCGGGCTCTCGGGCATTCACCAGTGGGTGCGGATCGGGCAGGGCGCGATCATTGGCGCGGTCAGCATGGTGACCCGCGATGTGATCCCCTATGGCCTCGTGGAGGCCAGCCGGGGGCGGCTGGAGGGGCTGAACCTCGTGGGCCTCAAGCGCAAGGGCGTGGCGCGGTCTGACATTACTGCGCTCCGGGCGGCCTACCAGATGCTGGCGCAGGGCGAGGGGGCATTTCAGGATCGCGCCCGGCGGCTCGGCGAAGAGACCGAGAGCGACTATGTGCGCCGGATCGTGGACTTCGTCACCGGGGAGAGCGACCGCTCTTTCCTGACCCCGGAGTAGGGCCTTGCTGGCGCTGATTGCGGGGCAGGGGCTGTTGCCGTCGCGGCTGGTGGCCGCGTTGGAGCGCGAAGGCCGGGACTTCAGGCTTTATGCACTAGAGGGCTTCGAGCCGGAGGTGGGTGACAGGGCCGTCACCCGGTTTCGGCTGGAGGAACTGGGGAGTTTCATTGCAGGGCTCGTCGAGGGCGGCTGCGAGGCGGTGTGCCTTGCGGGTGCCGTGAAGCGCCCGCCGATCGACCGCGCACGGGTGGACCCGGCGACCCACGGGCTGATCGTGCGGCTGGCGGGCGCGATGGAGCGGGGCGACGACGGCACGCTGCGCGAGATCATGGCGATTTTCGAGGAAGCGGGCCTGCGGGTGGAAGCGGCGCATGAGATCGCGCCCGAGTTGCTGCCCGCGAGTGGCGTGCTGACAGGGGCGTCGCCTGGCCCCGGCGACCATGCGGATGCGACGCGCGCCGAAGCCGTGGTGGCGGCGATGGGGGCCGCCGATGTTGGGCAGGCCTGCGTTGTTGCCTCCGGCCAGGTGCTGGCGGTGGAGGCCGCGGGCGGGACGGATTGGATGATCCGCAGCCTGATGCGTGTGCCGGAGGCGGTGCGGCGCGAGGAGCAGGAGCTGCTCAAGGGCGCGACCCTCTTCGAGCGGGCCTCGGAATGGGTGGCGGATGTGAAGGAGTTCCTCACCGCCGCCGAGCCCTCGCGGCTGCCGGAGCGGGACAAGGCGCTGCCGGAGGGCGGGTTGCTCTACAAGGCGCCGAAGCCGGGGCAAGACCGGCGGGCGGACCTGCCGGTGATCGGCCCGGCCACGGTGATGCTGGCCGCCGAGGCGGAGCTGCGCGGCATCGTGGTGGAGGCAGGCGGCGTCATGGTGCTCGACCTCGAGACGGTCGTGGCGATGGCCGATGCCGTGGGGCTGTTCATCTGGGTGCGGCCCAAGGAAGCCCCATGAGGATTTTCGTGATCGCGGGCGAGCCTTCGGGTGACAGGCTGGGGGCCGCACTGATGGGCGGGCTGAAGGCGCTGGCGCCGGGCGTGGAATTCCGGGGCGTGGGCGGCTCGGGCATGGAGGGCGAGGGGCTGGAGAGCCTCTTTCCGATGGAGGAGCTTTCGGTGATGGGGATCGCCGAGGTGCTGCCCAAGTACCGGCACCTGATGCGGCGGATCAAGGAATGCGCGGCGGAGGTGGTGGCCTGGCAGCCCGATGCGCTGGTGACCATCGACTCGCCCGACTTTTGCCTGCGGGTGGCGCGGCGAGTGAAGGCCGAGGCGGCGGTAAAGACCATCCACTATGTCGCGCCCACGGTCTGGGCTTGGCGGGCGGGCCGGGCCGAGAAGATGGCGCAGGTGATCGACCATGTGCTCGCGCTCTTCCCCTTCGAGCCGCCCTACATGGAAGCGGCGGGCATGAGCTGCGATTTCGTCGGGCATCCGGTGGTCTCGGAGCCGGTGGCGAATGAGGCGGATGGGCTGGCGTTCAGGGCCGCGCATGGGATTGGCGACGCGCCTCTGGTGATGGCGCTGCCCGGCTCGCGGCGGGGCGAGGTGGGGCGGCTGGCGCCGATCTTTGGTGAAGCGCTGCGCCCGGTGGTGGCGGCCCGGCCTGAGACGCGGGTGGTGGTGCCCTGCGTGGCCTCCACGGCGGGGCTGGTGCTGGAATTGACGGCTCGCTGGCCCGGCGCGCCGGTGCTGGTGGACCCGCGCGGCAAACCCGCCAAGGAGGCGCAGGCTGAGAAGCGGGCGGCTTTTGCGGCTGCGGATGTGGCGCTGGCGGCCTCCGGCACGGTGTCTCTGGAGCTGGCGGCGGCGGCCCTGCCCATGGTGATCGCCTACGACATGAACTGGATCAGCCGCCAGATCATCAGCCGGATGCTGAAGATCGACACGGTGACGTTGGTGAACCTCGTGGCCGAGAGCCGCACGATCCCTGAGTTCATCGGTGCCGAGTGCAAGCCCGCGAAGATTGCCGAAGGGTTGAAGGCGGTCATGACCGCGCCCGGCGCGCAGCTTGAGGCGATGGCGGTCACGATGGACCGGCTGGGCCGGGGTGATGAGCCGCCGGGCCTGCGGGCGGCGCGATCGGTGCTGGCGCAGATCGGGTGACCACGGTCAGTTTTGGAGCTTGGTGCCGCGTGACGGGGCGGGTTTCAGAAAGCTGACAACAGTCCTCAGCCGCAACGGGCTTTGTAGAAAACCCCTCCGGGCGTAGACTGGCAGCCGTATCTCGTGACGGGAGGAAGCTGTTGGGTCGGCGGGTCTCCATGATGTTTGCGGGCATTCTGGCGTTTTCCGTGGCGCTGTGTGGCCACGGACGCCCCGGTGCGGCGCAGGAAGCCGAGGCGGAGGGGGCCTTGGCCGTGCTGCTTGACCTGACGGCTGGAGATGAACGCGAGGTGCTGGCCGAGATCGGGGCCGCATGGCCCGGCAGTCGCCGCACTGGCTTCGGCCCGGACCCGTCCACGGAGGGTGATCCGTGGTTCTGGAGCGCGGTGATCCAGACACCGGGCGGGTTGGCAACGCCGCCCTATGGGCTGACACTCACCTGCACGCAACATGGCTACGACAGCCACCGCGCGCTGATCGCGCTGCGCCAGCCCGGCTTGCGCCCATGGCCCGGCGGGGCGGAGGTGCGGCTCTATTGCGAGGCTTACGGGGTGTTCTGGGGGCAGGGGCTGGAGGCGGCGTTGGTGCGCGGGGCGCAGCCGCTGCTGGAAACATGGACCTCAGACAGGGACCGCTCGCGCGCCGGGAGGATGGTGTATCGCGGCGGAGACACCGCGCCGCGCCAAGGGCGAATGGTCAAGAGTTTCCGGCTGGAGGTCGACCGGGCCGCAGGCACGCTGCCGGGTGTGGTGGTGGCGATGGAGGTGGAGATTTTCGGGTTCGGCGTGCGGTGAGGGCCCCGAAGGGCCCGCTCTCCGGCCCCGGCCGAACCGGAAAAGCGCGGGGTGCGGAGAGCGGGAGGAAGGGCAGGGCCGTAGGCCGTGCCTTTCCGGAGCTGCAAGGCTCAGGCGGCCTTGGGCAGCTCGGCTGCGCTGGAAACCAGAAGAAGCGCAGGCTGCCGCGCGGTGCGGGGCATCGGCGGCAGTTCGGAGACCGCCTCGGCGGCCATCTGGGCATAGGCGCGGCGGCGGGCGCCGAAATCGAGCACCGGCAGGGGGGCGGTGCGATCACGCCCGAAGGCCACTTTCAGGACATTGCCATCACGGCGGCGGGCGAGGCCGAGCAGGGCGGATTTGCGGTTGGCGCGGGCGAGGTTTGCGAGGGTGGTCATGGGGGCGTTTCCTTTGTTGGGGGTCAGGCTGCGAGCGGCAGGGCGGTGACGGTGGGGGTGGGGCGCAGGGCCGCCGGGCGCATGCCAAGATCGGGCGGCAGCACCGGGCGGATGCGGGGGGCGCGGAAATCGACGTGGATGACGTTGCTCTCCCCCGGGCCAGCGAGGGCTGAGAGGGCGGCGGCGCGGCGGTGGCGGGCGATTGCGGAGAGCTTGGTCATTGGTTCGGTTCCTTCAGGGGCTGCAGCGGGTGCAGGTTGTGGTGGTTGCGGCGGGGCGGAGGCCGGTGCCGCGGTTGATGGGATGATCGGGCCACGATGCGGCGGGAGGTAAAATTGGCCGATAGGGGGAAGGCACCCGCTTCCACCCAAGGGATGAGCGGTTTTTAAGGAATTTAACGTGTTATCGGGTGCTAAGGCGCCGAAAAACCGCCTGAATTCACCGATCATACCCAGGGTGGAGAGGCGTTATTTAGGCCCTGAAGCCGATCTTATTTCATTCAAATACCGCAGGCTCGCCGCATTTCGAGCGCAGCGTCGAATCAACAGGAGGTGTCTGCCATGACCACCAGGAAATCTGCCAAGTTCACCGCGATCTTCGCGGCCACTGCCGTTGTAGGGGCGGTCGGGGTTGCGCCGGCCGAAGCCGGGCGCAGTGGTGTGAAGGCCGTGCCGGAGGGGGCCGTGATCTTCGCGCGCCAGAGCTATACCGACGTGATCGCGAACCTCGAAGGCGATGGGTATCGCGTGGTGAAGATGACCAGCACCATGCTTGGGCGGGTGAAGATCATCGCCCAGAACAAGGTGCACCTGCGCGAGATCGTGGTGAGCCGCTCCACCGGCGAGATCAAGCATGACGTGATCCTCAAGGTGTTCCGCAAGCGGGCCGAGGATGTGACTGCCAAGCGTTCTCGCAAGTCCGGCCGTGGCACGGTGGATGTGGATACCGGCGGCGGCTCGGGCGGCGGCGGCGCTTCTGTCGGCGTGGGCGGCAATGACGGTGTCTCCGCCAGTGTGGGCGGTGGTGGCGTGTCGGCCAGCGTTGGCGGCAGCGGCGGGGTTTCGGCCAGCGTGGGTGGCGGCGGTGTCTCTGCGAGCGTCGGCGGCGTTGGTGTCAGCATTGGCAACTGATTTCCCGATGGACGGCGGCGGGGCGCAAGGCCCGGTGCCGCTGCTCGGCTCCGGCCGGCAGATCGTGCGCTATGCCGGCCGGGGGAGCCTTTATGCCGCCTTCGCGTTGCAGGCCCTTGGCGCGCTGTTCTTCGTGGGCGACCTCTGGAGCGAGATCCTCGGCCTGCGCACTGCGCCGATCCCCTATGAGTGGCAGGAGGTCATTCAGCTTCTGGCCTCGGTCGGGCTGATCATCGGGCTGATGGCCTCGGGCCTCTACCTGCGGCGGAGCCAGCGGCGGGTGAGCGAGCTGAACCGGCAGGTCGACGTGGCCTCGGGCAACTTCTCGCAGCACCTGCAGCAGCTCTTTGCCCAGTGGGACCTGTCGGAAAGCGAGCAGAGCGTGGCGGTTTATGCGATGAAGGGCTTCTCCAACGGCGAGATCGCCAGCCTGCGCGGCACCAGCGCCTCGACGGTGAAGAGCCAGATGAACGCGGTGTATCGAAAGTCGGGCTACAACAGCCGCGGGCAGTTGATTGCGTGCCTTGTGGAAGAGCTGTTTGAGGGCGTGGCGATGCCGCAGGCTGTTGCATCGCCTGCGGCCGCGCGTGACCTCGGGCTCGCCGCCCAGTAACTCAAGCCCGGAAAGTCAGGCCCCGCGCCAGATCCAGCCGCCGCCGAGCACGCGGCTGCCTTCGGGAGCGTAGAACACGCAGGCCTGGCCGGGGGAGACGCCTTCTTCCGGAGTCAGCAAGTCTACTTCTGCCGTGCCATCGGCCAGCGGCCTCAGCACCGCTTCCGCCGGGGGGCGGGTGGAGCGGATACGGGTGCGGATCTCGATTTCCTGACCCGGGGCCAGCGGGGTATCCCCCAGCCAGTTGATCTCGCGCACGGGCACGGTGCGCTTGGCCAGCGCCTCCTTGGGGCCGACGACGACCTGCCGCGCGTCCGGGTCGAGCCGGACGACGTAGAGCGGGGTCGAGAGGCCGCCGATGCCGAGCCCGCGGCGCTGGCCGATGGTGTAGTGGATCACGCCCCTATGTTCGGCCAGCTTGTTGCCGTTCATGTCGACGATCTCGCCCGGCTCGCCCGCGCCGGGGCGCAGCTTTTCGATCACCGAGGCGTAGTTGCCATTCGGGACGAAGCAGATGTCCTGGCTATCGGGCTTGTCAGCCACGGCGAGGCCATGCTTGGCGGCGAGCGCGCGGGTTTCTTCCTTGGAAACAAGGTGGCCCAGGGGGAAGCGCAGGAAGGAGAGCTGCTCGGGCGTGGTCGAGAACAGGAAGTAGCTCTGATCGCGGTTCGGATCGCCCGCCATGTGCAGCTCGGGGCCGGCGCTGCCCATCTTGCGCTGGATGTAATGGCCCGTGGCCATGCAGTCGGCGTCAAGATCCTTGGCGGTTTCCAACAAGTCCTTGAACTTTACCCGCTCGTTGCAGCGAATGCAGGGGACCGGCGTGGCGCCGGCGAGGTAGCTCTCGGCGAACTCCTCGATCACTGCGTCCTTGAAGATGTTCTCGTAGTCCAGCACGTAATGCGGAAAGCCCATGGTCTCGGCAACGCGGCGGGCATCGTGAATGTCGACCCCGGCGCAGCAAGCGCCCTTCTTGGCCAGCGCGGCGCCGTGATCGTAGAGCTGGAGCGTGACGCCGACCACATCGTAGCCCTGCGCCTTCAGCTCGGCGGCGACAACGGAGCTATCGACCCCGCCCGACATGGCGACGACCACGCGGGTCTCGGCCGGCGGCTTGGCAAATCCGAGGGAGTTGAGCGCATCGAGCGGCATGGGGAGGGACCTTGAGTCGGAGAAGAAGGGGGGAATATAGGAAAATCCTAAGCACTCTCAAGGGTAGGTTCATTCCCCGTTAAGCCCCACGTGCCTAAATGCACCCGTTCAGGCGAATGAAGAGACGGCGATGTTCCTCAAACGCATAGATGGTCCCCGCGCGGTGACGCTGCCAGACGGCTCGGTGATGACCCGGGCCGATCTGCCGCCGCGTGACACCCGCAGATGGGTCGCAAGCCGCAAGGCCGCGGTGGTGCGCGCTGTGGAGAACGGGTTGATTTCTATCGAAGAATGCAAGGAGACCTATGGGGTCTCCGAGGAAGAATACACCAGCTGGTCCAGCGCGGTGGAGCAGCATGGCGAACAGGCGCTGAAGGCCACGAGCTTGCAGAAATTCCGCTGAGGCGGCATCGTCCCGGCCATTCCGGGGCCGAGTCGGCCCTGATGCGGGCGGCGGCACTTGTTTCGAGCAACGCGCGCCCTTTAATTCCCACTCCCCCAAAATAGTGAGATGGACAACGCAGAGTTGTGCCTCGAAACTGTTTACCATTGGTAACCGGCAATTAACCATTGTGATGCATGGTCGATGCTGAACAGTAGATAAACGGAGCATTCCGATGCGTATACTCTTGGTTGAAGACGATCCTACCACCTCCAAAAGCATCGAGATGATGCTCACCCATGCCAACCTCAACGTGTATTCTACCGACCTCGGTGAGGAGGGGATCGATCTTGCCAAGCTCTACGACTACGACCTCATCCTGCTGGACCTGAACCTGCCCGACATGACCGGCCACGAGGTGCTGCGCCAGCTCCGGCTCGCCCGGATCGACACGCCCATTCTGATCCTCTCGGGCGCGGATGACACCGAGAACAAGATCAAGGGCTTCGGCTTTGGCGCCGACGATTACCTGACCAAACCGTTCCACCGCGAGGAACTGGTGGCGCGGATCCACGCGATCATCCGCCGCTCCAAGGGCCATGCGCAGAGCGTGATCAAGACCGGCAAGATCGTGGTGAACCTAGATGCCAAGACGGTGGAGGTGGATGCGCGCCCGGTACACCTGACCGGCAAGGAATACCAGATGCTGGAGCTTCTGAGCCTGCGCAAGGGCACGACGCTCACCAAGGAGATGTTCCTCAACCACCTTTACGGCGGCATGGATGAGCCGGAACTAAAGATCATCGACGTGTTCATCTGCAAGCTGCGCAAGAAGCTGGCCACCGCAACGGGCGGTGACAACTATATCGAGACAGTCTGGGGCCGTGGCTACGTGCTGCGCGACCCTGAGCCGATGGAAGACAGCGGCGACAGCCGGATGGCCGTAGGCGCCTGACCGGCAAAGACCCCGGATGCCTCCACATCCGGGGCGGCTGCCGCGGGCCGGCGAGGCAAGTCGGCGGGCGGCAGGATAAAGACCACCACTCACATTGCCTCTCTGGACCTCTCCGGGGCGGCCTCCTATCAATCGGGGGCAGCCATCGGAGAGGACGGGGATGCCTGACCAGCCTGACAGCACGTCGCGCGAGACGGATGACATCGGCGCATTGAGCGCGGCAGAAGCCGAGGCCGAGCTGGCGCGGCTGGCGGCGCTGTTGGGGCAGGCGAATGACGCTTATCATGCCGCCGATGCACCGGTGATGGATGACGCCGAGTACGACGCGCTGAAGCGGCGCAATGCGGCGATCGAGGCGGCCTTTCCCGACCTGAAACGCGGCGACTCGCCCTCTGACCAGGTGGGCGCGGCCCCCTCTGAGACCTTCTCCAAGGTGCGCCATGCCGTCCGGATGCTCTCGCTGGGCAACGCCTTTGAGGATGGCGACGTGGGGGAGTTCGACCGGTCGGTGCGGTCGTATCTGGGCCGCGAGGAGGGGTTGGCCTATACCGCCGAGCCCAAGATCGACGGGCTGTCGCTAAGCCTGCGCTACGAGGGCGGCAAGCTGGTGCAAGCGGCCACACGGGGCGATGGCGAGACCGGCGAGAACGTGACCGCCAACGCCCGGACAATTTCCGACATCCCCGAAGAGGTTGAGGGCGCACCGGAGGTGATGGAGGTGCGCGGCGAGGTCTACATGAGCCACGAAGACTTCGCTGCGCTGAACGAAAGGCAGGAGGCGGCAGGCGCCAAGCTCTTCGCCAATCCGCGCAACGCCGCCGCGGGTTCGCTCCGGCAGCTCGATGCCGAGATCACCCGCGCCCGGCCCTTGAGGTTCTTTGCCTACGCCTGGGGCGAGCTTTCTGAGCCGCTGGCGGACACGCAGTTTGCCGCGATCGAACGGTTGGCAAAGATGGGCTTTTCGACCAACCCACTCACCGCGCTCTGCGACGGGCCGGAGGAGATGCTGGCGCATTACCGCAGCATTGAGCAAAAGCGCGCGACGCTGGGCTATGACATTGACGGCGTGGTTTACAAGGTGAACGATCTCGCCCTGCAGGGGCGGCTTGGCTTTCGGTCGACCACGCCCCGATGGGCGATTGCGCACAAGTTCCCCGCCGAGCTGGCGTGGACGTGGCTGCGGGAGATCGAGATTCAGGTGGGCCGGACCGGGGCGCTCAGCCCGGTGGCCCGGCTGGAGCCGGTGACGGTCGGCGGCGTGGTGGTGAGCAATGCGACGCTGCACAACGAGGATTACATCGCCGGGCGGGATGCCAAGGGCGGCGAGATCCGGGGCGGAAAGGACATTCGGCCCGGTGATTGGGTGCAGGTCTACCGCGCGGGTGACGTGATCCCGAAGGTGGCGGATGTGGACCTCGCCAAGCGGTCTGCCGATGCGAAGCCCTACGTGTTCCCCGAGACCTGCCCGGAATGCGGCTCGCCCGCGATCCGCGAGGAGGGCGATGCGGTGCGGCGCTGCACCGGAGGGCTGATCTGCCCCGCGCAGGCGGTGGAGAAGCTGAAGCACTTCGTCTCCCGTGCGGCCTTCGACATCGAGGGGCTGGGGGCCAAGCAGGTTGAGGCCTTTTATGGCGATGACCAGCTCGCGGTGAAGGAGCCGGCGGACATTTTTACGCTGAAGGCGCGTGACGCGGAGAACATGACCAAGCTGGCCAATCGCGACGGCTGGGGGGATACGAGCGCGAAGAACCTGTTTCAAGCCATTGACGACAAGCGCGAAATCGCGCTTGGGCGGCTGATCTTTGGGCTGGGCATCCGGCATGTGGGCGAAGTCGCGGCGCAGGACTTGGCGCGGCACTACGGCGCTTGGGACGCGATGGCCGAGGCGCTGGACCGCGCCCGCCCGGCCGCGCTGGCCCATCGGGCGGGCGAGGAGGCGGCAGAGGCCGAGCGGGCGAAGGCGGCCGCCGAGGGTCGGCGCGCGAAGCTGGCCGAGGCGCGGGCCTTAGCCGCCCCGGATGTGCCGCCGGAGGCCGCCGAGGCCTGGGCCGACCTGATCGGCACCGATGGCATCGGCCCGACGCTGGCGCTCTCGCTCTCCGACGCCTTCGCTAACCCCGATGAACGCGCGGCGATGGACAGGCTCCTGCCGCATCTCAGCCCGCAGGCCCCGGAGGCGCGGGCAACCGGCAGCCCGGTGGCGGGCAAGACGGTGGTCTTCACCGGCACGCTTGAGAAGATGACACGCGCCGAGGCCAAGGCGCGGGCGGAGGCGCTGGGGGCCAAGGTTTCGGGCAGCGTTTCGGCCAAGACCGACCTGCTGGTGGCCGGGCCGGGCGCGGGCAGCAAGGCCAAGAAGGCGGCGGAGCTGGGCGTGGAAACCATTGATGAGGACGGCTGGCTCACCCTCATCGGGGACGCATGAGCACCCGGCCGCCTCGGCTCTTTCCGCTCTTCGCGGAGATCGACACGCTGCCGGGCGTGGGCCCCAAAATCAAGGCGGCGCTGGAGGGGGCGGGCATTGCCACCCCACGCGACCTGCTGTTCACCCTGCCACACGGCATGGTCGACCGGCGGCGGCGCGACACGGTGCAGGGCGTGCCGCCCGGCACGGTGGTGACGGTCGAGGTGACGGTGGGGCGGCATCGCGGCTCCTCCCGCCCCGGCGGCCCGTATCGGGTGGAGGTGCAGGATGCCGCCACGACGATCACGCTGGTGTTCTTTCGCGGCGGGTCGAAGTGGATCGAAAAGCAGCTGCCCACGGGCCAGCGGCGGGTGATTTCAGGCAAGCTGGAGCATTTTGACGGGATGGCGCAGATGGTCCACCCCGATCATATCTTGCGCGTGGAAGAGGCGGGCGAGATCCCCGAACACGAGCCGGTCTACCCGCTGACCGCCGGGGTGACCCAGCGGGTGATGGGCAAGGCGGCGGAGGCCGCGCTGGCCCGTGCGCCGGAGTTGGACGAGTGGATCGACGGGGCGCTGCTGGAGCGTGAGGGCTGGCCGGGCTGGCGCGCGGCGATGGAGACGGCGCATTTGCCGAAGACGGCGGCGGAGGTCTCTGAAACATCCCCGGCGCGGCGCAGGCTGGCCTATGACGAGCTCTTTGCCCATCAGCTCACGCTGGCTCTGGCCCGCTCGACCAGCCGCGCCAAGCCGGGCATCGGCTCCACCGGAACTGGAGCCCTGCAGGAGAAGGTCCTCGCCTCACTGCCCTACAAGCCGACAGGTGCGCAGACCCGCGCGGTCTCGGAGATCGCCGGAGACATGGGCGCGCCCAAGCGGATGAACCGGCTGCTTCAGGGCGACGTCGGCGCGGGCAAGACGCTGGTGGCGCTGATGGCGCTGCTCATCGCCGTGGAGGCGGGCGGGCAGGGGGTGATGATGGCCCCGACCGAGATTTTGGCCCGCCAGCACATGGCCTCGCTCTCGCCGCTGGCCGAGGCGGCGGGCGTACGGATCGAGATCTTGACCGGGCGCGACAAGGGGGCCGAGCGCGAGGCCAAACTCGCGGCGATTGCCAGCGGCGCGGCGCAGATCGTGGTGGGCACCCATGCGCTGTTTCAGGACGCGGTTAGCTTTGCCGATCTGCGGCTGACGGTGATCGACGAGCAGCACCGCTTTGGCGTGAACGAGCGGGCGCGGCTGGGGGCAAAGGGCGCGGCGGTGGACGTGCTGGTGATGTCGGCCACGCCGATCCCGCGGTCCCTCTCGCTCACGCAATATGGCGACATGGAGGTCTCGGTGCTGGACGAGAAGCCGCCGGGGCGGACGCCGGTGGTGACCGCGATGGTGAGCGCCGAGCGGCTGGGATCGGTGGTGGAGCGCTTGCGCGCGGCGGTGGCCGAGGGGCGCCAGTGCTACTGGGTCTGCCCGCTTGTGGGCGAGAGCGAGGTGAGCGAGGCGACGGCGGCGGAAGAGCGGTTCAAGCAGCTGCACGCGGCGCTCGGCGAGGGGGCGGTGGGGCTGGTGCATGGCCAGATGCCGCCCGCCGAGAAGGATGCGGCGATGGCGGCATTCGTCGCCGGGGAAACGGGCGTGCTGGTGGCCACCACGGTGATCGAGGTCGGTGTCGATGTGCCGAATGCGTCGATCATGGTGATCGAACAGGCGGAGCGCTTTGGCCTCGCGCAGTTGCACCAGTTGCGCGGGCGGGTCGGGCGCGGGGCGGCGGAGAGCACCTGCATCCTGCTCTACACGCCGCCACTGGGGGAGACGGCGCGGCAGCGGCTGACCACGCTGCGGGAGACCGAAGATGGCTTCCGGATCGCGGAGGTGGACCTCGAAATGCGCGGGGCGGGCGATGTGCTGGGCACGGCCCAGTCGGGGCTGCCGAAGTTTCGCATTGCCGACATGGAGCGCATGGTGGGGCTGTCGGAGGTGGCGCAGAGCGATGCCCGTGCTTTGTTGGAACGTGACCCGGCGCTGGAGAGCGCGCGGGGAGAGGCGGCGCGGATGCTGCTTTGGCTGACGGAACAGGACAGGTCCATCCGGCTGCTTTCGGTTGGTTAATTTTGCCGCCGAAGCAAAAGGTTAACGCCAGAATGGCGCTTTGTTCACGAATGTTCTCAAAAAGTTCTGGACAGAGTGTTCTTGTTGTGAGAACAAAGGGGCAACGAAACACTTCAAGGATCACCGCCCATGATCACCAAGCTCTCCAGCCGGATCCCGCCCCTCGCGCAAGACGCCATCGGCGCCGTCGCCCTGATGGTTCTGCTGGTCGGGGGGCTGCATCTGCCCGGTATGCTTTGAGTTTCTCTGCGGGGTGACATCTGCCTCTTGTCACCCGGCTTGCCTGCGGTCCAGGGACCGGGCGCATCGCATCTGCCTGTCCCCAACTTGAGATGCGCGCGCTCATTTGCCTGTCCCGAGCGCCATTTACGGGCCTTCCCCGCCCGGCGTCCGGTTCCTGTCTCCGTCTTCAACTGCCGCCGCCACCTGAAAGGGTGCGCGGCGGTTTTTTTGTGCAAGTGACGGCGTGCCCCGCGTGATCTACGTTGCGGGAAATTCGGCGGGAAACTGTGAGGGGCAGGTTGGAGCGGTGCAACAGGCTCAGGCGGCGACCTGCTCCATCGCCTCGGCTGTGGCCTCGAGGGCCAGCATGATCGAGGCGTGCCGGTTGCGGAAGTCGCGCGCGGGGAGCAGCACCTCGTAGTCTTCGAACGGAGCGGAGGGCACCGGGCCGTCTGCGGTGAGCATGGCCTTCAACTCGTCGCGGGCCTTGGTGATCTCGTCCGCCGTGCGGCCGATCACATGGGCGCCGACGATGGAGGCCGAGGCCTGGCCGAGGGCGCAGGCCTTCACATCCTGCCCGAACTGCGCCACGCGGCCCTCTTCCATCACCAGATCGACGGTGACGGTGGAGCCGCAGAGGGGGGAGCGCTTCTTGACCGTGACCTGCGGAGACTCGAGCCGGTCGGTCAGGGGGATGTCGCCGGCCAGCGAGAGAATCCTGCCCGAGTAGAGCTTGATCAGGTCGTTTTCGGCGTTCATAAGCTGGCCTCCGGCGCGTGCTCCCCTTAGATAGCGGCGCGGCGGCGGATTGCAAAGGAGCGGGCATGTCGTTTGACACCGAGACATTGGTCTATGACGCGAAGGGGCTGATCCCCGCCGTGGCGCAGGACGCCGAGAGCGGCGAAGTGCTGATGGTGGCGTGGATGAACGCCGAGGCCGTGGCGCGGACGCTGGAGACCGGACGGGTGACCTATTGGTCGCGCTCGCGGGCGAGCTTCTGGGTGAAGGGCGAGACCTCGGGCCATGTGCAGACGCTGGTGGAATTGCGAGTGGATTGCGACCGCGATTGCCTGCTGGTGCTGGTGCATCAGGAAGGCCCGGCCTGCCACACCAACCGGCGCAGCTGCTTTTACACCGCAGTGCGGGACGGCGAAGAGGTGGTGATCTCGGAGCCGATCGCGCGCTAGAGGCCGACCATCCGGCGGATATCTTCGGGCGATACGCCATCATCTCGGTAGCGGGCAATGGCGCGGGCATCATCGCGTTTGGCGAGGCGCTTGCCCGCGTCATCGCGGATGAGGCGGTGGTGGTGATATTCGGGCGTGGGCAGGCCGAGGAGCCGCTGGAGCACCACGTGGATCTTGGTGGCCTCGGCGAGATCAGCGCCGCGCACCACATGGGTGATCTGCTGGGCGGCATCGTCGATCACCACAGCGAGGTGGTAGCTGGTGCCCATGTCGCGCCGCGCGAGAACAACATCGCCGACGGTCTCGATCATCTCATCGGCGTCAATCAGGTGCTCTCCGGCACTCTCCGGACCGGTTTCGACATAGCGGAGAGGCAGATCGTTCCGCTGGGCGAGGAGGCTCATGGCCATGTGCATATCAAGCCGAAGGGCGGTGTCATCCGGCATGTCGACGAGCCCGCCACGGGAGCCATTGCCGCGACAGGTGCCGGGGTAGATCAGACCGTCGGGGCCGAAATGGCGCGTGCCTTCCTGCGGGGCGGAGACGGCGGCGGCAATGTCGCGCCGGTTGCAGGTGCAGGCAAAGAGTAGGTCTTCGCGCCAGAGGTGCGCAAGCACGCTCCGGTAGGCGGCAAGGCGGGTGGATTGGCGCAAAACGGGCTCGGGCCACCAGATGCCAAGCCAACGCAGGTCGTCGAAGATCTGCGCCTCCCATTCCGGGCGGGCGCGGGACTGGTCGATGTCTTCGATCCGGAGGAGGAAGGTGCCACCGGCCTCAAGGGCCATGTCATGGGCGAGCATGGCCGAATAAGCATGGCCCAGATGCAGCGGGCCGGTGGGAGACGGGGCGAAACGGGTGGTGAATGTCACGCCGGTTCAACGGGTTGCGAGGCAGCGTTCAACCATGCCTGCCAATCTTCCTTGGCGCGGTCGGTATAGGCCTTGTAGCGGTCCTTGCGCCCGCGGCGGCCGCCTTTGGCGTCGACCGGCGGGAAGAGCCCGAAGTTCACGTTCATCGGCTGGAAGGTCTTGGCCTCGGCGCCGCCGGTGATGTGGGTGACGAGCGCGCCCATGGCGGTGGTTTGCGGCACCGGGGGGAGCGCTTCGCCGCGCAGCTCCGCCACGGCGAGACGCCCGGCGAGGAGGCCCATGGCGGTGCTCTCCACGTAGCCTTCGACGCCGGTGATCTGCCCGGCGAAGCGGATATGGGGCTGCGACTTGAGGCGCATTTCCGCGTCCAGCAGCGTGGGGCTGTTTAGGAAGGTGTTGCGGTGGATGCCGCCGAGGCGGGCGAATTGGGCATTCTCCAAGCCCGGGATCATCCGGAATACAGAGGTTTGCGCGCCGTACTTCATCTTGGTCTGGAAGCCGACGATGTTGTAGAGCGTGCCGAGCTTATTGTCGCGCCGGAGCTGGACGACGGCATAGGCCTTCTCGTCCGGCTGGTGAGCGTTCGTCAGGCCGATCGGCTTCATCGGGCCGTGGCGTAGGGTCTCGCGACCGCGCTCGGCCATGACCTCGATAGGCAGGCAGCCGTCGAAATACTTGGCGGTTTCGCCCTCGCGAAACTCGGTTTTGTCGGCCTCGAGCAGCGCGTCGATGAAAGCCTCGTACTGCGGCTTGGTCATCGGGCAGTTCATGTAGGCGGTGCGCTCTTCTTCGGTCTCGCCCTTGTCATAGCGGGACTGCATCCAAGCGACGTTCATGTCGACCGTGTCGGCATGGACAATAGGGGCGATGGCATCGAAGAAGGCGAGCGCCTCGGCGCCGGTTTCAGAGGCAATTGCCTCGGCGAGCGCACCCGAGGTGAGCGGGCCGGTGGCGATGATGGCGGGGCCGTCTTCCGGCTTGGGCAGGGCGGTGAGTTCCTGTTCCGAAACAGTAACAAGCGGGTGGCTCTTCAACTGCCCGGTGATCCACTCGGCGAAGGGCTCACGGTCGATCCCGAGTGCGGAACCGGCGGGCAGCGCGTGCCGGTCGGCGGAGGAGATCACGAGGCCCTTGGCGGCGCGCATCTCCCAGTGGAGAAGGCCAACCGCGTTCTGCTCGTCGTCATCGGAGCGGAAGGAGTTGGAGCAGACCATCTCGGCAAAGTTGCCGGTCTGGTGGGCGAAGGTGCCGACATGGGGGCGCATCTCGTGCAGCACCACGGGCTGGCCGGCGGAAACGGCTTGCCAGGCGGCCTCGGAGCCGGCCATGCCTGCACCGATGATATGGAGGGGCTTGGTCATGGGGCGGAGATAGGGCCTCCGCCCCGATTTGGAAAGCCCTCAGCGCTGGCCGACGAAATCCCAGACCATGCTGCGCTCCAGCAGGGGGCGCAGGGGGCGAACAGGCGCGAACTGGCGCGCGGCGGCGGGCGCACGGGCGCTGCCGGGGCCGCCGATGGCGGCGGTGAGGCCGAGGGCGAGGCGGGTCTCGTCGGTGGAGATAGTGCCGGAGATGTGGCTGTGGCTGGCGCCGACGTAGAGCGAGACGGGCGCGGAGGGCAGGTGGTAGCGCAGGCCGAGGTCGAGCGTGGTGGCGGTGAGCGCCGTGCTGGCCTCATCGGCATCGACCACGGCGAGCCTGCCGGTGATCGCGAGTTGGTCGGTGATCGCCTGCTCCAGCCCGATGGAGCCAAAGATGTAATCCACCTCCGAAGGATCGGCGCGGCCCATGCCTGCGCGGGCAGTGAGCGTGGTGGCGGGGGTCAGGCTCCAGATCCCCTCGATCCCGGCCTCGATGGTGCCTGCCTCGGTGTCATTGGCATCGGAATAGGCGAGGAACACGCCGTATTTGGCCTGCTGCGAGGGCTGGAGGTAGAGGTGGGCGGCGATGTTGCCGAACCAGACCTCGCCATAGTCGACCACGCCGACATCGAGCTGGAAGCCGTGGTGCGCAGTGATGGCGAAATCGGCGCTGGCGTCGAGCGTGGAGAGGCTGCCGCTGTCGCCCGAGAGGTGGCCGAGGGTGAGCTCGGCGCCGGAGAAGCCGATGGCGGAGCTTTGGGCGCAGAGGGGGACGGGCAGCAGGAAGCTGGCCACGGCAAGGGCTGCCGCGGTGATGCGGGTTTTCATGGTCTGATCCTCGATGTGAGTGTCAGGGCCCCCGATCCACCGGCCCGTCCGTTCAGCTCAAGGTTTGCCCGAATTCGCGCTCAATTAGAACAATTACTGCAACGAATGGTTAACCTGCGCGGCAGGGCGGCACTCAAACCAGCGCGACGGTTTCGCGCTGGGTCGGGTCGGGGTAGGGCCGGTAGAGGCCCACATCGACCGAGGCGATCATCTGGTGCATCTGCTCATAGAGGCGCTCGGCATCCGGCCCCTTCTCGGTGAGCGACGACAGCGCGGTATCGAGGGCGCGGAGCGAGGGGATCTCGATGTCGAGCAGGAAGTCGGTGTGGCGGCCCGAGGCAAGGCCGACCTTGCGGCGCAGCAAGCGGTAGCTCCCGATATGGCCGTTGGCGAGCAGCCAGGTCATCCAGGCCTCGGTGGCGGTGGCAAACCCGAGGGCGCGGCTGCCCTGCTTCAGTTCGATCATGCAGTGGTAGAGGATCAAGGCCCGGTCTCCCGCGTGGTGCGGAAGGACCATGCACACTGGCCGTTACGACCGGGTTAAGCCTGACATGCCCCGCCAAAAGAAAAGAGGGCGCCGCAAAACACGCGACGCCCCTGAAGTTAAGTCCGTTCGACCAGTGCGGTTACGATGCTAGAGATCAGTCAAGCCGGACCATCCTTTGCGGTACATGGAGTAGGCGCCGCCGCCAGCCACGATGAGGGGCAGGGCGAGGCCGCAGGCCACAAGGACACCGATGCCGAGATTGTCGGCCTCGTATCCTCCGCTTGTGAGGGTGTAGCCCGCGTAGATCACCAGACCGATGGAGGTGACGAGGCGGGTACGGATGCCGAAGGCGACCCAGATCGCGATGACGATCAGGAGCGCATTGACGGCGATGAACTGGGCGGTTTCCACCGGGGCCCGAAAGCCCATTTGCCAGGTTGAGGCCTGAGCGGCAAAGGTGGGAACCACGAGCGTGGAGAGTGCCTGGTTCGCGAGGAGGAACGCGAACGATAGGCGGAAGGCGCATTGCACCATCGGTGTAAGGGTCATTATCTGCTCTGCCTCAAGTGATGATGTATCTCATCGTTGAGTTGAGCATGAGCCCAAATGCTTAACGTGAAAATAGAAAATTATGCAAAACGGAAAACACAAAATGTGCAATTCGCACATATATTCGCGCAGCACGAAACAATCCACGCCTTGTAAACAAGGGGTTTGACGTAAGCCTCCGGGTCAGGCGCGGCGCAGGTTCACAACCTCGCTACGGGCGGTTTGCATCTTGGCAAAGCTCTCTTTGACCCACGTAATTGTGCCATCCATCACCGGATCGCCCTTGCGGGAGGCGTGGTAGATCATCCACATATCGGTGCTCGAAAGCTCCTCGCCGCCGGGCACGACCTCGAGGTCGGGGTTGCTGGCGGCGACGATATCGACCAGCGGGCCGGCCATGTCGGTGGCGCCGACGATCTCGTAGAGCTCGTACATCGATTGCACCCGCATCGAGGGAGGCTCGGGGAAGAACTGGTAGGCCGCCTGGTTGAAGGGGGTCGGGTCGAAGTGGTCGCTCAGCGAGACCCAGCCCGAATTTTCCTTGGCACCGCGGCGGCGATAGACGCTGGAGGTGAGGGTGGCCACCTTCTGGGTGATCACGCGGCCCGACTCCGGGCGCTTGTGCTGGAGCACCAGATCATTCTCGCCGAGGCCGTCCTCCATCACCCGCTGGGTGAAGGTGTAGGTGACATTGCTCAGGGCCGGGCTGCGGTGGGCGATGTTGGGGTAGAGCACGAAGAGCGAGACGATGGGCGGGCAGCCGATGGAGAGCCGGGTACTTTGGCCTGCCGTGCCGTTGCGGATGCTGTTCATCTCGGTTTCGAGCCGCTGTTCGACATCCTCGGCGATCTGCAGCAAGCCGTGGATCATCGGGCTCGGCTCCCAGCCGTCGGCCTTTTTCACGAAGGGCGGCTGGCCGAGGATTTCGCCAAGGCGTTCGATCCGGCGGGACATGGTGGCCACGTTGATGCCCAACGACTGCGCGGCGGAGTTCATCCGGCCATGGCGCGAAAGGGCCAGTGCAAACTTGAGGTCGTCCCACGCGGGCATTCTGTGCTCCTGCTTGTTGTTCTGATCGTTCGAATCGACGACTGCTAAAAATTAGTAGAACGGTTTTGCAGAAAAGTAGAGCGCGTCTCAATGGCGGTAGTGGACCCAGTTAAGCACAACCGGGTGATGTGTTGCACAAAAATCCTTGCAGAAAGCAAGTGTCCTCACGTCAACCGGCGGGCGGTGGGCCGGAGCGGTTGAGCAGTTCCTTGAGCAGGGCGGTCTGGCGCTCGTTCTGCTCTAGGATGCGGTCCAGCGTGCGCTGCTGCCGGGCCGCGCGGGCACCGGACACCAGCATAATGGCGACCACGATGCCCGTGATGATGACGAGCGGAATGAGACCGGCGATGAGGGAGAGGGTTTGGGGATCGCTCCCCATTATTCCTCACCCCCGGTGTCGGTGCCGCTCTCTGGCGTAGCGTCCGGCCCGCCCTCGGTTTCGGGGGCGTCGTCCTCGTCCTGCTCGGCGATCCAGGCGACGGACACCACCTCTTCACGCTTAGCGGTGTTGAACACCTTCACCCCGCCTGCGGAGCGCGAGCGGAAGGAGATGCCCTCGACCGGGCAGCGGATCGACTGGCCGGTGGAGGTGGCGAGCATGACCTGATCGGGCGTTTCGACCGGGAAGCAGGCGACGATCGGGCCATGGGGCATGCCCTTGGTCCAGGCCGTGACGCCCATGCCGCCGCGGCCGCGGATCGGGTAGTCGTGCGACGACGAGATCTTGCCGGCACCCTTGGTGGTGATGGTCAGGATCAGGTCTTCGGCGGCAGACATCTCGGCGTAGCGCTCCTGAGAGAGCTGGCCCTCGGCCACCACTTCCTCTTCGTCGTCGGCCTCGTCCTCTTCGGTCAGCCCGGCCATGAGGCGGCGCTGCTTGAGGTAGGCCACGCGTTCCTCCGAGGTAGCCTCGAAGTGGCGGATGACCGACATGGAGACCACTTTGTCACCGTTCGAGAGCTTGATGCCCCGCACGCCGACCGAATTGCGCGAGTTGAACACCCGCACATCGGTGGTGGAGAAGCGGATGGCGCGGCCTGCGTCGGTGACCAGCATCACGTCATCGTCTTCCGAGCAGATGCGAGCGTTGATGAGGCTCATGCCCTCGTTTTCGTCCTCGAACTTCATCGCGATCTTGCCATTGGCCTTCACGTTGGTGAAGTCGGAGAGGCGGTTGCGACGAACAGTGCCCTTGTCGGTCGCGAAGATGATTTGCAGGTCGTCCCACTCTTCCTCGGGGCGGTCCACCGGCATGATCGCGGCGACAGAGACGCCCTGCGGGATCGGCAGGATGTTGATGATCGCCTTGCCGCGCGAGGTGCGCCCGCCTTGGGGCAAGCGCCACGTCTTCAGCTTGTAGGCCATCCCGTCGGTGGTGAAGAACAGCAGCTGCGTGTGGGTATTGGCGACGAAGAGGGTGGTGACCACGTCCTCCTCTTTCAGGTCGCCGCCCGAGAGGCCCTTGCCACCGCGCTTTTGCGCGCGGAAGTCGGCCAGCGGGGTGCGCTTGATGTAGCCGGACTGGGTGACGGTAACGACCATTTCCTCACGCTCGATGAGGTCTTCGTCGTCCATGTCACCGGACCAGTCGACGATTTCGGTGCGGCGCGGCACGGCGAATTCGTCTTTCACCTCTTTCAGCTCGTTGGCGATGATCTCCATGATCCGGTCGCGGGAGCGGAGGATGTCGAGGTAATCCTTGATCTTGCCGGCGAGCTCTTCGAGCTCGTCGGTGACCTCTTTCACGCCGAGTTGGGTGAGGCGCTGGAGCCGCAGCTCGAGGATGGCACGGGCCTGCGCTTCGGACAGGTTGTAGGTGCCATCGTCGTTCATGGTGTGCGACGGGTCGTCGATCAGCCGGATGTAGCCCTCGATCTCGGAGGCGGGCCAACGGCGGGTCATCAGCTTTTCACGCGCTTCGGCGGCGTCGGCGGAGGCGCGAATGGTGGCGACGACTTCATCGACGTTGGAGACCGCCACGGCGAGGCCGCAGAGGATGTGGCTGCGCTCGCGGGCCTTGCGCAGCTCATAGGCGGTGCGGCGAGCGACGACCTCTTCGCGGAACGACACGAAGGCCGAGAGGAACCCGCGCAGGGTAAGCGTTTCAGGCCGGCCGCCATTGAGTGCCAGCATGTTGCAGCCGAAGCTGGTTTGCATCTGGGTGAAGCGGAAGAGCTGGTTGAGCACCACTTCGGGAGTGGCGTCGCGCTTCAACTCGATCACCACGCGCACGCCATGCCGGTCAGACTCGTCGGCGATGCCGGAGATACCCTCAAGCTTCTTGTCGCGGACAAGCTCGGCGATCTTTTCGATCATCGAGGATTTGTTGACCTGATAGGGCACCTCGTCGACGACGATGGCGTAGCGGTCCTTGCGGACCTCCTCGGTATGGGTCCGCGCCCGGAGGATCACCGAGCCGCGCCCTTCGAGGTAGGCCTTGCGGGCGCCCGACTGACCGAGGATCACCCCGCCAGTGGGGAAATCGGGGCCTGGGATATGCTCCATCAGCCCGGCGCTGTCGAGATCGGGGTCGTCGATCAGGGCCAGCGTCGCGTCGATCACCTCGCCGAGGTTGTGCGGCGGAATGTTGGTGGCCATGCCCACGGCGATACCGCCGGCACCATTGACCAGCATGTTCGGGAAGCGGGCAGGGAGAACCGTAGGCTCCTGATCCTTGCCATCGTAGTTGTCGATGAAATCGACGGTGTCCTTGTCGATGTCGGCGAGCAGGGATCCCGCGACCTTTTCCATCCGGATCTCGGTGTAGCGCATGGCGGCGGGCTTATCGCCGTCCATCGAGCCGAAGTTGCCCTGACCGTCGAGCAGCGGCAGCGACATGGAGAAATCCTGCGCCATCCGTGCCAGCGCGTCATAGATCGCGCCATCGCCGTGCGGGTGATACTTACCCATCGTGTCGCCGACCGGACGGGCCGATTTGCGGTAGGGTTTGTCATGGGTGTTGCTGGTGTCGTGCATCGCAAAAAGGATGCGGCGGTGCACCGGCTTGAGGCCGTCGCGCAGATCGGGGATCGCGCGGCTCACGATCACGCTCATCGCGTAATCGAGGTAGGATGCTTTCATCTCCTCTTCGATGGTGATCGAAGGGCCGTGGTACTCCGGGCGCTCGGGCGGAGTATCCTCAGTGTTTTCAGGAGGTTCTGGCGTGTCGCTCATAAGGGGTCCCGCATCGGCGCCGCGTGGGCTGGGCGCTTCTAGATTTTGTTACGGATTTATACAGCCAACACGATATGGGGTGCAACCTGCGCCTCCCTTTTAGGCAAAAGTGCAACGCAACACCGTGATAGGGCGTTGTTTTTATTGAAAAGTAATCGAAGCGTGGCAAGCTCTGTAACAGGGGGGTGACATTGAGAGGCGGAAAGGAGACGCGGTATGGCGGAATCGGAAACCGAACTCATGCTCAGGGGATACGGGCTCACGACGGCGGAGCTGTTCTACCGGATGCCGGATTTTCAGAGCGTTCTCAATACCTTCATCTGGCAGGAGTATGACCTTGCGCCGGATCATCCGAGGCTCTTCAAGTTCATCGAGTTCTGGCAGGACGAGATCGAGGGGCCGTTGCACTCGGTGCGGTTCACCCATCGCAAGATGATCTCACCGGGTGAGTGGCGCAATGTGACTGGCGAGTTCACCTATCATTGATGTGCCGCAGGGCGGGGTGAAAAGGCTTCCCGAAGATTTCTCGGGCACCAAGAATTTTCGTGGGAATTCTTATGCTCAGGCGCGGCGAGTGGCGGCGTAGATCCAGATCGCCATGAGGGCGAGCGAGATGAGCGCGTTCCACGAGGGCATGGAGAGCATCAGGAACTCGCCTGCCGACTGGTCGCACATCACCGGGGCCGCGCCCGTGGGGTCGAGCAGAGAGGCGCCGTCCATCCCGCCGAGGCCTGTGCCGGTGCAGGAGGAGGGGCCCTCCCAGTATTTGCGCTCGACGCCGGTGTGAAAGATGCCGATGCCCGCCGTGGTCGCCGCCGCCAGCGCCCCGAGCCAGGCCAGCAGCCGGTAGCCCGCATGGAGGCCCGGCAGAAGCACGATCAGCACCGCGATGCCGAAGGCGGCCCAATGGGGGTAGCGTTGCCAGAAGCACATTGCGCAGGGCGCCATCCCGAAGCCGTATTGAAAAACCCATGCGCCGATCACCATGGCGAGCGAGCCGATACCGGCGAGGGAGGCGTAGCGTTTGAGCATCAGATGTATCTCACAAGGAAGAAGCCGCCGACGAGGATCACCACGAAGAGGGTGAACATCAGTCCGAGGCGTTGTTCGATGAAGTCGCGGATCGGCGTGCCGAACTTCCACAGCAGTCCGGCGACGATGAAAAACCGCAGGCCGCGCGCGATGATCGAGGTGATGACGAAGGTGGCCAGCGGCATCCCCGTCCAGCCCGACATGATGGTGATCACCTTGAAGGGGAAGGGGGTCAGGCCAGCCGTCAGCACCGCCCAGAAGCCGAAATCGTTGAAGCGGGTGTTGAACTCGGCCATCGCGTCGCCCTTGCCAAGCGCGGCGAGGATCGGCTGGCCAACGCTATCAAAAAGCAGCGCGCCGATGGCGTATCCCAGCAGGCCGCCCAGCACCGAGGAGACGGTGGCGATGCCCGCGATGAGCCAGGCCCGGTGCGGCATGGCCAGCACCATCGGGATCATCAGCACATCGGGCGGAATCGGAAAGACCGAGCTTTCGATAAAGGCGACCGCGGCCAGCACCCAAAGCGCATAGCGGCTTGTGGCTTGGCGGATCGTCCAGTCATAAAGGGAACGCAACATGCTCGGTGCCCGTTATCGGTTTGGGGCCAGTAGCCATGCAGGCTCGGTGACGTCAAGGGAGACACCATCATGAAGTGGAGAGGACGGCGCGGCAGCCGGAATGTGATCGACCGGCGCGGAGTGAGCGCGGGCAAGGCGGGTGGCATCGGCGGGGTGGGGCTGATCATCGTGCTGGTGGTGGGCTATTTCCTCGGCATCGACGTGACCCCGCTGCTGAACGGCGGCGGCGTGCCGGTGCAATCGACCGAGGCGCGTGAGTTGAGCGCCGAGGAGCAGGCCGCCGGGCAGTTCGTGAGCGTGGTGCTGGCGGATACAGAGGAAATCTGGGGGCAGGTCTTCCCCGAGCAGGTGGGGCGCGAGTATCGACCGGCGCAGTTGGTGCTGTTCTCGGGCCGGGTGGCTTCGGGCTGCGGCGGCGCGAGCGCGGCGACCGGGCCGTTCTACTGCCCGGCGGACCGGCGCGCCTATCTCGACACCCAATTCTTCGCCACGCTGCAAAACCGGCTGGGCGCGAAGGGCGATTTTGCGGCGGCCTATGTGGTGGCCCATGAGATCGCCCACCACGTGCAGAACGAGTTGGGCATCCTCGGTCAGGTGAACGAGGCCAAGGCGGCCGCGGGCGAGCAACGGCGCAACGAGCTGAGCGTGCGCACCGAACTTCAGGCAGATTGCCTGTCGGGCGTCTGGGCGCATTATGCCGAGGCGCAGCTTGGTACCGTGGAGCCGGGCGATCTGGACGAGGCGCTCAACGCCGCCCGGCAGATCGGGGATGATACGCTCCAGCGGAATGCCGGGCGCACGCCGATGCCGCACACCTTTACCCACGGCTCCGCTGCGCAGCGGCAGGAGTGGTTCGCGCGGGGGTATGAGAGCGGCCGGATGGATGCTTGCGACACCTTCGGCACCAGCCGCCTCTAGAGGTTAAAGCTCCGGCACGGCGAGGATCTTGCTGACCTCGCCGCCGTCGGTCTCGAACACCAGCAGGTAGCCATCGGCATAGCTGCTCTCGACCTCGCCCTTGGGGCCGACGACATAGGCCATGTTGGTCTCGTAGTCGTAATAGCCGGTGGGGGTGCCGAGCAGGGCTTCCACCGCTTCGGGTGTGGCGCCGACGAGGGTGTTGCTGGCCAGAAGGTCGGCCACCATCGCCCCGCGGCCCTCCTGATCGGCCCCGGCCCAGGCCTCGGGCGAGAAGCTCTCGCTCCCGAGCCGTGACCATGCCGCCGGGTCGCCGCCTTCTTCCTTACAGGCGCCGAGCATGGCGAGCAGGCTGCCCAGAACGGCCACCCTACAGACCCGCCCCATCATGGCGCGATGACCTTGAGGCGGCCATTGTCGAGCGCCTCCTTGCACATGGCCGAAAGCTCGGCGTTGCTGTTGGACCAGAGCCGGGAGTTGATCATGCCGGTGATCGAAAAGGGCACGATATTGTCGGCGGCGTGGTTCACCTCGGTAAAGAAGGTGGAGCCGATCGAGAGGCCGACGAGGTTGTTGTGCATGTCCATCGCCTTCTGGTCCGGTGGGTTGGCCGGATCGCTCTCATGGGCGGAAACGAAGAGGTAGGCATCGGCATAGCCCATGTCGCGCGAGAGAGTTGAAGACCAGAAGCAGTGGCGGAAGGCATCGGATTTGTCGTTGAGCCCGTTGTGGCCCATCACCGCCTTGGTCTCGTTATAGGCGATGTCCTTGGAGTTGCGGATGATCACCGCATATTGCGGGTGCGTCGCGATGAAGGCTTTTTCGGCGGGGGTCAGCTTGGACCATTGGTCATAAACGCCCATGGATCGTCTCCGGTTAATTGGCAGGTCTGTAAAATGAAGCGCCGAAGCGCGCCTGCACAGTAGGCTTCGGCAGGGCGCACGCAAGCGCGGAATGCGCGGCATGGATTGACCGGCGGAATGGGAGCAGGTATCGGGCGTGCGGTGCTGTGCCGGTGTGGCGGAATGGTAGACGCAGGGGATTCAAAATCCCCCGATGGCAACATCGTGAGAGTTCGAGTCTCTCCACCGGCACCAAGACTTCTCGATTGCGTGATTTGCCTCCGCTGGGAGACTTGTGCGTTTGCGCAGATGGGGGCGTTTTTGCGCCAGTTCAGGAGCGGAAAACGCGCCTCCTCGCTCTGCGGTTGAGAATTTCTTTCGTCTCGCCAATAGGTTGCAGTGCGGGTTCCGACAGGGCGATTTCGAGCCAGGTTCGCGCGCGCAGAATCGATTCGACGAAAATTCTGGCCTACCCCAACGTCAATCCGGGGCCTGTCCGGGCATTGGTGCAAAATCGCGAACACTTCTGCTCGCCTCATAGTTGACACAATCTCCGACACCAAAAATGTGATCTGGAGGGTTAACCGTTGCGAAACGCGAAACAATTTCAGGTCAAGCTTTGCATTCTGCTGAGGTGGCGCGGTGGGCGGGAAATCGCTCATAACATGTTAACTTACTGAATATACATCAAAAGCGCGACGACTGCCCTGCAGTTCAGACCCCGCACCGGGCCGACCAGCAGTTTCGCGAGGTGCGACAAAAGCGTGCCCAAATCTGGGCAGCTATGGATGCGCCCGGCACGCTTTTGCCCCAAAGGTGCCACTTTTCACTTCCGGGCCGGGCCGATGCATGGGTATACCGAACCTGCCCAACTGGGGGGCGAAGTTTGCTGGCTGCGGGGGCGGCCGCTCGATGACGCAGAGCACATTCTGCGGGATCGGTGCGTGTGCGCTGTCCCCATCTGACAGCCGAACACGATAGGTGAGGAAGCGACCGGTCGCTGCAGACCTGTGACCTTCCGAAAACCAAACCGGAGCGTTTGCTGGCGTTCCGGTCACCGTTCCCCTTTTGGCTGACGAGTGCGTGTCGCGCGGAACCGCTATTGGCCGGTATCGCCGCTCGGCGGGTGTGTAGTGAAGGAACGTTTGAAGGACGACGGACAAGGCAGTGCGAGCCTAGCTCGAGTGTAAGACAGGGCATTTCCCCTGTCGCCGCAGTTCCCGACCCATGGTGTTCGATCCGGCCGTTTGGGGCCGCTGGTGAAATGAAACGCGCGGGGTCGCTGCAGGCCGTATCCGCGTCGCAGGGGAAGATGTGATGACGAAGGTAACGCTGGACTTCAACGGCGAAAGTGCAGGCACCGTCATAGACGACGAGTATGCCTCCAAAGGCGTAACGATCTCTTCGATCGTTGACGGCAAGGTCAACTACTACAAGAGCCCGGCGATGATCTTCGACACGTCGAACCCGACGGGCGGCGATCATGATCTGGCCACCTCGAACCTCGGCAATGTGCTGATCATCTCTGAGGATGGCGACTCGAACGACCCCGATGACGAGGCCTGCGGCGGCACGCTGGTGTTCGATTTCACCGAAGAGGTCACCTTCCACTCGCTGACCCTGCTGGACGTGGAAGAGGGCGCCAAGATCAAGTTCTACGACGATAATGGCCACTACATGGGCTACCATTACGTCACCACCGCCAACAACGGCCAGTGCAACGTGGACTTCGGCAACATCGAAGGTGTCGGCAAGGTCGAGGTCGTGTTCAACGGCTCCGGCGCGGTCGACAACGTGTCGTACACCACGCCTGCGCCCGAAGGTGACGGCATCGTGGAAGGCACCGGCGGTGACGACCTGATCGACACCACCTACGAGGGCGACCCCGAGGGCGACAAGATCGACAACAATGATGCGATCCTGCCCGGCGAAGGCCCGAACGACGATATCGTTGTGGCCGGTGACGGCGACGACACCGTGCTGGCCGGTGAGGGCAACGACGAAGTCTATGGCAACGGCGGCTCCGACACGCTCGAGGGCGGCGCGGGCGACGATATCCTGATCGGCGATGCCTCCGGCCCCTATGGCAACGGCGCGGGTGCGACCACTTCGACCCAGGAAGCCTTCAAGTGGTCCGAGCTGAAGGACTACCACGGCGGCAGCCTGCAGAACGGCGAGAAGATCGTCAGCCAGAGCCAGGACACCGGCGAGAACGTGGTGACCCTGACGCTCAACAAGTCGTACGACAACACCTTCTCGACCGATCAGCAGAAGGTGCATTCGATCGATACCGGTGAGCTGCCGGGCGCCAATGCCCACTCCTCGCTGGAGAGCGAGCTGGACTACAAAGGCGACAGCCAGACCTACACGCTGGAGTTCGAGAAGGACGCCGAGAACGTGTCGTTCCGGGTGAACGACATCGACTTCGACAGCACCGTTGTCATCACCGCCTATGACGCGGAGGGCAACAAGATTCCGGTCGACATGAGCGCGGGCGACGGCGTTTCGCTCTACGACAACGACAGCGTGGCCGGTTTCGATACCGCCGTCTCCAAAGGCGGCGGCGCGGCCGACACCTCGCCGACCTACTCGGCGCTCGTCAGCGTGCCCGGCCCGGTGGCCAAGCTGGTCATCACCCACGTTCAGGACGGCCACAGCGACAGCGGCGTGAACGTGACCGACATATACTTCGACACCATCACTGGTGAAGGTGAGGGCGAAGGCGTGCCGGGCAATGACACCATCCTTGGCGGTCTGGGCAACGATTACATCGAAGGCAATGCAGGGGCAGATTACCTCGACGGTGGCGAAGGCGCCGATACGGTGCTGGGCGGTGACGATGCCGATACCATCGTCGGCGGCGCGGGCGACGTGGTTGATGGCGGCGCCGGTGGCGACGACAATGACACGCTCGACCTGACCCTCGGCAAGCCCTTCTACCTGAAGGATCTGGAGCCCGACTCCAACGGCAACGGCTGGAACGGCACGGTTGTCTACGTCGATGCCGACGGCAAGCCGACCGGCGAGACGATGACCTTCACCGAGATCGAAAACATCAACGGCACCCCGGCCAACCAGCTGCCGGTGGCGGGTGATGATGTGGCCAAGGGTGACATCCTGAACCCGGTCACGATCGACGTGCTCGGCAATGACACCGATCCGGATGGCGACACGCTGACCATCGACAGCATCACCCAGCCCGTCGCTGGCGGCACCGTGGTGGACAATGGCGATGGCACCGTGACCTTCACCCCAGATGGGACCGTGGATGGTGACGTGACCTTTGAATACACCGTCAGCGACGGCAAAGGCGGGTTCGACACGGCCACCGTGACGGTCACCCTGCGGGACGGGATCGTGGAAGGCACGGCGGGCAACGATTACATCGACGAGGCCTACGAGGGCGACCCCGAGGGCGACATGGTCGACGGCGGCGACAACATCTTTGGCGGCGGTCCGGACGATGACATCATTGACGCCGGAGCGGGCGATGATGTGGTCAAGGCCGGTGTGGGCGATGACGTTGTTTTCGGCGGTGACGGCAACGACAGCATCTACGGCCGCGGCGGCAACGACATCCTCGATGGTGGCGCTGGCAACGACTACATCGAAGGTGGCCAGAACGACGACATCATCGCCGGCGGTGAAGGCAACGACACCATTTACGGTCAGGGCGGCAACGACCAGATCGACGGTGGCGCGGGCGACGACTGGATCCGTGGTGGTCAGGATGCCGACGTGATCGAAGGCGGTGACGGCAACGACACCATCGACGGCATGAGCGGTGATGACACTCTCTCCGGTGGAGCCGGCGACGACACTATCCAAGGCGGTGGCGGCGAAGACCTCATCGATGGTGGCTCCGGCAATGACACGCTGATCGGCGGCAACAACAAGGACCACATCATCGGTGGCGACGGCTCCGATTACGTCGAGGGTGGCGGCTCTGATGACTACATCAACACCTCCGGCAATCTCGATGCCTATGGTGTGTCCGGCTCGCCCGATCAGGGCTATCCGGGCATCTGGGCGCCCGATGCGAACCCCTATGATGACCGCGACACCGTTTATGGCGGCGATGGCAATGACACCATCATCACCGGCGACGATGACGACTACATCGAGGGTGGCGCGGGCAACGACAAGATCGATGCGGGCTTCGACGACGACACCGTACTGGGTGGCGACGGCGACGACATCATCGTGGGCGGCGAGGGCAACGACTACCTCGACGGCGGCGCGGGCAATGACATCATCTATGGTGGCCTGAACCCGGTCTTCCCCGATGCTCTGAATATCCCCGATGACGCGGGCGATCTGCGCCCCGACAACGGCGATGACGTGATCCACGGCGGTGCCGGCAACGACACCATCTACGGCCAGGACGATGACGACCTGATCTACGGCGACGAGGGCGACGATTATATCGACGGCGGCGTTGACGACGACGAGATCTACGGCGGCACCGGCAATGACACGATCATCGGCGGCCAGGGCGTCGACAAGCTCTACGGCGATGATGACCGTGACACCTTTCTCGGTGGCAACGCGGGCGACCACGTTGACGGCGGCTCGGGTGGCGATGACTACGACACGCTGAACCTCACCGGCTCGGACGTGGACTACATCGAGTACACTTCGCCCGACCGCGAGGACGGCATCGTTCACTTCAACGATGGCGGCACGATGACCTTCGAGGAAATCGAGAACGTCATCCCCTGCTTCACCCCCGGTACGCTGATCGCGACGCCGCGTGGCGAGGTGGCCGTGGAAGAGCTGAAGGTGGGCGACAAGATCATCACCCGCGACAACGGCATCCAAGAGATCCGTTGGCTGGGCCGGACCGATGTGGACACGGTGGAGCTGATGAAGCGCCCCGCGCTGCGTCCGGTCCGCATTGCCAAGGGCGCGCTGGACGGCAACCTGCCGGAGCGTGACATGCTGGTGAGCCCGCAGCACCGCGTGCTGGTGGCCTCCGACCGCGCCGCTCTCTACTTCGAGGAGCGCGAGGTTCTGGTGGCGGCCAAGCATCTGGTGAACGGGGCTGGGATCGCAGAGGCGCAGGATGTGGCCTCGGTGACCTACATCCACTTCATGTTCGACCAGCATGAGGTGGTGCTCTCCGACGGAGCCTGGACCGAAAGCTTCCAACCCGGCGACTACACCCTCGACGGGCTCGACAGCGAGCAGCGCGAGGAGCTTCTGGCGCTCTTCCCTGAGTTGAAGGAAAAAGAGGGCCTCGCAGGCTACACCGCCGCGCGGAAGACCCTGAAGAAGCACGAGGCCCTGTTGCTCTCCGAGTGACCGGCCCAACGCCCGGCGGGCCATTGCGTCGCCGGGTGCCGTGCCGCTCCGGCTCCCGGTTGGGCCGGCGGGGCACTGAAGACCGATCCGCGCCCCGGTTGCCTTGGGGCGGGTCCGCAAGGGCCCATGGTGGCAACCGATCACGGGCGATCCCCGAGGGGACATATGCAGCCTGTCCGCGTGGTGAGAGCCACGCGGACAGTTCTTTGTTCGGGGAGGGGGATTCGCGGTGCCGCGCCGCAGAAGCCAAAAGGCGTGCCCAAGATTGCAGCAAACTCTGCGTTGCAGAGAAACTGACCCTGCGGAACTCACGGGATTGTTCACTGTTCGTGAACAGAACAGGGCGAAATGCCGCCACGTCACGAACAATTAGGCAGAAATTGCCCGGTTTTATGGTGTAACGGAGGCGCGCTGCTAACAGGTGCCGGACCTTGCTGCGCTGCCGCATAAGTATTGTCTGGCCGGATCCGTGGGGGATTTGAACATGGCCATCATCAATGGCACCAACAACGGTGAGACGCTGATCGGGACCGCCGTCGATGACATCATCAACGGCTTTGGCGGGAACGATACGATCTTCGCAGGTGCCGGAAATGATGTGATCTCTGGCGGCACGGGCGATGACACGGTTTATGGCGGGGCAGGCAACGACTTCTGGCTCGCAGACGGCACCGACAGCGGCAACGATACGGTTTATCTCGAAGAGGGCGATGACACAGCCGAACTCGGGTTTCTCTATCCCACGCTTGGCAGTGAGATCATCGACGGCGGCACGGGGAGTGACACGTTTTCCCTCGCAGGCAGCGCCGTCACCAACTTCAACCTGAACGCGACCATCTCCGAAAATGGCACGGTGACCGGCAACTGGATCACCACGGCGACCAATTTCGAGAACCTGCTGGGCGGCAACGGCAATAACATCCTGACCGGCAACTCGGCCGCCAACGTGATCAACGGCGGCGCTGGCAACGACCTGATCAATGGCGGTGGCGGCGATGACACGCTGATCGCCGGTGACGGGTTCGACACCGTGAATGGCGGCGCCGGGAATGACACGATCTTTGGCGGCGGCGACAACGATGTGCTGAACGGCGGCGACGATGCCGATACCTTCATCATCAACACCCTCGGCTCCTCCGGGATCACCGGCACCACGGTCAACGGCGGCTCGGGCGGAAACGACTTTGACACGCTGGATATCACCCCGCTGCTGGCGCAGGGCTTCGAGATTCAGAACCTCGTTCTGAACCCGGAAAACAACGGCCAACCCGGGTTCAACGGGCAAATCCAACTCTACAACCCGCTGACCAACACTTGGGCCAACGTCAACTTCACCGACATCGAAGAGATCATTCCCTGCTTCACGCCGGGCACGATGATCGCCACCGCCGAAGGCGAGGTGCCGGTGGAGACGCTGAAGGTCGGCGACCGGGTGATGACCCGCGACAACGGCCTGCAGACCATCCGCTGGGTCGGGCGCAAGACGCTCAACAAGGCCGCGCTGCAGCGCCAGCCCGAGCTGCGGCCGGTGCGCGTGGCCAAGGGCGCGATGGGGCAGGGGCTGCCCGAGCGTGACATGCTGGTGAGCCCGCAGCACCGCCTGCTGGTGACCGGCGATCATGCCGCGCTTTGGTTCGAGGACCGCGAGGTGCTGGTGGCCGCGCTGCACATGATCAATGACAGCACGATCCGCCGGGCCGATGTGGAGGAGGTGACCTATATTCACATCCTCTTTGATCAGCACGAGGTCGTGCTCTCCGATGGCGCGTGGACCGAGAGCTTTCAGCCCGGCGACCGCACGCTCGCGGGCCTCGACGGCGCGGCGCGCAACGAGTTGCTCACACTCTTCCCCGAGCTGTCGGCCCCGGAAGGCTGCAATGGCTACCTCGCTGCACGCCGGGTGCTGAAGCGTCATGAGGCGGCTCTGGTCGCGGTCTGAACGGCCCCGAAAACTCCATTTTGACGGGGGCTGAACGCCCCTCTGCAGCCAGGGGTAGAAATACTCCTAATGGTTGAAAATGCATGCTTTTTTTAACCTGCTGCCTCATTCCTGCCGCCAAATAACCCTTTGGTTTTCAGCTTTTCTCAAAGTTTTGCCGCTTTAGTCCGCCATATCCGTCCACGGGAAGGGGCCGCATTGGCTCTGCATGGACGTTTTTACCGACTGCGATGGTTGCAGAGACACCCACGCAAACGAAGGTGAAGAGCAGGACGCAACGCAATGGCGATTGGCTATAGAGTTAACCTCGGCAATGGCACGCTGAATAACGGCGATGCCATCCAGAGCGGGATGGAAGCCTTCTCCATCGACGAGACCATTGGCACCGGCCAGTGGCGCTGGTCGGGCACCTACACGGGCAACAACAACAACTACACCAACATCACCGATACCGGCACCTACTACCTGGGCACCGACGGCTTCGTTTACTTCGTCCCCAACAACTATTTCGTTGATCCGGTCTTCAGTGCGACCGCCACCAGCGCCCCGACCTACACGCCTGCCGCGCCCGGCCCGGTGGATGGCACCGCAGGCAATGACCTGATCGATGGCCAGTACGAGGACGCCCAGGGCGACGAGATCGACGGCAACGGCAACACCATCAACGCGGGCGGTGGCAACGATACGGTCGTAGCCGGCTCCGGCAATGACGTGATCGATGGTGGCACCGGGGCAGACACGATCTATGCCGGTGGCGGCGCCGATACCATCGTGGGTGGTGACGGCAACGATGTGATCCATGCCGACAATGCCAGCGTCAGCGCCACCAGCGAAACGCTGGACTGGACGGATCAGGGCGGCGACACCACCGATATCAGCGGCGGGTTCACCCAGAACACCGGCACGATGAACGTGACCGTCAGCATCGCCGACGATGGGGGTCTGACGGCGGCAGAGGTCTCGACCGACCAGCAATATGTGAACACCGGCGCGGGCGAGACCTTCGACACCAACTCCGCGCTCTACCTCGGCGGCGCGGGCAGCTCGCTCTCCAGCTTTGCCAACACGGCGACCGTAACCATCGATTTCGACGCCGCCGCCGGGTCGGGCATGGCGAATGAGGTGAGCAACGCCACCTTCCGGATCAATGACCTCGACCAGGGCGGCTGGGACGACCTCGTGACCGTGGTCGCCTATGACGCGCAGGGCAACGAGGTACCGGTCACCTTCCAGCTCGACGGCGACGACAGCATGTACGACGCCGACACCATCGACGGTGCGGGCAGCGGCTCGGCGGCGCAGTCGAACGGCTCGGCGCTGATCACCGTTGAGGGCCCGGTGGCGCAGATCATCGTCACCTATCAGAACGGTGGCAGCAGCGGTCAGGCGCTGTGGCTCACCGATGTGCAGTTCACCACGATCCCCGATGATGGCGGCTTCAACGATACCGTCTCCGGCGGTGCGGGTGACGATACGATCTATGGCTACGGCGGCGATGATACGCTGGATGGCGGCGCCAACAACGACACCATCCACGGCGGCGACGGCGATGACCAGATCCGCGGCGGCACCGGCGACGACACGCTGACGGGCGGCGCTGGCGATGATGACTTCATCGTCGAGAACGGCTTCGGCAATGACACCATCACCGGCGGCGAGACCGGCGAGAGCTTTGGCGACAGCATCGACGCCAGCGCGGTGACCGATGACCTGACCGTCACCTTCACCAGCCCCGAATCCGGCACGCTGGGCGATGGCACGGCCACCACCGGCTTTTCTGAGATCGAGACTGTCACCCTCGGCTCCGGCGACGATACCGTTACCGGTTCCACTGGTGACGATTACATCGAAACCGGGGCAGGGGCCGACACCGCCCAGATGGGGGCGGGCAACGATACCGTCGCGCTTGGCGCCGCAGATGGCGCGGTGGATACCGTTGTGATGGGCGATGGAGACGGCAATGACACCGTCTTCGACTTCGAGGCGCCTACTGCCAACGGCGATGGCACCTACACCGGCAATGACCAGCTCGATGTGAGCGACATGACCGATGCGGGTGGCGACCCGGTTTCGGTGCATGACGTTGCGGTGAGCGACGATGGCTTCGGCTCAGCGGTTCTGACCTTCCCCAATGGCGAGAGCGTCACGCTTGTGGGTGTGAGCGCCGCCGAGGCCGCCGATCCGATGTGGCTGATCGCCGCCGGCATCCCGGGCGACGGCATCGTCAGCGGTACTGCCGGCAATGACGTGATCGACGCAGGCTACACCGGCGATCCGCATGGCGACATGGTCGACAACGGCGATGCGATCCTGCCCGGCGAAAGCGGCGATGATGACATCATCGAAGCGGGCGCGGGCGATGACACCATCTATGCCGGGGCCGGGGACGACGAGGTCTATGGTGAGGCGGGTGATGACACCGTCATGCTCGAAGACGGCTTTGGCGCCGATACCATCACCGGCGGCGAGACCGGCGAGACCAATGGCGACACGGTCAATGCCTCGCTGGTGAGCGGCGACCAGACGGTGGTGTTCTCGGGCGCGGAGGCGGGCACGCTCACCGATGGCACCGACACCGCCAGCTTCTCCGAGATCGAGAACGTGGTGACCGGCGCGGGCAACGATACCGTGACCGGCGATGCGGGCGAACAGACGGTGTTTACCGGCGCGGGCGATGACAGCATTGCCCTCGGCACCGGGGCCGACACCATCTTTGCCGGTGCCGGCGACGATTTGATCACCCTCGGCGAAGCCTTCGGCAACGATCAGATCACCGGCGGCGAGGGCGGCGAGACGGCGGGGGACCTGCTCGATGCGGGCGGCATGACCTCGGGCGTCAATGTCACCTTCAGCGGCGACGAGAGCGGCACGGTCACCCAGGGCGGCAATACGGCGAGTTTCTCAGAGATCGAGCGCGTTGTCACCGGCAGCGGCGGCGATTCCGTCAACGCAACGGCGGCCACCGGCGGCGTGAACGTGGCCACCGGCGCGGGAGACGACAACATCGCTCTCGGCAGCGGCGACGACACGCTGGCTGCGGGCACCGGAAACGACTTTGTCTCCGTCTTCGACGGCTTCGGCAACGATAGCCTGCTGGGTGGCGAAGGCGGTGAAAGCCTCGTCTTCGGCGGATTGCTGGTGGGCGACGTGCTGCTGGCCAATGGCGTCACCAGTGACGTGACCCTCACCTTCAGCGGCCCCGAGGCAGGCACCATCTCGGACGGCACCGACACCCTGAGCTTCGCCGAGTTCGAGAGCATCACCCTCGGCTCCGGCAATGACACTGTCACCGGCTCCGCCGGTGCCGACCTGTTCGATACCGGCGCGGGCACCGATACGGTGAACGCGGGCGCAGGCGATGACACCTACGGCCTCGGCACCACAGGCGATTTCGCCACGCCGGACGGCGCGGCCGACACCATCATCTTTGCCGATGGCGATGGTGAAGACACCGTCTATTTTTTCGACGCGCCCACCGCCAACGGCGATGGCACCTATACCGGCATCGACCAGATCGACGTGTCCGGCATGACCGATGCCGATGGCAACCCGGTCACGGTGCAGGATGTGGTGGTCAGTGACGATGGCTCCGGCAACGCGGTGCTCGGCTTCCCCAACGGCGAGAGCCTGACGCTGATGGGCATTGCGCCCACCGCAGCGATGGACCCGTTCTGGCTGATCGCGGCGGGCATCCCCTATGACGGGATCGTCGAGGGCACCTCCGGCGATGACGTGATCGACGCCAGCTATTCGGGCGACCCGCATAGCGATGTCATCGACGGGTTCGATAATTTCAACGACCCGATGACCGGCCTGAACAGCGATATCGTTCATGCGGGCGACGGCGACGATGTGATCAACGCCGGGGAGGGTGACGACCTCGTTCTCGGCGAGGGCGGCGACGATACCTTCCAGATCTCCGGCTATTTCGATCAGGACAACTTCATCGGTGGCGAGACCGGCGAGACCAACGGCGACACGCTGGACACCACGGCGATCGGCGCGGGCAGCATGTCCATCACCTACAGCGGTGACGAAGCGGGCAGCCTGAGCCATCCCGATGGAGGCGTGGATTTCTCGGAGATCGAGAACATCACCACCGGCGGCACCGATGATTTGATTGACGCCACTGCCACCACCGGCGGCATCAACGTATCGACCGGCGCGGGCGACGACGGCGTGCGCGGCGGCTCCGGCGATGACGTGGTCGATACCGGCGAGGGCAACGACAACTTTGTCATCACAGATGGTTGGGGCACTGACAGCTTCAACGCGGGCGAAGATGCGGGCGGCGGCGATCAGGATATTCTCTGGGCCGATGCCGTCACTGCCGATCTGACCCTCGACCTGAGCGCCTCGCCGGAAGACGGCACGCTGACCGATGGCACCAACACGGTCACCTTCACCGGGGTCGAAAGCTACGTGCTCGGCTCCGGCGATGACACGGTGATCGGCTCCGACAGCACCGAAACCACCGTTTTCCTCGGCGCGGGTGCCGACACGATCGACGCGGGTGCGGGCGACGATGCCTATCACCTCGGCGCCGATGGCGATGCTGATACGCTCATCTTCGCCGATGGCGACGGGTCCGATTACGTTTTGGGCTTCGACGCGCCCACCGACAACGGCGATGGCACCTTCACCGGGGTCGACCAGATCGACGTGTCCGGCATGACCGACGCGGGCGGCGACCCGGTGTCGGTGCATGACGTGGTGGTCACCGATGACGGCTCGGGCAACGCAGTGCTGAGCTTCCCCGGCGGCGAAAGCCTGACGCTGGTGGGCATCAGCCCCGCTGATGCGGCCCAGCCGATGTGGCTGATCGCGGCAGGCATTCCGGGCGATGGCATCGTCAGCGGTACGGCGGGCGACGATGTGATCGACGGTAGCTATGCCTCGGATCCGCATGGTGATTTCGTCGATGCGGGCGATGCGATCCTGCCCGGCGAGGCCGCGAATGACGACATCATCGAGGCTGGCGCCGGGGACGATACCATCTACGCCGGGGCCGGGGATGACGAGGTTTACGGCGAGGACGGTGACGACCGCTTCGTGCTGGAAGACGGGTTTGGCGCCGATGTGATCACCGGCGGCGAGGGCGGCGAGACCACGGGCGACACGCTCGACACCACCCCGGTGACCGGCGATGTGACTATCACCCTCACCGGGGCCGAGGCTGGCACCGTGACCGACGGCACCGACACTTCCAACTTCTCCGAGATCGAGAATTTCGAGACCGGCGCCGGGGCCGACACCATCGATGGCGCCGCGGCCACCACCGGCTTCACCGCCAATACCGGCGCGGGTGATGACGTGCTGATCGGTGGCGACGGCGCCGATACGCTGTTGGGCGGTGACGATGCCGACACCTTCTACGCGGGTGATGGCGACCACGTGCAGGGCGGCGAGGGCGGCGTGGACGCCGACGTGCTCGACCTGACCAGCGCTGGCCCGACCCGCGTGATCTATGACGAGAGCGACCCCGAGAGCGGAACCGTCGAGTTCCTCGACGGGACGGGCAATGTGACCGGCACGATGACCTTCTCCGAGATCGAGACGGTCAACTTCATCCCCTGTTTCACGCCCGGCACCATGATTGCCACGCCCGAAGGCCCGCGCCCGGTGGAAGAGCTTGGCCCCGGCGACCGGGTGCTGACTCGTGACCACGGGGTGAAGCGCCTGCAGTGGGTCGGCCAGCGGCTGCTGAATGAGCATCACCTCAAGGCCAACCCGCGGCTGATGCCGGTGCTGATCAAGACCGGTGCCCTGGGCTACGGCCTGCCGGAGCGCGACATCATGGTGAGCCCGCAGCACAAGATGCTGATCTCCGATGCCCGCGCCGAGATGCTCTTTGGCGAGCATGAGGTGCTGGTGTCTGCGGTCCATCTCGTTGGCCTGCCGGGGATCGAGCAAGTGCAGGTGGAAGAGGTGATCTACATCCACATCATGTTCGACGCCCATGAGATCATCATGGCCGAGGGGGCCTGGACCGAGAGCTACCAGCCCGGCGCCCACGTGCTGGGCGAGATGGAGGACGAGCAGCGGGAGGAAATCTTCGAGATCTTCCCCGAGCTCCGCGCGGATGCCAACTCCATCGTCACGGCGCGTATGGCGTTGAAAAAGCGGGAAGTTACGGCGCTTTTCCACTGAGTTGAGCCGGACCGGTGGGTGGCCAGCCCCCCACACCGAGGCCTTAAGTGGGGGGCCAGTCCCCCACACCCCCCGGAGATATTTACAGCAAGAAAATGAGGTCAGTTGGGCGTGTTGGTGGCCTTGCGCCAAGCCGCCCAAGCCTCTGGCGTGTCGAGGTCGAGCCGGGCGCGCTGGCCTTGCAGGGGCGTGAGGCGGACGCGGTCGCCAGCAGAGGCGACGACGGATTTGGCGCCGTCATCCCCGTGGAGTTGTTCGATTTCAGCGTAGAGCTTTGACGAGAAGATAACAGGATGGCCGGGCTTGCCATCAGCCGTGGCGCCGCGCCAGATCAGCGCGTCGGGGTGGGTCTGTTGGCTTGTGATCACGGCGCGCAGGTCGTCCTCGGTCAGCTCGGGCAGGTCGGCGAGGAGGAGCATGAAAGCCGGGGAATGTGGCAGGGCCTCGAGCCCGGCGCGGAGGGAGGCGTTCATGCCTTCGGCGGCGTCGCGCACGGTGAGCGGGCGGGCGGCGGTGTCTTGGATCGCGGCAAAACGGGCGGGGCGGTCTGGCGGCAGGGCGACGAGGGTGAAGTGACTGACTTTGCACGCCATTTCAGCAACGCGGCTGAGCAAGGGTTTGCCGTGGATCGGCTCGAGCAGCTTGTCGCGCGGGGCCATGCGGGAGGCGGCCCCGGCGGCGAGGATGAGGATCGGCAGGGTCATGGAATTGTGTAGCCCTGCCGAGGGTTTGGCTCAAGCGCGGAGGGCCGTGCCCTCCGGATCAAAGAGCGGCGTGGTGGTGAGCTTGGCGGGTCGCATCTGGGAGAGGATTTCGATTTCGGCCTCTTGCCCCTCCTGTGCGAACTCGCGGGGGATGAGGGCCATGGCGACCGACTGCTGCGCATGGTGCGAGTAGCCGCCGGAGGTGCAGAAGCCGACCACTTCGCCGTTGATCCAGACCGGCTCGTAGCCGTGCACATCGGCGTCGTCGGCATCGACGAGGAAGGCGACGAGTTGGCGGGCAGGCGGGTTGGCGCGCTCGGATTCTGCGTGAGCTCTGCCAATAAAGTCACTGTTCTTCTTGAAGGAAATGAAACGGTCGAGGCCAGTTTCGGCGGGGGTGTAATCGGGTGAGAACTCGCGGAGCCAGGAGCCGAAAAAGCGGTCGAGCCGCAGGGACATCATGGCGCGCATGCCGAAGGGGGTGATGTTGTGCTCTTGTCCGGCGGCCCAGAGCGCGTGCCAGAGGTGGCGCTGATCCATGTGATCACAGTAGATCTCGTAGCCCAGATCGCCGGTGTAGCTGACCCGCTGGACGGTGCAGGCGACCTGGCCGACGGTCATCTGCGCGACGCCGAGGAAGGGCAGCGCGGCGACATCGGCGTCGGTGCAGGCTTGCAGCACTGCGCGGCTCTTCGGTCCGGCGAGCTGGAAGCCGGTGAGCCGGTCGGAGACGTTCTCAACGTTAACGCCCTCTTCACCATGTTGCTCGAACCAGCGCCCGTGCATCGCCTGCGCGCCGTAACTCGCTGTAAGGGCGAAAGTTTCTGGCCCCGTGCAGGAGATCGTGAAGTCTCCAATGATGCGGCCCGTGGGCGAAAGCATGGGCGTTAGCGTCAGTTTGCCCTCCTGCGGGACGCGGCCTGCCATGATCCGGTCGAGCCAATCGCGGGCTTTCGGGCCGGTGACGCGGAATTTGCCGAAGTTCTGGATTTCGTTAATGCCGACGCTTTCGCGGACGGCGCGCACCTCGCGGCCTGTGGCTTCGAAAGCATTGGAACGGGTGAAGCTGGGCGTCTCGAACTCCGGCTCGTCGCCCTGCGCGAAGTAGTTTGGCACCTCCAGCCCGAACTGATGGCCCCAGACTGCGCCAAGATCGTTAAAAATGTCATACATGGCAGTCGTCCGGTGGGGCCGGGCAGCGGGGCGCTCTTCGTTCGGGTAGCTGACCGAGAAGCGTTTTTGATAGAATTCAATGACTTTGGGCACGGTATAGCCCGGCGTGATCCACTTGCCGTAGCGGGCCACATCGAGGCCGGTCACATCGCGCTCCGGCTCGCCCTCGATCATCCATTGCGCGAGGGTCAGGCCCACGCCGCCGCCTTGGCTGAACCCGGCCATGACGGCGCAGGCGGACCAGTAGTTGCGCAGGCCGGGAACGGGGCCGACCAGCGGGTTGCCATCGGGGGCGAAGGTGAAGGGGCCGTGGATGACGCGCTTGACGCCGGCGCGCTCGAGCACGGGGAAGCGGTTGTAGGCCATTTCGATGCTGTCGGAGACCTTGTCGAGGTTGTCGGGCAGCAGCTCATGGCCGAAATCCCACGGGGTGCCGCCGAGCGCCCAAGGCTCGCAGGGCTGCTCGTAGAAGCCGATGCAAAGGCCGCGGCCCTCTTGGCGGAAGTAGGATTCACCAGCGCAATCAAGCACATGCGGGAATTCTGTTTCGCGCTCGTAGATCTCGGGGATGTCGTCGGTCACCAGATACTGGTGGGCCATCGGCAAAAGCGGCAGGTAGACGCCTGCCATGGCGCCGACCTCGCGCGCCCAAAGGCCGGCGGCGTTGACGACATGCTCGGCGTGGAGGGTGCCTTTGTTTGTGACAACGTGCCAAGTGCCATCAGGGCGCTGCTGGAGGTCTACGACCTTGCAGTGGGTTTCGATCTCAGCGCCAGCCATTTTGGCAGCGCGGGCGTAGGCGTGGGTGGTGCCGGAGGGGTCGAGGTGGCCGTCGAGCGGGTCGTAGAGGCCGCCGAGGATGCCATCGAGGTTCACCAACTCGGCCAGTTCGCCGATTTCCTCGGGCGTCACGATGCGGGTGTCGAGGCCCATGTAACGGTGCTTGGCGCGCTCGGCCTTGAGCATGTCGAAGCGCTCGGGCGTCTCTGCGAGGGTGATGCCGCCAACGTGGTGCAGCCCACACGACATGCCGGTGATCTCTTCAAGTTCCTTATACAAACCAATGGTATAGCCTTGGAGGGCGGCCATGTTTGTATCGGAGTTCATGGTGTGGAAGCCGCCCGCGGCGTGCCATGTGGAGCCGGAGGTCAGCTCGGAGCGTTCGAGCAGGACCACATCTGACCAGCCGAGCTTGGTGAGGTGGTAGAGCACCGAGCAGCCGACGACGCCGCCGCCGATAACGCAGACCTGGGCTGTTGTTTTCATGGGGCGACTCCTCGTGGCTGTTGGGTTGAGACTGTGGGCCGGACGCGGCATGTGCTGGCCGTTCTGCGACATCGCGTGTCGGAAACGGGGTGCGTCCGGGCGGGTTAATGGGGGCGTTAACCGTGGCCGGGAGGGGATGCACAAGTGATGCACATCCGATGCACAACCCATGCATACGCGCGTATGGCGCAAGGAGGCGTTAACGAAGGTTAACGCCCCGCGCGGTGGTGGCCTAATCGGCTAAGGCTAAGGCGCGCCTCACCGCTCGGGGATCAGCCCGCGCGGCGAGAAGCGCAGCACCAGCAGCAGGACGATGCCCATTGTGAGCAGCCGCATGTGCTGGACCGAGTCGAGCAGGTGAGCCTTGAGCCAGCTGCCATCGGGCAGGGGCCATGTCAGCGTTTCCATGAAGAGGCGGCCCAGCGGCTCGACCTGAATCCAGAGCCACCAGACGAGCAGCCCACCGAGCAGGGCGCCGAGGTTGTTGCCCGACCCGCCGACGATCACCATGACCCAAATGAGGAAGGTGAAGCGCAGCGGCTGGTAGGTGCCGGGGGTGAGCAGCCCGTCGAGCGTGGTCATCATCGCGCCGGCCATGCCGCAGATGGCGGAGCCGAGGATGAAGACCTGAAGGTGGCGGCGGGTGACATCCTTGCCCATCGCGCGGGCGGCGGTTTCATTGTCGCGAATTGCGCGCATCATCCGGCCCCAGGGCGACTTGAGGGCCAGTTGGAGGGCGACGATGATGAGCACGAGCGCGGCCGCGAAGAGGCAGCCGTAGAGGAGCTTGACGTAGAGCGTGGAGGCGGTTTCGGGTGGGAGCTTGAACGATGAGGCCCAGCCGCGGAAGCTCTCCGATTGCTGGAGGTCGATCTCATAGGGAACGGGCCGGGGGATGCCGTTGACGTTCTTCACCCCGCGCGCCAGCCAGTCCTCGTTTTTCATCACCGCGATGATGATCTCGGCGATGCCGAGGGTGGCGATGGCGAGGTAGTCGGAGCGCAGGCCGAGGGCGGTTTTGCCGATGAGCCATGCGGCCCCGGCGGCGAGCAAGCCGCCTGCGGGCCATGCGAGGATCACCGGCAGGCCGAGGCCGCCGAGATAACCTTCGAGCGCGGGGTTTACCGCCTCCACGGCATCACGGGCCGGGTCGAAGGCGGCACGGTAGAGCACGAAGCCCACGACAAGGATGGCGAAGGCGACAAGGGCGCGCAGGCGGCCCGGCTTCATGCCCTGCCATGCAAAGGCGGCCCCGGCCACGGTGGCTGCACCCAGCGCCATCGCCGCCCAGATCCGCGCCCCGCCTGCGGCCCAGGCGTCGGGCACCGGCGGCATGGAGATGAGCACGGCAGCGAGGCCGCCGAGCGCGACAAAGCCCATGACGCCCACGTTGAAGAGCCCGGCGAAGCCCCATTGCATGTTGAGCCCCAGCGCCATGATGGCCGAGACGAGGCCCATGTTGAGGATGGTCAGCGAGGTGTTCCAGCTCTGGAACATGCCGGTGCCGATGTAGAGCACCGCGACGAGCGCGAAGAGGAGGGCGGGGGGGAGTTTCATGCGAGCCTCCGGGGCGTGGCGGGAAGGGCGCCGAGGTCATGCCAGCCTGCCGCACTGCCGGTGCAGGTGCCTGTCAGGTAGGGCGTGGTGGTGGCCAGCGCGGTATCGGCGCGGAAGCTGCCATCGGCGTGGATGGTGAGCCACGGAACGGGTGGGAAGCCATCGGAGAAGACGAAGGTGAGCCGGTCGGGCCCTGATTGCGCCTCGACCGGGATCGCGCGGGCCGGGGCCTGATCCTGGCTGAACTTGAAGTTATGGGTCAGGAAGATATCGGGAGCCTTGCCCTTGAGGTGCAGCTGAACGGCGCGCTTGACCGGGGAGCAGCCCGCGCCGGGCTCGCAGCGCTGAGAGGTGGTGCAGGTGAAATCCACCGAAGCGCGGGTGTCGGCCAGGGCGGGGGCTGCGAAGAGGCAGAGGGCGGCGGCGCGGATCATACGGATTTCCCCTTGAAGAGGCCGGTGGGTTTGATGAGCAGGACGATCACCAGAATGGCGAAGCTGACGGCGAATTTGTATTCGGTGGTCAGCAGTTGCAGCAGGCCGGAGGGGGCGAGCGCCTCGGGCAGCACGTAGGTGGCGACCTTCTTGAAGGCGTAGGTGACGGTGACCTCGGAAAACGCGATCACGAAGCCGCCCGCGATGGCGCCGAGCGGCGAGCCGAGGCCGCCGACGATGGCGGCGGCGAAGATCGGCAGCAGAAGCTGGAAGTAGACGAAGGGTTTGAACGACTTGTCGAGGCCGTAGAGCACGCCCGCGATGGTGGCCAGCGCGGCGACGATCACCCATGTGACGGCCACGACGCGCTCGGGGTTGATGCCGGAGAGCAGGGCAAGATCCTCGTTGTCGGAGAAGGCGCGCATGCTCTTGCCGGTGCGGGTGCGGTTCAGGAACCAGAACAGCAGCGCCACGCAGATCGCGGCGACAACCATGGTGAGCACTTGGGTCGAGCGCAGGGCGAGGCCCTCGGCGAGACCGGTCATCTTTTTGAAATCGCCCGCGGAAATCACGAAGCGGGCGCCATCGGCAAAGCGCTGGTCATCGACGCCGATGATGAAGCGGGTGAGGCCGTTGAGGATGAACATCACCCCGATCGAGACGATCACGAGGATCACCGGCGCGGCCTTTTGCCTGCGGTAGAAGCGATAGACGGCGCGGTCGGTGCCCAGCACAAGCAGCGCGGTGGCGGCGATGCCGAGCGGCAGGGCCAGCAAGGCCGTTGGCAGGCCGGCGAAGATGACGAGCGCCCCGAGACCGCCGTATGCGGCTATGGCGAGAGCAATCCAAAGGCTCCACTTCGGCGCGACCTTAATCAGCACCAGTGCCCCGATCGGGACGAGCAGCCCCAGCCCGCCGAAGATGGCAACGGAGGTGCCCGTCAGCACCAGAGCCGGGAAGGCTTGCAGGCCCCAGGTGACGAGGATGGTCATGGTGGTGCCGAAGGCCATCGTGTCGCCATGGGCGAAGTTGGAGAACCGCAGGATGCCGTAGATCAGCGTGACCCCGAGCGCGCCGAGCGCCAGCTGCGAGCCGTAGGTGGCGGCCGGGATGATGACGAAGTTGGTCAGGGCCACGAGGGCGTTCAGCAGGTCCATCAGGCGGTGATCTCGCAGGTCATGATGTCGATTTCGGCGTAGGTGTCGGGGTAGCGCTCGGTGGGCAGCCATTGGCGCATCCAGAGCGCGCTTTTGGTGCCGGAGAGTGCCAGCGTGTGCAGGTGGCCATCGCCCGGTTGCCAGACCCACGGGCCGGTGCGGGCAAGGCCGCGGGCCTCAAACGCGGGGCCGTCGCCGAGGGTGATCTTCCAGTCGCCGGTGCCGCTGGCGTCAGTCGCGGTGGGGGCGAGGGTGATGCTTTGGGAGCCGCCATAAGGCGTGCAGTCACCCGCCTCGGTGCAGCTGCGCTGGAAGTCGCAATCGAGCGTCACGCGGGCGCCCTCGGCCTGGATGGCCGTGGGCAGGGCGAGCACCGTGATGAGCACCAGCGCCCTCACGGGGCCACCACGCAGGTGCCGTGGAAGTTCTGGCTCTGGATGCCTTCGACCGAGTTGTGCATCGAGTAGCGGGTGATGCCGCGCTTGAAGATCGAGACGAGGTGGATGGTGTCGAACTCCATGGCAGAGACGTAGCTGAAGCTGTCCCCCAGAGGGTCGCGCAGCTGGCGCAGCGGGATGACCCGTGCCGAGGCCGCGCCGCCGGTTTCCATCTCCCACTGGTCGGGGCTTTCGGCCTCCGCGCGCGGGCGGATGTTCAGCGTCAGGCCGGAGGGCTGGCAGGAGCGTTCCTCCACGCAGTAACGGGTGTAGGTGCAGTCATAGGAGAGCGCCGCGGCGGGGGTCGCGGGGAGGGTAAGGAGGATGAAGGCGGCGAGGGCGCGCATCAGAGGACTCCCTTGCAGTTGCCTTCGGACAGGAAGGCGTAGGGTGTGCCATGGCCGTGACCGTGCACCGAAAGTGTGAATTGGCGCTCATCCAAGAGCGTGAGCATCACCGCGTCCCCGGCGGGAGAACTGGCGGAGAAGAAGCTCTGCATTTGTGTACTGTCGCCTCCGGTCAGGGCCGCAAGGCGTAGCGGTGTCTCGCCGGGAGCAGGCGTTCCAATCGGGACGAGCGTGACGCCGCCCGTGTCAAGCGTGAGGCGGAAGGCGCTCTCCGGCTCCGAGCCTGTCTGGCAGTTGCCTTCGATGTTGCAGCTGGTCTGCGGGGTGCAGTCCAGCGCCAGCGCGGGGGGCGCGGCGCAGAGGAGCAGGGCTGAGAGCGCGGGGCGGATCACAACCGGCTCTCCAGATAGGCGACAAGTCCGGCGCGGTCTTCACAGGTGGCGGGCTCGAAGGCGCTTTCGCCGCCCATTGGCTGGTGCATGATCTCGCTGCTCCCATCGTCGCGCAGGTGCAGGGCGAGGAAGAGCTTGTCAGCCGTGGAGGTGGCGAAGAGGCGGAGGTTGTCGTTGCGGCGGTTCAGCGTGGCGTCGAGCTGGACAGTCTCGTTTAGCGTCAGCAGCGCGGGGCGGCGGTCGGACGGCAGGACGGAGACGGCGAGGCTGTGGCTCTCGGAGGTGCAGGGCCACTCTCGCGGCGGCTCGTCCGACTGCGCCAGCACTGCCAGCGGTGCCGCGATAAATCCAGCGATGACAAGGTATTGGCGCAGCATCTTCACCCTCCCAGAAAGCTCTGGCGGACTTCTGGGTCGTTCAGCAATTCCTGCCCGGTGCCGGTGTGGGCGTTGCGGCCCTGCACCAGCACGTAGCCCTTGTCGGCGATCTCCAGCGCTTGTCGCGCGTTCTGCTCGACCATCAGCACGGGCAGGCCAGTGCGGGCGACCTCGATGATGCGGTCGAAGAGTTCGTCCATCACGATGGGGGAGACGCCAGCGGTTGGCTCGTCGAGCATCAGCACCTTGGGCTGGGTCATCAGCGCGCGGCCCACGGCGACCTGCTGGCGCTGGCCGCCCGAAAGTTCGCCCGCGGGCTGGCGGCGCTTGTCCTTCAGGATCGGGAAGAGATCGTAAACCTGCGCCATCGTGCCGGAGATGTCATCGTCGCGGATGAAGGCGCCCATCTCGAGGTTTTCCTCCACGGTCATGGAGGTGAAGATGTTGTTGGTCTGCGGCACGAAGCCCATGCCCGCCCGCACCCGCGCCTGGGGCGTGAGGTCGGTGATGTCCTGCCCGGCGAGGCGGACGGAACCCTTGCGCAGGTTCAACATGCCGAAGACGGCCTTCATCGCGGTGGATTTGCCCGCGCCGTTGGGGCCGACGATCACCGCGATCTCGCCGGGCTCCACGGCGATGGTGCAATCATGCAGGATGTCGGGGCCCGCGCCGTAGCCGCCGGTCATGCTGTCGCCGATCAGGAAGGCATTGCCGGTCATCGCGCGCTCGGCGCTGCCGGGCGAGGCCGTGAGCGTGCCGCCGGGGCGGGGGTTGGTGATGGAGCGGTCTGCGTTGCCGCGGTTGCTGTAGGCGTCGCTCATCCGGCCCTCCTGTTCAGCTTGATCCGGGGAAGTCGAGCGCATTGAGCAGTGCATCTGCCCATGCGTCGACACGGTCGGGTGCGGCGGTGCCCGCGGCGCTGAGGCTCAACATCGCCACGCCTGCGCCCGGGTCTTCGATCAGGGCGATGCGCCCGATGCGGCCTTCGCCCGAGGCATCGAGAATCTGTGCCTTGCGCCCGTCCACGTCTCGTTGGGCGAGGCGGGGCAGGCTCTCCGGGTCTTTGCTGCGCACCTTGGCGAGCCAGGCCTCGGCCGTGGCGGCGGCGCTGGCGCCGTCTTGTGGCGTCATCGGGGTGAGCACGGCATAGCCTTCGGGCATATCGCCAAAGGGGCCTGCGGGCTGCATCTCAATGAAGGACGGGTCGGTGATGCTGCCGGGGGCGAAGGCGGGCGCGGGGCAGAGCTGGCCAGTGAGCGCGGCGAGGGCCACGCAGTCCTCCGCCAGCGCGGCAGAGGGCGCTGAGACCGCGAGAACGGAGGCGAGGGCGCGCAGGGTGGGCTTGGCGGGGTGGAGGCAGAGGAACAGCATCTCAACAGCTCCCTTCGCAGCGCAAGCGCAGAGCTTCAACCATTTCGATCACCCCTTCGCCCAGGCTTTCGGGCCATGCGTCCCACGGGGCGCCGTAGATCAGCATCAGGCGGGTGCTGCCGACCTCGGTAACGGCGCGGGCGACGCGGCGGGTGGAATCCGGCTCATTGCCGACCTCGACAAAGGCTGTGCGCTCCTCGGAGGTGTGGGCGGTGGTGAGCAGGGTGTTTTCCGGCGGGATCTCGAAGGTGGCGTTGAAGGCGGCCATATCCTGCTCCAGCGTGCCGGTGCCACGGCCCGCGTAATCCTCAATGTAGTCCAGCGACACCTCGGAAAGCTCCAGCCGGGACCCATCACCGAACTGCTCGAGATAGGCACCGGCCATTCGGGTGCCGTCGAGGCAGAGATCGAAGCTGGGGGTGATCTGCTCGAGGCAGGGCTCGGCCCGCGCGGGCAGGGCGGCAGTGAGGGAGAGGAGGGCGGCGCGGATCATTCAGCGGCCTTCCATTCGGCCAGCGGTTTGCCGTCGATACTGAGGTTGGCTGTGAGGCGGGTCAGCACATCTTCCATGTCCGGCAGGGCGGCATCTGCGCTGCTCCATGCGCTTGCCTGGACGCTCAGCGTTTCCTTTTCGGTCATGACCTCGATCGAAAAATCCGTGAGCCCACTGCCGCCCTCGGTCTCGATCGTGAAGCCGTTCTCGACCACTGCGATCCCATCGCGGACGGTGGCGGTTTCTCCCTCGAATTCAAAGCCTGTCAGAAAGCTCATGGCCTTGAGCATGAAGCCTTCACCCACGCTGGAGCCCAACTGGCTGTAATAGGCGAGGTCGCCGCCATGGCCGTAGTTGGTATCGAGCGAGAGGGTGAACTGAAGGCGCGTCGCCTGATCGGTGAACCCGTGTTCCTCAAGCCCGTGGGCGCTCACCGGCCGGTCGGCCTCAAAGCCTTCGGGCAGGCCGCAGTAGGTGACCCGCCCGCTGGACGAGGCAAGGCAGCCCCCGCTGGCGAAGGGGCTGATGGCGGCGAGGGTGACATCGGGGTCGGAGAACTGCCAAGTGCCATTGGGGTGCACAACGATCTCATGGCCCCGGAAGTCGGTCGTGAACAGCGGCTCACCCTCCTGCGCACTGACAGGGCTGGCGAGCAGCGCAAGGGCAGTGAGCGTGACGCGGATCATGCGCCGACCTGTTCTTTGTTCTTCAGTCCGGTGCCCAGATAGGCCTCGATGACGTGTTCGTTGGCCTTGATCTCGGCCAGCGTGCCCTCGGCCAGCACCTTGCCCTCGGCCATGCAGATGACCGGGTCGCAGAGGCGTTCGATGAAGTCCATATCGTGCTCGATGACGACGAAGGTGTAGCCGCGCTCCTTGTTGAGGCGGATGATCGCGTCGCCGATGGTGTTGAGCAGGGTGCGGTTCACCCCGGCGCCGACCTCGTCGAGAAAGACGATGCGGGCGTCGACCATCATGGTGCGGCCCAGTTCGAGCAGCTTTTTCTGCCCGCCGGAGACCTGGCCTGCCTTGTGGTCGGCCAGATGCTCGATGGTCAGAAACTCCAGCACCTCGTCGGCCTTGGCCTTCAGCGCGCGCTCTTCGTCGGCGATGCGCTTGCGGCCGAACCACGTGTTCCACAGCGCCTCACCCGATTGGCCGCCGGGGACCATCATCAGGTTTTCGCGGCAGGTCATGGAGCTGAACTCATGGGCGATCTGGAAGGTGCGCAGCAGCCCCTTGCCGAACAGCGCGTGCGGCGGCAGGCCGGTGATATCTTCGCCGTTCATCGTGACCCGGCCGGAGGTGGGCTCAAGAACGCCCGCTACCACGTTGAAAAGCGTGGTCTTTCCTGCGCCGTTGGGGCCGATGAGGCCGGTGATGGAGCCGGGCTGAATGGTCAGCGTGGCGCCGTCGACGGCGTGGAAGCCGCCGAAGTGCTTGTGCAGGTTCTCGACCTGGATCATTGAGATGTCCCCGATGGGATACGGCGGGGTTGCCCCCGCCGCATCAAGCTTGCGTGCTGAAGATCAGCGGTATTTGACCGTGGCGATCTTGCCGTCTTCGAAGGTGATCTCGCGGTAGTTGCCCGCGCTTTCACCGGGGCCGATCAGCTCGACGGCGGAGGCGCCGACGTAGTCGATGTCCTCACCGGCGGCGATCAGTTCGAGCGCCTTTTTCAGCTCACCGGGGAAGATCTGCTCGCCGGGGGCGTTGGCGACTTCCATCACCTTTTCCTTGTAGACGTTCGGGTCGTCGGACCCGGCGGCCTCCATCGCGAGCATGATCAGCGCGGCGGCGTCATAGCTCTCGGGTGCGAAGGGGGAGGTGGGATCGAAGCCCGCGGCGGTGCCCAGCTCGACGAACATGGCGTTGCCGGGGCTGTCGGTGCCGGGGTGCTGGCCGGTGGAGCCGTTGATCTCGGAGCCGAAGTTCTCTTCGAGCGCGGTGCCGATCATCCCGTCGGGGAAGTGGAACTTGTCGAAGGCGCCGGAGTCGAGCGAGGCGCGGATGATGCCGGCGCCGCCCTGATCAACGTAGCCTGCCACCACCAGCAGATCGCCCCCGGCGGAGGCCAGCGAGGCGACCTCGGCCGAGTAGTCGGCCTTGCCGTCTTCATGCGCGGCCGAGATGGTCACGGTGCCGCCGGCTTCTTCGAAGGCCGCCTGAAAGCTGTCGGCGAGGCCCTTGCCGTAGTCGTTGTTGGTGTAGGTCAGCGCGACGGTCTTCACGTCGTTGTCCATCAGCACCTGGGTCATCACCTCGCCCTGACGGGCGTCGGACGGGGCGGTGCGGAAGAACAGGCCGTTGTCTTCGGTGGTCGACAGGCCCGGCGAGGTGGCCGAGGGGGAGATCATCACCATGCCGTTCGGGACGGCGACGTTGGTGAGGATCGCGCCGGTCACGCCGGAGCAGTCGGCGCCCATGATGCCCTTGATCCCGTCGGAGGTGATCAGGCGCTCGGCGGCGGCGGACGCGGCGGCAGAATCGACGCAGGTCGAGTCGGCCTCGACGGCGGTCACGGTGGTGCCCCCCATCAGCGCGCCGCTTTCGGTCACTTCGGCCATGGCCATCTTGGCGGCGTCACGCATGTGGGGCGTGAGGCTTTCAATCGGGCCGGTGAAGCCGAGGATGATGCCCAGTTTCACTTCGGAGCCGTGGCTCTCGGCGAAGGCCGGGGCAGCCAGCGCGGCGATGGCCGTGGTGGCGAGGATCAGTTTTTTCATTGTTGGTCTCCCTGTTGGAACATTGTCCTGCGGGTGAGCCTAGACCGGGAATTTCGCTTTGGAAAGCGGGGGCATGGGCCCGACCTTGCGGAAAGTTGAACGACAGGGTGGCTGGGCGGGGCCGGGGCAGGCCTTAGGTTGTGTGCAAAGAGGAGTTTTCAGCATGAACGGACGATTGGCAGCGGCAGTGATCGGGCTTTCAGCCCTTGGGGCGTGGGAGGCTGCGGAGGCGCAGGGCGTGCGGATGGAAACCGTGGCCAGCGGGCTGGACGAGCCGTGGGGGCTTGCGTTCTTGCCCGGCGGCGGCTTTCTGGTGACCGAGCGGGCCGGAGAGTTGACCGCGGTCATAAATGGTGAGGCCGGGCCAATCACCGGCGTGCCGGAGGTCTATGACAGCGGGCAGGGCGGCTTGCTTGACGTGATGGTGCCGCGCGATTTTGCCGAGAGCCGCGAGATTTTTCTGAGCTTCTCCAAGCCGCAAGACGGCGGGGCGGGCACCGCGCTTGGCAAGGGCCGCCTGAGTGACGATGGCTCGGCGCTGGAGGGCTTCGAGGTGATCTTCGAGATGGAGCCCGGCTCCAGCGGCGGGCGGCATTTTGGCAGCCGGATCGTGGAAGGCGCGGACGGGCTGATTTACCTCACCATCGGCGAGCGGGGCGAGCGGCCCTCGGCACAGGACCTGAGCCGCGAGAACGGCTCGGTGGTGCGCATCGCCCGCGATGGTTCGGTGCCGGAAGACAACCCCTTTGTCGGCCAGGAGGGCGCGCAGCCCGAAATCTGGAGCTATGGCCACCGCAACCCGCAGGGCGCCACGCTGGACACCGAAGGGCGGCTCTGGGTGGTGGAACACGGGGCGCAGGGCGGCGATGAGCTGAACCTCGTGGAGCCGGGCGCAAACTACGGCTGGCCTGTCATCTCCTACGGGCGGCATTACTCGGGCGCGAAGATCGGCGAGGGCAATGCCAAGGACGGGATGCAGCAGCCGGTGCATTACTGGGATCCGTCCATCGCGCCCTCTGGCCTGATGATCTACGGCGGCGAGATGTTTCCGGAGTGGAAAGGGCAGGTCTTTGTTGGCTCGCTGAAGTTCGACATGATTTCGCGGCTCTCCGCCGATGGCCGAACCGAGCTGGAGCGGATCGAAACACCAGAGACCAGCCGCGTGCGCGATGTGCGCGAAGGGCCGGACGGGGCGATCTGGTTCTTGTCGGTGGGCGAGGGCGCGGTGTTCAGGATGGTGCCGGAGTAGGTGGCTACTCGGCGCGCCACTTGATCTCGTTGGCCTCGATTGCGGCAATGCGCTTGGCGGCGGGCGGATGGCTCATGAACCATGCGGGCATCTTGGCCCCGCCCGCGCCAGTGAGCTTGTCGAGCTTGGCGAAGAGCGATTTTTGCGGCGCGGTGCCGATGCCGGATTTGGTCAGCAGGGCCGAGGCATAAGCATCGGCCTCGAACTCGTCGGCCCGCGAGAGCCGGGCCATCAGCAGCGAGGTGATGCCCGAGGCAATTGCCGCGCCGATCCCCGGCAAAAAGCGGTTGAGCACCATCGCGAGGCCCACGCGAAGGGCGTTTTGCCCGGAAAAGTCGATCATCCGGCGGCGAGAATGGCCAAGCGCCACGTGCCCGAGCTCATGGGCAATGACCGAGGCCAGCTCCTGCTCGGTCACAGCGCCCTGTTTCAGCGCATTGTGAAAGCCCCGGGTGATGAAGATCCGCCCATCCGGCGCGGCCAGCCCGTTGATGGCGGGGGTCTCCAGCACATGAACGCTAAGCCGCGGCAGATCGAGGGTGCGGGCCATGCGGGCGGTCAGTTTCAGCAGCGCCGCATCGTCGAGCGGGGTGCTCTGGCTGTCGAGCTGGCGGGCCAGCCGCCACGCAGAGAAGCGCCAGAGGATCAGCCCGTAGGCGACCGCGAGGAGGATGGGCATGAGCTTGAGCATCGCCAGATATATGGCGCGGCAAGGGGGCGAGGGGAAGGCGGGCGTGAATTGGGTGGCGAAAACGTGAAACTTTCCGCGCCGCCGTTGCGGGCAGGGCCGGGGCTGCCCACCTTGCGGGCATTGATTTTTGCAAGACCCTATTCCGAGACCAAGCCCTTTGGAGGCCCAGATGCATCTGACCGATCCTGCCGTATTCTCCCCTGTTCCGATCTGGCGCGCGATGGCCGGGCGTGCCTGCCTCGTGTTGGCCGCGCTCATATTTTCCGCCGCGCTGGCGGTTTCCGCGCTGCATCTCAGCGAGGGCAGCGGGATTGAGTCGGGGCTCTACAGCCTCGCCTTTGGCTTTTTCTTCGGCATTCCGGCGTTGGTCGCCGCGCAGCAGAGCGTCTTTGCGCCGGGCCAGACCCGCGCCTGCTTGTTTGCAGGGCGGGTGCTGGCGGTGGGTTGGCTGGCGGCGATAGCCTGGCTCATAGGGCTGTACCTTTGAGCCGATAGCGCCGCGATCAGCTTTCGAAGGTGGCGTCCATCGTGATCTCGGCGCCGCCTTCGAGCAGCTTGGAGATCGGGCAATTGGCCTTGGCGACCTCTGCGGCGGTCATGAAGGCGGCGGCGTCTATGCCGGGGACGCGGCCCTTGAGCTCGAGGTGGATCTTCTTGACCGCGAAGCCGTCGCCTTCCTTGTCCATCGACACGGTGGCGGTGGTGTCGAGCGCCTCGGCCTCATGGCCGGTCTGGTCGACGAGCACCTTGGAGAGCGCCATGGTGAAGCAGCCCGCGTGGGCCGCGCCGATCAGCTCTTCGGGGTTGGTGCCGGGGGCGTCCTCGAAGCGGGTGTTGAAGCCGTAGGGCTGGGAGGAGAGCGCGCCGGAGGCGGTCGAGACTGTGCCCTTGCCCTCCGTGATGTTGCCGCTCCAATGGGCCGATGCCTTGCGATTGATCATGGGGGTGCCTCCTGTTTTGTGTGTTGAGCCTCTCAACGTGACAGCAGGCCGGATGTTCCGCGTGCTCAGCGGCTCACTTTCCAGCGGCGGTGGATCCAGAACCACTGGTCGGGGTCGGCCTCGATCCGGTCTTCAAGGCTGCGGGTGGCCGCCTCGGTCATTTTGAGCGCGTCGCTATGCGGGATCGGGGCCTCGACCTCGATGGCATAATCCAGACCGCCGTTCTGCCGGGTGGCGTAGAGCGGCACCATGAGCGCATCGTAGCGCAGCGCCATGTCGGCAGCGGAGGTGGCGGTGCGGGCCGGGCGGCCCATGAACTCGATCACCTCGCCGCGCCATGCGTGGACATCATGCAGGATGATCAGCATGCCGCCCGCCTTGAGGTGGCGGATGAAGGCGGCGGTGCCCTTGCGGCCCTGTGGAAAGACCGGGCGGCCCACCGCCTCCATCGTCGCGACGTAGTGCTGGTTGAAGAAGGCGTTCGCCATTGGGCGGTAGAGCCCGCCGAAGTGGTAGCCCGAGGTGTTGAGCTTGGCCCGGGCGGCCTCGTAATTGCCGAAGTGGCCGGTGACGGCGATCACCGGGCGGCCTGTGGCGCGGGCCTCTTCCAGCGCGGGCAGGCCGGGGCCGGAGAGTGAGAAGCCGGAGGCGCGGGCGAAGAACTGGGGGTTGGAGTAATTCTCCATCAGCACCCGGCCCGCGTTTTCGCAGACCTTGGCGGCGAGGGCCGCGCGGGCGGGCGGCTCCATGTCGGGCCAGACATAGGCGAGGTTGGCCTGCGCCCGTTTGCCATAGCCTGCCAGCGGGCCGATGACGCTGCGGGTGAGTTTGCCGAAGGCGGGGATGCGGGCGCTATAGGGCAGCAGGCGGGCGCCGCCGATGAAGCCACGCAGAAGCTTGTCGGTCAGCCAGTCGGCTGCCGTGCCCTGCGGTGCGTCGGTCTCTTTGGCGGCCATGCGGCGCTCTCCCCGGTGGTGGCACAGGGTTAGCGGCGGCGGCGCGTGAAGGGAAGGGGGCTGCGCGGCGCAGGCTTGCGAGGGCTCTGTGCGGGGATGAGGGAGGATGCGCGGCGGTAGAAGTCCCTGCCTACGGGCTACTCCTCGTCATCGGGCGAAATCAGGATGATCTCGCCATCGGCCTCCAGCCTGCGAATCTCGGCCACGACCGCCGTCATCGCCTCTTCGCCCTCGGCCTCCTTGACCTTGCCCAACTCGGCCATCTCCTCCCGCAGCCCCTCGGCCATGCGCTTGGACATATTGTCGAGGATGTGATCGCGCGAGCGCTCGGCCTCGCCCTGCGCGGCGGCGAGGGCGGTGACGAGCACCGGTTGGTCGATCCCGCGGGTGATCTTGGGCACGTCGCGGGCGGCGAGGCGCTCGGCGATGTTGACGAAGGTGAAGATCGCCTTCTTCACCTCTTCGGCGAACTCGGCGTCATCCTCCTCAAGCCCCTTGAGCACGTCGTCACGGGTGGCGGAGGGGGAGAAGTTGAGCACGGCAGCCACGCGCTCGACCGGGCCGCCATCGAAGGCCTGCACCGGCTGGGCATCGAACTGGGCGGCGAGGGTGAGGCCGATGCGAGCGACGGTTTCAGGCCCCACGCGGCCTGTGCGCGACATCGCGTGGGTGATGCGCCGGGCCTTCTCGCCGGGCAGCTTGCCCAGCACCTCGGCGGCCTTGCCGGTGGGCAGCTTGGCCAGCACTACGGCGCCGACTTCCACGCTCTCCTCCTCCAGCATCGGGGCCAGTTTGGCGGGGTCGAGGCCCGAGATCCGCTCCCACGGGTCGCCCTTGGCGGCGACGCCGGCCTCGCGGCGCAGGCGGGCGGCGGTGATGGGGGAGATATGGCCATCGAGCAGGCCGAGCGCGCCCTCCATCGCGCCGGGAAAGCAGAGTGCCACGCGGTCCAGCTCGCCCTGAAACTCCTCGATCACCTCGGCCAGCGTGTCACGGTCGACCATGCGCAGCCCGCCCATCGCGCGAGTCAGCTCGGTCTGCATGCCATCGGACCATTCGGCCAATGGCAGCTTGGCGCCGCCGTTGACCAGCAGGCGCACGATGATCGCGGCCTTCTGGCGGCGGGAGAGCTTGCGGGCGGCCGCGCTGCCGCCGCCAAGCCCGCCGAGGCCGCCGGACATGGCAGGCAGGCCAGCAGAGCCTTTGCCCGAGCCAGAGTCATCCGGCCCGGAGCCAAAGTCACCGAGCCCGCCGGGAAGCGGGGAGAGGGAAGTGGACATCAGCGCCTCGCGCCTTGAGCAGGTATCGTTCTGGCCGATCCTAGGCGCGGAGGCTTAAGGCAGGGTTACCGGCGGCCGGGTTTCCGGCCCTCCGGCAGGCGCGTGGCGTGCGATCAGCCGGTGGGGGTGATGCAGCTGGCGGTCTTGGCGTCCCAGACCTTTCCATCGGCGCAGGACATGGTCACCTCATGCGCAGAGGAGCACTCGGCGTAGGCGAACGCGGGAGCGAAGGCCAGCACGAGGGCGGCCAGGGCAGTCTTCGTCTTCATGGGTCATCTACCTCCTGGTTACCGGGCGAGCGTAGCACGGGCGGCGATTCCGGCAAAGCGCGGGGCAGGGGTGCGCGCCTTCCGTTACGGAAACGTGAATGCTCCGGTGCATCTGCGTGAATTGCCCCTCGCCCAAATTGCCGCAGCGTCAGCCCGGGCGCATTGCTTTTTCAGGCGCCGGGCGGACGGCCTTGCCAGCCCCAAGGCAGGCTTTCGCTTCCCCCGATGGCCGCCCGGCGCCCCAACAGGTGAGCCGTGCGCGAGGCACGGCCCCATAGTCAGGAGGACTGTAGCAATGTCACATGCCAAAGGCCCCGCCCGTCCCGCTTTCGCCCCGCGTTCCAAGCTCTACAAAGGGCGGTTCGGCCGGATCTGCCCCGGCCTCGCGCCCTGGTCTCCGCCGGGCGTGCCGCCCGAGCAGATCGAGGCGCATTTCGTCGCCTTCGCGAACGAGCACATGACCGAGCGCCCCGGCCTAAGCCCCGGAGAGGCGATCGAGATCGATGACGAGCTGGAGACGGAATTCAGCTCGGCCATCCCGGCGGGCTACACCTACTTCGGCCAGTTCGTCGACCATGACATCACCTTCGATCCGACGCCGCTGGGTGTTGAGATCACCGACCCCGAGGGGCTCGACAACTTCCGCACGCCGCGGCTGGATCTCGACTGTGTTTATGGCTCCGGCCCGCATGACCAGCCGTATATGTATGACGGCGCGGGCAAGTTCCTGATCGGCAAGATCGAGGGCTCCGACCTCGACGACCTGCCGCGCAACCCGCTCGGCCGCGCGATCATTGGCGACATGCGCAATGACGAGAATGCCATCGTCAGCCAGATCCAGCTTGCCTTTCTGACCGCGCATAACACGCTGGTGGATCGTGCCGTGGCCGCTGGCAAGGCCGACCCCTTCATGGAGGCCCGCCGGGTGCTGACATGGCTCTACCAGCACTGCGTCTGGGAGGATTTTGTCCGCCGGATCTGCATCGACGAGGTGGTGGATACCGCGCTCGTGAAGATGAAGGGCAAGGACGGCCGGGTGCAATGGGGGCTCGGGCTGAAGGATGTGTACAACTGGGAGTACAACCCCTTCATGCCGCTGGAGTTCTCGGTGGCGGCCTACCGGTTCGGCCATTCGATGGTGCGCAACGGCTACCAGACCAACTTCACCCACAACCAGCTCGACCGCGTTCCGCTGTTCAACAACACCACCGCTGGCTCGGGCGCCAGTGAGCCCGATCTGCGCGGCTTCGGCCCCCGGACCGAGGTGACCACGGTGCAATGGGACTGGTACTTCGACATGGGCAACGAGGCCGACTTTTTCCCGCAGAGGGCGCGGAAGATCGACACCAAGCTGGCCAACGCGCTCCTGTTCCTCGGCGAGGACGACGGCAACCCGGCCTCCGTGGCCAACAAGCTCGCCGCGCGGAACCTCATTCGCGGCGTGATGATGGAGCTGCCCTCCGGGCCTGATGTGGCCGCCAAGCTGAACGTGCCGGTGACGGTCACGCTGGGCGACGATGAGCCGGCGGCGCTGTGGTACTACATCCTCCGCGAGGCCGAAGGGCAGGGCGGGGCGCGGCTGGGGCGGCTTGGCTCCACCATCGTCTCGGCGGTCTTTGCCGGGCTGCTGAAGGGCGACCCGAAGGCCTTCGTCAACGTCGATCCCGGCTGGACCCCGGAGGCGGAACTCGCCAGCGGGATGCTGACGGAGGACGACAAGCAGGACAATTCCGATTGGGGGCTTCAGGCCATCCTCCGGATTTCCGGTCAGCCGGTGAGCGGCGTCTAACCCTTACCCCTCACCAGGCAGGGGAGCCCGGTGGCGTGGTGGCCCGGCGCTCTCCGGGAAAGGTCCGTCCTTCGGGGCGGGCCTTTCATTGTGGGGGGGAGGTTTTGGGTGAACGGCTTTGAATTTTCCCTGCACGGAATCAAGCCAAAGGCGCCGTGCAGCGCCGTCCCGCCCGTCGCACCGGAGGTGCGCCGCTTTATAATCGGCACGCCTTTGGCGTGACGGGCGGCGCTTTGGTGAGGTTGAAAGTTACCCTAGAGGGAAGATGACCACGGCACCATAAAGTGCCATGTACTGGCGTTGTTTGCGCCACCCCACAGGACGACGCTGCCCGACTTGCGGATCGCCAAGTGGCCTGACGCTTCCGCCCTACGCCTCCTTCGGGCGCAGCACGAGCCAGATCAGCGCGCCGCCTGCGAGCACAAGGAAGGGCGCCATCGCAAGGTTCACCGCCGTCCATCCGGCCTGGGCCGTGCCGCCCGAGCAGTTCATCAGCCCGCCGGAGGCCAGCGAGGCCATCGTCACACCGCCGAAGACGATCAGGTCGTTCAGCCCCTGCATCCGCCCGCGCTCCTCAGGCCGGTGTGCGCCCGCCAGCATCGAGGTCGCCCCGATGAAGCCGAAGTTCCAGCCGAGGCCGAGCAGCACCAGCGCGATGAAGAATTGCTCCAGCTCCACGCCCGAGAGCCCCACGGCCCCGGCCCCGGCGAGGATCACGAGGCCGGTGGCGACTATCTTCTCGACCCCGAAGCGGGCAATCAGGTGGCCGGTAAAGAAGCTGGGCGCGAACATGGCCAGCACATGGGCGGTGACCACATCGGCGGCATCACCGGTCTCGAAGCCGCAGCCTACCACGGCGAGCGGCGTGGAGGTCATCACGAGGTTCATCAGCGCGTAGCTGACCATCGCGCAGATCACCGCCACGGCGATGCGCGGGGTCTTCAAAAGCTCCATCCGGCTCCGGCCCTTGGGGGCATCGGCCGAGGGCACCGGCGGGCGCGGAATGTCGATGAAGAGAAACAGCAGAGAGCCCAGCAGGTTGACCGCGATCACCGCGGCATAGGTGCCGAGGAAGGGGATCACATAGGCATCGGCGGTCAGCTTCACCAGCTGCGGGCCGAGCACGGCAGAGGCCAGCCCGCCCGCCATGACATAGGAGATCGCCTTGGGTCGGAACGTGTCGGAGGCGGTATCGGCGGCGGCGAAGCGGTAGAAGCCCTGCGCCGACATGTAGACGCCGGTCAGCAGCGAGCCGAGCAGGAAGATCGGGAAGCTCTGCACATAGAGGCCCCATGCGCCGATGGCCCCGCCGAGCGCGCCGCCCAAGGCCCCGGCAAAGAACCCCGCGCGCCGTCCGTAGCGCTGCATCAGGGCCGAAAGCGGGGTGGCGGAGAGCATCGAGCCGAGCACGATCAGCGAGATCGGCAGGGTCGCATAGCAGATGTTCGGTGCAAGGCTCTGCCCGGCCAGCCCGCCGATGGTGAAGATCATCGGCATCTGGCTGCCCAAAATCGCCTGGGCGGCGACCAGCACCGCCACGTTGCGGCGGGCCTTGCGATCATCTGCGGAGGGGGCGGGGATATCGGCACTGCTCATGCAGGCTATAGAGCCCAAGCGGCAGGGCGGCGCAAGCGGCCGGGGTGCCGCAGCGCGAACAGTCTGTTTGCCACACCGCCCTTGGCCCCCGGATGCGGCACTTCTATGGTCTTGCGCAGGATGGCGAAGGACGGGGCAAAGAAGATCCTGCTGCTGGCAGGGAGCGGCGAGAGCCGTGCGCTTGCGCAGGCGCTGGCCTGGCGCGAGGGGTTTGACCTGCACGCGCGGCTGGCGCGGCCGATGCGGGGGCGGGCCTTTCCGGTGGCGGCAACCACGGGGGGCTTTGGCGGGGCAGAGGGCTTTCGCAGCTTTCTGGCCGAGTGGCAGCCCGATGCGGTAATTGACGCGACGCACCCCTATGCCGAGGCCATCACCGCCCGCACCGCCGAGGTGTGCGCCGAGCTGGGCCTGCCGCTGCTGCACCATGAGCGCGCGCCTTGGGTGCCGGGGCCGGGGGATGACTGGGTCGAGATCGCCGCGCCGGAGGATTGTCGCAGCCTGATCCCCGAGCGCGCTTGCGTGTTCCTTGGCACCGGGCGGGCCGGGCTGGAGCGGTTTGCCTGCCTTGAGGGTCGCCGGATCATCTGCCGCCAGCTCGACATGGCGGATGGGCCGTTTCCCTTCGAGGGCGGGGAGTTTCTGCTCTCGGTGCCGCCGTTCAGCGTGGAGGAAGAGATGAAGCTCTTCCACCGGCTCGAGGTGGACTGGTTGGTGGTGAAGAACGCGGGCGGGGCTGGGGCGCGGCCCAAGCTGGATGCCGCCCGCGCCATGGGCCTGCCGGTGGCCATGCTGGCCCGCCCGCCTGCGCCGGAAGGCGTGGCCCGGGCTGAGAGCCTGCAGGACGCGATGGATTGGGTGGAGGCGCTGTGAGTGCTGGCCCCCGAGGCGAGGTTGGCCGGATCATCGAGAGCCCGGCTTGTGTGGCCGAGGGGGCGGCTTGGCTGGCGGCAGAATGCCCGCGCATGGCCCATGCACTGGAAGCCTGTGGCGAGGTGCCCCTGCGGCTGAAGGCCGATGGCTTTCCGGCGCTGCTGAACGCGATCGTCAGCCAGCAGGTCTCTGTCGCCTCGGCGGCGGCGATCTGGGGGAGGGTGGAGGCGGCGGGCTATGGCGACCCGGCGCAGGTGCGCGCCGCAAGCGATGAAGAGTTGCGCGCCTGCGGCCTTTCGCGCCCCAAGGTGCGCTATGCCCGCGCACTGGCGGAGGCGGGGATCGACTATGCCGCCCTGCGCAGCGCCCCCGACGAGGCGGTCATCGCCACGCTCACGCAGGTGCCCGGCATCGGGCGCTGGACGGCGGAGGTGTATGCGATCTTCTCGCTTGGCCGGGCCGATGTGTTCGCCCCCAACGACCTTGCCCTGCAGGAGAGCGCCCGGATGCTCTACGGTCTCCCTGAGCGCCCCACGGAGAAGGCCCTGCGCGAGATGGCGCTCGCCTGGTCGCCCTGGCGCGCGGTTGCGGCCCGGCTGCTTTGGGCCTACTTCCGGGTGGAGAAGAACCGCGAAGGGATAAGCTAGATGGCACCGAGAGAGCTGAAGGTCGGGCGGGTCGAACCGCAATCGGGCACCACGAAACAGGTGGTGATCTTCCTCCACGGCTACGGCGCCGATGGCAACGATCTGCTCGGTCTCGCCCAGCCGCTGGGCCAGCACATGCCCGACACGCTGTTTCTGGCCCCCGATGCGCCCGAGCCCTGCCGCAACAACCCGATGGGCTACCAGTGGTTTCCGATCCCGATGATGGACGGCTCCAGCCAGCAGGAGGCCGAGACCTCGATGGTGCAATCCATCGAAGACCTGAACGCCTTTCTGGATGGGGTGCTGGACGCCGAGGGCGTGACGCCGGATCAGGTCGCGCTGGTCGGCTTTTCGCAAGGCACGATGATGAGCCTGCACGTCGCCCCGCGCCGGGCCGAGCCCTTCGCCGGGGTGGTCGGCTTCTCGGGCCGCCTGCTGGAGCCGGAGCGCCTGGCGGCGGAGAAAAAGAGCACCTTCCCGATCCTGCTGGCCCATGGCGATCAGGACCCGCTGGTGCCCTACGAGAGCATGAACCTCGCCGCACAGGCGCTGAACGCGGCGGGCTTCCCGGTGTATACCTTCACCATGGAAGGCACGCCCCACGGGATTGCCCCCGAGGGGTTGAGCCAGGCCTTCGCGTTCCTGCGGGAGTTTCTGCTGAAGGATGGGTGAGCGGAGGCTCGTATTTCTACTGCGGGACCAGTCCCGCCCTATGGCATGACTGAGCTGCCCGCCGCGCTGCTGGAGCGGTTCGGCGTGAGCGCGCCAGAGTTCATAACCGAAACCGCCATTGCCAGGGTCTGGCGTGTCCAGCGGGGCCGGGGCCTTGCGGCGCTGAAGGTCTGGCATGATCCCTCGATGGTGAATGAGGCGGAGGGGGTGGAGTATCTCTCGATCCGCCGAGCGCAGGGCGCGGTGCGTCTGTTCGCCCGGGCCGAGGGCGCGCTGCTGATGGAGTGGCTCGGCGGGCCGTCTTTGGGAGACCTCGTGCGCGAGGGGCGGGACGGGGAGGCGACGGCGCTCTTGGCGGGGGTTGCGTCGCGGCTTTGGAGCCAGCCGACGGCCTGGCCGGGCGCGCGGGTGGTCAGCGCGGAAGACTGGTGCCGGGCGCTCTTTGCCTTGGAATTCGGCCCGGAGCTGGCGGAAACTGACCGGGCGGCGATGGAGCGGGGCAGGGCGCTGATGCGCCGCCTGATCGACGGGGCGGGCGAGGCCATCGCGCTGCATGGCGACCTGCACCATGACAACGTGAAGGACGGCCCGCGCGGCTGGACGGCGTTTGACGCCAAGGGCATCGTCGGGCCACGCGCCTTCGACCTCGCCAATGCCTTCCGCAACCCGAAGGGCGCCGAGGCGCTCATTGCCGACCCGGCTCGCGCGCGGCACCTCGCCTCGGTCTTTGCCCCGGTCGCCGGGATAAGCGAGGCGGAGATGCTGGGCTGGGCGGCGGCCAAGGTGGCCCTGTCGATCGCGTGGCGGGCCAAGGGGCGGCTGGAGGCAGACCTCGAGCTTGGGCTGCTGGCGATGATGCTCGATCTGGCCGGTGCCTGAGGCCAAACTGGCCCCGTCGCCACCCCGCCCTATATGCGGCATCGCAGCATCGCGCCGGAGGACGCCCTGTGGATAACTGTCGCGCGCCCGTTACACCCCTGTCATGGAATCGGGGCATTTGTTCAGACAACACCGCATGTTGCGGGGGTTGCGCGGGGTAAAACCCAAGATATAGTCGGGGAAAGACTCAGGCGCGAGAAGCGAGAAAAGCAGGCAGACGAGCACGGAGAGACGGCAAATGGACGGTGACTTCAGGACGACCTTCGTCCGAGAACCCACGAACCTCAAACACCACCCCGCACTGGTGCTGAACGCCGACTACCGTCCGCTATCCTACTATCCACTCTCGCTATGGCCGTGGCAGGAGGCCGTGAAGGCGGCCTGGCTCGACAGGGTGAGTATCATCGCCGAATATGACGAGGTGGTCCGAAGTCCGTCGACCGAGATCAGGATCCCCTCCGTCGTCGTCCTCAAAGACTATGTGAAACCTCAAAAGCGCGTGGCCTTCACGCGCTTTAATTTGTTTCTGAGAGACGAATTTCGCTGCCAGTACTGCGGCGCGAAGGGCGATCTGACCTTTGATCACGTGGTGCCCCGCGCGCGTGGCGGGCGCACCAGCTGGGAGAATGTGGTGGCCGCCTGCGCGCCCTGCAACCTGCGCAAGGGCTCGCGGCAACTGGCGCAGACCGGCATGAGCCTGCGCAAACCGCCCCGGCCCCCGAGCGCGGGCGAGCTGATGAACATGGGCCGCCGCTTCCCGCCCGGGTACCTGCACGACAGCTGGGTCGACTACCTGTACTGGGATGCCGAGCTGGAGGCCTGATAAGGCCGCTTGGCCAGATCACGGCTCAGGTTGGCGCAGCCCGTAGGTCGATGCGATGTAGGAGAGCTGGCCCGGATAGATCCGCAGTGCCTCGGCCATCATCTCCTTGTCGAAGCCGCCGCGCGCAAGGAAGGGCATTGAAAAGCGGATTCCGTCTCGCGTGCGTGCCAGTTTGCAGCACCAGTTCTTAAGGTTGTGCTCTGCCATCTGCGAATTGCTCACCTTCTGATCGTGCGGGAAGGTTGTGACCAGCATCACGAAGAGGCAGTTGTCGAGGGCGGAACAGCTATTGAACCGGAAGATGCCGCTGTGCAGCCCGGTGGTGAAGCTGACCACGGGGATTCTGCCGGTTTCGACGATCTTTGCCTCATGGCCCAACTCGACGAGCCAGCCGCGGAGCGTTTCGGGCGTGGGGCTCCGGTCGGTGCCTGCAAGAGCGGGGGCTGCCCCGGAAAGCGGCAGTGCCGCCGCCAGCATTGCAGCTTTCAGGACTCTCATCGCCGACCGGATCATTCCATCAGCTCCTCGAGGCTGAAGCTGCCTACACCGACGCCCAGCTTGGGCGGTTCGGCAGGGGCGGCGCCCTTGATTTCGGCGGGGCTGACCCCGAGCGAGGGGGTATCGGGCGCGGGGCCCGCCGGGGCGGCGGCGACACTGGCGCCGCGCTCGTTCCATTCTGTCAGCATGTCCCACGCGGTGTTGTGCATGGAGTAATGCACCACGAGGCTGCTGCGCAGATACTCCTCGGTCATCGGGGCGGTGAAGGGCAGGGTCATTGACAGGTGGATCTTGCCTGGCTCCGGCTGGACCATCTTGCAGCACCACGCGCGGGTGTTGAAGTCGGAGATATCGGCCTCGTCGAAGGGGGCGGGGTAGCTGTAGCGGGTCTCGAACCGCAGGAAGTTGCAGGGCTTGCCTTCATTGCAGCTCACCGGGGCCAGCAGCAGCTTGCTGCCCTTGTAGCTGGCCAGAAACCCCCAGCGCTCGCTGCCATTGAGTTGCTCGACCTGAAAGCCCATGCCGGTGAGCACGCCAGCCACGCGGGCCACATGTTCGGGGTCCGACTGGTCGATCAGCGCCGGGCCGCTCTGGGCCGAGGCGGCAAGCGGGGCAATGGCAAGGGTCGCGGCGAGCGCAAGGGGCTTGAGGGCAGGCATGAACGGTCCTTTTCGTCTTGGAGATGCGGCGCGGGCCTTATGGCAGGGCTCCGGCGGCGCAGGGTTATAAATGACCTCGGTCAGAATTGGGCAGCCGTGGGGGCTGCAAAATCGGTGTTTCTATCTGTCACCACTGGCAAAACACGGGTGCCACCGGCCCGGCCAGACTTGCCGCCTATGCCGCCTCGGTCAACCCGGCTTCACGTGACAAATCCGTTCATTCGCCGGGTTGCCCGGCCTCCCACGGGTGCTAGACTTCCGAAAGGCTTGCGGGTAAACCGGGGCCGTTAGCGCTAACGCCCGCCCGAAAGAGAGGCGGAAAGCCGCGAGGGAGAACCCATGGTTTCACGCGTCATTCCCGTCGATCCGTTTGATCTGGTGATCTTCGGCGGCACCGGGGACCTCGCCCGCCGCAAGATCCTGCCCGGCCTTTATCGCCGCATGGCCTCCGGCCAGATGCCGCCCGAGGCCCGCATCATCGGCGCCGCCCGCTCCGACCTCGACCGCGCGGGCTACCAGCAGATGGTGAAAGAGGCGATCGAGGAGTTCGGCGACCCCAAGCATGCCAGCGATGTGGCCGGGGTGAGCGACTTTCTGGAGCGGCTGGATTACGTGGCGATCGACGCGCGCGGCGAGGACGGCTGGGAAGAGCTGAAGGGCAAGATGCGCCCCGGCGTGATCGGCGCCTATTACTTCTCGGTCGGCCCCAGCCTCTTTGGCGATCTGGCCTCGCGCCTGCGCAGCCACGGCATTGCCACCGAGCGCAGCCGGATCGTGGTTGAAAAGCCCTTTGGCCATGACCTCGCCAGTGCCAAGGCGCTGAACGCCGATCTGGCCGCCCATTTCGACGAGCACCAGATCTACCGGATCGACCATTACCTCGGCAAGGAAACGGTCCAGAACCTGATGGCCGTGCGCTTTGGCAACATGCTCTTCGAGCCGCTGTGGAACTCGCAATACGTCGACCATATCCAGATCACCGTGGCCGAAACCGTCGGCGTGGGCGGGCGCGGCAGCTACTATGACAAGTCCGGCGCGATGCGGGACATGGTGCAGAACCACCTGATGCAGCTCCTGTGCCTCATCGCGATGGAGCCGCCCGCCAAGTTCGACCCGGACGCGGTGCGCGACGAGAAGCTCAAGGTGATCCGCGCGCTCGACGAGGTGGACCCGCATCACATTGTTCGCGGGCAGTATGATGCCGGGCAGGACGGGCCGGGCTACCGCGAGGATGTGGAAGACCCGCGAAGCCGCACCGAGAGCTACGTGGCGATGAAGGTCGGCATCTCCAACTGGCGATGGGCCGGTACGCCGTTTTACATGCGCACCGGCAAGCGGCTCCGGGCGCGGGCGAGCGAAATCGCGGTGGTGTTCAAGGACACGCCACACAGCATCTTCGGCCCCGAGGCCGGGCTGCACCGCAACATCCTCACCATCCGCCTGCAGCCAAACGAGGGCATGGAGCTTGGCGTCACGATCAAGGAGCCCGGCCCCGGCGGCATGCGCCTGATGGACGTGCCGCTCGACATGTCGTTCGCCGAGGCGCTCGGCCCCGATGCCGAGGATGTGCCCGACGCCTACGAGCGCCTGATCATGGATGTGATCCGGGGCAACCAGACGCTCTTCATGCGCGGCGACGAGGTGGAGGCCGCCTGGGCCTGGACCGACCCGATCATCGATGGCTGGCAATCGCGCAATGACGTGCCAAAGCCTTATGACGCAGGCAGCTCCGGCCCCGAGGACGCGCTGGCGCTGATGCATCGCGACGGCCGCAAATGGCGGGACATCAAGGCATGAAACTGCGCGAATACCCCGATATCGAGATGATGATGATGGATCTGGCCGACCAGATCTCATCGGAGTTGACGATGGCGCTCGAAACCCACGAGGCGGCCAGCTTCTGCGTGCCCGGCGGCACCACGCCCGGCCCGATCTTCGACCTTCTGTCAGGCCGCAAGTCGCTCGACTGGAGCCGGATCACGGTGTTCTTGAACGACGAGCGCTGGGTGCCCGAGAGCAGCCCGCGCTCCAACACCCGGCTGATCCGGGAGCGCCTGCTGACCGGCCCTGCCGAGGCGGCCCGTTACGTGCCGCTCTACGCCGCGGCCGAGCGCCCGGAAGACGCGATGGAGGCGCTGGCGGAGGGCTTGAAGCCGCATCTGCCGATCTCGGTGCTGCTGCTGGGGATGGGCGCCGATATGCACACCGCATCGCTCTTTCCCGGCGCCGACCGGCTGGAGGAGGCACTTGGCCATGACGCCCCGATCCTGCTGCCGATGCGGGCCGAAGAGGCGGGCGAGCCGCGCATCACCCTCTCTGCGCCGGTGCTGCAGGGCGCGCTCTCGACCCATATTCTCATCACCGGCGAGGCCAAGCTGGCTGCGCTGCACCGCGCCCGCGGCCTGAGCGCCGAGGAGGCCCCGGTGCGGGCGGTTCTGGGCGAGGCCACGGTGCATTGGGCGCCCTGAGCGGCCCCGCCGGGCCGCCCGCGGAAGGCGTTAAACCTTCCTGCACGATTTTGGAGCAATAGAGTCCGCGAGGCGGATTGACGGAAAGGATGCCACCCATGTGGGAGAAGCTCAGGGCCTATCACGCCGAACATGCCCGCCGCCCGATCGCCAAGCTCTTTGCCACGCCGAACCGGGCGCGCAACTTTTCGGCCCGGATGGGCGACATGCTGTTCGACTTCTCCAAGACGAGCATCGACACCGAGGCGCTCTGGCTGCTGATGCAACTGGCCGAAGAGGCCGGGGTGGCCGCCAAGCGCGAGGCGATGTTCACCGGCGAAAAGATCAATGACACCGAGGGCCGCGCGGTGCTGCACACGGCGCTGCGGGGCATCGACGGCGGGCCTGTCATGGTGGACGGGGCCGATGTGATGCCCGGCATCAAGGAAGTGCTCGGCCGGATGGAGGCGTTCTCGGACGAGGTCCGCGAGGGGCGCTTCACCGGGGCAGGCGGCCAGATCACCGATGTGGTGAACATCGGCATCGGCGGCTCCGATCTTGGCCCCGCGATGGCCTGCCTCGCCCTCGCGCCCTATCACGACGGCCCGCGCACCCATTTCGTCGCCAATGTCGACGGTGCCGATATTGCCGACACGCTGCGCGGCCTCGACCCCAAGACCACTCTGGTGATCGTCGCCTCCAAGACCTTCACCACCATCGAGACCATGACCAACGCCGCCACCGCCAAAGCCTGGATGAGCGAGGGCGGGGGCGACCCGAAGGCGCAGTTCGCCGCGCTCTCGACCAATATGGAAAAAACCGCCGCCTTCGGCATCCCTGAGAGCCGGGTGTTCGGCTTCGAGGATTGGGTCGGCGGGCGTTACTCTGTCTGGGGGCCAATCGGGCTCTCGCTCATGCTGGCGATCGGGCCGCAGGGGTTCCGCGCCTTCCTGCGCGGCGGGCAGGCGATGGACAGGCATTTCCGCGCCGCCGAGTTCAAAGACAACCTGCCGGTGCTGCTGGCCCTCGTCGGCATCTGGCACCACCAGATCTGCGGCTACCCGACCCGCGCCGTGCTGCCCTATGACCAGCGCCTCGCCCGGCTGCCCGCCTACCTCCAGCAACTGGAGATGGAGAGCAACGGCAAGCGGGTGGCGATGGATGGCGAAAAGCTGAAGGTGCCCTCCGGCCCGGTCGTTTGGGGCGAGCCGGGCACCAACGGCCAGCATGCCTTCTACCAGCTGATCCATCAGGGCACCGGGGTGGTGCCCTGCGAGTTCATGGTTGCCGCGCGCGGCCACGAGAGCGAGCTGGCGCATCAGCACGAGTTGCTCGTCTCCAACTGCCTCGCGCAGGCCGAAGCGCTGATGAACGGCCGCTCGAAAAAGGAGGCCATGGCGCTGATGGCGGCCAAGGGCTTCGAGGGGGCAGAACTGGAGCGGCAGGCCGCGCACCGCACCTTCCCCGGCTCCCGGCCTTCGACCATGCTGCTCTACCCCGAGCTGACCCCGGAGGTGCTGGGCATGATCATCGCGCTCTACGAGCACCGGGTCTTCGTGGAGGGGGTGATCCTCGGGATCAACAGCTTCGACCAATGGGGCGTGGAGCTTGGCAAGGAGCTGGCGCTGGCGCTGCAACCCGTCGTCGCCGGCGAGGCCGATGGCGCCGACAAGGACGACAGCACGCGCATGCTGGTGGATTTCATCCGCAAACGGCGGTGAGGGCGACAGGGCGCCGTGAAGGCGCAGCCAAAAGCGCCGCCGTCATGGCGCATCGATCAGAGCTGCATCTGGAGAAATCTGGAGCGGGTAGCGGGAATCGAACCCGCGCGTTCAGCTTGGGAAGCTGACAGGCTACCATTACATCATACCCGCCGCGAAGGCTGAGATACGGGGGCCGGGGGCCGCCGTCAAGATGCTGAAAAAGAGGCGGGGCGGAGGGGCAGGGCCTGACCTGCCACGCTCCACCCCGCAGGGCCGGCGCGGACGGCACCCCCGGCCCGCGGAGAAATCGGGCCGTTCAGGGGAGGATGACTTGGGGTGCCGTCCGTCAGTCGCCGGAGGGAGAGTTAATCTGCGCGGGCGGCCACGGCGGCCGGGGCGCGTTGCCTCACGGGTCCGCCGCTCGGCGCGCGCTCCGCTGCGGTGCCAAGCGCCGCTGCGAGGGTTGAGAAAAGGGCCATGCTCATCGGTCTATTGCCTTGATATCGTTTCATTCCGTCAGCTCTGTGCTGCGTTGAAACTGATATGGGGCCTCGCCCCGGGCATTACCAATGACAAAGCCTGTCATGGGATAAAACCCGCCGATCCGGGCGGCCTTAGCCCCTGCGCCGCCGCCTGCGCCCGCCCGCCTCACCGCTGCCGCCGGTGTTGAAGGACGGCTCCGGCATGGGCGCCACCTTGCTCAGCTCGGGGAAGGGGTCGGAGGCATGGGGGATGCCGTTGGCGGCCACGAAATGCTCCTGAAAGCGCGGCTCGATGGCGGTTTCGACCTTGGTGATCTCGCGCACGATCTTCTGCACTTCGCCCCGCGCCGCCCGGTTCAGCAGGGCGATCCGTGCGCCGGTGCCGGCGGCATTGCCCGCGCTGGTGACCTGGGCGAGCGGCGCATCGGGGATCATGCCCAGCACCATCGCGTGTTTGGGGCTGATATGGGCGCCAAAGGCCCCGGCCAGAACCACCCGGTCCACCGTGTCGACACCCAGCTCATCCATCAGCAGCCGCGCCCCTGCATAGAGCGCCGATTTGGCCAGCTGGATGGCGCGAATGTCGCCCTGGGTGACGGTGATGCGCGGGCCGCCCTCGGCGGTGCCGTCGTGGATGAGGTATTCATAGGTGCGGCCCTGCGGGGTGATCCGCGCGGTGCCGGTGGCCTCCGCCGAGCCAATCAGCCCGGAGCGGTCGAGCAGCCCGGCCATGCGCATCTCGGCCACCGCCTCTATGATGCCGGAGCCGCAGATGCCGGTCACGCCGGTCGTCGCGGTGGCAAGGTCGAAGCCCTCTTCGGTGTTCCACAGCTCGCAGCCGATCACCTTGAAGCGCGGCTCCTTGGTCTCGGGATCGATCTCGATGCGCTCGATGGCCCCGGGCGCGGCGCGCTGGCCCGAGCTGATCTGCGCCCCCTCGAAGGCGGGGCCGGTGGGCGATGAGCAGGCCAGCACGCGGCGCTTGTCGCCCAGCAGGATCTCGGCGTTGGTGCCCACGTCGACCACCAGCACGAGGTCGTCGGACTTGTGCGGCGCTTCCGAGAGCGCGACGGCGGCGGCATCGGCGCCCACATGCCCGGCGATGCAGGGCAGCACGAAGGCGCGGGCCTGGGGGTGGATCGCCTCCGGCATGAGCGTGGCGGCGGGCAGCTCCAGAGCGTCGGACATGGCGAGCGCGAAGGGGGCCTGGCCCAGCTCGACCGGGTCGATCCCGAGCGCGAGGTGGTGCATCACCGGGTTGCAGACCAGCGTGATCTCGAAGATCGAGTCTGGCGCGACTCCGGCCTCCTCGGCGCAGGCGCGGGCGAGGTCGGCCAGCGCGCCGCGCACCGCCGTGGTCATTTCCGCCGCGCCACCAGGGTTCATCATCGCGTAGCTGACGCGGCTCATCAGGTCTTCGCCAAAGCGGATCTGCGGGTTCATCACGCCTGACGAGGCCAGCACCGCGCCACTCTCCAGATCGCAGAGGTGGGCGGCGATGGTGGTAGAGCCGAGGTCGATGGCGAGGCCATGCAGCGGCCCTTCGTGAAAGCCCGGCCAGAGCGCGAGCAGCCGGGGGCCATGCCCCGCATCATGCACCGCACAGGTGACCTGCCAGTTGCCCTTGCGCAGCGCCGGTTGCAACCCTGTGAGCAGGTCAGGATCGACCTGCAAGCCCTTGATCCCCCATGCCTTCTCCAGAGCGACCTTCAGCCGCTCAAGGTCGCCCGTGGGCGCATGCATGTCGGGCTCTTCGACCTCCACCAGATACAGCCGCACTGCCGGGTCCATCTCGATGGCGCGGGTGTCGGCGCTCTTGCGGATGACCTGCTTGTGCACCTGGCTCTCGGGCGGCACGTCGATCACCACGTCCTTCTCGATGCAGGCCTGGCAACCAAGGCGGCGGCCCTCTTTCAGCCCGCGCACCCGGTCATAACGCGCCTCGACATCGTTCCACCCGGTGAGCGCGTCTTCGGCCACGGTGACGCCGTGCTTGGAGAACTCGCCGAAGCCGGGGCTGACCTGGCACTTGGAGCAAATCCCGCGCCCGCCGCAGACGGAGTCGAGATCGACGCCGAGTTTGCGGGCGGCGGCGAGAACCGAGGTGCCGGCGGGCACGCGGCCGCGTTTGCCCGAGGGGGTGAAGATCACGAGCGGGTCGGTCATGGGGCAGTGCATCCGTCAATCTCGGCGCGGACGAGCCGGGCCAGGTCATCGGGCCGGTCGGCCCAGAAGGGCGGCAGCTGAAGCTCCGCCTTGTCGCGTGTTGCCGTAGGGCAGGGGCCGCCTGCGCGCAACTCGCAACGCACCGCCGCGCCGGGCTTGGCATGGAAGGTCAGCAACCCGGGCAGGCCGAGTGCGGGGTTGCGCGCGGTGGTCTCGATGCGCGCCGGGTCCAGCGCGGTGAGCGGGGCGATCAGCACCCGGTTCTCGGCCTCGTAGCCCTTAGGCTCCATGACCTCGGTGGTGATCCGCATCTCGCAATCGGCGAGGGTGTAATCGGTCCGATAGATGAATTGCCCCGCGCTCCACTCGGTCGGGAAGGCCTGATCTTCGCCGCTGCCCGCGGTTTGGCTCTGGCGCGCAAGACCCAACGACAGCGCGGCGACTACGGCAAGCACCAGCAGGGCGGCGATGGAAATGATGATTGGTTTCACGCGGCGGGCCTCCGGGCGGACGGCCCTTGGATGCCCGCTTGGGGGCCTTCTGGCAAGGGGCGCCTCAGATCGCGCTGCGGCAGTGGCGTATCTGAGCGTGCAGGTCTTCGAGAATGGCCTCCGCATGCTCGGTCAGCTCGGCGGGAATCGGGATGATTGCGCTGCCACGCTCCGACGGGCTGCAGGTGTCTCCGGTTCCGGTTCGACAGGTATGCACAAACTCCTCGCCTTGGCGGGACCGGGTGACGAGGGCGGCGGGCAGGCCCATCGGCGCCTCGGGCGCCACGAGCAGGGTGGCATCGCCCAACTCGCGCATGATCAAACTCCACTCGCGCGACTCGGCCTTGCGCTCGGGTGGCGAAAGCACCTCCGTAGTGACCTGCAATCCACACCACCCCGCCATTGCGAAATCTGCTCGGTAACTGACCCCGTCGTGCGCCCATTCCATCGGCATTTGCAGATCGGCAGCCGAGAAGCCGGGCCGGTCGAGCCAAGAGAGGAAAGGGGTCACGAAGGCGGCGGCCAAGGCGGCCATCATCGCGATGACGAGCAGAACGATCGCGGCCGTCCGGGTTGGAGACAGATCTGCAGACACTGCGGGAGAGATTGCGACCTGGACTTCTGGAAGGCAAGTCAGGGCGCCGCGACGGGGAAGGGTCCAAGAGTGGGCCGCAAATCCCCCGGTCAGACACGGCTGAGCGGTGCGGGGGTGAAGTGCAGGCCCGTTCTGGGCGGCGAGGGAAGTGCGGCCCCCCATGTCCATACCGTCCAATTTGCGCCACAGGAGCTAAGATCGGGTTAACGCGGTCAGTCGCGATACGTGAGGGAGAAGAATTTTCACGAAAATTCTTCGGGCCTGAAAAATCTTCGTTAAGATTTTTCGCCTCAGACCAAGATCCGCAACGGTGCTCGGGTGCAGATGACGATGTACTGCCCGCCTGCCTCCACAAGGTGAAAGCCCCTCCGCCGCACCTCAAGCTCCAACGCCGCGCGACCGACCTTTCGGTCCACATCCTCGGCCTGCCTGCGCACGACTCCACCGCTGCGCACGGCCTTGGCTGCGAAGATCTGGCTGAGCCATTGGTCATTGGCAGAGAGCGCGCGAAGCTGGGTCATGGCACCAGCTTCGCGCAAGGTTGGTTAATGCCGGGTTAAGCACGGCCTCAGGCCCGGCGACGGCGCCGCCCGCCCCGGCCTGCGCCTGCCGAAGAGGCCGCCTTAGAGGCCTCGGCAAAGCTTTCGCCAGCCTCGACCGCATCGAGCACGCGCGAAAAGCCGATCCACGCGCCGCCGTTGGGGTCGTGGTTCATCAGCAGGTTGGCAGCGCGGATCGCTTCCATCTCCACGGCGCGCACCGGGTTCATGATGGCCGAAGTCATCCCCGCGCCAATCGCCATCGGCAGGAAGGCCGCGTTCACCCCGTGGCGGTGGGGCAGGCCGAAGCTGATGTTGGAGGCGCCACAGGTGGTGTTGACGCCCAACTCGTCGCGGAGCCGCCGGACGAGGGTGAAGACCTGATGCCCGGCGGTTGCCATCGCGCCGATCGGCATGACCAGCGGGTCCACCACGATATCATGGGCCGGGATGCCGAAATCGGCGGCGCGCTCGACGATCTTTTTCGCCACCGCAAAGCGCACGTCCGGGTCTTCGCTGATTCCGGTGTCGTCATTGGAGATCGCCACCACCGGCACGTTGTATTTTTTCACCAGCGGCAGCACCAGCTCGAGCCGCTCCTCCTCGCCGGTCACCGAGTTGAGCAGCGGGCGGCCCTCGGCTTGCTCCAGCCCGTTTTCCAGCGCGCCGGGCACCGACGAGTCGATGCAGAGCGGCACGTCGACTACGGCTTGCACCTTCTCGATCAGCTGCTTCATCAGCATAGGCTCGACGAAGTTGTTGTCGGCGTAGCGCGGGTCTTCGGCCATCTTGTTGGTGAAGACGGCGCCAGAGTTCACATCGAGCACGGTGGCGCCGCAGGCCACCTGCTCCAGCGCGTCACGCTCGACCGTGCTGAAATCCCCGGCCTCAAGCTCGGCGGCCAGCTTCTTGCGGCCGGTGGGGTTGATCCGCTCGCCGATCACGCAGAAGGGCTCGTCGAAGCCGATGGTGACGGTCTTGGTCTTGGACTCGATAACGGTGCGGGTCATGGGGCGCTTTCTTTGGGCTCGGTTGTTCAGGCTCGGGCGGTTTGGGCGGTGGCGGGCGCGCCGTTTTCGGCAGCCCATGTGGCGCAGGTCTTGATCCCGCCCAGCGGGAAAAAATGCACCTGTTCGATATTGGTGGCACGGCCCTCGGCGCGGGCGGCGGCAAGGCCGGCCAGCACGTCACCCGGCTCGAAGGGCAGGACCAGCTTGGTCACATCCTTGGCGCGGCGCTGGAGCACGCGGAGCGACGGGCCGACGCCGCAGGCGATGGCGAACTTGATCATGGTCTGCAGCTTTGCAGGCCCGGCGATGCCGATGTGGATCGGCAGGCGGATGCCCTCGGCGGCGAGATCCTCGGCCCATTGCACCACCGGGTCCGCCTCGAAGCAGAACTGCGTGGCAATGGCCATCTCGGCATCGGAGCGCTCGGCAAAATCCTGTTTCCAGCGCAGGGCTTGCATGACGTTCTTCATGCCGCCATCCGGGTCGATATCGCGGTTGCCCTCGGGGTGGCCGGCGATGTGCAGGCGCTTGAAGCCCGCGCGATCAAACAGCCCGGTCTCCATCAGCTGCATGGAGTCGGAAAAGTCGCCATGGGGCTGGCTGATCCCGCCGCCCAGCAGCAGGCCCTGGGTCACGCCAGCCTCGCCCTGGTAGCGGGCGAGCCAATCGCCCAGCGTCGCGGCATCGGGGATAATCCGCGCCGGGAAGTGGGGCATCACCTCGAAGCCTTCACCGGCGATGCGCTTGGCCGTGGCGACCATGTCTTCAATCGGGGTGCCGTCGATATGGGCGATGTACACCCGGGTGCCCTCGGGCAGGATCGCGCGGAAATCTTCTACCTTCTCGGCGGTGCGGGGCATCACCTCGATCGAGTAGCCCTGAATGTAGCCAGCCACATCCCCGTTCATCGGGGTGGGGCTTTTGCGGCGGAAGTTTAGGATGTTCATGGCGCGCTCCCAGAAACGGATCATGTCAGGCCGATTGGGCCCAGCCATCATTCGCGATCAGGGCCTTGATCTCCTCCGGCCCATGCTCGCTTTCAAGGCGCAGGGCGGTTTCCTTCGCCACGGTGTCGGGGTCACCCTCTGCCGTGCCGGAGGGCACCTTGCGCCACTCCGAGAGGTAGGCATCGCTGTCCTTCGCGCCGATCTTCATGGCGCAGCGGTCGATGGCCTGTTCAAAACGCTCCGGCAACACCGCCTTGGACCCGCGCCGACCCTTGCCGACGATGACCTGTGCCGGGATATCCCGCCAGTAGACGATGGTAATTTCGGCCATGTGGCCTGTCCTTTCACGCTTGCCAAAAGGCACCTCTCGCATTCCCGTCTACGCGGAAAACCCCGCCCCCCACGCGCGGATTTCGACATGGTGAGGAACGGAAACGACAAGCGCCGGTCGCATCCATACCTACCGGGCAGGGCCGGGGGGTGAAAGGGGGCCGGATCATCGGATTTCTCATGCAGATCATGAGCCGGAGGTGATCGGGCAAAACAGTTGCCATCTCGCACCCTTGGGCGTTACGCTGGCCTCAACTCGAAATGGAGGGCGTCATGCCCGCGAAGCGTCCCACTGGTGCGGGCGCGTTCCCCAAAGCGGTCGAACCACCTGCACCGCCGGTTGCCGATCCAGTTGCCACCTATGCCGCGCTGGACCTTGGCACAAACTCATGCCGCATGCTGGTGGCCCAGCCGAAAGGCAGCCAGTTTCATGTGATCGACAGCTTTTCGAAGTCTGTCCAACTGGGGCAGGGACTTGAGGCCTCCGGCCGGATCAGCCGCGCCTCGATGGGGCGGACGGTGCAAGCCATGCGGATCTGCCGCAAGAAGTTCCAAAAACACAATGTCGAGCGGATGCGGCTGGTCGCGACCGAAGCTTGCCGCCGCGCCGAGAACGCGCCCGAGCTGATCGATATGGTTGCCCGCGAGACCGGTCTGGAGCTTGAGATCATCCAGCCCGAGGAAGAGGCCCGCCTCGCCGTTGTGAGCTGCGCGCCGCTGGTCTCCACCAAGACCGATCAGCTCCTCGTGGTCGATATCGGCGGCGGCTCCACCGAGCTGGTCTGGATCGACATTTCCCGCGTGCCCCGCCCTGAGCGCCCGCGCGCGATCATGCGGCTGCACAAGGGCTTCGTCACCGAAGAGAGCCTGTTTCCCGCCGCCAAGGTGGTGGACTGGATCTCGATCCCCCTCGGGGTCGCCACTCTGCGCGACCAGTTCCGCGACGTGGCGGGCGATGGCGCGCGGTTTGCGCTGATGTCCTGCTATTTCGAGGATATGCTGGCCGAATTCACCCCCTATGAGGCGGGCGTCCGGCGCGAGGGCTTCCAGATCATCGGCACCTCCGGCACCGTCACCACCGTGGCCGCCTCCCACCTCGGGCTGCGGCGCTACGACCGCAACAAGGTGGACGGGCTGCGCATGACCACCGCCCAGATCGACGCGGTGATCCGGGGCTACCTGATCATGGGCGATGCCGGCCGCCGGGCCGACCCGCGCATCGGCCGTGACCGGCAGGCGCTGATCATGTCGGGCGCGGCGATTTTGCAGGCCCTGATGCGCGCATGGCCGACCGACCGGCTCTCGGTCGCCGACCGGGGGCTCCGCGAGGGGCTGCTCTATGCCCAGATGTCGGCCGATGGGGTGCTGGAAGACGGGCCGTTTTGAGGGCGGGAGGCTGGGCCAGACCCGACCTGCGCTTGACAGGACGGCTGGCGCAACGCACCTAGGCGACATGGCCAAGAAACCCACAGGTAAAAACAGCTCCGGGCGGGGCATGCGCGACCTTCGCGTGAAGGTAAAGTCGGCGCGTGGCCGCAAGCTCTCCTCCACCCTCTGGCTCGAGCGGCAGCTAAACGATCCTTACGTGCAGCGCGCCAAGAAAGAGGGCTACCGGGGCCGCGCCGCCTTCAAGATCATGGAGTTGGACGACAAGTATCGCTTTCTGGTGCCCGGCGCGCGGGTGGTGGACCTTGGCTGCGCGCCCGGTGGCTGGTGCCAGGTCGCCGTGCCCCGGATCAACGCGCTTGGCGAGAAGTCGGGCAAGGCGCAGGGCCGGATCATCGGGCTCGACCTGCAAGAGGTGGAGCCGATTGCCGGGGCCGAGTTGCATGTGCTTGATTTCCTTGAGGATGGCGCCGACGACAAGGTGAAGGCATGGCTCGGCGGCGAGGCCGATGTGGTGATGTCCGACATGGCCGCCGCCTCTTCGGGCCACAAGCAAACCGACCACCTGCGCATCATCGCGCTCTGTGAGGCCGCAGCCTATCTGGCCTTCGATGTGCTCGCTCCGGGCGGCACCTTTGTCGCCAAGGTTCTGGCCGGCGGGGCGGAGGGCGAATTGCAGAAGCTGCTGAAACAGCGCTTCGCCAAGGTCGCCAACGTGAAGCCCGGCGCAAGCCGCTCCGACAGCTCTGAAAAGTTCGTTGTCGCCACGGGGTTCAAGGGCCGCGAGGCCGAGGGCTAAGCAGCCCCTTTTCCTTCCCGCGATCCGAAGGCACTCTGCCCGCGAGGAGGAGTGCCATGACCGAGCCACAGGCGTTCAGCACCGAGGGCCGCACCATCGGGGAGGTGTGGGAGGAGGCCGCGCGCCGCTTTGGCGGGGCGGAGTTTCTGGTCGCCCCCGGCGGCCCGGCGCTCAGCTATGTGGAGGCGGGCGAGAGGATCGAGACGGCGGCAAAGGCGCTCGCTGCGGCGGGCTACGGTGCGGGCCATCGCATCGCCGTTTGCCTTGGCACGAAGCCCGAGCACTACCTGCTGAAACTGGCGATGAACCGGCTCGGCATCTCCTTCGTGCCGATCAACCCCGATTATCGCCCGGGCGAGCTGGCCTATGTGCTGGAGGATTCCGCCGCCACGCTCATCATCGCCGCACCGGAGCATGCGGAGCTTGCGCAGGCTGCTGCGGCCGAGATGGAAAATCCGCCGCTCTTCAGCCTCTTCGAGGGCGACCTTGATCTCCCCACCGCGCCCTCCGCGCCGCCCGGCGGCGCGATCACGCCCGACACCGAGGCCAGCCTTCTCTACACCTCCGGCACCACGGGCCGCCCCAAGGGCTGCATCCTGAGCCACGATTACGAGCTGCTCATGGGCGAAAGCTACCTGCGCCCGCGCGGCGCGATGGCGGTGACGGGCGACGACCGCATCTTCAACCCCTTGCCCGCCTTCCACGTGAACGCAGGCGTGCTGACCTTCTTCGGGGTGATGCTCGCCGGGGCCACGCTGATCCAGCCCCCGCGCTTCTCGGCCAGCCGGTTCTGGGAAGACTGCGCCGAAACCGGCGCCACCGTGTTCCACTACCTCGGCGTAGTGATCTCGGTGCTGATGGCCGACAAAGCGGCAGGCCCCGAGCGCCTCGGCGCGCTCCGCGCAGGGCTGGGCGCCGGGGTCGAACCCGCTCTGCACACCGGCTTCGAGGCCCGCTTTGGCATCCCGTTGGTGGAACTCTGGGGCATGACCGAGATGTGCCGCGTGCTGTCGATGGAAGAAGAGCCGCGCCACCCCCACACCCGCGCCATGGGCCGCCCCCGCGACGATCTGGAGGTGCAGGTTTGGGACGATGCCGGGGCGCGGGTCGCACCCGGAACCCCCGGCGAAATGGTCATCCGCCACTCAGCCACCACCCCCCGGCGCGGGTTTTTCTCCGGTTACTTGAACAAGCCCGACGCCACCAAAGAGGCCTGGTCAGGCGGCTGGTTTCACACCGGCGACACCGTCACGATGGATGAAGATGGCGTCATAAGTTTCGTGGATCGCAAGAAAAACATCATCCGCAGGGCAGGGGAGAACATCGCCGCCGCCGAAGTCGAAAACACCCTCTTCGCCCACCCCGCGGTGGAAAACGTCGCCGTACTCCCATGCCCCGACGAAACCCGCGAAGAAGAAGTCCTCGCCGCCATCAAACTCGCCCCCGGCCACGCCCCCACGGCAGAAACCGCCACCGCCATCTTCACCGACGCCTTCGCCGAACTCGCCTACTACAAGCCCCCGGGCTGGATCCTCTTCGTCGACGAGATTCCTGTCACCGGAACACAGAAGGTGCAAAAGCACGCGCTGTTCCCGGGTGGGGAGGATCCGCGCACGCGGGCGGGCATTCATGACTTGAGGAGCTTGAAGAAACGATAGTTCAGGTTTGACGGCCCTCTGCCTGCCCATACCGTAGGTAGTGCTCGTAGGGATTCATCCCCGAGGTTGCGACATCGGGGTGAAATTCAAGATAGCGTGCCGCATCGAAGGCCGCGGGTGCTCCCATGCCCTCGATCTCGCGTACCAACGCCTCCAGAAGGGCTTCCTCCAGCGCCAAGTTGGCTGGCAGATCAAGGCTCGCGAGAAACTCCGTGATGTGCGATACATGGCTTGCGAGGCAGGCAGCGAGCTGAGCTTGAAAATCAGTGCTTTGCGATTCACCCTTCAAGTCGGCGGTGTAGTCGATCCCGAAAGTTTCGGCGAGCCAGTGGCTGTCATTCTCTGCACCCTTGCGGACGAGCGCGCGGAAAATTTCTTTCGGGGGCTTTTCGAATCCGGCTCCGGTATCGAAGGCACGCACTATGCGATTAACGAGCCTCCGGCGTGCCGCAATTCGATGCGGCTTGTCTTTGACTGCCAGCGGCAGGGTATCCAACTTCCGGGTCAGCGCAAGGGCTGCAAGCGACATGCTCTGATTAACCGCTTGCGTCGGCGGCAGCACAATACCGGCAAGTTTTGAAAAAACCTCGATCAGGTCTTGCCTGCCGGATAAGATGGCGTCGAAATCGCAGGCAATGACGTTGGCGGGCCCCAGCGCTTCAACAAAAGGCGCAATCTTATGATGGTACCCAGGCGAGAGCGGCACGGGAGCAAGGCCGTTCTTGACCCGCTCTTGTGTATCGGAGGCGACGTAAGCCAGCGGACTGCGTGTAAAAACTACGACTTTTACGGTTAGCCCAGCATCTGAGATCCGTGCAAGAAGCGCCTGCTTCTCGGCCGTGGCGAGTACCGAGATGTCCTCGCCGGATATCACCAGCCGATCATGTGACGGGTCAGCCAGGTCTCTGTCAAGTTCGGCGAGATATTTTTTTCGTAGTGCTTCGACCCGGGATGACGTGAAACCCTGATTGCGCCAGATGTGGTAGGCTGCGCGCCTTTCAGAGAAAATAGTGTACAGTGGAATCGAATGGTTTTGGTGCTGGAACCCGGCACAACGTGTGACGCCGTCATTGTAGCCGTGCAGGGCCCGTTGGATAGTGGTGGATCCGGTCTTGTGAGTGCCGATATGGAGCAGGACTTCCTTCAAAGCCTTTTGCTCACTTTTGCAGCATTACAGTGAACTCATTGCGTCCACGTACTGGGCCGTGACAGGTCACGCCGGTGAATGGGATATGGCCGGTGGCAATTAAGGTGCGCAGGATGTCTGACAGGCTCAGCGGATCGAACTGCCATGCGTGCGCATCAATATAGGCGCCATCCGCATTCTCGAACTCGGCCAAAGCAGCCTTAACACGTTCCGGGTCCAGTGGTGTGTATGAGCGATGCCAAGACTGTTTCCAGTGTTTGGCGCTATTGTTGTGTGTGGTCATCGCGCGGTGGCGGACAATTGTGCCCAGAGTGTGGCGGCGACGCTTTTCGGTATAGGCGTCGAAGACCGCGGCGATAGTGGACAAAGGAAGAAGTGCATCGAAACAGTACTTCGCATTGGGGACAATCATCCCATAGGTGCCGCCAGGTTCCAGTAGCCTCGCCGCTTCTCGCAGATGGCTGATCAAATCCGGTTGGTGTTCGAGATTGTGGGCCGAAAAGAGCACCTCGAAGCGCTCGTCCACGCAGGCCATGGTGCAATCGGTCGAAACATAGTGGATTTCGGGCAACCGCTCAGTGGAGAGCCCCATTTTAGCGGCGCGGGCAGCGAGCCCCTCGGTGGAAAGCACATCAAGATAGCGCGTGCTTGGGCCGGTGAGGCAAGGGTTCACATAAGGCCCAATCTCCAGTGCACGTTTTCCACGAAACGGCTCGATGAATTCGTTTTTCTTTGCTCGCGGATGCGCGATACGCCCTGCGTTGTATCCATGCTCTGCGTAGTGACGGGCGCACTGCGTATCGTCCAGTTGCGCTAGGTCGGTGTGTGTAGCCCGGTAGAAGTCCCAGTCGGTTTCAATGTGGGAAAAGAGATCATCCATTACACAATCTCGCGCGCGCTTTCGATACACTTACCACGATCACTCCCACTCGATCGTTCCCGGCGGTTTGGAGGTTATGTCATAGGTTACCCTGTTGATTCCAGCAATTTCGTTGATGATCCGCGTCGCGGTTTCGCCGAGGAACTCATGGGTGAAGGGGTAGTAGTCGGCGGTCATGCCGTCCACGCTGGTCACCGCACGCAGAGCGCAGGCGTAGTCGTAGGTGCGACCGTCGCCCATCACGCCGACCGTCCGCACCGGCAGGATCGCGACGAAGGCCTGCCAGATCTCGTCATAGAGCCCGTGCTTGCGGATCTGGTCGATGTAAACAGCATCCGCCTCGCGCAGGATGTCGAGCTTGGCGGGCGTGATCTCGCCGGGGCAGCGGATCGCGAGGCCCGGGCCGGGGAAGGGGTGGCGGCCGATGAAGCTGGCGGGCAGGCCAAGCTCGCGGCCAAGTGCGCGAACCTCGTCTTTGAACAGCTCGCGCAGCGGCTCGACCAGCTTGAGGCCCATCTTCTCGGGCAGGCCGCCCACATTGTGGTGGCTCTTGATCGTCACCGAAGGCCCGCCGCTGAACGACACGCTCTCGATCACATCCGGATAGAGCGTGCCCTGGGCCAGAAACTCCACGCCCTCGATCTCGTCGGCGTGTTTCTGGAACACATCGATGAAGAGCTTGCCGATGATCTTTCTCTTGGTTTCCGGGTCACTTACGCCGTCAAGCTCACCCAAAAACAGCTCGCCCTCGTCGGCGTGGATCAACGGCAGATTGTAGTGCTCGCGGAACATGCCCACGACCTCCTGCGCCTCGTCTTTGCGCATCAGCCCGTGGTCGACAAAGACGCAGGTCAGCTGTTCGCCAATGGCCTCGTGCAGCAGCACGGCGGCCACCGAAGAATCCACGCCGCCCGAAAGCGCGCAGATCACCTTGGCATCGCCCACCTGCTCGCGGATGCGGGCCACGGCCTCTTCGCGGTAGGCGCCCATCGTCCAGTCGCCGGCAAAGCCCGCCAGCTTCACGAAATTCTCGTAGAGCGTGGCGCCGTTGGGGGTGTGGTGCACCTCGGGGTGGAACTGCACGGCATAGAAATTGCGGCTCAGGTCGGCGGTGATCGCATAGGGCGCGTTGGGCGAGGTGCCATAGACCTCGAAGCCCGGCGCCAGCTTGGCCACGTGGTCGCCGTGGCTCATCCAGACCTGCTCCGGCCCGTCGAGGAACCAGCCTTCGAGCAGGCCGATCCGCGCGTCGGAAGGTGTCACCTTCGCCCGGCCGAACTCGGCGGTGCCGCCGCCGCCGGTGTTCTTGCCGCCATGCACCTTGCCGCCTAGGTCTTCCATCATCGCCTGCTGGCCGTAGCATATGCCGAGGATCGGCACGCCGAGGTCATAGACCGACGCTGGCGGGCGCGGCGAGCCTTCGCGGGTCACCGAGTCCGGACCGCCGGAGAAGATCACCGCTTTGGGGGCGAACTCGGCCAGAAAGGCATCATCCACCGTGTTGAACGGGTGGATCTCGCAGTAAACGCTCAACTCGCGCAGCCGCCGCGCGATGAGCTGCGTCACCTGGGAGCCGAAGTCGATGATGAGAAGGCGCTCGTGGTGGCGCTCGGGAAGGGATGTGCTCATGGGGCAAGGCAATATTGCGCGCCGGGGCAGGGTGCAAGCCTGCAAAGCGCGGGAATCGGGGGCGCGGGGCCGGCGCCCACGCAGGCCTCAGCCCATCGAGCTGGAGCTTTTCTTGCCCCGCTTGCGCGCCAGCGCCGCGTCGTGCCGGTAGCTCCAGAAGGCGATGGCCGACCAGCTGGTCACGTAGAACAGCCCGATCCCGATTACCACTTCGCCCGGCAGCGGCCCCACGTTGGCCCGCACCACCGCCTGCTCCCAGCTTTCGATGGCATTCGGATGCACCACGATCTTGCCGGCATAGGCGAGGCTCTGGATCAGCAGAATCCACAGGTAATTGCGCCGTATCCGCCGCCCCAGCGCGACCCAGAAGCTCACATGATAATGCGGGCGCAGGTAGTCCTCGCTCAGCACCTTCTGCCACTCCTCCTCCATGTGCAGGTCGCCATCATAGAGCATGGGCGCGTAAAAATGGGTCTCCATCCACCGCGCCCGCGCCCGCCAGACGTTGAAATAGCGGTAGCGCCGCGCCTCCAGCATCAGGAACAGCAGGATCAAAACGCCGACCAGCACCAGCGGCAGGGGCGAGGCACCGGGCGAGGAAAAGCTGATCGAAAGCGCCACGCCCAGCGTCACCACCGCCCAGTTTGTCGTGGTGTCGAGCCGGGTGCGCCAGATCGTGCTGCGATAGACCTCGCCGCGGTAAAGGTGGGCGAGCGCGGTGATCTCCGAGGAGGTCAGCGTGAGCCGCTCCTCGGTCCCGCGCCGGGCGCCCCTCTCCGGGGCCGGGCTGGCGGATGCTGTCATGGCGGCCTCCCTCCGCGATGGGCTGCCATTCAAGCATCTTTGCCGCCGTCCGGTCAAAGCCGCGTCGCAGCACGCCCTCGGCATGTCGCTTTTCCCCCCGAGGCGGCGCAATCCGCCCTCGCAGCACGTCCGGCATCCGCTATCAGGCTGCAAAGGCAACCCTTCTGAGGGAAAGGATTCGGGTATGACGGATGCAGCGGCAGGCAGGCGGCGCGGGCGCGGTGGCGGCGGAGCCGCGCGCCGGGCGGAGCGCACCGGGTTCAAGATCGAGGCCGCGAAGTTCATCACCCGCGCCATCCCCAACCTCGAAATCCTGAACGAGGAGGCGCTGGAGATCATCGAGCACAACGCCGAGACCGTGCTCGAAGAGATCGGCGTGGCCTTTGTCGAGAACCCCAAGGCACTGGAGCGCTGGCGCGAGGCGGGGGCAACGGTTGAGGGCGAGCGGGTGCATATTCCGCGCGGGCTGGCCCGCAAGCTCTGCGAAACCGCGCCCGGCCAGTTCACCCAGATCGCCCGGAATCCTGAGCGCAACGTCGAGATCGGCGGCAAGAACCTCGTGCTCGCCCCGGTCTACGGCCCGCCCTTCGTGCGCGACAATTCGGGCGGCCGCCGCTACGCCACGATGGATGATTTCAACAACTTCGTGAAGCTGGGCTACATGTCCAAGTGGCTGCACCACTCGGGCGGCACGGTCTGCGAGCCGACCGACATTCCGGTCGCCAAGCGCCATCTCGACATGCTGATGAGCCACATCACGCTGTCGGACAAGCCGTTCATGGGCTCGGTCACAGAGCCGTCGCGGGCCGTCGACAGCGTCGCCATGGCCGAGATCCTCTTCAAAGGCGAGGAGGGCGGGCTGAACGGGCGCTGCGCGATGACCTCGCTCATCAACATCAACTCGCCGCTCACCTTCGATTCGGTAATGATGGGCGCGCTCGAGGCCTATGCCGAGGCCGGGCAGGCCTGCATCATCTCTCCCTTCATCGTCGGCGGGGCGATGGCGCCGGTGTCGGTGGCTGGCACGCTCACGCAGGTGCTGGCCGAGGTGCTGGCAGGCGTGGCCTACAGCCAGCTTGTCAAACCCGGCGCGCCGGTGATCTTTGGCGCCTTCGTCACCTCGATCGACATGAACTCCGGCGCCCCCACCTTCGGCACCCCCGAGGCGAGCCAGGTCACCTACGGCGCGGGGCAGCTCGCCCGCCGCCTCGGCCTGCCGTTCCGCTCCTCCGGCTCGTTCAACGGCTCCAAACTGCCCGATGCGCAGGCCGCCTATGAAACTGCGAACTCGCTGAACATGGGCCTGCTCTCGGGCGTCAACTTCATGCTGCACGCCTGCGGTTGGCTCGAGGGCGGCCTTGTTTCGTCCTACGAGAAGTTCGTGATGGACGCCGATCAACTCGGCATCCTGCACCGGCTCGCTGCGCCCGTTCCGGTCGATGAGAACGGACAGGCAATGGACGCCCTGCGCGAGGTCGGTCCCGGCGGCCACTATCTCGGCTGCGCCCACACCCAGGCCAACTATCAAACCGCCTTCTGGAAGTCCGAAGTGCTCGACTACAAGCCCTTCGAGACATGGGAAGAGGAAGGCGCGCGCGATACCGCGACGCTGGCCGCCGACCGGGTGCAAAAGCTGCTCGGCGCCTATCAGGCCCCGGCGCTCGACGAAGGCATCCGCGAAGAATTGGAGGCTTTCGTGGCCAAGCGCAAAGAGGTGCTGCCCGACTCCATGTCGTGATCGGGCGCGAGATCGGGCGCGGGGGCGCTCAGGCCCCCAAAGCCCCGTTCACCCCTCGGCGGTCTCCTGCGGCAGCAGCCGGGCCTCGGCCAGCAGGGCGATCATCACCTCGACATGGCGGATGACCGAATAGGTCGAAAGCCCGGTCTGCCGCCCTTCCTCCATTTCCGCCTCGGTGCGGATCAGGTCACGCACGGCCTGGGTGGGGGCGGGCAGGGTGGCCACCCGCATGATCCGCTTCAGATCGCGGGTGCGGGAATAGTCGGCCAGCCCGAGCCGCGCGGCCCGAATCAACAGCTTGGGCCGGCGCAGGCCGCCGAGCGGGCCGGTTGTCTTGCGGGCCTGATGACCTTCGGTGCGAATGGGGGGTTGTTCTGTCATGGTGGTCTCCCAGAGTTGCCAGGGCCACAGTTGCACAACCTATGCGGGTGTTGCGCAATCAGCGATTGAGCGCACGCAACGGCAGTAATTTTTCACAAATTTTAGACAAAGCTGAGCCTTACGACGCATTGTTAACTTCTGAGTAACCAATGCGCCCCTAGGTTGTATATGCTGGAGACTGATACATCAGAGATTGCCCCACAAGAGATCACAAGGGGCACATCGAAGGGGACGGCGAGGATGACCGGGATTATCGGAGACCTGGAGGACTCCGCAGCGGTGCCACAATGGGTGCCCAGAAGCGCATTGCACTACCTGAAACACACCGAGGCGGGGCTCTCCATTCGGGGGCTGGCGCGGTCGGAGGGGGTCCATGCCTCCACGATTCTCAGGCAGATAAGGCGATTTGAACAGCGTCGTGACGATCCGCTTGTCGATGAGGCTCTCGCCAGTCTCGGGCAGGTGCATTTCAACCTGTGTGAGGCCGCGGGCAAGCCCCGGGCCGCCAAGGAGACGCTGAGCATGAGCCGCCATTTCACCCCCGACCGCAAGATCTGTGATGAAGCCACCGTCGCCCGCGAGGGCCGCCGCATTCTCCGCCGCCTGTCGGAATCGGGCGCGGTGCTGGCCGTGGCCGCCGATCTGGAAAAGGCCGCCGTGGTGCGCAGCCTCGCCGATGGCCGCTCGACCCGCACCGCCGTGCTCGACCGTGAGGTGGCCCAAGCCTTCGCCCTCAAGGAGTGGATCGCCCTGCGCAAGCCCGGCCGGGTCGCCAGCTACACCATCACCGCCGCAGGCCGCGCGGCGCTGAAGCGGATGCTGGCCGAAACCGAGGGCGTGGCAGGCGGCTTTGCCGAGGGGATGACCCCTTTCACATGGCAGCACGCCGATATCGAAGAGGCCGACGCGGGCGAGGATCGGCCCCGCAAGATCCGCTACAACCGCGCCGAAAGCCCGGTGACGGCGCTGGCCCGCCGCCGCGAGAAGGATGGCAAACCCTTTCTCGGTGCCGATCTGGTCGCCGCCGCCGAGCGCCTGCGCGAAGATTTCGAGATGGCGCAGATGGGCCCGCGCGTGGCCCAGAACTGGGACAACTTCCTGACCGGCGGCACCCGGGGCCGGTTCGAGGCGGGCAAAGGCCCGGCCAACGGCCCCGCCGCCAGCCGCGCCCGCGTGGCCGAGGCGCTGCGCGATCTTGGCCCCGGACTGGGCGACATGGTGCTGCGTTGCTGCTGCTTTCTCGAAGGGCTGGAAGCCACCGAAAAGCGCATGGGCTGGTCGGCCCGCTCCGGCAAGATCGTGCTGCGCATCGCGCTCCAACGGCTGAAGCGGCACTACGAAGAGGCCTACGGGCCGGAGGCGCATATGATCGGCTGAAAATTTTTAATAGTTCAAACATCTTCCCGCCGCCGACCCACGCGACACAACCGCGTGGGTCTACCTGGAATCAGACAGCGATCTCATTTGCAATGACCAGCAAAAATACCTCTAAATGTGACAATACACCCTTCTTCGGCTCATTGATCGGCTTTTTTCTCCAGCTGGCTCGCCTAGGGTTTCTCTGCTTTGTCTTCGGGTATCTCTTTCCGGTGTTGCTCTGGCTGGTGGTTACTTAGTTCTTTTATGATTTCGTGAATGGGCTGATCGCCGTTAAGTCGCTCAATCAGGTCCAAACCTTCGTTTATTCCTGCCAAAGTTGCGAATACGGCCGTGCCTCCGATAGCTGAAAGTTTGACTAGCTTTGCAAGAAAACTGAGTGCCTTTTTCGGCTCTTCGGATTCAAGAGCTCGTTGTACCACCCCACTAATATGCGTGGATATCTCAGCAGCAACTCTCTTGACTGCTTCTTCGTTCTTGCGGTCAACAGTCCGTTCAAGGCGACGCGCCTGCTGCCTGTTAACTTGTACATTGGCTAACATTGCCACGGCGTGCCTCTGAAAGGTTTCAAAGGCCATTGTTGCTGTGGCGCTATTTCCTCCTGATGCCCAAGTCTTCCCGTTGGAATGGTACACGTTCTGTACTTCCGCCCGCCCGCCGCATCGAGGGCATTGTTCAACGTTACCGGACAAATTTACGGTTCCGCGCCCTTGTGCATCTCCAACAAGACTCGCAAGTACAGAAGGGAAAGTCAGGCCACATGAGTGGCAATAAGAGTTTACCAAGTAGCGCCCCAAGCAATTTTACCGCACGAGATTCAGTTTATCGCCGTCCATTGTGCCTGGCTACCCTCCTGGGACTTGAACCATTCGTTCTCTTGATCTCCAAGTGGCTCTGACGACCTAATAGTTACCCGTGGATGATCTTTTGGCGCAGCATTTCTCGTCATTCTTACGCTTTATTGGTGCGGTTTGTTACAGTGTCAGATGCTCAATCCCAATAAGGAATGATTATATTCAGTAACGTTATTCATGGAAGGGCTTGCCGTCTTCAGCCCACCAAAGCCCCCACGGCAAAAGCCACCGACCCGCAAAGCGCCCCCACGCCCACCACCTCCGCCAGCGCCCGTGCCGCCCGTTCACCCGTCGCCCGCGCCCTGAGCAGCCCGAGCGCCAGCAAGGCCCCGAGGCTGGCCAGCGCCGAGGCTGCCGCGCTGCCTGCTTCCGGCCCGGCGAGCAGGAACGGCAGCAGCGGCACCAGCCCGAAGGCCAGAAAGGCGCCAAAGGTCACGAGGCCATCCAGCGCGGGCCGGGCGCCGCGCATGTCGGGGAGGGCCACGCCCGCACCCGCCAGCAGGTCGGCCACCAGCTCAGGGCTTTCCTCCAACCCCTCCGCCACCCGCGCCGCCGTTGCCGCGCCAAGGCCCCTCTGACCGAGCACCGCCACCAGCGCCGCCCGGTCCGACCGGGCCAGCACCCGTGCCCGCTCCGCCCGGTAGAGCGCCCGCGCCGAGCGGGTGGAAAGGAACTCTCCGAGCCCCATCGAAACCCCGTCGGCAAAAAGGTTGGCCAGCCCGAAGACCAGCACCGCCAGCGCCCCGATTCCCGCCGCCCCCTCGGCCTCCGCCCCGGCGAATCCGGCGACGATTGCAAAGGTGGTGACGATCCCGTCATTCCCGCCATAGGTGATTTGCTTCAGGTGGTCGGTCAGGGGCATGTCTGGCTCATCCGGCTGGCTGCAAAAGCAGCATGCCATGCGCCCGCGGGCCTTTCCTTGCGCTCGGTCAAGGTGGCGGGCGCCCGCTGGGGACGGGGCCCGCCAGAAACCGGCCTGACGGCCCGGCTTCATTCCGGAGTGGTGGAATTCCGCAGTTTTTGCCCGGATTCGCTCCGAGATGGAAATTGCTTTTTCGCCGCACTGCGATTAGCTCGCCTTATGAACCTCACCCTCCGCCAACTCCGCTCGTTCTCCGCCCTTGCCGAAACCGGAAGTTTCGTGCGGGCGGCGGAACTTGTGCATATCTCCCAGCCTGCGCTGAGCCAGCAAATCAAGGAGATGGAGGCGCAAACCGGCCTGCGGTTGGTGGAGCGTCAGCCGCGCCGCGCCGTGCTCACGCCCGCGGGCCACGAGCTTCTGGCCCATGCCCGCGCCGTTCTGGCCGAGATGGACGCGCTGGAGCAGGCGACACGCTGGCGCGAAGGGCTGGGCGGGCGGCTGGCGCTAGGCGTCATCCCCACGGTTGCGCCGTATCTCTTGCCCGTGGCCCTGCCGCTCATCCGTTCGCGCAACCTCACGCTCGAGCTGCGCATCCGCGAAAGCCAGACCGAATCCGTGCTCGACGCACTGGAGGCCGGGCGGCTCGATGCCGCCGTGGTCGCGCTCCCCTCGGGCCGGGCAGGGATGATCGAGGAGCCGCTCTTTGCCGATCGCTTCCTGCTGGCAGGCAACGCCGCCACGCTGGCCGGGCAGGGCGCCTCGATCAGCCCCAATGCGCTCGACCCCGACCGCCTGCTACTGCTCGAAGAGGGCCATTGCCTCGCCGATCAGGCGCTGGAGGTCTGCGCCCTGCGCCGGGCCGACACGCGGGTCGATCTGGGGGCCTCCTCGCTCGCCACGCTCTCGGGCCTCGTGGCCGAGGGTTTCGGCTTCACCTTCCTGCCCGAGCTGGCCGCCGCCTCCGAGCTGGCCGCCGCCCCCAAACTCGCCCTGCGCCGCTTCTCCGAGCCACAGCCCGCCCGCACGCTCGGCCTTCTGCGCCGCCGCACCGCCACCGATGACGGCTGGTTCACCACCCTCGCCGAGATCCTGCGTGAAGCCGGCCAAAGCCGCCTTGCCGCGCTCCCGGTCTAGGGCGCAACCGCTTCATTTTCTTGCTGAGAATACTCAATCCCGAGGCCGCCAAAGGCGCAGCCGTGCAAGCGGGGTCTCTGCCCTAAACCTTGAAGTGCTTCGCCAGATTCAGCCCCTGGCCCTGGTAGTTGGAGGCGATCTCCGCGCCATAGAGCCGCTCGGGCCGCTCGGCCATGCGCTCATAGATCAGTCGCCCCACGACCTGCCCGTGCTCCAGCACGAAAGGCGCCTCGTGGCAGCGCACCTCCAGCACCCCGCGCGAGCCTGCGCCCCCCGCCTCGGCATGGCCGAACCCAGGGTCGAAGAAGCCCGCGTAATGCACCCGGAACTCGCCCACCAGCGCCAGATAGGGCGCCATCTCGGCGGCATACATCGGCGGGATCGTCACCGCCTCCCGGCTCACCAGAATATAGAAGGCCCCCGGATCGAGGATGATCCGCCCCTCCTGCGTTTCGATCCGCTCCCAGAACTCCGCCGCCGGGTACTCGCCAATCCGGTCGAGGTCGATGATCCCGGTGTGCGGCTTGGCGCGGTAGCCCACCAACCCGTCCTTGCCAGGCTCCAGATCGACCGAAAAGCCAAGCCCATCGTCGATCACTGCCGGGCCATCCACCAGCGGCACCTCGGCATGGAGCGCGTGCAGCGCCGCGTCATCCAGCACCGCTTGCCCGCGCCGGAAACGCAGCTGGTTCAACCGCATCCCCGGTCGCACCAGCACCGAAAAGCTGCGCGGGCAGATCTCGGCATAAAGCGGGCCTTCGTAGCCCGCAGGCACCCGGTCAAACTCAACGCCCCGGTCGGTCACCAGCCGCGTCAGCAGGTCCAGCCGCCCAGTGGAGCTTTTGGCATTGGCCACCGCCGTCAGCCCCGGCTCAAGGCTCAGGCTCTCCATCAGCGGCACGAGATAGACGCAGCCCTTTTCCAGCACAGCGCCGCCCTCGAGCGACACTTCATGCATCCCGAACTCGCCCAGCCGCTCGGCCACGGTGGCACCCTTGCCCGGCAGGAAGGAGGCGCGCACGCGGTAAGCCACTGTTCCCAAACGCAGATCAAGGCTGGCGGGTTGGATCTGGGCCTCGGTCACGTCGGGCGTGCCGCGCAGGCTGCCCCGTTCGATCATCGCCGAAATCGCCTGCCCCGGCAGAACGCCCGTGGTCTCGCTCATGGCTTGCGCACCCCCGTCAAAGCAAACGCCCGCGACCCTTTCGGGTGCGGGCGTTCATGAAACTGTTGGTCGGGCTAGCAGGACTTGAACCTACGACCTTCCGTCCCCCAGACGGACGCGCTACCAGACTGCGCCATAGCCCGACGTCCGGGCTTTTTAGACGATTCTGCCGCCCATGCAAGGGGAGATCAGCGGCGATTTTCGCGCCGCACCAGCCGATCACCCCATCCGCGCCCGCAGCGCCAGCAAACGGTCATAGAGCGGCCGCAGGGCGGCGGCATCCAGCGCGGCCTCATCGCTCGCGGTGATCTGCTGGGGCAGGGGCATCTCGGGGTCCGGCGTGACGGCGGCGACAAAATCCACCGGCGCGTTGGCAGGCTCCTCTGCCTCGGGTTCGGGCGCGCGGTCGGGCACTTCGCCCGCACCCACGCCCGCAAACCGGCTGTCAATTTCCTCCGGCGCAGCCTCGCCCACGCGGTCCTCTTCGCCAAGCGGCAGCGGGCCGGGGGTGAGCGGCGGCACGGTAGTTTCCTTCCCCTCCATAGGCTTGCGGATGAAGCTTGGCAGCGCCAATTCTTCATCCTCGTCGCTCTCCGCCGCCGGGGCCGGGGCGCTCACCTCTTCGGCAGGGTCTTCCGGCTCGTCGTCAAAGAGATTCGCAACTTCCGCCGGTTCGCTTTCTGGCTCAGCCACAGGCGCAGGCTCTTCGCCGGTCACATCGACCGCATCGAAATACCCTTCCGGCTCAGGTTCTGCCGCCGGAGCAGGTGCCTCGCCGGTCACGTCCACCGTCTCCGAAATTTCCGGCTCCACAACTGGCGCAGGCTCTTCGGCAGACACATCGACCGCATCAAAGTAGCCTTCCGGTTCAGGCTCGACCGCCGGTGCGGGCTCCTCACCGGTCACATCCACCGTTTCCGAAATCTCCGGCTCCGCCACAGGTGCTGGCTCTTCTGCAGAGACATCCACCGCGTCGAAATACCCCTCCGGCTCGGGCTCCACCGCGGGCGCAGCGTCCTCGCCCGTCACATCGACGGCGTCAAAGTATCCCTCGGGTTCCGGCTCAACGGCGGGGGCAGGGGCCTCGCCTGTAACATCCACCGGAGCCTCAGGCGTACCCTGCGTTTCGACCGCATGTACATGCACCTCGGCCTCCGCCTCGGGCATCATTGCCGCCGCTGCCTCGGTCGGAACACCGGCAGGCGCATCGCCCTCGTCCTCGACCGGCGGCGACAGCTCTGCCACCGCCTTCACCCCGTTCTCGCGGATGAACTTCTGCGCGCCCTTGATGGTCAACCCGTCCTCATGCAGCAGCTTCCGGATGCCGCCCAACAGCTCCATGTCGGCGGGGCGGTAATACCGCCGCCCACCGGCGCGCTTCAGCGGTTTCACCTGTGTGAACTTGCTTTCCCAGAAGCGCAGAACATGGGTCTGCACGCCCAGCCAGTCGGCCACTTCAGAGATGGTGCGAAAGGCGTCTGGCGCTTTACCCATCGGTTATCCCTTGCTCTCGTCCCTCGTCACGCGCCCCGCATCTGCGGCAGGGTCACTTGCGGTTGCCGTCCGCAACCCGGTCCTTCATCAGATGGCTGGGGCGGAAGGTCAGCACCCGGCGGGGGCTGATCGGCACTTCTTGTCCGGTCTTGGGGTTGCGGCCCACCCGGGCGGCTTTCTCGCGCACCGAGAAGGTGCCGAAAGAAGAGATCTTCACGCTCTCGCCCTTCACCAGCGCGTCGGACATGTGGTTCAGCACCGTCTCCACCAGCTGGGCGCTTTCATTGCGGCTCAGGCCCACCTCACGGAACACCGCCTCACTCAGATCCATCCGCGTCAACGTCTTGCCGGCCATGTGCTGTCCCCCATTGGTTTCGGGTGAGGATGGGGCAGGGGAATTTCCGAGTCAATAACAGCGGCTTGGAAGGTGCTGTTTATTCACCGGTTTTGGCCGTTGGCGCGGGGTTCGTGGGCGGTTTGGTGGGCGGGTGCCTGCCGGAGCGTGCCCTGCGCGGGGTCTTCCAAGGGGTGAGTCGGCCTGCGCCGTTGCTACCAGCGCAGCACCACAGCACCCCAGGCGAGGCCGCCGCCGATCGCTTCGCAGACCACGATCTGCCCGGGCTGAATCTTGCCCTCGGCCACGCCGACCGAGAGCGCCAGCGGGATCGAGGCGGCAGAGGTGTTGCCGTGGTCCTGCACGGTCACAACGACCTTCTCCATCGGCAGGCCCATCTTCTTGGCGGTGGCGGTGATGATCCGCAGGTTGGCCTGATGCGGCACCAGCCAGTCCACGTTCTCGTCGCTCAGCCCGGCCTTCTCCAGCGCGGTATGGGCGGTAGCGGCCAGCTTCTCGACGGCATGGCGGAACACCTCCTTGCCCTCCATCCGCAAAAAGCCCGTGGTCCGCGTGGTCGAGACCCCGCCATCAACGTAAAGCAGCTCACGGTAGCGGCCATCGGAGTTGAGATCGGTGGCCAGAATGCCCCGATCTTCCACTGTGCCCTCGCCCTCGGCGGCCTCCAGCACCAGCGCGCCAGCGCCATCGCCGAAGAGCACGCAGGTGGCGCGGTCTTCCATGTCGAGCAGGCGGCTGAAGGTCTCGGCGCCGATCACCAGCACCCGCTTGGCCTGCCCGCCAAGGATCAGCCCCTGCGCGTTCGAAAGCGCATAGACGAACCCGGCGCAGACCGCCTGAATATCAAAGGCAAACCCGCCCTCCATGCCCAGCTCGGCCTGCACCATCGTGGCGGCGGAGGGGAAGGTGAAATCGGGGGAGGACGTGGCGACCACCACGGCGTCGATGTCCGACGGCTCGAGCCCGGCCTGCGCCAGCGCGTTGCGGGCGGCATGGGCGGCCATCTGGCTGGTGGTCTCGCCGGGCGCGGCAAAGTGGCGGCGCTCGATGCCGGAGCGCGAGACGATCCATTCGTTGGAGGTGTCCAGCCGGTCCTCGAACCATGCATTGGGCACCACACGCTCGGGCAGATAATGCCCGACGCCTCTCACAACGGCTCGCACCACCATGCTCTCAGATGCCTCTTCTCATTCGTTGTGCAAGGCGCAGTGCGCCCGCAATCATTCGTTATCCGGCGCATCCTGCCCCGCGTGGCCCACCGATGCAAGGCGCGCCGCCAGCCGCTCACTGAAGCGCGACTGGGCGAGAGTGAAGGCCAGTTTGATCGCCGCCGAAACCCCGGTGGCATCGGCCCCGCCGTGGCTCTTGACCACGGTGCCGTTGAGCCCAAGGAAGACCCCGCCATTTACCCGGCGCGGGTCGATCCGCTTGTTCAGGCGCTTCAGCGAGGTGAGCGCGAGCAGCGCGGCAAGGCGGCTGAGCGGCGTGTGCTTGAAGGCCTCGCGGAGGAACTGGCCAATCAGCTTGGCGGTGCCCTCGCCGGTCTTCAGCGCGATATTGCCGGTGAAGCCATCGGTCACGATCACATCGACCCGATCGCTCGGAATATCGCCACCCTCGACGAAACCGACAAAGTCGAAATCGTTCTTCGCGGCGGCATCCTGAATCATGTCATGGGCCACCTTCAGCTCGGCGCGCCCCTTGTGCTCTTCGGTGCCCACGTTCAGCAGGCCCACGCGCGGGCGCTTCAGCCCCATGCCATTGCGGGCATAGCTCATGCCCATCAGCGCGTATTGCAGCAGGTCCTGCTGGTCGGCGCGAATGTCGGCGCCCACGTCGAGCATGATGTTGAAGCCCTGCGGGTTGCGCGAGGGCCAGAGGCAGGCGATGGCCGGGCGGTTCACGCCCTCGATCTTGCGCAGCCGGAGCATGCTCACGGCCATCAGCGCACCGGTGTTGCCGCAGCTCACCGCCACCGAGGCCTCGCCCTTCTCGACGGCCTGAATCGTGGCCCACATCGAGGTGTCCTTGCCGTGCCGCATCACCTGGCTCGGCTTGTCATCCATCTTCACCACGCCGCTCGCATCGCGGATCACCACGCGGCTGGCGAGCTTTCGCTTTTCCACCAGCGGGCGCAGCTCGGCGGCAGGGCCGTGCAGGATGAAGGCAATATCAGGATTCTTGGCAGCAGACTTCGCGATCCCGGCCACCACGGCAGCCGGGCCCGCATCGCCGCCCATCGCATCGACAGAAATGACAACCCGGCCCGAAAGGGCCGGGAGCTTTGGAGCTTGGGTGTCGGCGGCGTCACTCATGTCCGCACGCGCGATCAATCAAACTCAAGCAGCGTCTTCGTCGAAGTCGATCTCGTCGGCAGCAGCGACGATTTCCTTGTCGTCGTAGTGGCCGCAGGCGCCGCACACGTGGTGGGGGCGCTTCAGCTCGCCGCAGTTGGAGCACTCGGCGGGATTGTCAGCCACCAGCGCATCATGCGAACGGCGCATGTTGCGGCGCGACTTGGTGATCTTATTCTGAGGGACAGCCATGTCACAACCTCGGGTCTGGGCAGGGCACGCCTCGCGCGGCCCCGGCGTCTTCGGGAATCTCGTCCGGCGCGTCATACGCCGCCCCGCAGCACCGATCAAGCGCCGATCCGCGAGGAGGCGGCAAAATACGAAACTTTTCCACAAACGCAAGCCCGGAGTTTAAGCCTTTGGCGCGGGCCGGGGCAGGGCGCACGCCCGCTTCACTTTCAAGCGCAAAACCTTAGCAAACTCGCCTCTGGCGCCGCTCGGCTACTCTTCCATCCGTTTCTTCAGATCGGCCAAGCCGGCAAAGGGCTTCACCTTCTCTTCGGTCATCGGCTCTGCGCCCGGCTCGGTAAACACCGCCTCGCCAAGCTCAACGCCCTCGGCGCGCGGAAAGGCGGGCAGGGCAAGGGCCAGCGCCTCCTGCATCACCTCCGCCAGATCGAGGCTGGCGGGCAGCGGCTCGGCCTCGTCATCCTCGGGCATCTCCGCCTCTTCCTCTTCGGGAAAGGAGAACTCCGCCATGTAGCGGCGGCGCACCTTCTCCTCGATCCGTGTCGTCACCGGGTCCAGCGTGACCACGCAGGGCTGCACCACTGTCGCGCCAAGGTCGGCCTCCAGCCGCCAGTCGCGCTTGCCCACCGGGCTCAGCGTGCCCGAAAAGCGCAGCTTGCGCAGCGCCAGCAGGCCCAGCTCATCGGCCAGCCGCCCCAGATCCTCTGCGCCGGGCTCCAGATCAAACCCCGTCGGGCGCTTCACCGTCAGATCCGCGAGCCGGATCACCCGGGCGTCAGCTCCTGCCGTCATGCGCTTCCTTTCTTGATGTAACCTCGATCCTTCTGTAAGCCGATTACCAGACAAAAGAAACTGAGGCACGAGGGGAAGATGGCGGCTTTGAGGAGGGCAGGCCCTGGCGCAGCGAAAGGGCTGATGCTGCTGGCGCTGGTTCTGTCGCTGGCTGCCTGCACTGCGCGCATGCGCAACCACGGCTATACACCGTCCGATGCGGACCTTGCGCAAATCCAGGTTGGCGTGGACACCCGCGAAAGCGTGGTCGAGGCCGTTGGCTCGCCCGCAGGCTACGGCGTGCAGCGCGAATCCGGCTTCTATTACATTTCCGCCCGCACCCGCACATGGGGCCCGCGCGAGCCTGAGTTCGTGGACCGTCAGCTTCTGGCGATCTCCTTCGACCCGTCTGGCCGGGTGAGCAACATCGAGCGCTTCACCCTGCGTGACGGCAACGTGGTCGCCCTGTCGCGCCGCGTGACCGACAGCAACATCAAGGGTGTGAGCTTCCTGCGTCAGCTTCTGGGCAACCTCGGCCGCTTCCGCGCCGAAGACTTCCTCGACTGATCAGGGCCTCAGCGTCTAGGCTCGGGGGCATCCGTCCCCGGCCCGGAGCGCCCCATGCAGCACGATCACTACGGCAACCCGCTGAGCACCGCCGCGCCGGAGGCCGTGGCGCAATATGACGCGGGCGTTCACCTCTTTCTCTGCGCAGGCTATGGCGCCTCGGCCTGTTTCGAGGCCGCGATCGAGGCTGACCCGCGCTTTGCCGCAGGCCATGCCGCGCTCGGCCGCGCCCGGATGATGGAGGGGCGGATGGGTGAGGCGCGCGCCGCCCTTACCACCGCCCGCGACCTCGCCGCAGAGGCCACCGAGCGTGAGCAGGCGCAGGCCGAGATCCTCACGCTCGTCGCGCAAGGCCGCGCCGCCGAGGCCCGCGCGGCGGTGAAGGCCCATGTGCAGGCCCACCCGCGCGATGCCCTTGCCGCCCAGCTCTGCACCAACATCTTCGGCCTGATCGGCTTCTCCGGCGAGGTCGGGCGCGAGGCAGAGCTGCTGGCCTTCACCGAGGCGCTGCTGCCGCAGTATCCCGGCGACTGGTGGATGATGTCGATGCACGCGCTCTCGCTCTGCGAAACCGGGCAAACCGCCGCCTCCCACGCGCTGATGGCCGAGGCCCTCGCGCTCAATCCGCGCAACGCCCACGCCGCCCACTTCCGCGCCCATGCGCAATATGAAGACGGCGAGACGGAGGCAGGCCGCGCCACCCTCGCGGAGTGGCTGGCCGACTACGATGACCGGGGCCTGCTGCACGGCCACCTCAGCTGGCACCTCGCGCTCTGGACGCTGGAATCAGGCGATGCGGAGGCGCTCTGGCCGCTGCTCGATGCCCATGTCGGCCCCGGCGGCGCCAAGAGCCTGCCGATCAACCTGCTGACGGACACCGCCGCACTGCTCTACCGCGCCGAACTGGCGGGGTTTGAGGTCGACCCCGCCCGCTGGCAGGCCATCAGCGACTACGCCGCCAAAAACTTCCCCGATCCCGGCCAGAGCTTTGCCGACATGCACGCAGCGCTCGCCCATGCGATGGCCGGGCAGGGGGAGCGGCTGGCGAAGCTGACAGAGGCCAGCAAGGGCTTTGCAGGCGATCTTATCGGCCCCATCGCCCGCACATGGGGCCACGTCGCGCGGCAGGAGTGGCAGGCGGCGCTCGACGAGATGTCCACCGTTCTGCCCACGGCAGAACGCATCGGCGGCAGCCGCGCCCAACGCGACCTTCTCGAACTCACCTATGCCAATGTGCTGATGAAACTGGGCCATACCGACGAGGCCCGCCGCACCTTGACCCTCCGCCGCCCCGCTCTCGCCACCCGATTTTTCGACGAAAAATCGTGACCCGTCGCACCGTCGCGGCCTCACCCCAAGCGTTGCACCTCATGGACAAACCCGCCTTCGAAGCCGCCTTCGAAACCCTCTTCGCCGCGCCCCTCGAGGCCGCAGGCTTCTTCCGGCCGCGCGGCGGTCGCAGCCTCTTCTGGCGCGAAGACGGGCGCGAACTGGCAATCCTCCGCCTCACCCGAAAGTCCCCCCGTGCCGGCGAGGTCAACACCTTGGTCTGCTTCCGCCACAGCTGCCTGCGCGCCGTCAGCAGCGACGACCGCAACCCGCCACGCCTGATCCCGGCTGACTATCCCTGGCAACTGACCTTCGCGGATTTCGACCACTGGCCCCACCAGCCCCCGGTCTACCAGTTCCGCCTCAACGGCCGCGCGCCCGTCAGGCTGCACCCCGGCGACATGACCGAGGCCGAGATCCATGCCCGCCTCCGGGCCTGGACCGGCTGCATTACCCACCGCGTTCTTCCCTGGGCCCGCACGCGCACCCTGACCGGCGAACGCGACACCCTCCGCGCCCTCCCGTCCCCGGTCTGGTGCGAGGCCCGGTGGCTCGAAGACTACGAAGCGGCTCTGTCGTAGGGTGCGCAGTCATGGCGCACCCCATGCGCGTCACTCCTCCGGCTCGAACTCCAGCGCCACGCCGTTGATGCAGTAGCGCAGGCCCGTGGGCTGCGGCCCGTCGGGGAAGACATGGCCCAGATGCGCCTCGCAGCGGGCGCAATGCACCTCGGTCCGGGTCATGAAGAACTTGCGATCCACGCTCTCGCCCACCTCGGCGCCTTCCTTTGGCGCCCAGAAGCTCGGCCAGCCAGTGCCGCTGTCAAACTTTTCGGCCTGGTCGAACAGCGGCGCGCCGCAGCAGACGCAGGCAAAGGTGCCGGCATCCTTGGGGAAGTCGTCATGTGTGAAGGCCCGCTCGGTGCCATGCTTGCGCGTCACCTTGTAGGCAAGGTCGCTCAGCTGCGCCCGCCATTCCGCATCCGTCTTTTCGATCTCCGCCATCTGAGCCTTCCACAGTTCCGTCACATGTTGCGCCTAGGATCGCGCCAAACCATATCTAGAGGCACAGCGTGGAATCGCAATGATGCGCGGAGGGCCGGGCAGATGAAGGCACTGACAAAAGGCCGTTACCGCGTGCGTCTGGCGGAGAGCGAGGGCGATTTCGCCGCCGTGCTGGCCCTGCGCGGCCTCTGCTTTCGCGGTGATGAGACCGCGCGCGATGAAGATGCCTTCGACACCCGCTGCCTGCATGTGATGATCGAGGAGGCCCGCACCGGGCGCCTCTGCTGCACCTTCCGCCTGCTGCCGCTCGCGGGCGGCTCCGAGATCGGCGCCAGCTACTCGGCGCAGTACTATGACGTGTCGCCGCTGGAAGGTTTTGAGGGGCCGATGGTCGAGATGGGGCGATTCTGCATTCATCCCGAGTTGCAGGGCGACCCGCACATCCTGCGCGCCGCATGGGCCGGGATGACCGACCATGTCGACAGCCACGGCGTCGAGCTGCTCTTCGGCTGCTCCTCCTTCAAGGGCACCGAGGCCGAGGCCTACATGGATGCCTTCGCCCTCCTGCGCGAAAAGCACCTCGCCCCGCGCCGCTGGCTGCCAAGGGTGAAGGCGCCGCAGGTCTTCCGGTTTTCACGGCTTCTGCGCCGCAAACCCGACCCGCGCCGCGCCTTTCTGGGCATGCCGCCGCTGCTGCGCAGCTACCTGATGCTGGGCGGCTGGGTCTCCGACCATGCGGTTGTCGATCCGGAACTGGGCACGCTCCACGTCTTCACAGGGCTGGAGATCCGCGCCGTGCCGCCCGCCCGTGCCAAGGCCCTCCGCGCCACGGTCTGACCGGCCCCTCAAGCTGCGCAATCAGGCCGCAGCGCCGCCAAAACAACGGGCGGCCCCCCTTGTTTGCACCGCAAACCCCCCATCGCCCGCCCGCCACGCTTGACCCAAGCCGCGCCGCCCTCAACCCTCATGGCATTTCAAAGGAGAATTGCCATGACATCCCCATTCGACATCTGGGCCCCCATCCTCCGCGCCCCCTTTTCCGGCGATGTGACCCAAGAGATCACGCCCCGGTTTCTCTCGCCCGAGATCGAGGGCATCCCCGAGATCGAACAGCGCGTGCAAACCGAGGTGGCCAGCTACGGCAAGCAGCTCGGCAAGGTGCTGGAAGCGCTGCAGGCGCTCTCCGCCGCCACCGGCACCCCGCTGCCCGAGATCGACAAGCTGGTGGCAGGTGTCGAGGTGGTGAAAGCCAAGAGCCGGGAAGAGTACCGGGCCGAAGCCGTCGCCGCCCTCGACCGCCTCCGCAGCGTCGACGAACCCGCTTGGCGCGCTCTGACCGCCTAGATCGCGACCCGCCCCGGCCCCCATAAAAACAAAAGGCGCGAGGTCTCCCCCGCGCCCGTAGGGTGGGCGACTTGCCCACCGATCAAAGCGATCCGATCAGGCCGCCACAGCCGCGTTTGCCTCTTTCAGCCAGGCCAGCACGGTCTCGGGGGAGGACACGCCATAGGGGTCTTCGCCGTGGTTGTCGCACAGGCCCGGCTCCTCGAACCACGCTTCCACCACGCCGTCCTTCACCACGGCGGCATAGCGCCACGAACGCAGGCCGAAACCGAGGTTGTCTTTGCGCACCAGCATGCCCATGCGGCGGGTGAACTCGCCCGAACCATCGGGGATCACGGCCACGTTCTCGAGGCCCTGCGCCTTGGCCCACTGGTTCATCACGAAGCTGTCGTTCACGCTCATGCAGTAGATCGCATCCACGCCCTCGGCGGCGAAATCGGCAAAGCCGTTCTCGAAACCGGGCAGCTGGTAGGTGGAGCAGGTGGGGGTGAAGGCGCCGGGCAGGGAGAACAGCACAACGCGCTTGCCGCCAAAGTAATCGGCAGTGGTCTTGTCTTCCCAGCGGAACGGGTTGGGGCCGCCCACGGCCTCGTCCCGGACCCGGGTGTGGAAGGTGACGTCAGGAAGTTTCATTCCGGTTTTCATGGGCTTGCCTCGCAAATTTCATCCAGCCAGCCCCATAGAAGGGCACCGACCGGACCTGTTTCATCCGATCTGCCACCCCGTCGGGGCAGCGCTCCTCCTTCGGTCTGCCTAGAACGATTCCAACTGCCCCGCAACCGCCCCGCACCCAGCCCTGCGCCCTGTGCATGGCTCACCCCCCAAGCCCTTTCCCCGGCGCAACTCTGGCGCTATCTATGGGGCAAACGCGCCCCGAAAGGCCAAGCCAGATGAACGACCAATCCCCGCCCCGCCTGCGCCACCCCGAGAAGGCCCGCAAGCCGGACAATCCGCAGCCCCGCAAGCCCGAGTGGATCCGGGTCAAGGCACCCACGTCCAAGGGCTACCACGAGACCGCCAAGATCATGCGGGAGAACCGGCTCACCACCGTCTGCGAAGAGGCCGGTTGCCCCAACGTGGGCGAGTGCTGGAGCCAGGGCCACGCGACCATGATGATCATGGGCGAGGTCTGCACCCGCGCCTGCACCTTCTGCAACATCGCCACCGGCAAGCCGCCCGAGGCGCTCGACGTGTTCGAGCCGGGCCGGGTGGCCGATGCGGTCAAAAAGCTCGGTCTGAACCACGTGGTCATCACCTCTGTGGACCGGGATGACGTGGACGATGGCGGTGCTGAGCATTTCGCCATGACGATCCGCGCCATCCGCAAGCAGGCGCCCGGCACCACCATCGAAATTCTGACGCCCGATTTCATCCGCTCCACGCCCGATGCGCTGGATGTGGTCGTCGCTGCCAAGCCCGATGTCTTCAACCACAACCTCGAGACCGTCCCCGGCCTCTACCCCGAGGTGCGGCCCGGCGCGCGCTACTTCCACAGCTTGCGTCTGCTGCAACGGGTGAAAGAGCTGGACCCGACGATGTTCACCAAATCCGGAATCATGGTCGGCCTCGGTGAAGACAAACAGGCGGTCATGCAGGTGATGGATGACATGCGCGCCGCCGACATCGACTTTCTGACCATCGGCCAGTACCTCCAGCCCACGCCCAAGCACCACCGGGTGGACCGGTTCGTGACCCCCGAGGAGTTTGCCGCCTATGAAAAGGCCGCATGGGGCAAGGGGTTCTCAATGGTCTCGGCCACGCCGCTCACCCGCTCCAGCTACCACGCGGGCGACGACTTTGCCCGCCTGAGGGAGAACCGGCTGAAGAAGCTGGGGATGGCGTGACGCTGCCCCGCCGCGCCGCGCCGGGGCTGCCCGGCATGGCACTCTGCCTCGCGCTGGCGCTTCCGGCCACGGCCCAAGGCACCGGCGCGGGCTGGACCGTCAGCAATGATCCGGGCACGGCCACCTGCACAGCCGCGCTCACCTCCGATGACGGTGCGGCGCTGGCCATCACCGCTCCTGCGGTGGCCGAGGCCAGCCCAGACACGCCGCCCTTCCGCCTCGACCTCTGGCTTTCTGCCGGCCTGCGCGAGCTGCTCCCGCTGCCCGATGGCGACACGGCCATGGCCTTCCGCCCGGCAGGCGCCGCCGCGGTTCAACTCGAAGGCACCCTCGAGCCCGATGCCGCCTTCTGGCGCTTCTCGCACGCCTTCGCCTCGGTTCAAGACGCCGCCCGCTTCATGCTCGCCACCCGCGCCGGGCGGCTGACGATCTTTCATCCCGAAGCGGGTGTCCTTGCTGGCTTCGTAACCGAGGACGGGGCAGAGGAGGCGCTCGCCCTGCTGCTCGCCTGCGATCCCGGCCCGGGGGGCTCGCAATGAAGAGAATTCTCGCAGCTCTGCTGGCCGTCATCCTTACGGCTCCCGCCGCGCAGGCCGAGGGCTGGACGCTCATCAAGCGCCCCGCCGCCGGGACCGGGGCGGGCGAATGCGCGCTCACCGCCACGGCCGACAATGGCGCCACCATCGAGCTTTCGATGTTCGATGCCGCAAGGCGCAAGTCGCGCTTCACCCTGATGATGCAGCTCGCCAAGGGCACCCGGGCCACCATCGGCGTGCCCGATGGCAAAACCTTCCTCTCCTTCGCCTCGCTTGGCGAAAAGAGCACGCCGATCACGGGCAAGCTCCGCAGTTGGGACGATCACGGGAGCTTCGTGCATTTCTTCGCGAGCCTCGATGACATGGACCACTTCGTAAGCGAGATCTTCAAAGGCCCCACCGTCTTTGTGGCCCAGCCCGATGCCACCCCCCATGTCGAGCTGCTGGCCCGCTTTGCCGTGAGTGAAAGCGACAAGGCGATGAAGCGGCTCCTCTCCTGCAACTTCATGCCATAGGCCCCAATGACCACCGAGACCAAAGCCGCCGAACTGCTGCACCTGCGGGGCCATACCCTCGCCAAGGGCGACCCCATCGCCCCGCCGATCACGCTCGCCTCGATGTATCACCTGCCGGGCACGCCGGGCGGGGTGCCGGGCTACGGCCGCGCCGAGCAGCCCACGTGGGAGGCGACCGAGCACCTTTTGACCCATCTGGAGGAGGCCCCCGCGCTGCTCTTCCCCTCCGGCATGGGCGCAATCTCCGCCGCGCTCTTTGCCACGCTGAAGGCAGGGGACCGGCTGCTGGTGCCGTCCGACGGCTATTACAACGTCCGCAAATTGGGCGACGAATTCCTTAAAGGGCTGGGGGTCGAGGTGGTCGAACGCCCCACCAAGGGCTTTGCCGAGGGCGGGTTCGAGGGGTTTGCGGTGGTCTTCATCGAAACCCCTTCCAACCCCGGCCTCGACCTCATTGACCTCGTCGTCACCTGCGCCGCCGTGCGCGGGGCAGGGGGGCTGACCGTGGTCGACAACACCACCATGACCCCTCTCGGCCAGCGCCCGCTGGACCTTGGCGCCGATGTCGTGGTCGCCTCCGACACCAAGGCCCCGGGCGGCCATTCCGACAATCTCACGGGCCATGTCGCGTCGCGCGATGCGGCGCTAATGGAGCGGGTCCGCACGTGGCGCACCGTGGCTGGCGGCATTCCCGGCCCCTTCGAGGCCTGGCTGTTGCACCGGTCGCTGGAAACCCTGCACCTGCGCTTCGCTGCCATGTGCGCCAACGCTGAGGCGCTCGCTCCCCGGCTCGCCGCCCACCCGGCGGTCACGACCTGCCGCTACCCCGGCTTGCCCGACGACCCCTCGCACAACCTCGCCGCCGCGCAGATGGCGACCAACGGGTTCCTGATCGGGCTGACACTCGCAGATGAGACCTCCGCCGAGCGCTTTATCGACAGCTGCCCCTTCCTCCGCCCCGCCACCTCTTTCGGCGGCGTGCATTCCTCCGCCGAGCGCCGCGCGCGCTGGGGGGATGCGGTGGCGCCGGGCTTCGTGCGCCTCTCGGTGGGGACGGAGCCGGTAGAGCCGCTTTGGGCGGCGCTTGAAGAGGCGTTGGACGGTATCTGAAACGACTGATGGAGTGGGGGGCAGCCCCCCACACCGCGCCTCTTAGTGGGGGGCCAGCCCCCCACACCCCCCGGAGATATTTGAACCAAGATGAAGATCAGGGTCGGGGCAATCTGACCGTGGTCAGTTCTCTATCGGCGGGACCACCTTGAGATAAGCCGCAATCGCCCCGCGGTCCTCATCTGTCAGCTTGGCGGTGCTTTCGACCACCGTGGCCATCTCGCCGCCCGCGGTATCGAACTCGGGCGTGAAGCCGCTCTTGAGGTATTCGGCAATGTCGCCCTCCGACCAGTCCAGCTTGCCGGGCGTGATGTTGGGGATGCGCCCCTTGCCATCGGGCGAGGGCGCCCCGGCGAGCCAGTCGCCCGTCCAGCCTCCAAGCGCATTGCGAGGGCTGTGGCACTCGCCGCAATGGGCCAGCGTCTCCACCAGATAGCGCCCACGCGCCTGTTCTTCGGTCAGATCGCCCTCCACCTGCCAGCCGCCGCGCATGAAGAGCAGCTTCCAGCCGCCGAGGCTGCGGCGGATGTTGAACGGAAAACCCACCTCATGGGCCTGGCTGGGCGTGCTGTCGGCGGGCAGTGTGCCGATATAGGCGTGAATGTCGGCCACGTCCTGCAGCGCCATGCCGTCATAGGAATTGTAGGGGAAGGCGGGATAAAGGTGCTCGCCGCCCCGGCCCACGCCCTTGGTCATCGCGCGGGCGAGGTCGTGCAGGCTCCAGCCGCCGATGCCTTCGTCTCCGGGCGAAATGTTGGGCGCGAGGAAGGTGCCGAAGGGAGAGGGGAACTTCTGCCCGCCCGCCAGCACCAGCCGCGCTTCGCCCTCGGCGCCCGGCGCGGCATGGCAATTGGCGCAACCGGCGGCCCAGAACAGGCCCTCACCGCGCGCCGGGTCGCCCTCGAGCCCGGCCAGCGCCTCCTCATCCACGTCACCGGGGATGGTCACGACCCAAAATACGGCGGCGCCCACCAGCGCCGCCGCAATCAGCCATCTGAAGATCGGATGCATTTACTCTTCCGGCGCGCGGTAAACCTTGTGGCAGCCGCCGCAGGCACCGCCGAGCGCGCCCATCGAGGCCTGCACCGCCTGAAGCCCCTCACCGGTGGCCGCCTGCGCGGTTTCGATCGCGGCGATCAGCTCGACACCCTTGGCCTTGAAGTCATCGTAGTCCGCCCAGATCTCGGGCAGGGCGCGGCTGTCATCGACCGACATGCTGTCGATCCCCTCTTCCCACATCTCGTCGGCGGTCACCTTCACCGCGGCCTCGTGCAGCGCATCGGCGGCGGTGGCGGCAGCAGTGCCGTCAAAATCCATCTCGCCCTTGGCCATCTTGCCCAAGACCCCGAGGTTCTGGCCCATCACCTTCATCAGGTCTTCACGGGCCTTCTGCTGCTCCATCGCATGGCCTGCGCCGAACGCCGCGCTCGCGGCAAGGGATGCAGCCAGAATAAGGCTGATGCGCTTGGCTGTGGTCTTCATGAAATCCTCCAACTGCTGGTTCTACGCGCCGGAAAAGCTCATGCCCCGGCACTCACTGGCTATGTTCGGCCCGCAGCCCGAGGGTGCGGTCCCTCCGAGACTGGCCTCCGCCCCTACGTTACGGCAAGCAGTTTCTCGCGCCCCGGCTCCAACTCGCTCAGATGTTATCTGCGTGACATGAAAGTGACTGTCATCTCCGCCCCTTGGCGCGGTTTTGCTTTTCTCGGGGCAGGTGGCTGTTACACTCCGTGGGATTTCAGACCGCGTATTCAAGGAGCCACCTGCATGAAGCCCTTTCTCCCCGCCGCCCTCTGCCTGCTCGCCGCGCCCCTCGCGGCGCAAACCGACGACGAGGTCGAGAAGGCGCGGCAGGCCTATAACGACGGCCACTGGGAACTGGCCCTCACCGTGCTGATCCCCGCCGCCGAGGCCGGGCACCCCGATGCGCAGAACGTTTATGCCATTGCCCTGAAGGACGGCGAAGGCACCGAGGCCGACCCGGAAGCCGCGATCGAATGGTATGAGAAGGCCGTGGCCCAGGGCCATCAGAAGGCGATGAACAACCTTGCGCATCTCTACCAATGGGGCGTGGGCGATGTGGCCCCCGATCACGAGAAGGCCCGCGCGCTCTACCAGCAGGCGCTGGATTCGGGCTACGGCGCGGCGGGCAATGGCATGGGGCTGATCTACGAATACGGCCAAGGGGTCGAGAAGGACCTGGCCAAGGCCGCCGAGTTCTACGCCATCGGCGCCGAGGCGGGCGAGCGCAATGCCGCCTACAACCTCGCCAACTTCTACCGCACCGGGCAGGGCGTGGAGGAAGACATGGGTAAGGCGCTGGAGTTCTACACTGAATCCGCTCTCGCCGGGCACGCCCCGGCGTGGAACGCGGTGGGCCTCTTCAACCAGCACGGCATGGTCGGCGAGCCCAACCCCGAGGCCGCCTATCTCGCCTTCCGCATGGCGGTCGATGGCGGGCTCGGCCTCGCGGGCATCAACCTTGGCGAATTCGTCACCGCCACCCCCGGCTGGTGGCAGGACCCGGTGCAGGGCTACGGCTACTGCCTCTGGGGCATCAACAACGCCTCCGATGCAGATCGCGACGGCTTCATCCAGACCTGCGAGCCGCTCGTCGAGTATCTCTCGGTCGAGGAGGAAGACGCCGCCAAGCGCTTTGCCGAGGGCATCAACGCGGCGGATTGACCGCCGCAACTGTGATCACAGCGCCGCACGGTCCTGAAAGGTTCTTCGGCCTATGTCATCTGACATGCGCATGGAATGTGCATCAGTTGTGCATCACTTCTGCATGGGCGCTGCAACGGGGTTAACGCCACCTGTTACCGCTTTCTGCAGCCAGCGCCCTATGCCTCTTCGGTGAACCGCACTTTGCCGATGAAGGGCAGGTCGCGGTTGCGCTGCGCATAGTCGATCCCATAGCCCACGACAAATTCATCCGGGATGTCGAAGCCTATGAAATCAGCGGCAAAATCCACTTCCCGGCGCGAGGGTTTGTCGAGCAGGGCGATGGTGCGCAGCTTGGCGGGCTCGCGCGCCTTCAGCATGTGGATCACGTGATGCAGGGTGAAGCCAGTGTCCACGATGTCCTCCACCACGAGCACATCGCGCCCATGAATTTCACCGCGCAAGTCCTTGAGAATGCGCACTTCCTTGCTGCTCTCCATTGCGTCGCCATAGCTTGACGCCTCGATGAAATCGACCTCCAGCGGCAGATCCATCTCACGCACGAGGTCAGCGATGAAAACGAAGGAGCCGCGCAACAGGCCGATCACCACCAGCTTGTCGGTGCCCTTGAACTCGGCCTCGATCCTGCGGGCCAACTCCTCGATCTTCGCGGCAATCGCCTTGGCCGAGATCATCTGATCGATGACATACGGTCGCTGCGGCATGTGTCCCCCTTGCATTCTCCAGCGCGTTGGGGCTCATCATGGCGCAATCCGACCCGATGATACAGGCCTCATGACCCGTCACGCAGAGACCCGCCAACTCCCTTATTCCGCTCAGGAAATGTACGATCTGGTCGCCGATGTGGCCAACTACCCAAAGTTCCTGCCTTGGACCGCCGCAGCCCGCGTGCGCTCCCGCAAACCGGTCGCCCCGGAGGAGCTGGAGCACGGCCAGCAGCGCTTCGGTCGCTGCGATATCATGGAGGCCGATCTCGTCATTTCGTTTAAGGTATTTCGTGAGACCTTCCTCAGCAGGGTCTGGCTCTTTCCCGAGTCGAAGCGGATCGAAACCCGCTACATCGACGGGCCGTTCAAGCACATGCGCTCGGTCTGGCAGTTCAAGGATGTGAAGGGCGGTTGCGAGGTTCACTTCGAGGTGGACTTCGAATTCAAGAACCGGATTCTGCAAGGCGCGGCCGGAATGTTCTTCAACGAGGCCATGCAGCGCATCGTGCGGGCCTTTGAAGGGCGGGCAGATGCGCTCTACGGGGTGAAGAAAGGCGCGTAAGCGGCTGTTATTGCGGTGATAGCTTTGCGATCATGAGCCGCAGCGCACGGTTTACAGTTGCTTGCCGCACCGCGCTCCGCCCGATCGCGCCAAACTCGACCGTTTCTGTGATCACAAACTGATCCCACGCCAACCCAAAGCATACCCGCCCCTCCGGCTTGTGCTCCGACCCGCCCGGCCCGGCGATGCCCGTGACCGAGACGGCAAGGGTGGCTTCTGAGCGGGCAAGGGCACCTTTGGCCATCTCGGCAGCCACCTCCTCAGACACCGCCCCATGGGCCTCAAGCGTCTGATTTTCCACGCCCAGCATCTCGCGCTTGGCAGCATTGGAGTAGGTCACGAAGCCCCGGTCGAACACGTCCGATGACCCGGGCACCTCGGTGATCGCCCCGGCAATCAGCCCGCCGGTGCAGCTTTCTGCTGTGGCAAGCATCCCGCCGGATTTGCGCGCGGTTTCAATCAGTTCTGCAGCGATGCTCACATCAGCACCCCATGCGCCAGCCCGGCCAGCGCGATCACCACCACCGCCGCAAACACCCCGGCGATCACGTCATCCAGCATGACCCCCAGCGCATCTCCCCGCCGGTCGGCCCAGCCCACGAGCAGCGGTTTCCAGATGTCGAACAGCCGGAAGAACACAAAGGCCGCCACCCAGCCAGGCCACAGCCGATACAGCTCCGCGCCCATCATCGACGCGCCGTAAACCACTGGAAACAGGGCAATCCACTGGCCTGCAACCTCGTCGATCACGATCTCCGAAGGGTCGTGCTCGGCCTTGCCCCGCGTCTCCTCCGCCGTGGCCCAGAGCCCCAGCGCGAACACGGTGAGCGTGGCCAGCACCAGCCCCCAGATGCCCGCAACATAGGCCACCGCATAGCCTGCGGGCAGCGCCGCCAGCGAGCCCCATGTGCCGGGGGCAGGGCGCAGGTGGCCGACCCAGAAAAACGTGGCGATCCCGTGTGTTAGCGCCTTCATTTCGGCACCAGAACAACCGTGGCCATCGCCGCGATCCCTTCTTCCCGCCCAGTGAACCCGAGCCGCTCCGATGTCGTCGCCTTCACCGAGACCCGGCCCATATCGCACCCCATGATCCGCGCCATCTCCCCCCGCATCGCCTGCGCCTGCGGCCCAATCTTGGGCCGCTCGCAAATCAGCGTGAGATCCACATTGCCAAGGGCAAACCCACGTTCACCGGCCAAACCCACGGCATGGTTGAGAAAAATCTCGCTCGCCGCACCCTTCCACTGCGGGTCGCTGGGCGGGAAATGCTGCCCGATGTCGCCCTCGGCCAGCGCGCCATAGATCGCATCGGTCACCGCATGCATCCCCACATCCGCATCCGAATGCCCCTGAAGTCCGCGCCCGTGGGGCACCTGCACGCCGCAGAGCACCACATGGTCGCCGGGGCCAAAGCGATGCACGTCAAACCCGTTGCCAACCCGGATATCCATCTGATCTTCCTTCAAAAACCGCTCAGCGCGGGCAAAGTCCTCGGGGTGGGTCACCTTCAGGTTCCGCTCTTCGCCCGCCACCAGCGCCACCTCGATCCCTGCGACCAGCGCCACCTCAACATCATCCGCCGCTTCGCCCTGAAACGCCTCATGCGCCGCGCGGATCGGCGCCAGTGCAAACCCTTGCGGCGTCTGCGCCCGCCACAGTCCGTCGCGCGGCTGCACCCCGGTTACCCGCGCGCCCTCGGCCCGCCAAAGCGCATCGGTCACCGCCAGCGCTGGGGCCGCGCCGTCGGCATCTTCCAGCGCCTGAATCACCCGTGAAATCAGCGCCTTCGACACCAGCGGCCTCGCGCCATCATGGATCAGCACATGGCTCGCCTCTTCGGGCAAGGCGGCCAACCCCGCCGCCACCGATCCAGCCCGGCTCTCGGCTCCGACAACCCGCGCCACGCCGCCCGGCAGGGCGGCCTCAGCGAGGGCTTCATCCTCCGCCCCGATCACCACCGACACGCTTGCCACTTTTTCATGCGTGGCGAAAACACCCACCGTGCGCGCCAGTAACGGCATCCCGCCAAGGCTCTGGTATTGTTTGGGAATGGGGCCACCCGCACGGGTTCCGCGCCCGGCGGCGACGATCAATGCGGCGATATGCGGGCTGCGGTTTTGCACAGCACCGCTCTACGCTTTGCCGGAACGAGGGGCAACACAAAGCGGTTTCTTCCGGGCGCACGCCTAAAAATTCATCGCTTTGCGTCTGACCCTGAAAAACCCCACCCCTAGGCTTTGCATTCCGGGGCAATCCATCGGATATGTAGCAAGCGTTGCACAAGGATTAAGCATTTGTCCGTTTCCGTGGCAAACCTGACACTTGACCCGCCGGTCCTGCTCGCCCCGCTCGCGGGCATCACCGACCTGCCGTTCCGGCAGTTGGTCGCGCGGTTCGGCGCGGGGCTCGTGGTGTCGGAGATGGTCGCCAGCCAAGAGATGGTGCAGGCCAAACCGGGCGTGCGCGAAAAGGCCGAACTGGGCTACGGCGAACAGGCCACCTCGATCCAACTCGCAGGCCGCGACGCCACATGGATGGCCCGAGCCGCCGCCATGGTCGAGGAAAACGGCGCACAGATCATCGACATCAACATGGGCTGCCCGGCCAAAAAGGTCACCGGCGGGCTCTCCGGCTCCGCCCTGATGAAAGATCTCGACCACGCGCTCACGCTGATCGAGGCGGTTGTGGGTGCCGTCAGCGTGCCGGTCACGCTCAAATGCCGCCTCGGCTGGGATGACGGCCAGATCAACGCACCTGAGCTTGCCGTTCGCGCTGAGCAGGCCGGGGTGCAGATGGTCACCATCCACGGTCGCACCCGCTGCCAGTTTTACAAAGGCCGTGCCGATTGGGCGGCTATCCGGGCTGTCAAAAAAGCCGTCTCGATCCCGGTCATCGCCAATGGCGACATCGTCGATGCCGCCTCGGCCCGCGCCGCGCTGGAGGCTTCGGGCGCCGATGGCGTCATGGTCGGCCGCGGGGCGCAGGGCGCGCCGTGGCGGCTGGCCGAGATTGCCCATGCGTTGGGGCAGGGGCCAGTACCCAGCATTCCGCAGGGCGCGGAGCTCGCCGCAATGATCCTCGATCACTACGACGCCATGATCGCTTTCTACGGCGAGGCGCTCGGCAACCGCACCGCCCGCAAGCACCTCGGCTGGTACATGGATGCCAGCGGCACGCCGTCCGGCTTGCGCCGCATGGTGCTCACCGAGGCGGACCCGGCCAAGGTGCGCGCCCTTATCGCCGAAATTCCCGCCCGCCAGAGCGAGGCCGCCTGATGATGGAAGACGATCTCATCTGGGTGTCGCTGCCGGTTCCGGCGATCCTGCTCGACGACAAGGACCAGATCGCCGATATCAACCCGGCCGCCGAGACCTTTCTGAACACCTCCCTGCGCTCGCTCCAGGGCCACCATGTGTGGGACAAGATCATGGTCGCCGCCCCGCTCGAGGGCGGCTTCGAGCGGGTCCGTAAGAACCAGGCCGCGCTCTTTGTGAACGATGTCGATCTTGGCACGGGCGAGCGCCCTCCGGTTCACTGCAACCTCCAAATCGCCCCGCTCAACGATGACAGCAAACGCCTCATCATGCTGATTTCACCGCGCGAGATCGCGGGCAAACTGGGCCGGGCGCATTCGGTGCAGGCCACGGCCAAGAGCGCCATCGGCATGGCCGAGATGCTGGCGCATGAAATCAAGAACCCGCTGGCGGGCATCACCGGGGCGGCGCAGCTCATCTCGATGAACCTACCGAAATCCGAACTGGAGCTGACCGATCTGATCGTGGCCGAGAGCCGCCGCATCGTGAAGCTGCTGGAGCAGGTCGAGCAGTTCGGCAATGTGCGCCCGCCGCTGATGCATCCGGTAAACATCCACGACATCCTCGACCGCGCCCGCAAATCCGCCGAGGTGGGTTTTGCCGCCAGCATCAAGTTCAGCGATGATTATGACCCCTCGCTGCCGCCCACGCTGGGGGATGCCGATCAATTGCTTCAGGTCTTTCTGAACCTGCTGAAAAACGCCGCCGAGGCCTCGGAAAAGCTGGGGCCGGAGCATGAGGGCACGATCAAGATCCGCACCTTCTACGACCTGTCCCTGCGCCTGCGCGGCAAGGACGGGCGCGGGGCGGCGGTGCCGCTACAGGTCGAGATCACCGACAACGGGCCGGGCTTGCCCGAGGAGATCGCCGACGAGATCTTCGAGCCCTTTGTCTCGGGCCGTGAAAACGGCACCGGCCTCGGGCTGGCGCTGGTGAGCAAGATCATCGGCGAGCACAACGGCTGGATTCAGGTGGATTCGGTGCCGGGAAAAACGGTTTTCAGGGTGTCGCTGCAGGTGGCGCCCGACTTGAGCAATAGTGAATACTACTAGGAGCTAGTCGCGATGGACGGAACGGTACTGGTCGCAGATGACGATCGCACGATACGCACGGTGCTCACCCAGGCGCTGACCCGCGCCGGTTGCCGCGTTCACGCCACCTCGTCGCTGGTCACGCTCATGCGCTGGGTCGAAGAGGGCAAGGGCGATCTGGTGATCTCCGACGTGGTCATGCCCGATGGCAACGGGTTGGAAACGCTGCCGAAAATCTCCGCCGAGCGGCCCGGCCTGCCGGTCATCGTGATTTCGGCGCAGAACACGATCATGACCGCCATTCAGGCCGCCGAGGCCGAGGCCTATGATTACCTGCCCAAGCCTTTCGACCTCCCCGACTTGATGAAGCGCGCTGCCCGCGCATTGGAAAGTAAGCGGCGGCTGGCCTCGCAGAAGGCCGACACCACGGAAGCACCTCAGTCCGACAGCGATCTGCCGCTGGTGGGGCGCACGCCGCAAATGCAGGGGCTGTATCGGCTGGTGGCAAAGGTCATGAACACTGACCTTCCGGTGCTGATCACGGGTGAGAGCGGAACCGGCAAGTCCTTGATTGCACGTGCTATTCATGACTTTTCCGACCGGCGCACGCTGCCCTTCGTGGTGGTGTCTCCGAGTGACCTTCAGGGCGCTGATGGTCCGGCTCAAGTGGTTGCCCGGGCGCGTGGTGGTTCGATCCTTTTTGATGAAATCGCCGACCTTGATGACGAGGCGCAGGGCCGGATCGTACGGATGCTCGATGCCTTCGGCGATTCCGCGCCGCGGGTGATGAGCACCTCGCAGGGCAACCTGATGGAGCGGATGGAGGGCGGCGGCTTCCGGCAGGATCTGTTCTACCGGCTCGGCGGCGTGACCATCAACGTGCCCGCCCTCCGCGAACGGGTCGATGACATCCCGCTGCTGGCCGAGCACTTTCTGGCCCGCTCCGAGCAGGGCAGCGCGCCGCGCCGCATCGCCGGGCCTGCGATGGACCTGATCCGCGCCTACAGTTGGCCCGGCAACGTGCGTCAGTTGGAGAACACCGTGCGCCGCCTCGTTGTGACTGCCACCGAAGAGCAGATCGGCCTCGCGGACGTGGAGGCGGTGCTTTCCTCCCAGCCCGAGATCGAGCCGCTGGTGGGCGGCGGCGATGGCGAGAAGCTCTCCGCCTCGGTCGCCAAGCACCTCCGGCGCTACTTCGACCTGCACGGCGGCGCGCTCCCGCCGCCGGGCCTCTACACCCGCATTCTCAAGGAGGTGGAGCTGCCTCTGATCGAGATCGCGCTCGATGCCACCGGCGGCAATCAGGCCAAATGCGCCGATTTGCTGGGCATCAACCGAAATACCCTCCGCAAGAAGATAAATGACCTCGATATTCAGGTGACACGCCGCCGCAAATTGATGTAAAAGGGCAACAGAGCCGTGGCAGAGGGGTCTCAGACCTCCGTTGAGATCACGGGATATGGCGGTATGTCCCTTCGGGGGCACAAGATATGTGAGGCACGCGGTGGGGTCCTCCGCACGAGCGTTTGGGTGGGAACGCCTTGTTAAACTGCGTAGATTGCGCCGTTTGCGCAACGCGGCGACGCTCGCGTTGGTGGTTCTTGGCCCTGCGCTGGCAATCGGAACATACCTGACACTCGGCCCCTTCGGGCAGGGTGCCAACTCGCCCGCGCTCCGGGCGATTCTTCTCGCTGACATCGTCTATGTGCTCATCGTCGCGGCGCTGGTGCTGTGGCAGGTGGGTAAGCTGGTCGCGGCCCGCCGCCGCAAGTCTGCCGGCTCCCGGCTGCACCTCCGCCTGACCGGCGTGTTCGCGCTGATCGCCGCCGTGCCGACGGTGCTGGTCGCCGTCTTCGCCGGCCTCACCATCAACCTCGGTCTCGAGAGCTGGTTCTCCGACCGAGTGCGTGAGGTTGTGGGGGCCTCGCTGGAGGCCGCACAGGCCTACAAGGAAGAGCACCGGCGCGACCTTGAGCAAGATGCCACCGTTCTCGCGGGCTACCTCAATGTCGCCCGCGCGGCTCGAGGCGCGGTGAGTGATGGCCAGATCCGGCAGGTGCTGGGGCAGGGGCAAGCGCAAGTGCAGCGCGGCCTCCGTGAGGCTTTCGTGATCGACAGCACCGGCGAGATCCGGGCGCGCGGCGAGCGCAGCTATCTGTTTGATTTTGAAAAGCCAACCGAACCAGAGATGCAGGCCGCCCGCGAAGGCGAGACGGTGATCATCGAGGACTGGGCTAACAGCGAATTCCGCGCGCTGCTGCGGCTCAACGCCTTCCCCGACAGGTTTCTCTACGTCTCCCGAGAGGTGGACGGCCAGCTTCTGAGCCTCCTCGACGACACCGAAGAGACTGTGACCGTTTACAACCAGCTCGAGCAGGAGCGCGGGCGCAGGTTGTTCGAGTTTGGCGTTATTTATCTGGGCTTTGCGGTGATCCTCATTCTCGCCTCGGTCTGGCTCGGCCTCTGGTTCGCCGAGCGTTTGAGCCGCCCGGTGGGCCGCCTCACTGGCGCCGCGCAACGCGTGGGCGAAGGCGACTTGGACGTGCGCGTGATCGAGGAATCCGGCGATGATGAAATCGCCATGCTGGGCCGAATCTTCAACCAGATGACCCGTCAGCTGAAAGGCCAGCGCGACCGACTGCTCGACAACTCCGCCCGGATCGAAGAGCGCCGCCGCCTGTTCGAGCAGGTGCTTTCTTCCGTCACGGCCGGGGTGATCGGGCTGGATCCGGCAGGGCAGGTTGAGTTCATGAACCGCTCCGCGCTCGCGCTGCTTGACCTCAGCGACGAGAGCGATCCGCACGTGGCGGTTGGCAAGGCCGTCCCCGAGTTCGCGGGGCTTCTTGAGCGCCTGAGAACCGGCGAAAAAGAGATCGCCCGCGAAGAAATCCGCCTGAACCGCAAGGGCAAGCTGGAAACGCTGCTGGTCCGCATGGCGCGGCGGCGCGGAGAGGAAGGCGAGATCGAGGGTTACGTGGTCGCCTTCGATGACGTGTCGGAACTGGTGACGGCCCAGCGGATGGCAGCCTGGGGCGACGTGGCCCGCCGGATCGCCCATGAAATCAAGAACCCGCTGACCCCGATCCAGCTTTCCGCCGAACGCATCCGCCGCAAGTTCACGCCTATGGCGGGCGATGAGGCGGAAAGCCTCGATCAGCTCACTGGTGTGATAGTTCGCCAGACCGGTGACCTGCGTCGCATCGTCGACGAGTTCTCCAAGTTCGCCCGTATGCCCGAACCTGACCGCAAGCCGGTAGATCTTTCTGCCGTACTTCGCGATGCCGTGCTGCTCCAACGCGAGAGCCAGGGCGAGGCGCTGAAATATGAGGATGAAACCGGCGGTGTGGTGGCTGATCTCGATGAGACCATGGTCAGCCAGGCGCTGATCAACCTGATCAAGAACGCGGGCGAAGCCATTGAGAGCCTTCAGGAAAAAGGCGCGCCCGAGGGCCACGCGCCGGAAGTGCGCGTGCGGCTCTTTACCGAAGGTTCCGAAGCCGTTGTGGAAGTGGCCGACAATGGGATCGGCCTGCCGGAAGACCGGGGCCGCCTGTTCGAGCCCTATGTGACGACCCGAGAAAAGGGCACCGGCCTTGGCCTGCCCATCGTGAAGAAAATCATCGAAGAACATGGCGGCAGCCTTGATCTCACCGATGCCGAGCCGTTCACGGAGGGCGCCCACGCCGGGGCGCTCGCCGTGGTGAGGCTTCCGCGCAGCGTCGAGATCAGTGCAGCCGCCGAATGACGAGAGAGAGGAAGGAAGAGCAGAGATGACCGATATTCTGATTGTGGACGACGAAAGAGACATCCGCGAACTCGTGGGTGACATCCTCCGCGACGAGGGCTTCCAGACCCGGCTCGCTGGCAACTCCGACGACTGCATGGCCGCGATCAACGAGGCGCCGCCAGCGCTTATGATCCTCGACATCTGGCTCAAGGACAGCCGTATGGACGGCATCGACATTCTCAAGGCCACCAAGCGCGACAACCCCGACATTCCTGTGGTGATCATCTCCGGGCACGGCAACATCGAAATTGCTGTGGCGGCGATCAAGCAGGGGGCCTACGACTTCATCGAGAAGCCCTTCAATATCGACCAGTTGATGGTGGTGATCCGCCGCGCGATGGAGACCTCTCGCCTGCGCCGCGAGAACAGCCAGCTTCGCCGCAAGGAGGTGTCCGTCACCGACATGGTCGGCAACTCGACGGCTTTCAAGGCACTGAAAAGCCAGTTGGAGAAGGTCACAAAGTCCAACGGCCGGGTGATGCTGACAGGGCCTGCCGGGGCGGGCAAGGAAATGGCGGCGCGCTACATTCACGCCAATTCCTCCCGCGCCTCTGCGCCCTTCATCTCGGTCAACTCCGCCTCCATCGAGCCCGACCGGATGGAAGAGGTGCTCTTTGGCCGCGAGAGCGATGCCCGGGGGGTGGAGCAGGGGCTGCTCGAGGAGGCGCATGGCGGGGTGCTCTATTTCGACGAGATCGCCGACATGCCGCTGGGCACGCAGTCCAAGATCCTCCGCGTCCTGGTGGAGCAGCAGTTTCAGCGGGTTGGCGGCTCCGATAAGGTCCGGGTTGACCTACGAGTGATTTCCTCGACCAACCGCGACCTTGAAGCGGAGATTGCGCGGGGGAACTTCCGCGAGGAGCTGTATCACCGGCTCAACGTGGTGCCGATCCGCGTGCCGGGGCTAGAGGAACGTCGTGAGGATATCCCCGAACTGGCCCGACACTTCATCACCGAAGCAAACGCAAGCCAGGGCCTCAGCGCACGGGAGCTTTCGGAAGAGGCCGAGGCGCTGCTTCAGACCATGCATCTGCCGGGCAACGTGCGACAGTTGAAGAACATCATCGAGCGGGCTCTGATCCTTGGCGAAACCGCAGAGCCCATCGAGGCGCGGGAGCTTCAGGGCAATGATGCGCCGGAGGATGACGAAGGCCGGGTTGTGCTGTCTGGCGGGCTGGCGACCTTGCCGCTGCGCGAGGCCCGCGAGCTGTTTGAGCGGGAGTACCTGTTGACCCAGATCAATCGGTTCGGTGGCAATATCTCCAGAACAGCGACTTTTGTCGGCATGGAGCGCTCGGCGTTGCACCGCAAGCTGAAGTCGCTGGGCGTGGTGACCTCCACGAAGGCCGGTGCGCGGATTGCGCATATCGAGAGCCAAGCCGCCGAGTAGGGGATAGGCGGGCCGTCTTGGGCGAGGGAGCGATCTGAGCAGTCGCCTCAGGATGCGCGGCGGAATTCGGGTGTCAGTGAGGCTCGGTCATCGATTTCTTTGACCTGCTCAACACCTGCCTTGGAGGCGGCCGCGTCGAGGCGAAAGCTGTTCACCGTCGTCAGCAACGCCTCGAACTCGCTTTGCATCGTGGTCAGGGCAGCGGTTGTCTCCTCGAAGTTCGCCGCATTTTCCTGCGTGCTGCGATCCAGCTCGGCGGTTGCAGTGACGACCTCATCAATGCTGGTGGCCTGCTCTCCCGAGGAGGTGGCCACGTGGTCGATCTGATCCGAAACTTCGCGGACCACCCCGGTGATGGCGCGCAAGGCTTCGCCACTTGCCTGCGCGAGTGCGACACCGTGCTCCACCTTTGAAGTTGTTGCTGATATCAGACCGCCAATCTCTCGCGCGGCGCCCGAGGAGCGGGCTGCAAGCTCCCGCACTTCGCTGGCGACAACGGCAAATCCACGCCCGGCTTCACCGGCGCGGGCTGCTTCGACCCCGGCATTGAGCGCGAGCAGGTTCGTCTGGAAGGCGATGTCATCAATCAGGTCGATGATCTTGGTGACGGCTTGCGCACTTTCCTCGATCTCCTGCATTGCCCTGAGCGTGCCTTCCACGGTTTCGAGTCCGTCCTCGGCCTGTTCAGCTGCTCGGGATGCGCTGTTGCGGGCGCCGTGCGCCGCGTCGGTGGCCTGCCGGACCGAGGCCTGAAGCTGGGCCATGGCTGCGCTGGTCTGTTCGAGGGTTGCCGCGTTGCGTTCTGTGCGGCTGGAGAGGCCACGCGCATTTGCGGCGAGAGTGCTCGCGGTCTCATTGGCGAGGTGGCCACTGCCGCGGACCTCTGCAAGTACTTCGCCGAGCGACATCATGGATTGGTTCACATCCTCCGCTATGCGCGCAAAGACACCCTGATAGTGTTGGTTCAGGCGGTAGGTCACATCGCGCGCGGCAAGGGCTTTCATCGCGGCGGAGATATCGCGGAGAGCCTCGTCGGTGCCCGATCCGATCCGGTTGATGCCGTTGCAGATGGCGAGGAAGGCGCCGGTTTTGCCACTGGGGTCCATTTGTTGGCTGAAGTCGCCGGCGGCATAACTCTCGACCAGCTTAGCGACCTCCTCGGCGATTGCTGCATCGCGGGCGCGATCGGCATCTTCCTTTCGGCGACCGGCGAGTTCGAGGTTTCGGCGTTCTTCTTCGCGACGTTCTTTCTCGGCCCTTTTGTCTTGTTCGGCGGCTGCTTCCCGCGTCCGGGCTTCTGCTTCGCGTGCCTGACCCTCCAGAATCGAAGTTCGAAAGGCATCAAGGGCGACCACGATTTCGCCGACCTCGTTCCTCGTGGCTGCAGGTAGGTCTGCGTCGAGCGCACCTTCCGACATGTCTCGCGCTGCGCTGGCGACAGACCCGAGACTGCGGCTCACACGGCCGGATACGATCAAGACAACGGATGCAGCGAGCGCCATGACTGCCAAGGACAGGGCGGAAGTGATGAGAACCGCGCGGCGCAGCTCTGCCCGCCGGGCAGCGACCATCTCGTTGAACTCGGCGCCGATTAAGCTTTCCAGATCCTTGAGCGCATTGATCCGGGTGGTCTGCGCGGCAAAGAACTCCGGGCCGGTGTATGCACTGACATCGCCACCGGTGCCCGCGCTCAGGATGTACGCCCGGACCTCATCGACAAACTGCGCGGCTTCACTCTCCTTCAATTGCTCCACCCGAGCACGTGACGCCGCGGATGCATCGGCAATGAAGGCTGCCAGGTAGGTATCCTGCGCGTCTATCAGGCCCTTGAAGCGCAATATCGCCATCATAGAGAAGCTGCCCGAGGCCAGACCACCGGAGCCGACAGCCCGCTCGATTCCGGCTCGCTCCTTGGCTTGAAGGAAGGCGTGGAACGAATTGATCTGTCTGTTGATTTCTCCGTCTTCCGTGAGGTGCGACAGCGCCTTTAACTCACTCAGCATGGCTGCGTTCAGGGCCGTGTAGTAGCTGATCGCATCTGCGAGCGGGATGATTTGCTGGTCGACTTTTGCCCTGACAGCTTTCATTTCTGCGAGTGACTTCTGGATGGCCCGGAGGGTTGTAACGTGTTCCTCAAGGCCGTGCGCCCCCTCGATCCGGGCGAGTTGCTGCACGATCACGGTCTCGGCCCGGGTGCGCTGCTGATCTGTCAGGGCACGTTGCGCTGCCAGCTCTTCGGCAAACACCGTGCCCTTGCTGGACAGGAAGACGGCGGTGGCTCCGCGCTCCTTTTGCTGCTCGTGAACAAGGTCCGAGAGGCGCGTGGCAAGGGCGGACATTTCGGACAGTTGCGCAAAGTCCCGAGCCGCGGAGTTTGCGCGCAAAATCTCCAGCACGGCGATCACCACCAATGCGGCGAGGGGCAAGGCAGCGGTGAGCGCAATGGTCTTGCGAATTCCGAGGTGCGACAGCCAGTTGGTCGGACTCATGCAGGCGCTCCCAGCCATGGAACACAAATCTCATTACGTGAGAGCGACTCTACGGAGCGGGAGTTAACGTTGAGTAAGCGGGAGAAGGGGATGCAACGGCCCGCAAGGGCACACGCGCCGCAGCATAGGCGAGCAGCGGCGGATTCTTGCCATGAACGGCGCAACGCTCAATTTGCTTAACACGCGAACTTGAAATTTGGTTTCATTTCGGAGAGAAATTTTTCCGAACGAGAAACAATACTCGAGGGACAGATGAGGCTGGGGCCGATCAAACGGGCAAATGCCCTGCGACTTCCGCTGCTTTGTGCAGCATTGCTGCTGACCGCAGCCTGCGGTGCCAAGCAGAGCACCGAAACCTTCTCCACCATGACCGCGCCGCAGCTCAAGCCCGAGTTGCTGGACTACGCGATCTCCGAGGCCCGCAGCTTGCGTGCCACGGGGGCCCGCGTGTGGTGCGTGCCTTTTGCCCGCAACGCCAGCGGTGTGCAGATCCGTGGCAATGCGAACACGTGGTGGGGCAGCGCAGACGGTGTTTATGCTCGAGGCCGGACACCTCAGGTGGGAGCCGTGATGGCCTTCTCGGGTACGCGCAAACTGCCGATGGGTCATGTTGCCGTAGTTTCGCGGGTCATCTCCGACCGTGAAATCGAGATCGACCACGCCAACTGGAAGCGCAATCAGGTCAGCCTTGGCATGTCGGTGATCGACGTGTCCGATGCCAACGACTGGTCGTTGGTGAAGGTGCAGAGCCAGCCCACGGCCTATGGTCGGCCCTATATGATTGACGGGTTCATCTACCCTGTGCGGGTCTCGGACGCGATCTGAGCACGCGCACCGCCCTTCCTCAAGGTATGTAGGCGGTGCACATCTCAATCTCCATGAATGTCTGACAGTAGCTCTGCGGGGCCCGCGCGCCCTCCGGCGGGTAGTGCGCCATGACGAAGCCCGAGGCGATTGTGTGATCGGCTGCGAGGCGGAAGTAGGAGGCCATCGCGGCCATGGTTTCTCCTGATTGCAGGGTCGCCGTTTGAACCTCTGCAAGGTAGCGGAAGAGGTCGCGCCCGATGATCTCGGTGGCGTGGTGCTCGCCGGCGCGGTGGAGCGCCATGACGATCTGCGCGGTGCGGGCGACCTTCAGCAGGGGAAGGAAATCAGGCGCTTCAGTGATGGCAACGTAGAGGTCGACGAGCGCCGCGCCGCCTACCGGCTCTCCAGCTGCATACCGGGCGCGGGCGCGGAAGACCCCAGCTTGAACCCGCCATGAGAGCGTGTCATCGGCATCAAGCGCGCCGGAGGCCACAGCGATTTCGGCTTGCCGCGCCGCCTCGTCCCAATCCTGCGCCTCGATCGCTTTGTTGGCCAGTTGCAGGGCCCAGCTGGCACGCCGGATGGGGCTGGCATCGGGGCCGGGACGCAGCACATCAAGCACCATCGCTCGGTTGGCGGCGTCCTGCGGACGATCTAGATGACCGGCGATTGTGAAGAGCAGGGTTTCAGCAGCCTCCCAGGATTGGGAATCGTCGAGAATTGCCTGCCGGATACGCGGCTGCTCTCCGGTTTCATCGATCAGTTCGGCGAGCGCGAGGCCGAGGTGTTCGCGCGCTGTCTCAGGGTCACCGCGGAACATGGCGGCGGAGAAGAAGTGTACCGAGATCACTGCGTTGTTGACGGCGACCAGTGGCACCTGCTCGGCGATCCAATTCGGAAGGCGCAGGCCGCGCATGAGTTGCTCTGCCTGATCCACATCGCCCGCGATCATCATGTTGCCGGCCTCTGCCGACAGTTGGGTTGTCCGCTGGAAGCCAAGAGAGGCGGCAACGTCGGGCGGATCGGCGCGGTGCTCGTCAATGAAGGCCAGTTCCTCGGCTTCGAGCAGGGTGTCGAGCGGATGGTCGAGCCGGGCGAGCGTGGCGCGGGCCCGGTCGGCGTGGCCCCACCAGAACTCGAAGTAGGCGCGCCATGCGAGGATGAAGCTGTGCAGTTCGGAGCTTTCGGGCGCGAGGGTTTCTGCCTCGTCGAGCAGGGCAAAGCCGCGTTCGTAGCGGGCCAGACCGGCCATGAGCTGGACTGCGGCCACGGTCATGACACGCGCCCAGTCGGCATCGAGCTCACCTTCGGCGCGAGCGGCGTCCACGGCTGTGGTGAATTCGAACTCCAGACCCAGCCCGCCATCGGCTTCGAAGATCGCATCGAAGCGGGAGAGAAGCTCTAGCGGGTCGGGCGCTTCGGCCTGCGCGGGCAGGGCCGTGAGGAGGGAGAGTGACAGGAGAGCGGCCCGGATCATCCGCCACCTCCGACCACGAAGAAGGGCGCCCAGGCGAGCGGGTGGGCAAGGCTGGCATCGGTTTCGTCGGCCATGAGGGCGAGCATCGCGCGGCGCATCGCCTCGGCCTTGCGCAATTCCGGCGCGGCCCGTAGCTCGGCGAAGGCCGCGGCGGTCAGGCGGGCGGCGGCATCATCGCGCACGGGCCAATGGCTCACCAGCAAGCTCTCGGCCCCGGCGGCGAAGAAGGCGCGGGCGAGACCGGAGAGACCCTCGGCCCCTTCACCATCGCCCGCAGCGGTGTTGCAGGCCGAGAGCACGACCCATTCGGCGTTGAGTCGCAGGCCCGCGATTTCGCCCACTGTGAGCAGGCCATCATCTGCGGATGAGGGCTCAGGCGGCGGGGTGAGGGCGAGGGCCGGTTCCTCCAGCCCCTGAAGCTCGCCCGCGATCAGGCCGTGGGTGGCGAAGACGATCACATCGCGATCCGACAGGTCGGCGCTGCGGATCGCCGCTTCGGTGGCCTCGGCGCCAAGCAGAACGCGGGCGTCGTCGGGGAAGGCCCCGGCGATGGCGGTGACTTCCCGGCGGGTGCCGGGCAGGGGGGCGAGGGCGGAGACATCCGCCGCGCCGCCGCCTGCGCGGGCGACCTCCATCGCGCTTGCGGTGCCGTTGAAGATCGGATCTCCGACAGCGAGGAGAGTGCCAGCCGAGGCTGCCTCGCGGCGCGGAAGGGCACGCAGGCTGACGACCGAGGGCATGACGGTGAGCGCGTGCTGACGGATGAGCCACGAGGCCTCGCGCAGCATGGCGGGACCGTAGGGCGCGGTGGCGTCCTCGTAGCCGGTGAGGAGGGCGGCGAAGGGCAGGCCGAGCCAGGCGCCATCGGGAACGAGCCGAAGGTGGGGATAGGCGGCCATTTCATCGGCGAAGGCACCGAAGAGGAGCACGTAGAGATTGGCGGCCAATGGGCGGTTAAAGGCGGGCAGACCGGCGTCTGAGGTTTGGGGCTTGAGTGCCGTGGCCCCGCGCAAGGTGCCGGTGAGGCCCATATTCTGCCGGAAGGTCGCCACCAGTTCGGCGGCATCGGGCCGGGTGATTGCAACGCGGTGCCAGATGACCCGATCTCGGGCCACGAGCCAGATAAAGAGGTGCTCCTCACCCTGATGCAGGCTGATGAGCGCTTCGTCTTCGGCCAGCAGGCTACGGGCTTCGGAAAGCGACACAGGCTCGGGCGCGGTAATGCTGCGCCAGTCGGGGAAGCCGCGTGCAAGCCGGTCGCCATTGACCGTGAGCGCCGTTTGAAGCGCGTCGAGGCGGGCGCGGCGCGCTGCCGGGTCCATCGCGCGGTCTCGACTGACGGCATCGCGTTGCTCCATCAGATCGCGCCGCTCTATGGCGAGATCTTCGGCCCCTGCGGCGCGGGCCGCAATGCGCAACGCGATCTGCTGCATGGCGCGGGCGGCGGTGGTGCCCTGCACGCGCTGCGCCATTTGAAACATCGCATCTGCCTGCTCCATCGGGGTGAGACGGGGCGGGCCCTCCTCTTCCGCGGCGAGGGCGGGGAGGCTGAAACAGAGGAGGCAGAGGAGGGTGCGCAACATGGGGCCGATTGATCCGACTGCTGCGCCCCGGGTCAAGTGACAAGCGCCGACATGGGGCAGGAGGCGCGGCCCGAATGCCGCAGCCGTTGACCCCACCCAAGCCCCATGCCAAGCAGGGTGCCGAAGAGCAACGTCAGGCCCCGGAGGGCGCACAGAGCCATGAAGGTCATCATCTGCGGCGCGGGCCAGGTCGGGTGGCAGATCGCCCGCCATCTTTCGGGCGAGCGCAATGACGTGACAGTGGTCGACAACAACGCCGAACTGGTGCGCCGGGCGACGGATTCGTTGGATGTGCAGGGCATTGCAGGCCACGCCAGTTACCCCGACATCCTCGACCGGGCAGGGGCACGCGATGCCGACATGATCATTGCCGCGACCCATTCTGACGAGGTGAACATGGTTACCTGTCAGGTGGCGCACTCGGTGTTCTCGGTGCCGCGCAAGGTGGCCCGCCTCCGCTCGCAAAGCTACCTGACCGCGATCTATTCCGACCTGTACCGCCGCGATCACATGCCGATCGACGTGGTCATTTCTCCCGAGCGCGAGGTGGCGGAGGCTGCACTTCAACGGCTCGCGGCACCTGCCGCCTTCGACACGGAGCGCTTCTTGGGTGGGCAGGCGCAGTTGCTCGGGATCCATCTGGACGACGACTGCCCTGTGCTGAACACGCCGCTGCGGCAGTTGACCGATCTGTTTTCGACCCTGCGGGCGATCGTTGTGGCGGTGCGGCGCAAGAACAAGCTCTTTGCCCCCAACCCCGGCGACCAGCTCTTTGCAGGGGACCAGATCTACGTGTGTGCCAACACCGACGACACGACGCGCACCATGGAGATTTTCGGCAAGGTGCTGCGCAAGCAGGAGCGGGTGGTGATCATCGGCGGCGGCAACGTGGGGCTTGCCGTGGCGCAGGCGTTGGAAAAGCAGACCAACCGCATCCGTGCCAAAGTGATCGAGCGCTCGCGGCCGATTGCCGAACGGGCTGCCGACGCGCTGGAGCGGACGATCGTGCTCAACGGCGATGGCCTCTCGCGCGAGCTGCTGATCGAGGCGAATATCGACAAGGCCGATGCTGTGCTTTGCGTGACCGACGATGACAAGGTGAACCTGCTGGCTGCCGTGCGCGCCAAATCCAACGGCTGCCCGATGGCGATTTGTCTGGTGAACGACCCGACGCTGGTGCCGCTGATGAACCCGCTCCACGTGGACGCCTTCATCAACCCGCGCGCCACAACTGTGAGCTCGATCCTGCGCCATATACGACACGGGCGGGTGCGAGGGGTCTATTCCATCGGGGATGCCGAGGCCGAGGTGATCGAGGCGCAGGTGCTCTCTACCTCGCCGCTTTCCGGCCAGAAGATCCGCGATATCGACTTCCCCGAAGGGGTTTGCGTGGGAGCGCTCATGCGGGGCGAGACCTACATCAAGCCGGTGGCGGAAACGCGGATCGAAGAGGGCGATGTGATCGTCATCTTCGCGATGGCCGATGATGTGCCAGAGGTGGAGCGGCTGTTGCAGGTCTCCATCGACTTTTTCTGAGGCCGCCCGACCGTGCGCCGCATCCTCGAACTGCCACTGATCGTGATCCTCATGGGGCTTTGCGCCCTGTTGATGTATTTGCCGGTGTTCCACGCGGTCACGGTGCGCGACTGGCTCTCGGCGCGGAGCTTCTTTTACGCGGGCACGCTGTTTCTGACCTTGGTCATATTCCTGGGCATTGCCACCTATCACATGAAACCGCGCAGCTTGGCCCGCAGTCACCTCACGGCGTTGGTCGCGGCCTATGGGCTGCTGCCCTTCATGCTGGCCTGGCCCTTCTATGAGGCGATCCAGAACACGACCTACTTCAACGCGTGGTTCGAGATGGTCTCGTCACTCACCACCACCGGGGCCTCGCTGTTCGAGCCGGGTCGATTGCCCGGCAGCCTGCATCTGTGGAGGGCCATCGTGGGGTGGATGGGCGGGCTGTTCATCTGGGTGACTGCAGCGGCAATCATGGCGCCGCTCAACCTGGGCGGCTTCGAAGTGACCTCGATGGCGCGGCCCGGATCTGGGGCGAGACGGGACCGCGTGCTGGATGCCGACGCGCAGACCGATCCGCGCGAGCGGTTGCTCCGGTTGGCGCTGCAAATGGGGCCTGTCTACGTGTCGCTCACCGGGGTGCTCTGGATCGCGCTGGTGGTGGCGGGCGAAGAACCGCTCATTGCGATCTGCCATGCGATGAGTGTGCTCTCCACCTCGGGGATCAGCCCGGTCGAAGGCCTCTCGCAGGCGCGTTCTGGCCTGCTGGGCGAGGCAATCATCCTGCTCTTCTTCATCTTCGCCTTCAGCCGAAAAACCTTCTCGCCGGGTTATGGCATGGGAGCGGTGCGAGTGAGTGCCGTCTATAAGGACATTGAGGCGCGGATGGCGGTTTACTGCATCATCCTCGTGCCCTCAGCGCTGTTCCTGCGTCACTGGATCGGGGCCTTCGAGGTCGATGACGTGGCCGATGTGGGTGCGGCGCTACGAGCGCTCTGGGGTGCGGCCTTCACGGTGGCGAGCTTCCTCAGCACCACGGGATTTACCAGCGCCGAGTGGGGCGGGACTGAAACATGGTCGGGCCTCCAGACGCCGGGCATGGTGCTGATGGGCTTGGCCCTTGTGGGCGGGGGCGTGGCCACCACGGCGGGCGGGGTGAAGCTGCTGCGGGTCTACGCGCTTTACCGCCACAGCCACCGCGAGATCGAACGGTTGGTACATCCGAACTCGGTCAGCGGGGCCGGGGGCAGCTTTGGCCGCCATATCCGGAAACAGGGGGCATATATCGCCTGGCTCTTCTTCATGCTCTACGCGATTTCGCTGGCGGGCGTTTCGGCCATGCTGGGCGCGACGGGGCTCAGCTTTGAGCAATCCATGATCCTGTCGCTCTCGGCGCTTTCGACCGCAGGACAACTTGCTGAAGTCGGCGGCGGCGCGGCGATCAGCTACGTTCAGATCACCGATGTCGCCAAATCGGTGCTGGCAGGGGCGATGGTGCTTGGGCGGGTCGAGGCACTCGCGCTCATCGCACTGCTCAACCCCGAATTCTGGCGCGCCTGAGGCCCGGCTGCCGCACTGGCGTTAGCGGCCTGAATTTGGGGGTGGAATCTTGCAGAGTCAGCCTCCATAGTGGCCTCGTGGACGGGGGCCCATGGTCTGAGGCAAGGTTCCTGAATGCGTGCACGACCGAAGGCAACGACAAGAACAAGGCATTGAAATGGCCAGTGACAAACAGAATTTGCAGGATGCATTTCTCAACCACGTGCGGAAGACCAAGGTCCCGGTGACCATCTTCCTGATCAATGGAGTGAAACTCCAGGGCGTGATCACATGGTTCGACAACTTCTGCGTCCTGCTGCGCCGCGACGGCCAATCGCAGCTTGTCTACAAGCACGCGATCTCCACCGTCATGCCTGCGCAGCCGATCAGCCTCTACGAGGGTGAAGAATAGCGGCATTTCACGATACCGAGGAGCGGCCCACCCGGGCGCTTGTGCTCCACCCCGACATCCAGACAGACCCCGAACGCCGTGAGGCCGGGCCAGCCTTAGACGAGGCGACGGCTTTGGCATTGGCGCTTCCGGGGCTGGACGTGGTGGCGGGAGAGGTCGTAAACGTGCGCCAACCGCAGCCCGGCACGCTCTTTGGCACCGGTAAGATGGATGAGATCAAGGCCCTGATCTCGGCGCAGGATATCGGGCTCGTTCTGATCGACGGGCCTGTGACCCCGGTGCAGCAACGCAATCTGGAAGAGGCTTGGAAGGTCAAACTGCTCGACCGAACAGGGTTGATTCTGGAGATTTTCGCAGACCGGGCCGCCACCCGAGAGGGTGTGCTGCAGGTCGAACTGGCGGCCCTCTCCTATCAACGCACCCGGCTTGTGCGGGCCTGGACCCACCTTGAGCGCCAGCGCGGCGGGCTCGGCTTTGTAGGCGGCCCTGGTGAGACCCAGATCGAGGCGGACCGCCGGGCGATCGACGAGGCGGTCACCCGCATTCGGCGTCAGCTTTCCAAGGTCACCAAAACCCGTGCTCTGCACCGCGCCTCCCGTGCCAAGGTGCCATTTCCGGTGGTTGCTCTGGTTGGTTATACCAACGCGGGCAAATCGACGCTGTTCAACCGGCTCACCGGCGCGGAGGTGATGGCGAAGGACATGCTCTTTGCCACGCTGGACCCGACGATGCGGGCCATCGAACTGGCAGGCGGGGTGAAGGTGATCCTCTCCGATACGGTGGGCTTTATCTCGGCGCTTCCGACCGAGCTGGTCGCGGCCTTCCGCGCGACGCTGGAAGAGGTGCTGGAGGCCGATTTGATCCTGCATGTGCGCGACATTGCCAGCCCCGCAACGGAAGAGCAGGCCGAGGATGTGGAGCGCATTCTGGAGAGCCTTGGCGTGCGAGAAGACGTGCCGCGGCTCGAGCTTTGGAACAAGATCGACCTTGCCGCCCCCGAGCAGGCTGATGCACTGCGCAATCAAGCGACCCGGCGAGAGGATGTTCTGGTTATCTCTGCCGCCTCGGCCGAGGGGCTCGATGCGCTGCAAGAGGTCGTCACCGCCCATCTGGAAGGTGCGCGCAGTGCGGAGAGCCTGAACTTGGCGTTTTCGGAGGGTCGCAAGCGTGCCTGGCTCCATGAGCGGGACGTGGTGGAACAGGAGACGCAGGGCGAAGACGGCTGGGCGCTGGATGTGCGCTGGTCTCTCCGGCAGAAGGCCGAGTTCGACAAGCTCTGAGCGATGGACATGGCGCTCCGAGGCGCTACACCTGTGCCACGCAAGCAGCGGAGGCCGGATCATGTTGAAAAGCCAAAGACACTACTACTGGATCGGCGGGGCGATCTGGGGCGTACTGATGCTGGGCGGTGTGGCGTTTGTGGCCGGGGCGACCATGTGGGGGGATGCCGAGGGCATCGGCGAGGCGTTCGACAACCGAGTGTTCCCGCAGTCGAAAGTGGTGACCGGCGATGCGGAGAAGGAGGGCGCCGTGGTGATCGAGGCGGGCTCTGTCGATATCGGGGCAGGCGGGCTGACGCTGACCGATCCGGTGGAAGACCCCACACGCGCGCCCTTTGACATAGATGTGCCCGAAGGTCGGTTCGAAGTGGAGATCTTCGTTCCGTCGGATGCGCCCAAGGTGATCGGGATGGTCGCGCTGCGGTTCTCGGATTCCGAGGTCACCACCTGGGAGAAACCGGGCCGAAAGAGCCACCCGCTCGATTTTGATTTCGGCATAGATGACCTCGTTGCGTTGGGAGACCCGGAGGCGGTGGCCGCCGTCGATGCGGAGGAGGTGAAGACCGCATTGGGGGCGAGCACGGGTCAGGTGCTCCATGCCACGGTGTCCGCCGAAGGGAGGCAGGTTCTGATCTACGATCCGAACTTCGAGACGTTCTCTGCCGATGTTTATGCAGGGTATGACGTCAACGGCGACGTGGCGCTTGTCGTGAAGGACTATGGATACTTTGGAACCCGCGCTGCGCTGGAGGACCGGGAGTAGAGCAGTCGCGGTGTTGTCGCTGAAGCCCTAGTCGGCAGGCGTCAGCACGGTCACACCTACATTGGCGGCGCGGGCCAGTTCGGGGTCGAGTGACATGGGGATGTATTCCCCCCGGCGCCAAAGCGCGCCCAAATCGTCGTAATGCCGCGACAACGGGTGCCCGGACTGGCCCGTGGAGGTGATGAAGACCGAACTGTCAGGATCCGAAAAGTCATAGACGCCGCGAAACCCGGCACCGTGGACGTTGGCATAGGGATCGGGATCGGTGCCCTTGGTCCGACCGCGCAGCAGCGTGAAATCGCCGCCGCTGGTGCTTTGATGGATGTTCACGATCCACTTCAACACCGGCACCTCACCCAGCACGGCATGGTCATGGTGCGCTTCATGCGCGTCGCCCCAGCGGAGGCTTTCCAGCTGGGTGCCGTAGCGCTCACCGATCCAGAGCAGGGCTTCGTCTAGTGCGATGCGGGCGATGTCGGTGCAGCTCTCCTGCGCGGTGGATTGAGTTACGTCACACCAGACGGCCGCGCCATCCACATCACGGAAAACCCGCTCAAGGAACAGAGGCTCGGGATGGGCGAATTCGGCGGAAAGCGGTCCCAGCTCGTCGCGGATGAGCCGGTTCTGCAGGTGCTTTAGCCATGCGGCAAAGATCAGCGGCTCGGGCAAGTGCTCGCTCATCTCGCCGTTCCAATTGGCCAGAAGTTCAAGCGCCCGCTGGCGCTGGCGTTCCTGCGTGCCTTCCGGGGCAGCTTCTCCAGTGAACCAAAGATCCTTGGCGATGAGCGGGAGCAGGGTACGGGCGGTCACGCTCACGGTGTCGAGCTGCGCGTCGATGAAGCTCTCACGAGTGTGCACCTCGCGGGTCTGCATCAGTCGGGTCCAGCGCTGGATGCGCTGGGTGTCGCCCCACGTGTAGCTCACATGATCGGGGAAAGCCCGGTCGACCGTTTTGTTGTTGGTGTTGCCGAGGATGCCACCGACCGGGTCCACGAACTCGGGGTTGCGGGCATAGGGGATGCGCCCGGCCCAGCGGTTCTCGGCCTTCCAGCCAAGCGCGGGCATCCGGCCTTGGCTGTTGTGCCGCGGGTTACGGCTGGGCATGGCGCCGACCATCTTCATAGCAACGCGGCCCGGCTCGGCGATGGTGAGGTTCTGCGAGGGCGCGATATAAAGCTCCATCGCGTCGATGGCCTCTTCGATGCTCTTGGCTCGCTGGAGCCCCAGCGCCGCCTGCATGGAGGTGTCACGGGGAGACAGAGCTGTCCATCCCAGCGCGGCGACGTGGCCGGCGGGGGTGACGCTGGAAAGGTTGTAATGGGAGCCGGGCAACACGGGGCCGTTCTCGCTGCGGCGGAGGGTTATGGTGATCGGCTCGCTGTCCTTGATCTGGATGATCGAGCTTTTGGTCGAGAAGGCCTTCCAGCCGCTGGGCGTGCGATACTCCTGCGGGTTGGCCGGGTTCAGCTCTTCCATGAACACGTCCTGATCGTCGAGGTAGGACGATGTGATCCCCCATGCGAGCGCGTCTGAGCGACCAGATAGCACGAAGGGGATGCCGGGGATGGTCGCGCCAATCACCCCGCCGCTCTCCAGTTCGATGCGGGCCAGATACCAAACCGTGGGCGCTGTCAGTTCGAGGTGCGGATCGTTGGCCAAGAGCGCCGCGCCAGCCGCCGAGCGTTTGGGCGCCGCGGCCCATGCGTTGGAAGCACCGGCAAACTGGCGGGGCTTGACCGGCGACATACGGTCGAGCGCATAGCGTCGCCACGGGCCCTGCGGCCCGTCGATCGGCACGAGGCTGGCGTAGTCGGGCAGGGCGGCCGTGCCGGGGCCCGGCACATCTGGAAGGATATCTGCCAGTCGGGCCTCGGGCAGTTGCAGCGACACCCGTGCGCGCAGAACTTCTTCGGAGAGTTGCCCCGAGAGCTGCAAGGCCATGATCTTGCCCATCGCCACGGTGTCGGCTGGGCGCCAAGGCGCGATCTGGCGTGAGAAGAGGAAGAACTCCGGTGCGCCGCGGCCCAATGCACCCTCGTTTACTGTGGCGATCCAGGCGTTGATACCGGCTGAATAGGCTTCAAGCGCAGCCCGGGTCTCGGCATCCAGCGAAGACACGGAAGCTGAAGCAGCCTCGTAGAGGCCGAAACGGCGCAAGAGTTCATCAGTTTTGGCGGTGCGAACGCCGAACAGCTCAGATAGCCGGCCCTGAGCCGCCCGGCGGGCCATGGTGATCTGCCAGAGGCGGTCCTGCGCGTGGGCGAACCCGAGACCGAAATACACATCTTCATCGGTGGAGCCGAAGATGTGGGGGACATTCGCGTTGTCCCGCACGATCTCGACCGGACCGCTCAGACCCGCCACGGTGAGACGTGCGTTGTAGTCGGGCAGGGAGCGGGAGGCGAGATAATAGACGATGCATCCGGCTAAAAAGGCCAGCAGCAGACCCGCCGTTACGACCCGCAGAAGCCAGCGAAAGATGCGCGCCATATCTGTCCCTTGGTTGACCTTCTGCCCCGGCGGGGTAATCAGGTTGCAAGCGTAATGGAACCCCGCGGGAGGATAAAGACATGGCGAAGGTGGCATTTCTCGGACTTGGCGTAATGGGCTACCCGATGGCGGGGCATCTGGCAAAGGCCGGGCATGAGGTGACGGTGTACAACCGCACCTTTGCCAAGGCGGAAAAGTGGGTGGCCGAGCACGGCGGCAAAGCGGCCAAGACGCCTGCCGAGGCAGCTGCCGGGCAGGACTTTGTGATGGCCTGCGTCGGCAACGACGATGACCTGCGCTCGGTTTGCGTGGGCGAGGGCGGGGCACTGGCGGCCATGTCGCCCGGTACCGTCTTTGTCGACCACACCACGGTGAGCGCGGCAGTGACGCGCGAGATGTATGCTGCCGCTGATGCGGGGCAGGTGAGCTTTGTCGATGCTCCGGTTTCTGGCGGTCAGGCCGGGGCCGAGAACGGCGCGCTGGCTGTGATGTGCGGCGGCGATGCGGGGGCCTACGAGCGAGCCGAGCAGATTATTGCCGCCTATGCCAAGAACTGCCAGCTCATGGGCGAGAGCGGCGCGGGTCAGCTCACCAAATGCGTGAACCAGATCTGCATTGCCGGTCTCGTGCAGGGCCTGTCTGAGGGGATCGCCTTTGCCCAAAAGGCCGGGCTTGATGCCAAAGCCGTAGTACAGGTGATCAAGGACGGCGCCGCAGGCAGCTGGCAGATGGCCAACCGCTACGAGACCATGGTGGATGACAAATTCACCCACGGCTTTGCGGTGGACTGGATGCGCAAGGATCTCGACATCTGCCTGTCGACCGGCAACGAGATCGGCGCGGCGCTGCCCGTCACCGCGCTGGTGGACCAGTTCTACAAGGACGTTCAGGCGATGGGCGGCGGGCGGTGGGATACCTCCTCACTGATCAAGCGCCTGAAAGCCTTCGACTGATCATAGGCTGACCAAGGTCAGCTCTTGCCACGCTTGGGCCCGGCGGGTTTGCCGCCGGGTTTTCCACCCGGTTTGCCCTTGAAGCCAGTGCCCGGCTTGCCGCCGGGTTTGCCGCTGAACTTGCCTTTGGGGCCTCCGCCGGGTTTGCCGCCGAACTTGCCCGCAGGTTTGCCGCCCGGCTTTCCGCCACTTCGGGACGGCCGTGCCTCGCCGCCCTGCGCGGCGTCCGCAGCTCGTGCGCGATTTTTCTTGCTGCCCGGTTTGCCCGGAGGCGGCGGCGGGCCCTTGCGACGGGGGTTACCCATTGGGGCGCTCGGGTCGGAGGCGCCGCTGCGATAGGTTGCGGCGGGCGAGCCGTGGCGCGGTTTGCGGGCCGGTTTGGGTTCTGACGCGGTCTCGGTTGCAGCTTGTGGCTCGGGCTGCGGGGCCTTTGCCTTTTCCTCGCTGCGCGGGCGCTCGGGCCGTGGCTCGCGTTTAGGCTTGCCGGGTTTGTCGAACTTGGCCTTCCGGTCAGGTTTGGGGCCGGGCTTGGGACCACGGGCCGGGCGGTTCAACTCATCGGGCAGGCCATCGACCTGCGCCAGCCGGGTGCTGCCCTCGATGGTCATGCTGTCGCCCAAGTGATCGAGTAGTCGGCGGACCGCGCCTTCACGAACCTGCACGTAGCTTGCATCCGGCCCGACGCGGATGGCACCAATATCATCCCGCGTCAGCCCACCGCCCTTGCAGAGCATCGGAAGCAACCGGCGCGGCTCTGCACCCTGATTGCGGCCCTGGCTCACCGAGAACCAGACGGAGGCGCCAAATTCCTCGCGCGGGCGCGGCTTGAGATCACCGCCCGACAGTTCTTCGGGCGCGGAGTGCTGGCTGGCGTAGTTACGCAGGAAGGCCGCGGCAAGCTGCTCGGGGCTGAACCGCTCCACAAGACGGGCGATGCCCTCGGCCTCCTCCTCGCGCTGAGCCTCCTCCCAGACAGGGTCTACCAGCATCCGCTCGGCATCGCGGGCCTGCACGGCCTCTGCCGAGGGCGGTTCGGCCCATTTGGCGGTGAGCTGGGCCATGCCCAGAACCCGCAGCGCCTTTTTCTTGCTGCGCGGAGTGACGACGAGCACGCTCACGCCCTTGCGGCCCGCGCGACCGGTACGGCCGGAGCGGTGCAAGAGGGTTTCATGGCTGCCCGGCAACTCGGCATGCACCACGAGGTCGAGATTGGGCAGGTCAATGCCGCGAGCGGCCACATCTGTGGCCACGCAAACCCGCGCCCGGCCGTCGCGCATTGCTTGCAGTGCATTGGTGCGCTCCTGCTGCGATAGCTCACCAGAGAGCGAGACCACCTTGAAGCCCCGATTGGCCAGGCGCGTGGTGATACGGCCCACCGTGGCGCGTGTGTTGGCAAAGACGATTGCGTTGGGCGCCTCGTAGTAGCGCAACACATTGATCACGCAGTGCTCGAGGTCGGCCTCGGCGACCGCCATCGCGAGATACTCGATATCGGCGTGCTGGGAGGCCTCGGCCTTGGTCTCGATCCGGACTGCATCCCGCTGATAGCTTTTGGCCATATGCTCGATGGCGGGCGGCACGGTGGCGGAAAAGAGCAGGGTCTGCCGGTCTTCGGGGGCTTCGCCGAGGATGAATTCCAGCTCCTCGCGGAAGCCGAGGTCGAGCATCTCGTCGGCCTCGTCGAGCACGATGGCGCGGATGCCGCCCATCTCCATTGAGCCGCGCAGGATGTGGTCGCGCAGGCGGCCCGGCGTGGCCACAACGATGTGGGCACCGCGGGCCAGAGCCCGGCGCTCATCGCGCATATCCATGCCGCCCACACAGGAGGCGACTACGGCTCCGGCCTTGGCGTAGAGCCAAGACAGCTCGCGTTTTACCTGTAAGGCCAGTTCGCGCGTCGGGGCGATGACCAAGGCCAGCGGGGCCTCTGCAGGCTCGAACGCCTCGGCCTCGCCGAGCAGGGTGGGCGCGATGGCGATGCCGAAGCCGAGCGTTTTGCCCGAGCCGGTCTGCGCCGACACCAGCATGTCGGCCCCGGCGTGCTCGGGCGCGCCAACGGCCTCCTGCACCGGGGTCAGAGAGGTGTAGCCACGATCGGCTATGGCGTCGGCAAGGGCTTGTTTCACAGGGAAGTATCCGGGGAGAGATGAGCGTAAGGCCGCGTCTCTACAGGCGCCGCGCGGTCCTGTATAGCGAAATTCTGCGCGGGGCCGCATGAACGACCCCGCGTTGTTTCATTCAGCGCAGGAGAATGTGCTGCCTTCGAAACGCAGCACCTGCGGCCACGGGCAGAGCATGCGCTCGCCGCCCGCTTTGCCGCCCGCCTCGGTGTTGCCTTCGCGGAAGGCGGTTGGCACGGCCTCTGGCGCGGTGCCGTCTTCAACCCAGCCGATCAGCGCACCGAGGAGGTCCGCACTGTCTGCCGCATTGCCGCCGCGCCCGTGGGGCATACCCGGAATGGCATAGAACCGAGTGAACTGCGGTGCAGCCGGATTATTTGCGGTCAGCTTTCCGTACCAGTTGGCGGTGTCACTAAAGGAAAAGACCGGGTCCGCCGTGCCGTGGAACACGACCAGCTTGCCGCCCGCCTCTTCGAGCTCATTCAGGACCGGGTTATCGGCGCTGGGAGGACTCATCACCTGCATCGGGCTTTCGGGGAAATCTTCGGTCACCGCGTCGACCTTTGGGGCCTCAACATCGAAGTCGTAGGCCATGAGATAGGCTTCGAGCGCGTCGGGGGAGCCGTCGACCATGGTGGGCGGGGTGGAGAAAACATGGGCTAGGCTGCCTGCGCCCATCACAGCGATGATCGGCTTCATGCCCCAAGGCGGCACCGTGCTTTCGATCTTCCAGAACCGCCAGTTGCCCGAGGCTATGCCCGGATCCCATGGCCAATCGCTATAGAGCGCGGTGCCGGAGCCATCGGTTGGCCCGGCATGGATCGCCTCAAGCGCGGCGACCTTCTCGGCGGAGAGGCATTCCGAATTCTGGCCGGTATCACAGACCATCTCCGCCGGGTTGAAGGCCTGCTGGCAGCCTGCGGTGTCGGCGACAACGCCATCTTCCAGCCCATCGAGCGCATCACAGGCGGCGTTGATCTTACCCGCGACGAATGCCAGTTCGTCGGTGCTGAAGCTCTCGGCCAGCGTTGGGGCGACGGAGCGGAACTGCTGCACATCCCATGCATGCTGGATTGCCGCGCGGGGCAGGCGGAAGCCGGGGTAGCCCGCGAGCAGGCCATCAAAGGCACCCGGCATCCGCTTTGCGGCGACCATCGCGTGCCGCCCGCCGTTGGAAGTGCCGTAACCGTAGACATGGGCGGGGGCCTCACCGTAATGCGCCTCGACCAAGGCCAGCGCGACCGGGTGCAGCTTGGCCACGGCGCCATAGCCGTAATCGCGCCGCGCCTCGTAATCGAGCCCGAAGAGGTTGCCCCCGACAAGCCCGGCATCGGGATGCGCCTTGCCGTCATGGCCCGCATCGGAGCTGACAACGGCAAAACCACGCTCAAGCGCGGGCGCACCAACGCCGGTGCCAGCACCGAGCGCGGGCTTCACCTCGCCGTCATTGCCGCCGTTGAACTGATGCATAAACCGGCCCTGCCATGCCTCGGGCAAGCGCAGTTCGAAGCCGATTGCATAGGGCTTGCCATCGGCGCCGGTGCGTTCGGCCATTGTGCCGCGCAGGAGGCACTGTGGGATCATGGATTGATCGTCGCCCTCCGGCAGGGCAGTGGCCTCGGTGATCGTGACGCCCTCGGGCGCGGCGCTGGCCATGTCGGCGCAGGCGATCTGGGCCAATGCGGGGGCAGGGGCGAGGGCTGCTACCACCGCTGCAATTGTGGACTTTTTCATGCTGGTTCCTCCCGGTTTCAGCTTATGCGTGTGGGCCCGGGCTGTCATGACAAAAAAGGCACCCCGAAGGGTGCCCATTGGTCCTGCATGTCGCCGATGTCAGGGGATGATCCTGTTGTACTTGCTGCCCTCGAGGGTGGCGCCGAGGATAAGTCCGGCCTGGCCGAAGACCACGGCGATGACCGGGGCCAGGGCGGTGAGGGTCTCGGCGGAGAGATTGCCTGCGTTGTCGTTGAGCGCGTACTCGGCATCGGCCCCGACCGACCAGCCGGTGGAGGTGCGGAAGTCGCGCAGCGCCGCCGGGGTCATGAAGAAGAGCGCATGCGCATATTGCTGCGCGCCGATCTGGAGGCCGAAGTTGGCCTGAAGGGCGGCGTAGTAGTCGACGGTTGCATTGTCGATCCGGAGCGCCCCACGCCCATAGCTGCCGCCCACGCCGAGGCCCGCCTTGGTGACGAGCGGCATGTAGAGCACACCTGCCGCCTTCTGCTCGAGATCGGCGGTGCCGGGATAGCGCGAGAAGAGGTAGTTGCGGGTGCTGTCGACCCGCGCGTCGATCTTGGGGCCGTTGTTGTTGCCGATCCCGTTGCCACAGGCCGAAAGCGCGGTGGTCGCACCGAGCCCGGCCAAGAATACACGTCGATTGGGGAATTTGCTCATGATATCCGCCTGTCCTTATGCCTCGATCCGGCTGTTTTGCGCCGGTTTTATCTATCTATAGGGGCGTCCGGCGGGGTTGTCACCACAAGTTGAGGTGAAATGGGCGGATTTTGGCCCGTAGTGTGCGCAGTGAAGGCGCACCTCGGATCAACCGGACTTCAGCCGCCTTGCCATGCGGGGCGCGAAATAGGTCAGCACCCCCATGCAACCGGCCCGCTTGAAGGCCATCAGGCTCTCCACCATCACCTTCTCGCCGTCGATCCAGCCATTGGCGGCGGCGGCTTCGATCATCGCGTATTCGCCGCTCACCTGATAGGCGAAAGTTGGTGCGCCGAAGGTGTCGCGGACGCGGCGGATGATGTCGAGATAGGGCAGGCCGGGTTTGACCATGACCATATCGGCACCCTCTGAGAGGTCGCGCTGGACAAGGCGGAGAGCCTCGTCAGAATTAGCCGGATCCATCTGGTAGGTGTTTTTGTCGCCGGTCAGCGCGGCGGATGCGCCCACGGCATCGCGGAACGGCCCGTAGAAGGCCGAAGCATATTTGGCGGCGTAGCTCAGGATCGAGACGTTCCGGTGCCCGGCCTCTTCCAGTGCCGAACGGATCGCGCCGATCCGGCCATCCATCATGTCGGACGGGCCGAGGATGTCGGCCCCGGCCTCGGCCTGCGCCAGCGCCATCTTGACCAGCGCCTCGACCGTCTCATCATTGACGATCTGGCCGTCAACGACAAAGCCGTCATGGCCATTGATGTTGTAGGGGTCGAGGGCGATGTCGGTCATGACGGCCACCTCGGGCGCCGCTGCCTTGATTGCGCGGATGGCCCGGTTGGTGAGGTTCTCGGGGTCCCACGCCATCGCGCAATCTTCTGTCCGGGCCTCTGGCCCGGTGTAAGGGAAGAGGCAGATCGCCGGGATGCGCAGTTCGGCTGCCTCCTGTGCGGCCTCCGCCACCAGATCCACCGTCAGCCGCTCGACGCCCTGCATGGAGGGGACCGGCGTGCGCTCACCCTCACCATCGCGCAGGAAGACCGGCCAGATCAGATCATCCGCAGTCACCTCGTTTTCCCGAACCAATCCGCGGATCGCGGGGCTTACGCGGGTGCGCCGTAGACGGGCGGCGGGGTAGGGGGCGACGGTGGGACGCATGGGCAACCTCGTTTTTCAGCCACAGAACGCCCGTGCCACGGATTTTGCGCCGCGACAAGGCTTCCATTCCCTGCGCATGTGGCTAGATTGCGCGAACTTCTACAACAGGCCCAAAGTGGCCAAAGGGGCAGACACAGGGTGCTGGACTGGTACGAAACCGTCTTCGAGTTGATCGACATGCGATCCTTCTCGAACCTGTGGTACTGGATCGCCCTCGCAGTCATGTGGTCGACCTCTTCGCATTTTGTCCTCGGCGTTCCGTGGGACCTTGTGCAGCGCGCAAAGCGTAGTGGTGGCGAGGCAGAGGCCGACTTGCACGACATGGTGCGGGTCAACGTGAACCGCATTCTCTACATCGCCGATCAGGCCGGGCTCTGGCTGATCGGGATCGTCTTTTTCACCCTGACGTCGCTGGCAATCATCGGGTTCTGGTATGGCTCCGAGTTCAGCCAGGCTGTGTTCCTGCTGGCGGCGCCGATGAGCATTGTGCTCGGGCTTGGCGTGCGCTGCGCGCGCGGGATCCGCGCGGCCGATGGCGACGGCCTCTATGACCGCATGCACCGGCACCGTTTTACCACGCAGGTGATCGGAATGCTCTCTATCTTCGTCACCGCGATGTGGGGCATGTTCCAGAACCTTTCGATCGGCGCGATCTGACGCCGATGGCGGGTTGCACCCGCCCTGCGCCCGGACTACCTCAGAACTCCTGATGACCGAGACGACGCGCATAACTCTGGGCGGCGCGCCCGAGGGATTCGACGCCCTTCTGATCGCCCGCGAGCTGGAGCGCGGCGCGCCGGTGGTGCATTGTGCTCGGGATGACAAGCGCCTGGCCGAGATGCGCGCGGCGCTGAACTTCTTTGCGCCGAACGTGCCGGTGATCGAGTTTCCGGGGTGGGATTGCCTGCCCTATGACCGAGTATCGCCCAACCCCGATATCTCCGCCCGGCGCATGGCCACGCTTTCGGCACTGGCCGGCGGCCTCTCCGGCAAGTTCGTGCTGCTGACCACGCTCAATGCGGCCACCCAGCGGGTGCCCGCGAAGGACCTCGTGGCAGCCTCCAGCTTTGTCGCCACCGTGGGCGAACGGGTGGATGAAGAGGCGCTGCGCAGCTTTCTGGTGCGCATGGGGTTTTCTCAAGCGCCGACCGTGCTGGAGCCGGGCGACTTTGCGATCCGGGGCGGGATCATCGACATCTATCCGCCGGGAGATGGCGGGCCTGTGAGGCTCGACCTCTTCGGTGACATTCTGGACGGCGCGCGCCGGTTTGACCCGGCTACACAGCGGACCACCGAGAAGTTGGACAGGGTGGAGCTCTCTCCCGCCTCAGAGATGGTGCTGGACGACGCCTCGATCACCCGGTTCCGCCAGAACTACCGCATCGAATTCGGTGCGGCAGGTTCGGATGACCCGCTCTATGAAGCGGTTTCCGCGGGCCGCAAGCATGCGGGCTTCGAGCATTGGCTGCCGCTCTTCCACGAGCGGCTGGACACGCTGTTTGACTACCTTCCAGACGCGGCGGTCATGCTGGATGATCAGTTCACCCCAGCGCGGCTGGCGCGCTGGGAGAGCATCACCGACAGCTACGACAATCGGCGCGAGGCCGCGAGCTCGAAAGCGCGGATCGGGGGTAGCTACAAGGCCGCCGCGCCATCCGGCCTTTACCTCAATGACGATGCCTGGGAGGCGGCTATGCGGGGCCGCCGGGTGGTTCAGCTTTCGCCCCTGCCTCAGGGGACCGGACCGGGTGTGCTGGATGCCGAGGGTCGGATCGGGCGCAACTTCTCGCCGGAGCGCCAACAGGAATCGGTAAGCCTTTTCGGGGCGTTGAAAGCCCATATTGAAGCCCAGCGGCGGCAAGGGCAGGTGGTGATCGCTTCCTACTCGGAAGGTGCCCGCGAGCGGCTCTCCGGGCTCATGGCCGATGAGGGACTGGAGGGCGCGACGCCGATCACCGACTGGCGCGATGTGCCGGAGGGCAAAGGCGGCGTTTACCTTGCGATCTGGCCGCTGGAGCATGGATTCACCGAGCCGGGGCTGACGGTGATCTCGGAGCAGGATGTGCTTGGCGACCGGCTGATCCGTTCGCCCAAGCGCAAACGCCGGGCCGACAACTTCCTGACCGAAGCGCAGAGCCTAAGCACCGGCGACCTCGTGGTCCATGTTGATCATGGCGTGGGCCGGTACATGGGCCTTGAGGTCGTGAACGCTATTGGCGCCGACCACGAGATGATCCACCTCGAGTATGCTGAGCAGGCCCGGCTTTACCTGCCGGTCGAGAATATCGAACTCCTTAGCCGCTATGGCCATGAGGAGGGGCTGCTCGACAAGTTGGGCGGTGGGGCATGGCAGGCCAAGAAAGCGCGGCTCAAAGAGCGGATCCGGATTGCGGCAGAAAAGCTCATGCGTACCGCTGCAGAGCGGCTTTTGCGCAAGGCTCCCGTGCTGGAGCCCGTGGCCCATGCTTGGGAGGAGTTCTCCGCGCGTTTTCCCTACACCGAGACGGACGATCAGCTGAAGGCAATCGCCGAGGTTCTGGAAGACCTTGAAGCGGGCCGCCCGATGGACCGGCTGGTTTGCGGCGACGTGGGCTTTGGCAAGACCGAGGTGGCAATGCGCGCCGCTTTCGTGGCCGCGATGCAGGGCAAACAGGTTGCGGTGATCGCACCCACTACGCTGCTGGCCCGGCAACACGCCAAAAGCTTTGCCGAACGGTTCCGGGGCTTCCCGCTCAAGGTGCGCCAGCTTTCGCGCTTCGTGCCGGCCAAACAGGCCAGTGGCACCCGCAAGGGGCTGGCAGACGGCACCGTCGATATCGTAATTGGTACCCATGCGGTGCTGGCCAAGACCATTCGCTTCAAGGATCTGGGCCTGCTGATCATCGACGAAGAACAGCACTTCGGCGTGGGCCACAAAGAGCGACTGAAGGAGATGCGCTCCGATATCCACGTGCTGACGCTGACCGCTACGCCGATCCCGCGCACGCTTCAACTTTCGCTCACAGGTGTACGGGATCTTTCGATAATCGGGACTCCTCCGGTCGATCGCCTCGCGATCCGCACCTATGTGTCAGAATTTGATCCTGTGACGATCCGTGAGGCCTTGCTGCGTGAGCATTATCGTGGCGGCCAGAGCTTTTACGTGGTGCCCCGCATCAAGGATCTGCCCGAGGTGGAGGAGTTCCTGAAAGAGCAGGTACCCGAGGTCAGTTACGTGGTTGCCCACGGCCAGATGGCCGCCGGTGAGTTGGATGACAAGATGAATGCCTTTTACGATGGCAAGTTCGGCATCCTGCTGGCGACTACTATCGTGGAGTCCGGCCTCGATATTCCGACGGCGAACACAATGGTCGTGCACCGCGCCGACATGTTCGGACTGGCGCAGCTCTACCAGATCCGCGGCCGGGTCGGACGGGCGAAAACACGGGCCTACGCCTACCTCACCACAAGGCCGCGCATCCCGCTCACCGACAGCGCCGAGAAACGGCTGCGGGTGCTCGGCTCGCTCGACAGCCTCGGCGCGGGGTTCACGCTGGCGAGCCAGGACCTCGACATCCGCGGAGCTGGCAACCTTGTAGGCGAGGAGCAATCGGGCCATGTGCGCGAGGTGGGGTATGAACTCTATCAATCCATGCTCGAAGACGCGATTGCCAAGATCAAATCGGGCGAGTTCGACGGGCTGACGGATGATGATGGCCAATGGGCGCCTCAGATTAACCTTGGTGTTCCTGTCCTGATCCCAGAGACCTACGTGCCAGATCTTGACGTTCGCCTTGGCCTCTATCGGCGGCTCTCATCGCTCAGCACCAAGGTCGAGCTGGAAGGTTTTGCCGCCGAGTTGATCGACCGGTTCGGGCCGCTGCCGAAAGAGGTGAACACGCTGATGCTCATCGTCCGGATCAAGGCGATGTGTAAACGCGCGGGCATTGCCAAGCTCGATGGTGGGCCGAAAGGGGGGACGGTGCAATTCCACAATGACAAGTTCGGCAACCCGGCCGGGCTTGTGGAGTACATTCAAGCGCAGAACGGGCTGGCGAAGATCCGTGACAACAAGTTGGTCGTCCGGCGCGACTGGGCCAAGTCCTCTGACAAGATTAAAGGTGCTTTTGCGATTGCCCGAGACCTTGCCGAGAAAGTAAAGAAAGCCGCGTAAGCACCTAGGATTTATCCGGATTGCCCATCCAGAGCATCAGACCAAGTGCGACGAGGCCTGACAGGAAACACCCAAGGATGATGGGCGTTGTGGTGCCGTCGAAGAACTGGCCGATGGGCGTGCCCACCACCACGGCAAGGGCCGTCGAGATTGCTCCGATCACCGAGGTGGCCGTGCCTGCCAGCTTGCCCATGGGCTCGAGAGCAAGGGCGTTCAAGTTCCCCATCGTAAGGCCCATCTGGTAGAAAATCGTGATCACCCAGATCACATAGACAACGAAATGCGCCGTGGAGGCGTGGGCAGTCAACTGCGTGATCACAAGCGCTGAGAGCGTGATGACCGAAACGGCGACCAACGCCCGGATCACCATGCCGCGCATGCCGACCGTCATCACGAAGCGCGCGTTCAGAAAGCTGGATGTGCTGGCACAGAGCGCGATGAACGCGAACCAAAGCGCGAAGCTGGCCTCTTTTTCGAACACCTCGTCAAAAACCGGCTGGGTGGTGGAGATGATTGTGAGAAGCTGTGCGAAAATAAAGATTTGCACGGCGATCGTGAACCGCACGGTCCGGTTGGAAACGACCGTTTTGACGTTCGCCAGCAAGGTTTCGGTGGAGAAGGGGACTCTGGCGACCTGCGGTAAGGTCTCGGGTTGGCGGAAGAACAGCCACAGTGACGAAATTCCGATGAAAAGAACGAACACCAAGAAAATCGAGCGCCAGCCAAAGAGTGTGATCACACCTTCGCCGATGAGGGGCGCGAAGGCGGGGAAGAGAGAAAAGACGAGGAAGATGAAGCTCGTAAGCTTGGCCATCTCGCGGCCGGAGTACTGATCACGGACAATTGCAAGGCCAACAATCCTTGGACCGGCGGCGCCAAGGCCCTGAATGACACGAGCGGCGAGCAGCAGTTCCAGTGAGGGCGCGACCCAGGCCAGCACTGAACCACCAATATAAAGCCCTGCGCAGGCGAGGATGGTAGGTTTGCGGCCGAAGGCGTCGGACAGCGGGCCGGTGACGAGGGTGCCGAGCCCCATGCCGAGCATGAAGAAGGTGATGATGAGTTGCGCGCGGTTGGGGCTATCCGGCGTCAGCTCGTCGACAATGGTCGGCATCGCCGGCAGCATCGCATCGGTGGAAAAGGCGATGGTGGCAAAGAGCATTGCCATCAGGGCGGTGAACTCCGTCCGGCTCAACCGCCCAGCGGACGGCGCCCTTTCGGCAAGGCTCATTGAATGGATCCGATCTGGCCGTTGATCTCGTCGATGAGTTTCAGCCACAGCTCGGGCTGTTGACTGCCGGGCACCACATGCTGATTGGCGATGATGTGGGTCGGCACCGCACTAACGCCGCGCTCCCGGGCGTGGGCATCGCGGGCGCGGATGTCATCCGCGTCGGCATCGCTCGCCAAAAGGCGCTGAATGACCGCTGCGTCACACCCTGCGCTATCGGCGATGTCGGCCAAGACTTCGTGGTCCTCAATATCGCGGCCCTGCATGAAGTAGGCGTCGAAAAGCATTGAAACGACCGGGATCTGCCGTTGCTCCAGCCCGGCCCAGTGGATCACCCGATGGGCATCCAGCGTGTTGGGGGTGCGCTCGATTGCGGCCAGGTTGAGCATCAACCCGGCCTCCTCGGCCACCTCGGCAATCCGACCATAGACCTCCAGCGCGCCCTCCTTGCCGCCAAATTTGGCCTCAAGATACTCGCGCCGGTCCATCCCGCCTTTGGGCATGTCCGGGTTCAGCTGGAACGGGTGATACTCGATGGTAAAGGGGTTCTGCGCGGCTTCGGTGAGCGCCCTGTCGAGGAGGGTCTTGCCGATGAAGCACCAAGGGCAGATCGGGTCGGAGAAGATATCGAGCTTGATCATGGGTCAGATGTGTCACGCGGGCGGGAAGGAGGAAAGGGCGAAAACCCCTTCACAGCGTGCGCCTACGCAGGGTCGAGAGGCCGGTTGCGCAGGACTGTGCGGTTAACCTTGCCGTTGGCGTTAGTCGGGATCGCCTCGATATGAGTGAAGATCCGGGGGCACTTGTAGCGCGCCAGACGGCTTGCGGCGAAGTTTGAAAGGCTTTCGACTTCAATCGGTTGTGGGGCGGTGTAAAAGCATCGGATCACTGTGGTGCAGGGTTTCACCTCGTGCTCGACTGCGGCGGTACCGGTGATGTTTGGGTGCCCCGCCATCGCGGCCTCTATTTCAAGGGGCGACACGCGATACCCTCCGGCGTTCATCATGTCATCGTTGCGGCCCAGATAGGTGATCGCGCCGTCCGGGCCTTCCGCCACTGTGTCTCCGGTGAGAAACCATTCGCCATCGAACCGCTCCGCCGTCTCCTCAGGGGCATCGAGGTAACCCAGCATCAGCCCGGGATCGGAGCGGTGGATGGCCAATTGCCCGTTTTCACCGACGCGGATCCGCCGACCGGGCTGTGGGTAGCCGCTGGCGCCCTCCGGGGCCGGACGGTTGGGGCTGCCGGAAACGTAGGTGGAGCACTCGGACATTCCGAGCGCCTCATAAATCTCGGTTCCGCTCGCGGCCTTCCAAGCTGTGCGCGTTGCTTCAGGTAGCTTCTCACCAGCTGAAATGCCGTGCCGCAGTTTAGGTGCGGAGAGCCCCTCATGGTGCCGTAACATCTGCCGGTAAACGCCCGGTGCGGCGGCAAAAATCGTGGCATCATGACGGGCCATGAGCAATGGGAGTTGCTCGGGCTTGGTGCCGGCTGCCGGGATGACCGCCGTGGCCCCGCGTGCCCAAGGGTCCATCAGGCCGGTCCCAAGGGTGTAGGTCCAGTTGAAGGCGCCAGCGTGGAGGAGCCGGTCATCCTCTTTCAGGTCATACCAGCCCTCCCACATCATCCGCCGCGCCCAGACGGCACGATGCGCGTGCATGACGCCGCGCGGGCGTCCGGAGGTGCCGGAAGTGTAGATGATGTAGGCGAGGCGGTTGGGGTCTCCCATCTCGGGGTCCATCTCACCCTTCATCTCATGCAACGCAGCTTCGGGAAGGACTGGTGCGGAGTTCTCGGGCAAGGCAACGCCTTCACCTGCAATAACGAGCGCAGGCCGGAGTTCTGCGGCTATGGCGGTGATCTCTGGGGCGGTCAGTGCGGCGGACGTTGGCACGGGCACAAGGCCTGCCCAGATCGCGCCTAGGTAGGCGAGTGGAAACTCTACCGTGTTGCCGAGGCGCAGGAGCACGCGGTCACCAGGAACGAGGCCGCGCTCTCGAAGGCCAGCGGCGATGCCTGCGACATGACCGCGGATTTCACCGTAGCGCCAGCGTTTTGCATTGCTGGCACCGGCGATAACGAGCGCAGTCTTGCCTGAATTTTTCTCAGCCGCACCAAGCACATAGGCAGCCATGTTGAACGGGGAGGGGCAAGGGGTGCTCATGGCCAACCTGCTAGCGCTGGCAGGCCGAGCTTGCAAGGGGTCAAAGGGCCTCGTAAACCGCTTGGCCATGGGAGACGATCCGAAGAGCCTGATCCGCATTGCGCGGGAAAGTGGCCAGCAGGCCGAAGCCGCGCCGCTCGATCTGGGCGAGCGGGTGCGGAGCCTGCGCACCGCGCAAGGATGGACGCTGGAACAGGCGGCGCGACAGGCGGGTCTGGCCCGCTCAACGCTTTCGAAAATCGAAAACGGTCAGATGTCGCCCACCTATGATGCGGTGAAGAAGCTTGCCGAAGGGCTGAAAATTTCTCTGCCCCAGCTGTTTACTCCCCCGAGTGAAGAGAAGGTGAACGGCCGTATGGCCGTGACGAAGGGCGGCGAGGGGGATCATCAGATGACCCCGACCTACGAGCATGACCTGCTTGCAAGCCAATTGACCCAGAAGAAGATGCTGCCCTATCGCGCCCGTATTCGGGCCCGCCGGATGGAGGAGTTCGACGGTTGGGTGCGGCACGACGGGGAAGAGTTTTTGTATGTGCTGACAGGTGTTATCAAGCTCTACACCGAGTTCTATGCCCCGGTGGAGCTACGACGCGGCGACAGTGCGTATTACGATGCGACGATGGGGCATAACGTGGTGTCGGTGAGCGATGAGGATGCAACGATCCTTTGGGTCACCTCGCTCGACTAGGGCACCATCAGGCCGCTTCTGCCAGCTGACTTCGACCGAAACGCCGAAGCATGTCTTGCACCCCTTCTTCGGCCTCACGCAGGGTCAGGTCGTGGGTGGCGGCGAGATAGGCAACGAAGAGCGACCGGTTGCCGCGAAACCTTTGAAGCGCAACGCAATCCACGTGCGGGTAAAGGTCAACGATCCTAGGCAGGGCGTCCGCCCAGTTCTCGAAGAGCTGTTTCCAAGCCATCGATTGTCCTCCCAAGTCCTCCGGAGCGTATCGCATTTTCCGATTCCCATCAATTCGCGTCATGGTTGATAGGCCGTGAGGGTAGGAAGCAGTGCTTAATGCACGGTTAACGTGCAACGGCTGCTGGGTTGCTGATGAAAGCGGCGATTTCAGAGGCCAGGCCATCGGTCAGCGGTACGTCTGGGTCCTCATAAGTGGCATAGGGCGCGCCCTCCACATCGTCCTTCAGCATGTGGGTCATGAGAGCGAAGATGCGCAAAGTGGCGCGAGGATTGGCGCCGACAAGCGCTGCGGCATCGACGGGCGTGATCTGAACGTCACGGGCACCCTGGATGACCAGAATGGGGCCGCTATAGGCCCGGGCCAGCGCGACCGGGTCCTTGGAGAAAAGGTTGATGAGAAATCCCTGAATGCTGTCGCGCCAAGGCTGGCGCAGTGCGGGGCTGAGTGTTTCGATATCGACCCGCTCGCCGCGCTCGAGGGTGCTGAAGATCCGCTCCATCTCGTCGTCATAGGCCCGGGCGAGCGGTTGTCGCGCAAGTTGCTCGCGCAGGATCACCGACAGCGGGCGCCCGGGCGCCGCGAGCAGAACGAGCCCGCAGATGTGGGGCGCGCCGGCAGAGGCGGTGGCGAGTGACACCAGCCCACCCTCGGAATGGCCGGCGAGCCAGACGCAGCTTTGGCCCATCCGGCCTGCGAGCTCTGTCGCCCAATGGGCTACGTCTTCGCCATAGGCTTCAACCGTTACCGCCTCCGGGTCGGAGATGGCCGCCTTGCTGCCGAACAGCCCGCGCTTGTCGATCCGCAGGCTCGCCACGCCCTCTGCGGCCAAGGCCTCGGCCAGAAGCTTGTAGCTGAGCGCGCCGCGACCGGTGGAAAATCGGCCATCGCGGTCGATCGGGCCGGAGCCCGGCACGATCACTACGGCGTGGGTCGCGCGCTCAGGGAGGAGCAATTCTCCTTGCAAAGGTCCCTCGGGGCCGGGGATTTCAAGCGTTTCGGCCCGAACCGTCATCGCCAACGAACTGAGGGCGAGTGCAAGGAGGGCAGGGCGGATCACTCCGCCTGCCACCACCACACATCCGGAAGGAAACCGGCCCAGTCGCCATAGGCTGGCAGGTGCTCGGCGTTGTATCTCATCTCTTTCTTAAACGCGAGCCGCGCCTCGGGGCTGTACCAGATCGGGATCACGTAGCGCCCGGCGGTCAGAACACGGTCAAGGCCATGCACGGCCGCAAGAAACACCTCGCGATCCTCGGTTTCGAGCATCGCACGGATCATCGCCTCGGCGGCGGGAGAGTTCATGCCCATCCAGTTGCGGGTACCTGGCTCGGTCACGCCCGCAGAGCCCCAGTAAAGCGTCTGCTCGTTGCCGGGCGACATGGAGAGGGGCCGGGTGTACCAGGTCATATCGAAGTCGTAATTGTCGGTCCGCTCGCGGTACTGCGCTCGGTCGATAGCCTCGATCGTCACATCTATGCCCAGCCGCTTCAGCCCTTCGACGTAGAGCTCGGCGATGTTGGCAGGCTGTGGGGCGCCGGTTTGCAGGAGGATCTCGAAGGCGAAGGCATCGCCCGCTTCATTGCGCAGCACACCGGCGTCATCCACGGTCCAGCCGGCCTCGTTAAGCAGGTCCATCGCGGCCCGGACGTTTGCGCGGTTGCGGACCGAGCCGTCGCCGACGGGCAGCTCATAGCCTTCGATGGTGCCAGGCGGAAGGTCCGCTGCGAAGGGTGCCAGCAACTCTGCCACCTTCCCCTCAGCTGCACCCGGCTTCATCGCAAGTTCGGAGTTGCAGAAATAGGAGCAGATCCGCGGGTCGCCGCCATCGTTCAGCTTGTCTGAGATGAACTCGTAGTTGAAGGCGAGGATCATCGCCTCGCGCACGCGCCAGTCCTCGAAGAGCGGCTTGCGGGTGTTCATCACCAGCCCGGTGATGCCCGAGGGCCGCTCATGCGGGATCAGCGCCTTCACCACATCGCCCGACTGCACGGAGGGAAAGTCGTAGGAGCTGTTCCACTTGGCAACGTTGTTCTCGCGGTTGTAGCTGAGTTCGCCTGCGCGGAAGGCTTCGAAGGCGACATCGCTATCACCGAACCACTCGTAGCGGAGGGTGTCGAAGTTGTGCTGGCCGCGGTTGAACGGCAAGTCCTTACCCCACCAATCGGGGTTGCGCCGCATGGTGATGGAGCGGCCCGGATCGACGTTTTCGATCACGTAGGGACCGGAGCCAACAGGCACACGCATCGACGCTTCTTCAAAGTCGATACCCTCCCAATCAGCCTTCTTGACAATCGGACGCATGCCCATCAGGAGGGCCAGTTCGTTGTCGGCCTCGTTGAAGGTGAAGCGCACGCCGCGCTCGCCGACCTGCTCCATCTTCGCCACCTTCTTCCAGGCGGTGTGGTAGCGCGGATGGCCGAGCGTGCCGAGGGTCTCGTAGGACCACATCACATCTTCAACGGTCACGGGCGAGCCGTCGTTGAACCGAGCCTCGGGCCGCAAAGTGAACTCGACCCACTCGCGGTTTGGCCCGGTTTCGACTGTTTCAGCCAACAGGCCGTAGAGGGTAAATGGCTCGTCCTGACTGCGGCCCATGAGGGTCTCGAAACCGAACTCGCGCCAAGCCCACGGGGAGCGGCCCTTGAGGATGAACGGGTGCATCGAGTCGAAACTGCCGATCTCGCTTTGCACGTATTCGCCGCCCTTCGGCGCATCGGGATTGACGTAGGGCAGGGCGGTAAAATCGGCCGGCAAAGCGGGCTCACCATACATGGCGATGCCATGTTTTGGCTCGGCTCCGGCGAATCCCCCGAGGGAAACCAGAGCGAGCGTCGCGCAAACCCGTGAAGCTGCTTGGAAAAAATGATAGGCCATATTGGCAACAATCCCTGTCTGCCCTTGTTTATTTGACCCAAATCCTAGCGGCGGAGTTCAGCCTTTTCAAACTTTTACCTTGGACATACGCGGCAGAACGCGTATAAAGAGGGCACTGCTCGATAGGTTTCTTGCCTGTATGAAACCTGCCTCAATAACTTGCGCCCGCCTTGTGCGGGCGCTTTTTTTTGGCCCGATTTCGGAGCCGGATATCGGAGTGGTTTCATGACCCGCGACGCCTGGATCGCCGCCTACCACGGCTATATCGACTGCCTCAATCGGCAGGAGTGGGAAAAGCTCGGCGAGCACGTTCACGAAGAGGCGAGCCACAACGGTAGCCCCCTCGGGCTGGCCGGGTACCGGGCCATGTTGGAGGGTGATTTTCGGGCGATTCCCGACTTGCGTTTCAACATCGCGCACCTGGTTGCCGAGCCCGAGCACATCGCCGCGCGACTGAGCTTTGATTGCACGCCGGTCGGGAAACTCTTCGGCTTGCCGGTCAACGGACGACGGGTGCAGTTCACTGAGCACGTGTTCTATCGCTACGAGCAGGGGTTGATCGCGGAGGTTCACTCGCTGATCGACACAACCGCCATCGCTGCCCAGCTCTGACGCCGACAAACTGACGCAGCCCCGGAACGTCTTTCGACATTCGCCGTTTCCTTTGCAAGTGCAGCATCTATGCTTTGCACCGACAGAATTTCACAAAGGAGAAGAGAGATGTCTCTCAAAGGCAAAACCGCCGTCATCACCGGGTCCAACTCGGGGATCGGCCTTGGCGTCGCGCGGGCATTGGCCGGGGCAGGGGCCAACGTGGTGCTCAACTCGTTCACCGACCGCAAGGAAGATCACGCGCTTGCCGATGAGATCGGCAAGGCCCATGGGGTCGAGGCGCGCTACATCAAGGCCGACATGAGCAAGGGCGAGGAGTGCCGCAAGCTGATCGAAGAGGCGGGCGCCTGCGACATCCTCGTGAACAACGCGGGCATCCAGCACGTCGCCCCGATTGACGAGTTCCCGATGGAAAAATGGGATGCGATCATCGCCATCAACCTTTCGTCGGCGTTTCACACGACCGCCGCTGCCCTGCCAATGATGCGCAAGGCCGGCTGGGGCCGCATCATCAACATCGCCTCCGCACACGGTCTGCGCGCTTCGCCCTACAAGTCGGCCTATATCTCGGCCAAGCACGGGATTGTCGGCATGACCAAGACGGTCGGCCTTGAGACCGCCCGCGAACCGATCACGGCTAATTCGATCTGCCCCGGCTATGTACTGACCCCGCTGGTCGAGGCGCAGATCCCCGACACGGCGAAGGAGTACAAGATGAAGGAGGACGAGGTGGTCGAGAAGGTCATCCTTGAAAAGCAGCCCTCCAAGGAATTCGTGACGGTCGAGCAGCTTGGTGGCCTTGCCGTGTTCCTTTGCTCCGATCATGCCTCGCAAATCACCGGCACCACGATCAGCGCCGATGGTGGCTGGACCGCGAGCTGATCCGTTGGCGAAGAAACAGAAGATCGCAGTCAACCTTGCGCTTCAGGGGGGAGGGGCCCATGGCGCCTTCACCTGGGGCGTGCTGGACCGGCTGCTGGAGACCGGCGAGTTCGAGATCGCTGCAATCTCCGGCACCTCCGCCGGGGCGGTCAATGGCGCGGCGCTGAAGGCGGGGCTCGTGCGTGGGCTGGCAGATGGCGATGTGGTGGAGGGCAACGAGGTCGCCCGCGCGAACCTCGATTGGCTCTGGGAGCGCATGGGGGCCTTGCCCGACAATGAGATCACCCATTGGCTGGCCCCCTTCGCACCCTCCGCACAGGTGGTGAGCCAGATGCTGGAATACTCGCCGGCCTACTGGTTGCAAGAGACAGCCGCGCGAGTAGCCTCGCCCTACAGTCTCGGCCCGCTCTACGAAAACCCGCTACGCAAGGTGGTCGAAACCTTCGACTACAACCACGTGTGCCACGAGCGCGGGCCCGACTTTTACGTATCCGCCACCAACGTCCGCACGGGGCGCATCCGGATGTTCCGGGGAGAAGAGATCACGCCCGATGTGATCCTTGCCTCCGCTTGCTTGCCCACGTTGTTCCGGGCCGTCGAGGCCAAAGATCCGGTGACTAGAACCGATGAGTTTTGGTGGGACGGTGGCTACACGGGCAATCCCGCGCTGTTTCCGCTATTCGCGCGGCACCTGCCGGACGACATCATCATCATCAATATCAACCCGCTGGAGCGCGAGGAACTGCCGCAAACGCCGCAAGACATCGCCAACCGGGTCAACGAGATCAGCTTCAACGCCTCCCTTATGAGCGAGCTTCGTGCCATCGCCTTCGTGCATCGCCTGATCGAAAGCGGCACTGTGCCGGAGGGGGTGATGAAGAACGTGCGCGTGCACATGATCGCCGACGACGACCTGATGAACGACCTATCGGTTGCCACCAAGACCGTACCGAACCCCTACGTGATGAGCGAACTCAAAGAAGCCGGCCGCCGGGCTGCGGCCCGGTTCTTGGGGCAACACGGAAGCAAGGTGGGGAGAGAGAGCAGCGTTGATCTCGCTGCGATTTACGGCGACGGGCTGGGGCGCACATTTGATGAGTAGAAAACGCGCAAAAGGCCGCAGCGGAGAACTCCGCGCGGCCTCATGGCTGCGGCTATAGCCGGATCAGTTGGCGACCGCGACCCCGAAGAGGATCAGCGCGGTGATCGGCACGATGATGTCATGGCTGCCAGAAGACGCGGTGTCTTCGGCAATGGTGTCACGGCTCATCTGCGGCTCATCGGTCGTGACCGTCGGCTCCATCACCGGCTCGTTCATGCCACCGGCAAAAGCCGGGGCGGCGAGGGCGGCGGAGAGAAGGCCTGCGTAAAAGAATTTCATCGGGAACATCCCATTCTGGATCTGCTTTAGGTGAACTTAGGCATAACGTGTTTGGCCGCAAGAAAGCGCGTCTGTCCAGCCACAAGATGTGGCGGTAATGTCGCAGAATTGCCGCAAATGCTGTCAACGGAGCGCCCGGAATCGCGGCAATGGACTCAGGCAGCGCCTTTTTCGCGCTCTTCGACCGCTTGAGCGGCTTCTGGAAGGGCAGCCGGGATCTTGTCGGATGGGTAGACGAGCCCCGCGGAGATCACGAGCTTTGCGGCGTCTTCCACGGTCATGTCGAGGATGATCACATCCTTGCGGGGCACAAAAAGCAGGAAGCCAGAGGTCGGATTGGGCGTGGTCGGCAGGAACACTGAGACCATCTCGTCCTCAACCGGCGACTTCTTGGCGATTTCCCCCTTGGCCTTAGTCGAGATGAAGGCAATCGCCCAGATGCCATGGCGTGGGTATTGGACAAGGCAGGCCTTGTCGAAGTTCGTCTCGGTCTGCGCGAAGACGGTTTCGGCGATCTGCTTCAGGCCGTTGTAGATGGAGCGGACCACGGGCATGCGGTCCACAAGGCTCTCGGCCCAGCGAAGGAACGAACGGCCGAGGAAGCCTTTGGCCATCCAGCCAACGAGCACTGTGAACAGGAGGAAGACCACCACACCGACGCCGCGGATGTTGACCCGGATCGGCTCACAGTCGGCGCAGTTGAAGTATTTGTTGATCAGCGTCTCGGGGTGATAGGCGCCCGGCACAAAGGGCATGACCACGCCATCGACCCAGCCCACGACCGTCCAGATCAGCCAGATGGTCACGGCAACGGGGCCAACAACGACCAGACCGGTAAAGAACGACGAGCGCAGACCCGAGAGCCAACCGGGGCGCCGGTAGGGTTTCGGGTCGAGCGGATTTTCGGGTGGCGGTGGCGTCTTGGCCATCGTGTTACGGGCACTCCTTGGGCGGTTGCATGAGAAATATGCGCCGCCGGGGCCGCTCGCAAGGGAGCGAGGGCGTTAACCCTGCTTAACGGCGCGAATTTTAACGATTTCGCCTGCGATTTCGGCAGCGAGCCGGGCGTTGTGGCGCACGAGGGCGATATTGGCGGTCAGTGAGCGGCCCTCGGTCGCGTGAAATATCCGGTCGAGCAGGAAGGGGGTAACGGCCTTTGCGGCGATCCCTTCAGCCTCGGCGGCCGCGAGAGCCTCGGCGATCACCGGGGCCAGTTCTTCGGCCGGAATCTCAGCTTCCATCGGTATCGGATTGGCCACCAGTTGCCCGCCTTCCAGTCCCATCGCGCCGCGCATCACATGAGCGTTTGCCACTTCCGCGGCGGTCTCAGCCGAAAGGGGCGAGGGCAGGCCGGAGCTGCGCGACCAGAAGGCAGGAAAGTCCTTTTGCCCCATCGTGATGACCGTAACGCCAAAGGTTTCGAGCACTTCCAGCGTCTTCGGGATATCGAGGATGGCCTTGGCGCCCGCGGCCACCACGCTCACAGGAGTTTTGGCGAGTTCCTGGAGATCTGCAGATACATCAAAGCTGAACTCTGCGCCGCGATGCACACCACCGATTCCGCCGGTGGCGAAGACCTCGATGCCTGCAAGGCGTGCGCCGATCATCGTGGCGGCAACGGTCGTTGCCCCCGTGCCACCGGTCGCGAGGCAGTGTGCCATGTCGGCGCGGGAAAGTTTGGCTACCCCAGTCGCCTGCCCCAGCGAATCGAGCTGTGCCTCGGTGAGGCCGGCACAGAGCGCCCCTTCGAGCACGGCGATGGTGGCCGGAACGGCCCCAGCGGCCCGAATGTCATCCTCTACGGCGCGGGCCGTTTCCACGTTTTGCGGGTAAGGCATGCCGTGGGTGATAATAGTGCTTTCCAGCGCCACAACAGGGCGGCCTTCTGCAATCGCATCAGAGACTTCTTGCGTGACATTCATCTTCACAGGCGGGTTTCTCCAGATACATAGGCCGCCGTTACGGCCTGGGCATGGGCGAGCGCTGCGGGTCGGTCCATTCCTTCCGCCTCGGCGGCGATGTGGGCAGCCATGAAGGTGTCACCCGCGCCAGTGACGCGTTCGACCATGACTTCAGGCGGCGTGGACACATGGGACGCGTTTTGGGACGCATCGCATGTGGCGCGGCCTCCGTCGGTGACGAGCACCCGGCCCGCGCCGCGCTTGACCAGCGCCTTCGCGGCGCTCTCGGCGTCATCGAAGCCTTTCTGCGCAAGCAGTCCAGCCTCCTCGCGATTGAGGTAGAGCGTGGTGCCACCATGACCAAGGAGCGGCAGGAGGCGCTCCGCCTTGCCGGGTGAGGCGGGCGCCACGCGCAGGTCGGCGGCGGCGAACAACGGGCTCTCTGCGATTTCGGCCAAGAGCGTTTCGGTCAGGTTGCCGTCCAGAGCGATTAGACCGGGGTAGGGGGCGTCAGCACTTCCGAGGCGGCCATCCCGCAAGGGTGCGAGGATTCGGTCTCCCGCCGCCTCGAGTGAATGCGCATCCGCCAGCGCCGCCACCAGCCCCCCGGCACCCTCGATGGCCATATAGGTGTCGGTCGGCAGATCGTCGGAGCGATGCAGATATCCTGTGTCGAGGCCCAGAAGCGTGCAGCGCGCAACGAGTTCATCGCCCGGCCCGTCGCGGCCCACGGAGCTGAGCAACACAGGCGCAAGCCCCGCACGGCGCAGGGCCATTGCGATGTTGAGCGCCACACCACCCGGAATGCGGGTGATCCTGCCGGGCACATCGGCGCCCAGCCGCATCGAGGCAGGTGTGCGTCCGATAACATCCCAAAGAACGGAACCGATGCAGAGAATGGAAGAGGCCGACATGCCCGCCTTGTGGCCTCACCGCGCGCCCGGGGCAAGCCCTGCCGTGCGCCGCGGCGGGCTACTTCATGTGTTCCGGCAGCATCTCAGGGTCTTCCAGCATCTCCTCGAAACGGAGAATTGCCTGCTCTGGTGGCATCGAAGTGGGCATGGGGACCACAGAGCCGTCATGCAACACCACGATCGGCCCGGTGCCGGGCATCGTATCCATCGGGTCGCCCGAGGCGAGAAAGGCGCGGGTGTTGTAGAAGAAGATCCAGCCATAAGTACGTTCCATGGTCCGGTCGTCCTCGATCACGAAATCATGGTCGCTGTGCGAGGAGATTTCTTCCTCGACCAGTGCCTGCGCCCGCTCTTGTGTGATCCGCTCTTCGGCCATCACCTTCGCTCCCGGCTCAAGGCACAATGCCCCAGCCAACATTGCTGTTGCCAGAGCCATTGTAGCGCGTATTCGCCCTGTTCGCATCGGTGATCACCTCTTGGCGTTGCCCCGGCCCCCAATCCTGGCTTTCTACGATTCCCACCGTGCCACGATCATTGGCCATGACAACCACATGCGAGCCGCCATTGTTGGGATAGATGATGCCCACGATGGCGCGCGTGCCTGGGCCGCCCTGCTGCACGGCGTCGAAGGCGTCCTGAAAGCTCGAGTTCCATTGCAGGTTGGTGTTGTGCCGCGCCTCGATGTCCGAGAAGAGCCCGTCCCGCGTGGCCGGTGCCACAGCATTGGGGTCTGTGCCATCCAGACGGTCGAGCACCGCGTCGATGGAGTTGCCGCAATTCACCACGCTGCCCGATGGGTTCACCCCCATAGCCGCGTTCTGGAGCATGGTGCCGGGCACGTATGTCTGGCCGATGAGGACGGTCGGGCAGCCCGTGGTGATTGCGCCACCGTGGGCACAGGGGTCTCCCAAGCGGGCCGCAGGCAGGTTGTTCACCAGAACCAGCGGTGAGCCGAACACGATGACATCGGGCGGGCCGACGCACAGGGCCTTATCGGTCAGACGGGCCTGCGGCATGTTGCAGGTGAGCACATTAATGGAGCAGGTCGGAAGGATCGGGCCGCCAACGTGCGGGATTGGGGGAACGCCGGGTGTGACCAGCGGGCACACATGAAAGTCGGTCAGTCGGGCAGCAAGCATAGCTTTGCCTCTCGATCAAATGGGTCGTATTCAAAGGTCGTCTGTCAAATTCTGCCGCCAGAATAACACGAGGGCGGGTCTTTGTCCTAATACAGATAGGAAGTGAGGAGGGGCTTGCAAGTTTCTGCCACCCGCGTTAAACGCGCGCTCACTTCACAGGCGGGGTTTGGGCCCTGCGGGGAGACATCCCGCAAAGGTCCGCCGGTTGGGCAACAGCCCTCATGATCCCGCCGAGGCGCAAACCGGAAAAGGATTTGGACATGGCGCTCCCTGATTTCTCCATGCGTCAGCTGCTTGAAGCTGGCGTTCACTTCGGTCACCAGACCCAGCGGTGGAACCCCCGCATGGGCGAGTTCATCTACGGTGATCGCAACGGCATTCACATTCTCGACCTGACGCAGACCGTCCCGATGCTGGACGCCGCGCTCAATGTCGTGCGTGAGACCGTGGCCAAGAACGGCCGCATCCTCTTTGTCGGTACCAAGCGTCAGGCTCAGCGCCCGATCGCCGAAGCCGCTGAGAAATGCGCACAGTACTACATGAACCACCGCTGGCTCGGTGGCACGCTGACCAACTGGAAGACCGTCTCCCAGTCGATCCAGCGCCTGAAGGCCATCGACGAAGAATCCTCCATCGGTTTTGCCGGCCTCACCAAGAAAGAGCGCCTTGGCATGGAGCGCGAGCAGGCCAAACTGCAGGCCTCGCTTGGCGGCATCCGCGAGATGGGCGGCCTGCCCGACCTGCTGTTCGTCATCGACGTGAACAAGGAAGACCTCGCCATTGCCGAAGCCAAAAAGCTGGGCATTCCGGTTGTGGCCGTGGTCGACACCAACTGCTCGCCCGACGGTGTGGATTACATCATCCCCGGCAACGATGACGCCGCCCGGGCCATCGCTCTTTACTGTGACCTCGTGGCCCGCGCCGCGCTCGACGGCATGACCGCCCAGATGGGCGCTGCTGGCGTTGACATTGGCGCTCTGGAAGAGGCTGCCGTAGAAGAGGCGCTCGCCGCCGAAGCCGGTGCCGAAGAGGCGCCTGCCGAAGCTCCGGCTGAAGAAGCCGCTGCCGAGAGCTGAGGGACACGAGGGCAGGGGGCCAACACGGCTCTCTCCCACTGTCATCAAACTTACAAACGGGCGGTGCAGAACCGCCCGGACGTTCTGCAATAAGATCTCCCGAAGGAGCATGACATGGCGATTACCGCTGCACTGGTGAAAGAGCTGCGCGACAAGACGGGCGCGGGCATGATGGACGCCAAGAAGGCGCTGACCGAGACCGACGGCGACATGGAAGCCGCGGTTGACTGGCTGCGCACCAAGGGCCTTGCGAAGGCCGCCAAGAAATCTGACCGCACCGCCGCCGAGGGCCTCGTGGCTGTTGAGGTCGACGGCGGCAAAGGCGTGGCTGTCGAAGTCAACTCCGAGACAGACTTCGTCGGCAAGAACGCCGAGTTCCAGACCATGGTGTCCGGCATCGCGAAAGCCGCGCTTGGTGTGTCCGACGTTGAGGCGCTGAAGAACGCCGACATGGGCGGCAAGACCGTGGCCGACACGCTGACCGACAAGATCGCCACCATCGGCGAGAACATGGGCCTGCGCCGCATGGCGACCGTCGAGGGCGCCTCGGTCGTGTCCTACGTCCACAACGCCGCCGCGCCCGGTATGGGCAAAATCGGCGTGCTCGTGGCGCTCTCGGGCGAGAACGAAGAGTTCGGCAAGCAGGTGGCCATGCACGTCGCGGCAGCGGACCCACGCCCGGCAGCCCTGAACGAGTCCGAGCTGGACCCGGCCATCGTGGAAAAAGAGCGCCAGGTGCAGATGGATATCGCTCGTGAGAGCGGCAAGCCGGAGCAGGTCATCGAGAAGATGATCGAAGGCCGGATGAAAAAATTCCTTGCCGAGATCACGCTGCTGAACCAGGCCTTCGTGATCAACCCCGATCTGACCGTGGCTCAGGCCGCCAAAGAAGCGGGTGTCGAGATCGTCGGCTTCGTGCGCCTCGAAGTGGGCGAAGGCATCGAAAAGAAAGAAGAGGACTTCGCAGCCGAAGTCGCGAAAGCCGCTCAGGGCTGAGCCTGACCCCGTTTGTTTCGACAGGCCGTCGCACTCCGGTGCGGCGGCCTTTTTCGTTGTTTCAGAAAGGTTTGTGGCGCGGCCCCTGGGAAGGGCCGCGCCACAAGAACCGAACGATCGCGCCGCGTCATTTTGGGGATGAGGACAGGCGATCCCGTTCGGGGTGTCGACCCGGAGAATGAATATAATCCCCCAGGCCGACGATCCGGTTTCCCGGAGCAACTCGAACTCCCCAGTATCGTGAGGCCGCCCGAGCCGCGAGTTCCTTGGCTAATGCCACCACTCACGGAACACGCCGAAAATGCCAATTACCGTCGGGGAAGGGAACTCCTTCGGCGGATCTTCGCTCAACTTTTCACGGTAGTTTCACGGCGCCCAAGGCCGGTAACGCAAAACGGCTCAGAAGCTCGGTTCGATCTGGTAGATCTGGTTCAGCATACTGGCCTTGAGAACCGCCTGAGCCGTTGTTTCGACCCCCAGAGACTCACGGGCCAGCCGGAGATGCTTCTCCACCGTTGACGGGGTCAGCCCCATGATCATGGCGATGTCGGCTGTGGTTTTGCCGTCTCCGACCCACTCGAGCGCCTCACGCTGCCTTGGTGTCAGCGGGCGGCGCGAGGTCAGCCGGGGCAGGGTGGTGATCTTCAGATGGGCCACATTGGTCAGCGCCCAGATCTCACGACCGTGCCGTGCCCAGATCGCATCAACCTCATCCTGGCTCACACCGCGCTCGGGCACGAGCCCGAGTCCCGCACGTGTGCGATGGCTCGAAGGCGGAAAACTCAACGTCAGGCCGGCGTTGAGCCCGAAGGAAAGATTCAGCTCATGAACCCGCAGCTCATCGGCGTCCATGAGGCCTTGCTCGGCGCGCTCCAAGATCGAGCGCCATGTCTTTGCACCCACGTTGTCGACACCCCAACGCACCATCGGCGCATGGTAGTAGAGGCCATCGTTCACGAAGGCATCCATGTACGCTTTCTCGAGCGTCGTCAGGATGGTGATGTCGTCGCGGTCACCGAGGTTCTGGCCAAACCGCTGGCTGGTGTAGCCATAGATCAAACGGGGGAAGCCGTAGTCTGCCAACACATCCCGCAGACTGACCCAAAGCTCCTCAACGTCGCGGCACGCCACGATTTTTTCAACTGTATCCAGCATCGGCTCTTTAACCTTGGCGTGGGTGAGTGCCTCGCGCCAAATCCCTCGTCATCCCCGTGGGTTGACCTACGGTCTAACGCCCGAGATGTCGAGTTTCCGGCGGGAGATATGTGCGATTTTGTAGAGATGTGGTTAATTCGTGAAAAAGTTGTCACGGAGTCGGCTCATGTGGAAAATGGTTCTGGCACAGCGTCTTACACACCAATGCTCATACATGTTATTTACATAATACCGATTATGGGACTTATGTATGCGACCAAAGGCGTAACTTACGCTACCCTCTCGATTGGCGCTGCAATCCCCGCGCGGGATCGTAGCCGACCAAAGCCGCACAGAAGAACAACAGAAAGCACCCTGCTACCACAGTGAGGGCCCAGAGGTTCGGTGTGACGTAGAGCGAAAACCGGATCAGCTCGACCGCATGGGTGAACGGATTCCACGCGCATATGTCGCGCAGCAGCTCCGAACTCTCAGCCATTTTCCATAGCGGGTACAGAGCCGAACTTAGGAAGAACATCGGGAAGATCACGAAGTTCATCACCCCAGCGAAGTTTTCAAGTTGCTTCACCGTAGAGCTGATGACCAGCCCCAGAGCCCCCAGCATGAGGCCTGAAACGATCAGCGTCGGAAAGACGAGCAGATACCCTTCCCAAGGCAGTTGGATGCCGTAGAGCGCCGCGATGCCGAGGAAGGCGTAGACTTGCAGGATCGACACCGCCACACCGGCGAGCAACTTGCAGAACAGGAGCCACCAACGGGGCATCGGAGAAGTCAGCAAAAGCCGCATCGAGCCCATTTCCTGATCGTAAACCAGGCTCAATGAGCTCTGCATCCCATTGAAAAGCTGGATCATTCCGCAGAGGCCCGGGAGGATGTAGACCTCATAGGTGATATAGGTCTGGTATGGCGGAATGATCGAGACGCCAAGGGCCGCACGGAAACCTGCCGCGAAGATCACCAGCCAGACTAAAGGCCGCACAAGGGCTGAGAAAAACCGGCTCCGCTGGCTCACGAAGCGGGATGCTTCGCGGCGGACGATGGCCAGCAGGGCGGTCAGATAGGCGTTCACGCCCCCTGCCCCACGGGTGCTTGCTGCGCGGTCATGGTCATGAAAGCCGCTTGGAGTGTGCCAGCTCCAGCGATGTCCGAGGCTTGCTTATGCGCAAGTACTTGGCCCTTGTGTAACACAACCACATCATCCTCCGGTGCGATCTCATCGACCAGATGAGTGCACCAGAGCACGCTTAAACCTTGGCCCGCAAGCCCATGAACGTGCTCGGTAATTGCCAGCCTTGATGCCGTGTCCAGCCCAACTGTCGGCTCATCGAGGAGCAGCAGTTCTGGCCCATGAACCAGCGCCCGGGCGATCTCCATCCGCCTGCGATGGCCGCCATTCAGGCTTCGGACCTTTTCTCCCGCCCGCTCCCGCATTTCGAGCCTGTCCAGCGCCGCGTCAATTGCCGTTTGAGCCGAGCGGCCGAAGATACCGTGCAATGCCGCGAAATAGCTCATGTTGCGGGCGACAGTCATATCAAGGTCGAGCGTTGGCTGTTGGAAGACGACGCCGATTTTAGCCAGCGCTGCGCGGGGCTCGCGTGCCATGTCATGGCCAGCCACCCGGATTTTGCCGTCGCGGGTCACGAGCAAGCGGGTCAGGAGCGAGAACAACGTGCTCTTGCCGGCCCCGTTCGGCCCCAAAAGCGCGCAGAACCTTCCTCTCGGGAGTGAAAAGCTCACCCGGTCCAGCGCCTTTTTGGGGCCGTAGTGAAAGGAAACCACATCGAGTGACAGTGCCGGGGTCACGCTTAAATGCGCCTCTTTCTCAGTTGGTTACGCATCGAAGGTGATCCTTGGTCTCGGGGTGCAAAACTGCTGGGCGACCGCTCAAGTGAACGATCCGTTCGGTTAGGCGCTCTGCTTCTGGCCGGGCGTGCGTGACAAGCATGAGCGCTGGCCGGGTCTCGGCAATGAGCGTCTCCGTCAAGCGCATCATCTCCTCAGCCATCTCCGGGTCCAACGACACGAATGGCTCATCCATCACCAGAAACTCTGGCGCACAGGCGAACGCCCGCGCGAGTGAGAGGCGCCGTTGCTGACCGAGGGACAGCTGCGCCGGGAAGAGTGCCGCCTTGTCTGCGATGCCGACCCGCTCCAAGGCCTCCGTTGCGGCCTGCTCGGTCAGCCCTCGATGGATGAGCGTGAGGTTCTGCAAGGCAGTCCGCCACGGCAAAAGCGTGGGCTCTTGAAAGACCACGCCCATCTGTGCGGGCCGGTCAACTTCTCCACTGAACTTGCGGTCGATGCCCGCAACGATCCGCAAGAGCGTGCTCTTGCCCACTCCAGAAGGACCGAGCACGGCCAACCGCTCCCCCTGCCCCAGTGTGAACTGGATGCGCCCGAGCACTGTGGTGTCGGCAAAGTTCTTCTCCCGGATATCGACCTTGATCATGCCAGCCGCCACCGCCTCACGCGGCGCTCCCAAGGCTGTAAAATCAGCCATTCGACCGCGAGCATGACTGCGATGAAGGAGAAGGCATAGACCAGCACCATGCCCACATCAAAGAGTTGGAAATAGAGGTGGATCTGGAAGCCGACGCCGCTGGAGCGACCGAGGAATTCGACTACCAAAACAATCTTCCAGATCACCGCGATCCCGGAGCGGGCAGCGGCGGCCATAAAGGGCGCGAGTTGGGGCAGTACCACGTGACGCATCCGATCCATGAGCGGCATTCGGTACACGCCTGCCAGGGCGTCAAGATCCGGCGAAAGAGCCCGCGCGCCCTCTCGAATGACCGTGGTCACATTTGGCACCTTGTTCAGGGTCACTGCTGCAATGGCGGCAGCTTCCGTGAGGCCGATCCAGAGGTAACAGAGTACGATCAGTACGAGCGCCGGCAGGTTCAGGAAGACCACAAGCCAAGGGTCGAGCCATTGGTTGACCCGTTCCGAGCGGCCCATGGCCAACCCGAGTAGGCAACCGAGCGTCATGGCCAGCAGGAATGCCCAGACCACCCGCAGGAGTGTGTGGCCGAGGTGATAGAGCAACTCGCCGGATCGCAATTCATCCCAGAATGGGCCGATCAGCGCCCAGGGTTGGGGGAGAACGGTGGGGTCGGCAGACAGCGCCGCCGCAACGATCCAGAGGCTTATCAGCCCAAGGAGCGAAAGCGCAGGCGTGCCGACCCCTCTCACACAGTCACTCGGAAGTCAGGAACAGCCCCTTGGGCAGCTCCGTTGCGTCACCGACAAGATCAGCACCACCAAGCCGGGCCATGACCTTGAGGAGTGCATCCGCCCCCTCTTCAGACACCGGCGCATCACCGGGGATGCCAGCACGGAAGTCGGCCTTGAGGGTCTCGAACTGCGCATCGTTCTGCGCATTCATCATCGGCCGGACCGCCTCCCACGCGGCATCATCTTCCGCGAGCAGAGCCTTCGCATCGCGGCTGGCGCGGTAGAGTGCGTGGCCGAGATCGGGATTGTCAGCAAGGAAGCTCTCTTTCATCACATAGCCGAGGAGCGGGGTTTCCGGGTCCAGCCCCAGCGCGCTGCTGGCCTGCTCGACCGAGATCACCTCACGCATCCCGGCGGCTTTCATCTTGGCGAGAAAGTGCCAGAAGTTGATCGCCCCGTCGGTCTCACCCGAAAGCCCGCTCTTGAAAATCAGCGGCGGCGCGCCGAAGACCTGCTCGGTCTCGGCCTTCAGGTCCATTCCGTATTCCTGCTCGGCATAGGCCCGCAAGATCAACCAACTCTTGTCGAGCGGACCGCCGGCGATGCCAACCTTCTTGCCCTTCAGGTCTTGCAGGCTCTGCACTTCGGAGCCCTCGGGCACCACGAGGCCGCCAACGGCCTTGGAGTAAGGGATCACCACATAGTCTTTTCCGGCGGCCCGTTGGCGGGCGACCCAGATCCAGTCTGCCACGGCCACATCCGCTTCGCCACCTTCGAGCGCGACGCGGGTGGCGCCGTTGTCGGCATAGGGCTGGACGACAAGTTCAAAGCCGTGGGCCTTGTCGAAGCCATTGGCCTTGATCGTCTCAAGCTCCCAGTTCACCGTGCCGATCTTTAGGGTGGCAAAGCGGATTTGCGGCAGATCCTGCGCAATCGCGCCTGCCGCCGTCACAAGGGCCGCGGCCCCTGCCAGTGCAAGTGTTCTCAGGCTTTTCATGTCAGTCCTCCCAGAGTGTAGCCCCCTGCCCCGCATTCTGGAAGCAGGGGGCTCGTGGGCGGCCTATTCGGCGCGCCGCCCGGTTTCGTTCAACTCCGCGTCGAGCGTGATGTCATACTGCTGACCGCCCTCGCAGATCACGTCATCCAGCTCGTAGCCGCCATCGTCTTCCATCTCGATGTCGTCTTCGGCCATCTGGCACTTCATCTCGGTGAGCTTCATCATGATCTTCTCGACCGTCTCGGCATCTGGCCCGTCGCCGTGGCTCTCGGCAAAGGCGGCACCGCCCAGCATCAGGGTTGCGGCGAGGGTAGCAATCGTGCGTTTCATCCTGAGGTTCCTCCCTATTGGATGTTGAATGTGACCATCTGCGTTTCCCCGGTGCTTCCGGGGATGCGCAGCACGTGGCTGCCCGGCTTGATCGCCACAAAGGAGATTTCAGCCGTTCCCGCTGCGTCGAACTCGAGGCTCTCGACCGCCATCGGCCGGATCTCGATTTGGTTGATGACGATCTCGTTCATCCAGATCGCCCTGAAGAAGTCCGGCCCGTTGATCGCCAGTTCGGCAGAGCCATCGGCAGTGATCATCAGCTTGTAATAGGCACCCGATTGCAATGCGATCACCGGCTCCGCCGAAAGCGGCTGCCCGGAGGCCAGTGTGAGCTCAATCGGCTCCCCCCGGTTGCAGCTTGCGAGTAGACCGGCAAAGCCGAGGTCGTCGCAGAGCGGTGCGGCAGCGGCCGGGGCTGCCATGAGTGCGGCAAATGCCATTGCCAAGTGTTTCATCTTTCCTCCCATCATTCCGGCGTCACCACAGCGCCCCAGGGCTGCTGCCCCACCTGCACCGACCGGATCGCCTCCTGAGCCTCCACATCGATGATCGTCACATCGTTGGAGTTGCCATTTGTCGTGACCAAGAATTTCTCATCGGGCGTGAAGGCGAGTTGCCACACACGTTGGCCGACCAGAATGTACTTCTCCACCTCCATCGTATTGATATTGATTACCGCGACGCGGTTGGCCGGGCCTAGTGCGACGAATAGCCAATTGCCATCTTCGGTGGCCTTTGCCCCCACGGGTTGCAGCCACTCCGGTTGCACGCCAGACACCTCGAAGCCGATCTTCTGCGTCAGGTTCGGCGCATCGCCCGTCATGTCGATAACGCTGACCGTTCCGCCAATTTCCGAGGTGACAAAGAGCCATTTGCCATCAGCGGTGAACTCGGCGTAGCGCGGGCGCTGGTCGACAAGGATGTTGTGCTTGATGGTGTAGTCTGAGGTGTCGATGAAATGGGCCATGTTGGTGGTCTCGGACGTATTGACCACCCATTTGCTGTCGGCGGAAATGCCCATACCCTCCGGCTCAACCCCCACTGGCACCTCGGCCAGCACGGTGTGGCTCTCGGTGTCGACCACCGTCACGAGGTTATCGTCTTCGTTGGCGATGTAGAGCGGGTTGCCCGAAGGGTGCAGCACAAAAAGCTCCGGGTCCGGACCCGAAGGCAGCGTGTGCACCTCTTCATAGGTTTCGGTGTCAAAGACGCGAACCAGATCATCGTCGCTCGCACAGACATAGAGCAGCTTGCCATCGGGGCTCATGGTGATACCGCGCGGGCGGTTTCCAGCGGAGAACTCCTCCAGAACCTCCCAACTCGTTGCATCCAGCACCGTAACGGTGTTGCCGCGCTCGTTGGACACGAACACCTTCTCCGCCGTGGCGGGCAGCGCGGTTGTGGCCAGCAATGCGGCCAAGCCCAATCCTCTCATAGTCATCCTCCAAATGCAGTGCAGGCGCTTTCGGGCTGGTCCAGCCCGAGCGTGTCGAGCGGCGAGACCTGATGCAGAAAGCCCTCCTGCGGTGAAACACTGGCTGTGATCCGCCCGTCGAAGAGCAGGATCGGCTGGCGCAACTGACCGTTCCACGAACGGAACGTGACCGGCACGCCCTTGAAGGCGGCCACTTCAAACTCTTCGCTGAGCAGGTAATCCCGCAGGGCCGCGACCTCGCCAGTGTTGGCCCGCGTCACCGCCTCCCCAATGATGCGCAGCGCAAGCCAGGTGTTGTAATCTTCTTCCCGCACATAGCGACCCGCCAGTTCGTCAAACCGGGTCTGAAACTGGGTCGCGCCCCAAGCCTCTTGGCCACCGTGGAACGTGACCGGACGCAAACCGCCGGACCCCATGACGGGCGCTGGCGTCCAAAGATGGAAAGGCAGATAGGGCGCGAAGTAGTCCGAGGCATCGGCGGCGATCACGATGTCATGGTCTTCCGCGCCCTGCGTGGCAATCGGCACCTGCCGCTGAACCAGCACATGGCCGGAGTCTGTGCGCCGTGCGCCGCCGGTATCCTCGAACACCCGCTTCTCAACGATTTTGGCGCCGAACTTCGCAGCTGACCTGCGATAAGCCTCCGCCAGCGAGAGGTCAGCCGGGTTGGAGCCGTGGATCAACAACCATTCGGGCCATTTCTTCCACACGGCGAACTGCGCGACCGCATCGGCCTTCATGGCATCGCTTGGTGCGATGTGCAGCGTATTGGCTCGGCAGTCGGCATCCCTGAGCGCGATGCCCTCGGCTGCCGCGTTCAGGATCAGAACCTCCGGGCCTGCCATATCTGCCAGCCTCAAAAGGTCTTCGTTTTCGGCCAGCACCACTATGGTTTCATGCCCTGCCTCAAGCAGAGCCTTGAAGGCGACATCCGCCCCCTCGGGCGGGACTGATACCGTTTCAATCTCGTAGCTGTGGCCAAGAAAGGCGCCCGTCGTCATGTTGTCTTCGGTCGCCAGAACGGCACCGGCAAAGCCAAGATCCTCGGGCACTTCATCGAACCGTGAAATAGGAGCAAGGCGTGGATAGTCGATCCGGAATACGGCGGAGCGCATCTCGACGGCTCCCGCAGGCGCGGCGAACCCGAGCGCGCACATGCCGGCAGCCAGCATAGTGGCAAAGTAGCGCAAATTGTCCTCCCTGCACCGTCAGTTGCGGCGCTTCAGAACAGCCTGCCATAGGCTCGGCCCTCGCCAAACCGATACCTTTGGCGCAATTGCGCACTATGGCATACACCTTAGCATTCTCCCGAAGATTGTGCCGATTGTGCAGGCTGGGTCATTGATATCCCGGCATTTTTTGCCCCATGTCCCGGAGGAGCGGGGCGGCGGAAAAACGCGCAGGCACAGGGCTCAAGGGAGGACTACACTCGTGCCAAACCGCACTCGCCGCGCACTCATTCTGGCTGCACTTGCTGTTCCGGCGCTCGCAGCCATTCCTGCCGCAGCTCACGGACCGACCCGTCAAAAGGTAACGCTGACGACAGAGGTCGCCGCGCCGCCCGCAGAAGTCTGGGAGGTCATCGGCAACTTTCAGGACATGTCGTGGCACCCGGCGGTGCACTCCACGCAAGGAGAAGGTGGCAACGAGATCGACGCAACCCGCCTGCTGACGCTCGGAGAGGAAGGCGGCCCGACGATCGACGAGATCCTCTATAAGTACGATGCGGAGAAGATGACCTACTCCTACCGCATCACTGAGGTTGCGGTGGAGACACTGCCGGTTACCAACTACTCTTCGCATCTGACCGTCAAGCCCGGTGCAAACGGCGGCTCGCTGATTGAATGGCGCGGGGCCTTCTACCGAGGCTACCCCAACAATGACCCACCCGAGCACCTGAACGATGAGACAGCCATCGCTGCCGTCACCGGAGTTTACCAGGCAGGGCTCGATGCGCTGGCCGACCGTTTTGGTGGCACCAACTAGGCGCATCGGGATCCTCCCCGCCCTCGCCGTGGTCCTGTATCCCCTACCGGCCGCGGCGGGGGATTTGGCCTTCGTCACGAACCAATCCTCCTCCGATGTCTCGATCATCGACCTTGAGACCCGGTCGGAACGGGGTCGCTTTGCGGTGCCGGGCCAGCCCGCAGGCGTAGTGGCCGCGGGCGGTATGGTCTGGGTCGTGGCCCCCGAGGCCAAGGCAGTGCGCAGGCTTTCTGTGAATGGCAGCTTGGAGGCCGAAGTTACCTTGGACGGTGGGCCAACTGGCATAGCGCTCGATCCGGACCGAGATCGAATTTTTGTTTCAGACTGGTTTAATGCCCGTGTCTGGGTGCTGGACGCAGCATCACTCGCCCCCATTGATGAACTCGCAACCGGCGCGGCCCCGGCCGGGCTTGAGGTGTCTCCAGATGGCCGCTGGCTCGCTGCTGCGGTCCGCGATGCCGACGAAGTGGCTTTGTTCAATGCGGAGACTCTGAACCAACACGCGACCCTACCCACAGGCATCCGACCCTATGGGCTGGGGTTCGATCCGCAGGGCCGCCTTTGGGTCGGCAACGTGGGCAGCAATGATGTCACCGTCATCGAGCCGGCCCAAGCCAAGGTCATCACCACATTGCCCGTGGGCGAGCGCCCCTATGGCATCGCATTTGCCAAAGACCGCGCGTTTGTGACCAACCAGTATGCCGACACGGTTTCCGTGCTAGACTTGGCCAACCTCGCCCCCGTCGCCACCCTCGACGTGGGTGAATACCCTGAGGGGATCGACGTGGCTGCAGGTGGCACGCAGGTTGTGGTGGCAGGTTGGTTTTCCAACACGCTCACCGTGATCGACGCGCAAAGCCTCGAAACCCTGGCCGAAATCCCAACCGGTGACGGCCCGCGCGCCTTTGGCCGCTTCGTGATGGAGGAATGATGAAAGCCCTGCTCACTGCCGCGCTGCTTGCGTCTGCCAGCCCTGCCCTTGCCCTGGAGCCTGCTTGGCCGGACCTTGAGGCCGCTCTCTACGAGGGGCGCACCCTGAACGCCGGCGAGAACATCATCGCCATCGACGCGCCCTATCGCACGTACGACGATGCTCGCACCCGGATCGCGGCCCAAGTTGCCGCGCCCGAGGGACAGATGCTGGCTTCGCTCACCGTGATCCTCGATGAAAACCCGATGCCAGTGTCTGCTGTGTTCACTTTTAACAGCCCCCTGCCCCGCTTCAATTTCGAGGCCACGTTTCGCGTAAACGGCCCGACGCCGTTGCACATGGTCGCCGAAACCACCGATGGGCAGCTGTGGATGGTGGAGAGTTTCGTCAAAACTTCGGGCCAAGGCGCCTGCGCTGCGCCGCCGGGGACCGACCCGGAAGAGGCCCTGCTGAACCTCGGCGATATGGAGATCGGCGTATCCGGCGGCGCTTCGCCGCTCGACCGGCTGGGCGCGCTGGCGCATGGCCAAAAACAGGTGGATATCGACGTGAGCCACCCCAGCCATTCGGGCATGCAGATGGATCAGATCTCGCTGCTGTTCATCCCGATGCGCTATGTCGAAAGCCTCGATGTGGAGCTGGATGGCGCGGGATACGTCGATATAACTGGGTCTATTTCACTCTCTGAAAACCCCAGCGTCTCTCTCTCTGTCCCACGCAGCGCGGGCCACGTTGGTGTGACGATGACGGATACAGATGGCACAACCACCCGCGCCGAGCGCAGCCTAGCCGATTGGTAGGTGGGCGCAGTTGCCCCCTAGCCGCCCGGCTCAGGCTCCACCACTTCAGTTGGATAATCAAAAAAAGCCCATCCGTCCGTGCCTTCCGGCAGCCAATAGACCTCGGAGTATCCCCACTCCAAAGCCCGCTTTGCCGCGTTCCAGCTCATCCAGCAATCTTCCAGACAAAAGATCAGCACAGGGTGAGCCGTATCCCCCCCGGTCACCTTCTCCAGCCCTGAGCGAAAATACGCGACCGTCTGGTCGGCAATCGCTCCATAGCCAACATTCGGCAACCAGATCGCTCCGGGGATGGTATGGCGCGGCTTCTCACGCCAGATCGTGCCCTCCGGCAACCCTTCAGGCTTGGGCGCGCGTGGCAGAACGTCGATGAATGCTACACTTCCGGTTACCCACAACGCATGCGCCTCTTCCGGCCCGACGACAGTGCCGCCTTCAAGCGTGTCGGGGACGGGGGAGCGATAGTGCTCCATCTGGTAGCCATCGGGTTCGCTAACTTGGGCGAGCGCGGGCGAGGTCAGCAGCATCAAGACCGCCACGACCCCGCGCATGCTCATTCCGTGGCGTCCAGCATCCTGTCGCCCATGTCCGCAACCAGAGGAACGCCGGCCTCTATCAGGATCGCGTTTATCTCATCCTGATTACGACGGATGAGCGAGTTCAGCTTGCGTTGCCAAACCTTATCTCCCAGCCGCACGCCCATCGTGATCCGGAAAAACAGCCGGGGCGGCAGCTCCTCTTTCAGGAGCGGGATGACTTTCATCCCCGGGTGCCCCTGCTTGACCAGCGGCCCGCCAATCGGCCCCCAGAGAATGGCCGCGTCGATCTCGCCGCCCGCCAGGTCATCCAGCATGTCCTCGGTGGGGCTCTCAACCCGACGGTCGACGTTGAGGTTGTAGGGTTTCGCCGTTCCGATCAGCCCGTTGCGGGCCATGTGGGTAGCCGGGGGCGAGCCCGCGATGATGCCGATCCTCTTGCCCTGCAGTGCCGGGTCAGACAAGCGCTCTACCCCCGCCAAATCGCCGCCGTTAGGCACGATTAGCGTGTACACTGAGGTCATGTAGTGGTTGGTGTTCAACACCAGCTCATGGCCTTGAGCATAGGCCATCACCACGTCACAGCGGTTGGCCCGGAGCGTTTGCCGGATGAACCCAGTCGCCATCGGGAACCACGTGTAGGTGACGGGCAACTCCAGCTTTTCCGCAATGAGCTCTGCGAGCCTGTTCTCATAGCCCGAGCCGTCTTCCATCGACATTGGCGCATTGGCCGGGTCTGCACAAACGCGGAAGGCCGTCTTGCTGACGAGGTCGGAGGTTTGCGCGCCAGCGGCGGTGGCCAGCATCAGCGCCAGCCCCGCCGCATATGTGAGCGTCCTACATGCCAAGGCAGGCATTCTCCGCCTCGCGGATCGCATCTGTCTTGTCTTCACGGCCAGCGGGCCGACCGCGTGGTACGGCCTCGGTGCCGCGTGCCTTGAGGTAGACGTAGATGTCATCAAGGTAGCACATGACGTTGGGGTTATCGCCGAAGGCGGGCATCACCGAGTTTTCGGCGGCGTTGATCTTCTGGCGCCCATTCACCACCACGTCGACGAAATCGTAGTAATCCATGTCGATCGCCGAGTCTTTCAGAGCAGGCGCATAGGTCGAGCCCATGCCTTCAGGCCCGTGGCACACGTGGCATTCGGAGTGGTAGCGGCGGAAGCCCGAGTAGGTCAGCCAATCCACCTTTGCCCCGTCTTCGGTGATGTTGTAGGTCGGGATGTCGTCCTCGGTGTAGTAGCGTCCGTCTTCCTCGTAGGCGACGGAGATATTGTCGACCTCATCCTGCGCGACGACCATGGCGGGCGCGGCGGCGATCAGGGAGGCGGCAAGGATGCGCGAGAGTTTCATGTATGTCCTCGGAGTGGTCTGGGCGGTTCGGCACGGAGGGGCATCATGCCCACCCCGTGCCGATCGCTCTTGTCTCTTGTGGTGCCGCCCCCGGGGAGCGGAGGCAGCACCTGGGCCGGGGTATCAGTCCGGCAGGGAGAAGACGGTCAGCTGCCCGCCGAGCGCAGTGTAGTCGCTCAGCGCGGCATAGCCGCCCACGGCGCCAAGGCCGTCGTTCGGGTTGGTGAGGCCGGCTGCGAGGCCGATGCCGGCCCAGCCGCCGATGCCCGAGAGCACCGCGACATACTGCTTGCCGCCCTGCTCGTAGGTCATCACGTTGCCGATGATGCCCGAGGGAGTCTTGAACTTGTAGAGTTCCTCACCCGTCTCGGCATGCACCGCCTTCAGGTAGCCTTCGAGCGTGCCGTAGAACACCACGTCACCCGCTGTGGCCAGAGCACCGGACCACACCGAGAACTGCTCGGGCAGCGACCACTTGATCTCGCCGGTCACGTTGTCCCAAGCGATGAAGTTGCCCATACCGCCGTGGCTGTCCGGCGCCGGGTACATCGACAGGGTCGCGCCCACGTAAGGCTGACCTGCAGTGTAGCTGACGCGGAAGGGCTCGTAGTCCATACACACGTGGTTGGTGGGCACGTACATCAGCTCGGTCTTCGGGCTGTAGGCCGCCGGCTGCTGGTCTTTGGTGCCGAGTGCTGCCGGGCAGATGCCGGTGGAGTTCACGTCCTCGCCGTTCTGCTCGGTGGAGTACTGGGCCACCACGGCCGGGCGACCATAGGTCTCCGACTCCGGGTCCATGTCCACGCCGGTCGTCCAGTTGACCGCCGGGTCATACTTTTCGGCCACCAGCAGCTCGCCGGAGACACGGTCCATGGTGTAGGCTAGGCCGTTCCGGTCGAAGTGGGTGAGCAGCTTGCGCTCGGTTCCGTCGATCTCCTGCTCGGTGAGGATCATCTCGTTGACGCCGTCGAAGTCCCACTCGTCATGGGGCGTCATCTGGTAGACCCACTTGGCCTCGCCAGTGTCGATGTCACGTGCGAAGATTGTCATCGACCAGCGGTTGTCACCGGGGCGCTGCGCCGGGTTCCAGGTCGAGGGGTTGCCCGAGCCGTAGTAGAAGAGGTTCTCTTCCATGTCGGCCGAGTACCAGCCCCAGGTGGTGCCGCCACCGATCATCCACTGATCGCCTTCCCAGGTGTCGGTGGAGCTGTTGGCGCCGACCGGCTTGCCGAGATGCGTGGTGGTTTCGGGGTTGAACAGAATCTGGTCGTCCGGACCAACCGAGGCCGCCCGCCAGATCTGCTCGCCGCTCTCGAGGTCATAGGCCGTCACGTGGCCCTGCACACCGAACTCGCCGCCGGAGATGCCGACAATGAGCTTGTCCTTCACCGGCAGCACGGTGGCGGTGTTGGTCTCGCCCTTCGAGGGGTCGCCGTTGATCGCCGTCCAGACTTCCTCACCGGTCGTCGCGTCCAGCGCGACGATCTTGGTGTCGGCCTGGTGCAGGTAGATCTTGCCGTTGGCATAGGCCACACCGCGGTTGACCGTGTCACAGCACATCACGGGGATCACGTTGGGATCCTGCTTGGGCTCGTACTTCCAGATGATCTTGCCGTCCTGCGTCAGGTCGAGCGCATAGACGATATTCGGGAAGGGCGTGTGCACATACATCACGTCGCCGATCACCAGCGGGCTGCCCTCGTGGCCGCGCAGAACGCCGGTCGAGAAGGTCCAGTTGGCCTGAAGCGTGCCGACGTTGTCAGCTGTGATCTGGCTCAGCTCGGAATAGCGCTGGTTCTTGTAGTCGCCGGTCTGGATCGCCCATTGCGCGGAATTGTCAATATCCGCCATCAGCCCGTCGTTGGCCAGCGCGCCGGTGGCGCACATCGCTGCGACGGAGGTCAGAGCAAGTAACTTTCTCATGGTCTCATCTCCCGTTTGGTTGGTGCCGTTACAGCCCATCTCACAAGGCTGGCGGCCAGGCCCGGCTTCACGTGTCCTCCTCGCGCCGGGTATTTCGCTATCTCGTCAGGAACCCTCCCCTTCTGCTGCCGCTCCATCCTCGCCAAAACTGGCAAGGTAGGCGATGACATTGGCCACATCGGCTTCCTTCCGGAGGCCGGCGAAGGTCATTTTGGTGCCCTTCATGAAATCCTTGGGTTTGGTCAGGAAAGCGGCGAGGTTCTCTTCGGTCCACTCGAGACCGCCGTCAGCGGCCTCCTGCATAGCCGGTGAGTATTTGAAGTCCTCAACACTGGCTGCGGCGCGACCGATGATGCCGTTCAGGATCGGGCCGGTCTTCGCTTGAGCGTCCGCACCCACCATGTGGCAGGCCTGGCATTTCCGGAACACCTTTTCGCCCTTGGCTGGATCGCCCGCCATGTCCTCGGCCGAAAGCACCGTGGCGCTGGCGATAAAGCTGGCGGCGGCGAGCAGTCTTGCGATCATGTCTTGTCTCTCTCCCTCAATGGTGCGGCCCTCAGCCGCAAAGTCTCTCCGCATGCCAGGCCACATGGTCCCGGGCGAAGGTCGTTACGAAAAAATATGAGTGGTCATAGCCCGGCTGCATCCGGATGGCGCCGGGCTGGCGGCGTTTCACCATGGCCTGCGCCAGCGCCTCGGGGCGGAGCAGGTCCAAAAACTGGTCGCTCGCGCCCTGGTCCACGAGGATCTCACCTTTCCAGCCCTTCTCTTCCAAAAGGATTGAGGCGTCGTGGTCCGCCCACGAGCTTTCATCGTCGCCAAGGTAGGCCGAGAGTTGCTTGCGCCCCCAGTCCGAACTCGTCGGATTGGCGATGGGTGCAAAGGCCGACAGGCTCTCGAACATTTCGGCGTTGCGCATAGCAATCGTCAGAGCCCCGTGCCCGCCCATCGAATGGCCGGTGATCCCGTGCCGATCCTCCAGCGGAAAATGCTCCATAACGAGCCCGCGCAATTCGCCGGTGATGTAGTCATACATCCGGAAATGCGGCGACCATGGCTCGCGCGTGGCATTCACATAGAACCCCGCGCCCTGACCGAGGTCATAGGCTTCATCATCGGCCACATCGTCGCCGCGGGGGCTGGTGTCAGGGAAGATCACCGCAATCCCATGCTCAGCGGCGTGCTCCTGAAAACCGCCTTTCGTCATGGCGTTCTCGTGAGTGCAGGTCAGGCCGCTCAGATACCACAGCACCGGCACCGGCCCGTGTTCGGCCTGTGGCGGCAGGTAAACCGCGAAGGTCATCTCGCAGCCGCAGGCGTTCGATGGGTGCTTCGCCACGATCTGACGCCCGCCGAAACAGGCCGTTTCGGAGATCACTTCAAGGCTCATCAATACTCCACCACGGCGCGGATGGATTTACCGGCGTGCATCAGCTCGAAGCCTTCGTTGATGTCATCGAGCTTCAGCTTGTGGGTGATCATCGGGTCGATCTCGATCTTCCCGTCCATGTACCAGTCCACGAACTTCGGCACATCCGTCCGGCCCTTGGCGCCGCCGAAGGCCGTGCCTTTCCAGACCCGGCCCGTCACCAGCTGGAACGGGCGGGTGCTGATCTCGGCGCCCGCTGGCGCCACGCCGATGATCACGCTCACGCCCCAGCCGCGGTGCGAGCATTCCAGCGCGTCGCGCATCACCTTCACGTTGCCGGTGGCGTCGAACGAGTAGTCCACACCGCCGATCTGGTCGAGCTCGGTCTTCGTCAGGTCCACGATGGCCTGCACCGTGTTCTCTACCTTCGAAGGGTTAACGAAGTGTGTCATGCCGAACTTCTTCGCCATCTCCGCCTTGTCGTCGTTCAGATCGACCCCGATGATCTTGTCGCAACCCGCCATCCGCAGGCCCTGGATCACGTTCAGCCCGATCCCGCCGAGGCCAAAAACGGCGGCCGTTGACCCAATCTCAACACCTGCCGTGTTAATGACGGCCCCGATGCCGGTGGTCACGCCGCAGCCGATGTAGCAGATCTTGTCGAAGGGGGCGTCCTCGCGCACCTTGGCCAGCGCGATCTCGGGCATCACCGTGTGGTTCGCAAAGGTGGAACAGCCCATGTAGTGATAGATCGGCGTGCCATCGAGCATCGAGAACCGGGTCGTGCCGTCGGGCATCAGGCCCTGGCCCTGCGTGTTCCGGATCGCGGTGCAAAGGTTGGTCTTGCCGCTCAGGCAAGAGGCGCACTCGCGGCATTCGGGGGTGTAGAGCGGGATCACGTGGTCGCCAGGCTTCAGCGTGGTCACGCCCTCGCCCACCTCCAGAACAACGCCCGCGCCCTCATGGCCCAGGATGGACGGAAACAGCCCCTCCGGGTCATCACCCGAGCGGGTGAACTCATCGGTGTGGCATATCCCCGTCGCCTTGATCTCCACCAGAACCTCGCCCGCCTTCGGGCCCTCAAGGTTCACCTCCATGATCTCAAGCGGTTTGCCAGCCTCAAGGGCCACCGCGGCGCGTGTCCGCATCTGTTTCCTCCCAGAACGTCTCGGCGGTTTTTGTTGTCAATGAGGCTAGGAGCAGAGCCCAAAACTGCCAATGCAGACCAAAGGTGGTATTGGCCCCGGTAGACAAAGGTGCACGGCGGGATACAGTGTGCGCAGGGAGGACAGCCATGAAAATAAGGGCCATCAAGGCACTCTGCCTGTTGCTTGTAACGGGCGCACCGGCCACGGCAGCCGATTTCTCGGACCCGACGTGGCCCTGCATCCAACGCAAGGTCGGGCAACTTTCACCCGGTCTGATGTGGCCCGCAGCGATCGAGAAGCCCACGCTCTCGACTGACGTTGAGGCTGACGTCGAAGATCTCGTCGGCTACCTGACCCTCCGCCGCCTTGCGCTGCAAGAAACCGAGCCCCAGCTTGCCGCCTTCACCGCGTCCCACGGTACGGACCCAGCCCTGCTCGGCCATGTCTTCGAGCAGTCCTTCACGCGTCTCAACACGCTCCGCACCCGGCTTATCACGGGGATCGAGGAGTATTCCCTTGGCCAGATCGCCCTTTCCGAGCGGATCGACGCCGCACGCCTGAAGATGGATGCTGAAATGGCGAAGGAGAACCCGGATTTCGACCTCGTGGACGAGTTGGAGGAGCAGATTGCATGGGACGAGCGCATCTACACCGACCGTCGCCAGTCGCTCACCTATGTTTGCGAAACACCCGTCCTGCTTGAAAAACGGCTCTACGGCATCGCCCAGATGCTCCAAAACGCCGCGCAGGAGTAAGCTCCCTCAGGGCTACTCCCATTCCAGCTCCGTGAAGGCCACGGTGGCGTTGCGCTTGTTGTAGGCCTCGAAGAGTTCCCAAGCCCCGGCCTCGCTTTCAGCGATATGTTCCACCGCCTCGCCCAGCCGCTCGCCGGCCGCGAGCGCGGCCCGGGTGTCCTCGCGCAGCACCTCGAGGTAACGCCGCATCGGGCCGAGGGCCTCTACCATCGACATCAACGGCCCACCGTGGCCGGGCACGACCTGCCCGCCCTGCCCTTCCAACGTGTCGAGAGCCTCCAGCCATCCCAGCACCGAGCCATCGAGCGCGGGCGTGTGGCGATCGAAAATGACGTCTCCTGCGATTAACACGTCCCCGACCCGGACTGTGATATCCGTGCCAGTATGTGCTCTCGGCCAAGGGGTCAGCTCAATCTGAACCTGACCAAGGTCAATTTCGATGGCTTGTGATACCGCGACGGTCACCGTCGGCACCCCACTGCCCAGGAAGCCCTCAGGACCGATCAAGGCTTCGAGGCTCTCAACATAGTTCCCAGCCCGATCCGCAAGCGCACGCTCCAAACTCGAATGGCCGACCACCTCTGCGCTACGGAAGGCCGTCGCTCCGAACACATGATCCGGGTGCATGTGGGTCAGCACCACATGGCTCACTGGCAGATCGGTCACATTCCGAATGGCCCTCCACGTCGCCTCCCCGATCCATCTGGCCGATCCGCTGTCGACAACGGCCACCGAGTCTTCCCCCACGACAAAGGCGATGTTTGCCACATCGCCAAGGTTCTCACGGTCGGGCTCTGCGATCGCTCCCATGTGCACCCAGAGGTTTGGCGCAACCTCCTCGAAGTCCAGCACCAGACCGCGTGGAGCACAGAATGGATCACCCGCCTCCCAAGCGCCCTCGGGCACGGTCACCTCACCCAGCATTGCCTCGCAGCCCGCTAGCGTGCTTGCCTCGGCCCCCGGCAACAGTGCATCGCGGCACACGTCGGGCGCGCCAGTCAGACACAGGGTAACGAGAGCTTCAAACATGGAGTCAGCCTCTCCCTTGGCCTCCGTTCACGCCATGCAGACCATCGGATGAGTGAAGCAACGCCTCACCTGTGCTACACTCGCGCAAAGCGCGATCACGGGAGGAGACCCTATGCGCCTGATCACGACCGCTTTGTTTGCGGCACTCGTCGTCCTGCCTGCCTACGCGGCGGAAGACAATCCGCTGACGGATAGTGAAAGCTGGGAGGCCCTGAAATACGATGTGCTGGGGGATGCAACGCCAGCCGACGGGAGCGGCCTCTTCACCGTCGATGCCCCTTACCGGGCCAACGATGCGGCCACCGTGCCGCTTCACATCGTCCAAACGGATGAAAGCACCCGGATCAGTAGTGCCGTTGTGGTGATCGATGAGAACCCCGCGCCTGTCGCAGGAACGTTCACCTTTGGTGACGCGATGGCTCCGCTAGATCTCGAAATCCGGGTTCGCGTGAACCAGTATTCCAACGTCCGAGTCATCGCCGAAACCGGTGAGGGCCTCGCCATGCAGGGCCGCTTCGTCAAGGCGTCCGGCGGCTGCTCCGCCCCCGCCACATCAGACCCGGAGGCCGCGCTTGCGGGGATGGGGCAGATGCGACTGCGCGGCTTTGCCGCCGAACCGCAGATGAGCACCCCGCGCCGCGAAGCGCAGATCATGATCCGGCATCCCAACTACTCGGGCCTACAGCGAGACCAGATCACCCAGCTCTTCGTTCCGGCGCACTTTATCGACACGCTCGAGGTACGTCAGGGTGACGAATTGCTGTTCACGATGGAAGGCGGCATCTCGATTTCAGAGAACCCTGTGTTCCGGTTCGTATATACCGACAATGGCGAGCCCGAAATCACGGTGCGGGCCACGGATACCGAGGGCAATGTGTTCGAAGAGAGTTTACCGAAAGACGAGGCCAGCTAGGCCACGGGCGCGCTCAGAAGCACAAGATCTCCGCCTCGGCCTGCGCGCGGCGGAGTTCGGCCACGAAAGCCTCAGCGCTGGCTGCACTCCGGAATATCGCCATACGCTCGCCGCCCACTTGACGCATCGAAAGAACGGTCTCGGCCTCGACATACTTGTCATAGGGCAAGATCGACGCGATCACATCAATCGAGCAGGCGCAGCGGTCCAGCGTCTCGCGGCTAAGGCCATTGGTCTGCATGCAGGCAAACACGTAATCCGCCCGAGCCGCTGTGGGGTAATCATTCAGCCGATCCGCCACGCTCTGGGCTTGCACCGGCATGGCTACGAGCAGGAGGCAAGCAAACCACCTCATTCGACCACACCTTCAAACACCATAACCGACCCGTAGGCCTCACCCGCCTCTGCCGAAAGGCTTCGATACCAGCCGGGCACCTCTTCCGACATGACAACGGTCAGTTTCAATGCACCAAAGCCATTCATCCTAGCGGCGTTTGGGTCACCTTCGAAGGGCCTTATAACCACGGTCACATCGCCATCCGATTCAGTGATGTCCGCGGGCGAAATCAGTGCCTCCTTGACGCGGTTGCGAATGTAGAACGGGCTGCCGCCGGCGCTCTCAGCCATGTCTCGCACGACGGTTTCGACGAAATACATGATGACAGGGTTGCCCACGCTAGCCGGAAAGGAACCAAGAGCGCGGTGCTTGTCATCTTGACGAAACTGCAAGAGCGCCTCGGGCGGCGTGCCCCCCGCCAGTGTCATCTCGATCGTACCTGTATCGCGCTGGGCTGCTGCGGGAACGAGCGTGTTCGTCACATCACGGCTGTAGTTCAGCACGCTCCCTTTTTCGATTGCGTCGAGGGTGCCCTGTTTGAAGAGCAGATCATAGGCAGCTGTATCGGTCGGGTCCGCCGCCGTTGCCACGCTGGCGCATGCCATGAGAAGCCCGGCAAGGGCTGATACTGCCTTGATCATCATAGTCTCCTCCCGGCTCCGAGCCTAACTCACGGCAGCGCCGCGTCACCGGATACTTTTGTCGGTGCCGATGGCGGCGCCCCTGCACCTGCGCGAACCTTCCAGTGCATCAACGGCCGGAGGCGTGAGAGTTCAACTGGTTTGGTCATTACCGTGAAGTCCTCCTCCGCACCGGCAAGAGCCAGTTCGGGAGAACGGTTGGCGGTAATCATGATCGCGGGCACATGGGTTTCCGTCGCCTCGCGGACGGCACAGATCGCCGTGGTGCCAAGGTCCGACCCGTCGAGCTGGTAATCGGCAAGGATTATGTCCGGCGGCAAGCCAAGCTCTGCCACCATTGCGAGCGCTTCATTCGTGCTGCGCGCTCCCAACACAGAGGCGCCCCAGCGCTCCAGTTTGCGGGTCGTTGCATCGAGCACCGCGGCATCATTCTCCACCACCAACACGATCAGGTCCATCTCCGGAAAGTCCCCTGCGCCGGGGCTCATCGCCGCCTCACCCAGCGGCGCCTGGGCCTCGACCGCTTCCATCTCGATCGAGAAGACAGACCCGACACCGGGTTTCGAGCGCACGCTAACTTGGTGCCCCAGATGCCGACAGGTTCGGTCCACGATCGAGAGGCCCAGCCCCATGCCGCTACCGGCCGGTACATTGTCCGCCCGAGTGAACTCCTCGAAGATCCGCCGCTGATCCTTTCGGCTGATCCCGATGCCAGTATCCCAGACCTGAAGCTCGACCCGCCCGCCCGGCCTGCGCCTGCACCCCACAAGCACGCGCCCGCTCTCGGTGTATTGGATCGCGTTGACCACGAGGTTCTGTATTGAGCGAAAAAGATAGCGCTGGTCGGAGCGCACCCAAAGGCCGCTTGGCACCACACTCAGCCGGACTCCCTTGCGCGCCGCAAAGGCCTGCTGGTCCTGGATGACCGTTTGCATCACTTGCGCCAATGAAACATCGGTCGGGTTGAGCTGCCCGGTGGAGCTTTCGAGCCGCGAGATATCGAGCAGCGCGTGCAGGAGTTGCTCCATCGAGGCAAAAGCCCCTTCGAGCCGCTCCACCGTCTCGGCCATCTGGGTCTCGCGGCTCATGTCAAAGAGCGTCGAGATCAGCAGTTTGGCCGCGTTGATCGGTTGCAAAAGGTCGTGTGACGCCGCTGCGAGGAAGCGGGTCTTGGAGCTGTTGGCCGCCTCCGCCTCTTCCTTAGCAACTTTGAGTGCCTCCTGCACCCGCGCCAGCTCTTCGAATTGCGCGGTCAGCCGGGCGTTGGCGTGGGTCAGTTCGGCGGTGCGCTCGCTGACACGCTTTTCCAGCAATTCGGTGGCGCGGTACTCCAGCGTCACATCTTTAATATCGACCAGAAAGCCCATGTCCGGCAGCGCATGTGTGTGCATGTCCAACACCCGGCCGCTGGCATGGCGCAGCGTCTGCCGAAGGCGGCCATCCTTGCCCGTGCGCTCCATCCAGCCATCGAAGAGTGCAAGATTTTCACTATCGATCAGGTAGTTGGCGCGAATGAACTCGACCACCTCGGTAAACAGGGTTCCCTGCTGCACAAGGGTGTAAGGTAGCCCGAGCAACTCACGGAACCTATCGTTGTGGAGCGTCACCGTGCCTTCGGCGCTGACCGTGCAGAGCCCGAGGCTCATGTGATCGATGGCGGCCTGTAGGTAGTGGGCGTGCAGGTCGATCAGCTGCGCCTTTTCAGAGCGGTTTTTGCGGACGATGTCCGTGATCTCGGTCTGGAGCACGATTACCGTCTCGCCGCCCGTTCCCTGCTGGCTGATCTGGAACCACCGGTCGCCTTTCAGCGCGATCACGAAAGACGAAAGCGCCGTGGCCGCCTCTGCTTCTCGCCGGGTGCGGAGAGGCGGCGCCACTTGCTCGTCGTCCGGCTCAAGATGTGCCGAATGCTCCATCGCGTCGAAATAGTCAGCCAGTTTCAGCCCCGGTAGGATCCGCCCCGAAATGTCCGGCAGGAGCGTTCGGAAGAGCTCGTTGCAAATCCGCAGACGCCCCTCCTCGAAGAGCGCAAAGCCCCCCTCCATGACAGAAAGCGCGTCCGTCAGGTTCTTCTGGCTTCGCTCCCTGTCATGCCGCAGTTGGCTCAGCTCGCTCGAGGCGCGCTCCAGATCGCGGGTCTTGGCCCAGACTTGACCTTGGAGTGCGATGGCCGATTGAAAGGCCGAATAGGCTTGGCTGCCCACCTCGTTCTGTCGCCCTGCTCGCCGCACCAGCGCAGCAATGATCTTGGCCTGCTTCTCGACCTGCACCTCAAGGGGATCGTCGGGATCGATCATCAGTGCAACGAGCGCTCCTTGGGTTCAAAGAAGGCCACACCCACGAAGGTCTGGTTCACGTGCACGCCGCAGTGCTGCTCGCCGTATGTGTTGAAGCCAAGCACTCGCCGTTCCTTCAGCACCTCCGACGCTTGCCGCGTGAGTTGCTTGTGGTCGATCTCGATGCGCCTGAGCACACAGTCGAACCCGAGGATGAATTCTGGTGCGCGCCCGCGCCCGTCACGCAGATCGAGCTCCTGCGCCATGGTCTGCACAATCTCCTGACCTTTCCCGAGTGTCAGCAACAAGCCTTCGTCAATGGCACTGAGGAACGAAAGTGCACCGCCCTCCTGAACCTCTTGAATGGCACGCACGTGGTAGAGCGCAGAGTTACGCACCAGCACCGGATTTTCTGCAAAGACCTGCGGGGAAAGCTGCTCGCGCGGAACGCCGACGAGCCGCGCATATTCATCGGCCGCCGGCGCGCCGTTGATCTCATAGACCACCCGTTCTTCCGGCTCCGCGCCCGTCACCACCATCTGATGCCCGGTCGGCAGGAAGTGGTCGAAGCCAATGCCCGAAAACTCGAGATCGGTCTCCAAGATCAGCAGGAGCGCGGCGTTGGTATGGAACTTGCCGCCGTGAAGCACGGAGGTTCGTTGAAAGGTCAATCCGTTCGCAGCGGATCCCCCAAAGATAGGCATGTCATCCAGCCCCGCCTCCAGCGCGGCCACAAGCATATCCTCCTGCTTCGAGAGACCGTCGCTGATGGTCAGCGCCAGTCGGTTCCAGTGCGCCGTCTTCTGGAAACGTGCATCGAGCGCGCGCGCATCGGCAGTGATGCGCTGGATCGAGAGCGGTTTGAGCGGCGCGATCAGTTGGGATGCGCAGCGGAAATGGCTGCGTGGGAAAGAGAGCGCCAGCAGGGCGTCATTCTCGTAACCTTCCGGGGTGATCTGCCCGGCGGTTGTGCAGCCGAAAACAAGGCAGCCGCCGAGATGCGCCGCCACCCCTTTCTCAACTTCGACCAGGTCGAGTGCCTCCGGAACGAAGAGCAAAGTGAAGCAGGCATCCTGATGAGCTAATGCGGCAGCCACCTCCGCGACGGCCGCTTCTGCCGCTACCGCGTGGGAAACGGCGACACCGACTAGTGCCTCCGTCTCTCCGCCTGAATTTCCGTTCACCACTTCAGTTGCTCAGAAAAGCCTGGGTGTCGCTCTGCTCTGCCGCCGCATCGAGGCTCGCGCTTTCCACTAGCACAGCGGCCTGGGTACGGTTCTGAACGCCAAGCCGGCGCAACAGCGCGGTGATATGGGCTTTGACCGTGGCTTCCGCGAGGTCCATCTCGTAGGCGATCTGCTTGTTGGGCTTGCCCACGCAGATGAGTTTCATAATGCGGGTCTGCTGTGGGGTGAGTTCGGCGATCTTGCGCGCCACGTCCTGCTTATCCCGCAGCTTCTGCTTTTGCGGTGCATGCCGCACCCGACTGAAGCCCTTCGGCAGATAGGTCAGCCCGCTGCGCACCTCGCAGAGGGCGGCGCGAATGTCTGCCATTGGCGCATCTTTCGGCACGAAACCCGCGGCACCGGCATCCATCACCGCCTCAATCACCTCGTCACTGGTAAGCGAAGAGATCACCACAACCGGAACATCCGGCAGTTCTTCTCTCAGCCGCAGGCAACCGCTAATGCCAGTCACATCCGGCAACTTGAGATCGAGCAGCACCATGTCTGGCCGAAAGCCCTTGCCGAGGGCCTGAAGCCCGTCATGCAGCGTGGTGGCCGTCACGATCTCACAGCCATCGAACACATGGCGCAACGCTTGCTCCAGCGCCGCGCCATAAAGCGGGTGATCATCGACCACCAACACCGAGCCGACCTCGCATGGTCGTCGCTCAAGCGCCTCATGTTTCATGATTTCGTCCTCCCTCACGGGAGGCTAGCAGGAAAGATTTCACCTGTGCAACTCTGTCGCAGCAGTTGAATCCCTAGGCGAGATTCCGCCGCAGGGTGCAAGAATACGCCCGGAGCCGGGCCCACGCCCGCCTCCGGTTTCTGCCGCTGTCAACCCGCCCCTGTCAGGCGTCGGCGAGCACGCCTTTTGACTTCGCCACATGGGTCGCAATCGCGTCCATCAGTGGCGGTGAAAGGCAGTCATATGGCTCCAGCCCCAACTCCCTGAGCCGTGAGCGGATGCCGTCCATCCGATCCGGGTTCACCCCGCTCTCGATGATCGAAGAGCAGAAGGCAGCGAACTCAGGCGCTGACCAGCCATCTTGATCGCTCAACTCGGTGTGCACAAAGTCCAGCCCGTGGAACGGGTGGCCGGTATCCTCGATGCGGCCATACATGTGCGCGCCGCAGCCCGAGCAGGCATGCCGCTGGATCGCGGCACTCGGGTCGACGACCGAGAGCTTGTTCGCCCCTGACCGCACCGTGACGGCATCACGGCCGACAACCGCGATCTGGCTGAACACGGCGCCATCGGGCTTCCAGCACTTGGTGCAGCCGCACACATGGTTGTGCGCCGTCTGGCCGCCGATCTCGACAACCACCGGATCACTGGCACAAAGGCACTTGATCGTGCCACCGGAGAAACTCGCGCTGCCGGGCCTGACACCCCCGTCCACCGCAGGATGTATCGTCACTTGGGTCATGGCAGGCTCCTCCTCCTTGCCGCCGAATAGTCTGGACCACAGACTCATGGGCTTCCCTCCCCCGCTAGGGTTTGCCGGTGTGCACCTGTCGCACCCAACGCAATGTCAGGTCATCGTGCCGCTCGAGCGGCACTCTGACAATTTAGCCAAGAGTATCGGTCCTTCGTGCCAGCAAGGCCCTTGCGATGGCCTTGAGATCAGGCGCGCCGGCGACCCTGCCGAAAACAGCGTCATCCAGCCGCGCCAAGGCACCCTGCCCGCGCCCATCGCGGCGGACCAATGCAGCCCCGGCCCGGCGGAGCGCGGTCACATCGCCCCGACGTGCTGCGTGGCGAATCCGCCAGCGCAGCGGGTCGGCAAATCGAGGGCGGCCCAGCTTCTGCCCCCACAGCAGCACGGCCAACCCGGCCACGACGCCAACGGCTGCCGCCGCCAAGGAGCTTCGGCCTCGGTTCGCACCGGCAACGGCAATCGCGGGCGTCGGCACCAACGGCTCCGTGTAAGCCACGCGCTGCGCCCCGATCCGCACCCGTCGGGGCTCTCTGGCCACCGTGTCATACCACTCGAACTCCATCGGCTCGGTGATGGCCGACACCCCGTTGCCGGGCTGGATCGTCCACCGCCAGAAGGCGACCGAGACAGGCCCCTCCGGCGAAAGCTCCACAAGCCGCTTCTCCGGGTGCGCAAAGACAAGCCCGCTGGGCGAGCGCAACTCCGGCATCGGCGGGATCATCTGCGGCGCGGCGCCCGTTGCCGCAACCCGCACAATGCGCAGCACGCCCTCTCCCTGTGCCAACTGATCCGGCGCATTGGACCAGCTATCAGATACCTCCAACCTCCTGGCCGGGAACCACCAGTCGCTCTTAGGGGCCGGAGCGACATCCAGCGGCACAGGCGACGAGCGCAGGTCATGGTCAAACCAGTCGTCCTCCGCGTCGATCAAAGTCAGATGATGGGTGAACGATCCGATCTCCAACTGCCCATCCCGCTCCGGGAACAGCGCCATACGGCGGCGAAAGTTCTTTACCGGTTGCCCGCGCTCGCGCGTTTCGTACCAATAGTCCTGCCCGAGCTGCATCCATGCAAATCCTTCAAGCTCCGGCTGCACCAGGCTCTCCCGCGCAATGTGCCTTCGATATACCCCGTGGATTGTCACCAGTACCATCTCGCCCGCGAATGGCATGGCACCCGCGTCCTCCACCGTTACGGTCAGGTCGATCTCGCCGGGCCGCACTTCGCTCGACTGCGCAAGCGCAGCCCCCGCCAGCATCAGCCATGCAACCAGCGCCTTCATTGCGGATCCTCCGCCTCTGGCTGCCCTTCGCCCGCCTGCAAGCGCCGTTTGGCCTCATGGCGGATCCGTGCGGCCATGAAGGCGCCCGGCACATCCTCCAGCGTTTCCAGCCAACGCTCATCGGCTGTGATAAACTTGTCGTCGAACACCTTGCGAACTTCCCGCGCGCCCCCGCTTACGATTTCAGGCAGACCAATGAGCGCGCCCACGTTGGTCACCTCCGTGCCCTGCCCTGCCGCCCGCGCATTTCCGCGCGCTTCAAAGCTCTCTTCCAACGGGCCGCGCAGGTCGCGCTCGGAGAACCATTCAACGACTGACCCCGCTTCCAGCGCCAAGCCCGCATAGAAGGCCGCCACAAGGTCGAAATTGGCACCGGCCGCCCCGTCGCCGCCCGTCCGCGCGAGGTCATAGGCCTCGAGTGCCTCGGCGTACTGGCCCGCCCGCGCGAGCGCGTTGCCTTGGTTGAACGGCTGCCCCGCTCGGGCAAAAGCAACTGCCGCAGCCTCGAAATGCCCGGCCCGATACAGCGCCACACCTCGCCACCCCGGATCAGAAAAGAGCGTCGGCACCGAGATCCCGGAATCCAGCAGTACCCTGCCAAATGGCGCTGTGCCCCCCATCAACAGCGCGACTGCCACAAAGCAGCTCGCGATGAGCGCCAGCACCTTCATGATTGCCTCCGCCGAAAAAGAAGCAGAAGCGGCACAAGAGCGGCCAGCAACATCAGCCGCCCGTGATCGGCAAGAAACAAAAGCGGGTAGTCAGCCCGTTCCAATCGCGCCCGCCCGCCTTCGGCCAAGAACCCGGCCAGCGCGACACCGTCGAGCGGTGTAAATGTTTGCCCTCCGCCGGCCCGTGCGAGTACCTCCGCAGGCTCCACGCCCCGTGGAGCGACAACTGAAAGCCGGGTCCCCACGGCCTCCAGCTTTGCAGCCCACTCTAGTGTCTCCGGCCCCAGCCCACCGCCATCGGTAAAGAGCACAACATCCGCGCTGACCAGGCGTGCCTCCTCCAGCACGTCTGCCGCACGCGCCAATCCGAGCCACGGCCTTGAGCCCCTGTCGGGCACCGTGGCGCCGTCGACCAGTTGCCACGTCTGGGCCAACTCGCGGTGATCACTGGTCAGATCAGCTGCGTGATAGGCATCGCCCGCGACCACCACCAGAGCGGCGGGCCTTGCCCCCAAACCCGCCATCGCGGCACGGCCAGCGGTCAGCATCTGGCTCCATCCGTCCGCTTCGGTCATCGAAGGCGAGGCATCGAGCACGAGGATCACCCCGTCGAGATTCCGAAACGCCGCCGCCTCGCGCCGCGTGGTCGCGGGACCGGTCAGAGCCAACACCACCAGCCCGGCAGCAGTCAGCGCACCCAAGCCCTGCACACCCTGCCGCCCTGCCTCCACATGCCCAAGCCGCCGGAGCGCAGCCATCATCTCGGGGCGCACAACCCGCTCCCAGTCTCCGAGCCGCGCCCGTCGGCGCCAGAGCAGCACCGCAAGTGCCGCCACAAACGGCAAAGCCAATAGCCACCACGGGCGGAGGAGTACCAGCCCACTCACGCCCGCCTCCACGCCAGCCCGAGGCAGAGCAACAGTGCCAGCCCCGCCGGCCAGACCCAGAACTCGCGCCAAACCTCCGCCGACAAGCCATCGCTCGCCGTGGCCTCCAGCCGGTCCAGCGCCTCACCCACCGCCAAGAGGTCTTCAGTGGAACGCACCCGAAATGTCTCACCGCCGCTCAGGTCGGCGACCGCACCCAAGGTGGCGGCGTCCACCACCCCGCGCTCCCCTTCATCGGCCTCAGCCAAATCGCGCGGACCAATGGCGATCGTATGCACCCGCACGCCCATATCCGCCGCCAGAGCCGCTACGCCCCGTGGGTTTGTGGCGCCCGCGTTGTTGACCCCGTCCGAGAGCAGGATCACCACCTTGGTCGCGGCATCGCTGGCCGCCATGCGTTTCAACGCCAGTCCCAGCGCATCCGCCATGTTGGTCGCCCGCCCAGAGATCCCGATTTCGGCCTGCTCGATCCGCCGCGCGACGGCTTCGGTATCAAAGGTGAAGGGCGCCGCGTAATAGGCCTCGGAACCAAAGAAAATCAGCGCGACCCGGTCCCCTGCCCGCCGCCGTGCAAACTCTGCGCCCACCCGCTGCACCGCCTCGAGCCGCGTGATCGCTGCGCCGTCGAGGAAGAAGTCCTCCCGTACCATCGAGCCGGAAAGATCGATGGCAATCGCTAGGTCGCGGCCCGTTACCCTCAACGCGGAAACAGGCGCCAGCACCCGAGGTCCCGCCAAGGCAACGACGAGCAGCGCCCAAGCCAGTGCCGCCAGCCAAGGCACAGCTGTTCGGCCTCCCTGCAAACCGGGCTGCTCAAACCCCGCTGCGACTCGCTCGGGTACGCGCAACGCTGCGCCCGAGCCTCGGGCCACAGGCAGAAGCGCCCACGCGAGCACCGGAAGCGGCAAGAGCAAAAACCACCACGGCTGGGCGAACTCAGGCATCGGCCCCGAGCCTGCGTTCAAGGCCCTCCGGCACCCCGCCGCGTGCATAGATCTGACTGCGCTGCGCCCCATAGCCGCTCGGGTCGGCCTCTCGCCACAGCGTCAGCAATGCAATTTCCCGCTGCTCCTCCGGCAAGGCCTCCGCCGCCGCGAGGCGCTGGGGAAAGCTCGCTGGTGCCGGTGGTCGCTCACGCCCGCTCAACACCGGGCGCAGGAGCAAAGCGATACACAGAGCCAGCCCAAGCCCCATCCCGGCCCCCGCTGCAAGTTCGGCGATCAAGCCGCCCGGCGCATCTGCTGGGAGCCGGATCTCCACCAGCCCCGCCTGCACCGCCTCTTCCGTCAGCGCTTGTCCTTCGGCCATATCATCGCCCCCAGATCGCGTGTAGCCGCCGCGCGGTCTCCTGCACCGGCGCCGCGGCCTCAATCACCATCGCTGGAAAGCCGCGGGGCGCCGCCTCTCCCGGTCCTGCGCCAGACACACGCAGCATTCGCACCGCGCCACCTTGAACCCGCACAGGGTATTGCCCCTCCGGCAGACCACCCGGCCCACGATCGTGCACCTCAAGCAAGAAAGGGTGCCGCTTTTGGGCCAGTGCCCCCAGACGCTCTCCAAGGTCGGCACCCGGCACGTCGAAGCCGCTCGCCAGCATCAGTTCGGCACCACGTGGTGCAATTCGCTCCAGCGGCCTGAGCAACCCTGCGAGATCCGGCTCCGCGCTGGCCTTCTCCAATGCAGTCGTCAGCGCCGCATTATGCGCGCGAACCATCCCGCCGATCACCGAGAGCATGCCGCGCGTGCGCCCACGAGCGCCTACAATCTCGGGCCCACCCGCGCCAAGCGTCATCAGCCCCACACGGCCGCCCTCCTCGACCGCCCGCCAGCCGATCAGAGCCAGAGCTTCGGCCGCCGCGACAGATCGAAACGCGCGGCCTGTGCCCCAGAGCATCGAGGGCCGCAAATCGAGCACCAAGAACGTGACCCTGTCACGCTCTTCCTGAAACCGCCTGATGTGCAACACGCCGGTCCGGGCGGTGCTGCCCCGGTCGAGATGGCGAATGTCGTCCCCCGCCACGTATTCCCGCGTGTCGGCTATCTCCTGCCCCGAACCACGCCGCTTGCTCAGGAACCCGCCGGGCATCGCTGCGGGCGGGGCTGTAACCTCCCGTTCCACCGCCATGTCGCGCAGGGCGATCAACCGCTCGGCATCAAGCGCAACGCCGGTAATGTCGAGCACGGGTTCCATCGCCCCCATCACAGCGGTTCGGTGGCGGCCAGCACGTCGGCCACAAGCCCTCGCGCGCATCGCCCCTCTGACTGCGCGGCCCACGTCAGCACCAGCCGGTGCGCCAAGGCATCCTCGGCGAGGGTATCGACATCTTCAGGCAGCACATGGTCACGGCCACGCAACCATGCCCGTGCCTTCGCCGCCGCGGCCAACGCAAGCGAACCGCGCGGGCTGGCCGGGTGCGAAAGTTCCTCAGCGAACGGCGCGGCTCGGGTGGCAGTGACGATGCGCACGATATAGTCGCGGATCGGCCCACTGAGATGGGTGGCCATTGCCGCCTTTCGGGCCGCGCGGACATCCTCGGCGACCGGCAAAGCTCCGGCTGGATCCTGCCCCTCGGCCTCAACCAGATCCAGAATGCGCCGCTCGGTCACCGCATCCGGCAGGTCCAGCACAACATGCAGCAAGAACCGGTCGAGTTGTGCCTCAGGGAGCGGAAAGGTGCCTTCATGCTCGATCGGGTTCTGGGTGGCGACCACGAGGAACGGGTCGGGCAACGCGTGAGTCGCGTCGCCCGAGGTCACCTGCCCCTCGCCCATCGCCTCCAGCAAGGCCGACTGCACCTTCGGCGGGGCACGGTTGATCTCGTCTACCAGCACGAGATTGTGGAAGATCGGGCCCGGCACGAATTCGAAATCCCCGGTCTGGGGTCTGAACACAGGAGTGCCGGTGAGATCAGAAGGCAGCAGATCAGGTGTACATTGGATACGGGCGAAAGACCCGCTCAGAGCCCCGGCCAAAGCCTTCACCGCGCGCGTCTTCGCCAGCCCCGGTGCGCCTTCGACCAACAGATGCCCTCCAGCGAGAATGCCTGTCAGCAACCGCTCGATCAGCCGCTCATGGCCAATGAGCACCTCGGCCAGATGCGCAGAGAGTGCGGCCAGCCCGCGGCCGCCTGCGTCCTTGTCCATGCTGTCCTCCCATGTCGCGCCTTTAGTCTAGCGCCGTCGCCTGAAGGGCGGGAACACAGCCGTAAGTCTCGGTTCGCCCAAAGGAGCAAAGCTGCGAGAACAAAGTCGTCGAGGTGCGGGAGGCGCCTCCATCTTGGGCATTTGCGGCCCGGGAGCGCGCCTATGTGCGCCAAATTAACCCCAAGTTCAGCTTGATTCAGGATTTTCGTGGTATGATCGGGGCATTCAGCCACGATTTCAGCACCAACGACTTAATCGAAAGCGTCCTCCCATGATCGAACTCGCCTTTGTTACCTGTCTGGCCACGAGCCCGACTGACTGCGAAAACCGCAGCCTTCTTTTTCAGGAGGGCACGCCGATGTCCTGCATGATGACGGCACAGCCCCAGCTCGCCCAATGGATCAACGAGCACCCGAACTGGACCATCGCCCGCTGGAAGTGCCGTGCCTTCAAACCCGGCGAAGGTGCCTACGACATCTAAGCACTAGTCGGGCTGACCGCGTCTTTGGGAGGAGCGCGGGCAGGTCACACCGGCGGATCAAGCGGTGAATGTCAGCAACAGCCTAAATGACGGCGCCGCGACTACCCCAGCGCGTAGCCCGCGCCACGGACCGTGCGCAGCAGGTCATCCCCGCCGTGCGCACCCAGTGCCTTGCGAAGCCGGCCGATATGCACATCGACCGTCCGGGTATCCACGTAAATATCCCGACCCCAGACGCGGTCGAGCAGCTGTTCACGGCTCCACACCCGGCCCGGCTTTTCCATGAAGGTCGAGAGCAGCCGAAACTCCTTCGGCCCCAGCTTCAACTCACGGCCCGCCCGTTCGACCTTGTGCGTTTCGGCATCAAGCATGATGTCCTCATACTCCAACCGCGCCCCGACCGTCGCAGGCCGTGTCCGGCGCAGCTGAGCGCGGATCCGCGCCATCAGCTCGATGACACTGTAAGGCTTGACCACATAGTCGTCGGCGCCGGTTTCCAGCCCGCGCACCCGATCGACCTCTTCGGCCCGCGCCGATAGCATGATGATCGGAATACCACGGGTCGCGTTCTTCAGCTTCAACCGGCGGCAAACCTCGATGCCCGAAAGGTTAGGCAGCATCCAGTCGAGCACGATCAGGTCGGGGCGTTCCTCCTCGACCAGCAAAATGGCATCCTCGCCGTTGTCGGCGCTGACCAGATCGAAGCCCTCGGCTTCAAGGTTGTAGCTCAGAACCTCGCGCTGGGCAGGTTCATCTTCTACAACCAGAACAAGCGGTTGCGCGGTTCTGCTCATGTCTCGCTTCAGCTCCCGACTTCATAGGCCGGGGCCGTCTCCTTGGGTCTGGCGTCTTCCGGCATCTCGCCGGTGACAAGGTAAATCACCTGTTCCGCGATCGAGGTCACATGGTCGCCCATGCGCTCGGTGTTCTTGGCGATGAAGTGCAGGTGCATGCAGGCGGTGATGTTGCGCGGGTCTTCCATCATGTAGGTCAGGAACTCGCGGAACAGCGCGTTGTACATCTGGTCCACTTCCTGATCACGGTTGCGGACATCTTCGGCCAGTTCGGCATCGCGCTGGATGTATGCGTCCAAGGCATCCTTGAGCATGCCTTCCACCGCGCGGCACATCCGCCGGATCGAGGTCGTAGCGCCTTCAATCGGGTCGAGCTGCACCAGCACCCCGGTCCGCTTTGCCATGTTCTTGGCATAGTCGCCCACCCGCTCCAGATTGCCGGAGATCTTCATCACCGAGAGGGCGGTGCGCAGATCGGTGCCCACAGGGGCACGCAGCGCGATCAGCCGGGCGACCTCTTCGGCGACCTGCTCTTCCAACGCGTCAATCGCCTGGTCGTTCTTGCGGACGCGCTCGGCGGTCTCCTCGTCGCGTGCATCCAGGGAGGCGGCGGCCTCCACGATGGCGGTCTCAACCATGCCGCCCATCTTCATGATCATCGCCTGAATGGCTTCGAGATCACGGTCGAAGGCCGAGGCGATATGCTGTTCGTTCGGGGGAAGTGCGGACATGAGATCAGCCAATTCTGCCGGAGATGTAGGATTCGGTGCGCGGGTCGGTCGGGTTGGTGAAGATCTGGCCGGTCTCGCCAAACTCCACCAGGTTGCCGAGATGGAAGAAGGCCGTCTTCTGGCTCACACGCGCGGCCTGCTGCATCGAGTGGGTCACGATCACCACCGAGTACTGTGTCCGAAGCTCGTCAATCAGCTCTTCCACCTGAGAGGTGGCGATCGGGTCGAGCGCCGAGCAAGGCTCGTCCATAAGCAGAACCTCAGGCTCAGTCGCCACGGCGCGGGCAATGCAGAGCCGCTGTTGCTGGCCACCGGAAAGGCCGGTGCCAGGCTTGTCGAGCCGATCCTTCACCTCGTCCCAGATCGCCCCGCGACGGAGCGACTTTTCGACGATCACGTCGAGATCGGCCTTCGACTTCGCCAGCCCGTGAATGCGCGGACCATAGGCGATATTGTCGTAAATCGACTTGGGGAACGGGTTCGGCTTCTGAAACACCATGCCCACCTTGGCGCGCAGCTGCACCGGGTCGACCTTCTTGTCATAGATGTTTTCGCCGTCCAGCAGGATCTCGCCCTCGACACGGCAGATGTCGATGGTGTCGTTCATCCGGTTCAGGCAGCGAAGAAAAGTGGACTTGCCGCAGCCCGACGGGCCGATGAAGGCGGTCACGGTGTTATCTTCGATCTGAACGTCCACGTCCTTGATCGCGTGAGTTTCGCCGTAATAGACCTGACACCCCTTGGCCGAGATCTTGATGTTGTCGGTATCCACTATTCTCTCCAGCGGTCGCATGTCATTCATTTCAAGGGCTCCCCTTACCAGCGCCGCTCAAAGCGCCGCCGCAGCACGATCGCGATGGCGTTCATGATCAGCAGGAACACGAGCAGCACGATGATACCGCCCCATGCCTTTTCATAGAAGGCCACGTCCGAACGGGCGGCCCAAGTGTAGATTTGCGCGGGCATGGCCGAGTTCGGCTCCACGAACCCGTCCCAGAACCCGGTCGGAAATTCGCGGGCCACAAAGCCCACCATTCCGATCAAAAGCAGCGGCGCTGTCTCACCAAGCGCCTGGGCGAGGCCGATGATCGTCCCGGTCAGAATGCCCGGTGCAGCAAGCGGCAGCACGTGGTGGAAGACGGCTTGCATCTTCGACGCGCCCACCCCGAGGGCCGCATCCCGGATCGAGGGCGGCACCGCCTTGAGGCTGGCGCGGGTCGAGATGATGATCGTCGGCAGCGTCATCAGCGTGAGCACGAGACCGCCCACCAGCGGCGCCGACTGCGGCAGGCTGGCAAACTGGATGAACACCGCGAGGCCCAGAATCCCGAAGACGATGGAGGGCACCGCAGCGAGGTTGGAGATGTTCACTTCGATGATATCGGTGAACCGGTTCTTCGGCGCGAATTCTTCGAGATAGATCGAAGCCGCCACGCCGATGGGCAGCGAAAGCACCAGCACCACCAGCATCATGAAGAACGAGCCGAGCACGGAGGCCCCGATGCCCGCACCACCGGGGTTGTCCACCCCCGCATCCTTGCCGAGCAGGAAACCCCAGTCGAACTGCCGAGTGATGATACCCGCTTCGGTCAGCTGATCGACCACGTCCAGATCGGTCGCCACAAGAAACCGGCTGTCCACCAGGCCCTCGCGGGTCACACGGCCTTTGAAGTAGCCATCCACCCGGCTCGAGGCATTCACCGTAAAGTCCACCGGCTCGCCCACCGCATCGGGGTTGGCCTGGTAAAAGGCCCGCAGGTCGTTGCCGACCTTGCCCAGAATGCGCCCGATGGCATCGGGGTCCACCTCTCCGCCAATACCCTGCTCCTGCATCTGGCTGCCCAACTGGGCGATGAAGAGTTTGGTGTAGGCGGCGGTCTTCAGCATCCCGCTTTCAGCCTGATCGATCTCGGCCGGGCTGACGTTCATCTCGAGGCTCACCACCGTGGTGGTGAAGGCCGGCACGCCTGAGCGAATGATCGAGAAGGCCAGCACAACCAGAAAGAAGATCCCCAGCGCGATGGCGGCAAGGCCATAGGCCTTGAACCGGGCCTCGGCAGCATTGCGGCGGCGCGTACGCGGGTCCACCTGCGTGAGCGAACCGTGGCGCTTGGGGGCGTTTGCAGTAGCGTCGGCCATCAGTCGTATTGCTCCCGGTATTTGCGCACGATGTAGAGCGCGAAGACATTGAGGCAGAGGGTGATGATGAAGAGCGTCATCCCCAGAGCGAAGGCCACGAGGGCCTCGGGCGAGGCGAAGTCGGCATCGCCGGTGAGCTGGCTCACGATCTTGGCGGTCACGGTCGTCATTGCCTCGAAGGGGTTGAGCGAGAGCCGGGCCGCGGCCCCTGCCCCCAGCACGACGATCATCGTTTCACCGATGGCGCGGGAGGCCGCCAGCAGCACCGCGCCGACGATCCCCGGCAAGGCGGCGGGCAGCACGACCTGACGGATCGTCTCCGACTGGGTCGCGCCCAGCCCATAGGAGCCATCGCGCATGGCCTGCGGAACCGCGTTGATGATGTCGTCGCTAAGCGATGAAACGAACGGGATCAGCATGATGCCCATGACCAGACCGGCCGTCATCACCGCCGTGCCCGACTGCATCCAGCCCAGCCCGTTGTCCCCAAAGACGCTGATCAGCAGCGGGCCGACCGTCAGCAGGGCAAAGAGGCCGTACACGATGGTCGGGATACCGGCGAGGATCTCCAGCAGCGGTTTGGCAACCGAGCGCAGGCGCGGCGAGGCATACTCGCTTAGGTAGATCGCGGCGAAGAGGCCGATCGGCACCGCCACCAGCAGTGCGATGATCGAAATGTAGAGCGTGCCCCAGAGCAGCGGCCAGATGCCCAGCTCAGAGCCGCCGCCGAAGGAGGGCGACCATGTGAGCGAGCCGAAGAACTCACTCGCCGGGTAGATCCGGAAGAACTCGATGGTGTTGAACAACAGCGAAAGCACGATGCCCACGGTGGTCAGAATGGCAATCGAGGCCGCGCCCACCAGCATCCAGCGCACCCCGCGCTCCACCACATTACGGGCACGAAAGTCCTTCTGGGCGCGCAGCACCGCCAGCGCGGCCCCGGCTATGGCCAGTGCGATCACCGCCACCGCCATCCAAGTCTTCGATGTGCGATTGGCCTGGCGCATTTCCTGCGCCGCACGCAGCACCGGTACGGTCACGTTCTGAGTGATCACCTGACCGGCTTCCTTGAGGCGGGCGGTCATATCCGTCAGGTCAGCGCGGGCATTGGAGGCTGCGCCTTCCGTCAGCACGCCCATAGCCACCGCGTTGTCGAGACCGTTCGCCACACGCCGGACCTCGGCCATCAACAGGTTCTGCGAGGTGGCCTGCTCAACCACATCCGCCGGCAGGTTCGCCGCCACGCGCTTCTCGATCACCATCGGCCCGGCGATGAGCCAAACGATCAGCACCAGCAGCGCAGGCGCCGTGGCAAACAGAAAGCCCATGTAGCCGTAGTAGCTGGGCAGCGAGTGCAAGTGGCGCGGGTCATTGCCCACGGAGGCCAAAGCGCGCTGGCGGGACACCACGTAGCCCAGAGCGCCAATGCCTAGAACGATCAGGAAGATCCACAAAACCGGCATATGCCGTCCCCCGGGGTCTGAAGTCTGTGCCCCGGTACATCGGGGCGGGCACTGGTGAGACAAAAAAAGGGTGGAGGCGGCACCGCAGTGGCACCGCCTCCGAAACGCGAGGGAGGCTTACATGCCTTCGCCCATGGTCTTCTCTTCGTTCACCATGGCCTGGGTCTTCGACAGCTCGGGGTCGGAGACGAGGCCGTAGTTGGCGAGCGGGCCAGAGGGGCCAGCCAGATCATCGGAGATGAAGAACTGGGCGTACTCTTTCAGGCCGGGGATCACGCCGATGTGGGCCTTCTTGATGTAGAAGTACAGCGGGCGGCTGACCGGGTACTCGCCGGAGGCAATGGTCTCGGTCTTGGGCTCGATGCCGCTCATGGTGGCGACCTTCAGCTTGTCCTGGTTGTTCTCGTAGAACGCCAGGCCGAACACGCCGATGCCGTTGGGGTTGGCGTCGATGCGGGCGAGGGTCTCGGTGTAGTCGCCGTCGATGTCGACCGACTTGCCGTCGGTGCGCACGGCGAGGCAGGCATCCTCGGCGTCGTCCTCGGACATACCGCCAGCAACCATGGCTTCCATGGCACCGGTGACTTCACAACCGGCAGCCAGAACCTTCTCCTCGAATACTTCACGGGTGCCGTGCTTGGTGCCGGGGATGAACGCGGCGATCTCGGCGTCGGGCAGATCGGCGTTGAACTCGTTCCACTTGGTGTAGGGGTTGTCGACCAGCTCACCGTCCACGACCACTTTCGGGGCGAGGGCGTTGAAGATGTCGGCGGGCTCGAAGGCGGTGAAAGCCGGGCCGGACTGCTGGCTGGCGAACACGATGCCATCATAGCCAATGCGCACTTCGATGATATCGGTCACGCCAGCGTCGGCACAGGCGGCAATCTCTTTTTCGCGGATGGCGCGCGAGGCGTTGGCCACGTCGATGGTGTTCTCGCCCACGCCTTCGCAGAAGCGCTTGAGGCCAGCCGAGGAGCCGCCCGATTCCACGACCGGGGTCGGGAAGTCGGTGTTCTCGCCGAAGGCTTCGGCGACGATAGAGGCATAGGGCAGCACGGTCGAGGACCCGGCAACCTGCACTTGGTCACGCGCAGCAGCAGTGCCGGCGGCCAGCGCGGTCAGCGCGAGGGTGGAAACGGTGAGCTTGGTGAAAGACATCTGGAACTCCGTTGCATGTCAGGCACGCCCCAACTGCTCATGCGGGGCGTTCGCGGTGCCCTTCTCTGCCCCGCGTGTTAGGCTTTTGTGACAGGTGTGTAACAGTTTCATGACATGCCGTTGGGGAAGGGAGATTTTGTCAGGAATGATTGTCTCGAACGGCCAAGAGTTTTGAAAATGTGGCCCCGCGGCCCTTAATGTTGGGGCCGAGGATACAGCTGCAATCGAAGGAAAAGCCATGACCACAGGTGGATGCCAATGCGGAAACGTGCGTTTCAAACTCAAGGGCGAGCCTATCAATGAGGTCTTCTGCTACTGCACCGAATGTCAGCAACGGACCGGCAGTGACAAGTGGTTCGGCCTATGGGTCGCTAGCCCGAACCTGAGCTTCATCCAAGGGCACGAACCCGCTCAATTTACCCGCAAGGGAGCCTCCGGGCGAGATGTCCATCACCACTTCTGCCCGAAGTGCGGTATTAACGTTTGTGCTGCCATGACCGCAGGTGGCTTTTACACCGTCGCCGCCACCAGCATCGACGGTGGCTGGCCGCGCAAACCAAAGGCCGCGATCTATGCCGGTTCAGCGCCGCACTGGGCCGTCCTGCCCCAAGACATCCCCGTTTATGATGGCCTGCCGCCTATGTGATTGAACAAGCGCCGAAAGTCCGGCCAAGAGACGGTCCTTCACCCCGCCAAAGGCAGGAATACTGTAAAACAGGCTCCTTGCCCCAACTCGCTCTCAATCATGAACCGCCCCCGGTGCCGCGCCACGATGTGCTTTGCAATCGCCAGCCCGAGCCCCGTGCCGCCCATCTCGCGGCTGCGGTGCGAATCCACGCGGTAGAATCGCTCCGTCAGGCGTGGGATGTGCCGTGGGTCGATCCCATCACCATAATCCCGCACCGCGCAGCGAAGCGCCGGGCCGCGGAGGGCGATCACGCGCTCTTCCAGCGCGACGGAAATCTCGATCTTTCCGCCCCCGCCGCCATATTTCAGCGCGTTCTCTATGAGATTGGTGAACACCTGCGTCAGCTGGTCGGCATCGCCGGGCACCTTCGGCAGATCCTGTGGCAGATCCCGCACCAGCTCTAGCCGCGCCTCCTCGGCCAGCGGCTTCAGAGCATTGGCCGCCGAGGCCAGCAGTTGCGGCACATCCACCAGTCCCGAGGGCCGCTGCAGGGCGACCGCCTCGACGCGTGACAGCGACAGCAGATCGTTTACCAGCCGGTTCATCCGCGCCGTCTCGCGCTCCATGATCCCCAAAAACCGCTCGCGCGCCGCTTCGTCGTTCTTCGCTGGCCCCCGAAGGGTTTCAATGAAGCCGGTGAGCGCGGTCAGCGGCGTCTTCAGCTCGTGCGAGACATTCGCCACAAAATCCCGCCGGATCTGGTTGGCCGCCTCGGTCTGGCTGAGGTCTTCGAAGGCCAGCACCACCCGCCCGTCGAGCGGCGTCGCCTTCACCTGAAAGATCTGCTCGCCCTCGCCCTCGACCCGCCGCACACGGGCTTGGCCGGAATGGCCAAGGCTCAGCGCATTCTCGATAAGCTGCGCAACCGATGGCTGGCGGAGCTGCAGGCTGTAATGCCGCCCTTGCCCGATCCGGCCGAAAAGCTCCGCCGCAGGCGAGTTGATCGCTTCGATCCGGGCATCCGCGCCAATCACGATCAGCGGGGTCGGCACTGCCTCGGCAAGGGCTTCGATCTCCGCTGGCGTCATCGCGTCAGACCGGCTTCAGCCCGGCGCGGAAGCGCCGCATGTTCTCCTGATAATGCAGCGCAGAGCGCCGCAGCCCCTCGATCGCCGCCTCGTCCAGCTGGCGCACCACCTTACCCGGCGCGCCCATCACGAGCGAATTGTCGGGGATCTCCTTGTCCTCGGTAATCAGCGCCCCCGCGCCGATCAGGCAATTCTTGCCGATAACTGCGCGGTTCAGCACCGTGGCGCCCATCCCGATCAAAGAGTTCTCGCCAATCGTGCAGCCGTGCAGCATGGCCTTGTGGCCCACCGTCACGCCCGCACCGATGGTCAGCGGGCAGCCCGGATCGGTGTGGCAAACGGTGTTCTCCTGCACGTTCGCCCCAGCGCCAACGCGGATTTCTTCGTTGTCGCCCCGCAGCGTGCAGCCAAACCAGACAGAGGCCCCACTCTCCAGCACGACATTGCCGATCAGGTTGGCATCCGGCGCCACCCAATAATCTTCATCCTCCGGAAAAACCGGCGCGATCCCGTCGAGGGCATAGATCATCTGACTTCCTTCTCCCGAAACTGGTCGTGCAGGGCACGAACATGCGCGGCAAGGTCGGGTTGCTGCGCCCGCCGCATCCGCTCGGCCGAGACGATGGTGCGCAGCTTCTCTTCGCTCTCGTCCAGATCGTCATTGACCAGTACGTAATCGTAGCTGTCCCAATGGCTGATCTCGTCCCAGCTCTTCTGCATCCGTTTGGCGATCACCTTGTCTTCGTCCTGACCGCGCTCAATCAACCGACGGCGCAACTCGTCGATCGTGGGCGGCAGGATGAAGATCGAGAGCGTGTGCTTGCCCAGCTCCGAGTTGCGGATCTGCTGAGCGCCCTGCCAGTCCACATCAAACAGCACGTCACGGCCCGCGTTAATCGCCTCGCGCACCGGGCCAGCCGGAGAGCCGTAGTGATTGCCGAAGACATGCGCATGCTCCAGCATCTGCTCGTCGGCCACCTGCTGGCGAAAATCTTTCTCGGTGAGAAAGTGGTAATGCACCCCATTTTCCTCGCCCGGTCGCGGCGGGCGGGTCGTGGCGCTGATTGAAAAGCTCAGGTCAGGGTCCCAGCCCATCAGCCTCCGCGCCAGCGTCGTCTTGCCTGCGCCCGAGGGCGACGACAGGATGATGAGCAATCCGCGTCTGGCCAAGGCCCCCTCCCCTATTCGATGTTCTGAACCTGCTCCCGCATCTGGTCGATGGCGGCCTTGAGGTCAAGCCCGATCCGGGTCAGCTCCACTGCCTGCGCCTTGGAGCAGAGCGTGTTGGCCTCACGGTTGAACTCCTGACAGAGAAAGTCGAGCTTGCGGCCCACGGCATCCGCGCTGGCCAGCAGATCGCGGCTCGCGGTCACATGGGCCTCCAGCCGGTCCAACTCCTCGGTCACATCGCTTTTCAGCGCCAGCAGGGCAACCTCCTGCGCTACCCGGTCCTGATCGAGCCCCTTCGCGTTTTCGAGCACGCGGGCGAGGTTCTCCTTCAGGCTCGCAGCCATTTCGGCCTTGCGCTCCTCGGCCACAGGCCGCGCCTCGCGCACCAGCTTGGCGACCTTGTCCAGATGGGCCAACATAACTGCATGAAGCGCCGCGCCTTCGGTGGCGCGCATTTCGATGAAACTGTCGAGCAGCGGCCTGAAATCGGCAACCAGCTTCGAACGAAGTGCCACCAGTTCGCCGTCGCTGAGGCTGTTGGGGTCGTCCGCGATGCCCTTCATTGAGAGGATCTCGGCCGTGGTCGGCGCCTTAAGCTCAACACCCGCCCGTTCAGCCTCGCGCGTGATGGCACTCAGGGCCGAGAGCACCTGGCTCAGCTGGGTGCTGTCGAGCCGCATCTGGCCGTCACTCCGGCTACGCTGAAGCCGCAGGCTGAGCGAGACATTGCCGCGCACCAGGGCCTTGTTGAGCTCGGTCCTGAGCGCCTGCTCAAGGCCGCCGATCCACTCCGGCAAGCGGAGGCGCAGGTCCAGCCCCTTGCCGTTGACGCCGCGCAATTCCCAGCTCCAGCTGAAGTCACTTCCCTGCTGGGACCGGGTCGCAAACCCTGTCATGGAGTTAACCATTGGAGTTAACCATTTAAGATTTTTCCCCCCGGAAAATCGTCCGGCTTTGTGCTATTAACGGATAGGTAATCTTTCTTGTCCATGAGTTAACAGACAGTGCGCTCGTGAACAACAAAGGCGGTGGGGTTTTTATCAAGCCGAGGACGGGGTTTAGGGCGTGGAACATCAGGACGACAGCACTCGCGGGGTGGTCTCGCTCATGCAGTATCACAACGATATCCGATTCCCCGCAGTCCATGCGCTGCGGCGCTACTGGGATGATCTGCGCGGCCCACGTCAAGTGCCCTCGCGCGCCGAGGTTGACCCGCGCGCCATTGAGGAAACGCTGGAATATGCCTTCATCCTCGAGCGCATTGCGCCCGGCGTCGGACGGTTCCGGCTCGCGGGGATGCACCTCAACGACCTGATGGGCATGGAAGTGCGCGGCATGCCCTGCACCTCCATGTTCATGCCAGAGCACCGCGCCACCCTGAGCCGGGTGCTCGAAGATGTTTTCGCCGGCCCGTCTACCGCCCTGCTCACACTCGCAGGCGAGCGCGGCGTGGGGCGTCCGCCGATGGACGGGCAAATGCTGCTTCTGCCGCTAACCTCCGACTTCGGCGATGTCACCCGCGTACTCGGCTGCCTCTGCACCATCGGCCCTATCGGCCGCTCACCCCGCCGTTTCCTCGTGAAAGACGAGGTCGTGCGCCCGATCCGCCTCGGCGACAGGAGCGACACTCCGGATGCCGCCGCCCCCGAGGCCATGGGCAGCCCCCTCACCCGCGAAGAGCGCCTCAAGATCCGCCGGACAACCGAGGCTGACGAAACCCGGGAAGCCACCCCGTCACAGGGCTTCAACGAACCTGCCGCGAGCTACACCCCGCCGACACCAAGCGCGCCGGAGGGTCAAAAGCCCAAGCTGCGACTCGTGCGCTCCGAAGGCGAGGTCGTCGGCCACGACGAGTGAGCCCACCCCACCCGGTGTGCCTCTATCCGGAGCACTGACTCATCTGCAACAGGTCCGCCAGATTCCTTACACCCGCGATTCGAAAGTTTGCTCACAATCCACCTCCCGGTATTAACTCGTTGTAAAAACAATGCGTTTAACAACCATGACCCAGAGGCGGGAAACAGATGCGGGATTTCGACGCTCAGCCGTTCTATTCTAGGCGGCCACGCCATCGCTTTGGCGACACCTTCGTGCCGGAGTTCGTCAATGACTTTGTCGACTGGTACAAGGACACCCTCCCCGAGGCTGAAACGGTGCCGGGCGACAACTGGATGACCTGCTTTTCAGAGCTCGGCGCGCGCAAATTTCGCAATGTTACCCGACGCGGCGTCGGCGGATATTACCAGGCACGCGGCGTATTCCCCGATTTCCGCAACGCCACCGACTTCACCCAGATGACCCTGATGAACAGCCTCGTCGCGCCGATGCCCCGGCTGATCCCGGCCGACAAGCTGAATGTTGCCAAGTACATCCCCCGCCGCTACCGCAGCCAGCTGCATGTGCCGCGTGTGGAACGGGTGTTCAACTCCGCCGACGAGGTGGATTTCTCAGGCATCGCGCCCGGCACCTATTACCTCAAATCCAACCACGGCAGCGAACAGAACCTGCGGATCGATTTGCCGCTAACCGAAAAGGAAACGCTGGCCAAGATCGAGCGCCGCCTGCCGGTTTGGTTCGACCTGCCTTACGGCACTCGCACCTCGCAATGGTGGTACCGCCTGATCGAGCGTAAGGTGTTCCTCGAAGAGAGTCTCACCCGTGCGCCCGACGAGGTGGTGCCCGATTTCCGGTTCCACTGTATCAACGGCAAGGTCGCTTTGCTCCAGCTCGATCTCGGCCTCGGCACCTCCGGTCGCAACAACCCGATCTACGACGGGGCGCTCAACTACATGCCGCACAACTTCCTGCGCGCCAATCGCTCCGAGGAGCCGTTGCCGCCTCAGGCCGGGCTGGCCCGCGACATGGCCGAAGCCATCGCCGCGCCCTTCCCGTACGTTCGGGTCGACATCTACATCCGCCAATCCGAGCTGTTTCTCGGTGAGCTGACATTCCTGCCCAACGCCGGGCGTCGCAAGATCATGTCCGACGAGCTCAACGCCTACCTCTGCGATTTCTGGGCACCGATGCCTAAGGTCCGCCAGGTTTCGGAGGCGACAGAAATCGCCATTGCAGCAGAATGAGCGCGCCCCAACACGGTCGACGTGTCCGATGACCATGCAGATCACCATCCACGCCGGCTTCCACAAGACCGGCACCACAACCCTGCAGACCTTCCTGCGCCAAAACCGCACGGCGCTCTCAAAGCATGCCGACATCTACCTCGCCCACGACATGGGGTCGCTGTCCCTCGCCGGGCGGTTCTACGGCGCGGACCCGGGCCCCGATCGCCGCAAGGCCTTCGTCGTTGCCTGCAACCGCTTTCTCACCGACCTGCGCCCTGCCTCTCAGATCCTGATCTCGCGGGAGTCGCTCTGCGGCAAGATGCTGGGCGATCTGAGGGTCAATGGCAGTCTGATCACTGAGTACGGCGATGTCACCGTTACCCTCGCCCGAATTCTATCGCGGCGGGTACAAGCCCGCTTCGGACTCGAGGCGCGCCTCCGGCTGGTCTATACGACCCGCTCGCCCGAGAGCCTGCTGCGTAGCGCATGGAGCCACAACCTGCGCCACCGTCGCCTGACCGACAGCTTCGAGAGCTTTCGCGCCCAATTCGCCGCGCCGCCCGAGCTGGAGAAAACCGTCGATGCGGTGCGTGCCGCACTTCCGGGCGTCGAAGTCCTGTCGATGCCGCTCGAGGAGATTGCCCGCCACCGGCTCGGCCCTGCAGGCCCGCTGCTCGAGGTGATTGGAGTCCCGCAGGACGAGTTGGCGCAATTCGCACCGATTGGAAGCCGGCGCAGAGGCCAGAGCGCCGGCCTCTCCGAGGAGATCCTCGCCCTCAACCGCACCATCACCGACAAAGCTACCCTGCGTGCGCGCAAACAGGCGCTCCTTCTTGACCGCGAGGGCATACCCGCCGACTGATCTGGGAAAAGAAAAACGCCCCGGCGCGAAACCGGGGCGTTTGTATTACGGTACCGGTATGGTGCGGTTTACACCGCTTCCTGCGCCTCCGCCTTCCCGCGTGCCGACAGTTCCTCTGCCACCAGAAACGCGAGTTCCAGCGATTGCGACGCATTCAGACGCGGGTCGCAGGCCGTGTGGTAGCGCGAGCCGAGGTCTTCGTCGGTCACGGCCCGCACACCGCCGGTGCATTCGGTCACGTCCTGACCGGTCATCTCGAAATGCACACCACCCGGGATGGTGCCTGCCGCGCGATGGGCCGCGAAGAACTCGCGGACCTCACTCAGCACCCGGTCGAACGGCCGGGTCTTGTAGCCCGAGTCCGACTTGATGGTGTTGCCGTGCATCGCATCGCACACCCAGACAACGTTGGCGCCTTCGCTCTTCACCACGTCGATCAGGCGCGGCAGGTGCTCTTCCACCTTGCCGGCGCCGAAGCGCGTGATCAGGGTCAAACGGCCGGCCTCGTTCTTCGGGTTCAGGTCGGCCATGAGCCGCTTCAGGTCGTCGGCTTCCATCGTCGGGCCCGCTTTCAGGCCGATGGGGTTGATGATGCCCTTGCAGAACTCCACATGGGCGCCATCGGGTTGCCGCGTGCGGTCGCCGATCCAGACCATGTGGCCCGAGCCCGCCACCGTTTGCCCCGTAGTCGAGTCGACGCGGGTCAGCGCCTCCTCGTACTCCAGCAGCAGCGCTTCGTGGCTGGTGTAGAAATCGACCGATTGCATCGCATGCACCGAGTCGCCGTCGATGCCCGCCGCGGTCATGAAATCCAGTGCGTCCTGGATCCGGTTGCTGAGGTCTCTGTAGCGTGCCGCGCGGTCCTCATCCGCGAAGCCCGTCGTCCAACTGTGGACGCGGTGGATATCTGCAAAACCACCCGTCGAAAACGCGCGCACGAGGTTCAGCGTCGCCGCAGCCTGAGTGTAGGCCTGAAGCATCTTCGCCGGGTCCGGAATCCGCGCCTCAGGGGTGAACTCCAGCTCGTTGATGATATCACCACGGTAGGAGGGCAGCTCTACGCCATCCTTCACCTCGACCGGCGCAGAGCGCGGCTTGGCAAACTGGCCCGCCATGCGGCCAAGCTTCACCACCGGCACCTTTGCGCCAAAGGTCAGCACGATCGCCATCTGCAGCATCACCTTGAACGTGTCGCGGATGTTGTCACCACTGAACTCGGCAAAGCTCTCGGCGCAGTCGCCACCCTGAAGCAGGAAGGCCTCGCCACGTGCGACCTTGCCCAGCTCCGCCCGCAGACGGCGCGCCTCGCCCGCAAACACCAGCGGCGGATACTTTGCAAGTTGGGCCTCGACCGCGTTCAGCGCCGCCGCATCGGGATAGTCCGGCATCTGAACCCGGGGCTTGCTGCGCCAGTCAGATTTCGTCCAGGTCTTGCTCATCGTCTCATGTCCTCTGGTCTGCCCGTACCCTCCCCGGCACGGGATAAGGCCTGCCTTATAGGCCGCTGCCCCACTTTGGGCCACCCCTGATCAGATTTTCTGCGCCGCGCGCTCTTGCGCCCTATGTCAAATCCTGATTGCCTCTCGGGCGGGGTCAATATCTAGCGTGGAGCCAGACAGATGCGGCGTCCTGATACGCAAACTCTGGTGGTGGAAGCACCGGCCAAACCGCGCCGCTTTGTTTTCCTTCTCGTGCCGGATTTCTCGCTGCTCAGCTTTGCGGGCGCGATCGACGCCCTGCGCCTCGCCAACCGCACCGCCGGCGCCCAGCTTTACACATGGCAACTCATCTCCGAGGGCGGCGAGCCTGTTGCCGCCTCCTGCGGTTCTGTCTTTCAAGTTGACGGCGGCCTAGATGACCTCGCCCGCGACGAGGTGATCCTCGTCTGCGCCGGTCTCGACGTGGAGGAGAAGGCCACGCCCAAGGTGCTCGCGTGGCTGCGCAAACAGGCACGCCGCGGCCTCGCCGTCGGCGGCCTCTGCACCGCCGGATACCTGCTCGCAAAGGCAGGCCTGCTCGACGGCAAGCGCGCCACGATCCATTGGGAAAATGCTGACAGCTTCACCGAAGAGTTCGATGAGGTGCGGCTGACCAAAACCGTTTTCGTCCATGATGGCAATCGGATGACCACAGCTGGCGGCACCGCCTCCATCGACTTGGCCCTCCAGATCATCGCCGAGGACCACGGCGAAGAGCTCGCCAATACCGTCGCCGACCAGCTGATCTACAGCTCCATCCGCACCGATCAGGATACCCAACGCCTCTCGATCCCCACCCGGATCGGCGTGCGCCACCCCAAGCTCTCCCGTGTCATCCAGATCATGGAGCAGAACCTCGAAGAGCCGATCAGCCCCGCGCTACTCGCTGATGAGGTGGTGCTCTCCACCCGCCAGCTTGAGCGCCTGTTCCGCCGCTACCTCAACCGCAGCCCCAAGCGATACTACATGGAACTGCGGCTCCAGAAGGCGCGCAACCTGCTGATGCAAACCGATATGTCGGTCATCAACGTGGCGCTCGCCTGCGGCTTCACCTCACCCTCGCACTTCTCCAAGTGCTACCGGGCGCAATATCAAACAACGCCCTACCGCGAGCGCGGCTCCCACGGCGCGCGCCTATCGGTATGATCACCACGCGGCGCCTCACGCTGCGCCCTGCCGAACCCGGCGATCTGCCCGCCCTCCACGCGATCTTCTCCGACGCTGAGGTGATGCGCCACTGGTCGACCCCACCGGATGAGACCATCGACGCGACCGCCGACCGGTTGGAGGGCTTCATGCGTGGCGATCGGGAGTTGGGGCCCGAGCTGATGATCCTCCACGAGGGTCATCTGATCGGCCGCATCGGCCTTTGGCGTAAATGGGAGGTGGGCTACATCCTCGCCCGAGCGGCATGGGGCAAAGGCTTTGCCTCGGAGGCGCTCGAGGCCATCACCGCCGAGGCTTTCGCCCGTCATCCCGACTGCCCCGCCATCACCGCCGATATCGACCCACGCAACATCGGCTCCGGACGTGTGCTCGAAAAGGCTGGCTTCGTCGTGACCCACCATGAAAAGAACACCTTCTGCGTCAATGGCGAATGGTCTGACAGCACCTATTACCGGCTCGATCGCCCCAGTCCGTGACCCGTCTGTCGGTGATCCTCGGCGGGGCAATCGTCCTCGCCGCAACAGCCTTCATGTTGGTTGGTGGCTATAAATTTCTCACCTTCACACAAGCACTCAATAACTGGGGCGCAGAAGATACCTCAGGCCTCCAGCAGGTGCCACTCTCAGAGGTGCTCTCGATCGATCTGACCACAGTCGATTTTCTGGTATTCAAGGACGGTCCCCGCGGTTGGTATCTGGTCGATGACCCGGGCCTCCACAACGAGACCGAAATCGGCTTCTACGGTCGCCGCTTCCTCGGCCACCTCACCAACACCGCCCCGGCCGCGACCTACTGCGAGGGTGACACGGACGCCAAGATCATCTGGGCCGTGCGAGACGCCCGTGAAACCGCTGCCATGGCTTACTGCAATGTCTCCCGCATGGACTTCACCCCGCTCCTGCCCTACGCCCAACCCGTGTCTCTGACCGACAAAGAGGTCACAGAAGCCGCGCTGAATGCCCTTCGCGCCGAAATCGCTGCCGACCCCTCGCGTCGCTTCGTCGATGTTCCGCGCGCACCCCTGCCCTTCAGCCACGTCCGCAGCCTGCGCCCTCCGATGCTCTGGTCACAAGACCCGGGCGCCGATGCGGCAATGAGGGCGGCCATCTCCGAGGCCATGAAGGGCGCACCCCACGCGCTGCACATTCAGAGCGACCGGGTCAACTACGCCTCCTTCTACCCCGAAGGCAGCACAGACATGGTCTACGGCTCCTTCATCGAAACGGATGAAGGGCGCGCCGTGCTCGACGGCCTATACCTCTATGCCCCCTACATCGAAGTCGCCTGCGCCCCAGCAAATTGCGCCAAGCTGGACGGGTTGGATGTGGCACCCATCGTCGCCCACTGGCGCCCGTCCGCTCCCCTTGCCGCTGCGCTCGCTGCACCGGTTCCGCTCCCCAACGAAAGCACCGGCCCCGGCACCAGTCCGCGCGACCCGAAGCAGCCAAACCACGGCCTTCTCCTGCCGAATCCCGACGACATGGCAGACACAGAGACCCTCATCGCCGAAACCCGCGCGATCAAAACCCGCGTGCGCTACATTCGATTGAAAGACGACTAGCGGCTCAACGCCTTGCCCAATCGCGGCAGCCGCGCCTTCTTCATCAGCGCCCGCATCTCCCAACGCTCGCCCGAGAGCCGCTCAGCCTCTGCCCGCACCCCCTCAGCCACCGCCTCCATCCGGGGCCGGTCCGCCTCGGCGAACCCCAGCAACAGCCCGTCAGGGTCGGCCCGCATGAGCCCTTCCTCGGCCAGCAAGTTGCGCGGAAAGTCCTTGGCGTTCATCGTCACGATGCCATCCGCCGAGCCCGCCACGGCAGCCGCAAGCACATGCACATCCGCTGGGTCCGGCAGCCAGAAGCGCGCCTCCAGCCCTGGCTCTACTTTTACCTCCGCCCGCGGCCAAGCCGCCCGCAGCAGCGCAATCTCACCCTCCGCCTGCACCCCATCGCCCGGCCCGCGCTTCAACGCCGCGCGGCGCCACTCTTCGAGGATCCGGGGCGACCAAAGCGGGGCGAAGAACCCGGCACCCGCCGCGCCCACCAGCAACTCGCGCATCACCGTCGGGTAGAGCACGCAGGCGTCGAGGCAGAGCTTCATGGCAACAACCGGTAGGTCAGCGCCTTCAAGTACCCAGACTCGGCCAGTTGCGGCAGCGTCGGATGGTCGGCAGCCGCATAACCGGTGCGCAAGAGTTGTGCCGACCGCCCTGCTCGCCCGATACCCCGGGCGCAGGCGTTACCGAATTTGCCGATCTCTGCCGCATGCGAACAGGAGCACAGAGTTAGAATGCCCCCCGGCGCCACCAACGGCGCGGCCAGTCGTGCGACCCGCTCGTAGGCCCGCAGCCCCTGCGTGAGCGCTTTCTTGGAGGGCGCGAAGGCAGGCGGATCGCAGATGACCACGTCAAACTGCGCGCCCTCCTCCGCCAGCGCTTCGAGCGTGGCAAAAGCGTCGCCCTTCCGGATCGAGAACCGCGCCGCCAAGCCGGAAGCCTCCGCCCCGGCCTCGGCCAGATCGAGCGCGGGTTGCGAGCCGTCCACCGCCAGCGCGCTCTCGGCCCCCGCCGCCAGCGCGGCCAGTGCAAAGCCTCCGACGTGAGAGAACACATCCAGCACTCGTGCGCCCTTCGCCAATCCGGCGGTAAAGGCATGGTTGTCCCGCTGGTCGTAGAACAGCCCCGTCTTCTGCCCGCCCATGAGGTCAGCCATATAGGTTGCACCGTTCATCGGCACCGGCACAGGCCCGTCGGGTGCCACGCCCCGCGCCACCTCCAGTACCTCTGGCAGCCCCTCGAACTTGCGCGCCCGTCCGGTGCCATTGAGGATCACGCACTCAGCGCCCGTTGCTTCCAAGGCAGCGTCTGCCAGCATATCAAAACGGACGTCTGCCCAAGCCGCGTTCGGCTGGATCACGAGAGTCGCACCGAAGCGATCGATAACAACACCCGGCAGCCCGTCCGCCTCGGCATGAACCAAACGATAATAGGGTTCTGAAAACAGCCGATCACGCAGGTCCACAGCGGCCTTCAGCCGCTTCAAGAACCATGCCTCGTCGATCTCCGCGCCGCAGTCAGCGTCCAGCACCCGTGCCGCAATTCTGCTCTCAGGGGTAACAGCCACCAGCGCCAGCGGGCTCCGGCTTGCGTCTTCAAGCACGGCAACCGTGCCCGGAGCGAGCGCCCGTGTCCGCCGGTCGAGCACGAGCGCGTCGGAATAGACCCATGGCGCACCATGACGAACAGCCCGCGCGTCAGCTGCGGGCTTCAATCGAACGACTGGACGGGTGTTTGGATCAGGCTGGGCATCACTCATAGGCCTGACCTATCCGGTCAGGCGCCCGCCGAAAAGAGGTGTCAGCGATAGCTGCCGGTCGACCAGACAGCGCGGCTGTCGAGTTGCTGCACCGGCGTGGTGCCAACGGGCGCCGAGGAACAGGCAGCCAGAGCCGAGAGGGCCAGCGCAATCAGGGTGATTTTCGTTTTCATCATCGGTTTCATCCTTTGAAGCTCAACGCAGAGCCCGAACTGCTCGTTCCATCCATACGTCAGAAGACGCGCCCGTGGGGCGTCGGCGTGCATTGTTGCACATTTTGCTTACGCAGGGGTAACCTGCGTGCAACACCGGCGGCTTTTTGCCGCCGCCGTTGGCGCGTGCGGTCAGATCAGCTGGCTGCAGAGCCTGCCGAAAGCTCGGCGGCAAAGGTGTTTGCCAGATGTTGGGTGATCCGGGCCTTCTGCCCCCAGCCCTTGGCTTCCATGGCCACGGCCTTGGTCCCACCGTAGGCTTTCAGGTCGGCAACAATCTTCCGGCTCTCCAGCACGGCACCGGTCTGAGGGTCGATCATCGTCATCTGAAACTTGATCGAATGGACGCCGCCAATGGTGTAACGGGTCTTCTCGGTCAGCGAGTGAAAGCGCAGCACTTCGATTTCTACGTCTACCTCTTTGCCAGCATTCAAGCGCACCGCCCCACGGCCCAAGGCCTCCTCGAAGATCGCGGCCACCTGTTCGTGGCGGTCACCCGGCGCATCGCCGCGCCAGACGATATCTGCGTTCGGATAGTAGCTGTTGGCTTCCGAAACACGCAGCGAATCCGGCACGTTCACGCGAATATCGCGGATCCTGTAAGCCTGCGCATAGGGCGCCTGCGTCTGTGCCGGGGCTGCAATGTCGGTCGTGCCAAGCGGCGCTGAGCGCGCCACCGGAACGGTGGAACGCACGGTGCAACCTGCGGCGGCCAGCACAGTGATGGCGAGAGCGGCGGCAGTCGTCAGTTTGGTCATGATCTCAGTCCTTCCGGCCATTGTTGGCGCATGATCTGCTCATGGCATCAGAGAACCGGGCAATTGGGGCGAGAATGAGAAAATTTTCGTAGAATTGTTCGGTATTCGTAGACAATGCCGGCGTGGTGCGGAGGCGCCGCTTACCCAGGGTTACCGACGAGGATGAAGGGCGCCCAATAGGCCGGGTGGCTCCACTTCGACTGCTGCATCAGCGCAAGCGCCGCCTGCCGCTGCGCTTCCGCCGCTGTCAGCGACGGATCGGCGGCGCGGCGAGCAAAGATATCAGTCATCAAGGCCACCGCGCTCTGGCTCTCCACTGGCCAATGGCTGACCAACAGCGCCTTTGCACCCGCATAAAAGAACCCTTGCGCTAGGCCCGAAAGCGCCTCTCCTCCCGGCTTGCCGCCTACCGCGGTGTTGCAGGCCGAGAGCACGACCCAATCGGCATTCAGCTTCAACCGGGCAATCTCGGAGACCTTCAGAAAGCCGTCATCCCCTGCCCCCGGCGTCAGCGCCAACGCAGGTTCGTCCATCACCTCGCCGCCCACCTCGTCACCCGCCATCAGCCCGTGGGTGGCAAAGTAGAGCACGCGGAACCGGTCCAGCGCCTCCGCCTTCACCGCCGCTTCGCTCGCCGCAGGGCCTTCCAGCACTGCCTCAGCACTGGCCAATACTGCACCCGCCACCGAGCGGGCCTCGTCGGCGGTCTCCGGCAAGGGCGCGAGGCCAGAACGGAGTTGCGCCGCGCGAGCATTGCTTGCGGAAGCCTCTGCCGCCGGGCCCGCCGCATAGTCCGGGTTGGCCAGCCCGAGAAACGGCTCTGGCGCATGGCCCAACTCGGCCCTCAACGTGGTAATCTGGAGGGACAGAACCGACGGGATGACCGTCACCGCATGATGCCGTAGCAGCCAGTCAGCCTCGGCCAGCGTGCCGCCCTTAGGCTCCGAGCGCAGCAGGAGTTGTGGCGGCAGAGAGGCCAGCGCCCCACGCAACTCGATATACAAATGCGTGGCCCCCTCAAGCGCCGGCGCGACCTGCCCAAAGGTGAGCGCATAGAGTTCCGTCGCGGCCTCCGTATCAAAGTCCTTCGGCGCCTCACCAGTTGCCGCCTTCAGCGAAAGCGCCGCTCGCACACCCACCTTCAGCTCGATGCCTTGCCGCACCCGCTCCACAAGCGCAGCCAATTCCGGCTGGCTGGCGGGGATCGGGGCCCAGGCGGCGCTGTCGGGCGTCACCACCACAATCCGGCTCGCACCCCAGTCTCGCGTGGAGACATCGACGATCACCACCGCCTCCCCCGGCTTTAGGCTCTCACGGGCCTCCTCTGCCGTTGCGGCCATGCCTTCCTTCAGCCCGTTCATCCAAGGGTCACGGTCCGAGAGTTCCCCGCGCAAGTCCGCCAAGTCCGCCACCGTGTCGGACAACTCCGCCTGCAGCGCGGCTTCCTGAGCCGGATTGCGCTCTTCCACCGGCAGCCCAGACACCGCGAGCAGCGCGGCCTGCAGCTCGTTCCGGCGGCGGATGCTGTCGGTATAGGCTCGCGCTGCCACGCCCGCGCCCTCCTGTGCCAGCGCCAGCCGTTGCCGCAACATCAGCGTGCTGGTCGAGGCCACTGAAAGATAGCTCGACTGAACGGCGCGAAAGGCCTCCTCCGCGGCACTGACCGCGGTCATCTTTCCACTCACCTCCGCAGCCGCGAGCGCATCGAACCACGGACCGGACATGGATGTGCCAATCTCGGCCGACCACCGCGCCAACTCCAGCGCCCGCTCCCAACGGTTCTCTTCCATTGCCAATGTCGCGGCCCATGTGAGCGGTTCGGACAAGGCCGGATGGGTCCGACCCAAGGTCTCCTCCATATTGGTGATCACCACATCGAGCAGGCCCTTGCCGATGTCGTAATATTCGCTGCCCGGCCCCTCGCGGGTGAGCACGAGGGCAATCATCGCGTTGGTCTCGTTGGTCTGCCGCGCCTTGAACCCATAGATCGCCTCTGCCAGCTTGGCGCTTTCAAGCAGCACCTCCCCGGCGAGATCCACATAGCCGAGCTGCCCCGCCAAGCGCCCGGTCATGTAGAGCAGCGATTGAAGCTCCGGGTGATCGTTGCCAAAAAACTCCCGCGTCGCAGGCACCGCCTCGGCGTAGAGCATCAGCCCCTCGTCATACCTGCCCAGCTTTTCCGCCATCCGCGCCGCGTGCTTCAGCGCGTTGACCCGGTGCCGCCCGGCCCGCATCCCCTCGGTCTCTTTCAGCCCTTCGGCGACCGCTTGGAACTCTTCCATCGCCGTTTCGTACTTTCCCGTGCGCTCCAGCAGCCCGGCAACATTCGAGCGGGAGAGCAGCGTCGTCACCGCGTTTGGCCCATAGTAGCGCCTAGCAAACTCATAGGCTTCCAGCGCATAGGGCATCGCCTCGCCCGCTCGGTGTGCGTTCGAGAGCGCCATCGCCATATTCATCCGGGCCCGCTGCGCCTCAGGGTGATCGCGCCCGTGGTGCGTAACCCAAAGTTCGAGCACCTCCGTGCTCATCCGGATGCCCTCCTTTTGGCGGCCCAGCCGCGCAAGGATTTGGGCAACGAGCGCGTGGTTCAGCAGCGCCCGTTCGGAATGCGGGCCAAAGGCGGAATCGAGCGAGGCCTGCAACGCCTCGGCCAGCGGCAGGGCTTCCTCATACTGGCCGCTGGTGAACACATCGAAGACCGCCTGCTCTTCCGCATCCGCAGCGATCTGCTCAGGCGTCTGCTGCGCAAGGGACGGCTGGGCCAAACCGAGCGCGAGGCAAATGCAGAGGGTGCGCAGCCGCTTCACCGGTCCGGATCTCCCACGAGGATGAACGGTGCCCAGTAGGCCGGATGCCGCCACTCTGGCTGTGGCCCGTCTATCATCGCCAGCATCGCTTGCCGCTGCGCCTCAGCTGCACTCAGCTCAGGGTCGTTCGCGCGGCGGGCAAAAATGTCGGTCATCAAACTCACCGCTGACTGGCTCTCCACCGGCCAGTGGCTCACCAGCAGCGCCCGCGCGCCTGCATAGAGGAACGACTGGGCCAACCCGCTCAATGCCTCCGCGCCCGGTGTGTCCCCGACAGCTGTGTTACAGGCCGAGAGAACGACCCAATCAGGGTTCATCCGCAGATGCGCAATCTCCGAGGCCGTCAGCAGCCCATCCTCCCCGCCCCCCGGGGTGAGCGCCAGCGCTGGCTCCTGCACCACGAGGTCCTTCACCTCATCGCCAGACACCAATCCATGCGTGGCAAAGTAGAGCACCTTGAACCGCTCAAGATCGGCGCCCTTGATTGCTGCCTCGCTCGCCTCCGCCTGTTGCCACACGGTCTGCGAGCCCATCGAGCCCGCCACAGCCTTCACCTCGCCAAAGGTCTCCGGCAGCGGCGAAAGTGCCCCGCCGCGGTTCGACGACGACTGCACCGCCGCCTCGCCGTTTGGGTCGAAAATCGGGTTGGCGACTCCCAAGATTGGCTCAGGGGCATGAGGGCCGGTCGCGGCAATCTCCATGGCTTTCAGCGCAAAGACCGAAGGGATAACCGTGATGGCATAGTCCTGCACCATCCATCGGGCCTCTTCCAAGGTCTCAGGCTGATTGCGGATGAGCAGATGGGGCGGCAGCGCGGTGAGCGGGCCGCGTAACTCTAGGTAAATGTGGCTCTTGCCCTCCAGTGCCCACTCGAACTGCCCGAAGGTTTGCCCGTAAAGCCAGCTCGCGGCATGTAGTGGAAACTTGGCCTGGCTTTCGCGCTCTGCGGCCTTGAGCGAAAGCGCGCCCCGTACGCCCAGCTTCATATCGACGGCAGCGCGCACATCGGCCACCGCGGCCGAGAGCTGCGAGGGTTTCACCGGCATCCGAAGCCAGTAAGTGGTTTCATTCGTGATGATAAAAACAAAGTCGTTGTCATCGTCGCGCGGCCCGATGTCGAAGAGCACTACTGCTTCCTCCGAACCGAGCTGCGATTGGATCTCGCGCTGCTCGACAGAGCCGTCGCCCACCAGAGCGGCAAAATCAGGTGCGGTCTCGTGGAGTTCGGCGCGCAACCGCTTTTGCTCCAAGCTGACCTCGCTCAACTCCGCTTTCAGTGCAATTTCTCTCGCCGCATCGCGCTCGGCCATTGGGAGCCTGACAAGTGCGGCATAGTCAGCCTGCAGCGCCGCCTCGTGGTCCACCGCGTCAGTGATCGCCCGGTGCAGCCTCGCCGCGGGGCTGTCTCCGAGACTCACCCGAGCGGCCATCTGGAGCAGCGCATGGGTGGCGTCACTGCTCTGGGTAACCTGCGCCACCCGGAACGCGTCGGGAATGACCTCGCCCCAGCTTCTAACCTTTTCCACACCCGCCGTATCGAGCAGCCGCAGGATTGTCTCGCGGCTGCGGACCCCGAGCGCCTCGGCCTTGAATACCGCCTCCAGCGCGCCCTCGACCTCGCCCAGATGCTCCCTCACCGCCGCGAGGTTGAGCAGCGCCTTGCCCCACACCGGATGGCGGAACCCTTCACCCTGCGCAGCTGGAAACGAGGCCGAAAACATTGTGTCGGCCTCCTCCAGCATGGCCAGCCCCTTCATGAACTCCGGCGTCTTGAAGCCCTGACCCAGCCACCAAAGCGCATCGAGTGCCAGCGCCGTCGCCTCGATGGGCGTGCCCTTGTACTCGGCCTCGATTACGGGGCCCATCGCCTCAAGCGTGGCGTGCATCCCCTCCTTGTCGCCACCGTCAAGCTGATACTGGGCAAGGCGCAGGCTCATGGCGATCACGCCCACCTCATCGCGGCCATAGAAACCGCGACGCCGGGCAATGGCGTCCTGCGCCACCGTCACCGCCTCGGCCGCCCGGCCCAGTTCAGAGAGCGCATTGGCCCTTGCCTCGGCAAAGACAATTGCCTGAGGATGATGCCCGCGTGTCTTCTCAGTGCCCTCCGCGGCAACGCCACGATCCAGCCCGGCAATGGAACGCGCCCAGAGCTGCTCTGCGTCTTCAAGGTAGCCCAGCTCGTAGAAAATTGTTGCCAGGCTGCCGCGCCAGCTATCGGCCACGGCGCTCAGCTCGTTCGGGTCGGCTTCGGCCACCGTAACAGCCTCGACCGCCAACGGCAGTGCCTCACGATAATTGCCTACATCGGTCAGTGTCTGTACCAGCGACATCTGCGCCGCGGCATGAAGCGGCATATAGACGGTGTTGACGGTGCGAAACCGGGAGTGAATGTCGCGTTTCATCTCCAGCGCATCTCCCAACCTCCTCTGGGTCGCCAACAGTTCGGCGACCTTGAGTTGTTCGAACAGCAGCATCGGATGGTTCTCGGGCAAACGGGCGCTGAGGAGTGACACCACCTCCCGCGCAAGCCGCTCAGCCTCGGCAAAGTCCTGCGCCAGGCTGGCCGCTTCTGAGGCTTGTGCAATCTGCTCCTCTTCAGGGGTCAGACTGTAGGACTGCGCCAAAACCGGCTGCGCGAATACAAAGCAAAGAAACAATACAAATGGCTTCATGGCTTGAAATATCCCCACACCGCGCTCCATGGTCAAAGGGAATTGCATGACAAATCAGGTCACGGTTTGCGCCGTTAGCGCTAACGGGGTAAGCTGAAGCCAGCCAGAATCGCCAGCCCGGAGGCCCGCTCCCTTGCCGCTCAACTCCAAGATCGCCGAAGTCACCGACCGCATCATTGCCCGCTCCGCACAAGCCCGTGGCGCATATCTCGAGCGGATCGGCAAAGCCGCCGAGGCCGGCCCGGTGCGCGCGCATCTGAGTTGCTCCAATCAGGCGCACGCCTATGCGCCGATGGGCGAGGATCAGGCTGCGCTGGCCGGAGGGACCGCCCCCAATATCGGCATCGTCACCGCCTACAATGACATGCTCTCCGCTCACCAGCCTTTCGAGCGCTTCCCCGAGATGATCCGCGCCGCAGCCCGCGCCAAGGGGGCAACGGCCCAAGTGGCCGGCGGCGTGCCAGCTATGTGCGATGGCGTGACCCAAGGCCAGCCGGGCATGGAACTCTCGCTCTTCTCGCGCGACGTGATCGCACTCGCCGCCGGGGTCAGCCTCAGCCACAACTGCTTTGACAGCGCCATTTACCTCGGCGTCTGCGACAAGATCGTGCCCGGCCTCATCATCGCCGCCGCCACCTTCGGCCACATCCCGGCAATCTTCCTCCCCGCCGGCCCGATGACCTCCGGCCTGCCCAATGACGAGAAGGCCAAGGTCCGCCAGCAGTTCGCCACCGGCGAAGTGGGCCGCGACAAGCTGATGGAGGCCGAGATGGCCTCCTATCACGGCCCCGGCACCTGCACCTTCTACGGCACGGCCAACACCAACCAGATGCTGATGGAGTTCATGGGCCTGCACCTGCCCGGCGCGTCCTTCGTGAACCCCAACACGCCGCTCCGAGACGCCCTCACCGTAGCCGGCACCGAGCGCGCGCTGGAGATCACGGCGGCAGGCAACGACTATCGCCCCGCCGGACAAGTCCTTGATGAAAAAGCCTTCGTCAACGGCATTGTCGGCCTCATGGCCACCGGCGGCTCCACCAACCTCGTGCTGCACCTGCCCGCCATGGCCCGTGCGGCGGGCGTGATCCTCGACCTGCAGGATTTCTCCGACATCTCCGAGACCGTCCCGCTGATGGCCAAGGTCTACCCGAACGGCCTCGCTGACGTGAACCACTTCCACGCCGCCGGGGGCCTGCAATACCTCATCCGCCAGCTGCTTTCCGAAGGTCTGCTGCATGACGACACGCTCACCGTCTCCGGCGAAGGCCTTGGTAGCTACGTTGAAGAACCCAAGATCATCGATGGCAAGCTCACATGGCAGCCCTCCGCGGTGGACAGCCAGAATGACAAGATCCTCCGCCCCGCCACCGACCCCTTCCAAAAGACCGGCGGCCTGAAGGAGCTGAAAGGCTCGCTCGGTCGTGGCGTGATGAAGGTCTCCGCCGTCGCCCCAGAGCGCCACGTGATCGAGGCGAAGGCCCGCGTCTTCCACGACCAGCACGACGTGAAGAAGGCCTTCCAAGCAGGGGAGTTCACCGAGGATACCGTGGTCATCGTCCGCTTTCAGGGCCCCAAGGCCAACGGCATGCCCGAACTGCACAGCCTGACGCCCCCCCTCGCCGTGCTTCAGGATCGCGGCCTCAAGGTGGCGCTTGTCACCGATGGCCGCATGTCCGGCGCCTCCGGCAAGGTGCCCGCCGCTATCCACGTGACGCCCGAGGCCGCGATGGGCGGCCCGATCGGCAAGGTGCAAGACGGCGACCTCGTCCGCGTCGATGCAGCGTCTGGCACGCTCGACATTCTGACCGAAGGATGGGAGTCCCGCACCCCCGCCTCGCCCGACCTCACACCCAACAAATACGGCATCGGCCGCGAACTCTTCGAGGCCTTCCGCCAGTCCGTCGGCGCCTCCGATGAAGGCGCGGCGGTGGTCGTCTGAACAAGGAACACCATCATGACCCCCGCTGAAGCCTCTGCGAAGACAAAAGAAATCTGCGCCCTCGCCCCGGTCGTCCCGGTGCTGGTGGTCGATGACGTGGCCCATGCAGCCCCGCTCGCCAAAGCGCTGGTCGCTGGCGGCCTGCCCGCGCTCGAGGTCACCCTGCGCACCCCCGCCGCACTCGATGTGATCCGCGCCATGAGCGAAGTCGAGGGTGGCGTGGTCGGCGCAGGCACCCTGCTCACGCCCGAAGATGTCAAAAACGCCGTCGCCGCCGGTGCCAAGTTCGGCGTCAGCCCCGGCGCGACCGACACCCTGCTGAAAGCCTGTGAAGACGCTGGCCTGCCGCTCCTGCCCGGCGCGGCCACTGCGACGGAGGCGATGGCCCTGCTCGAGCGCGGTTACACGGCGATGAAGTTCTTCCCCGCCGAAGCTTCTGGCGGCGCCCCCGCCCTCAAGGCCATCGGCGCGCCGATCCCGCAGATCAGCTTCTGCCCCACCGGCGGCGTGAGCCTGAAAAACGCCAATGACTACCTGAGCCTGTCCAACGTCATGTGCGTCGGTGGCTCTTGGGTCGCGCCGGGCGACAAAGTCAAGTCCGGCGATTGGGACGGCATCACAGCTTTGGCAAAGGAGGCCGCCGCCCTCCCGCGCTAAGTTGCACACAGCTCTTCGCCGCAGGGCGGGACTTGTCCCGCCCTCTAGGCCTATGAGGCCCGCGCCTGATACGCGCTACTCTCGCCGTCCGCGCCAGCCGCCGCGGCGCTTGGGCGTCATCTCGGCCTCCATCGCCTCCTTAAGCACGACAGACATCGGATGCTCCGGCGCCCGCCGCCCGTAGTGCTCATAAAGCGAGCGCAGAGCCATGCTCTGCTCGGTTTCATCTGGCAGGCTCAGGGCCCAGTCGAGAAAGATGCTGCGGGCCTCGGCTGGCCCCACGCCCTCCATCCGGTAGGCCTCGCGGATGAGCCCCTTGTGGTCAAAGCGTGCCGTTTCGTCGATCTGTGCCATCAGGCCTCCTTTTCCGCGCCGCCAAGCGCCGTGTCGATCACCCGGGCCGCCAGTCGGGCGGCCTCATCCATCTGTTCTGCGAGTGGCTCCAGCCCCTCAATCCCGGTTTCCCGGGCAAAGAGCGCCCGTGCGCCCTCTCCCAGACCCTCCGTCTCCAGCGGCCCGGCGGTCAGCAACCGCGCGCAGCCCTGCACCTGCCGCATCAGAGCATAAGTCTCCACCAGGCGCGCAGTGTCCCCCTCCAGGGCCCCGGTCTCCAACTGCGCCTCCACCCGGCGGTCCGGTACGCCGCCAAGCAGCGCCGCCGCCTGTGCCGCCAGTTCGATGTCCTGCATCCGCCCCGGCCCGATCTTGGCCTCCAGCCCGCCGCCCGTGCCTTTCGCCTCGAAGATCCGCGCCCGCATCTCCGCCACATCGGCCAGCACCTTGGCGCGGTCCTTCTCTGCCGCCAGCACCTCGCAGCGCACCGCCTCGACCTCTGCCGCCAGCGCCTCCGACCCACAGATCACCCGCGCCCGCGTCAGGGCAAGGTGCTCCCAGGTCCACGCTTCCTCGCGCTGGTAGGCCGCGAAAGCCGATAGCGATGTCGCCACCGGCCCCGCGTTGCCCGAGGGCCTGAGCCGCATGTCCACCTCGTAGAGCCGCCCTTCCGCCATCAGCGCCGTCAGCGCCGTCACCAGCGCCTTGGTCAGCCGGGCATACCATGCACCCGCAGTGAGCGGGCGCTTGCCCTCGCTGCTCTCCACGCCCGCCGCGTCATAGATCACGATCAGGTCGAGGTCCGACTGGGCATTGAGCCAGCCCGCGCCGAGCGAGCCCATGCCGAGCACAACCGCCCCACGCCCCGGCGCCGCGCCGTGCCGTGCCGCGTGTTCGGCTTCGACCACCGGGAAAACCGCTCTCAGCACCGCCTCGGCCAAAAGCGCATATTGCTCTCCGGCGACCAATGCGCTGGCATGGCCCCGCAACAAATGCACCCCGATCCGAAAGTGCCACTCCTTCATCCAGCGCCGCGCTGTGTCGAGCTTACCCTCGTAGTCCTCCACCCGCGAGATCTCTTCGGCCAACTGCGCTTCCAACACCGGAACACCCGGCCAATCGGCAAAGAAATCTCCACCGATAACTGCATCCAGCACGCCCGCGTTGTGACTGAGGTATTCGGCCAGCTCCGGCGCCGTGGCGCAGATGTCCACGATCAGCCCCAGCAACTGCGGATTGGAGGCGAAGAGCGAGAAGATTTGCACCCCAGCAGGCAGCCCCCGCAGAAACCCGTCAAAGGCCGAAAGTGCCTCTTCCGGCTTGGCCGCGCCACCGAGTTGCGCCATCAGTTCGGGCCGGATGCGCGCAAAGAGTTCGCCAGCGCGGGTCGAGCGAAAGGCGGCATACCCCTTCCAGCGCGACATGATCTCACGCGCTGCCTCGCCCCACTCCGGGGCTTCCTCCTCGATGGTCCGCTTCCGCCCCGGCGCAAAGAACCCCTCGGCAAGCCCGGCCACCCGCTCCAGCCGCTCTTCCAGTTGCGCCCTGAAGGCCGCCGTGTCGCCCTCACCCGCCAGCCGGGCCACCCGTTCGATACCGGCAGCATCCTTCGGCAGCGCGTGTGTCTGCTGGTCATGCACCATCTGGATCCGGTGCTCCAACTCCCGGTGCGCCCGGTAATCGGCGCTAAGCTGCGCTGCCTCCTCCGCGCCGACCCAACCTGCCTCCGCGAGCCGTGCGAGCCCCTCGACCGTTCCACGCACCCGAAGGTCCGGGTCACGCCCGCCCGCAATGATCTGCCGTGTCTGGGTGAAAAACTCGATCTCCCGAATGCCCCCGCGCCCGAGCTTCAGGTCGCGCCCCTCCAGTGCCGTGCCGTGCAGCCCCTTGTGCTCCCGGATCGCCAGCCGCATGTCATGGGCATCTTGTATCGCCGCGAAATCGAGATGCTTGCGCCAGATGAACGGACGGAGCCGCTCAAGGTATCCCGCGCCCTCCTTGAACTCGCCCGCGCAGACCCGCGCCTTGATGTGCGCGGCCCTCTCCCATGTGCGCCCGAGGCTCTCGTAATACCGCTCCGCCGCCTCCATGCTCAGGCACACCGGCGTCACGCTCGGGTCCGGCCTCAACCGCAGGTCGGTACGGAAGACATAGCCATCGGCCGTGTTGTCACTCAGCAGCTTCGCCGCCTCCCGCGTGGCCCGCACGAGGCTGGTGCGCAGCTCGTGAAAGTCCCGTTCCGGCCAGCGGTCCTGATCGAAGAGCACGATGAGGTCGATGTCGGAGGAGTAATTGAGCTCATGCGCACCCACCTTGCCCATCGCCAGCACGAAGATGCCGCACAGCTCCTCGTCCACGTCTTCAGGCTCGAGGATCGACTTGCGCCGCGCCGCCTCCTGCTCCAGCGCCCGACGCCATGCAATCTGCACCGAGGCATCCGCCAGATCGGTCAGCGCGCCGGTCACCTTCTCAAGCGGCCAGACCCCGCTCAGATCTGCCATCGCGGTGAAAAGCGCCAGCCGCCGCTTGGCCACCCGGAGCGACACGCCAACATCGCCCTCTGCTGCCTCTGCCAGCACAGCTGGCACCACATCCTCTACCGGCCCGGCCAGCGCACCTTCCAGCCAGGCAGCCTCCTTTGCCAGAAGGCCCGCAAGGTAAGGCGACGACCCGGCCATGCCGGAGAGCAGCCGCGCCACATCGCCACCGGCCCAGCCCGCGTTGTCGAGCGCAGCGTCAGCGGCAGAGGCGTCCACGGCGATCGGCAGGCGGGTGATGCGGCTCTCGAATTCCATGTGTCTTCTTCTCCCGCCCGCGCGGCACCGTCAACGGTCGCAAAAAAACCCGCGCTCCCCCCTTGTAGCAGGCCCTGCGCCCCATGATATCCGCCCAAGCCCCCTTTGAGGTTTTCTCCCATGCTTTTCCTCACTCTGGCCGCCGGCCTCGCCCTGCTGATCCTTGGCGGCGAAGTCCTGCTGCGCGGCGCGGTTGCGCTCTCTCTGCGCCTTGGCCTCTCACCGCTCCTCGTCGGCCTGACCGTGGTCGGTTTCGGCACCTCCACGCCCGAGCTCTTCACCTCGCTACAGGCGGCCTATTCCGGCGCGCCCGATATCGCGCTGGGCAATGTCATCGGCTCCAACATCGCCAATGCCCTGCTGATCCTCGGTGCCGCCGCTCTGATGGCCCCCATCGTCGTGCGCCGCGCCGCATTGCTGCGTGATGGCGCGGCGGTCATGCTGGCCACGCTTGCCTGCCTCGGGCTTGCCATGACCGGCAGCTTCACCCGGCTCTCGGGCGTGCTGCTCCTCGCCGGTCTGGTGGCCTACCTCGTCTATGCATGGAAGACCGAAGCCGCCGAAGGCCCCGACCCGGAGCTTGAAACCGGCGCCCGCACGCTCTCGCCCGTCGCGGCTTTCGCGCTCACCGCCGTCGGCATCGCGCTCACGCTGCTGGGCGCCCGGTTTCTCGTCTCCGGCGCGGTCGACCTTGCCACCACGCTCGGTGTCTCCGAGGCGGTGATCGGCCTCACCATCGTTGCCGTCGGCACCTCGCTGCCCGAGCTTGTCACCTCCATCATGGCCGCCCGCAAAGGTCAGCCCGAACTGGCGCTGGGCAACGTGCTGGGCTCCAACATCTACAACATCCTCGGCATCCTCGGCGCCACCGCCCTGCTCGCCCCCGCCCCGCTGGATGCAACCGCCATGATCCCCGATGCCATGGTCATGCTCGCCGCCACAGCACTGATGCTCTTTCTCGCCACCACCGGCTGGCGCATCACCCGCAAGGAAGGCGTGGCACTGGTCGCGCCTTACGCCGCCTATATCGTCTGGCTGGGCGCGGCATAGCCACTTGCCGCCGCGCCCGCGCCGCGTAGGGTGGGCGCAAACCCACCAGACGAGGCCCGAGCATGTCAAAATCCCTCAAGCGCGTCCGCGCCGCCCTCGAAGCCGCAGGCCTGCCCGACACGACGCGTGAAATGCCCGAAAGCACCCGCACCGCCGCCGAGGCCGCGGCAGCCGCGGGCTGCGAGATCGACCAGATCGCCAAGTCGATCATCTTCGCCGGGGAGACGAGCGGCGCGCTTTATCTCTTTCTCACCGCAGGCGGCAATCAGGTTGATCCGGCCAAGGCCAGCGCCGCGGCGGGCGAGCCGCTCACCCGCGCAGATGGCAAGGCCGTGCGCGACATCACCGGCTTCGCCATCGGCGGCGTCGCCCCGATCGGCCACCTGACCGCGCCAAAAGCCTTCCTCGACCCGCGCCTGACGGAGTTTCCATCCGTCTGGGCCGCAGCCGGCACCCCGCGCCACATCTTCGAGATCGCCCCGGCCGAGATGGGACGACTGGCCGAAGCCGAGCCGACCGAGTTCACCCAATGATCCGCGCCATCCTCGTCGCCTTCGCGCTGACCACTTCGCAGGCCGCCGCCCAAGACAAACCGCTCCCGATCCCCGCGGGCATGGAGCCGCTCGTCATCGCCATTGTAGAGCAGAACTCGCAGGGCGAAGTCGAGACCCTCGGGTCAATGCTCCGCGAACTGGTCATTTGGGCGGAGCAAGCAAATGGCACGCTCCCTGAAGAAGGGCAGTCAACCCTCTCGGACCAACTCCGCTGGGCCGGCAAAACCGTTGGGCTCCGCCTCATCCTGTCCGACAGTGAAATTGCGCAAGGCTGGGCCGCCCGCGCCGATCTCGGGCACGGTTGCATCGGCTTCCCTGCGGCCCTCGACGCTTACTGGGGCACAACCTCGCAAGACGCGTCGCCTCAGCAAATCGCGACACTCGCAACCATAGCGCGCTCGCCCGTTACCTTCGCCAGCAAGCCCGAAATGCTGGCCGCAACCTACCACCAACTGGTGTCAAACGCCGAAGGCGCCCTGCCCGAAAGTCTCTCGAAAACCCTCATCCAAAATGGCCCCGCCGCTATCCCAGAGGGCGCAGGTTGCCGCGAGTAACGGTATTTCTCGCGTAAATGTAAAAAACATTCACATTTACCCTTGAAGCCCACCTCCCCAGCCCCCATCTCCCGTAATGTGAAAGACATTCACATAAACAAAAACCGAAACGGAGATACCCTGATGAACACCGCCCAAACCGCCACCGTCACGCACCAGCCCGGCTGGTTCGCCCGTGCCGAAGGCTGGCTGGACGAGCGTGGCAAGGGAGCCTGGATCGCAGCCATGGTGCTGGGGTTCATCTTCTTCTGGCCCGTCGGTCTCGCCCTTCTCGCTTACATGATCTGGAGCAAACGCATGTTTTCCGGCAAATGCGCCGCCCGGCGCTCTCACCACCATGAAGCCCACCGGATGAACCGTCGCCACGGCTTCCGCTCCTCGGGCAACACCGCCTTCGACGCCTACAAGGCGGAGACCCTGCGCCGCCTCGAAGACGAGCAGGACGCCTTCGAAAGCTTCCTCGAGCGCCTTCGCGCTGCCAAAGACAAGCAGGAGTTCGATGCCTTCATGGACGACCGTGCAAAGGCCGCTCAGACCTCGGATGACGAGGATGACGAAACCGGTGCCGAGCCCGCGCTCTCCGAGCCGCGCTAAGCCCCGGCGTCCAACAAACAACGGAACGAGGCCGGCGCATCAAGCGTTGGCCTCTCAACGGCCCGCCGCGCATTCCCCCCTGTCGCGGCGGGTCCACCTCAAAACCGCAAGGAGAAACCGCACATGTCCACTATGGACAGCATCACTTCCCTCCCCGACCCGGAGCTGAACCCCGAGTTCTACGCCGACACACCCGCCAAGCGCTTCTTCGCATGGCTGGTCGACGGGGTGATGATCTTCCTCGTGACCCTGCTGGTGCTCCCCTTCACCGCCTTTACCGGGCTGCTGTTCTACCCACTGCTCTGGCTGGTGATCTCCTTCGCCTACCGCACCATCACCCTCGCCTCGGGCTCAGCCACATGGGGCATGAGCCTGATGTCGCTCGAGATGCGCACCTTCCGGGGCGAGCGCTTCGGCCTTGGCGAGGCCTTCATCCATACGCTGATCTACTCGGTGGCGATCTCCACCTTCTTCGTGCAGGTGATCTCGATCGTCCTGATGCTCACGACCGCCCGCCGCCAGAGCTTGGGTGACCATCTTCTGGGCAGCGTCGCCATAAACCGCGCCGCCGTCCGCCGCTGACCCCCGGCTCTCGCTGCACGGCAGCATTTTCGCCGCGCCTCCCCCATTCTGGGGGCTTGGCGCGGCGTCATACCACTGTTACCGTCCTTCAGACCGCTCCAAACCGCCAGACTGCCTCTTGCGCCATACGCTTCCCATCGCGCCCCAGTTCTACGTGACGGCCCCGCAGCCCTGCCCTTACCTTGAGGGCCGGATGGAGCGGAAGCTCTTCACCGCGCTGCAGGGCGAAGGCGCCGAAAAGCTGAATGACACGCTCTCGCAGCAAGGCTTCCGCCGCAGCCAGAACGTGCTCTACCGCCCCTCATGCGCCGATTGCTCGGCCTGCATGTCCGCCCGCATCCGCGTGGCCGACTTCACCCCCTCCAAAAGCCAGCGCCGGGTGGTCCGCCGCAATGCCGAGCTGGTCCGCAAGGCCAACAGCCCCTGGGCCACCGAAGAGCAATACGCCCTCTTCCGCCGCTATCTCGACCAGCGCCATGCCGATGGCGGCATGGCCGATATGGATATCTTCGAGTTCGCCGCGATGATTGAGGAGACCCCGGTCAAGAGCCGCGTCATCGAGTATCTTCTGCCCGCCGGGGCCGAGGGCAATGACACCGGTGAAGACAAGCTCGTCGCCGTCTGCCTCACCGATGTGCTCGAAGACGGTGTGAGCCTCGTCTATTCCTTCTTCGAGCCGGATCTCGAGAAGCACTCGCTTGGGCGCTACATCATCCTCGATCACATCGCCATCGCCCGCGAGGCCGGGCTGCCCTACGTCTACCTCGGCTACTGGGTGCCGGATTCCCCGAAGATGGGTTACAAAGCCAGCTACGGCGCGCTCGAGATCTACAAGGGCGGCAGTTGGCGCGATCTCGGCAACCCCGACGCCCACCGCGAAGACATGCACCCGCTCTCGGTCGATCCCATCGCCGAACAGGTCGCCCGCATCCGCCTCCCCGACAGTCGTCCCGCCACCAAGCGCCGCTGACCCCGCCACACCCAACTCAAATCGCAGTGCTTGGTTCGCATCCTCCGAACCATATCCGCCGTGTCACCTTCGCGCGGGCCGGGCGCGGCTAAACCGGATGTGCGGGCCTACTGCCACGCACCGCCACCCTCACAAAAGAAAAGGGCGCCCTACGAGGCGCCCTTTCCAAATCCATCTCCGCAAGATCAGTTCGGAATCAGGTCCGGTATGATCGACACGATCCCCGGGAAGGCCCAGAGCAGTGCCAGACCGACCACCTGGATCACCACGAAGGGTGCCACGCCACGGTAGATATGCCCGGTCGTCACCTGGGGAGGTGCCACCCCGCGCAGGTAGAACAGCGCGAAGCCGAAGGGCGGCGTCAGGAAGCTGGTCTGCAGGTTCACCGCGATCATGATCGTTACCCATTTCGGGTCCATCGTTCCGCCATAAATCACCGGCCCCACGATCGGCACAACAATGTAGATGATCTCGAGGAAGTCGAGCACGAAGCCGAGGATGAACATCACCAGCATCACGATCAGGAAGACCTTGAACTCGGAGTCGAAGCTCTTGAGGAACTGCTGGATGTAGTGCTCACCGCCAAAGGAGATCACCACGAGGTTCAGCAGCTGCGAGCCGATGAGGATGGTAAACACCATGCTCGTCACCTTCGCCGTTTCCCGCACCACCGGGCTCATAACCGAGCCGCGATAGAGCACCCAGACGCCATAGAGCACGCCGAAGAAGGCGATCATGTAGGCGGTGAACGCCACGAGGAAGGCCAGCCAGGTCACCACCGTCACGGTTTCCTGATTGATCCGAAGGTCAAAGTTCACACCCGCGAGGATCATCAGGATCGTGGCGTAGGTCGCGATCAGGATCACCTGCCCCGAGCGCCCCTCCTCCTTCAGCTTGCGGTAGGCCGCGAGCATGATGGCACCAGCGGCGCCGAGCGCGGCGGCCGGCGTGGGGTTGGTGATCCCGCCTAGGATCGAGCCGAGCACGGCCACGATCAGCACCAGCGGCGGGAAGACCACCCGGATCAGCTCGTTGCGCGAAAGCCGCCCGGCGGCATGGCGCATCGACCAGATCACGATGATCAGCGGAATGAGGAGGATCACCAGCGTCTCCGCCGATGACATGCCGGAGTGGATCACGAAGGCATCGAGAAGGAGCATCAGGGCAATGCCCCCAGCGCCTACAGCCAGCGGCACCGGGCTGGCCGAGGGGGCCACCCCGCGCGCCACGATCAGTGTGAGGCCGAAAAGCACCGCCAGAGTGGCCACGCCCGTGCCGATCGGCGGGGCGTTCGGCACCGGTGCGGCGGCCTCGGGGGCAGCTTCATCGGTGCCCTCTGCGCCGTCGGCTGGCGCGGCTTCCTCAGCCGCCACAGCTTCTGCGCCTGCGGCACGAGCCGCCACGGAGGCATCCCAGCGGTCCTGCCCATGCAGGTCGATCATCGCCGCTTGGCACTGCTCGCTCACATTGGTCCGCAGCAGGCCACCTTCGACGCCGCTGGTCTCGGTCTGCACAGCCCGCACCACTTGGCTCCCGATCACCCCGACCTGCCCCAGCAGTACGGTGCCGCCGATCAGCACGATGGGCAGCGCGAGGAACCACGTCAGCCCTTCGCGGCGGGTGATGATCTCGCCACCAGCGGAGCTTTCAAGCTGCACCGAGGGCGCCTTGGAAGGGTTCACCACCGCGTAGCCAAAGGCATAGAGCGCATAGAGCCCCGCCAGCATGACACCGGGCAGCATCGCCGCCTGAAACAGCGTGCCGACCGACACCACCGCAGGCTTGCCCAGCAGCGTCAGCGCGTCAGAGCACCCGACAGACTGCGCGCGTGCCTCCTGCGCGGTGGAGTAAAGGTCGCCCGCAAGCGTGCCCAGAAGCACGATCACGATCGAGGGCGGAATGATCTGGCCCAACGTGCCCGAGGCCGCGATCACGCCGGTGGAAAGCTCCGGCGAGTAGCCGTTGCGCAGCATGGTCGGCAGGCTCAGCAGGCCCATCGTAACCACCGTCGCGCCGACGATGCCGGTCGAGGCAGCAAGGAACGCCCCCACGACCACCACCGAGACGGCAAGACCGCCGGGCAGTGGGCCAAACACCTTGGCCATCGTGGTCAGCAGATCCTCGGCAATCTTCGAGCGTTCGAGCACGATACCCATCATCACGAACATCAATACCGCCAGCAGCGTCTCGATGCTCTGACCCGCGAAGACCCGCTCGTTCATCCGGTTCACCACGAACGACAGGTTCCGGTTGATCGCCTGCTCCCAGCCACCCTCGAAGAGCGGCACCTCGACCCTTGGCAAATCAGGGTATCGGAAGGTGCTCACATCGTCCCTGTGGACCCCTGTGGCAAGCACCTCGCGGTAGGCATCCGTGCCCGTGTCGATTGCTTGGTGTATCAGCACACCCTGCGCATCGAGCAGCGCGATGATGCCGAAAGAAATGATCCCGGCGCCGCCGATGGCAAAGGCCACCGGAAAGCCGGAGAGAATGCCCCCGAAGAGACAAAGAAGAACGATCAGCAGGCCGATCTCGACGCCATCAAGTCCGAAAATCATCTGCCCAACCCCTAGTGCGTGCCTTCGTAGGCTTCTTCACCCTCACCGAGGGTGTCTTTATCCAGATATTTGCCGTCACTCTCCGGCCCCTCCACGAATTCGCGGTAGCTGCGGTAGAAGAAGGCGACCGCCTGAAGCAGCACCAACCCGCAGAAGGCGACCATCAGGATCTTGAAGAGGAAGTAGCCGTTGAACCCGTTCGGCGAGAAGCCGATGGTCTCCACGTTCCACTTCACGATCTTGGATTTGCGCATCAGCAGGTCCAGCCCCTCCGAGGCACTGACCTTGGGCGTGATGAGCGAGCGCCAGAGGAAGAACCATGCGTAGAGCCACGTCAGCACAGCGACCGGCACCATGAAGAACAGGCTCCCGAACATGTCGATCACCTTCTTGGTCCGGTGGCGCACCACGGCGTAGATCAGGTCGACCCGCACATGGCTGCCCTGGATGAAAGCATAGGTGACGCAGAGCGCCACGATCATTGCGTTGTAAAGCTTGAGTTCTTCGGCAAACCAGCCGACCGACTGGGTAAAGCCAAAGCCAAAGGGCGCGATGGTGATCTCGCCAAAGCGGAACACCGACTGCAGGAAGACGACCATCACCTGTTGCAGCACCATCAGCAGGCCAACCCAAGCCACGAGGCGCCCCACGCCGTTGGCGAACCACTCCAAGCCGCGGACGATCGCCCACATGAAGCGCGGCCAGATCAGGCCGATCACCGTCACCACGAGGAAAATGTCGAAGACCGCGAAGAACAGCTCCACCGAGGCTCCGTAGTAGATGAAGCGCATCAGGCTTTCGCCGTTGCTCCAATCCAGCCACAGCCCCGGATGGGTGATCGCATAGAAGATATTGTAGAAGCCCATCCCGATGTTCTGGATGACCCACACGAGCGCGTTCCCCATACGCTCCTCTCCCCGCTTGTTGTGGAGCCCCGCGCCAAGGGCGGCGCGAGACCCGGTGTCATTGTTGCGTCAGGTCCCTTGCGGGCCTGCCTTCTGATTAAAGGTTCCGCGCCTCAGAGCGAAGACAGAACCCGGTCGCGTTGCCGCGTATAAGCGCTTTCCGCCCGCGAAAGCCAGCCCGAAGACGCCTTCATGGAGGCCTGCGCGCTCTCATGAATTTCGCGGAACATGTCATCCTCAAGGTACTGCCCCAGAACCGACATCGCACCGGCGCCAAAGGCGTCCCAGATGTCGTCGGCAAACTCCCGAACCTGGGTGCCGCCATCCTGCAGTCGTTGCAGCGCCGGGCCGTTGCTGGCGGTGAACAGGGCGTAGTTGGCCTGATGGCCCTCTGCCGTGGCGGTCTCGATCATCAGCTGCTGCGCCGGAGTGAGGCTGTTGAAGACCTCGAGGTTCATCCCGATCGACAGCGCCGGGCCGGCCTCGTGGAAGCCCGCCGGATAGTAGAAGTCGCAGACCTCCTGCAGGCCCAGCTTCTCGTCAGACCACGGGCCGATCCACTCGGTCGCATCCAGTGCGCCGGTCGACAGCGCCTGATAGATCTCGCCACCCGGAAGCACCTGCACCGAGGCCCCCATCGAAGCCAGAACTTCGCCGCCGAGGCCCGGCATGCGGAACTTCAAGCCGTTGAAATCATCGGCAGAATTCACTTCGTTGCGGAACCAGCCACCGCCCTGCGCGCCGGTCTGGCCGCCAAGGAACGGCCGAATGCCGAAGACTTCGCCAAGCTGCTTGTGCAGGTCCGCACCGCCATCGGCGTAGTACCATGTCATCATCTCAGCGGCGGTCATCCCAAAGGGCACGGCGGCAAAATAGGCCCAGGCCGGGTGCTGGCCGACCCAGTAGTAATCGACCCCGTGGTAGATGTCGGCCTGCCCCGACACGACGGCATCGAAGCTCTCAAAAGCGCCGACGAGTTCGCCCGCGGCCTTGGGCTCAACGGTCAGGGCGCCGTCGGTCATCTCAGTGATACGGTTGGCGAAGCGCTCCACGCTGTCCCACACACCGGCCAGGCCGCGCGGCCACGTGGTGACCATGGTCAGGGTCCGGCCGCCTTGGGCCAGCGCCGGTGCGGCCAGTGTGCTGGCAGCTGCGGCACCGCCCCCGAGGGCGGAAGTCTTCAGAAATGAGCGTCGATCCACGGATTGTCCTCCTCTGGTGGATGTCAGGACGCGCCGGCGCATCCGAAGGCGCGGCGCAGGCCGCACCCTATCGGCAGAAAATATGCGCGCAACATTACCTTGCCCTTGTCATCCATTCTGGAATCCGCTCCGAACTTCATGCTTTTGTCGTGCGATTCTGCAGGCTTGCGCCTCAGAGCCGCTCCGGCATGAAAGACCGCGGGCAGTTCCCTGCCCGCGGCCGAAGGTCTGCCGCCCCACGCGGGAGCGGCGCGTGGCTTACATCGCCGCCAGAACGCGGTCGCGCTGGGTGGCGTAGAAGCTGTCGGAGACCGAGAGCCAGCCCGAGGAGGACTTCATGGAGTCCATCGCGCTGGTGTGGATCTTCGCGAACAGATCGTCCGAGGTGTAGCCCTGAAGCAGCTCGGTCGAGGCCTTGCCGAAGGCATCCCACACATCCGGGGTGAACTCTTTCACCTGCGTACCGCCAGCCTTCAGGCGCGACAGCGCCGGGCCGTTGTTGGCGATGAACTGGGCGTAGTTGGCCTGGTGCGCATCAGCACAGGCCAGCTCGATGATCTTCTGCTGGCTCGGGGTCAGCTCGTTGAAGACTTCGAGGTTGGTGCCCACGGAGAGCGCCGCACCGGGCTCATGGAAGCCGGCGGGGTAGTAGTAGTCGCAGACCTCCTGCAGGCCGAGCTTCTCGTCCGACCACGGACCGATCCACTCGGTCGCGTCCAGCGCGCCGGTCGACAGGGCTTGGTAGATCTCGCCGCCCGGAAGCACCTGCACCGAGGCACCCAGCTTGGAGAGCGCTTCGCCGCCGAGGCCAGGCATACGGAACTTCATGCCGTTGAAATCATCGGCAGAATTCACTTCGTTGCGGTACCAGCCGCCACCTTGGGCGCCGGTCTGACCGGCAATGAAGCCGCGCACGCCGAACACTTCGCCGAGCTCGTGGTGCAGCGCCATGCCGTCCTGACCGTAGTACCAGGTCATCAGCTCGGGCACGGTCATGCCGAACGGCACAGCCGTAAAGAACGCCCATGCCGGGTGCTGACCCACCCAGTAGTAGTCTGCGCCGTGGTACATGTCGGCCTGGCCGGACACGACCGCGTCAAAGCTTTCCAGAGCGCCGACGAGTTCGCCAGCGGCCTTCGGCTCCACGGTGATCTGGCCATCGGTTGCGGCGGTGATGTTGTTGGCAACCCGCTCCACCGAGTCCCACACACCGGCAAGACCGCGCGGCCAGGTGGTGACCATGGTCAGCGTCCGGTTGCCCTGTGCATAGGCCGGAGCGGCCAGAGTGGTGGCCGCAGCCGCACCGCCACCAAGGGCGGATGTCTTCAGAAATGAACGACGATCCATCGTGTTCCTCCCATATGTAGGCCCGGTCCTCTCCGGGCCTTTCCCTTCTTGTGCGGCGCAGACTAGCGACAAGCCCGGGGATTTCAAATACCAACAACTGCGTAGAGAGCCGCCAAAGGCCTTGCCAGCCACGCGATGATTGACCTCCCCGTCCCGGCAGGCCACTCTCTCACCGCCCGCCAAAGCCCGGAGCCAGGCCGCTGAAACGCCTTCTGCGACATCTCGATATCCGCCTTGCTCCGAGCTACGCCCAAAAGCTCTTTCTGCTGGCAACCCTGCCGCTGCTGCTAGCGGTCTCGGCCATCTCGCTGCTGGTGATGCAGCAATCCCGCCAGCTGGCCGAACGCGAGATCGCGGCGCTCGAGACCCAGCTGATCGAGGCCAAAAAGGCTGAGCTGCGCAACTACGTCACCCTCGCCCGCGCCGCCTTCTATTCCGTCTACGCCGCAGCCACCCCCAGCGACCGCGCCGCCAAGACCCGCGTCACCCAGATCCTCGCGGCAATGACCTACGGCACCGATGGCTACTTTTACGTCTACGACTACGAGGGCACCAACCTCGTCGCCCCGCTGCAGACCGAGCTGATCACCCGCAACTGGCAGGGGCTGGCCGACAGCGCAGGAACCCCGGTCGTCGACCGGCTGATCGAGGAGGCCCGCAAGGGCGGCGGCTACCACACCTACCTCTGGAAGAAGCCCTCAACCGGAGAAGAGGCGCTGATGATCTCCTACACCGGCGGCCTGCAAGACTGGCAGTGGGCCGTGGGCACCGGTGTGTTTCTCGATGACGTGCTGGCCTCAGTCGCCGCGGCCCGCGCTCAAACAGAGGCACGAGTCCGCTCCACCTTTCTGTGGATCGCCATCATCACCCTCGGCGCACTGCTTCTGGTGTTCCTGCCCGGCCTCGCGCTCAACATCTCCGAGCGGCGGCTGGCCGACAACAAGCTGAAGGCCCTCACCCAGCGGGTCTTCGACACGCAGGAGGAGGAGCGCGGCCGGGTCGCCCGCGAGTTGCACGATTCCATCTCGCAACTTCTGGTCGCCATCCGTTACGCGCTCGAACTCGCCAAGCGCCGCATGGCCGCCGGAGACACGGCCGCCGTCGAAAGCCTCGACAAGGGGATTTCCGGCCTCAACGGCGCAATTCAAGAGGTCCGCCGCATCAGCAGAGACCTGCGCCCCGGCCTTCTCGATGACCTCGGCCTCGGCCCGGCCATTCAGGCGCTGACAGAGAACTTCGCCGCCCGAACCGGCATCGAAGTGGAGTTTGAAACCGTAGTCTTCCGCAACCGGCTCGACCAAGACGCCAAGATCGCGCTCTACCGCATCGCGCAGGAGGCACTCACCAATGTCGAGCGCCACGCCGGAGCGCAGAGGGTCACTGTCAACTTGCGTGGCCACCGGCGTGGCGCGCTCATGCGCATTGCGGATGACGGCAACGGCATCGGTGAGGTCACCTCAAGCCCCGAAAGTGCCGGTATGGGCTTGCGCAACATGGCCGAACGGATCGAGCATCTCGGCGGCACCCTTCGTGTCATGTCCAGCAGCAGCGGCACGGTGATTGAAGCTCAGGTCCCGTTGAGCCATATGCTGCACCCCGAAGATGCAAGAGAGGCAAGCGCATGAGCGACCCCAGCCCGACCCGCGTGGCCATCGTCGACGATCACCAGATGGTCGCCGAGGGGGTGCAGGCGATCCTTCAAACCTATGAGGATATCGAGGTGGTCGGCACTTTCGGCTGCGGGCAAGAGATCGTTGATGCCATCGAAACCCTTGCGCCCGATGTGGTGCTGCTCGACCTCAACATGCCCGGCCTCGGCGGCCTCACCGCCACTGAGCTGCTGCTTGAGCGACGCCCCGAAACGCGCGTGCTTATCCTCTCAATGCACGACAGCACCGGCTACATCTCTTCCGCCCTCTCTCACGGCGCGATGGGCTACATCCTCAAGGATGTGCCCACCGAAGAGATCAAGACCGCCATCGACACCGTCATGCGCGGCGAGCGGTACCTCTGCACCGGCGCAACAGCCTCCCTCCGCCCCGCCACACGAAACGGAGTCGAACAGCTGACCAACCGCGAGCAGACGATCCTGCTGCAGCTGGCACAGGGCAAATCGAACAAGGAGGTGGCACTGGCACTCGATATCTCGGTGCGCACCGTCGAGACCCACCGCAAGAACCTGCGGGCCAAACTGGGCATCTCCTCCACCGCCGGCCTCACCCGCTATGCCATGGAGCACGGGGTGTTGCAGGGCACGGGCAAGTTCTGACCGGGCTCAGCCGAGGCCGATGAACGACAGGATCGCGAGGACGATGACAACAAGGCCGACGAGGTAGATGATGCGGTTCATGGGGGTCTCCTGAGTTGCTGGGGGCGCCTTGATCCTGCATCGCAGAACCGGCGCGCGTTGGCTGGTCAACGTGCCCGGCGCCCGCAGGGTTCCCCCCTCGACCCTTGCCCCAACTCCCGAAACCACCCGCGCCCGGAGACCTCAGAAACAAAATTACCCAATTTCCGCCCACGGCGAAATTTTCTCCACAAACCCTGTTGACGCCCCCGCCCCCACGCCGTATCCACTTCGCACGAAAGCATCAGGAGACCCGGCAAGGTGGATACCCTTCTTGTCATCGTAGGAGAAAGGCGCATGGGCCGGTAACCACCGGAAAGCTCAATGACTTCCCCCATGCGCCCCCGACCGAGATCGGGGGTTTTTTTATGCGAATCGAAGATGACGCCAGTTGAGAGGATCGAAAAAATGGCACGTCAGATGACCGGAGCAAAAATGGTGGTCCAGGCCCTGAAGGATCAGGGTGTGGAAGTCGTGTTTGGCTATCCCGGCGGTGCGGTCCTTCCGATCTACGACGAGATCTTCCAGCAGAACGACATTCGCCACATCCTCGTCCGCCACGAGCAGGGCGCGACCCATGCCGCCGAGGGCTATGCCCGCTCCACCGGCAAGCCCGGCGTTGTGCTGGTCACCTCCGGCCCCGGCGCCACCAATGCCGTGACCGGCATCACCGATGCGCTGATGGACAGCATCCCGATGATCGTGCTCACCGGGCAGGTGCCGACCTTCGCAATCGGGTCCGACGCCTTTCAGGAGGCAGACACTGTCGGCATCACCCGCCCCTGCACCAAGATGAACTGGCTGGTGAAAGACACCGACGACCTCGGCCAGACCATCCACGAGGCCTTCCACGTCGCCACCTCTGGCCGCCCCGGCCCGGTGCTGATCGACATCCCCAAGGATGTGCAATTCGCCTCCGGCACCTACACGCCGCCCGCCAAGATGCAGTCGCACTATGCACCCAAGGTGAAGGGCGATGCCGAGATGATCACCGCGCTGGTCGAGGCAATGGAAGAGGCCGAGCGCCCGATCTTCTACACCGGCGGCGGCGTCATCAACTCCGGCACGGCGGCCTCGCAGCTGCTGCGCGAGTTCGTCGATGAAACCGGCTTCCCCATCACCTCCACGCTGATGGGCCTCGGCGCCTATCCGGCTTCCGGCAAAAGCTGGCTGGGGATGCTGGGCATGCATGGTCTCTACGAGGCCAACCTCGCCATGCACGGCTGCGACCTGATGATCAACGTCGGCGCCCGTTTCGACGACCGGATCACCGGCCGCGTGTCGGACTTCTCGCCCCACAGCCAGAAGGCCCATATCGACATCGACCCAAGCTCGATCAACAAGGTGATCCACGTCGACATGCCCATAGTCGGTGACGTAGCGCATGTGCTCGAAGACGCCCTGCGCATCTGGAAGAGCCGTGGTCGCAAGACCAACAAGGCGGGCCTCGAGAAGTGGTGGAAGCAGATCGCCGACTGGAAGGCGGTGCGCTGCCTCTCCTACGAGCCGTCGAAGAAGACCATCAAGCCGCAGTATGCGCTTGAGCGTCTGGAAGCCCTCACCAAGGGCCGCGACCGCTACGTGACCACCGAAGTCGGCCAGCACCAGATGTGGGCCGCCCAGTTCCTCGGGTTCGAAGATCCCAACCGCTGGATGACCTCCGGCGGGCTGGGCACGATGGGTTACGGCTTCCCCGCCTCCATCGGCGTGCAAATCGCCCACCCCGATGCGCTGGTCATCAACGTGGCGGGCGAGGCAAGCTGGCTGATGAACATGCAGGAGATGGGCACCGCCGCGCAGTATCGCCTTCCGGTCAAGCAGTTCATCCTAAACAACGAGCGTCTGGGGATGGTCCGCCAGTGGCAGGAGCTGCTGCACGGCGAGCGCTACTCGCACAGCTGGTCCGAAAGCCTGCCCGACTTCGTGAAGCTGGCCGAAGCCTTCGGCGCCAAGGGCATCTGCATCTCCGACCCCGCCGATCTCGACGACGCGATCATGGAGATGCTGGAGTATGACGGCCCGGTGCTCTTCGACTGCCTCGTCGAAAAGCACGAGAACTGCCTGCCGATGATCCCATCGGGCGAGCCGCACAACAAGATGCTGCTTTCCGGCGCCTCCACCTCGGACGCCATCAAGGAAGGCGGCGCGGTCCTCGTCTGATCACGCATCCCAGCGGCGCCCGCCCCCCCCCCGGCGGGCGCCCTGCACCGGGCCTCTCCCATGTCGCACTACATGCGCTTCTTCTTAACCAGCCCCGCGCCCGGCCTTGCTGATCTGGCAGCCGCGCTGCCATCTACCCTGCCCCGCCACAGCCTGCGCCACCTCGCGCCCGAGGCAGACCCGCGCGAGGCCGAGCTTTTCGCCGGTGAGACCCTCTGCGCCGCGCTCGACCTCACCCTGCCCGACAAGCCGCTCTTCGCGGATGAAACAGGCGAGTTCATCGAGGCGCTGGATGCCGGCAAGGGCCAGGGTGATGTGGCCCTCGTGCGCGGCGTGCTCACGGGCTGCACTGCCATCCTCGCCGCGCAGGTGCTCTGGCAGGGCCGCACGACCGACGAGGTGATGGATGATTTGGACCCATTCTGGGATTGGGTCGCCAGCCAGCACAAGGGCCTGCTTCAGGCCGATACCCAAGGCTTCTTCGAGGGGTATGACCGTGTGCTTGCGCTCTGAGCTAGTGCTCCACCTCCTCCCAGCGGCCATCCGGCGCCATGACGCTCACCACCTGCACCCCGGCCTCATCGGCGGCGGCCACCACCACCGGCCCCTCGGACCCTTCGGTCTCCTCGATCAACGCATCGAGCAGCTCGCAATGGTAGGTGTTGCACAGCCCCGCCCGGTAGCTACGCGGCAAGCTGCACCCCATCGGCCCCTGAAACAGGCAGCCCCCTTCACTGCTCTCCTCGGGAAAATGGGCCTCATAACGCGCCAGCAGCGTCTCGCGTGTCAGCCCCGGCTCCGCCCGGCGAAACCCCTGGATCGTGCCCAGCTTCACAAAGGCCATCTGGCTGTAGCCCCGGATACAGCAACTCCCCCGGCAACTGGCACAGGCCGGACCCACCACATCGGGCTCCTCCGGCTCCTGCGCCACCCGGTCATAGACCGCGCCGATCTCGGCCACTTCAACCCTGAAAGCCTCTTCACAGAGCGCCGCGACATGGGCCAGAAAATCCGCACGTCGGCTCTCTTCCGCAGGCACCAGCACTGGCACCCGGTGCGGCACCGCGCCGTACACGGGGGCAACGCCCACCTCCGCCTCGACCCGCTCCAGCACCGGCGCCACCGCACCGGCCACGGCATCCCGCGCCACCTCGGCCTCGCGGCGCCGCTCCATCGCGGCCTCTTCCGCCAGAGCCCGGCTGCGCGCCACCGCACAAAGCGGCGCCCCGCAATGCCCGATCACATCCAATCCCTGTGCGGCTGCCTCACCCCCACAATAGGGGCAGGGCCGCTTCGGCCCGTCCATCGCACATTCCCTTGCGTCAATCCCGCAAGGCTACGCCCCACACCCGCCATTGACAATCCGCGGCCCAGCCGCAAAACCACGCCCAGATCGAGGAGGAGCCAAACATGGCCGCGCTGAAACTGAAAAAAGGCCTGTCGAAGCACTCGGCCTACGACCTCAAAGACCCGAACGCCGAGGTGATCGAAACCCACACCCTCGCGGTGCTGGTCGAGAACGAGGCAGGCGTGCTGGCGCGGGTCATCGGCCTGTTCTCCGGGCGCGGCTACAACATCGAGAGCCTCACCGTGGCCGAGGTGGACCATGAGGGCCACCGCTCGCGCATCACCATCGTCACCACCGGCACGCCCTCGATCATCGAGCAAATCAAGGCTCAGCTCGGCCGCCTCGTGCCGGTCCACGATGTCCACGATCTCACCGTCGAAGGCCCCGCCGTCGAGCGTGAACTGGCCCTCTTCATGGTGGCCGGTGAAGGCGAAAAGCGGGTCGAAGCACTGCGGCTGGCCGATATCTTCCGCGCCAATGTGGTCGACAGCACGCTTCAGAGCTTCATCTTCGAGATGACCGGCCCCTCCGAAAAGATCGACGCTTTTGCCGACCTGATGCGCCCTCTCGGCCTCACCGAGATCGCCCGCACCGGCGTCGTGGCGCTCTCACGCGGCGAAAAGGGCTAAGCGCACGCGCAGGGCGGGAAGCCTCCCGCCCCTGCCCTCGCCTCTGAGCTCGGCTTACTTCTCCAGCACCAGCGCCGTCCGGCAGCTGAACAGGCCGCGCCGATCCATCGCCCGTGCCATCGCCGCCGGGTAGCTCCGCCGCGCCTTGGCAGCCGCGCTCCGACACTGCCCCAGCGCACGCGCCTCCGCCTGAGAGCCGCGCGGCAGGTTGGTCGCCGCACCCCAAGCGCCCTCGGGCGCCGCGGCAAAGGCCGTCCAACGGCCCCGCTGAAGCTTGTTGAACCGGTCGACCATCACGTTGGCCAAGGTGCCGGAGTTGTCAAAACGCCCCTTCGGCCCCTCGTTCACGCTCCGCGGCGCGATCACGGCATGCGGCACGCAGCGCGCCTGCGCCTTCCGCTCACAGCCCATCCGGGCAATCGTCTGCGCCGCCGCCATCGAGCTGGCGCCCGCATGGCTATAGGCCACATCGCCCTTCGTGCTCACGTAAAGCGCCCCGTAGTAGTCATATGACCGCCGAAACGACGCCAGTTCGGCTTTTTGCTTCGGCCCTAGCGCCTTTACAGCGTCAATCGCAATGCGCCCTGCGGTTTCAAGCCGCACCTGCGCCGCTACCTGCTGCGGCATCACAAGGCTCATTACGGCAACTGCGGCAATTCTGGCAAAAGGTGTCATCGGTATTGCTCCGGTTTGTCTCCTCGATTGCACCGGAGTGTTTCACCTTCCTGTGTCAACTCTGAGGCAACAGCATGCCCGGACCCCGGCAATTGCCGCCAAATTGCCCCATCGCGCAGGCAAAATGCGTCAGCCACAGACCAGCGGCGCGCCAAACTCTCCCTCGGGCCACAGCGTGAGCCGCAGGCCTTCCGGGTTGGCACAGTTCAGCAGCGGGTAATTTCCCGGGTCCACGCTGAACCGGCACCACAGCGCCTCACCGCCCATCCGGCCCGCAAGCACGAACGCCTCCCCGATCCGGGCATAATCAAGCCGCCCGGCGCCAAGGTCGCATCCGCGCAGCTCCAACCCCTGCAACACCACCTCCAGCCGCACCGGCGCATTCAGCGCCCGCCCCGCGCTGTCGACCCCGACCAGCGCATAGAGCCCTTCAAAGAACAGCGGCTCCGGCGCATCCTCGAACCCCGGCACCGGCTGCGCCCAAGCCGCCCCCGTCATCACCAGCCATGCTGCCAAGGCCCTCATCGCCGCACCCTCTTGTTGCCACCTGCCCCCCAGTGTATCCGACCCCCGACCGCATTCCAGACGCGAAAGGCTGCCCATGATCCCCCGTTACGCCCGCCCCGAAATGACCGCCATCTGGGAGCCCGCCACCAAGTTCCGCATCTGGTACGAGATCGAGGCCCACGCCTGTGACGCGATGGCCAATTTGGGCGTCATCCCGCGCGAGAACGCCGAAGCCGTCTGGAAGGCCAAGGATGTCGAGTTCGACGTGGCCCGCATCGACGAGATCGAAGCCGTAACGAAACACGATGTGATCGCCTTCCTCACCCACCTCGCCGAGCACGTCGGCTCCGAGGAGGCCCGCTTTGTCCACCAGGGCATGACCTCGTCCGATGTGCTCGACACCTGCCTCAACGTCCAGCTCACCCGCGCCGCCGACATCCTGCTTGAGGATATGGACGGCCTGCTCGCCGCGCTGAAAAAGCGCGCGCTCGAGCACAAGGACACCGTCCGCGTCGGGCGCTCCCACGGCATTCACGCCGAGCCCACCACGATGGGCCTCACCTTCGCTCGCTTCTACGCCGAGATGGACCGTAACAAGGCCCGCCTCTCCGCCGCCCGCGACGAAATCGCCACCGGCGCCATCTCCGGCGCCGTCGGCACCTTCGCCAACATCGACCCAGCGGTTGAAGAGCACGTCTGCGCCCAGCTCGGCCTCAAGCCCGAGCCGATCTCCACACAGGTGATCCCCCGCGACCGTCACGCCATGTTCTTCGCCGTGCTCGGCGTCATCGCGAGCAGCATCGAGAACGTCGCCATCGAGATCCGCCACATGCAGCGCACCGAGGTGCTGGAAGGCGCCGAATTCTTCTCGATGGGCCAGAAGGGCTCTTCGGCCATGCCCCACAAGAAGAACCCTGTTCTGACCGAAAACCTCACCGGCCTCGCACGCCTCGTCCGGATGACGGTGATCCCCGCGATGGAAAACGTGGCCCTCTGGCACGAGCGCGACATCTCGCACAGCTCCGTCGAGCGCGGCATCGCCCCCGACGCCACCATCACTCTCGACTTCGCCCTCAAACGCCTCACCGGCGTTGTCGACAAGATGCTGATCTTCCCCGAGAACATGCTCGACAACATGAACAAGTTCCCCGGCCTCGTCATGAGCCAGCGCGTCCTCCTCGCCCTCACTCAGGCGGGCGTCAGTCGCGAGGATGCCTACGCCATGGTCCAGCGCAACGCGTTGAAAGTCTGGGAAGAGCGCGTCGATTTCCGCGAGCAACTGCTGGCCGACGAAGATGTGGTCGCCGCACTGGGCGAAGAGGCCATTAACGAGAAATTCGACATGGGCTACCACACCAAACACGTCGACACGATCTTCAAACGGGTGTTCGGCTAAGCCCCGACCTGCTCATTTTCTTGCTGAAAATATCTCCGGGGGGTGCGGGGGGCTGGCCCCCCGCCGCGTGACTGTTCGCCTTGGCGAACAAGCCCCAAGATGCGTGAGACGGCAGACCCCAAGTTAGTCGGGACTTGTCCCGACTCTCCGCTAAGACTCCGGCTCAGGCTCCACGTAAACGCCCTGCTCCTTGAGCGCGTCTACAACCTCTTTCGGCATGTAGGTCTCGTCATGCTTGGCGAGGATCTCGGTCGCCTTGAACACCTGCCCGTCATAGCTGCCGGTGCCGACCATCCCCTGCCCCTCTGCAAAGAGGTCCGGCAGGATTCCGGTGAACTCCACCGGCACCGTCGCGCCGCCATCGGTGACAGAGAACCGCACCGTCTCTCCTTCGCCGCGGACGATCGTGCCCTCTTCCACCAACCCGCCAATGCGGAACACCTCGTTCGGCGCAGGCGGGCTTTCCATGACCTGGCTGGGGGAGCGGAAGAAGTTGATGCCATCGCGAAAGCCATAGCCGATCAGGCCCGCCGAAAGCGTCAAGGCGAGGGCAGCCACCATGAGCACCTGCACCCGCCGTTTCTTCTTCAGCCCTTTCAGTCCGGCCATCCCATCCTCCTCACGGGAACAGCGGAGCCATCATCAGCCCCTCGGTCTCCTCCAGCCCCAGCATCAGGTTGGCGTTCTGCACCGCCTGCCCGCTGGAGCCCTTGGTCAGGTTGTCGAGCGCGGCAAACACCGTCGCCCGGCCCTTGGCCCGCTCCGGCGTGACGCCCAAATGCACCATGTTGCTGCCCCGGATCGAGCGGGTCGAGGGCACCTGCCCCATCGGTAGCACGTGGCAGAACGGCTCGTCTTGATATGCCTCAACCAGCGCCGCATGGAGCGCCGCCGCCTCGCCCTGAACGTAGGCCGCCGAGAGAATGCCCCGGTTCGCCGGGATCAGCGTGGGGGTGAACTGCACCCGCACCTCGCGCCCCGCCGCCTTGCTGAACTCCTGATCGAACTCGCCCAGATGCCGGTGCTTGCCGCCCGCGGCATAGGGCATCCAGCCCTCGCTCAACTCGGCATGCAGCAGGTTCTCCTTCAGGCTCCGCCCGGCGCCCGAAACGCCCACCTTCATGTCGAGGATCACGCTATCGGGGTCGATCAGCCCGCCCTTGAACAGCGGCAGCAGCGAGAACAACCCGGTCGCCGCATTACAGCCGGTGCCCGCCACGAAGCGCGCGCCCTTGATCTCGTCGCGGTAGAACTCGGTCAGCCCGTAAACCGCCTCCTTCTGCAACTCCACCGCCTGATGCGGCTGGCCATACCACTTTTTGTATTCCGCCGGGTCGCGCAGCCGGAAGTCGGCGGAAAGGTCCACCACCTTCAGGCCCGAAGGGAGGCCCGGGATCACCTGCTGCGAGGTCACATGCGGCAGAGCGGCAAAGCAGAGGTCGATCTTGCCAAAGTCGATCTCGTCGATGGTGACAAGCTGCGGCAGCTCGAGATGGGCCAGATGCGGGAACACGTCGCGCATGTCCATCCCCGCCTTCCGGTCGGCGGCGAGGGCTGCCACCTCCATGCCCGGATGGGAGGCGATGATCCTGACGAGTTCGGCGCCGGTATAGCCGGAGGCGCCCAGAATGGCGATTTGTGCAGTCATTGGTCTGTCCTTGGTCTTGCGAGTGATAGGTTGAATTCAGGCGTTCTGAAATTCAACTTTTCGTCGCAGAAACCGCGTGGCCTGATCCGTCACCTTGCGCGGATCGCCCGTGGTCAAAAACTTGGTCTCTTCGCCGCTGCCCCGCTTGTCGGGGTGGCGCGCGAGGTAATCGGCCAGACTGTCGGCCACGATGCTGGCCTGACTATACACGCTCACCTCCGGCCCGAGCGCCTCCTGAAAGGCCTCTTCCATGATCGGGTAATGCGTGCAGCCCAGAATGGCCGCCTGCGGCTGGGGCATCTTGCGCTTCAGCGCGTCGACGTGTGAGTGCACCAAAGCCTCGGCAAGGATCATATCGCCATCCTCGATGGCATCCACCACACCGCCGCAGGCCTGCGCTTCGACATCCACACCAATCGCCCGGAAGGCCAACTCACGCTGAAACGCGCGCGAGGCCACCGTGGCGGGGGTGGCAAAAAGCGCCACGTGCTTCACCGCCACTTCGCGCGGGGGCGAGTTGTCGCCCCACTGCCGCTCGGTCAGCGCCTCGATCAGCGGCACAAAAACGCCCAGCACCCGCTTGCCCTCGGGCACGCCGGCCTCCTGCATCCGCCGCAGCGCGGCGGCCGAGGCGGTGTTGCAAGCAAGGATCACCAGATCGCAGCCCTCGGCCCAGAGCCGCTCCACCGCCGCCTTGGTCAGATCGTGGATATTGTCGGCGGTGCGCACCCCATAGGGGCTGTGGGCGTGATCGCCAAAGTAGACAAACGCCTGATCGGGCAGCCGTTTCTGCACCGCATCCAGCACGGTGAGGCCGCCAATCCCTGAATCGAATACGCCAACCGCCATCCGGGCCTACGCCTTGTGAAAATCCTCGAATTCCTTGCCGTACTCGCGGGCACGGACAGGCTTGTTCGAGAGGCTATACGTTGCCTCGCGCAGGAAATCCATCAGTGCTTTGGGGTCGCTCGCCCGGGCGGCAATTTCATCACGCGGGATCGGGCGGCCGATGCCCACCTCGACCGGCTCGTCGACCCGGGCGCGGAACTCCTTGATCAGCAGCGCGATGCGCAGCGTGGAGTGGATGTGGCTGGCGAGCTGAAAGAGGCGGCTGTTGGCGCCTTCGAAGAAGACCGGCACCACCGTGGCATTGGACTTGGCGATCATCTTGGCGGTGAACCGCCGCCAGCCCGGATCGAGCGGACGCGACAGGAGCCGCGCCGAGGTGCTGACCGTGCCGCCCGGAAAAACGCCAATCGCCCCGCCCTGCGCCAGATAGGCCAGCGCCTCCTTGCGGGTGGCAAGGTTAACGGCCTGCGCCTCGCGGGTGCCGTCAAAGTCGATCGGCAGGATGATCCGGTTCAACTCCTCCGAGCGCTTGAAGACCTGATGTGCCAAGATCCGGAAGTCGCCGCGCGTCTGGCTCAAGATATGCCCCATCATCAGCCCGTCGAGGATGCCGTAGGGATGGTTCGCCACCAGCACCAGCGGCCCGGTCCGCGGGATGTTCTCAAGGCTCCCGCGGGTGACTTTGAGCGAGAGCCCATAGCGCGCGCGGATCACATCCCAAAAGTCGGCCCCGCTCGCCACGTCATCCTCATAGCCATCCGCCCGCTTGATCAGCCCAATCCGCCCCGTGGCGTTTTCCAGCAGCTTCACGAAGGCCCGGCCCGGCTTGGAGCGCACCGAGTTAGCATAGGTGATATCGCGGGCAACCTGGTGCATGAGGGGCGTCCTTCTTCTCTTGCGCGTCAGATAGGGGCGCGGGGCCGATCTGGGAAGCCTTTATGACGGTCGCGTAAACGGAGTGTGACACTCTGGGGCAGCCGTGCCGCCGGAGGGGGGCCAGCCCCCCGCACCCCCCGGAATATTTGCAGCAAGAAAATGAAAAGGTTACTCCGCAGCCTGCCGCATGGGCGCCTCCGGGTTGCGGAACGCCTCCAAGAGTTCGCCCCGCCGTTTTGCCGCCTTCTCCGCATTGGCCTCCTTCACCGGTCCGAATCCCCGGATGGTGAGCGGCAGCTCGGCCAGCGCGAGTGCGGCGGCGCGGTTCTCGGCGTTGAGGCCGGTCAGCACCTCGCCCATATCGGCCTCGTATTGCGCAATGATACCCCGCTCCATCTTGCGCTCTGCGCCAAAGCGGAAGGGGTCGAGCATCGTGCCCCGCAGCGGCTTCATCTTCGCCAGTAGCGTCAGCCCGCGCCGCATCCACGGCCCGAACTGGCGCTTTTTCGGGCGGCCACCCGGCCCCTTGGTGCCGAAGATCGGCGGGGCGAGGTGGTAGCTGAAGCGCATGTCTCCCTCGAAGACCTCCGCCGCCTTGGCCTCGGTGTCGAGCAGCAGCCGCGCGGTCTCGTACTCGTCCTTGTAGGCCATCAGCTTGTGGTAGCCCTGCGCGATGGCGAGTTTCATCTCGTCATCCGGGGCCTTGTCCACCAGTGCACGATAGCGTCGGGCATATTCGGCATCGCCCCAAGCCTCCAGATGGGCAGCGCGGAAGGCGATGCGCTCTTCGAGGCTTTTCTCGGCCGGCGCCTCGCTCACAAACATCTCTGCCGCCTGCTCCGGGTGCGCCACCGCCCAGCGGCCGATCTCGAAGGCGCGCTTGTTGCCCTCTATCGCCTGGCCGTTCAGCTCGATGGCGCGGGTGAGCGCGGCAAGGCTCACCGGCACCAGCCCGGCCTGCCACGCGGCGCCGAGGATCATCATGTTGGAATAGATGCTATCGCCCAGCAGAATTCGGGAAAGCGCCTGCGCATCAAAGAGTTGCAACCCGTCCTTCAGGCGCGCCTGAAGCGCCAGCACCATCCTGTCATGCGGCAACTTGAAGTTGATGTCGCGAGTGAAGTGCCCGGTGATGATATCGGCGGCATTCACCACCGCCCCGGTCTGGCCCTCCCGCATCAGGCCAAGGGTCTTGGAGCCTGCGGTCGTCACCAGATCACCGCCGATCACCGCATTGGCCTCGCCGGTGCCGACCCGGATCGCGTTGATCAACTCCGGCTTCTCGGCAATCCGCATGTGGATATGCACCGCGCCGCCCTTCTGGGCGAGGCCCGCCATCTCGATCATGCCCACGCCCTTGCCGTCCACATGGGCGGCCATCGCCAACACAGCACCAACGGTCACGACCCCAGTGCCGCCGACCCCCGTGATGACGAGGTTATGAGTGCCGTCGATGGCGCCGATCTCCGGCTCCGCCATATTGGGCAGCTCCACCGCCTTCTCCGGCGCTTTCTTCACCTTCGCACCTTCGATCGTCACGAAACTGGGGCAAAACCCGTTCAGGCAGGAGAAATCCTTGTTGCAGGCACTCTGGTCAATCTCGCGCTTGCGGCCGAGCTCCGTCTCTTTCGGCAGGATCGCCACGCAGTTGCTCTGCACCCCGCAATCGCCGCAGCCCTCGCAGACATCGGTGTTGATGAACACACGCTTGTCGATATCCGGGAAGGTGCCACGCTTGCGCCGACGCCGCTTTTCCGCTGCGCAGGTCTGCACATAAATGATGGCCGATACACCTTTGATCTTGCTGAACTTCTCCTGGACATCCGCCAGTTCGGCACGTTCGTGCTTGGTGACCTGTTGTGGAAAGGCGTCAAGGTCCACGTCTTCCTTCTCGTCGAAGACCAGCGCGACCTCTTTCACGCCCATTGCCAGCACCTCGCGGGCAATCTGCTGGGGCGAGAGGCTGCCCTCGTTCGGCTGGCCGCCGGTCATCGCCACGGCATCGTTGAAGAGGATCTTGAAGGTGATGTTGGTGCCCGCCGCCAAAGCCGCGCGAATGGCCAGCGTGCCGGAGTGGTTGTAGGTGCCGTCGCCGAGGTTCTGGAACAGGTGCTCCCGTTTCGAGAACGGCGCCTCGCCCATCCAGTTGGCCCCCTCCGCCCCCATATGGGTAAAGCGGTCGGTCGAGCGGTCCATCCAGCGGGCCATGAAGTGGCAGCCAATGCCTGCGCCCGCCTCAGCGCCATCGGGCAGCTTGGTGGAGCTGTTGTGCGGGCAGCCGGCGCAGAAATAGGGCAGCCGCGCCGCGATGTCGGGCGCATTGTCGGCCATCCGGGCGCTCTCGATCCGGGCCATCCCGGCCTTGATCCTGTCGGTCCCGCAATCTTCCTCGATCAGGATTTTGCCAAGTTCGAGCGCTATGTCATTGGGATCGAGTGCAAAATGGGTCGGAAACAGCACCTCGCCGTTCTTCATGCCGCCAAACACCCGGCGCCCCCGGCGATCATCAAAGATCGCCTCCTTCACCTGCACCTCAATCAGCTTGCGCTTCTCTTCGACCACCACGATCACATCGAGCCCCTCGGCCCAATCGTGGAAGCCCTTCATATCCAGCGGCCAGACCTGGCCGACCTTATAGGTCGTCACCCCGAGCCGCTCGGCCTCCGCCTCGTCGATGCCCAGAAGCTCCAGCGCATGGCAAAGGTCGAGCCAGTTCTTGCCCGCAGCCACAAAGCCCACCTTGGCCCCAGCCTTTCCGTGCATCCGGTGGTCTATTTTGTTTGCATTCGCAAAGGCTTCCGCGGCGAACCTCTTGTGCGCCAGCAGCCGTTCTTCCTGCGCGATCCAATGGTCGCCCAGGCGAATGTTCAGCCCGCCCTCCGGCAGTTTGAAATCGGGCGTCACGAACGAAAGCCGGTCTGCCCGGCCATCCACCACCGAGGTCGCCTCCACCGTATCTTTCATCACCTTCAGCCCGACCCAGACACCCGCATAGCGGCTCAGCGCCCAGCCATAGAGGCCGAAGTCGAGGATCTCTTGCACACCGGCAGGGCTGAGCACCGGCATATGCACATCGACCAGCGCCCAATCGGACTGGTGGCACACGGTCGAGGACTCGCCGGTGTGATCGTCACCCATCGCCATCAGCACACCGCCATGCTGGCTGGTGCCGGCCATGTTGGCATGGCGCATCACGTCGCCCGAGCGGTCCACCCCCGGCCCCTTGCCGTACCAGAGGCCATAGACCCCGTCGAACTTGCCCTCGCCCCGCAGTTCGGCGTTCTGGCTGCCCCAGAGCGCGGTTGCGGCAAGGTCTTCGTTCAGCCCCGGCTCGAAGCGCACATCATTGGCGGAGAGCACTTTGTTCGCCCGGGTCATCCACTGGTCCACCCCGCCCAGCGGCGAGCCTCGATAGCCGGTGCAGTAGCCCGCGGTGTTCAGCCCCGCGGCCCTGTCACGTGCCTTCTGCATCAGCATCAGGCGCACCAGCGCCTGCGTGCCATTCAAAAGAACCGGCGATTTCTCGAGGTCAAAACGGTCGGTGAGACTGATATCCTGCCTAGTCATTACGCGCTTCCTCCCAGTAGCGGGCATATTCCGATATTAGGTCATAATTTCTGACCTACAAACAGGATTCTGAAGTGGTAAACCATTTGCGACTACACTCCGGTCGTGCATAAGGATGCTGCGCCGCAACCGCTTTGAATTTGGTGAACAGTTTAAACATGGATTGGGACAAGCTCAGAATATTTCACGCCGTGGCAGATGCCGGCTCCCTCACCCATGCGGGTGAGACGCTGGGGCTGTCGCAATCTGCCGTCTCCCGGCAGATCCGGGCGCTTGAAGAGAGCCTGAACACCACCCTGTTCCACCGCCACGCCCGCGGGCTGATTCTCACCGAGCAGGGCGAGCTGCTGTTCGATGCCACTCAAGTGATGAACCGCCGGCTCGATACCGCCGCCGCCCGCATCCGCGACAGCGAAGAGGAAGTCTTCGGCGAACTGCGCGTCACCGCCACCACTGGCTTCGGCACGCTCTGGCTCACCCCGCGCCTGCCCGCGCTCTACGAGCGGTATCCCGACCTCTCGATCGACCTCAACCTTGAGGAGCGTGTGCTCGACCTGCCGATGCGCGAGGCAGATGTGGCCATCCGGATGAAAGAGCCGTCACAGGCCGATCTCATCCGCCGCCGCCTCATGGGCGTGCGTATGCGCCTCTACGCCTCCGAGGGTTATGTCGCCCGCTACGGCGCACCCGCCGATCTCGATGATCTTTCCGAACACCGGCTCATCAGCCAGGCCTCGCACTCCACGCAGGTGCGCGCCGGCGCCGAGATGATCGCCTCCCTGCTCACCCATGACGTGACGAAGCGACTCACCGTCAACAATTACTTCGGCGTGCTTCAAGCGGTGATCAACGACCTTGGTATAGGTGTGCTGCCCGATTATGTGGCGCTCGACACATCAGGCCTCGTCCGCGTGCTCCCCGAGGAGGAGAGTTCAGAGGTTCCGGTCTTCCTCGCCTACCCGGAAGAATTGCGCCAATCCAAGAGGATAGCCGCCTTCCGTGACTTCGTGACCAGCGAAATCCAGGCCCAACGCAAGGCCGTGCGAGACGCCGCAGCCGAATAGCGCCGGGCTGTGTGCCATGCGCCACAGTCATGGCTGCCATTCGCACCTGCGGCATTTTAAGTCTTGAATGAGCGCACCGCCTGACCATATGAGGAAGTATTAGGCGCACAGGCTTCGGCCAGCGCGTCTTTTACCTCCCTGTTGGACTTAGGCCGAGCTTGTCTCGGCCTCTTTTTTTGTCCAACCGGAATTTCATCCAGCGATGTCGGGGGCCCGGGCGGGGCCGATTTGGCGGGAGCCTGCACCGAAACATTTTTGGTTGCAAGCCCTCCCGGACGGGTCGGTAAACGCCTTGCAACCTCAGGCTGAAAGCAGCCACCCGCCCACAGAAAAAGGGTGCGCCGCGTACGACGCACCCTCTTTAGCGCTGCCTCAACCTGGGGGGCAAAGTCAGCTGCTACGCACGCTCCGGATGAACCGGTCACGCGAGACCGACAGGCGCAGCACGTTGTCCCGCATCTGCCGGGTTCCGAACGAGAGAACGACCGCCTTGGCCTTCACGCCGAGTGTATTGGCCAGCGCAACCCGCGCCTTGATCTTCCCGTTCACCATTTCGGCCCCGATGACTTCGCCGATCAGCGCGCCCTCAGAGGAGAGCACCACCGTGCCGATGATGTCCGACATGGTCTGACGCTTGATCGTCATCCCGTCCTGCGGGTCCGCCCGCGTCACCACGGTCGGCTGGTCCGGTGTCACGGTCGTGCCGCCGCCGGTAGCACCGCCACCGCCAGAGCCACCCGAGCCCCCGGACCCGCCAGAACCGCCGGTACCCCCGCCAACAGCTACGTCCACATCGGCGGTGCTGGATCCGCCAACGGTCGCGCCGGCGTTGATCCCGTTGCTGCCGCCGATCGAAACATCGACATCAGCAAGGCTACCGCCCCCCAGCGAAACTTCCGCAGAAATTCCGCCACCTCCTCCGCCGTGGCCGAGGGACCCCGCGTGCGCGGGCACCACCATTGCGGTCGCTCCGAAGAGCGAAACGGCACAGAACTTGGTTATACTTTGCATTGAAATCATTTGCATTTTCAGTCTCCAGCAGTTCGTTACAGGTAGTAGTTACCCCTGTAACCATAACATGGGACTCGCCCTGTGAGTGTGCCTAAATCTGATTTGGCCGGGCTTGACTTTACGCAGGGAGAACTACAACCTGTGATTGACATGTTAAACGCCCCAATTCCGCTCAAGCTGCATTGGGGTTTGCCCGAGATGGTTAACAAAGCCAAAACTCCAATAAAAAAACTGTTTCCTGCCACTCAACAGCCTGAAACTAGCCATTTTTTCACGAGTCCGTGAGGGCGTGTGAGAGCCTTCCCCAAGGTCAATCTTCGCTGCCGAATCGCCCGCCTTCGCCTTGAAGCGCCCGCGATCAAATTGCGCCTTTCCCTCCCCCGGCCCTTTTTCTAAAAGGCCCATGAGCAGCAGGGGAGCCATCATGACCGAGCCCGAAATCACGCCCGACCTGATCGAAGCCCACGGGCTGAAGCCGGATGAGTACGAACGCATCCTCGAGATCATCGGGCGCACCCCCAGCTTCACCGAGCTGGGCATCTTCTCGGCCATGTGGAACGAGCATTGCTCCTACAAGTCCTCCAAGATCCATCTGCGCAAGCTGCCCACCGAGGGGCCGCAGGTGATCTGCGGGCCGGGCGAGAACGCGGGCATCGTCGATATCGGCGATGGCCAATGCGTGGTCTTCAAGATGGAGAGCCACAATCACCCCAGCTACATCGAGCCCTATCAGGGCGCGGCCACCGGCGTTGGCGGCATCCTGCGCGATGTCTTCACCATGGGCGCCCGCCCCATCGCCGCGATGAACGCCCTCAGCTTCGGCGAGCCGGGCCATCCGAAGACCCGCCAGCTCGTCAACGGCGTGGTCGAGGGCATCGGCGGCTACGGCAACTGCTTCGGCGTGCCCACCGTGGGCGGCGAGGTCCGCTTCCATCCGGCCTACAACGGCAACTGCCTCGTCAACGCCTTCGCCGCCGGCCTCGCTGACACCGACAAGATCTTCTACTCCGCCGCCTCCGGGATCGGCATGCCCGTGGTCTACCTCGGTGCCAAAACCGGCCGTGACGGCGTTGGCGGCGCCACCATGGCCTCGGCAGAGTTCGACGACACCATCGAAGAGAAGCGCCCCACCGTTCAGGTCGGCGACCCCTTCACCGAAAAGCGCCTGATGGAGGCCACACTGGAGCTGATGCAAACCGGCGCGGTGATTTCCATTCAAGACATGGGCGCGGCAGGCCTCACCTGCTCCGCCGTCGAGATGGGTGACAAGGGCGGCCTCGGCATCAAGCTCAACCTCGATGCCGTCCCCCAGCGCGAAACCAACATGACCGCCTACGAGATGATGCTCTCCGAGAGCCAGGAGCGCATGCTCATGGTGCTTGAGCCCTCGAAAGAGGCCGAGGCCCGCGCCGTCTTCGAAAAGTGGGATCTCGACTTTGCCATCGTCGGCGAGACCATTGCCGAAGACCGCTTCCTCGTCATCCACGGCAACGAAACCAAGGCAGACCTCCCCCTCGCCACCCTCTCCGGCTCCGCCCCCGAGTATGACCGCCCCTGGGTCGAAACGCCCCCGGCCGCCGAGATGGACCCGGTGCCTGAGATTGACGCGATCGATGGCCTGAAGGCCCTGCTCGCCTCCCCCAACTACGCCCACAAGGCCTGGGTCTGGGAGCAATACGATCACATGGTCATGGCCGACACCGCCGTGCCCCCGGGCCGCGGTTCAGGCGTGGTGCGCGTGCATGGCACCGAGAAGGCTCTCGCTTTCACCTCCGATGTCACGCCCCGCTACGTCCGCGCCAACCCCTACGAGGGCGGCAAGCAGGCCGTGGCCGAGGCCTACCGCAACCTCTCGGCCAAGGGCGCCCTGCCGCTGGCGACGACCGACAACCTCAATTTCGGCAACCCCGAGAAGCCCGAGATCATGGGCCAGTTCGTCGGCGCGCTCAAAGGCATCGGCGAGGCCTGCCTCGCGCTGAACACCCCCATCGTCTCCGGCAACGTCTCGCTCTACAACGAGACCGATGGGCAAGGCATCCTGCCAACCCCCACCATCGGCGCCGTCGGCCTGCTCGACAATCTCGACCAGCTCATCGACGGCGAGGCCCGCGCGGGCCACGTTCTGCTGATGGTCGGCGCCGAGGGCAGCCACCTCGGCCAGTCCGCCCTGCTGGCAGAGGCCTTCTCCCGCGAAGATGGCGATGCCCCGCACGTGGACCTCGCCGCCGAAAAGGCCCATGGCGACTTCATCCGCGCCAATGCCGAACACATCACCGCCTGCACCGACCTCGCCGATGGCGGCCTTGCCCTAGCCGCCTTCGAGATGGCTGAGGCCGCGGGCGTCGGCGTTCAAGTCGACGCGGCAGGCAACGGCCCGCTCTTCGGCGAGGATCAGGCCCGCTACCTCATCGCCTGCTCCTTCGACAAGGCCGAGGCGCTGATGGTCGCCGCAGGGCAAGCGGGCGTGCCGCTCACCACGGTCGGCAAATTCGGCGGTGACAGCGTCACGTTCGGCGGCAGCACCGCGCCCCTCGCCGAGCTTTCCGAAACCTACCGCAGCACCTTCGCTGCCAATTTCGCGTGAACCGGCCCTTCATCTTGGCCCAAATATCTCCGGGGGTGCGGGGGCAGCGCCCCCGCTCCATCGCATGACCCAACTCCCTGACCTCACCCCGGATTGCTCCCGCTGTGCCGCGCTCTGCTGCATGGCGCTGGCCTTCGATGCGGGCGAGGACTTCGCCATCGACAAGCCAGCAGGCCTGCCCTGCCCCAAGCTCGATCGGCACCTTTGCTCCATCTACGAAGACCTTGAAGAAGAAGGGTTTTCCGGCTGCGCCCGCTACACCTGCAATGGTGCCGGCCAGCGGGTCACGCAAGAGGTGTTCGAGGGCAAGAGCTGGCAGGACGTGCCCGAACTGGCCACCCCGATGTCAGAGGCGCTGCGGCAGATGAAATCGGTCCACGAGGCACTGGAACTGCTCGCCATGGCCGAGAACCTCGAGCTGGAAGATGACGATGAAATGGCCCGCGACGCCCTCGTTACGGCCCTCTCGCCCGAAGACGGCTTCACCCCCGAGACCCTCGCGGCCACCGGCGAAACCGTCAAGCGCGTCCCCGGCTTTCTCGCGACCCTCCGCGATTACATCTGAGGCACGGCCTCGATCAGCCGCCGCAACCCCTCGGCAATATCCGCCTCGCTCCGCGCATAGGAAAATCGCAGCCACTTCGCACCCCGCGCGGAGTCGAAGTCCAGCCCCGGCGTCACGGCAACCCCCGTCTTTTCAAGGATTTGCTGGCAGAACTTCAAGCTATCGTCTGTCAACTCAGACACGTCCGCATACACGTAGAACGCCCCATCCGGCGGCGCAAACCTCGTGAACCCAGCCTTCGGCAAACCCTCCAGCATCGCCGCCCGGTTCCTCGCATAAACCGCCCGGTTCCCCTCCAGCTCTTCCTCGCAGTCCAGTGCCGCCAGCGCGGCCACTTGCGCCACATGGGGCGGGCAGATGAACATGTTCTGCGCCAGCCGCTCATAGGTGCGAATGTCCGCCTCCGGCACCACCATCCAGCCCACGCGCCAGCCGGTCATCGAGAAGTATTTGCTGAAGGAGTTGATGACCACCACATCATCCGTCAGCTCCAACGCGCTCACCGCCCGCTCGCCATAATGCAGCCCGTGGTAAATCTCGTCGCTCACCACCGAGGCCCCAACCTCTCCGGCCCGCTCCATTAGCGCCCCAAGCGCGCCCCGGTCCAGAATGGTCCCCGTCGGATTGCCCGGCGAGGCAAGGATAAGCCCCGCCAGCCCTTCCGGCACATCCTCCGGCGCAGGCTGCATCCGCGTCGCCAGCCGCGCCTCGATCTCCACAGGCTGCAGGCTCAACGCCCGCAGGATCTGCCGATAGCTCGGATAGCCCGGCGCCCCCAGGCCCACCTTCTCACCCGCGTCGAACAGCGCGGTGAAGGCCAGCAGGAAGGCCCCCGAGGAGCCGGTCGTCACGATCACCCGCTCCGGGTTCAACTCCACCCCATACCAGCGGCGATACAAATCCGCGATACCCGCCCGCAGCTCCGGCAGCCCCAGCGCTACCGTGTAGCCCATCGGCCCGGCCTCCAGCGCCGCCGCCACCGCGGCCCGTGCACCAGCCGGCGCAGGCGTGCCCGGCTGCCCCACCTCCATGTGGATCACCGAGCGACCCGCCGCCTCGGCCGCCCGCGCGGCCTCCATCACATCCATCACGATAAAGGGATCAACGTCACTTCGCCTTGAAACACGCATGCGGGCCTCCTTAACCTCCGCCCACCAGTAACAAGCGGGACCCTGCCGTCAATGCCGTGCGAACTTGCGGCCCCGACCCAACCGTGCGACACCCCGCACGATGCCAGCCAAAGGACGACGCATATGTTCCGCGCCCCTCTCCTCGCCGCCACTCTCGCCCTCACCGCCCTGCCCGCCGCCGCCTTCGAAATCGGCGAAATGAGCGATGCGGAGCGCGAGGCCTTCCGCGCCGAGATCCGCGCCTACCTGTTGGACAACCCCGAGGTGCTGATGGAGGCCATCGGCGTGCTCGAAGAGCGCCAGGCTGCTGAACAGGCCCAAGGTGATGTGGCCCTCGTGGCCAACCACGCCGATGCGCTTTTCAATGACGGCTACTCCTACGTCGGCGGCAACCCCGACGGCGATATCACCATCGTCGAGTTCATGGATTACCGCTGCGGCTACTGCAAAAAGGCCTTCCCCGAGGTCGAGAGCCTGATCGAGGCCGATGGCAACATCCGCTTCATCGTCAAGGAATTCCCGATCCTCGGCGAGCAATCGGTTGTCGCCTCGCGCTTCGCCATCGCCACGCTTCAGGTCGCCGGCCCTGAGGCCTACAAGAGCGTTCATGATGCGATGATGCAGATGCGCGGCGACTACAACGAAGCCGCCCTGACCGCGCTGGCCGAGAAAGCGGGCACCGACCCGGCCCCGATCCTCGCCGCGATGAACTCCGATGAGGTCAGCGCCGTAATCGCCGAAAACCGCGCGTTGGCCCAGGCCATGCAGATCTCCGGCACGCCGACCTTCGTGCTCGAAGACCAGATGCTGCGCGGCTACGTCCCGCTTCAAGCGATGACCAGCATCGTCGACGAGGTTCGCGACGCCCGGTAGCACTGCCGGCAATTTTACCTGATATATCGCCCGCCTAGCGGGCGACCTTCATTCGGCAGCTTCGGCCTTGGCCTCAATCTCCTCGGCCTTGGCCTCCACCTCGCGCACGATGTGGTCGATCATCTGATCGTTGCTGATCTTGTGGTCCTGCTTGCCCGCCAAGTAGACCATCCCGTGCCCGGCCCCGCCGCCGGTAAAGCCCACATCGGTCATCAGCGCCTCACCCGGCCCATTCACCACGCAGCCGATAATGCTCAGGCTCATCGGCGTCTTGATGTGCTCCAGCCGCTTCTCCAGCGCCTCCACCGTCTTGATCACATCAAACCCCTGCCGCGCGCAACTGGGGCAACTGATGATGTTCACCCCCCGGTGCCGCAGACCCAGCGATTTCAGAATCTCGTAGCCCACCTTCACCTCTTCCACCGGATCGGCCGAGAGGCTCACGCGGATCGTGTCGCCAATCCCCATCCACAGCAGGTTACCGAGGCCGATGGCGCTCTTGATCGTGCCGCTCATCAGACCGCCCGCCTCGGTGATGCCAAGGTGAATCGGCGCGTCGGTGGCCTCCGCAAGCTGCTGATAGGCCGCCGCGCTCAGAAACACATCCGACGCCTTGCAGCTGATCTTGAACTCGTGAAAGTCGTTGTCCTGCAACAGCTTGATGTGGTCGAGCCCGCTCTCTACCATCGCATCGGGGCACGGCTCGCCGTACTTTTCCAGCAAGTGCTTCTCCAGCGAGCCAGCGTTCACCCCGATCCGGATCGAGCAGCCGTGGTCCTTCGCCGCTTTCACCACCTCCTGCACCCGCGTCGCATCGCCGATGTTGCCGGGGTTGATCCGCAGGCAGGCCGCGCCCGCCTCGGCGCTCTCCAGCGCCCGCTTGTAGTGAAAGTGAATGTCCGCAACGATCGGCACCGGGCTCTCCGCCACGATCTCCTTCAACGCGCGGCTCGAGGCCTCATCCGGCACCGACACCCGCACAATATCCGCCCCCGCTTCCGCGCAGCGCAGCACCTGCTCAATCGTCGCCTTCGCGTCGCTGGTGTCGGTGTTGGTCATGGTTTGCACCGAAATCGGCGCGCCGCCGCCCACCGGCACCTTGCCAACCATCACCTGGCGGCTCTCACGGCGGTAGATGTTTTTCCACGGGCGGATTGCGTTGATCGACATGGACCCTCCGGGGGATTGCTCGCGTCAGCCCGAGAGATAGGCCGCGTGGCCGTCAGGGACAATGGAACATTTCCGCACGGGGCCGGGCCCGAAGGGTGCGCGGCAATGGCGCACCCGGCCTCACATCATTCAGAAACCAGCGGCCCGTTCTCTGCGACCATCACGCTCTGCAGCGCCGGGTCGCGGCTGAGGTCGGCCACGGCAAGGCTCTCGGTCGCGCCTTCCGCGCTCAGCGCGAAGTTCGATACCACCTCACCCCGGCTGCCAATCGGCCCATAGGCCTGGCCGCCAGCCACCACATAAACCGCGCCGGCATCGCCGGTGCGCAGGGTGGCGGCCACTTCGGCCTGCGGCAGGGTGTAACGGTCGCCCGGCTGCATGGTGCGCTCATAGATGGTCGAGCCATCCGCGGCCCGCACCCGCACCCAGCTCGGCCGCACTGCGACCAGCTCCACCATGGGCTGGCCATCGGCGGTCACCTTGGGCGCATCCGCCACGATTGCTTCGGCAACGCGGCGCTTTTCTTCGTAGTCTTCGGGCGCGTTCAGCGGCTTTTGCGGCGCTTCGGCCAGAACCCGGGCCAGCGCCCCATCGGTCGCGCCATCGGCGAGCGTGAAGCTGTCGCGCAGCCCGTCGCGGCTCAGCGCAAGGCCAGAGACGACATTGCCGCTCGGCCCAGCGGGGCCATAGGTCTTGCCGTCCATCGCAAAGTACACCGCGCCAGCCGCGCCAGTGCGCAGCACGGCGGCGGTGTCGCCCTCAGGCACGATCCAACGCTCACCAGCGTTCAGCGTCTTCTCGAAGAGGATATTGCCCTCGGCGTCCTGCACCCGCACCCACGCCGGTGCGGTGGCCACCAGTTCGAGCGCATCGGAGGCATCGACTTCGGTGCCATCGTCGCGATGGACCTCACCCGTTTCGGCCACCAGCACACCGCTGCTGCCAAGTCCGGCCCCTGCCCCGGCGCCCGGCGCAAGCGCGCCCTGGGTGCGCGGGTCAAGCGCGGCAATCGGGCCGTCGCGCGGCACCATCACCGGGGTGTCGAGCGCCTGCGGGCGATAGAGCCGGTCCAGCGCATCTGGGGTCGCAGCATCGACACCAGCGTATTCCGGGCTGTCCACTTCGGGCGCCACCGGCGGAGCCAGCGGGTCGATATCGGCCACCACGCCGGGCGCCTCGTCCACCGGCGCAACCGACACGCGCTGCACCTGCTGAAGCACCGCCCAGCCGCCATAGCCCACCGCACCGATCAGCGCGAGCAGCACCAGCGACGAGCCGATTGCACCCGGCTCGATCTTCGAGAGCATCCCCTCGCCGCGCGGGCTGAAGGAAACGTTCGGCTCGGCAAAGGGGTCACGCGCACCGGCCACGCGGGTCAGCGGCCGGGCCTTGGGCTTGCCCCTGGCCCCGGGTGCGCCACCTTTAAGCCGGGTGAGCATACCGCCAAGCGCCCCATCGGCAGCGGCATTCGCCCCCTTGGAAACCTTGGTCCCCTCGCCCTTGCGCCCGTTCTGCTCCAGCCCCGACAGGGTGGCAAAATCGGCCTCACGGCAGAAGGTCTCAAACGCCCATTCCGGATCCAGCGCGAGATAGCGGGCATAGGAGCGCACGTAACCGGCAATAAAGCCGGGCGTCTCAAAGGCGCTCGGGTCCGAGTTCTCGATGGCAGCGATGTAGGTGGCCTTGATCTTCAGCTCGCGCTGCACGTCCAACAGGCTCTTGCCCATTGTCGCCCGCTCGCCCCGCATGATGTCGCCCAGCCGCAGATCGAAATCATCGAATCCCTTCGGAGGTGCCTCCTCCGTGTCCGGCTTTGGCGTCCTGCGCCTGATCATTATGCCTGCCCCGTGCGCATATTCAGAAGTGTCCCCAAGACCTATGGCGATTCGTGCGCTACACGCCAAGATCACGTGTAGATTACCATGATGCTAACGCCGATGCACTTGCAGAAGCGTTTACAGGAGGCTTCTTGCCGAACCGCCGGAGCGTCGCAAGGATTCGAAAAGGGGGGTGTCGCCTCAGCGGGGTTCCGCTCAGGCAGAGAGCTCCTGACGGTTCAGCTCGCAGTGGTTCCACAGCCCGTCCATCGCCTTGACCAGTCCGTCGATCATCTTCGGGTCATGTACCGGCGAGGGGGTAAACCGCAGCCGCTCGGTGCCGCGCGGCACGGTCGGGTAGTTGATCGGCTGCACATACACACCGTAATCCTCGAGCAGCATGTCGGAGATCATCTTGGTGTGTTTCGGGTCGCCCACGATCACCGGCACGATATGGCTGCCGTGGTCGATGATCGGCAGCCCCAGCGCCTTCAGCCGGGTCTTCAGAATGCGCGCATTGGTCTGATGCTGGTCGCGGATCGTCTGGTCCTGCTTCAGGTGCGCCACACTCGCAGCAGCCCCCGCAGCCACCACCGGCGGCAGGCTGGTGGTAAAGATGAACCCCGGCGCGTAAGACCTTACGGCATCGCAGATTTTCGCGCTGGCGGCGATGTATCCGCCGTGCACGCCAAAGGCCTTGCCCAGCGTGCCGTTGATGATATCGAGCCGGTCCATCAGCCCGTCCCGCTCGGCCACACCGCCACCGCGCGGGCCGTACATGCCCACCGCGTGGACCTCGTCGAGGTAGGTCAGCGCGCCAAACTCGTCGGCCAGGTCGCACAGCTCGCGGATCGGGCCAAAATCGCCGTCCATCGAATAGATCGACTCGAAGGCAATCAGCTTCGGCGCCGCCGGATCATCCGCGGCCATCAGCTCGCGCAGATGCTCCACATCATTGTGGCGGAACACCCGCTTGGCCCCGCCATTACGGCGGATGCCCTCGATCATGCTCGCGTGGTTCAGCTCGTCCGAATAGATGATCAGCCCCGGCAGCAGCTTGGGCAGCGTGCTGAGCGTGGCGTCATTGGCAATGTAAGCCGAGGTGAAGAGCAGCGAAGCTTCCTTGCCGTGCAAGTCAGCCAGTTCGGCCTCCAGCCGCTTGTGATACACCGTGGTGCCGCTGATGTTGCGCGTCCCGCCCGAGCCTGCGCCCGTGGCTTCCAGCGCCTCATGCATCGCCGCCAGCACCACCGGATGCTGACCCATCCCGAGGTAGTCGTTGCCGCACCACACGGTGATATCCTGCTCGCTGCCATCGGGCTTCATCCAGACGGCATGCGGAAACTGCCCCTTACGGCGCTCGATATCGATGAAGGTCCGGTACCGGCCCTCCTCGTGCAGCCGATCGAGGGCTGCATCAAATTTCTCGAGCATGTCCGTCTTGCTGGTCACGGGGCGCGTCCTCCTTATCCGCTCTGCGGCGTTTGAAAGTCTTAACAGAGCCATATCATTTCGTGAATATGTGGCACCTGCGATATTTTGGCGCTTTGATCCAGATCACGTGGAATTCACGAAATGCGCACGCTGGGCCGTGAATCTCCACCGCTGGACAGTCCATTTCCCGGTGCTACCCTCCGCGCAACAAAGGAGCCACCATGTCCATCGACCCCGTTCTCGCCCGTATCGATTCTCAACTGCCCGACGCGCTGGAGCGCCTGATGGAGCTGCTGCGCATCCCCTCCATCTCCACCGATCCGGCCTTCAAGGCAGATTGCACCCGTGCCGCCGAGTGGCTCGCCGCCGACCTCGCTTCCCTGGGGCTGAAGGCCTCCGTACGCGAAACCCCGGGCCACCCAATGGTCGTGGCCCACGGCGGCCCCGAAGGTGCACCGCACCTCCTCTTCTACGGCCACTATGATGTGCAGCCCGTCGACCCGCTTGAGCTGTGGGACCGTGACCCATTCGATCCCGAGGTTCAGGACACGCCCAAGGGCCGCGTCATCCGCGCCCGCGGCAGCTCCGATGACAAGGGCCAGCTGATGACCTTCGTCGAGGCCCTCCGCGCCTGGGTCGCCGAGCACGGCGCGCTGCCCTGCAAGCTCACAATCTTCTTCGAGGGCGAAGAAGAGTCCGGCTCCCCCTCCCTCATCCCCTTCATGAAGGAGCACGCCGAAGAGCTGAAAGCCGACATCGCCCTCATCTGCGACACCGGCCTCTTCGCCGATACCGTCCCCGCCATCATCACCCAGCTGCGCGGCCTCCTCGGCGAAGAGCTGACCATCACCGCGGCGAACAAGGATTTGCACTCCGGCATGTATGGCGGCGCTGCGATGAACCCCATTCGCGTGCTCACCCGCATCCTCGCTTCGCTGCATGATGACACGGGCCGCATCACCGTGCCCGGCTTCTATGATGGCGTGCCAGAGATTGGCGACAACCTGAAGAAAAGCTGGCAAGCTCTCGGCTTCGATGAAAAATCCTTCCTCGGTGAGGTTGGCCTCTCCGAGTTGGCCGGTGAGCAGGGCCGCATGGCGCTCGAGCAGCTCTGGTCCCGCCCGACCTGCGAGATCAACGGCATCAAGGGCGGTTACACCGGCGACGGCTTCAAGACCGTGCTGCCCTCCAAGGCCTCCGCCAAGGTCTCCTTCCGCCTCGTCGGTGAGCAAGACCCGCACGCCATCCGCGAGAACTTCCGCGAGATGGTCCGCTCGATGCTGCCGCCCGACTGCGAGGTCGAATTCCACGGCCACGGCGCCGGCCCCGCCGGCCATATGGACACAACCCACGCCGCCTTCGAGCCGGCCCGTCAGGCGCTCACCGAGGAATACGGCCGCGAGGCCGCCTATGTCGGCTGCGGCGGCTCGATCCCCATCGCGGGCTACTTCAAGACCATCCTCGACATGGACGCCATGCTTATTGGCTTCGGCAAGGACGACGACCAGATCCACTCGCCCAACGAAAAATACGACGTCGAGAGCTTTCATAAAGGCACCCGCAGCTGGGCCCGCATTCTCGCCGCGCTCACCAACGGCTAACCGAAATCACCGTCATCCTCAGGCCCCGGCCCGAGGATGACGCCACCAAGAGGCTCCCGATGTTCACCCCCCAAACCACCGAGATCGACGGCCTCACCCTCGCCTATGAAACTGGCGGAGCGCCACAAGGCCTCCCCCTCCTCTTCCTCCACGGCTTCCCCCAAACCCGCGCCATGTGGCACCCCATCGCCCCAGCCTTCGCGCAAGACCACCCCGTCATACTCGCCGACCTCCCCGGCTACGGCGGCTCCGACAAGCCGCATGACCTCGCGCCCTACTCCTTCCGCGAGATGGCCCGCCGCCTCGCCGCCCTCATGGCCCACCTCGGCCACGAGACCTTCGCCGTCATCTCCCACGACCGCGGCGCGCGGGTCGCTCACCGCATGGCCCTCGATCACCCCGAGCGGGTCAAGACCGTCACCCTGATGGACATTGTCCCGACGCACACCCTGCTGACCGATCTCGAACTCCGGGTCGCACAGAGCTACTACCACTGGTTCTTCCTCGCCCAGCCCGAGCCCTTCCCGGAGTCCATGATCGCCGCCGACCCCGACGCCTACTACGAATCCTGCCTCCTCGGCTGGGGCGCCGCCAAGCTGACCGATTTCCACCCCGATCAAATCGCCGCATATCGCGCCGCATGGGCCAACCCCAACACCCGCCGTGCCATGTGCAACGACTACCGCACCGCCCTCACGCTGGACCTCGCCGACGATGAAGCCGACCTCGGCGCACGCATCCAATGCCCCGCCCAAATCCTCTACGGCGCGAGAGGCGCCATGGCCAAACTCTACGATGTCCCCGCCACCTGGGCGCCCAAGACCACCCAAATGACCCACGCCGCCATCCCCGGCGGCCATTTCTTCCCCGACACGGCCCCGGAAGAAACCACAGCCGCGGTCCAATCCTTCCTCAGAACCCTCTGACCCCGCCAGTAACGGCATTAACCCTAACGCCCATCAAGGTTAACACGCCCGCCCCAAACCCCACCCCGCCTGCATTTTCTTGCTGCAAATATCTCCGGGGGGCGTGGGGGGCTGGCCCCCCACTTTACGGCGCAACTAACCGCCTGGCCCAAAAAACCCAAAAACGCCCGCAAAAAGCGAGCGCAACCAAATCATCGAAGCAAAGGAAAGGTGGCGCGGTTGACGGGGCTCGAACCCGCGACCCCCGGCGTGACAGGCCGGTACTCTAACCAACTGAGCTACAACCGCGCATGGGCCTATTCGGCATTTACAGCGTGGCGCGGTTGACGGGGCTCGAACCCGCGACCCCCGGCGTGACAGGCCGGTACTCTAACCAACTGAGCTACAACCGCGCAGCGCTGTAGGGGGGCTTCTATGCAAGGCCGCCCGGCTCGTCAAGCGGCCAATCCACGGGTGTCAGAATTTCATGCCCTTCGACTTTTCCCAACCCGCCACCATCAGCTGCTCCACCTTGGCGAGCTTGTCGATCAGATAGGCCACATTGCCCTTTGCAATGTCTTGCGTCGCGGTAGTGGTGGTCTCCTGTCCGCCGCTCGTGCTGGTCACCCGAGCCTCCAGCACCACCTCCTGCGGCACCTCGTATATCTCCCGCATGAACTCCCACGCCGGATCGCCCGACATCCCCAAGATCATCTCTCCGGGCCGCGATTCCTCCTGGCTCCGCAGGCTCCAGCGCAGCGCCTTCTCGGGCAGGATCAGCTCCATCTCCAGCCCCGCCGTCCCGGCCTCCACATCCCCGCTGACCATGTTCCAGAGCGTCTCGTTCACGATCCCCTTGCCCGGATAGGCCATTACCCGGATGCCGGTGAACCCAAGGTCCGGGCCGAAGAACCGCGCCAGATAAAGCCCCTTGCCGCTGCCCAGATCGACCCGGCACACCAGCCCGCCGCCAGTGCGCTGCGAACAGGCCGCCACCTCGGCGGTGCCGCCCTCGTCCCCCTTGAACTTCAGATGATAGCTGATCAGCCCGTCGAGATAGGTCACATGCTCCTGCGTGGTGCCGTTCTCCGGCAGGAACTCCACCCAATACTGCTCCACCCCGCCCGCGCTCTGCTCCTGCACGCAGCTCACTGTCCCCCCGAAGGCCCCGGGGTGGGCCACCGGGCGATGCACCTTGTCAACCTCCGCACCCTCCTCCGCGCCGCCCAGCAGCAATGGCCGGTCACACGGCAGGCTCTCCTGCGCCACGGCAAGGCCGGGCACTCCAACAGTGAAAACGGCAGCAAGGATCCAGCGCAGCATTAATCAAAATCCGGAATGACTTCTCAATATATGCGGAAAGGCTAGGCCGCCCTTCCCCGGCTTGTCCAGTCCGCCGAGCCACCCGTCCAAGGCCACCGAGTCCCGCGTCAGAACCCGTCCCGCAGCACGCCCGCATAGGTCTCGGCAATGCCCTCCCGCAGGCCCCGCGCGCCGTTCCACCCCATCGCATGAAGCTTCGCGCTGTCCATCAGCTTGCGCGGCGTCCCGTCCGGCTTGCTGGCGTCAAAGACCAGCTTCGCCTCATAGCCAACGACATCCGCAATCACCTCCGCCAGTTCGCGGATAGACACCTCCACCCCCGAGCCCACGTTCACAGGCGCATCGCCGTCATAGCGCTTCAGCAGAAACACCAGCGCATCAGCCAGATCATCGCAGTGCAAAAACTCCCGCAGCGGCGCCCCCGTGCCCCAGATAACCACCTCGCGCGCGCCCCGCAGCTTCGCCTCGTGGAACTTCCTCAGCAGCGCCGGCAGCACATGGCTCGTCTCAAGATCATAGCTGTCGCCCGGCCCGTAAAGATTTGTCGGCATCGCCGAAATCCACCGCCGCCCGTGTTGGGCGCGATAGGCCTGCACCAGCTTGATGCCCGCGATCTTCGCAATCGCATAGGCCTCGTTGGTCGGCTCCAGCGGCCCGGTCAGCAGGCTCTCCTCCGAGATCGGCTGCGCCGCCATCTTAGGATAGATGCAGGAGGAGCCGAGAAACAGCAGCCGCTCCACGTCACAGGCATGCGCCGCCTGCATCACATTGGCCTCGATCATCAGGTTCTCGTAGAGAAACTCGGCAGGCAGCGCCGCATTCGCCGCGATGCCCCCCACTTTCGCCGCCGCCAGCACAATGGCATCGGGCCGCATCTCCGCCATCCAGTCCTGCACCGCCCGCTGGTCGATCAGGTCCACCACATCCCGCCCGGCGCAGATCACCTCGCAGCCCTCACGCGCCAGCCGCCGCACCACGGCCCCGCCCACCATCCCGCGATGGCCCGCGACCCAGATGCGCTGGCCTTCAAGCTCCAGCACCCGCTTCGTCACCCCTCAAAACTCACCGGCAATTCCAGCCCGTGCTGCTTCAGCAGCGCCATCCGCCGCGCCGCCTTCAGGTCACTCTCCACCATCTCCGCGCACATCTCCTGCGCGGTGATCTCCGGCGCCCAGCCAAGCTTCTCCTTCGCCTTCTCCGGCGCCCCCAACAGCGATTGCACCTCCGCAGGCCGAAAATACCTCGGGTCGATCCGCATCACCACGTCGCCCAGCTTCACCCCCGGCGCCACGTTGTTGTCGAGCTTCACCACCCGCGCCACTTCCTCCATGCCCTCACCCTCGAAGGCCAGCTCCATCGAAAGCTCCGCCGCCGTCCAGCGGATGAACTCCCGCACCGAGTACTGCTTGCCCGTGGCAATCACGAAGTCCTCGGCTGCCTCCTGCTGCAACATCAGCCACTGCATCCGCACGTAGTCCTTCGCATGGCCCCAATCCCGCAGCGCGTCGATGTTGCCCATGTAGAGACAGGGCTCCAGCCCCATGGCGATATTCGCCAGCCCCCGGGTGATCTTGCGGGTCACGAAAGTCTCGCCCCGGCGCGGGCTCTCATGGTTGAAGAGGATGCCGTTGCAGGCATAGAGCCCGTAGCTCTCGCGGTAGTTCACCGTGATCCAATAGGCATAGAGCTTGGCCACCGCATAGGGGCTGCGCGGGTGGAACGGCGTCGTCTCCCGCTGCGGCGTCTCCTGCACCAGCCCATAAAGCTCCGAAGTGGAGGCCTGATAAAACCGCGTTGTCTTCTCCAGCCCGAGAAAGCGGATCGCCTCCAGCAGCCGCAGCGTGCCCATCGCATCCACATCCGCCGTGTATTCCGGCGCCTCGAAACTCACCGCCACATGGCTTTGCGCCCCGAGGTTATAAACCTCGTCCGGCTCGATATCGGCCAGCAATCGAGTGAGGTTGGAGGTGTCCGTCAGGTCGCCGTAATGCAGCTTCAGCCGTGGTTCCTCGACATGCGGATCCTGATAGATGTGATCGACCCGCTGGGTGTTGAACAGCGAGGCCCGGCGCTTGATGCCATGCACCTCGTAACCCTTCTCCAGCAGCAACTCCGCCAGGTAGGAGCCATCCTGCCCCGTGATCCCGGTGATGAGAGCTTTCTTCATGCAACAGGCTCCACGCGCGTCTCCCGCCCCGGCCCCCTCCGCCAAAGGGCGGCCCTCCGCTCAACTAAGCAGCTTTCCCCCCTCCCCGTCCACGCCCCTCTCAAGCGAGGCCACACGCCGTGCGGCAACAGGCAGAGCAAGACAGGCGCAGTATGCAAGAACGCCATCGCCTCACGCTATCGATCGCGAAAACGGTTAGGGATGGTGCCCGGGGACGGAATCGAACCGGCGCGGTAGCTTGGCGTCCCGACCAAAACGCACATCTCGAAACTGCTCCAAATGCCCGCGTCAACCGTCATGACGAATTGAGGCAGGCTGGGCGGAAAGCGCCTTTCGTCTTGAAGTTTCAGGAGCATCGATTGTGATCATGGCCCGCAGCCTCGAGCTGCAGAGCCAGGCGCAGGCATTCAAGGATTTGGTTCCCAGGGCATGCTAACGTTGAAAGCCGCAACGCGTATATTGCTCCAGCGCTGAAGGCCGAAATCACTTAGAGAGCCGTGCAATCCATCCCAATTCACACAAATGTGGCGCGCCACCCATCCGACAAGGACTTCACGGGCTTTGACTGCAAACCCAGCCAGATCAGTTAAGGCACCGCTAAGCAGTAGAACCGTGGTGCGTACATGGGAAACGCCGAGAGTGTCGTTTCAGTCAGCGGACTGGGCAGGGGCAAGAGCCACATCGCAACGGCAATCCGCATCCAGGCAACTGAGCATCGCAAAAACAAACTCCGCCGCCACTCGACCCGGTAACTCGTTAGCGCGCTACAGCTGGAAAAGGCGCTCTGAACGTTAGGCAGAACGGCAGGGGCGCTAACCATGGTTGGCGTTGATCCTCAAAAGGCTCGACCACCCACGGTACAGCTGATACCGAAAAGTAGTGCTGTTCCACCTCCTGAGCAATCTCTACGAGCGCACCAGCATGGTCATCACCACGAATCTCAACTTCTACGAATGGGCCCATGCATTAGGCGACCAAAAGCGGACAACCGCGCTCGTCGCCAGGCTCACTTACCGATGCCATATTGTGGAATCCGGCGACGACGGCTACCGCTTTTAGGCCTCTAGGAAAAAATGCAGAATGACCGCAGCATTGACTAGGTCATGAGCAAAGACGCACACAAATGGTGGGTCGAACATTGGGTCACTTGTCAGCGCAAATCAATAGAGAGGGTGACAGGGTGACCAGCGATCATGTTCCCGGCATGTACTTTCAGCTTCGCAGTCAGGTGTCACCGTGCGTCCCCCTTTCTCGCCAAGACGCTTACATACGTCCAAGCCGGGCCACTGGTTCTAAAACAGCGGGATAAGCATGCAGTCAGGGGGTCTTTGCTTCGCCATGCCGACCCGTATGGAGTTAGAAAATCCCAGCCACCATCGACCGTATTGCGTTCTGAACTTGCCCTTTGACTGGGACGCAAGCGTTCGCGCTCAAACCCGCACCAACACAACATGCCGTCCGGAAGACCCCGAAACTTAGCCGATCACCGTGCTATAGACGAAATCATCGGAGCCAAGATCAAGACCGTAGACGCCGCCGACAATCCCAATCAATTCCGACTGGCCAGCACTTACCAACATGATTGCGGTTCCTGCTTCCAAACCGGCGACATCCTCGGCAAGCGCATAATCCGAGGCGCTGCCTGCCAATTCGATCCGGTCGGTTCCACTGGCAAAATCCCAGATGTATCCATAATCGGCCTCGCCCAGCGTTCCAATCTGGCCATCATCGTAATAGGCGCCGGAACTGTCGCCGAAGACGAATGTATCGGCCCCATCATCACCGACGAACACGTCGACTTCGCCTAAACCTGGGGCGCCCGCGGTGGGATCAACAGCAATAAGCACATCATCGCCGTCCAGCCCACGCACGATATCACGGCCAACAATCTCGGTCACAGACAAATCGTTGAAGGACACATCCAAATAGTGGGCATTCAGGTACAAGGCCCCGGTCGCTGGCCTCTCATCCAACGTAAATGTCTGCATGCCTTGCAACGTCCAGCCTACCGGTTCTGTGGTGCCCTCCTCCCAGATACGCAGGCTGTACTGGCGGTCATACAGCCCCACCTGCTCGACGCGCATCGTGACGCTGTAAGTCACGCCCTCATCCAGATCGACGGATGTGTGACCCAAATCATTTAAGAAATCCTGGCTTGGGTGCAGGCTAAGTCGGCCCACCCCATCAAGATTGGTGTCCGAATAGAAAAACGCAGCACCCGGTTCCCATCCGGCTTTTGGCTGAAAGCCTGGGATCGGATCATCGGTGTGGCCGCCCCAAAGCATGCCAAACGCAAATCCGTTGCCATCACGCCCGCTGGGGTCAATGTTCAATAGATCGTGCGTGGAAACCGTCAGGTTGACTTCATAGTTGTCCCAAGTGTGATCGCCCAAAACCAGCAAACGGTCATAGCCGAGATCGACCGGGCGTACCCCACCATCTTGAATGCTCCAAGTGCCGTCAACAACCTGCACAGCATCCTGAATGTTGGTCACGCTGTCCCAGTCGATACTGTAATTCTGTTCCCAGTTCTGCCCGTCTTCATATTCAATGGTGACATCATGGGTAAAGACTTGGCCGGAGGTCATGACCGCAGTGATCGTTATAGTATCGTCGGTGGTTGAGCCGTCCAACTCGGAGTAAGCAAGGTCGATATTAAAATCGCCCTCATCATGCAGGCGGCGCCCGTCTGAGCCAACGGCCAAATCCCGACTCGCACCACCGTTCAAGCTGTAACTCAGGGACGAAATACTGCCCTCAACATTACCCAGAACGTTAATCCATGTTTGCGCCTGCCCGTTGCCACCAAAACTCTGTACATCTCCGTACCAGACACTGATCGGGTTGCCGACAAACAGATCAACATTCGCGGTATCTGTGAGCGTGCCATCTGAAATCGTATAGCTAAAGCTGTCAGTGCCCGCATAACCGGCGTCAGGCTGGTAGGTCAGGGTTCCATCGCCGTTGTCGGTTAGGGTACCGTGCAAGGGCTGGCCAAAGCTGTCGATGCTGATACCGTCATCGTTGCTATCAGTGTCATTGGACAGCAGGTCCAGCACCACATCAATGGAGAGAGCCGTATCGGTGTCGACGGCCAAGCTATCGTCAGTGGCTACGGGCGCCAGATTGGTGGGTATCAGTGTCCCGTCTTCATCCGAAATCGGCGTGGCGCTGTTTTCGAAATAGTCCACTTGTGATATGTAACCCGGAGCCTCGCCATCAGACGACGTACTGCCCGCAAAGACACCCACTTGCGTGACATTAATCTGATGCGTCATTGTGTACTGCTGGGTCCAGTTAACCCCGTCAGACGAGGTTTCGAAGGTCCAGTCGTCGCCAACACGAGTGATCCGGAAATCCGTCACGGCACCGACCGAGATATCCTTGAACAATGGGAATGTCGCGGTCCCATTCTCGGTGATACCCACAATCAGATCCAGACCTGATCCGGTGTAGGCCACATCAAACCGGATGAAGTTGCTGTCGTCCTGAACAACCAGCATCCCGTTTTCCTGATACTTCTTGGTCGGTTCGGTCAGAAAGCCAGCGCTGATCTGAAAGTCTTCGTCGGTTTGTGACTGCAGTAGGCGCGGTACGGTCAGTGTCCCACTTGCTGTTGTTTCAAGCCCGTATGGATTGTTGAGTTCGACGAAACCCTGAGTCTCGGTGGTCCCCACGCTAGCGGAGCCGCCATCACCGAAGAATGTCCAGATTTCGTCCAATGGACCACCTGCGAAATCGTCAGAAACGGCAGGTGTTGCAGGGGGCAGAACCACGATATTGAGTATTCCGGCGTCTGCCGTGATCCCATCTGACACGGCGTAGCTGACGGTGTCCGTACCGGTGAAGCCGGGGTTTGGTGTGTAGCTGTAAGTGCCATCGCCGTTATCGCTCAAGCTGCCGTTTGCGGGGGTGCCGATAGATGCGAGCGTCAGGCTATCGCCATCCGCGTCGGTATCATTGGCCAACAGGTCTGCGGCCACGTCGATCACCACTTCTGTGTCGGCGGCGGTACTGATCGTGTCGTCTGTAGCGACCGGGGCCGTATTCACCGGAATGACGGACCCGTCCTCATCCACGATTGGGCTGGCGGTATTCTCGAAGAAATCGACGACGGCGGTAAATCCGCCGGGGGCATTGTAGTTCCCCGCGAACAAGCCCGCCTCGGTCACGGTCAGGGCATGCGTGAAGCTGCCGGCAACAGTCCATGAGACGCCATCAGCAGAGGTTTCAAACTGCCAGGTGTCGCCAGTGCGGGTCATCCGCAGGAATGCGCTCTGCTCATCTGCAATCTCGACCTGGAATTCAGCGCTTGGCGTACCATTCTGACTGCTGGCCGCGAAAGCGTACATCTTGTTGCCATCGGTATGGGTATCGAGCCGGATCCAGTTGTCGTCATCGGCGATAATCAGGAAGCCCTGACTCTGGTATTTCTCTGTCGGGACCGACAGAAACCCGGCCACCAGCTGGAAATCCGTGTCGGCCACGGCCTGCATGGCGCGGCTGGCAGAGATGCTATTCCAGACGTCATAATTGCCGCTGGCCGACTGCAATTCCAGCACTCCGTCGGCACCAATGACCGCTACACCTTCGCTGGTGCCGGGCTGGGATGTCGTCAGCCAGACCGGGTCCAATGTGGTGCCCGAGAAGTCATCGGACTGCGCCGCACTACCCGATGGCGGCGATGAGGCCCCTTGCAAGGTGACCGTTGCCGTGTCGGTATCTCCACTTGCATCGGTGATCTGATAGGTAAAACTGTCGTCGCCCACATGGCCCGCATTGGCCGCATAACTGAAACTGCCATCAGCGTTCAAAGACAGGGTACCGTTGGCAGGGCCGCTCAGAACGGCAATGCTCAGCCCGCCCGCATCCGGGTCGCTGTCATTGGCCAAAAGCCCGTTGGCCGCGTCAACAGTGAGGTCACCGTCAACACCCAGCGTATAGCTGTCGGTCACCGCCACTGGCGGAGCACTCGGGACAAAACTGCCGTCCTCATTGGTCAGCGGGTCCAGCGATGTCGCAAAATAATCGACCTGCGCGGCAAAGCCCGCAGCCTGGCCGACATTGCCCGCGAACACGCCGGTCTGGCTCACACTCAGCGCCAGCGTAAAGCTGCCCGCGGTGACCCAGGTGGCGCCATCAACCGAATACTCCATCGTCCAGACATCACCAGCCCGATCGACCCGCAGATAAGGCGCGCTGTTGCCCGGGATGGCGACGCGGAACATGACCGTGTTGTCGCCCGCATCGGTGTAGGCGGCGAAGGCGTAAAGCCTGTTGCCGTCCGAATGCGTGTCAAAGCGCAGCCAGGTATCGGCATCCTCCTCGACCAGAAGCCCCTGGATCTGGTGACCCTCCGTGGGCGTGCTCAAAAACCGCGTCTCAAGCGTGAAATCCGTATCAGGCGATGCCTGCATGATCCGGGTTGCCGTGTTTGTCGTCCAAACATCCTGCTGCCCAGTCGCCACCAGACTGATATAGGCATCCGTTGAATCGCTGACGAATGAATACGAGCCAGTCCCCGGTTCCGCAAAGGTCCAAACGTTCGACAACGTCCCACCAGAAAAGTCGTCAGACTCCGGTGGGCTTTGCGGTCCGGCGACGGAAATCGTCACGGTCGCCGTGGAAACATCCATGTCGTCGCTGACTGTGTATTCAAAGCTGTCCGTACCGGTGAAGCCGGGGTTTGGTGTGTAGCTGTAAGTGCCATCGCCGTTATCGCTCAAGCTGCCGTTTGCGGGGGTGCCGATAGATGCGAGCGTCAGGCTATCGCCATCCGCGTCGGTATCATTGGCCAACAGGTCTGCGGCCACGTCGATCACCACTTCTGTGTCGGCGGCGGTACTGATCGTGTCGTCTGTAGCGACCGGGGCCGTATTCACCGGAATGACGGACCCGTCCTCATCCACGATTGGGCTGGCGGTATTCTCGAAGAAATCGACGACGGCGGTAAATCCGCCGGGGGCATTGTAGTTCCCCGCGAACAAGCCCGCCTCGGTCACGGTCAGGGCATGCGTGAAGCTGCCGGCAACAGTCCATGAGACGCCATCAGCAGAGGTTTCAAACTGCCAGGTGTCGCCAGTGCGGGTCATCCGCAGGAATGCGCTCTGCTCATCTGCAATCTCGACCTGGAATTCAGCGCTTGGCGTACCATTCTGACTGCTGGCCGCGAAAGCGTACATCTTGTTGCCATCGGTATGGGTATCGAGCCGGATCCAGTTGTCGTCATCGGCGATAATCAGGAAGCCCTGACTCTGGTATTTCTCTGTCGGGACCGACAGAAACCCGGCCACCAGCTGGAAATCCGTGTCGGCCACGGCCTGCATGGCGCGGCTGGCAGAGATGCTATTCCAGACGTCATAATTGCCGCTGGCCGACTGCAATTCCAGCACTCCGTCGGCACCAATGACCGCTACACCTTCGCTGGTGCCGGGCTGGGATGTCGTCAGCCAGACCGGGTCCAATGTGGTGCCCGAGAAGTCATCGGACTGCGCCGCACTACCCGATGGCGGCGATGAGGCCCCTTGCAAGGTGACCGTTGCCGTGTCGGTATCTCCACTTGCATCGGTGATCTGATAGGTAAAACTGTCGTCGCCCACATGGCCCGCATTGGCCGCATAACTGAAACTGCCATCAGCGTTCAAAGACAGGGTACCGTTGGCAGGGCCGCTCAGAACGGCAATGCTCAGCCCGCCCGCATCCGGGTCGCTGTCATTGGCCAAAAGCCCGTTGGCCGCGTCAACAGTGAGGTCACCGTCAACACCCAGCGTATAGCTGTCGGTCACCGCCACTGGCGGAGCACTCGGGACAAAACTGCCGTCCTCATTGGTCAGCGGGTCCAGCGATGTCGCAAAATAATCGACCTGCGCGGCAAAGCCCGCAGCCTGGCCGACATTGCCCGCGAACACGCCGGTCTGGCTCACACTCAGCGCCAGCGTAAAGCTGCCCGCGGTGACCCAGGTGGCGCCATCAACCGAATACTCCATCGTCCAGACATCACCAGCCCGATCGACCCGCAGATAAGGCGCGCTGTTGCCCGGGATGGCGACGCGGAACATGACCGTGTTGTCGCCCGCATCGGTGTAGGCGGCGAAGGCGTAAAGCCTGTTGCCGTCCGAATGCGTGTCAAAGCGCAGCCAGGTATCGGCATCCTCCTCGACCAGAAGCCCCTGGATCTGGTGACCCTCCGTGGGCGTGCTCAAAAACCGCGTCTCAAGCGTGAAATCCGTATCAGGCGACGCCTGCATGATCCTTGCCGTGGTGTTGCTGTCTTGCCAGGCGTCAAAAGTCCCGTCCGGTGTCGTCAGCGTGAGAAATGCATCAGATGCATCGCTGCCAAAGCCGACGGAACTTCCTGCGGGTGCTGTGGTCGTCCACCGACCATCTAAAGTGCTGCCCGAAAAATCATCTGAAAGCGGCATCGCAAGGTCCAACAAACTAGTGAAATAATGCGTCATATCCTAGGCGAAATCGGGGCGCATGCATAGTCTGCGAAACCTTTGACTCCCTAAAAAATGCACCCCTTTTACACGATCCATGGCTGATCGCGCCGATGATTGCACTCATAGCTTGCCACAGATTTCGATTTGCACGCCTTAGTTGTCGATCCTGACGATCTTGGCGATCCCTTTGCATCGCGTGCAACGCGCCTATATTGGCTAGTTCTGGGTTTCGTGGCATTGATGTTTCGTTGTTAAGGTGAGCTATCCGTCATAATGCAACGAGTACTTTTTTCAGCGCACGCTTGGGCGCAGTTTTTCGACAGTGTTACATGAGTCGTCAAACCCTCATTGTCCGCTATGCGTTGTTTTCCGTCGTTGCGACCTTCGCGAATCTTGGCACGCAACGCGTTGTTTTGATTGGCGGCACAACGGAGCTGAAGCTTGGCATCGCCGTGTTGATGGGCACTCTGGTCGGGCTCGTCTTAAAGTACCTGCTGGACAAACGTTGGATCTTCCTTGACGACACCGCCGGCACTGTCGCGCAGGGAAAGCAATTCGGCCTCTACGCCGCCGCTGGTGTGGTCACGACGGTCGTTTTCTGGGCGGCCGAGATTGGTTTTTGGCTGGTGTGGGGCACTGATCAAATGCGCGAAATCGGTGGTGTGCTGGGACTAATTGTTGGCTATTGTCTGAAGTACCAGCTGGACCGACGTTATGTCTTCGTCAACGCGTAGCCGCGCATGGCCACTCCGCAATGATGCTGGCCGGGTAGGCACAATTACCATCACATGAAGGTCGTCTTGCCGCGCCCGAGTCATTCACCGATGCTTGGGCTCTAATCGCTATAGGGCACTGCTTCCCGCGGGACAACGACCGCGCCTTTGGCAAGAGCGCGATGTGTGGTTCCTCTCGGGACATCATTTGATCGTATTCGAGCCTTTCTGCTCGAAACATCCGGAGCCAAATTTGGCTCGTTCCTGGCGGCGCTGAAACGGTCTGGAAGACAGGATGGACCGTCTTCATTCCCGGTACCCTTCTATATGCTTGCCCTTGGTCTTTCTATCAACCGCAGGCCTTTAACGCTCGTGCAGAAACTGGACGAAATCAGCATCGCACATCAGGAGCGTTTTTATCTAGCTATGGATAGCATGATGACGGTTGCGACCCTGCGCCAGTCCGCTCCTCGCACTGATTCGCTCACAAAGATACAAACCACCATAGGCTCGACGACCCGTTTCTCTTTCCTTTGACCTGATAGGCTGGCCCTGTGACTAACCGCACTGTATTGATTTTAGATGCACGGTCCGACATCGGACAGGCCGTTGCCCATGCCATTGCCGCCAAAGCAGCTAGCCGCGCGTGGCGCTGCCACTATGGAGGTGGATTTAACCGTCATATCTTTGCGCATTGACCTTCCCGTCAGCGCACATGATTTTACCGAACATGGTCGCAACAAATGATCTAAACCTCACAGATAACAGGCTGACGGCCCAGCCCGATCAGGTCGGTCGGGCAACTGGCGGTGCTGACTTAAAGAAGCTTGTTGTCATCTATGTGAAATCTGTCTGGGTGCTGATTAAGCTGTTCACTGGCAGCTTACCGGAGGCTGCGTTTAAGCGAAGGAGCCTCTCACCTTGGTGCCAGGCCAGAACGGAAGAGTGAGGCGAACGCCATGCGACCAGAGATTTACACGCTCTCCCGGCGTCATCTTTTTATGGCTGTTCTTGCTTGCTGCCTGGTCAGTCTGTCGTTCCAATACGTTCTGGTCGAACGCGGATTTGTCGCGGCTTCTGCAGATGAAAGTGCCCGTGCACTGATCGCCCGAGAACTATCATGGGATACGCTTTTTGTCCCATATATCTGGCCACCGTTTTACGAACTTATTGTCGGGTTGGGCTACAAAATTTATCCCGATCTCTTTTACACACCACGCCTGATAGCAACGACCTTTGGCTTAATGAGTCTGATCTGTATGGCCAACCTTGCCTGGCAGATATTTGAAAATCGCTTGATCGTCCTGATTGCGGCCATATTGGGTATCTTCTTGCACCATCGGCTGCTTCTGTCCGTCGCGCCAATGTCGGAGATTTTCTTCAACTTCTTCGTCCTGGCGGGCTGCACTGCAGTCGTGCGCTATAGCCGGTCAGGCGCGGCGAAGGCATTCATGGTGGCTGCCTTAATGTTCATGTTGTCAAGCACGGTACGGTTTGAAGGGTGGTTCATTTGCGCAGCTTTCGTGTTGAGCACGGGCTTCATGCAGCTTTGGTCGCGCCCGATCGGTTGGGGACCATTCCTAAAGGGCACCATGATAGCCTGCGCCTTCCCGGTCCTCTGGATTGGTTTGTCAATTTTTCACTTTGGCGATCTGAGCGGTATCACCGCGGCCCGTGACCAGAATGCCGCCGCCGCTACCGATATGGCCGTGGTCATCAAGAACTCCCATCTCTCTGCTTTTATCCGCGATTTCGCGGACACCGTCCTGCTCGTGGGTGCCTTCGCAGCATTGGCATTGTTCGTCACAGACAGATCGGTGCGCTTCATGATCTTCGTAAGTGCCTTGGGCCTTGTCCTAGCGACCGGGGCGGCGATTGTCAGTCAAAGTAACCCGCTGGCTGCACCTTGGCGCATCGCTGGCGCTTGGACGTCCCTATTGATCCCTTTCACGGCCTATGCGCTGGTTTGGGCCGCGAGCAAGCTGGGACAGTTCGCACGGGTCGCGTTGCCTGTTTTCGCAGCTGTGGCATCCATAGGGCTGATTTATGACAGTTGGAAGATTGTGCGATCAACGGTCTCGCATCCTACGGCTTTCGGTGCTGAAATCTTAGGATTGCGCGCAGCCCTCGGCGACCTCGGCGCGAAAGATACGACACTGTTGATCGACGTCGACGATGTGGACTTTCTGCATCTGGTCGTCGCCGTGAACCAGCCTGAGGAAATGATCTATTCAACCGGCTCGGACCCAATCGGGATCGCGCTTTACGTTGGGCAAAGCACGTTCTGGCAAAATGCCTCGGACAACGAGGGGAAAGCGATTTACGATCAGTATGTCACTGTAAAAACCGACTTTGCCAATGGCACTGCGGTACTGAAGGCTCAAAATATCGGCTTTGTCTTGGTTCGGGATCGTGACCGAAAACAACTTGCCGATGGGTTACAGTGGTTGACCTATCAGCGGCAGTTCAGCCAGTGGCACCTTTATGCGGTGGAATAAGCGCGTCACCTGATGCCCGGTGCTGCAACGGCACCTCAAAGTATCTGTAGCTCAAATGCGCGATGGCATAGAGCAGGATTATGTAGGGAACGAAAACCAGCAACCGCTGCTCAATCGGCAATTCATAAGTCGGCCCCAACACCTTATTAAAGAGGTATTGCAGAGGGATGTGGATCAGATACAGACCGTATGACAGGTTACCACTATAGACAATCAACCGCCAGCGCAGGGGCGAGACAATCCATTTTCGTTCCTCAAGAATGCACATGATGATGGCGGTCGAGCCATACGCGAGGAACGCATATGTCATCAGGGGGCGTAGTCCTCCTGAAGTGTTGATCCAGAATGATCCGCGAGAATATCTTAGGATCTCGCGAATGGACAGGCTTTGTGCGGATAGAATGATCCATCCGGCACCGATCAGGACCACAATGCAAAGCAGGAGTTGCGCATTCCACTTTCGCTCGCAGATCGGTCGTTCAAACACCGCGACCAATGCGCCAAGGGAAAATGCGTCAAAATGGCTTGCCGAGAATTGATAGACCAGTTCCCCCGCTAACTCATCAGTGTAGAGCATCGACAGCCCTATGCGGATCAGCGGCGACAGGGCCAGCCACGCGATCAGGAATTGTAACATCCTGGCCCGCCGAACGCAGAGGAAGACAATCGGCATCAGGATGTAGAAGTGTTCTTCAATCGAAAGACTCCAGAAATGATCGAAGATGAAATTCACTTCGTAATTCGGGGACATGCGATAAAAATTCACCGTGGCGGTCAGCAAGGCCAGAAAAGTCGTCCGCAAGTCCCACAGACGGCTGCCATCGGGTGCCTCCGCAAACAGGACAAGCGCACCAGCAAGGATAACGGCAAAATAGAGCGGCAATATGCGCCAAGCGCGGCGCCGATAAAAGGTGGCCAGCTTAGATTTGGTCGTGGCTGTGGTCTGTTGCAGCCGGATAAGTGACAGAGTGATCACATAACCTGAGATCACGAAGAAAACCCAAACACCAGCCCAACCGAAGAAGAGGAAGGACCAGTGAAACAAGATAACCGATAGAGCCGCGACACCGCGCAGGCCCTGAATAGCGTCGTTCTTAGAATGCGGGGGGGTTGTCATAGTACTGATGCCGCCAGCAACAGCCCCAGGATAATCAGAATGCAAGAACGGCTTACCTTGTCCTTGACTGCGTAGACAATCGGATCGTGATGCATCCGGCCTCGATGGGCCATCATCACCATACGTGCCACCCAATACAGCAGCACCAATGCGATACCCCACAGAAAATAGGGCGCAGAATACAGCGCGTTCACGTCATCCGAGTTCACATAAAGGACCAGTACTAGAACCGAAACGAACCCCGATGAGATCGCCATATTCTGAATGATCGACAGGTCATCTACGTGATAGCCTCGACCAGCCGCGCCGACTTTGCCCTGAGCTATGTTTTCGATCAGTTCGGCCTGACGTTTGACCGCCGCCAGTGCAAAAAACAAGAACATCGAGAAGGCAAGCAGCCAAACCGTCAACGGTATGCCGGTGGCCGCCCCACCCGCTATAATGCGCATCGTATAAAGTGCAGCTAGCGTACATATGTCGACGATTAGCTTGCGTTTTAGGCTGAGAGAATACAGCGTTGTCAGTCCGAAATACAGCATCAGAACCAAAAAAAACGACAGCCCCAGAAAAGCTGAACACAGTAGCCCCCCCGCAAGTAATCCAATCATCAGCCATGTTCCATCTGCGATCGGAACGTTGCCTGCCGCGAATGGTCGTTTCTTCTTGTGCGAATGGACCCGATCTGCTGAAAGATCCAGTAAGTCGTTCATAACATAGACACTGGAGGCAACCATACAAAAGGCGACAAAGGCCAGCATTGATTGGAGCAATGTTGCGGTGGCCGTTTCGTGCGCGGCCATCATTGGCAGAAATATCAAGACGTTTTTCACCCATTGATGCGAACGCAACGCCTGGAAATAGTGTCGCGCCGCAGGCGGCCGATCCACCAGATGCTCAAAATCCGCACTGACTTCCTCGACTGCATGGCGGAGGCGCGGCGATGCATTCACCGTAAAAGCCTTCTTGGCCTTTTTCCAAACCGGTAAATCTACCTTGTGATCTCCAATATAGTGAAACCCGGTATTAGAAAAATGTTCGCTCAAAAAGGCAGCTTTGTTGGAACCTTTTAGGTTGTGGTCCACTGTTGAGCCGTGAACCTCATCAAAGAGATCGAGATGCGCGCCGATTTCATTTGCCAGTGCCTGGTCGGATGCGGTGACGAGCGCTGTTGCCCCGCCGGCATCTCGCCAAGCCCGCACCGTGGCAAGGACGGTGTCGTTGTAGGGCAGGGTCGTAACATCGACCCGAGATCGTCTCACCAGCATCGCTTTCAATGCAGCGCGCCCAATACTCAGGCTTTGCGCCGCCCGAAACGGGATAGTCCAGTCACGCGACACACCGGACCACAGCGTTTCGTACAAAATATCAGATCGAATGAGTGTACCGTCCAAGTCAACCACCAACACCGGCGAGCTGCTGTCGTACCTCAATGTCATCAATGCAAGCTTCCCGAGAGCTGGTCAAAAAATACAAGAAACGCCTTAAATCCCTATCGAAAGGGAAGCATAGGTTCGATTCTATTGCAAGTAGAGGCCACAGCGCTCCGCCTCATCGAAACCTCTCTTGAAAGCCCATAGTTTTCAGGGGGGCATTTTCATCGTTCCCTGCGAACTGAAACCACTTATCTGATCCATCTCCAGAGGAAGGCATCCTGCGTCTAGGCCGAAGAGCTGGAGTGAGTACTATTGCATCACCATGCTCTCCACCTGAGGCTGACCAGAAACTGAGGTACGCGCGCGTCCCGCTAGAACCTGTTCAAACCCCACCGTTTTCCGCCGATCAACACCCTTTGCGCCGTTCGCACGTTCCTGCGGTACTCGCCATCTTAGAAGGACACGGCCGATCTGCCGACCGAACGAGGCATAATCGCTGACCGGTCGACAAAAGTAAGCGCCCATTCGTCACCGCGAACCTATGCGACGGCCTCCATTGCCATGTAAGCAGCTCTTCGACGGTCCGGAATCGGGCCGACAGGTGCTGATCCTGAACAGATTTCCCCGCATACACTTAACAAAGCGACGACTACGCATCCGGTTCACGCGGGAACCGACATGCCCACAGCGGAGCGCACTTACGGTTTCAAAACGTTGGCTGTGTTTGCGCACTACCCCGTATCAAACCGGAGTAAACATCGAAACGTTAATGGTCCGCTTAGCGGGACGGGTCAGTAGCCCCGAAGAGCGCAAAATCCACACGCGACAGCCGCATAGTTCGGCCTAATCGCACAAAGAAAAACTATACTTCACTTCTCTGAACTAAAGGAGGTCCAAGTTTTCGGTTTTTATGGTGCCCGGGGGCGGAATCGAACCACCGACACGAGGATTTTCAATCCACTGCTCTACCCCTGAGCTACCCGGGCACGGGAGAAGCGGCTGGGCCGCCCCTCAGGGTGGCGCGGTTCTACGGCCCTGCCGGGGGGTTTGCAAGGGGGTAAAACGCAGAAATCGCACGGCTTGTGCCTGCCCCCTACTCTGCCGCCGACTCCGGGGCATTCCGGCCCCGAAATCGCCACTCTGCGACCCCGCCCTCTGCGGCTGCCACAGCACCTCAACACATAGGCGAAGAGCGGCCACAAACCCGCCCCCTGCCCGCCTCACGCGCCGAAGCGCGGCTCCGGTACGCCCTTGATCCCCAGGCCGGTGATCGCAAACACGCTGCCTCTCAGCGGCCCGTCTCCGGGGAAGCGCGGCAGCGGCGGTTTGGCCATCGAGGTGACGTAGAGCACATCCATATCCGGGCCGCCGAAGTTCATGCTGGTGACCTTCTTTACCGGCATTTCGATCACCCGGTCCACCGTGCCATCAGGCGCGTAGCGGACGATCTTGCTGTCATAGACCAGCGCATTCCACAGGTAGCCCTCGGCATCCACCGTCGAGCCGTCCGCCGCGCCGCCGTTCGCGCCGTCCACCTTGGCGAAGGTGCGGCGGTTGGAGAGCGCGCCGCTCCCGATGTCGTAGTCATAGGCCCAGATCTCGCCCGACCACGTGTCCTGAAAGTAGAAGGTCTTGTCATCGGGGCTGAAGCAGGGGCCGTTGGAGCAGACGATCCCCTCATCCACCTTGGTCACGCTGAAGTCCGGGTCCACCCGGTAGAGCGACCCTGCGGGGCTGTCCTCTCCGGTGTCCATCGAGCCTGCGAAGAACCGCCCGCGCCGGTCGGCCTTGCCGTCGTTCAGCCGGGTCTCCGGCATACCTGGCTCCGGGTCATGCAGCAGCTCGCAATCGCCGGTCTCGAAATCGAGCAGATGAAAGCCGTTCTGCAGCGCCACAATCGCGCCGTTGCCATCCTTGCGCAGCGCCATCGAGCCAATCTTGCCCGGCACGTCCCAGGCCCGCACCTCGCCGCCGGTTTCGGTGCAGCGAAACACCCGGCCATCCATCGAGTCGATGAAGTAGAGCCGCTGCTGTTCCACATCCCAGATCGGCCCTTCGCCGAGGGTGGTCTTCACGTCTATCAGCACGTCGATCTTCATGGCGTCTTGTCTCCCTGTTTATCCTGCGAAGCGCGGCTCTTCGATGCCGCGCACGCCCAATCCGTGAATGGCGAAGACGGCGCCCGCCTCCCGCTCCTTGTGGTATTGCCCGCCCATCGGCCGCGCCATCGAGGTCACATAGGCAATGTCCAGATCCGGCCCGCCAAAGGTGATGCTGGTGGTCGATTGCACCGGCAGCCCCACGATCCGGTCCACCACGCCCTCCGGGTCAAACCGGATCAGCCGGCCTGAGTAGACCTCGGCCGACCAGAGGTAGCCCTCTTCGTCCACCGTCGCGCCGTCCGGGTAGCCGCGCAGCCCCTCGAAGCTGGCGAAGATCCGACGCGAGGTCAGGCTGCCGGTCTCGATGTCGTAGCCATAGGCATAGATCAGCCCCGGCGTGGTATCGGCAAAGTAGAAAGTGCTGTCATCCGGGCTCCAGCACGGCCCGTTGGAGCAGGTGATGCCCTCCTCCAGAAGATGCACCGAGAGGTCCGGGTCGAGCCGGAAGAGCTTGCCCACCGGGTCGCGCTCCTCGTAGTCCATCGAGCCCGCAATGAACCGCCCGCGCCGGTCCACCTTGCCATCGTTCAGCCGCGGGCGCAGCTCGCCCGGCTGGGTGGCGTGGATCAGCTCGGTCTCGCCGCTCTCGAAGTCCAGAAAGTGAAAGCCGTCGCGCAGTGCCAGCACCGCCCCGCCACCCTCGCGCAGCGCCATTGACCCCACCGGCTGCGGCAGCGGCCAGCGCTTGATGTCGCCGCCCGCCGCGTCGCAGCTCTTCACCGCCGGGCCGTAGCTGTCGATCCAGTAAAACCGCTGCTCCCGCACATCCCAGAGCGGCCCCTCGCCAAGCCTGTCCGGCTCCTGCACCAATTGTTCTATCCGAAGCATCTCCAAACGCCCTCCCCTGCCCGTGCTCGATCAGAAACCCACCTGATCGCCGCCCTTGAGTTCAAGGATCTCGCGCGCCTCGTCCGGCGTGGCCACGCTCTTGCCCAGCCCTTCGATGATGCCGCGCACCATCCGCACCTGCTCAGCGTTCGATTCCGCCAGCCGGCCCTTGCCGGCCCAAAGGCTGTCTTCCAGCCCCACGCGCACGTTGCCGCCCATCGCGGCGGCCTGCGCGGCGATCCGCATCTGCCCGGCCCCCGCGCCGAGCACCGACCAGCGGTAATCAGCGCCAAACAGCCTGTCGGCAGTGCGCTTCATGTGCGCCACGTCCTCGGGGTGCGCCCCGATCCCGCCCAGCAGGCCAAAGACCGACTGCACGAAGAACGGCGGCTTCGCGAGCCCCCGGTCGGCAAAGTGGGCGAGGTTGTAGAGATGCGAGATGTCGTAGCACTCGAACTCAAAGCGCGTGCCGTTGCCGTAGCACTCCTGCATGACGTATTCGATATCGGCAAAGCTGTTGCGAAAGATCAGCCCCCGCGAGGCCTCCAGCGCCTCCCGCTCCCAGTCATGCTTGAACTCCTTGTAGCGCTCCAGCATCGGGTAGAGCCCAAAGTTCATCGACCCCATGTTGAGCGAGGCCACCTCTGGACGGAACTGCGCCGCCGGGCGCACCCGCTCCTCCACGGTCATGAACGGGCTGCCGCCGGTGGTGATGTTCAGCGCCGCATCGGTGCTCTGCTTGATCCGGCCGAGGAAGGGCTCGAACCCCTCTGGCGACTGGTCCGGCTTGCCGGTCTCCGGGTCGCGGGCGTGCAGGTGCAAGATCGCCGCGCCCGCCTCCGCCGCGGCCAGCGCGTGCTCAACGATCTCATCCGCCGTCACCGGCAGATGGGGCGACATCGAGGGCGTATGGATCGCCCCGGTGATCGCACAGGTGATGATCACCTTGTCCTTCTGAAGGTCCGCTCCCGCTCTGCCCGCGCTCATTTGCTATTCTCCCTGTTCCGGGCGTGTCTCAACGCCGCAAGTTCCATCAGGCCCCGGTCGCGCCAATGCTGGCGCGCGGGGATATCCTCCAGCGGCAGCGCCGCCCGGCGCTCCGCCTCAACCCGATCAAGCACCGCGCCGCGCCAGCTGGTGGCAGGCGGGGCGCTCTCTGGCAGCGCCTCGTAGATGCCCGCATAGCGCTCCACGTAGTCGCGCACCCCGCCGGGGGCGTTCAGGTCGATGGTCTCAAAGGGGCCGACCACCGCCCACCGCATCGCCAGCCCGTCCCGGATCGAAATGTCGATCTCCTCCGGCGTGGCATAGCCGCCGCCGACGAGGTCGAAGGCCTCCTTCAGCAACGCGCCTTGCAGCCTGTTCATCACGAAGGCGTCGATCTCCTTGCCCATTACGATGGGCGCCTGCCCGATGCCGCGCATCAGCGCCTCCGCCTTCGCCAGCGCCTCGGGCGCGGTCCATGGCGCAGGCACGATCTCGATCGCCGGGATCAGGTAGGGCGGGTTCAGCGGATGGCAGACCATGCAGCGCACCCGCCCCTCCAGCCCTTCGGAAATGGCCGAGGGCAGCAGCGCCGAGGAGGAGCTGGACAGAACCGCATCCGCCGGGGCCAGCGCATCGAGCCGGGCGAAGATCTCGCGCTTGATCGCAAGCTCTTCCGGAAGGCTCTCCTGCACCATGTCACAGCCCGCCAGCGCGGTTGCGAGGTCCGGCTCGGTGGTGATCCTCGCCAGCACCGCCGCCGCTGGCTCCTCCAGCAGCCCGGCCTCTTCCAGCCCGTCCGCCATCTCTTCGGCAAGGCCGCCAAAGCGCGCCAACACTTCCGGCGCGCCGTCCCAGACCGTCACATCGCAGCCACCCCGCGCAAAGGCCACGGCCCAGGCCCGCCCGATCAGCCCGGCGCCGACGATGGTGATCCTCCCCCGCGCCATGGTCAAAGCGTCTCCACGTTTCCGTCAACGGCGAGCGACTGGCCCGACAGGTTGCGCCCGTGGTCCGAGAGCAGCATCGCCGCGCTGGCCGCCACATCCTCCATGCTCACCATCCGGCGCAGCGACACATTCTTGAGGTATTCCGCCTCCATCTCCGCGTAAGAGACGCCCTTCTGCGCCGCCCGATCGCGGATCACGCCCTCCATGCGTGGCCCGTCCACGATGCCCGGCAGGATCGCGTTGACGCGGATGTTCTCCGGCCCCAGCTCCTTGGCGAGTGACTGCATCAGCCCGATCACCCCGAACTTTGCCGCCGAATAGGGGGTGCGATAGGCGTAGCCGTGCTTCGATGCGGCGGACCCCATGTGGATGATCGCCCCGCCTCCGGCCGCGCGGATCATCGGCACCGCCCGGCGGGCGCACAGGAACTGCCCGGTCAGCCCGATATCGAGGCAACGCCGCCACTCCGCCGGGTCCAGCTCATCGACCTTGCCTGTGGGGCCAGCGATGCCCGCATTGGCCACCAGTGCATCCAGCCCGCCAAGCTGCGCCTCAATGGCATCGAAGAAGGCATCCACCTGCCCCTCGTCCGACACGTCGCAGCGCAGCGCGAGGCAATCGCCCAGCTCCGCTGAGGCCGCCTTCAGCGCCGCCTCGTCCACATCGCAGATCGCCAGCTTCGCGCCGTTCCGGTGCAGCACCCGCGCAATCGCAAGGCCAATGCCGCCTGCTCCAGCCGAGATCGCAACCCGCTTGCCCTCAAGGCCGGGGAACCCTCCGCTCTGCTCCATATCAACCACCTTTCCTATCGCGCAGCGCTATCACCGCCGCCAGTATGACAAACCCGAAGAACACCGAGCGGAAGGCATAGGGCAGCGAGGTGCCCGCCAGCAGCATCTGCATCGCCGTCAGCAGCAGCGCGCCGCCGAACATGCCCATGTAATGCCCGCGCCCGCCGGTGATCAGCGCCCCGCCCACCACGACCACAGCGATGGAGGGCAGCAGGTAATCGTCGCCCATCCCAAGGCTCGCCTGCCCCGAGAACCCGGTGAGCAGAATGCCCACCAAGGCCGCGCAGAGCGCCGAGAGAATGTAAACCGAGATCAGCACCCGCCCGGTCTTCACGCCCGAAAGCCGCGCCGCCTCCTCGCTGTTGCCGAGCGCGTAGATCCGCCGCCCGAAAGCCGTGTGCCCCAGCATCAGCACCGCGCCGATGATGAAGAGCGCCAGCAGCGGGATCACCGGGGTTACGCCGAGCAGCTTGCCGGTCATGATCCAGCGCAGCGCCGGGGCGGCAAAGCCCGCAGGCGTCCCGTCCGACCACAGCAGCGCCGCGCCCTGCAGCAGCCCGTTCATCGCCAGCGTCACCACGATGGGCGAGAGGCCAAGCGCCACGATCCCCAGCCCGTTCAAAAACCCGATCGCCACCGCGACGCCCAGCACCAGCGGCACCGCATAGACCAGCGCCGCATCCGAGCCCTGCACCACGCCAGCCACCAGAATACCCGAGAGCGCGATGGTCCACGGCACCGAAAGGTCCAGCCCCCCGGTCAAGATCACCGCGCCCTGCCCCAAAGCCAGGATCGCGAGGAAGGCCGAGAGCACCAGAAGCGTGTTCCAATAGCCGAAGTTGTTGAACACATTGCCAAGCGTCACTTGGGTCACGATCAGCACCAGTAGCAGCGCGCCATAGGCCGGCAGCGCGTAGCGCAGGGTCGAGGCATTGGCCTTCCACCAGCTCGCCGGCCGGGCCTGCGCCACCCGCGCGCCACCCGCCGGGGCGGAGAACGGCAATCGCCTATCCACCTGCTCGCGCTGCGACACCAGCAGCCCACCCCGCCGCGCCCGCAGGTAATCGCCCGCCGCCTGAAGCTTCTGCGCCAAGGGCGAGTCCTTCGACATCGAGCCCGCCAGCACCGCCGCCAGCAGCACGCAGCTTTCCGCGATGGTCGAGTAATAGGCCGAGATGTTCAGCGTCAGCAGCATGTTGACCACGATCATCAGGATATAGGCGCCAAAGACCGTGCCCAGCAGCCCGCCCCTGCCGCCGCCCAGTCGGGTGCCGCCGATCACGACGGCGGCAAACATCGGCAGCAGCAGCGAGTTGCCCACCAGCGGGTCGCCCGAGCCCGTCTGCGCGCTCACGAACACGCCCGCCAGCCCGTAGAACCCGCCCGCAAAGGTGTAGGTCAGGAACACGGTCAGCATCCGCCGCATCCCGCTCGCTTCCGCCGCCGCCGGGTCGCTGCCCACGGCATAAAGCGACACCCCGTAGCGCGTGTTCTTCAGCCAGACCCAGAACAGCACCGCCACCCCGATCACCAGCACCGAGGCCGGCAGCAGGTTCGGCACCGCATCGCCCAGGTAAAAGCCCCCGAGGCTGGGAGAGACAAAGCCCCCCGGCTTGTCCATGATCAGCAGCGTGACCCCCTGCACGATGAACATGGTTGCCAGCGTCACCACGATCGGCTGAAGCCGTAGCACGGCGACGAAGAAGCCGTTGAACGCCCCCACCACCATACCCGTGCCGATGCCGATGACCGTCCAGAGCGCCACATTGGCCTCAAAATCCGCTGGGTCCATCTGGGTCGCCAGCACCACGTTCACGAGCGATACCGTCGCCCCCGCCGAAAGGTCGAAGCCGCCCGACAGGATCACCATCGTCTGCCCCATCGCCGCCAGCGCCAGCGTCATGCCGCCCGAGGCCATGAAGGACACGTCGAAATAGGTCAGCGGATAGGGGCTGATCGCATTGGTCAGCCCGAAGAGGCCAAAAAAGACCGCAATCGCCACCAGCACCGCCTGATGGCGGCGCAGGTCCTGCCGGATGCGCGGGATCGAACCCTGCGGATGGCCCGTCATGCTCTGCGTGTTCATCATGCCGCTCCCGTCGTCAGGCTGGCGCCACCCAGCGCCGCCTCCATCATAGCCACCTCGGTGATCGCATCGCCCTCCAGCCAGCGGTCGACCCGGCCCTCGTAGAGCACCGCCACCCGGTCGGAGAGAAATTCCAATTCCGGGATCTCGGTCGAATGCAGCAAGATCGCCCCGCCCGCCGCCGTGAAGGCGCGCATCATGTCGTAAAGCTGATGTTTGGTGCCCACGTCGATGCCCCGCGTCGGGTCGAACAGCAGCAGGATGCGGCTCTGCGCCACCAGCCACTTGGCGATAGAAATCTTCTGCTGGTTCCCGCCAGAGAACGCCCCGGCCGCCATGTATTGCGCCCGCTCTTCCACCTCGACCACGTCAAAGGCCTCCGCCGTCGCGCGGCTCTCGCGGGCGGCGTCAATCAGCGGCCCCCGGTGGAACCGCCCGATCACCGGCAGGCTGGCGTTCAGCCGCCCGTTCAATTGCAGAAACAGCCCCTGCGTCTTGCGCTCCTCCGGCACCAGGCCGATGGCAACCGAGGGGTGCAGCGCATCGGCGGGCGACGCCAGATGCACCGGCGCCCCATCCACAAGGATCTCGCCGCTCTTCAGCCTCTCCTCGCCAAAGAGCGCCGAAAAGAGGCTGTTCTGCCCCATCCCCTGCAACCCCGCCACGCCAAGGATCTCACCGGGCCGCAGCACAAAGGACACATCCCGCAGCTTCGGCCCCGCGCTCAGGCCGCGCACCTCCAGCACCGGATCACGGGCCTCCACCGCCGCCGCGTCGGGCTTGGCAGGAAAGGTGTTTTCAACCGAGCGCCCGATGATCAACTCGACCACCTCGGCATCGGTAAAGCTCTCCACTGCGCCGCTGCGAATATGCTTGCCGTTGCGCAAAATGGTCATGTGGTCGCAAAACGCCCGCACCTCCGGCATCCGGTGCGAGATGAACAGCACCGTAACGCCCCGCGCCTTCGCCTTGGCGATGATATCGCCCAGCCACTGCACATCCCCGCCCGAGAGCGCCGAGGTCGGCTCGTCCAGCAGCAGGATGCGCGGGTTGCGATAGAGCGCACGTGCGATCTCCACCTTCTGCCGCGTGGCCAGATCCAGCTCGCAAGCCAGCGCGCCCAGATCGACCCGCAGATCGAGGCCGTCAAGAAATGCCCTGATCTCCTGCCGGCTGCTGCGCCGCCGCAGCACGCCGAGCGGGCCAACGCTGCCGCGCGGCAGCATCATGTTGTCCAGCACCGTGAGATCGGGGATCAGCGTCAGTTCCTGAAACGCCGTCTGTATCCCCGCCGCATGGGCCGCCCGCGCGCTGCCCAAGGCCAGCGGTTCCCCGTCCAGCAAGATCTCGCCCCGGTCCGGCTGGATCAGCCCCGAGAGCAGCTTCATCGTGGTCGATTTGCCTGCCCCGTTCTCGCCCAGCAAGGCATGTACCGAACCGGCCCGCACGGCAAAGCTCACATCGTCATTCGCGATGGTCGGCCCGTAGGCCTTGGTCACGCCGCGCAATTCGATCAGCGGCTTGCTGGTGTCGTCCGGGGTCATCTGTGCCTGCCTGCTGCTTGGGGTCGAATGGTCAGGCCACGCGCCCGGCCGCATCGGCGGGGCGCGTGGCTGTCTTTCAGCCTGCCCGGCTCAGAGTTCCGGCTGGCCGACGAGGGCCGCGTTCAGCCCCACCTCCGGCGTCTCCGCCGAGAAGATCGAGGCAAACCAGCCGGGGTTGCTCACGATCGACGGCAGGAAGGCATTGCAGCCGTCGCGCATTTCTTCCCACGAGCCGGTCTCGCACAGCTGCACCGTATCGCTGGTCACCACCGGCAGCGGCAGCGTGGTCAGCTTCGGCACTTCGGCGCCTTCCAGCATCGAAACCGCCAGCTTCAGCGCCAGCGCGCCCGAATAGGGCGGCGAGGCATAGGAAATCCGGCGCGCGCCGAGCGGCATGTAGGCGCCCGATGCACCCTCTACCTCGGTGCCCGCCGGCAGCATCTGAATGCGCCCGCCGTTGGAGCCTTCGCCCGCACAGGGCAGCAGCTCTTCGGCGCTGCGCCCGGCTTCGAGCTGCATCGCATTGGCGGTGTAGCAGCCGACCTGCAACCAAAGCCCGTCGATGTCATCCCAGCTGCGGGTCGACATCAACTTCGAAAGTTCGGTCCGCGCAACAGCCTGGCTCCACATGCCCACGGCCTCGCCCACAACCTCGACGCCCGCGGCCTCGAAAACCTCCTTGGCGGCGGCGGTCCGGGCCGCATCCACCGAGGTGCCCGGCACGCCGGTGAGCAGCATCACCTTGCCTTCGCCGCCCATCTCCTCGACAAGCCACTCGGCCGTCACCTTGCCGGCCTCGGTCTGGTCGATGGTCACGTTGTAGGCGCAGGGCTCGGTGATCTCGCCGTCATAGGCAATCACGATCACGCCCTTGTCGCAGGCGTTCTTCACCACGTTGTTCAGCGCCGTCGGCGAGATCGGAAAGACCACGATCGCATCGGCCCCCGATTGCACCATCGCGTTGATCTGCTGGATCTGCCGCTGCGCGTTCGGCCCGGCCACCTGCACCTGCAGGTCGATCTTGTCGGCCATGCTCTCATGCGCGGCCATCGCCTTGACCATATTCGAGGCCTCGGCCTGCCAGTCATTGCCGATGTAGCTCATCGACAGGAAAACCTTGTGCTTCTCGTCCTGCGCGGTGGCAGCACCGGCGCAAAGCGCCAGCATCGAGGCCGCTGTCATCGCCCCCTTGAGTGTCTTGTTGAACATCAGAAATCCTCCCAAATTCTCCATGCCACATTTTGATTGCTGATTTTTGATCAAATGTCAAATCGCGTTTTCAAGCGCCGCGAAACCTGCGATAAGAGGGGCAGCCAAGCCGGTGCGCCAAGCAGTTGAAAGGTAACATACATGGCCAATCTCGCCGGGCGCGCCCGCCCCCTCCGCAAGGAAACTTTGCAGAACCAGGTCTACCGCGAACTCTGCGAACTGATCCTCGAAGGCGGCCTCGCTCCAGGGGAATCGGTCACCGTGGCGAGCATCGCCGAGGCCTTCAACGTCAGCCCGATGCCGGTGCGCGAAGCACTGACCCGGCTGATGGAGGCCGGGGCGCTCACCGTCATTTCCGGCCGCTCCATCGGCGTGCCCACCCCCGACCCGGCGGCCTTCGAAGATCTCAAGAACGTCCGTATCGAGGTCGAGTCCACCGCGCTTCGCTGGGCCATCGCCAACCGCGATGCCGCCTTCGAGGCCCGCCTCGCCGCGCTGCTGGAGGAGATGGACAAGGCCGAGCAGAACCGCGACCTGAAGGCCCATATCCGCACCAACTACGAGTTCCACTTCACCATCTACCGGCAAAGCGGCTCGCCGCTGCTGCTGGAGATCATCGAGAACTTCTGGCTCCGCGTCGGACCCTACTTCCACGCCCTGCGCGAACGCGGCAATCTGCGGGTCTCCAACACCCACCACCGCCTGCTGCACAAGGCGATCTGCGAAGGCGACGCAACCGGCGCCACCGAGGCCCTCGCACAAGACATCCTCGCCGCCTACGACACGATGGCTGAAACCCTCCTGAAGGCAAAAGCCGCGCCAGGATAGGCTCGTCGCCTTGCGCGCAAGTAAGGGTTAGCAGGTAGGAAGGTGGTGGGTCGTGAGAGGCTCGAACTCCCGACATCTTCGGTGTAAACGAAGCGCTCTACCAACTGAGCTAACGACCCGGACCGGCGAGGGCTTTACCTTGAGATCCGCACCCGGATCAAGCCCCCGTGTCAGTGAAAGGCCCCGCGCTTTTCAGCGGCGGGGCCCCGAAACTGGTGGGTGATAAGAGATTTGAACTCCTGACATCTTCGATGTGAACGAAGCGCTCTACCACTGAGCTAATCACCCGTGGGGGGCGATTTAGCCGTTGTCGTCGTCCTCTGCAAGAGGCTTGGCCACAGTTTTTCGGCGGAGTTTCAGCATCACCATCTCGCCGTTCGGCAGCTCTTTGCGCTTGTGCACCATGAGCTTGCCAAGTTCGGGGATCTGCATGTTCGCGCCCTTGCCGATGATGTTGCCGATCTCGGCCAGCGTGGCCTCGACCACCGGCTTCACATCCTTGCGCTTCATCCCCGTGGCCTCGACCACGCTGTCGATCAGCGCCACCTTCTTCACCAGCCCCTCGGCCACCACCGGCTCGGCAGGGGTGACAACGGTGATATCGGGCTTCGGCGTGTTCTCCACCAGCTTCACCGGCGGCGTCTTGGCGCCGGTCTTGGCAGCGGCTTTTCCCCGCGCCGCGTTGGTCTTGCGGTTGGGCGCGGTCTTGCCGCCGCCCGTGGTCTTGCGTGGTCCGGCCATCGGATGCCTCATCTGGTTCGTGCTGCTCTTGGGGCGCAGCCTAGCAAACCCTCGGTCAGGCGCAATCTTGCTCTTGACCTCAACCATGGTTGAGCCCCCAGCTTGCCCGGCATGACCCGCACTGCACCCCCCTCTCACGGCCCCGCCCTGCTTGCCCCCGGCACCCGCGGCCCCGTTCTGGCGATCTCCGCCGGGATCGGCATGCACGCCTTCAACGATCTGGCGATCTCCGCCTCGATCCCCGTGGCGATGGAGGCGCTCGGCGCGCTGCCGATGCTGCCGCTGGTCTATGCGCTCTTCTTCATCGGCGTAGTGGCCGGCGGGGTGACAAGCGCCGAGATCCGCACCCGTATCGGCGCCCGCGCCACCGCGCTCGGGGCGGCCAGCGTCTTCCTCTTGGGCATGTTGCTCACCGCCACCGCGCCTTCCGGGCTGGCCTTCGCCGTCGGCCGGGCGCTTCAGGGCTTCTCCGATGGCGTCATCGCCGCACTCTGCTACGCCCTCATCCCCCAACTCTTCGCCGCCACCATCGTGGCGCGGGTCTTCGCGGTGGAGGCCACCGTCTGGGCGCTCGCCGCCGCGCTGGGCCCGCTCACCGGGGGCTATGCCACCGAGCACGCAGGCTGGCCGCTGGCCATGCTCACCGGCCTGCCGCTGGCGCTCACCTTCCTCGTGACCGCCGCGCTCATCCTGCCCGCTCGCGCCGCCGACAGCTTCGTCATCAAGCGCCGCACCCCGCTGCGCCCCGTCGCGCTCTGCCTCGCGGGCGCAGGCATCCTCGCCCTGCCCTCCGCCCTGCCCCAAGCGCCCGGCGCTGCCCTCGGCCTGCCCGCAGGCCTGCTGCTCATCGCCCTCGCGCTATGGCTCGACCGGCGCAAACCCCGGCCCCGGTTCTTCCCGTCCGAGGCCTTCACCCTCACGCCGATGGGCGCGGGCACCTGGCTGATCTTCCTGATGCCGGTGGCCCAAAGCGTCTCGTCGATCTTCACCGCGCTCTGCACCCGCGTGATCTTCGGCCTCTCCACCGTGCTCACCGGCTGGGTCGTGGTAACGATGGCGCTGAACTGGAGCCTTTGGGCAATGGTGGCAGGCCGCCTGCCCGCGCGGCGCCGCCTCGCCGCCCTGCGCTTCGCCCCCGCACTGCAAATCGCCGGGGCGGCCTGCGTGGGCGCAGGCTTTGTCACCGCCACCCTGCCGCTGGTGCTGCTGGGCCAATCGCTCTCCGGCGCGGCCTTCGGTTTTTCATGGGGGCCGGCGAACCAACTGATCATGGAGGCCGAGGCCGAGCGCCCGCGCACCGCCTCCTTCATGCCGACCGTGCAAACGATGGGTTTCGCCACCGGCGCCGGGCTGTTCGGATGGATCGCGGGCGCCACCGGCCTTGTCCCCGGGCTGGCCTCCGGCACCCCTGCCCTGCCGCTCGCCGCGCTCTGGGGCGTGGCCACCCTCACTGCCTGCGCCGCCCTGCTCGCCGCCCGCAGGCTGCACAGCGCCGATGGCCCGCAGCCCGATGCGCCCCCGCCCGGCCCTCAGCCCGCTGCCTGAAGCCCGCGTTCCGCCTTCTGCCGGGCTTGCCGCGCCAGCGTCATCACATCCGGCCCGTCGCAGCGCGGGATGACCCGGTAAATCGCCTCCACCGCGTTCTCCACCGCAAAGGCAACCAGCCCAACCGAGACCACACCGAGCATCACCCGGCCAAAGGGCGCGGCGCGGATCTGCCCCAGCGCCTCGCCCACACCGCCCGCCGCCTGCGGATCGGCAGTGAGCGCGGCATAGCAGATCAGCACCCCGATCACGGCAATCACCACGCCCTGAGCGATGCAGCCGAACTTCAGCACCGGGTCCAGCCGCTCCGCCGTGGCGGTGACCCGGATGTGCTCCTTGTATTTCTCCGAAATCCCCTTGTAGCCGTAGTAAACGCCCGCCCCGATGGTCACGAGCCCCACCGCGCCCACCAGCCACGGCCCGAGCGGCATCGCCATCAGCTGCGCGGTCATGCTCTGGGTGCCCCCGCCCTCGCCATCGCCGCCCCGCAGCGCCAGCCCGGCCACCGAAACACCAATCGCGCCATGAATGACCCCGGTCACAATCAGCCCGGCCCGCGCCACCACGCCCTTCAGATCGCGCCCGTAGTCCTCAAAGTCGAGCGCCGCATCGACCAGCCGCCAGACCATGTAGGCCCAAAGGCCGAGGGCAATGAGCCAGAGCAGCGGCGTGCCCCACCAATGCGCCTGCAAATCGGCCAGCGCATCGGTCGTGCCCTCCGCCTCCTGCCCCTCGACCGCAGCCACGAGCGCCAGCCCGCCAACCACCGTGTAAACCACAGCACGCGAGAGATATCCCGCCCGCATCACCGGCACGACCCAAGCGGGACAGGTATCAGACATCGGCACTCCTCCTTTGCTAAAAGGACGCGCCCATACCACTCCCGGTTCCCTCAGGGGTCAAAAGTCGGACGGTCAGAATGAGCGCCGAACGATTTTGGCACGAGCATCGGCACGCAGTTTGCGGCCTGTTCAGGCGCGCCATCCCCGCGCCTTGATCACGCCCAAAGCCAACCGTAGGTAAACCAAACCTCTATGCGGAGTGACTTGGTGAAAAGGTCTTTACGGGTTAGCCTGATTGTTGTTCTAGGCCTCGCCATCCTTGGTGCAGCCTTCGGCGTGCATCAAAGCTATGTGCGCAACTCCGGAAGCCAGTCGTCCGGCGCCCCGCCGCCACCAATAAACACGGCAACGCGCGCCAGCTTCCAGATCCCTGTCTCTCACCCCAAGCTCAAAAACCCGTCTCCTTTCAAATATGTTGGAAAGGAAATGAGTTTTGACCATGTCTTCATCAAGGATGCCTACAAGACGGTCCCCAACGCGGAGGCCTGTCTCGTCAAGGTCGAGGGCTCTGACACGACGTTGAACCTGTTGGATTTGAAGTGGGCGTCTCTCAGATCGGATGAAGAGGTCAGGCTCTGCCTGTTCTACATCGCGGATATTCTGGGCAGCTCCGAAAGGACCGAGGCGTGGTTTCGTGCCCAAGAGATGCGCGTTCATATCACGACAGTCCCGGGGAACTCCGAGCCACCAATGGCTCACACAATCCTGCGCGCGACCTTCCCGGAGCGCGTTCCACAGTCATGCAGCCTCTACGACATGTTCGTTGACCCGATCTTCAACCCGTCCCGGTGGATCTGGAACATACGCCAAAACGCATCCGGGGTGCGGGTCGTCTATGCACGCGATGGCGCGATAAGGGATGTCGGAATAGAACGGGGCAGCTGTCTCAACTGAAATCGCCGATGCCTTGGCCTCAAAGCCCAGCGTCCATCGAGCCCGCCACGCGCCAACCCTCCCCGCAGCCAACAAAAAGGGGCCGCCCGCGCGGGGCTGCCCCTCTTACTCGTTACCAACCCCTTACTGGCGCGCTTCGCAGAAGGCGCGTTCCAGGCTGTCGGAGGGCAGCGGATCGCATCGGATCTGCGGCCCGAGGCTCGAGGCGTTCGGCAGCGCCGTCGACAGCGACGGGATGTAGGTGATCATCAGCAGGAAGACGAAGAGCACGGCGAGGAAGGGCGACGCCGCCTTTACCACCCGCATCATCGGCATCCCGGCCACGCCGCTGGTGACGAAGAGGTTCAGCCCCACCGGCGGCGTGATCATCCCGATCTCCATGTTCACCACCATGATGATGCCAAGGTGGATCGGGTCGATCCCCAGCTCCAGCGCGATGGGGAAGACCAGCGGCGCCACGATCACGATCAGCCCCGAAGGCTCCATGAACTGCCCGCCGATCAGCAGGATCACGTTCACGATCACGAGGAACATGATCGGCCCGAACCCGGCGCTCAGCATCGCCCCGGCGATCTGCTGCGGAATCTGCTCATCGGTCAGCACATGCTTCAGGATCAGCGCGTTGGCGATGATGAACATCAGCGTGACCGTCAGCTTGCCCGCCTCGAACAGCGTGTGCCGCGTGTCGGGGTGGAAGAAGGCCGTGATCAGCGCCTGCGGCTTGGTCAGCAGGCTGGCCCGCGCCACCCCCTCACGCTCCGCCAGCGGCCCCATGTCGCGGTAAACCCAGACCGCCACGATAAAGGCATAGACAGAGGCCACCGCCGCCGCCTCCGTTGGCGTGAAGATCGCAGGCGTGATCCCCGGAATGCCGTAGATCCCCACCATGATGATGACGATCAGCATCAAGCCCCAGAAGGCCTCGCCAAAGCTGCGGGCAATCTCGCCCCAGCCCTTCCACTCGCCCGCCGGCATGCCACGCAGAATGGCCATCACATAGATGGTCACCATCAGCATGACGCCGGCCAGCAGCCCCGGAATGACCCCGGCAAGGAACATCCGGCCCACCGACACATCGGTCGCCGAGGCATAGACCACCATCACGATCGACGGCGGGATCAGGATGCCCAGCGTGCCTGCGTTACAGATCACGCCCGCGGCAAACTCCTTGGTGTAGCCCGCCTGCTTCATCGCCGCGATCACGATCGTCCCGATGGCGACCACCGTTGCGGGCGAGGAGCCCGAGAGCGCGGCAAAGAGCATGCAGGCGAACACGCCCGCAATCGCCAGCCCGCCCCGCAGGTGCCCCACGCATGCGATGGAGAAGCGGATGATCCGCTTGGCCACCCCGCCCGTGCTCATGAAGCTGGAGGCAAGGATGAAGAAGGGAATGGCCAAAAGCGTGTAGTGCCCCGCCATCGCCTGATAGAGGCTCTGCGCCACGCTTGCCAGCGAGGTGTCGGACAGCACCAGCAAGAAGACCATCGAGGAAAGGCCGAGCGAAACCGCAATCGGCACGCCGATCATCAGCAAGCCGATGATCATCACGAAGAGAAGAACGACATCCATTATTTCTGCTCCGCGTCATGGGTTGCGGCCACGGCGGCCACTTCGTCTTCGGCCTCATGGCTCACGATCAGGCTCTCCTGCTTGCCTGCGATGATCCGCAGCGTCGCCTGGATCAGGCGGAAGAGCATCAGCGCCACCGCAATCGGCAGCATGGCGTAAGGGATCAGCCGTGGCAGTTTCTCCCAATGCTCCCACTGATCCTCAGGGAAGCCCTTGTTCAGCGTGATCGGCTCCAGCCAGCGCAGCCACTCCAGCATCGGCACCTGATCGGTCATGTAAAAGCTGTTGTTGCGCGCGCCGGTGTTCAGCCCGGTCGGAAACCACCGGCCCTCGGTCGGCGGCAACCCGGCAAACGGCGCCCAGTAGTCCCACGCGCCCTTCATCAGCAGAATGGCATAGATGAGGCAGGCCGCCGCCGCGAGCAGCGCCATCACCCGCTGGCCCTTCTTCGGCAACATGCCGGTCAGCGCATCCACGCCCAGATGGGCGGTGATCTTGAAGGCATAGGCGATCCCGAAAAGGACCAGCCACGCAAAGAGGATCAGCACCACCTCCTGCCCCCAGATCAGCGACGAGTTGAAGGCGTAGCGCAAAACCACGTTTACGAAGGTCAGGATCGTCATCAGCCCCAGCAGGAGCGCGATGAAACTTTCCTCGAATGTATTGATGATCCGGCCCAGCTTGGAGCCTTCCCCGGCATAGGACGACATCTGCGTGCCTCCCCCATTGTCCCCAAAAAGCGCTGCCCGCTTGCAGCACGGCCCCGCGCTCTCTGCGCGAGGCCGTATTTTTCAATCAAGCCATAGGCTTAGAATGAGGCGTTGATCTCCTGAGCGGCGGCGATGTTGTCCGCGCCCACGTCACCCTCGAACTGCTCCCACACCGGCTTCATCGCGTCGACCCAAGCCTGACGCTGCTCGGCGCTCAGCTCGCGGATCTCGCCACCAGCGTCCAGAACGGCCTGACGGGCTTCCTGGTCCACGCCACCCACGGCCGCGTTCCGCTCGGCGGTCACTTCGGTAAGGATGGTCAGCAGCTGGTCGCGCACATCGGGCTCAAGGCTGTCGAGCCAGTCGACGGAGGCCACGACGAGGTAGTCGATGATGCCGTGGTTGGTCTCGGTGGTGCCGTCCTGCACCTCAAAGAACTTCTGGCCATAGATGTTGGACCAGGTGTTCTCCTGACCGTCCACAACGCCCTGCTGCAGCGCGCCGTAGACTTCCGAGAAGGCCATCGGCTGCGGCGAGGCCTGCAGCGCTTCCATCTGGGCAACCAGCACGTCGGAGGGCTGCACGCGGAACTTCAGGCCAGCGGCATCGCCCGGCTCGACCAGCGGCTTGTTGGCCGAGAACTGCTTCATGCCGTTGTGCCAGAACTCGAGGCCCTGAAGGCCGCGGCGCTGCATGGAGTCCTTCATCGCCTGACCGGTGTCAGAGTTCTGGAAGGCGTCCACGGCGTCGATGTTCTTGAACATGAACGGCAGGTCGAAGATGCGGAACTGCTTGGTGAAGGTCTCGAACTTCGACAGCGAGGGCGCGGCCAGCTGCACGTCGCCCTGAAGCATGGCTTCGAGAACCTGGTCATCGTTGTAGAGAGTGGAGTTCGGGTAGACCTCGACACAGGCCTTGCCGTTCATCTCCTCGTTCACCCGCTCCATGAACAGGCTGGCAGCGATGCCCTTGGGGTGACGGTCGGTGTTGGTGACGTGGCTGAACTTGACGACGATCTCGCCATCGTCGCAGGCGGCAAAGCCCGCACCGGCAGACATGACCAGCGCCACGGCGGTGGCGGAAAGGGTCGCGAATTTCATATGGATGTCCTCCCAGACATGTTTGGTTTCAGCGCCTCCCAGCGCCTGCCGGAGCAAACAACCAAGCGCCACTCCCCCGCAAGCCCTCCTTGCATGGTGCCAAAAACCGCCCTCAACCCCCTGTTATAAATCGCATTTCCCAAACTCCCCCAAGGTCATCTGCGCCCAAGCGTCCCTTTTCCCACACACACCACCCGCGCACCTGTGCGGATTTCCGCACATTTCGCCCATTCCTGCTTCGGAGCCCTCCACTGACGACAGAGCGGATGCGCAGCATCTGCGGAGTCGGGGTCGCCTGACACCCCAAGGGACGGCGGGCAGACCGGGGTCAATGAAAATCGCCGAGGGCCCCCTCCGGGATACGGCTATTTTCGTTGATGCCGGGCGGCACGTCGGCCATCCCGGGGTCAGGTGATGGAGGTCTTCGAAGCAGGTTTCCTGCTTTGGTGAGGCCGGAGCTTAAAGCCCCTCAGACATCCCGCGCAGGCCGTGCGTGGCGGAACGGGGTGGGTGGGCGGGCGTTCCGACACGCACGGCCCAACCTCAAAGCAAAGCGCCCCTATTCGACCCGCGCTGCCGCCACGATCTCGCCCGGCCCCGGCTTCTGAACGATCACCACCGCAGGCTCCTCGCCCGGTGCCTCGACCCGCAGCTCCAGCGCCTCGGCACCGTCCCACTCGCCAAGCACCTGCCAGTCGCGCACGATGTTGTGGTAATTCACCGTCAGCCCGGCATTCTCGCCGCGCTTGATCGCCACGGTCTCTTCAGGCGCATAGCGCACCAGCTGCACCACCAGCGCGCCTTGCGCCGGCACCGGCACCGTGCCGTCGATCGCCACCTCGCCGCCATCACGGCGGGCGGTGAGCTGCATCACGGCAGGCCGCGCCTTGTGCACCTGCAACAGGTCCACCACATCCATCGGCCGGGCGCCGACCACGTGGTCCACCCCGGCAATCACCATCTGCGGCGTGTAGATCGTCCGCGCGCCCGCCTTGGCCGCATAGGCCTTCTGGCGCTTGGTATGCTCGGGCCGGGCAAAGGCATCCTTCCAGCCGATGTAATCCCAGTAGTCCACATGCAGCGCCAGCGCGATCACGCCCGGTTTCTTCGCCAGCTTGGCCAGAATCTCATCCGCCGGCGGGCAGCTGGAGCAGCCCTGGCTGGTGTAGAGTTCCACTACCACCGGCGGCTCGGCCGCGGCGGGGCCGGCGAACGCCGCGCATGCGACCATGGCTCCAAGGAGCTTTTTCATGCCTGATTTCAAGGCCATATCATCCTGCCAATGTCATCCCTTATACAGGGTTTAGACCCATAGGCCCCGAAGCGCCAATCAACGAAACGCGAGAGATGTGACAGCGCCGCCTCCCCGGCCCCTCCGGCAATTCTCTCGCGCCGCCCCCTTGAAATCCGCTTTGCATACCACAGTATACAAAAGAGACCCGGCGCGTTTGAACCTCCTTGCGGGGTGGCGCGTTGAAGGGATAATGAAAACAGGTGCAGCCACCGAAGCCAAGGGAGCCCCCCATGCCAATCACCGTCGGCCACGATACCTCCAAAACCCGCAAGACCCTCACAGTCGGCAGCCAGTCGGTCGATTACTATTCGATCCCCGCCGCCGAGGCCGCCGGTCTGGGCGATTTCTCCAAGCTCCCCGCCGCGCTCAAGGTGGTGCTGGAGAACATGCTCCGCTTCGAGGATGAAAAGACGGTCTCGGTCGATGACATCAAGGCCTTCTCCGAATGGGCCGAAAAGGGCGGCAAGAACCCCCGTGAAATCGCCTACCGTCCCGCCCGCGTGCTGATGCAAGACTTTACCGGCGTCCCCGCCGTTGTCGACCTCGCCGCCATGCGCGACGGCATCAAGAACCTCGGCGGCGACCCGCAAAAGATCAACCCGCTCAACCCCGTCGACCTCGTGATCGACCACTCGGTGATGATCGACGAGTTCGGCAACCCCCGCGCCTTCCAGATGAACGTGGACCGCGAATATGAGCGCAACATGGAGCGCTACACCTTCCTCAAGTGGGGCCAGTCCGCGTTCAACAACTTCCGCGTCGTGCCGCCCGGCACCGGCATCTGCCACCAAGTGAATCTCGAGTATCTCGCCCAGACGGTCTGGACCGACACCGACCAGGACGGCAAGGAAGTCGCCTACCCCGACACCCTCGTCGGCACCGACAGCCACACCACCATGGTCAACGGCGCCGCCGTGCTCGGCTGGGGCGTGGGCGGCATCGAGGCCGAGGCCGCCATGCTCGGCCAGCCGATCTCCATGCTCATCCCCGAGGTCGTCGGCTTCGAGCTGACAGGCAAGATGGTCGAGGGCACCACCGGCACCGACCTCGTGCTGAAGGTCGTCGAGATGCTCCGCGCCAAGGGCGTCGTTGGCAAGTTTGTCGAATTCTACGGCTCCGGCCTCGATACCCTGCCGCTCGCCGACCGCGCGACCATCGCCAATATGGCCCCCGAATACGGCGCCACCTGCGGCTTCTTCCCGATCGACGGCGAAACCCTCCGCTACCTGCGCAACACCGGCCGCGACGAAGACCGCATCGCGCTGGTCGAGGCCTACGCCAAGGAAAACGGCTTCTGGCGCGGCTCCGACTACGCCCCCGTCTACACCGACACCCTGTCGCTCGACATGGGCACCATCGTTCCCGCCATCTCGGGCCCGAAGCGCCCGCAGGATTACATCTCGCTCGACAAGGCCGCCCCGGCCTTCGCCAAGTTCATCGACGGCCTGCGCGCCGCCAAGGACGCCTCCGCCAAGGAAGAGGTCCGCTGGGAGGGTGAAGGCGGCGCACCTGAGCCGCGCGACATCCCGGGCGACACCGGCAACCACAAGAAGGGCTGGTATCGCGACGCCGAGGAGGCCTCGCACCAGTTGCATGACGGCTCCATCGTGATCGCCTCGATCACCTCCTGCACCAACACGTCAAACCCCTACGTGATGATCGGCGCAGGCCTCGTGGCCCGCAAGGCGCGCGAAAAGGGCCTCACCCGCAAGCCCTGGGTCAAAACCTCGCTGGCCCCCGGCTCGCAGGTGGTCTCCGCCTACCTTGAGGCCGCCGATCTGCAAAAGGATCTCGACGCCATCGGCTTCAACCTCGTCGGCTACGGCTGCACCACCTGCATCGGCAACTCCGGCCCGCTGGAGGCGCCGATCTCAAAGGCAATCAACGATTACGACCTCGTCGCCACCTCGGTGCTCTCCGGCAACCGCAACTTCGAGGGCCGGATCTCGCCCGATGTGCGCGCCAACTACCTCGCCTCCCCGCCCCTCGTGGTGGCCTACGCGCTGGTGGGCGACATGAACGTCGATATCACCTCCGAGCCGCTCGGCGAGGATCAGGACGGCAACCCGGTGTATCTCAAGGATATCTGGCCCTCCCAGCAGGAGGTCGCCGAACTGGTCGAACAGACCGTGACGCGTGAGGCCTTCCAGTCCAAATACGCCGATGTGTTCAAGGGCGACGAGAAGTGGCAGGGCGTCGAAGTGCCCCAGCAGGAAACCTACGACTGGCCCGCCTCCTCCACCTACGTTCAGAACCCGCCCTACTTCCAGGACATGACGATGGACACCAAGCCGATCGAGAACATCGAAGGCGCCAAGGTGCTCGCCGTTCTGGGCGACATGATTACCACCGACCACATCTCGCCCGCTGGCTCTTTCAAGGAAACGACCCCGGCCGGCAAGTACCTCACCGAACGGCAGGTGCCCGTGCGCGAGTTCAACTCCTACGGCTCCCGCCGCGGCAACCACGAGGTGATGATGCGCGGCACCTTCGCCAACATCCGCATCAAGAACGAGATGCTGGACGGCGTCGAAGGCGGCTACACCAAGGGCCCCGATGGCGAGCAGACCTCGATCTACGATGCCGCGATGGCATGGCAGGAGCAGGGCACCCCGCTGGTGATCTTCGGCGGCGAGCAATACGGCGCCGGCTCTTCCCGCGACTGGGCCGCCAAGGGCACCGCGCTGCTGGGCGTCAAGGCGGTGATCGCCGAGAACTTCGAGCGCATCCACCGCTCCAACCTCGTCGGCATGGGCGTCATCCCCTTCGAGTTCACCGGCGGCGATACCCGCAAGACCCTCGGTCTGACCGGCGAAGAAACCGTCTCGATCAAGGGCCTCGTCGGCGTCAAGCCGCTCCAAGAGGTGCCCGCCGAGATCACGATGGCGGACGGCACGGTGAAAGAGATCACCCTCAAATGCCGCATCGATACCGCTGTCGAGGTGGAATACATCGAAAACGGCGGCGTGCTGCACTACGTGCTGCGCAACCTCGCCAAGGCCGCCTGAGCCGACCAGCACCGCACCACATCAAAGGCCCCGCCTCACCGGCGGGGCCTTTTCTTATGTCGGGGCGAGCCACCCCTGAGATCACACTCCGCGCAAGCGCACATGCCCGGTCCGCGCCGCGAGCGCACCGAATACTTTCCGCGCGTCCCGTAGCGGCTTCACCCGCACCGCCTTCGGCTCCGGGCAGGAACTCACCCCATCCAAGGCCGCCTTCGCCGCCCGCCGCGCCTCCCGACGCCCGCGAAACGGCCCGAGGCTGCGGGTGTTCTCCGGCACATCCATGTCCACGAGCCAGGCGATCCAACCGCCCGCCTCGCGCGTCAGCTCGATCACCGTGGAGCCGCGCGTGGGCAGCGGCGTGTCGAGCAGGAGTGAAACTGCAAAATGTCTGGGCAGGGTCATGGCAAAATTCCCTTGAATGACTTCATAAATGAATGCCCCCAGCCTCCCACACGCCCCCTGCCCCGCGCCATCCCCGGCCCACCGAACTCACGGCGATTTCCCTGCACGTTCACGCTCCGCAAGCCGCCTCTCCTGCGCACATCCAGGCCCGCCTCCCCCTCCCCGCCTCGCGGTGCTATGCTGCGAGACGGGGCATCAGGGGAGGATGGGCCATGAGTGACGACCGCATCGAAGTCGAGAACGTGAACACACCGGGCAAAACCACCCGCGTGAACCGTCCCAAGTTCGAGGCCATGCGCGCGGCCCTGCTCTCGGTCCTGCCCACCGCGCCGCCGGGGATGAAAGTGGCCGACGCCAAGGAGGCCCTGCTGCCCGCCCTGCCGGGCGATCTCTTTCCGGGCGGCGACACTGCCGGCTGGTGGCTGAAATGCGTGCAGCTCGATCTGGAGGCCAAGGGCACCATCGCCCGCGCCGAGGCCCCGCCCGTCCGCCTCTACAAGACCTGACCCCAGACAGAAGAAGACCCCGGCCACGGGGAGGAATGCCGGGGTCTTCTCACATTGTCGGGCGAGTGGCGCCCGGAGTAGCCGGCATCGGGGAGGTCCGGCCTGTCTTGGTCTCAAATGCTTGCCTGAAATGGCCTGCGTACTTGCAAATCTCGGTCTCTAAAAACTGCGGTCCACCACAGTCCGCACCAACAGCTTTGCCACCCCGCCCCGAGTCGCGCCACGCCCGCCCCCGCGCTTTCACCGCCAATTCACGCCTGATTAACGCTGGGGCAACCCGCGCGCCGCAAAAGCCCGTCGCCGCGCGGCAAAGCCACCACCCAACTGCATTTTCTTGCTGAAAATATCCATCCCGGCCCCCGCCACCCGCGCAGCCAGCCGATACAGAATGCGCCGCGGCTACTCCCCGAGCGTCACCTCGATGCCCGCCGCCTCCAGCGCAGGCCCGAGGTCACGAGCATAGCTCGATGAGGTCACCGGCCCCGCCACGCGCAGCACGATCCGGCCCTCACCGTCGATCAGATAGGTCTCCGGCACGCCGTAAACGCCCCAGCCAAAGCCGTTGCGCCCCTCGGTATCGGCGCCAATGGCGGCATAGGGGTTGCCCAGCTCGGCCAGAAAATCCGCCGCCTTCGCCGGGTCGTCCTTGTAGTTGATCCCGTAGATCGGCACCCCCGCCTCGGCGATGGCCACGAGGTTCGGGTGCTCCACCCGGCAGGGCGCGCACCAGCTGGCCCAGAAGTTCACCAGCTTCAGCCCCTCGCCCGCCAGCAACTCCGCCGTCAGCTCCGGCTGCCCGGCAAAGCCGTCCAGCGCCAGCTCCGGCGCGGGCTTGCCGATGAAGGTCGAGGGCAAGGCCTCCGCCGCCTCCGGGTCCGCCTTGTTCGCCATCAGCTTGGGCAGAAAGATCGCGCCCAGCAGCAGCGCCACCACCGCGAAGGGCACAAAATAGAGCGGCTTCATTTGCGCGCCTCCTCCATCGCCCTGAGCCGCGCGCGCACCTTCGCGCCGCTGCGGATCGAGAGCCAGACCAGCCCGCCCAGTATTGCGATGGAGCCGCCATAGGCCGCCAGCACTTCGCCTGCGTATTTCCCCAACTCAGGCATCCGCCATCCTCGCCCGCGCCTCCAGCGCCTTGATCCGCCGCGCCCGGATCTCCGTGCGCGTGCGCAGCAGCACCAGCGCGATGAAGAGCAGCACGAAGCCCGCCATGCTCACGAAGAGCGGCACCGCGTAAACGTTGCTCACCTTCTCCTCCGTGTCCGCGCCTGTCACCGCGCCCGCCCGCAGCACCGAAGCGCCCTGATGCAGCCCCTGGTTCCAGAAGTTCACCGCGTAGCGGCTCAGGATCGCAAAGACCGAGCCAACGAGGCAGAGCACAGAGGTCAGGTCAGCCGCGGTGTCCGGATCGTCGATCGCCGCCCAGAGCGCCATGTAGCCGAGGTAGAACAAGAACAGGATCAGGAAGGAGGTCAGCCGCGGGTCCCACGCCCACCATGTCCCCCACATCGGCTGCCCCCAGACCGCGCCGGTAAAGAGCGCGATCAGCGTCATCGCCACGCCCACCGGCGCCGCCGCCTTGGCCGCCAGCGCGCTCACGTGGTGCCGCCGCACGACCCAGATCAGCGAGCAGACCAGCATCATCGCCCATGCGTTGATCGCCATCATAGCCGCCGGCACATGCAGGAAGATGATCTTCACCGTCGCGCCCTGCTTGTAATCCTCCGGCGTCGCGAAAAAGCCCCAAGCCACGCCCGCCAGCGTCACCACGGCGGCGGCCACGGCAAAAGCGGGCAGAATCCGCCCGCTGGTGGCCATGAACTTCACCGGATTTGCATATTCCCAAAGCGACATGCCGCGCACCCTAGGCCCCGTCCCGTTTCGGCTCAATACACATACCCCGGAGGTCCTTAGCGCAAGTTGATACGTATTGCCGCAGCCGAGGCGAAGGGCAGCAGCGCCACCACCCCCGCCGCCAGCCCACCGAGCAGCGCCAGCGGCGTGCCCACGGCAAAGCCCTCGGCGCCCCGCCGCGCCACCTCGGCGCCGAAGATCAGCACCGGCACGTAGAGCGGCAGCACAATGAGGCTCAGCAACAAGCCACCCCGCTTCAGCCCCACCGTCAGCGCCGCCCCGAAACAGCCAATGACCGAGAGCGCAGGCGTCCCCACCGCCAGCGAGACCGTCAGCCACACGAATCCCGGCTCCGGCAGGTGCAGCAGCACCCCCAGCACCGGCGCGGCAAGCACCAGCGGCAAGCCCGTGGTCAGCCAATGGGCCAGCGCCTTCACCGCCACCACGCCCTCCATCGGCACCGGCGCGGTTGCCAGCAGGTCCAGCGAGCCGTCCTCGTAGTCGAGCGCAAAGATCCGGTCGAGCGAGAGCAGGCAGGCCAGCAGGGCGCCCAGCCAAAGCACCCCCGCCGCGATCTCGCCCAACACGTCAGGCTGCGGGCCGACCGCGAAGGGCACCATCACCACAACGATCAGAAAGAACGCCAGCGCCAGCCCAAAGCCGCCGCCCGCGCGCACCGCCAGCCGGATGTCCCTGACCAGCAAGGCCCTCACGCTCCCAGCCCCCGCCCCGAAGAATTTTCACGAAAATTCTTCCCGTCACAAAAATCTTCGTGAAGATTTTTCCACCCCGCCCTCACAGGAAAGCCTCGTCAAACCCACCCGGCGCGGCCCGCTCCACCGCCTTGTAGCCGCCAAGCTCCAGCACCCGCGCCTCCTCCAGCCCGAGCGAGATATGCGTCGCGATCACCGCCGCCCCGCCCGCCGCCACATGCGCCCGCACCACACCGGCAAAAAGCGCCACCGAGTCCGTATCGAGCGAAACCGTCGGCTCATCCAGTAGCCACAGCGCCCGGCCCGTCACCAAGAGCCGCGCCAACCCCAGCCGCCGCTTCTGCCCCGCGCTCAGGCTCCCGGCCTGCCGCTCGGCCAGCGCCGCAAGGTTCATCCGCTCCAGCGCGTCCCCCACCTGCGCCCCGTGCAACTCCGCCCAAAAGCCAAGGTTCTCGCGCACCGTCAGCGTGGCCTTCAGCCCGTCCGCGTGGGCGGCATAACCCGCGCCCTCGCTCTCCACCTTGCCCTCCAGCGGCTCCGCGAGCCCGGCCAGCACTCGCAGGAGCGAGGTCTTGCCCACCCCGTTCGGCCCGCGCAGCACCAGCACTTCGCCGGGCACCAGCTGAAAAGTCAGGCCCTCCAGCACCGGCACCCCGCCGCGCGCCACGGCCAGCCCCTCTGCGCGCAAAAGGCTCAAACGCCGCCCACCGGGATCAGCGCCGCCGCCACCCTGCGGCCCTCGCTGAGCAGCACGTTGTAGCTGCGCGCCGCCGTGGGCGAGGCCATCACGTCCAGCCCCTGCCCGGTCAGTTCCACTGCCTCCCGCAGGCTGCGTGGCACCGGGGCAATCTCGCTGCCCATTCCGAGAAACAGCACATCGACCCGCCCGGCCATTTCCACCAGCGCGGCCACATCCTCCAGCCCGGCCCAGTCATGCAGCCCGCCCGGCCCCAGCAGCACCGGGCCGCGCACAACCTCGCCGCCCACACGCCAGAACCCCGGCCCGTAGCCCTCCACCGGCATCTCGCCCCTGAACTCGACTTCATTGATCCGCATGGCAGCCTTAATCGCCAAAGATCGGCAGCCCCGCAAGGGCCGAGGCAATGAAGACCCCATAGGCCACCGCGCGATAGAGCCTCGCCTTCTCGGGGTCGAACAGCGCCTGCCCGGCGAGGTTGCCCACCACGTAGGACGGGATCAGCATCAGCCCCAGCGCGATCCCGGGCCACACGAGCACCCCTCGCAGCGCAAAGACCACGCCCAGCATGGACACAAACAGCAGCATGAACAGCAGCGTCGTCGCCCGCACCCGTTCGGGCCGGTATTGCCCGCCGAGATAGGCCAGCACCACCGGCGGGCCGGGCATCCCGACGAAACCGCCGAGAAAGCCCGAGGCCGCGCCCACGCCGATCAGGCCCTTCGGCCCCAGCTCCACATGGTGCCGCCAGCCCGAGATCAGCAGCGCCACCAGCGCCAGCGCAAGGCCCGATACGCCCCATCTGAAAACCGCCGGGTCCGACGCGGTGAGCGCATAGGTGCCAAGCGGCAGCGCCACCACGCAGCCCGCCAACATCCAGCCCAGATCGCGCCCGCGCACATCGCGGATGGCACGCGGCAGCACCGGGGCCGAGCCGGCCACATCCACCGCGATTACGGCGGCCAGCACCCAGAGCGGCGGCAGAAAGATCGAGGCCAGCGGGATGAACACCATGCCAGTGCCGAAGCCCGCGAACCCGCGCACCAACCCGGCAAGCCCGATGATCGCCACCAGCCACCAGAGGCCCTCAGTGGCCCAGGCCTCCTGAAACGCACTCACCATCGTTGCAGGTCGGGATTTGTCCCGACGCCCCGCGACATCCGGCACATCACAAGCCGTGCAGCGCCGGCCCGCGGCGGGGCGCTCGCAACAGATGCGCATGGCACTTTAAGGTGACGTGGTAGCTCGACCTCCGTGGTCAGCGCAGCTTTCACCAAAGCGCCGCCCCGGGGGGCGGGTCGGCGCTGCACGGCGGCTGCGCCTTGATTCCGTGCAGATGCCAAGCTCACCTCACAGCCCTCCATCTCCCCCTCACCACAGCGGCAGGCTCATCACCACCGCCAGCCCGATCAGCCCATAGGCCACCTGCCGGTAAAGCCCCTCGCGCTCCGGCCGGAACAGCCCCTGCCCGGTCAGCGCCCCCGCCATGTAGACCGGCAGCACCAGGACCGCCATCCACAGCGCCTCCACGCGGATGAGCCCCTGCACCCAGAGCATCGGCAGCAGCAGCATCGAGAGCAGCGTCAGAAAGGAGATCGTCGAGGCCCGCACCTCGGCCGCGCTGCCCTGTCCGCTCAGCTTGAACAGGATCATCACCGGCCCGGTCAGCCCCGTGGCGCCCCCCAGAGCGCCCGAGGCCGCGCCAACCCCGATGAGGGCGCCGCGGGTGTCCTGCGTCTTGCGCCGCCACCCGGCGACCAGCGCCGCCAGCGTCAGCGCCGCCACGCCGCAGATGCCCCAGCGCATCAGCTCCGGGTCCACCACCTTCAAGAGCCACACTCCAAGCGGCAAGCCCACCAGCGAGGCCGCCAGCAGCACGCCCGTGTCGCGCTTGTCCGCCAGCTTCAAAGCGCGCGGCAGCACCGTGACCACCGAGGCCAGCCCCATGCAGGCCTCCAGCGTCACCGCCTCCACCGGCCCCACCCGCGCGGCGGCCACGGGCATGAAGATCAGCGCCGCGCCAAAGCCCGCGAAGCCATAGGCCAACCCCGCCGCCAGCGCCGCCACCAGCACCCAGACCAAGCCGGATGTGGCCAGCGCCGCGACGAGCGGTTCAGGCATCCGAAGTGGAAAACTGCGTGCCGCCCGGCCCGCCGTCCGACGGCTTCGACCAGTCCCGCTTGGTGCCGAGCATCAGCACCACGTTCTTGGCCACATAGACCGACGAGTAGGTGCCCACGATCACGCCCCACGTAATTGCAAAGACGAAGCCGCGGATCACGTCCCCGCCCAGCACCAAGAGCGCGATCAGCGCAATCAGCGTGGTGCCAGAGGTCATCACCGTCCGGCTCAGCGTTTCGTTCACGCTGAGGTTCATCACGTCCTGCAGGGCCATCTTCTTGTACTTGATCAGGTTCTCCCGAACCCGGTCGAAGATCACAACGGTGTCGTTGATCGAGTAGCCCACGATGGTCAGCAGCGCCGCGATGGTCGCAAGGTCGAACCGGATCTGCAGCACCGCAAACAGCCCGATGGTCAGCAGCACGTCATGGAACAGCGCCACCACAGCCCCGAGCGAGAACTGCCACTCGAAGCGCAGCCAGATATAGACCATGATCGCCCCGAGCGCCGCCAGCACGGCCAGAACCGCGCTCTGCACCAGCTCGCCGCTCACCTTGGGGCCAACGCTCTCGACGGAGGTGAACTGGATGGTCTCATCCACCCCCTTCAGAGCCGCCTCGACATTGGCGACCATCTCGTTCTCGGCACTCTCCGCGCCTTCCTGCGCCTGAATGCGCAGCATGGCCACGTGCTCGTTGGCGGCGAAGGTCGGGTCATAAACCTCGCTGATCGCCACATCGCCCAGCTCCAGCGGCTGGAGTGCATCCCGATAGGCCGCCACGTCCACAGGCTGCTCCGCCTGCGTCCGGATCGTGGTGCCGCCCTGAAAGTCGATGCCGAAGTTCAGGCCCATCAGCGCCCATGCCACGACCGAAAGCACCATCAGCACCATCGAGGCCCCGAAGGTCACCTTGCGGGCGGCGAAGAAGTTGATGTTGGTCTCTTGGGGAACCAGTCTCAAACGCATCGCTTACACCTCAATCGTCTTGGGCCGCGCCCGTTCGAACCATGTCACGATCAGCAGCCGCGTCACGTAGATCGCGGTGAAGACTGAGGTGATGATCCCGAGCGCCAGCGTCACCGAGAAGCCCCGCACCGGGCCGGAGCCGAGCACAAAGAGGATCGCGGCAGTGATGAAGGTGGTGATGTTCGCGTCGATGATCGCGCTCAGCGCCTTCTCGTAGCCGAGCGAAATGGCGCGGCTCGGCCCCTTCGCGGTTTTCAGCTCCTCGCGTATTCGTTCGAACACCAGCACATTGGCGTCCACCGCCATGCCAATGGTCAGCACGATCCCGGCGATCCCCGGTAGCGTCAGCGTGGCGCCGATGGTGCTCAGCAGGCCGAAGATCAGGCCGACGTTGATGAGCAACGCGATATTGGCGAAAATCCCGAAGAGCCCGTAGCTGAGCGCCATGAACACCAGCACGGCGGCAAAGGCCACCACGCAGGCGATGGCGCCTGCTCGGATGCTGTCCGCCCCAAGCTCGGGGCCAATCGTGCGCTCCTGCAAAAAGTCCATGCCCGCAGGCAGCGCACCCGCGCGGAGCAGCACCGCAAGGTCAGAGCTTTCCTGCACGGTGAAGTTGCCCGAGATGATCCCGGTGCCGCCCGGAATGTGCTGCCGGATCACCGGCGCGCTGATCACCTCGCCATCGAGCACGATGGCAAAGGGGCTGCCCACGTTCTCGGCGGTGTAATCGCCAAACTTGCGGGCGCCGCTGGCGTTGAAGCGGAAGTTCACCGCAGGCTGGCCGTTCTGGTCAAAGTCCGGCTGCGCGTCCACCAGCTCCTCGCCGGTCACCACCGGGTTCTCCTCCAGCACGTAATACACGCCCTCTTCCGAGGGGTCGGCGCTTGGCAGGGTCACGGTGCGGCCGGTGGCATCTGCATCGGGGCTGGAGACCCGCTGCACCACCGGGTGGAAGGTCAGCTTGGCGGTGGTGCCAATCAGGTCTTTCAGCTCCTGCGCCGAACCGATGCCCGGCACCTGAATGATGATCCGGTCGCTGCCCTGCCGCTGGATCGTCGGCTCGCGGGTGCCGACCTCGTCGACACGGCGGCGGATGATCTCGAGGCTCTGCTGCACGGTGCGCTGATCGCTCAGCTCGCGCTCTGCCTGGCTGAGCTGGACCACCAGCACATCGCCTTCGGCACTCACCTCGATATCGGTCGCGCCCGGATAGGAGAGCGAGACAACCTGCCGCGCCAGCCCCCGGACCTTGTCCATCGCGGCTGCCATCTGGTCGGAGTTCTGAACCCGGATGCGCAGCTGATCTTCGGGGCCGTCGACCCGGCGGATGGTGCCGATCGTGCCACGCTCGTCGCGCAGCGCATCGCGCACCTCGGGCCACATCGCCTTCATCCGCTCGGCATAGACCTCTTCAACCTGCACGCGGCCCAGCAAATGCGCGCCGCCCCGCAGGTCCAGCCCAAGGTTCACGAGGTTGTTAGGCAGCAGCCCCGGCCACTTGGCCGCATCGGCCTCCAGCTCGGGCGTGGCCCCGCCACTCTCGATCGCCGCCACGGCGTCATTGTGGCTCTCCACGCGGGAGTAAAAGGCGTTTGGCATCGCCACCAGCAGCCCAACGGCCACCAGCAGCCAGATCACCAGCCGGTTGAAGAAAGAAATCTGAAGCATCGTGCCCCCGCCGGTCTGTCGCCGCGCCCCGCTCGGGAGGCTGATTTATGCTTTGGCGTCTGCCGCCGGTTCGGTCTTGCTGAGCACCTGGGCCACGGTGGATTTGACCACACGCACCTTCACGCCCTCGGCGATCTCGACCTCGACCTCGTTGTCGTCACGCACCTTGGTCACCTTGCCGACGATCCCGCCCTGCGTGATCACCTGGTCGCCCCGGCGCAGCGCGGAAACCATCGCCTGATGCTCCTTCAGCTTCTTTTGCTGCGGACGGATGAGCAGAAAGTACATGATCCCGAAGATCAGGATCAGCGGGACGATAGATTGAAAGCCCTCCATGGGAGCTCCTTCTTGGTCTTGTTTTTGCGGTCCCCGCACGAGGGGCGGGCATGTCGGCGCGCACCCTATGGCCCGGTCAGGGCCGATGCAAGCGCGTGCGGGGCAGATAAGGGCGATTTGACCGGAGCGCCAGAGGGGGCGGTGAAAGTGTCGCGCTGTTGACCATGCCCATGCCGTGCCCCCGCCCGGTGCGCGCCGCAGGCGCCGGGCAGCGCCGTCCCGCCCCCCGGGGCGGCGCTTGGGTGAGGTTGGGTATGTTCTCTGGGGGAAGATGACGACCGCACGATAAAGTGCCACCATCTGGCGTTGCGTGCGCCACCCCGCGGGACGCCGCCGCCCGCCTCCCTTACACCTCCGCACAGCCCGCTCCATTAACTCGCCGATTCTGTGCGAAAACCGCGTATGTATGGAATGTGCATCAGATGTGCATGGGATATGCTGGTTAACGCTTCCAAAGTTAACGGCCCCGCGTTAACCCCTCGGCACGGTGGGTCTGCTAGGCCCGAAACGACCATCAGAGGACCAAGAGATGCACGATATACGCACCATCCGTGACAACCCCGCCGGCTTCGATGCCGCCATGGCGCGGCGCGGGATCTCTTCGGCCTCCGCGCCGATCCTCGCGCTGGACGAAGCCCGCCGCGCCGCCATCACCGAGGCCGAGGCCGCCCAGGCCGAACGCAACGCCGCCTCCAAGCAGGTCGGCGCCGCCAAGGCCGCCGGGGATGAGGCCGAGTTCGAACGCCTCCGCGCCCTTGTCGCTGAAAAGAAAGACGAAATCGCTCGCCTGGAGGAAGACTCCAAGGCCAAGGACGCCGAGCTGCGCGACCTTCTCATGGGCCTGCCCAACCTCCTGCAAGAGGATGTGCCGGACGGCGCCGACGAAGAGGACAACGTCGAAATCCACCGCTGGGGCACCCCCCGCGACTTTGCCTTCACGCCCCTCGAGCACTACGAATTGCCCGGCGCCAAGGAGGCGATGGACTTCGAAACTGCCGCCAAACTCGCCGGCTCGCGCTTCGTGCTGATGAGCGGCGGCATCGCCCGCATCCACCGGGCGCTCGCTCAGTTCATGCTTGATTTGCACGTGAACGAGCATGATCTGACCGAGGTCAACGCCCCCGTCCTCGTCCGCGAAGAGATGATGCTCGGCACCGGCCAGCTTCCCAAGTTCGGGGAAGACAGCTACCAGACCCGCGAAGGCTGGTGGCTCATCCCCACCTCCGAAGTGACGCTGACCAACATCGTCAACGATTGCATCATCTCCGAGAGCTACCTGCCGCGCCGCTACACCGCGCATTCGCTCTGCTTCCGCTCCGAGGCGGGCAGCGCGGGCCGCGATACCGCCGGAATGCTGCGCCAGCACCAGTTCGAAAAGGTCGAGATGGTCTCCGTGGTTCACCCGGAGAAAAGCGTTGAAGAACAACAGCGTATGACCGGATGCGCCCAAGCGGTGCTGGAGGCACTCGGCCTGCCTTACCGCACGGTCGTGCTCTGCTCGGGCGATACCGGCTTCGGCGCCGTCCGCACCCACGATATCGAGGTCTGGCTGCCGGGCCAGAACTGCTACCGCGAGATCTCCTCGGTCTCCAACTGCGGTGCCTTCCAGGCCCGCCGGATGAACGCCCGCTTCCGCCCCGAAGGCGGCGGCAAGCCCGAGTTCGTCCACACGCTCAACGGCTCCGGCCTCGCCGTGGGCCGCGCGCTGATCGCGGTGCTGGAGAACGGCCAGCAAGAGGACGGCTCGGTAACACTTCCTGAGGTGCTGCATGCCTATACTGGCGGCCGCACAACCCTCACCCCGCAAGGCACCCTCGCCTGATCCCCTTGCTCCCCCGAGGCCCGCAGCCTACATCTGGGGGAGCAAGACAAGGGAGCCCCCATGGCCATCGACGCGACCGACATCGAAAACCTCATCCGCGAAGCCTTTCCGAACGCGCAGGTGTCGGTTCAGGGCGATGACGGCCAGCATTTCGCCGCCGAGGTGGTCGACGAGAGCTTTCGCGGCAAGAACCGGGTGCAACAGCAACGCGCCGTCTATGCCGCCCTCAAGGGCAAGATGGACGGCCCCGCCGGCGAACTCCACGCGCTGGCCCTGACCACACGGGCGCCCTAGAGGCCCCAATGGACCCGGGCCTGATCGTCATCGTCGGGTTTCTCGTAGCCGCGTTCGCCCTGCGCGCCGGCTTCACAGCCCGTAAAAACTACCGGATCAACCCCGACCCGGACAAACCCGAGGCTCCCGAAGAGCCACAACCAGATCGAAAGCCCCGCCGCGCCAGCTATGGTGCCGCACGGGCCAGAACCAGAAATCGCCAGGAGTGAGCCTGATGACCGCACAAGACCAGATCGCCGAAACCAACAAGGCCAACGATGTCGTCCTCTACATGAAGGGCACCAAGGAGATGCCGCAGTGCGGGTTTTCCTCCCGCGTGGCTGGCGTGCTCAACTTCATGGGTGTCGAGTTCAAGGATGTGAACGTGCTGGCCGATGAAGAAATCCGTCAGGGGATCAAAGACTTCTCCGATTGGCCGACGATCCCGCAGCTCTACGTGAAGGGCGAATTCGTTGGTGGCTGCGACATCATCACCGAGATGACCCTCTCCGGCGAGCTCGACACGCTCTTCGAGCAGAACGGCGTCGCCTACAGCAAGGAAGCCGCCGACAAGATCCGCGAAGCCAACGCCTGATTTCTCTTCCGAGCCAGCACTTTACGGCCCGAAGTTACATCTTCCATTCCGGCGTCGCGGCCATCCGCATCAGCCGGAACCGCTTGCGGAACTCACTCATCTCCAGCGCGCCCGCCGCAACCCGGCCGGGCGCGCTGATTGCTTTGCGCAGCAGCACCGGCGCCATCGCGCCCAGCAGCATCGGTGCCGAGGCAGCTGCCCCCAGGGCTCCACGTTGCGAAGCACCTGAAGTCATCTCCGCAAGCCCCTGTTCCGCCAGCGCTTTCACCGCCTCGGCCCGGCCATCCACCAGCGGCACACGCCCCCGGCTCTCCAACTCCGGCACCGCCTGAAAATACCGCGCCAGCGCCGCGCCCCGGCCCCAGCCGCGCAAGCCCTCTTCGGCCTCCGCGCCCGCGCCAAGCGCCCTAGCAGCGGCCCAGACCAGCCCGCCGCCGGTCGCATCGAGATAATCCCAGAAGGCCGCCTCATCCTCGTACGGCTCCCGCCCGATGTCCCACTCCCGCGCATCCACGCAGGCCACGAGCGGCGCCACCGGCACGCCCGCGGCGACCGCCTCGGCGAGCGGGGCCGCCACCTCATGCGCCCGCGCCTTCCCGGCCTCCGCCTCCTCCAGCACGTCGCGCCAGAACTGCAACCGCATCTGCGCGATCATCGGCTCTTCGCTGGCCCATGGCGCACGCGCCACTTCCAGCGCAAAGGCCTGAACCGGAAAGAGAATACGCCGGGCCTCCACGGGCCCGGCCATCACCGCGGCGAAGGCGTCGCGCCCCGCGCGGGCGACCAGATCGGCGCAGGCCTGAAGGCTCATGCCAGCCGCGCCACGACCAGCTGATAGCCGGTTTCCCGCTTCACCCGCGCCCAGAGTGCCATTTCCTGCTCCATCGCCGCCATGATGCCCTCCATCTCGGCATCCGCCCCCTCGGCCCTGCGCCGGGAGATCTCTTCTTTCAGCGGCGTGTAGAGCGCCGCCCATGCCGCGTTGCTGAGCGGCCTGTCGGCGATCAGCTCATAGCCCGCCTCCGCCACCTGCGCCCGCAATTCCGCCTCGTCGGGCACCGGCACATCCATCCAGAAGCCCTGCGCCTCCGGCGACGGAGGGCTGAAGTAGACCGGCGCCGAAAAAGCCACAACCCCACCGGGCTTGAGCGCATCACGAAAGCCGCGCAACCCTTTGACTGTGCCCAAAAAATAGATCGCCCCCGCGCACCAGATAAAGTCAAACGGCGCCTCGGGTAGTGCCTCCAGCGCAGCGAGGTCTCCGGTGCCGACCCGCAGTCGCGGCACGCCGAAATGCCTCGCATCGGCAGCCTTCAGCAGGGTCGCATCCTTGTCGCAGGCCACCACCTGCGCCTCCGGCATCGCCGCCAGCAGCGCCGCCGTATCACCGCCATTGCCGCAGCCCGCATCACAAACGCTGAGGGCGCCTTCGCTTCCCGCCTGAGCGACCGCCCAGGCGACATCCTTGGCCAACCCCGGCCCCTGCCGAGGCACTGCCGAGAACAGCTCAAGAAATGCGCTCATTCCCCTACTTTACGCAGCTCCGATCCGGTCTGCACCAATTTCCACGTCACCGCGTCGATCAATGCGCCAAAGCTGGCGTCCACTATGTTGGCGCTCACCCCCACAGTGCCCCAGCGCCGGCCCGCGCCGTCCTCGCTGTCGATGATCACGCGGGTTACGGCCTCGGTGCCGCCATTGGTGATCCGCACCTTGAAGTCCACCAGCCGCATGCCTTCCAGACGGCCCGCATAGGGCCCAAGATCGGCGATCAGCGCGTTCCACAGCGCGTGAACCGGCCCGGCGTCCTGCATCTCCTCGGGGTGCTCGTTCTTGAAGTAGTTGGTCGTCAGCCCACCGCCCGGCAGGCTCACGGCCACCACCGCCTCGCTTTCCACCACGATCTGCCCCTTGGCATTGCGGCGGCGCTCCGAGATCACTCGGTAGCGCTCCACGTCGAAGAAGTCGGGCAGAAGGCCAAGCTCCCGCCGCGCCAGAATTTCAAAGCTCGCCTGCGCGGTGTCGTAGGAAAAGCCCTGCGATTCTCGCTCCTTGATCGTGTTCAGGATCGCCGCCAGCTGGTCCTTCTCCGCCTCCAGCCCGGCCTCCGCCAGCCGCTTGCGCAGGTTCGAGGTGCCGGCCTGGTTGCTCATCGGGATCACCCGCGCATTGCCCACCAGTTCCGGTTCGATGTGCTCATAGGTCGCCGGGTTCTTAAGGATCGCGCTGGCATGCAGCCCGGCCTTATGCGCAAAGGCCGAGGCCCCCACAAAGGGCGCAGCTCGCATCGGCACGCGGTTGAGGATGTCGTCCAGCTTGCGGCTGATCAACGTCATCCGGGCCAAGCCCTCCGCCGTCACGCCGGTCGTGTATTGGCTCCTGTACGGCTCCTTCAGCAGCAGGATCGGGATCAGCGTGGTCAGGCTCGCATTGCCACAGCGCTCCCCCAGCCCGTTCAACGTGCCCTGAATCTGCCGCGCGCCCGCATCCACCGCCGCAAGGCTGCCCGCCACCGCATTTCCGGTGTCATTATGGGTGTGGATGCCCAGATGGTCGCCCGGAACGCCTGCGTCGATCACGGCCTTTACGATTTCGTAAATCTCTCCGGGCAAAGTGCCCCCGTTGGTGTCGCAGAGCACGACCCAGCGCGCCCCTGCGTCGAGCGCGGCTTTCAGGCACTCCAGCGCATAGCCAGGGTTGGCCTTGTAGCCATCGAAGAAGTGCTCGGCGTCGAACAGGGCTTCCCGGCCCTGCGCCACGATATGCGCCACCGAGGCGCGGATGTTCTCCACGTTCTCCTCGAGCGTGATTTCCAGCGCGTCGGTCACGTGGAAGTCATGGGTCTTGCCGACAAGGCAAACCGAGGGCGTGCCTGCGTTGAGCACGCCAGCCAGCACCTCGTCATTCTCTGCACTGCGCCCGACCCGCTTGGTCATACCGAAGGCGGTGAAGGTGGCACGAAGCTTCGGCTTCGCTTCAAAAAAGGCGCTATCCGTCGGGTTCGCCCCCGGCCAGCCGCCCTCGATATGGTCGACGCCGAGCCCGTCGAGCAGCGAGGCGATCTCCTGCTTCTCGTCGAGCGAAAACTGCACGCCTTGGGTCTGTTGGCCATCGCGGAGCGTGGTGTCGTAGAGATAGAGGCGTTCGGTCACTTGAGGGCCTCCAGCTTGGTGGGGTCAAACGCACCAGGAATTGACCACTCTGGTCCATCCGCTGTGTCGGTCACGACAACACCAGATTTCGTCAAGGCATCGCGGATAGTGTCTGCTGTCGCGAAATCGCGACGTTTCTTAGCGTCCTGCCGCTCTCTGAGGAGGCCATTCACTAAATCTTCGGTTTCCCTCGAATAACTACCGATCCAACCAACACCGGAAGCCGAGAGTAAATCAAAGGCAGAGTCATGGGTAACAATTCCCATTAGGACCATTGAGCCCCAAAGTAAGTTGGCAGCGTCGAACTCTTTGATCTTTGCAAGTTCGTGCAGTCGCGCAATTGCCTTTGGTGTGTTCAAGTCATCTGCAAGTGCTTCGACCACAATTGGATCTGCGGGATATCTTCGCGGATCAAAGTAGAGATCAAGATTGGCACCTTCGAAAGCAAAGTGCTGATCTTTCAAATGGTTCAACCACCTCCAGAGCGTGGCCTGTGCCTCCTGCCGCTTCTTCTCCGTCCAGTCCATTGGCTTGCGGTAATGCGTCCCGAGAAACACGAAGCGGATCACCTCGCCCGGCACGCCTTGATCCAGCAAGTCCCTGACCGTAAAGAAATTCCCGAGGCTCTTGGACATCTTCTTGCCCTCGACCTGCAGCATCTCGTTGTGCATCCAGATCCGGGCGAAGTCGCCCTCCGGGTGGGCGCATTTCGACTGCGCTATCTCGTTCTCATGGTGCGGGAACATCAGGTCATTCCCGCCGCCATGAATGTCGAAACTCTTGCCCAGCAGCGCATCCGCCATCGCCGAGCACTCAATGTGCCAGCCGGGCCGGCCCTTACCCCAAGGCGAGTCCCACCCCGGCTCGCCCGCCTTCGCGGGCTTCCAGAGCACAAAGTCCATCGGGTCTTCCTTGTAGGGCGCTACCTCGACCCGCGCCCCGGCAATCATGTCATCCACCGAGCGGCCCGACAAAGCGCCATAGGCCTCATAGCTCCGCACCCGGAACAGCACATGCCCCTCCACTGCATATGCATGACCGCCCGAAATCAGCCCTTCGATCATCTCCACCATCGCGCCGATCCACTCAGTCGCGCGGGGCATCTCGTTTGGCTCCAGCGCCCCGACCGCCGCCATATCCTCCAGATACCACTCAGTGGTCTCGGCCGTGATGTGCCCGATCTCTCGCCCGCTCTCCTCCGCCCGCGCGATGATCTTGTCATCCACGTCGGTGAAGTTGCGCACATAGGTCACGTTCTCCGCCCCATAGGCATGGCGCAGCAGCCGGTAGAGCACATCGAACACGATCACGGGCCGGGCATTGCCGATGTGCGCCCGGTCATAGACCGTCGGTCCGCAGACATACATGCCCACCCGCCCCGGTGTGACAGGGGTCAGAAGCTCTTTCTTCCGGGTTTTCGTGTTGTGCAGATGAATGTCCATGAAGGCTCCTCGGGCGTCCCCGCGGGCTTTAGCAACTTCATCGTTTCGTGAAAAGAGACCGGGCCCGCGTGACTGATGTCAGCAGGTAATGCAGCAAATGATGATGGTCGCGGCGCGGGTCATGGGCTGTCAGTAGCAGCCCGCCCTGCCCCTGCCAAGCCTCTTGTGCTGCGGGCCGCCGCAGGCCAGCCTGCCTTCAGTGAGGGAGAGTGACATGGACAAGTTCGAAAGCTACCGCGCCCTGCATGTGCCGGGTGACCCTTTCATCCTCGCCAATGTCTGGGATGTCGGCTCGGCCCGTATGCTGGCCGGAATGGGCGCCAAGGCGCTGGCCACCTCTTCCGCCGCGCTTGCCTTCGTGCAGGGCAGCCGCGACATGGGCACCATCAGCCGCGATGATGCGCTGGCCCACGCCCAAGAGATCGTGGCCGCCACCGACCTGCCGGTGCAGGGCGATTTCGAGAAC